>JFHF01000060.1 GCA_000648925.1 Caballeronia jiangsuensis
GGTATGTGCAACGCATCGACGGCAACGATATCGACGCCGTGAAGCAGGCCTTCGACAACGCGCGCAATCTGAAGGACGCGAAGCCGCGCATCATCGTGTGCGATACGAAGATGGGCTCTGGCGTGCCGTTTCTCGAAGAGCGCGAGAAGAATCACTTCATCCGCGTCGATCCGCACGAGTGGCAACTCGCGCTCGAAGCACTGGAAGCCGGGAGAACCGCATGAGCACCGTAGCGAAGAAGCCGCGCCTGAAGACATCGGCGATGATCGCGTCCATCGCGGGCGAAGGACAGGTCACGCGTTCCGCGCCGTTCGGCCACGCGCTCGCGGAGCTTGCGCGCAGCAACGCGAATGTCGTCGGCATGACGGCCGACCTCGGCAAGTACACCGACCTGCATATCTTCGGGAAAGAGTTTCCCGAGCGCTATTACCAGATGGGCATGGCGGAGCAACTGCTGATGGGCGCGGCAGCGGGCATGGCGCATGAAGGCGCACTGCCGTTCGTCACGACCTATGCCGTGTTCGCAACGCGCCGCGCTTATGACTTCATCCATCAGACGATCGCTGAAGACAATCTCGACGTGAAGATCGTCGCCGCGCTGCCCGGTTTGACGACCGGTTACGGCCCGAGCCATCAGGCCGCCGAAGACCTCGCATTGATGCGCGCGATGCCGAACATGACCGTCATCGATCCGTGCGATGCGCTCGATATCGAGCAGATGGTGCCCGCCATCGCCGCACATAAAGGCCCGGTGTATGCGCGACTTCTGCGCGGCAACGTGCCCGCCGTGCTCGACGAATACGGCTATCGCTTCGAGCTCGGCAAAGCCAAGTTGCTGCGCGACGGCGCCGACGTGCTGCTGGTGTCCTCCGGGATCATGACCATGCGCTCGCTCGAAGCCGCGAAAGCGCTCGAACAGGACAACGTCGATGTCGCCGTGCTGCACGTGCCGACCATCAAGCCGCTCGACACCGCCACCATTCTGCGCGAGGCGAAGCGCACCGGCCGCATGGTCGTTGTCGCGGAGAACCATAGCGTGATCGGCGGCCTCGGCGAAGCGGTCGCGCGCACCTTGCTCGGCGCGGGCGTGACGCCCGCGTTCCGCCAGATCGCGCTGCCCGACGCCTTCCTCGACGCCGGCGCATTGCCGACGCTACACGATCGCTACGGCATTTCCACCGAAGCGATGTGCAACACCATCAAAGGCTGGCTCGGCTGAGCCGCCATCACTCGTCCCGAACAACTTCATCATCGATCAGGAGCACACCATCATGTCAGAGTCGCGTCTTCTCGAAGGCAAGGTCGCCGTCATTTCCGGAGCGGCATCGCCGCGAGGAATCGGCATGGCGACGGCCCGCATGTTCGCGAAGCACGGCGCGAAAGTCGCCATTCTCGATCTCGACGAAGCCGCCGCGCGCGAAGCCGCCAGCGGCATCGGACCGGAGCATCGCGGCTACGCGTGCAACGTCACCGACCGCGCCGCCTGCGATAAAGCCGTGCAACAAGTCATCGCGGATTTCGGCGTCATCGACGTGCTCATCAACAACGCGGGCATCACGCAAGCCGTGAAGCTGCTCGACATCGACGCGCAAAGCTGGGACCGCGTCCTCGACGTGAATCTGCGCGGCGTGCTGTATCTGTCGCAGGCGGTCGTGCCGCAGATGAAGCGTCAGGGCGGCGGCTCGATCGGCTGCATGTCGTCGGTGTCGGCGCAGCGCGGCGGCGGCATTCTCGGCGGCCCGCACTATTCCGCGGCCAAGGCGGGCGTGCTCGGTCTCGCCAAGGCGATGGCGCGCGAGCTCGGTAACGACGGCATCCGCGTGAACTGCGTGACGCCCGGCCTGATCCAGACCGACATCAACGCGGGCAAGATCAGCGATGAAAAGCGCGTCGAGATTCTCGCCGGCATTCCGCTCAACCGTCTCGGCGGACCGGACGACGTGGCGGGCGCATTCCTTTTCCTCGCGTCGCCGATTTCGTCCTATATCACCGGCGCGGTGATCGATGTGAACGGAGGCATGCTGATCCACGGCTGACGCAGTATCGGAGACACGCGCCGTCGAGAGCGCGTGCTCCACGCAGACAAAACCGATCGCCATAACCAGGTTTGGAGGAGCACATCATGACCACCCGCTCGATCAAAAGCGGCATCGACAGGCGCACGTTCCTGAAGACGGGCGCCACCATCGCCGCAGCCGCGCCGCTCTGGAGCCTCACGACGCGCAAAGCGTCGGCGGCGGACTTCTCGTACAAGCTCGCGACGGGCCAGGACCCGACGCATCCGGTGAACATCCGCGCGCAGCAGGCCTGCGACAAGATCCGCGAAGCCACCGGCGGCAAGCTCGACATCAAGCTGTTCCCGGCGAACCAGCTCGGCTCCGACACGGACCTGCTCTCGCAGGTGCGCAGCGGCGGCGTCGAGTTCTTCAATCTCGCCTCGTCGATTCTCGCGACGCTCACGCCCGCCGCGGGCATCGTCAACACGGGTTTCGCGTTCCCCGACTACGACCATGTCTGGAAAGCGATGGACGGCGATCTCGGCGGCTATGTCCGCTCGCAGGTCGAGAAGTCCGGCATTCTCGCGGTGTCGAAGCCGTGGGACAACGGCTTTCGCCAGATCAGCTCGTCCACGCGCGTCGTGAAGACGCCCGCCGATCTGAAGGGCTTCAAGATTCGCGTGCCGCAAGCGCCGATGCTCACCTCGCTCTTCAAGTCGCTCGACGCGGGCCCGGCGCCCATCAACTTCAACGAGCTCTACTCGGCGCTGCAAACCGGCGTGGTGGAAGGCCAGGAGAATCCGCTGCCGATCATCGCGACGGCCAAGCTGTACGAAGTGCAGAAGTCCATCAGCCTGACCTCGCACGTGTGGGACGCGTACTGGATTCTCGGCAATCGTCGCGCGTGGCAGGCGCTGCCCGCCGACATGCGCGCCATCGTCACGCGCGAATTCGACGCCGCCGGCATGCTGCAACGCGCGGACATCGCGCAGCTCAACGGCTCGCTGCGCGATCAGTTGAAGGGCAAAGGCATCAACATCGTGGATGTGGACCGCGAAGCTTTCCGCGGCGCGCTCAAGAAGACCAGCTTCTATAGCGACTGGAAAGCGAAGTACGGCGATCAAGGCTGGGGCACGCTCGAAAAGTACACCGGAAAACTGGTATGAAAGCCATGCACACGATCCCGCTTCCGCATCCGGCGCCACACCGCGTCGCCGCGTTTCTCGACACCTGGCTCGGCCACTGCGTGGAGATTCCCGCCGCGCTGCTGGTCCTGGCCGAGATCGTGGTGCTGTTCGCCGGCGTGACGAGCCGCTATGCGCTGCACACGCCGCTCGTCTGGTCCGACGAACTCGCGTCGATGCTGTTCCTGTGGCTCGCGATGCTGGGCGCGGTCGTGGCGCTGCGGCGCGGCGAGCACATGCGCATGACGGCGCTGGTCGGCATGGCCTCGCCGGGCGTGCGCGCGTTTCTCGATGTCATCGCGATCGCCGCGCCGCTCGCGTTCCTGCTGATGGTGATCGGACCGGCGGTGGACTTCGCGCAGGACGAAGCGTTCATCACGACGCCCGCGCTCGATATCGCCAACTCGTGGCGCGCCGCCGCGTTGCCGATCGGCGCGGGCCTGATGCTGCTCGTCGCGTGCCTGCGGCTCGTGCGCGTGGGGAACTGGAAGCTCACCATCGGCGCGCTCGCGCTCGTGGCCGCGGTCGCCGTCGCGTTCTATGCGGCGAGTCCGCTGCTCAAGGGCCTCGGCAATCTCAACCTGCTGATCTTCTTCGTCGGCCTCGTCGCGCTGTGCGTGCTCTCGGGCGTGCCCATCGCGTTCTCGTTCGGTCTCGCGACCTTCGGCTATCTCGCGCTCACCACGAGCACGCCGCTCGTCGTGGTCGTCGGGCGCATGGACGAAGGCATGTCGCATCTGATCCTGCTTTCCGTGCCGCTCTTCGTGTTCCTCGGCCAGTTGATCGAGATGACAGGCATGGCCAACGCGATGATCGCGTTCCTCGCCAGCATGCTCGGCCACGTGCGCGGCGGCCTGTCGTACGTGCTCGTCGGCGCGATGTATCTGGTGTCGGGCATCTCCGGCTCGAAAGCGGCCGACATGGCGGCGGTCGCGCCCGTGCTGTTTCCCGAGATGAAGGCGCGCGGCGCGAAGCCGGGCGATCTCGTCGCGCTGCTCGCGGCCACGGGCGCGCAGACCGAAACCATCCCGCCGAGTCTCGTGCTCATCACGCTCGGCTCGGTGACGGGCGTGTCGATCTCGGCGCTCTTCACGGGCGGCATGCTGCCCGGCATCGTGCTCGCGGTGACCTTGTGCACGGTCGTCTGGTGGCGTTATCGCAGCGACGATCTCTCCGGAGTGAAGCGCGCGACCCGCAAGGAGATCGTGCGCAAGCTCGCGATCGCCCTGCCCGCGCTCGCACTGCCCTTCGTGATTCGCGCGGCCGTGGTCGAAGGCATCGCCACGGCGACGGAAGTATCGACCATCGGCATCGGCTATGCGGTGATCGCGGGTCTCCTGATCTATCGCCGCTTCGAATGGGGCCGCCTGAAGCCGATGCTGATCGATACTGCCGCGCTCTCCGGCGCGATCCTGCTGATCATCGGCGCGGCGACGAGCATGGCGTGGGCGCTCACGCAATCGGGCTTCTCGGGCCAGCTCGCGCGCACGATGGGCGCGCTGCCCGGCGGCACGTGGATGTTCATGGCGGCGTCGATACTCGTGTTCATCGTGCTCGGCAGCGTGCTGGAAGGCATTCCCGCGATCGTGCTGTTCGGCCCGCTGATGTTCCCGATCGCGCGCCAGATGGGCATCAACGACGTGCACTACGCGATGGTCGTGATCCTCTCGATGGGCGTGGGCCTGTTCGCGCCGCCGTTCGGCGTCGGCTACTACTCGGCCTGCGCGGTGAGCCGCATCCATCCGGATGAAGGCATGAAGCCGATCGTCGGCTATATCGCGGCCCTGATCGTCGGGCTGATTTTCGTCGCCGCGATTCCGTGGATTTCCACGGGCTTCCTGAAATAAATTCCGTTCAACGCTCAGTGATGCCGCTCCTTCGATGGAGCGGCCAGGAGAAGTCATGTCTTCCATCGACACGCACAAGCTGTCGAACGCCATTCGCTTTCTCGCCATCGACGCCATCGTGCGCGCGGGCGAAGGTCATCAGGGCGTGCCGCTCGGCATGGCGGAAATCGCCACGGCGCTGTTCACGCGGCACATGAAGTTCAATCCCGCCGATCCGCAATGGCCCGACCGCGACCGTTTCGTGCTCTCGAACGGCCACGGCTCGATGCTGCTCTATGCGCTCTTGCATCTCACGGGCTATGCGAACTTCGGCATCGAGCAGATACGGACGTTCCGCGAGATGGGCTCGCATTGCGAAGGCCATCCGGAATTCGACACGGCCTCGGGCATCGAGGTGACGACCGGCCCGCTCGGGCAGGGCATCGCGAACGCGTTCGGCATGGCGGTGGCCGAGGCGTATCTCAACGCGAAGTTCGGCGCGGGCGTCGTCGATCACTACACGTATGCGTTCGTCGGCGATGGCTGTCTGCAAGAGGGCGTTGGACAGGAAATGATCTCGCTCGCCGGGCATCTGAAGCTCGGCAAGCTGATTCTGTGCTGGGACGACAACCGCATCACCGACGACGGCAGCACGACGCTCTCGATCAGCGAGAACGTGAGCGAGCGTTTTCGCGTCGCGGGCTGGCATGTGATCGAAGTGGACGGACACGATCTCGAAGCCGTGTCGGATGCGCTGGCGCAAGCGAAAGCCGATCCGCGTCCGTCGATGCTCGCGTGCCGCACGACGATCGCACGCGGCATCGCGCGTCTGCAAGGCCAGCGCGGCGGACACAGCGGACGTCTCTTCGACAAGGACGCCGACGCCGCGCGCAACGCGATGAACTGGCCGCATGCGCCCTTCGAGATTCCCGACGACGTACTGCACGCATGGCGCGAAGCGGGACGGCGCAGCGAAGACGAATATCGCGCATGGCGCGAGCGTGTCGCTTCTTTGCCCGCACCTGCGCGCGCGGAGTTCGACCGCATCCAGGCCGGCGAATTGCCCGAAGGATGGCGGCACACGCTGGAAACCTACAAGCGCGATGCCGGAACGCGCGATGAAGCGCCGGGCGGCATCATGATTTCCGCCGAGATCAACGATCTCCTCGCGAACGTGTTGCCCGAACGCATGGTAGGTTGCGCCGATCTCGAAGCGCCGACGAGCCACAAGCGCAGCCTGCGCGCATTCACGGTCGAAGATCGCGGCGGCGCTTACGTCCATTGCGGCGTGCGCGAGCACGTCATGGGCGCGATGGCGAACGGCATGGCCGCGCACGGCGGCGTGATTCCGCTCACCGTCACCTATCTCGCCTTCTCCGATTACGAACGCCCCGCGATGCGCATGGCCGCGCTCATGGGCCTGCCGGTGAAGTTCGTCTTCAGCCACGACTCGATCGGCGTCGCCAAGAATGGACCGACGCATCAGCCCGTCGAGATTCTCGCGTCCCTCCGCGCGATGCCGAACATGCATGTGTTCCGTCCCGCCGATGCCGTCGAGGCCGCCGAATGCTGGATGCTCGCCTACGAGCGCAAGAGCGGCCCGAGCACGATGGTGTTCGCGCGCCAGGCGCTGCCGCTCGTGCGTACGAAGCACGAGGACGACAACCGCTCGGCGCGCGGCGGCTACGTGCTCGCAGAGGCCGAAGGCGGCGTGCGGCGCGTGACGCTCATCGCGACCGGCTCGGAGGTCGCGCTGGCGCTCGCGGCGCGCGAGCAGTTGCAGGCGGCGGGCATCGCGACGGCGGTCGTGTCGATGCCCTGTTGCGAACGCTTCGACGATGAGGACGCGGCGTATCGCTCAAGCGTGCTCGGCGCGGACACCGTGCGTGTCGTGGTGGAAGCGGCGGTGCGCTTCGGCTGGGACCGCTACATCGGCGAGCGCGGCGGTTTCGTCGGCATGAAGGGCTTCGGCGCTTCGGGGCCGGCCGAGGCGCTCTACGAACATTTCGGCATCACGCCGCGGCATATCGTCGAAGAAGTGAAGCGGCATCTTTGAATCCCGAACAGCAAGGAAAGAGCATGCAGAAGATCGTTTTTCTGGACCGCGAAACGCTCGCGCCGCAGATCCGCCTGAAGCGGCCCGCGTTCGAGCACGAGCTCGTCGAATTCGAGCGCACCGCGCCCGATGAAGTGGTGGCGCGTCTCGCGGGCGCGAGCATCGCGATCACCAACAAGGTCGCGCTCACGGCGGAGGTGCTCGACCAGTTGCCGGAGCTCAGGCTCATCGCGGTGGCCGCGACGGGCACCGATTGCATCGACAAGAGCGCGTGCGAGCGGCGCGGCATCGTCGTCTCGAACATTCGCGGCTATGCGGTGAACACCGTGCCCGAGCATACGTTCGCGCTGATGCTCGCACTGCGGCGCAATCTGATCGCCTATCGCGACGACGTCCTCGAAGGCGAATGGCAGAAGGCCGGGCAGTTCTGCTTTTTCAATCATCCGATTCGCGATCTGGGCGGCGCGACGCTCGGCATCATCGGCGAAGGCGTGCTCGGGCAGCGCGTCGCGGAAATCGCCCGCGTGTTCGGCATGCGGCCGATCTTCGCCGCGCACAAGGGACGCGAGGGACTCGGCCCGCTCTACACGCCGTGGGACGAAATGCTCGCGACGAGCGACGTCATCACCATTCACAGCCCGCTCACGCCGCATACGCGCGGCATGCTGTCGACGGCCGAATTTCGCGCGATGAAGAAGAAGCCGCTCATCATCAACACGGCGCGCGGCGGACTCGTGGACGAAGCCGCGCTCGTCGAGGCGCTCGATGAAGGCTGGATCAGCGGCGCGGGCTTCGATGTGCTCGCGACCGAGCCGCCCGCGCCCGGCAATCCGCTGATGCGCGTCGCGGGCCGGCCGAACGTGATCGTGACGCCGCACGTCGCGTGGGCATCGGATGAAGCGCAACAGACGCTCGCCGATCAGTTGATCGACAACATCGCGGCATTCGTGGCGGGCGCGCCGGTCAATGTCGTGCGCTAAAGGGCAGCCATGAACGTGACCTTCATCGGCCTCGGCGCGATCGGTTTGCCGATGGCGCAGCGGATCAAGACGACGGGCCATGCCGTGACGGGCGTCGATCTGTCGAGCCGCGCGCGCGGGCTCGCGCAGGAAAGCGGCCTCGCCGCCGTCGATGGCTTCGCGGATGCGCCAGCCGCCAGCGTCGTCGTCGCGATGGTGGCGACGCCGCGGCAACTGGCATCGCTCGTCGATGGCGTCGGCGCGAACCTTGCCGGTCAGACGTGGGTGATCATGTCGACGGTCGGCCCGGACGCCGTACGTCGAGAGGGCGAACGGCTGGCGGCGGCGGGCGCGCGAGTGATCGACGCACCCGTGACGGGCGGCACCGCGCGCGCGAGACGTGGCGAACTCGTGATCTTCGCGGCGGGCGCGCAACGCGACATCGACGACGCGCGCCCCGTGCTCGACACGATGGGCACCGTGCGCATCACAGGCACGAAGCTCGGCGACGGCCAGGCGATCAAGCTCGTGAACCAGCACTTGTGCTCGGTGCATATCGTCGCTGCGGCGGAGGCGCTGAATCTGGCGCGCTCGCTCGGTCTCGATCCCGCCGCCGTGCTCGATCTGGTCGAGACAGGCGCGGCTGGTTCGTGGATGCTGTCCGATCGCGGGCCGCGCATGCTGCAAGGCGCCGACGTGACGGTGACGAGCGCCATTGACATCTTCGTGAAGGACAGCGATCTCGTGGTCGCGGCCGCGCGGGCGTGCGGCGCCGACGTTCCGCTGCTGTCCGTCGCCAATGCCCGCTATCACGCCGCAGCGGACGCGGGCCTCGGCGCACGCGACGACAGCCGCGTCATCGACACGTGGGGCTGAACGCGGACTTCCGCCATGACCTGACACGCCCGCTGATCGCTTCCTTCAGAAGAACTATAGTTAAAGCTCACAAAAACGGAGGCACCATGATTTCGTGCAAACGTCACTTCTGGGTCCGTGCGATTCTGGCCACGTCCTTGCTTTACATCCCGCTGACACACGCCCAACTCGGCAACCTTCTCGATCAGGGCAAAAGCAGCGGGGGCGGCGCGCTCGGCAGTCTCGGCGGATTGAGCAGCGGCATGTCGCTGGACTCGCTGAGTTCCGGCAGCACGAGCAATGTCGCGGGCGTGCTCGAGTTCTGCATCAAGAACAACTACCTTGGAGGCGGCGCATCGTCGGTCAAGGACGGGCTCATGAGCAAGCTCGGCGGTTCGGCTTCGAGCGACAGCGGATACACCAGCGGCGCGAAGGGAATCCTCGATAGCGGTAACGGCAAGCAGGTCGATCTGAGCGGCGGCGGTCTGAAGGAACAACTCACGAAGCAGGTTTGCGACAAGATTCTCGCTCAGGGAAAGTCGTTGCTGTAACGGTCGTGATCGCGGCGCTCACTTGATGTTCTCGTCCCAGTAAGCCTCGATCTGCCTGACGAGAACAGGCGGCAAGGAGACGTAGTGCTCGGCATCGGCGTCGGCCTGTCCTTCGTTGAGCGCCCATCTGAAAAACGCGAGCGCGGCTTTCAGCGCAGCCGGGTCCTTCGCCTCTCGCGGCACGAGCACGAACACCACGCCGGCGATCGGCCATGCGTTCTCTCCGGGCGCGTCCGTCACGATCTGATAGAAGTCCGGCTGCTGAGTCCAGTCGGCGGCTGCGGCGGCTGCGCTGAAGCTCGCCCGCGACGGTTCCACGAAGGCACCGCTGCGGTTCTGCACGGCGGTGAAGGCCAGATTCCGTTGCAGCGCGTAAGTCAGTTCGACATATCCGATCGAGCCTTCCACGTTCTTGATGTACATCGCGACGCCGTCATTGCCGGCCGCGCCGACGCCGGTCGGCCATTTGACCGTCGTGCCCGCGCCCACGCCGCTCTTCCACGCAGCGCTGCTCTGCGAAAGGAAGCTGACCCAGTTGAAGGTCGTGCCCGAACTCTCGTTCCGATGCACGACGACGATCTTTAGATTCGGAACACTGACATTCGGATTGAGCGCGACGATGGCCGGATCATTCCAGTTGACGATCTTGCCGAGATAGATGTCGGCGAGCAGCGGCCCGGTCAGACGAATCTGCCCAGGACCTACGCCCGGAAGATTGACGACGGGCACCACGCCGCCGATCACGACAGGGAACTGGGCCAGTCCCGCCGCGCGCAGTTCGTCGGGCGCGAGCGGCATGTCCGATGCCCCGAAGGTCACTCTCGCCGCCTTGATCTGGCGGACGCCGTTTCCCGAGCCGGTAGGCTGGTAGGCGACGCGCTGACCGGTTTTCGTATGGTAGGTGTCCGCCCATTTCAGCAGCAGCGGGTAAACGAATGTGGAGCCCGCGCCGGAAATCTCCGCGGAAAATGCGATCGCTGCATGGCACGTGGCGAGACAGAACGCGACGGCAAGAAGCAGTCGCCTTGAACCGGTCGGTTTCTTGTTCATCGTTGGGACCCTCGACATGCTTTGCGCGGTACGGGACGATGCGTTCCGGAACGTCATGACGCGGCCATTCGGCCGCGCCCTCAAAGTCACTGTCTCTGATCTTAGGATGTGCGGACGATTTTCCCAATGCCGTCGCTTCGCGATTGCGCGGATCGGAAAGATTGGCTCGAATCGAACGAACGCTCGTGTTTGCAGATGAAGCCCGCGCGCAAGAAGATAAACTGGCTTGCGACGCTCGATGTCATCGACCGCTCTCCACTACGCCAGGATTCCATGTCATCTGCAGCAGCTCGCTTGCCGCGCGTCGGCCTGCTCTTCTCCCTCGCTCCCTTTCTGCGGCCTTACGCCGGGCGCTGGGCGCTCGCGTTCCTGGCGCTCGTGACGTCCGCGTGCGCGACGCTGGCGCTGCCGATGGCTTTCAGATACCTGATCGATCGCGGATTCGCGAGCGGTGACCGGACGCATATCGACCGCTATTTCATCGCGCTTTTCGTCGTCTCGCTCGTGCTCGCGGGCGCGACGGCACTGCGCTTCTACTGGGTATCGTGGCTGGGCGAGCGCGTGACGGCCGACATGCGGAGCGCGGTCTACGATCACATCATGCGAATGAGCCCGCAGTTCTTCGAGACGACACAGACGGGCGAAGTCCTCTCGCGCCTCACCACCGACACGACGCTGATCCAGACGGTCGTGGGCACCAGCCTGTCGCTGGGATTGCGCAACGCCTTGCTGACGGTCGGCGGCATCGCGATGCTGGTGACGACGAGCCCCGTGCTGTCCGGCTACATCATCGCCGTGCTGATCGTGGTGATCGCGCCTATCGTCTTCTTCGGACGGCGCGTGCGGCGGCTTTCGCGCGCCAGCCAGGACAAGGTGGCGACCGCGAGCGCGCTGGCGGGCGAAGTGCTCAACGCAATGCCGACGGTGCAGTCGTACACGCAGGAAACGTTCGAGGCGAAGCGCTTCGGCACGGCGGTGGAATCCGCCTTCGAGACGGCGCTTACGCGAATCCGCGCCCGCGCAGGGTTGACGGCCGTGGTCATCGTGTTCGTGTTCGCCGCCGTCGTCTTCGTGCTCTGGCTCGGCGCGCAGGCCGTACTGGCGAAACAGATGACGGCGGGCCAGTTGTCGCAGTTCATCCTGTATGCGGTGTTCACGGCGGGCGCCGTCGGCGCGCTCGCCGAGGTATGGGGCGATCTCCAGCGCGCCGCCGGCGCAACCGAACGTCTCATGCAGCTTCTGGCCGCGCGCTCGCCCGTCACCGAGGCCGCAACGACCACGCCGATGCCGGCCGCCGGCGAAGGCATCCGCTTCGACGATGTGAGCTTTTCCTATCCTTCCCGCGAAGGCATCGCGACGCTGTCCGGATTCTCGCTCCATGTCCGACCGGGCGAGCATGTCGCGCTCGTCGGGCCATCGGGAGCGGGCAAGACCACGCTGTTCCAGTTGCTGCTGCGCTTCTATGATCCGCAGTCCGGAAGCATTTCGATCAACGGCGTCGCGACACGGCACATGTCGTTCGGCACGTTGCGCCGGACGGTCGGCGTCGTGTTGCAAGACTCGGTGATCTTCTCGGGAAGCGTATTCGACAACATCCGCTACGGCCTGCCCGACGCGACGCTCGCGCAAGTGCGACACGCCGCCGGCATGGCCGCCGCCGCGGGTTTCATCGAACAGCTTCCGCAGGGCTACGACACGTTTCTCGGCGAGCGCGGCGTGAGGCTGTCGGGCGGGCAGCGTCAGCGCATCGCGATCGCGCGGGCGATCCTTCGTGACCCACCCATTCTGCTGCTCGACGAAGCCACCAGCGCGCTCGATGCAGCGAGCGAACGACTCGTGCAAACGGCGCTGGATAACGCCGCGCAGAACCGCACCACGCTCGTCATCGCGCATCGGCTGGCGACTGTCCAGCAGGCAGACAGGATCGTCGTGATGGAACAGGGGCGCATCGTCGCGCAGGGCCGGCACGCCGAGTTGCTGCGAAGCTCGCCGCTCTACGCGCAGCTCGCGGCCCTGCAATTCGGCGAGCAGGCCGTCGCCGCTCGCCGGGACTTCAACGCTTCGCGTTGAGCCTTCGCCACAAGGTCGTCTTGCTGATGCCGAGCGCCTTGCAGACGGCGTCCCGATCGCCGCCGAACGCGGCAAGCGTCGCACGGACCTGATCGGCTTCCACCGAACGGCTCAGATCGCGTAGCGACAAGTCCGCGCTGCCTTCGGTCCTGAGTTCGGACAGCTCGGGCGCGATCGCCAGCAGGTCGTCGAGCGTCAACGCGAGAGGTTGTTCCTTGTGGATGTCCATGTCCGGAATCTCCACGGCAATGCGCTCGACGATGTTCTGCAATTCGCGCACATTGCCGGGCCACGGATAAGCGCAGAGCGCCTGCTCCAGCGGCGCAAGCAGGCGCTCTGCGTCGTCGCGGCCGGGCACGCGTTGCGCAAGCGCCTTGTCGCGTCTCGCGGCCTGCATCAGCAGTTCCGTCGCGAGCGGCAGGATGTCGCTGGATCGCGCGCGCAACGGCGGCACCGCGACGCTCAGGATATTGATTCGATAAAACAGGTCGGCCCGAAACGATCCATCCGCGACGCCTTCCGCGAGCGTGCGATGCGTCGCGGCGATCACGCGGATATCGACGCGCGTCGGCTCCGTCGATCCGAGGCGTATCACTTCTCTTTCCTGCAGCACGCGCAGCAGGCGGCTTTGCAGCGAAGGCGGCATCTCGCCGATCTCGTCGAGAAACAAGGTTCCGCGATGCGCCGCTTCGATCAACCCCGCCTTGCCGCCCTTGCGCGCGCCCGTGAACGCGCCTTCCTCGTAGCCGAACAGCTCGCTTTCGAGCAGCGCTTCGGGGAACGCGCCGCAGTTCATCGCGACGAAAGGAAAGTCCTTGCGGCGGCTCAGGCGATGCATGCTCTGCGCGACCATTTCCTTGCCTGTGCCGCTTTCGCCGAGAATCAGCACGGTGGCATCGGATTTCGCGTAGCGGCGCACGAGCGCTCTCACGCGCTCGATCGATTCCGACTCGCCGACGACGTCCTCCAGCCGATAGCGCGCGACGAATTCCTGCGCGCCCTGCCGCGATCGCAGCGTTCGGTCGAGGCGCTCGACCGCACGCGATTCCTGGAACGTGAAGATCGTGCCGCCCGCTGCGCCATCGCTTGCAAGCGGCCCGCGATGGATCGCGTAGCTCACGCCGCGCACGGCGCCGAACACATCGCCATCGGCGACGGGCAACACACCGTCGAGTTCGGGCGCGACATCGAGCAGCGCACGGCCGACCGCGCGCGATGCGTCGCCGATGCCGAGCGCGGTGGCGAGCCGGCGATTGATCGCTTCGATGCGCCCGCCCGCATCGACCGCGACGACGCCATCGCGAAGATGCTGCAACAGGTTGTCGAGCCGGTTGCGGCGCGCGACTTCGCGGCGCATCGCCTGCGCGACTTCCAGCGCGGTCTCGAACGCCGCGACGACGGATGTGCGCGAATACAGAAACACCGAGCTCATGCCCGCGTCGGCGGCCAGGTCCGCGACGAGGCCAGGGCCGACCACGACATCGACGCCGCGATCGCGCAGATCGAGCACGAGGCTCTCCGCGTCCTGCGCCGAGCGATACGATTCGCAGATCATGTCGATGCCGTATGCGGCGAGGAACCGGCGTATCTCGGCGGGCGTGTCGCCGTGCGTGACGAGCGCGACGCTCGCGCCCTCGCGCCGCGCCTTCGTGAGCGCGTGCATCACGTCGAAGCCGGTCGGGCTGATCACGACGACCGGCACCGACACGCGGCTCTTGAGATAAGCGCCGTTGGAGCCGCCCGCGACGACGACATCGGGCCGCTCGTCGCGCGCGCCTTCGATGCTGTTCGCGGCGTCCTCGTAGCCGAGCGGGACGACGTCGAGTTCGGCGCGATCGGCGTAGGCGCCGGCGATATCGATGAACAAATCCCTGAGCCGGCTGATACCGACGGCCCAGATGCGCGGGCGAGACGCGGTTTCCGTTTGCATGATCTTCTGCGGTGAATGAAACGATGAAGCGCATTCAGTATGCAACATCGGTTTCAGATTCGAAATCCGGGATTTCATCCGTGAAAGCACTTACGTTCGGTCAAATTTTTCTTATGCTGCAAAATCAATGACTTACAGGAATTGAATGCCCTGGCAAGCAAATTGCATTAATGGGCCGAGTTCATCAGGAGACAAAACGTGAGTTCCGAAATTCAGTCCGTACAGACCGCAGGCGCGCGGTTCCGCCAGGCCGTCCGCGACGAAGCCCCGCTTCAGGTCGTCGGCGCGATCACCGCGTACGCCGCGAAGATGGCCGAAGCCGTCGGTTTCAAGGCGCTCTATCTGTCGGGCGGCGGCGTGGCCGCCAATTCGCTCGGCATGCCCGACCTCGGCATCAGCACGATGGAAGACGTGCTCATCGACGCGCGCCGCATCACCGACGCGTCCTCGCTGCCGCTGATGGTCGATATCGATACGGGCTGGGGCGGCGCCTTCAACATCGCGCGCACGATCCGTTCGTTCATCAAGGCGGGCGTGGCTGCCGTTCATATCGAAGATCAGGTCGGGCAGAAGCGCTGCGGGCATCGGCCGGGCAAGGAAGTCGTGCCGACGAGCGAAATGGTCGATCGCGTGAAGGCCGCCGTCGATGCGCGCACCGACGAGTCGTTCGTCATCATGGCGCGCACCGACGCCGCGGGCGCCGAAGGCATCGACGCGGCGATCGAACGCGCGGTCGCGTATGTGGAAGCGGGCGCAGACATGATCTTCCCCGAAGCGATGAAGACGCTCGACGACTATCGCCGCTTCAAGGCCGCCGTGCGCGTGCCGATTCTCGCGAACCTGACCGAGTTCGGCTCGACGCCGTTCTTCACCGTCGATGAACTGAAGGACGCGAACGTCGATATCGCGTTGTATTGCTGCGGCGCGTATCGCGCGATGAACGCCGCCGCGCTCAACTTCTACGAGACCGTGAAGCGCGACGGCACGCAGAAGGCCGCCGTCGAAACGATGCAGACGCGCGCCGATCTGTACAAGTATCTCGGCTATCACGCCTACGAAGACAAGCTCGATCAGCTTTTTGCAGCAAAGAAATAACCCTTGTGAAGGAGACGAAATCGATGAGCGAAGCAGACAACAGCACCGCAGGCGCATTCAAGCCGAAGAAATCCGTCGCGCTGTCCGGCGTGACGGCGGGCAATACCGCGCTGTGCACGGTCGGCAAGACCGGCAATGACCTGCACTATCGCGGCTACGACATTCTCGATGTTGCGACGACTTCCGAATTCGAAGAGATCGCGCATCTGCTCGTGCACGGCAAGCTGCCGAATGCGGCCGAACTGAAGGCGTACAAGACGAAGCTCAAGGCGTTGCGCGGCCTGCCCGCGAACCTGAAGGCCGCGCTGGAATGGATTCCCGCGTCCGCGCATCCGATGGACGTGATGCGCACCGGCGTCTCCGTGCTCGGCACCATCCTGCCGGAGAAGGACGATCACAACGTGCCGGGCGCGAAGGATATCGCCGACAAGCTGATGGCCTCGCTCGGTTCGATGCTGCTCTACTGGTATCACTATTCGCACAATGGCAAGCGCATCGAAGTCGAAACCGATGACGATTCCATCGGCGGACACTTCCTGCATCTGCTGCATGGCGTGGCGCCGTCGAAGTCGTGGGTCGATGCGATGCACGTATCGCTCAATCTCTACGCCGAGCACGAATTCAACGCATCGACGTTCACCGCACGCGTGATCGCGGGCACCGGCACCGACATGTACTCGGCGATCACCGGCGCGATCGGCGCGCTGCGCGGCCCGAAGCACGGCGGCGCGAACGAAGCGGCCTTCGACATTCAATCGCGCTACGAGACGCCCGATGCAGCCGAAGCCGACATCAAGCGCCGCGTGGAGAACAAGGAAGTCGTGATCGGCTTCGGCCATCCGGTGTACACGATCTCCGATCCGCGCAACAAGGTCATCAAGGAAGTCGCGAAGACATTGTCGAAGGAAGCCGGCGACACGAAGCTGTTCGATATCGCCGAGCGCCTCGAAACGGTGATGTGGGACGCGAAGAAGATGTTCCCGAATCTCGACTGGTTCAGCGCGGTGTCGTATCACATGATGGGCGTGCCCACGGCGATGTTCACGCCGCTGTTCGTGATCTCGCGCACGTCGGGCTGGGCGGCGCACATCATCGAGCAACGCATCGACAACAAGATCATCCGGCCGAGCGCGAATTACACCGGACCGGAAAACCTCGAGTTCGTCCCGCTGGCGAAGCGCGCCTGAGGCACGTCGAACCCCCTTGACGTTGATACGCGAGATACGTGAGGGCTTCGGGCTCCGCTGCCGCACCCGGCAGCGGGCCCCTTTTTTTACCGCAATCGATGCGAAAGCCGTTGATGACCGATACGCGAGTTGAGCGTAATCTCTCCTCGAACCGTAACGCCAGCGGCGCATAAAATAGACCGAATTATTAAACGAAGGGGTCTCCCCACAGTACCCTTCGAGCGTGGCATCTGAAAGACCATGCAATGACCGAGACACCGCGATGAATACTGCAAACCGCAAACCCCTGCCCGGCTCCTCGCTCGATTATTTCGATGCGCGCGCAGCCGTCGAAGCCATCGCACCGGGCGCATACGACAAGCTGCCTTACACCTCGCGCGTGCTCGCGGAGAATCTCGTGCGCCGCTGCGATCCGGCGATGCTCGAACAATCGCTGATGCAGCTCGTCGAAAGGAAGCGGGAGCGCGACTTCCCGTGGTTCCCGGCGCGCGTCGTGTGTCACGACATTCTCGGACAGACCGCGCTCGTCGATCTCGCTGGCCTGCGCGATGCCATCGCGGACCAGGGCGGCGATCCCGCGAAAGTGAATCCCGTGGTGCCGGTGCAGCTCATCGTCGATCATTCGCTCGCGGTGGAATGCGGCGGCTTCGATCCGGACGCGTTCGCGAAGAACCGCGCCATCGAGGATCGGCGCAACGAGGATCGCTTCGACTTCATCAACTGGACCAAGAAGGCGTTCAAGAATGTCGATGTGATTCCGCCGGGCAACGGGATCATGCATCAGATCAATCTGGAGCGCATGTCGCCGGTCATTCATGCGATCGACGGCATCGCGTATCCGGATACGCTCGTCGGCACCGACAGCCACACGCCGCACGTCGATGCGCTCGGCGTGATCGCAATCGGCGTGGGCGGCCTCGAAGCCGAAAACGTGATGCTGGGCCGCGCGTCGTGGATGCGCCTGCCGGATATCGTCGGCGTCGAGCTTTCCGGCAAGCGTCAGCCGGGCATCACGGCAACCGATATCGTGCTCGCGCTCACCGAATTCCTGCGCAAGGAAAAGGTGGTCGGCGCGTATCTCGAGTTCTATGGCGAAGGTGCATCGAGCCTCACGCTCGGCGACCGCGCGACGATCTCGAACATGGCGCCCGAATACGGCGCAACGGCCGCGATGTTCTATATCGACGAGCAGACGATCGAGTATCTGCGTCTCACCGGCCGCGAGGACAAGCAAGTGAGCCTCGTCGAGCAATACGCGAAAACCGCGGGGCTGTGGGCCGATTCGCTGACGCATGCCGAATATGAACGGGTGCTGCGCTTCGATCTGTCGGCGGTCGTGCGCAACATGGCCGGGCCGTCGAATCCGCACAAGCGCCTGCCGGTTTCGGAACTGGCGGCGCGCGGCATCGCGGGCAAATGGGAAGACACGCCGGGGCAGATGCCCGACGGCGCGGTGATCATCGCGGCGATCACGAGCTGCACCAACACCAGCAATCCGCGCAACGTGATCGCGGCGGCGCTGCTCGCGCGCAATGCGAATGCGCAAGGTCTCACGCGCAAGCCGTGGGTGAAATCGTCGCTGGCGCCGGGCTCGAAAGCGGTCGAACTGTATTTGCAGGAAGCCGGTTTGCTGCCGGATCTGGAACGGCTCGGCTTCGGCATCGTCGCGTTCGCATGCACGACGTGCAACGGCATGTCCGGCGCGCTCGATCCCGCGATCCAGCAGGAAATCATCGATCGCGATCTGTACGCGACCGCCGTGCTCTCCGGCAATCGCAACTTCGACGGCCGCATTCATCCGTACGCGAAGCAGGCGTTTCTCGCGTCGCCGCCGCTCGTCGTCGCGTACGCGATCGCGGGCACGATCCGCTTCGACATCGAACGCGATGCGCTCGGCATCGGCGCGAAAGGCCAGCCCGTGTATCTGAAGGACATCTGGCCGAGCGACGAGGAAATCGACGCCATCGTCAAGCAAAGCGTGAAGCCGGAACAATTCCGAAAGGTCTACGAGCCGATGTTTGCGCTGACCCCGGCGAGCGGCGAAGCCATCAGCCCGCTCTACGACTGGCGCGCGCAAAGCACGTACATTCGCCGCCCGCCGTATTGGGAAGGCGCGCTCGCGGGTGAACGCACGCTCACAGGAATGCGCCCGCTCGCCGTGCTCGGCGACAACATCACGACGGACCATCTCTCGCCGTCCAACGCGATCCTCGCGAACAGCGCGGCCGGCGAATACCTCACGAAAATGGGCTTGCCGGAGGAAGACTTCAACTCGTACGCGACGCATCGCGGCGACCATCTGACGGCGCAGCGCGCGACCTTCGCGAATCCGACGCTCATCAACGAAATGGCGATCGTCGAAGGTCAGCAGAAGAAGGGCTCGCTCGCGCGCATCGAACCGGAAGGCAAGGTTACGCGCATGTGGGAAGCGATCGAAACCTACATGGAGCGCAAGCAGCCGCTCATCATCGTCGCGGGCGCGGATTACGGGCAAGGCTCGTCGCGCGACTGGGCCGCGAAAGGCGTGCGGCTCGCGGGCGTCGAAGCGATCGTCGCGGAAGGCTTCGAGCGCATTCATCGCACGAACCTGATCGGCATGGGCGTGCTGCCGCTCGAATTCAAGCCGGGCGCGAATCGACAGACGTTCGCTATCGACGGCACCGAGACCTATGACGTGATCGGCGAGCGCAAGCCGCGAGCGGATCTCACGCTCGTGATCCATCGCGCGAACGGCGAGCGTGTCGAGGTGCCGGTGACGTGCCGCCTCGACACGGCGGAAGAAGTGTCGATCTACGAAGCCGGCGGCGTGCTGCAACGCTTCGCGCAGGACTTCCTGGAGTCGTCGAAGGCGGCGGCCTGACATCGGACGCCATCTCTCTCACAAGGAATCACATGGCACACGCACCACAGATCAAGATCGCCGCGACCTACATGCGCGGCGGCACCAGCAAGGGCGTTTTCTTTCGCCTGAACGATTTGCCCGAAGCGGCGCGCGTGCCCGGAGCCGCGCGCGATGCGCTTTTCCTGCGCGTGATCGGCAGCCCGGACCCGTATGGCAAGCAGATCGACGGCATGGGCGGCGCGACGTCGAGCACGAGCAAGACGGTCATCGTCTCGAAGAGCGCGCGGCCCGGTCATGACGTCGATTATCTCTTCGGTCAGGTCGCCATCGACAAGCCGTTCGTCGACTGGAGCGGCAATTGCGGCAATCTTTCCGCGGCGGTCGGACCGTTCGCGATCGCGGGCGGCCTCGTCGATCCGGAGCGCGTGCCGGACAACGGCGTCGCGATCGTGCGCATCTGGCAGGCGAACATCGGCAAGACGATCATCGCGCATGTGCCGATGACGAGCGGCTCGGTGCAGGAAACCGGCGACTTCGAACTGGACGGCGTGACCTTCCCCGCCGCCGAAGTGCAGCTCGAATTTCTCGACCCGGCAGCGGAGGAAGAAGGCGCGGGAGGCGCGATGTTCCCGACGGGCAATCTCGTCGACGATCTCGACGTCCCCGGCATCGGCACCTTCAAGGCGACGATGATCAACGCGGGCATTCCGACGATCTTCGTCAACGCGGACGCCATCGGCTACAAGGGCACCGAGCTTCAGGACGCGATCAACGGCGACGACGCGGCGTTGAAGCGCTTCGAAACCATTCGCGCATACGGCGCGCTGCGCATGGGGCTCATCAAGAGCCTCGATGAAATCGCCACGCGTCAGCACACGCCGAAGATCGCGTTCGTCGCGGCTCCGGCGGACTATGTCGCATCGAGCGGCAAGCGGATCGGCGCGGACGATGTCGATGTGCTCGTGCGCGCGATGTCGATGGGCAAGCTGCATCACGCGATGATGGGCACGGCGGCTGTCGCCATCGGCACGGCGGCGGCGATTCCGGGCACGCTCGTCAATCTCGCGGCGGGCGGCGGCGAGCGTCAGTCGGTGCGCTTCGGGCATCCGTCGGGCACGTTGCGCGTCGGCGCGGAAGCGGTCGAATCGAACGGCGAGTGGCAGGTGAAGAAAGCCATCATGAGCCGCAGCGCGCGCGTGCTGATGGAAGGCCGCGTGTGGGTTCCGAACGTATTGCCGGATTGAGCCGGCGTTAGTTCCCGGTCGTGGGCGCGTCCGAATCGCACGCTCGTCTGTGACGCAGGCGTCATTGAGTCGAGCCGAGTCGCGTAGAATGAAAACGCCGATCTCGGTCTTCGACTCCGCGCGACAGGACATCCCATGCTGCAGCCATTTGCGTCATCAGAGCCGTTCACGATTGGCGTCGAACTCGAAGTTCAGGTCGTCAATACCCACGACTACAACCTGACCAAGGCGACCACGGAGCTGCTGAATCGCGTAAAGGAAGAGAGCTTCGCGGGGGCGATCAACCCGGAGACGACCGAAGGGATGATCGAGTTGTCGACCGGCATCTGCAAGGACTTCGATCAGGCGCGCAGCGAATTGCAGGTGCTGCGCGATACGCTGGTCCGGGCAGCGGACTTTCTGAACGTCGGCGTGTGCGGCGGAGGCACGAACTTCTTCCAGAACTGGTACGACCAACGCTCCGACGGGCGCGAGCGCTCGGAATATCTCATGGGGCTGTACGGAGCGCTGTACCAGCAGTTCACGATCTTCGGCCAGCACGTGCACGTAGGCTGTCCCGATCCCGATTCGGCGCTCGTTCTATTGCACTCGCTTTCGCGCTACGTCCCGCACTTCATCGCACTCGCGGCTTCTTCTCCATTCGTGCAGGGCAGCGATACGCAGTTTCAATGCGCGCGGCTCAATTCGGTCGCGCCATTTCCTCTGGCAGGGCAAGCGCCTTTCATGACGAGCTGGTCCGAATTCGAAGAGTACTTCGATCGCATGACGAACACGGGCCTCGTCAAAAGCCTGAAGGACTTTTACTGGGACATTCGTCCAAGCCCGGGTTACGGCACGATCGAAGTACGCGTGATGGACACACCGCTGCGTGTCGAATGGGCCGCGGCGATTGCCGCTTATATTCAGGCGCTCGCGCGGTATCTTCTGCTCGATAAGCCTGTGCCCCTCAGCGAGCGCGATTATGAAGTGTATCGAACCAACCGCTTCATGGCCTGCCGCTTCGGACTCGACGGCACCTGCGTGAATCCGCATACCGGGCAGCGCGATACGATCCGGGGCGAGATCCTTGCCACGCTGGACGCGATCGCGAGCCATGCGAAAGTGTTGGGCGCCGAGGAAGGACTCGACATCGTCAGGCGCACCGTGACGTCCGGTTTGAGCGACGCCATGTGGCTGCGCCGAATCTACGGCGCGCACGATTCATTGCATGAGGTCGTGCGTCAGCAGTGCCGCGTATGGCGTGGCGCGCAGGCGCTCGAATAGGCGCCCCGCACGCCACCTTCCGCATCCGCAATCACATCAGATTGCCCCACTCGTAGTCCACCCTGTCCGGCCGAAGCCGAAACATTCCCGCGCCGGGCGTGAACGTCAGTTCCCCGAAATAGATTGCATCATTCGAATCGTAGAGATCGACACGCACGAATTCGAAATCGCTGGCCAGCGTGCGCGCCACCGACAGCAGCGCGTCCAGTTTCTCAGGCCGTGGAGCCGGCGTTGCGCTGCGCTTGTAGTGGCCCATCGAGATGTCGAGACGGTTCCAGTCAGCGTCGTAAATATCGCCGCGCGGCGATTCGCCGAAGCGGTCCGAGATGACGAGGATGAAGATTTTCGGATCGCCCGATTGCTTGTTGAAGACATGAAGCTTCAGATCGGGTGGAACCTTTCCATCCGGTTCGACAAGAAGCGCCTCGAAGAAAATGCGCCGCTCGATCGTGCGGTAGTGCCGCTCACGCGCGATCGCATAGAAGTCGGTCGATAACCAGCTTTGCGCCAGCGCATCGAGTTCTTCGAACGACGTGGTGCTCTTGTCCTTGACGAGATGCACGAAGCCGCTGCCGTGATTCGCCTTCATGACGAACGCCGGCGGCAGAGCATCGAAAACTTCTCGCGTGAAATCCGACGGCTCGGCGACGAGCGGTACGAGATACTCGCTGCCGATCTTATCGGCAACATATTCTCGAACCTTCAACTTGTCGGTAAGGTCGCCAAAGCGCGGATCGGGTTGGAGACAGCGCCGCAGAATCTTTTCATTGAATGTCGTCGGATGGCGCATTTTCGGAAAGCGCCCGATCCTGCGACGGTGATAAATGCTCAAATACAGGTTGTCGGGCAACCAGTCCCTTACGCTGTGGATCAGCGCCTTTGAGAGAGTCATGCACTCGCCTCCAAATTTCCTTACACGTCAGACGAAATCGCTTCCGCCCATGCTTCGGCTGCGCCTTGAGCGTACCGCGTTTATCGAGGCGTTGTTTGCTGAAGGACGACACTTCGATCACGACCTCGATTTTCTGCTGAAGCGGCGACCCGTCGTATGTGCGCGACCGCACACACTCGCAAACCGCGCTATCTGAACTCGTATCCAACGGTAGTTTTGCTTGCGACCACGAGACATCAACGCTACATTGCCTCTGCCGGCGAATCAGATGGCCGGACAGGTTTCTCTCTTTCGATGAATCGCTGAGCTTCATCGGCGTGCGCCGACCGATACGCATCCGGTCATTCAACCGCGCGCCGCAGCGACAGGCGTCAACACTTGCGTCAATCGCATCGATACCGTCTCGACGGGCAAGCGTCTTCTTGCGCCGGAGCGGATCGCGATGCTTCAGATGCCGGATGCACGCCACGCATGCATCGCGCATGCGCCCGCAGTGCAGCCCGCAGCACCTTCAGAAATCCATCCAAGGGGCGGAGTCGACACATGCTCAAAGAGAAACATAAACATACGCGCTGGATCGCCGGCGCAGTCTCAGTCGCGGCGCTTGCATTGCTTGCCGCTTGCGGCGGTGGTGGCGGCGGTGACAGTACTGCGAGCAACGGCTCCAGTTCGCCCGCGAACTCGGGCGATACCGGCGCGAGCGCACCGGCACCGGCATCGACGCCGACAACGCCGACGAACACCACACCTACTCTCGCCGCAGCGACCGCCGTCCTCGACGGCACGACGCTCGGCACCGCGCAATGGAACGACGGCTCGACATCCTCCGGTGGCACCGGCCAGGCGGTCAGCAATCTCACCTGCACGGTGGCAGGTAACAAGTACAGCTACGCGCATCTCTCGATCTATCAGGACGGCAAGCAGCTCGCGTTGCCGGCGAACATCGGCAGCGTGGCGCCGACGATGGCCCTGCAGCGGGGCTGTGTCTATCCGGTCCACACGGTCGATGCGTCGGGCAAGATTCGCATGGACGTGACGTCGAACGGCACGTACACGCTGGGTCAGTTCTTCGCCGTATGGGGTCAGCCGCTCAGCACCACCAACGTCGCAGGCATCGCCGGCACGGTGACGGCCTGGGTCAACACGGGCGGCACGCTCACGAAATACACCGGCGATCTCGCGAGCCTCGCGCTGCCGCAGCACGGCGAAGTGACGCTGGTCGTCGGCACGCCGCCGGCCCAGATCGCCACCTATACGTGGACCGATCCGCCGCCCTTCACATCGACCGTCACCACGCTCTCCTTCGGCGGCGTCGTGGGCAGTGCGTTCTGGGCGGACGGCATGACGGCGACAGGCGCCACGGGCGCGCCGGTGGATGGCGTGATCTGCGCGGCGGGCATGGCCGAAACCTTCCACGTGCACTCGCATGTCGCCATCTTCAAGGACGGCCAATGGCTCGCGTTCCCGAAGAACGTCGGCATCCTGTCGCAGTGCAACTACGAGATGCATACGCATGACAACACCGGCATCATCCATATCGAAACACCGAACGTGAAGACATTCACGCTCGGCGAGGTTTTCGATATCTGGGGGCAGCCGCTGTCCAGTACGAACGTTGCGGGTATCACGGGCAATATCGTGGTCTATATCAACGATAACGGCGATGTCCGTCGATACATGGGCGACCCGCGCAACATCGTGCTGACTTCGCTGCGGGACATCACGTTCCAGATCGGCACGCCGTTGCCGTCGCTTCCGACCTACTCCTGGTACGAGCAGCAGTAACTTCGCGGACGAACGCCGCGGCGCGAGCCGCGGCGTTTTTCTTTTTGCGCGAACATCTATCGTGCTTCCGGCATCCTCGCCAGTCGTTTCTCCCGAGACTGCGCACGCTCACGGCAGGACCGGCGATGTCTGTGCGGTACTGCATTGAACGATGGTGCGCAAACTGTTATGTTTTCTGCAGCGCGCAGTCTCTGCGATCCTGTTCACGATGCGCACGCTTTCTCTATCCGCAGCGGAAATACGCTCGCGCGAGTACCTGTCATGGCAGAGATGAGCACGGTACGACATTGCGTCGCCGGGCGCTACGCGCTCAATGCATCGAACACGACGTCGGGCGATCTCACGTCGAGTATGATGATTTAATTTTATGCCTCGATTCACAGGGTTTTCTGTCGTGTCCTCGACTGTTGCACCCTGATAGCACTTCGCACCGCCGTGTTTCTGAATAGGCCTTTCCAAGGAGACTTCGACGTCGTGAAGATACTGATCGCGAACACCCTCTACTTTCCGGATGAACCCGGAGGCGCCGAGGTATCGACGCGGCTTCTCGCCGAGGGCCTGGTCAGGGCGGGCATCGAAGTCTGCGTGGTCTGCGCGACAGGCACGGGCGCCGACCGTGTCGACGACGTGAACGGCGTGAAGGTGTATCGGCTACGTTCGGTCAATCTTTACTGGCCGCATGTGCGCGAGAAGCACGGCCGCGTCGCGAAGCTCATCTGGCATGCCATCGATGTGTATAACGTCATCATGTCGCGCAAGCTGTCCAGCATCATCGCGCGCGAGAAGCCGGACGTGATCAGCACCAGCAATCTGTCTTGCCTCTCCGTCGATATCTGGCGGCTCGCACGCAATGCCGGCGTGCCGATCGTGCATACGGCGCGCGACTATTATCTGATGTGTCCGACGGCGATCATGTTCTCTCATGACAAGCCGTGCCAGCGGCAGTGCGGCGTCTGCGCGGTGTATGCGCAGCCCAAGCGCGTCGCGTCGGCGCGCGTTGCGGCCGCCGTGGGCGTCAGCCGCTTCGTGCTGCAAAAGCACCTTGAAAGCGGCTACTTTTCGCGCGCGGCACGCACGGCGGTCATCTACAACGCCTGCGAGTCGAACGAAGAATCGAGCTTGCCGCAACGCACGCGCCGTTATCGCGGTGGCCCGGTGCGGCTCGGCCTGCTCGGGCGCGTGTCGAAAGAGAAAGGGCTGGAAGTGCTGCTCGAACAACTGCTCGGCGACGACACGCTGCAATGGACGCTCGCCGTCGGCGGCCACGCGGATGCGGACTATCTCAGCGCGATCAAGGCGAAGTACGACGATCCGCGCATCGAGTATCTCGGCCGTGTGAACCCCGACGAATTCTTCAACGGCATCGATATTCTCGTGGTGCCATCGATCTGGAACGAACCGTTCGGGCGCGTGACGGTCGAAGCGTATTCGCACGGCGTGCCCGTCGTTGGTGCAAACACCGGCGGCATTCCCGAGGTCATCGAGCCGCGCACGAATCTGGTGTTCGACATGGCGCGTCCATCGACGATCATCGGCAAGTTGCATGAAGCGATTGCACTGCTCGAAGACCCGGACGTGCATGAGCGTCTGCGCGAATACGCCGGGCGCTTCAACGTGGATGCGATGGTCGATGCTTATCGGGCGCTGTATGAAAGCGTGCTCACCGAACAGGCGATTCCGCGCGTCGTATGTCCGTGAACCTCACGTACTTTTGTCGAGGCTCATATCGTTTTTACATCTAGCCGGATCGAGTATCGATTCATCAGGAATCTCTAAAGTAAGCAGAAGCACGCAAATTGAAAAACTGCGATGCCTCAAGCTTCGATGGGGTAAACTGGGCCGCACAGCTCGTAGGAAGTTTGATCACTTCGACCGGTCGCATTCAATATTGCTTTCGTTTGCCGACCGGATCGAGTGACGCGGCGCCAACTGTCAGCCGTCTGGCCATACGCTGGAATACCGGAGCCGCGACTCATGAAGGGACACACGACCCGTCGAATCATCGGGAAGCGCTCATCAGGCTGTCGCTTGCGCAAAGACCTCCAGACCATCAAGCAGTCGGCTCGCATCGATCCGCATCTTCTTCATACGCCGTGAAAGTACTGATCGCGAACACGTTATATTTTCCAGACGAGGTCGGCGGCGCCGAAGTTGCGACGCGACTCCTTGCCGAAGGACTGGTCAAGGCCGGTGTGGAGGTGTGCATAGTCTGCGCCACCGGCGTCGGCGAAGACCGTAGCGAGGAAGTCAACGGCGCAAAGGTCTATCGTCTTCGATCGAGCAATCTCTACTGGCCGCATGCTCCCGGCGAGCATTCTCGCGTCGCCAAACTGATATGGCACGCCATCGACGTGCGCAACACGGCCATGTCACGAAAGCTCGCCGACATCATCAGGCGCGAGAAGCCGGACATCGTGAATACGGCCAATCTCTCCTGTCTTTCCGTCGATGCATGGCGCGTCGCGAGCAACGCAGGCGTGCCGATCGTGCACACCATCCACGACTATTATCTGCTGTGCCCCACGGCGACCATGCTGACGGGCGGAAAGCCTTGCCCGAGTCAATGCGGCGTGTGCTCGTTGTACGCAAAGCCGAAGCAGCTCGCGTCCGCGCAGGTCAACGCGGCGATCGGCGTGAGCGGCTTCGTATTGCAGAAGCATATCGAGAGCGGGTTTTTCTCGCGTGCCGCCAAGACCACCATCATCAACAATTGCTATACGCCGACCCTGGATTCGGCAGCGAAGCAGTATTCGAAGCGAGTCGAAAACGCGCCATTGAAACTCGGGATGCTCGGGCGCGTATTGCCCGAAAAAGGTCTCGAACTCCTGCTCGAACAACTGCTCGCGGACCAGACGCTCAATTGGACGCTCGCCGTTGGCGGTACTGGCGATGCGGATTACGTCGAAAGCCTCAAGACGAAGTACGCAGACCCGCGTGTCACTTTCCTCGGCCGGGTGGATCCCTCCGATTTCCTGAGCGGTATCGATATTCTCGTGGTGCCGTCCGTGTGGAACGAACCGTTCGGGCTCGTGGTTCTCGAAGCGTACTCACACGGCGTGCCCGTCGTGGGGTCGAACCTGGGTGGCATCCCCGAGATCATCGAGCCGCAATCGAATCTCCTGTTCGACGTCGCTCGCCCCGAGACGATGATCGGCAAGATTCACGAAGCGAGCGCCTTGCTCGACGATCCATCGGCGCATGATCGGCTGCGCCAGCATGCCAGGAAGTTCAGCCACGACGCGATGATCAACGCGTACGTCGAATTGTACGAAGAGATGGTTTGCGTCGAAGAGCGAAAGCCGTCGATGGCGACGGGACGTGAAGCGAACTGAAGTCTAGTGAGATAGAAGTCAGCGAATCGGCCTTGCGAGGTCATCATGCGCAACTCCATGAACGCTGCTGTGAAGTGTGTGCTCGCCACGGTGCTGGCCGCGCTGGTCGTGGTGTTCTTGAATGCGCGTCTTCCGAATGAAGCGCACAGTGCTGTCCCTGCAAAGGTCAGCCGCACGACGATAGCCGAAGGCGACGTCATCACGCTCGTCGTCCACTCGGCTCCGGACTGCAAATATTGCGTGCGCTGGATGGGGCCTTTCGCGGGAGAGGGACACTTCAAATCCTGGGCGCGCACGCATCCCGGCGCACAGCTTTTCATCGTCGAGCGCGCGTCGATCGCCAGCAACGAGACGCCGGACGATTATCCTCAGCCTCTTCGCTGGCTGTCGGAGCAGAATCGAAAGGAGCAGCGCCTGCATCCGGGCACGCCGATGTTCGAGGTCTTCGTCGCGCAAAATCTGATCGTCCGCTCCTATGGCCTGGATTCGTGGGACGACGAGGTGTTTCCCGCGATCAAGGATCTCGATGCCCGGCGGTCGCATCTCGGCGCGAGTCGCTGATTCTTTTCGAATGCGCGTCGAGCAATTGCAGATGGCGTGCTTCGGTTTCGTCATCGGCGGGAAACATGCATTCCAGACGCAACTCCTGGGTCGCGACGTTCTGCGGTGCGCCCACGGTCGTGACCATCGAGAAATAACGAAGCACCGCGCCCTCGCTGACGAAGCCGATCGGAATGACCGGCAACGTGGGCGCGGGGGATCGCCCATGATGGGTGTTCCAGTCACGCGGCACATCCGGATAGGCGAGCAGTTCGTCGAGCAGACGCCGGGTGCCGTCGTCGACCATATGGCCGACCGATTCCCGATACACCCGTTGCAGCAGGCTTCGCGAGACGGTTTCCCAATCGTCCACGAAGGGGCGCATCCCCTGCGGATCGAAGATCAGATGCAGCATGTTGCGCGGGCCTTCACGCGAAGCCATGTCGATGAAACAGCCGAAGAAGCGCGGCGCCGCGTCGTTGGTCATGAGGACGTTCCAGTGGCGATCCATCACGATCGCCGGAAACGGTTCATGCTGGCGAACGACGCGTTCGAGCGCGCGCACGACGCCGTGCATCTCCTGCGCATTCCACGGCGCCTCCGAATACATCGGCGCATAGCCCGCGGCGAGCAACAGCGCATTGCGCTCGCGCAGCGGCACGTCGAGCGTCTGCGCCAGCGTCAGCAACGTCTCCCGGCCCGGCACGCTGCGCCCGCTTTCGATGAAGCTGATCTGACGTTGCGAGACGCCGGCCTCCAGCGACAGACCGAGCTGGCTCATGCCCCGCACATCGCGCCAGTAGCGCAGCAAGTCACCGAGTTCGCCCGGCGGAGCATTCGGATCGGGACGCATGGCGTTCATCGGATCTCCGGTATCGGATTGTGAAGGGAAACTCAGGCTATCGGCGCATGCCAGGCGAACGCCTCGAACTGCGTTTCGAGCGGCGGCCGCGTCACGCTGCTGGTGTAGTTTGTGATCGTCGATGCCGCCACCACCGCAATCACTTCCAGTATCTGCGTGGTGTCGAAACCGGCTTCGAGAAGACGTCGCTGGTCCGACTCGTCGAGACGGCCGCGCTTGCCGATCAACGCACGCGCCAACGCCGACAGCGCGGCCAACTTGGCATCGCCGGGCAAGACGCCTCGACGGATCGCATCGACGTCCTCGCGATCCACGCCCTCCTTCAACGCGAGCGCTGTATGAAACGCGACCGGCCATTCGCTCGCGTTCGCGACCGCGTTCGTCAACAGCAAGGTTTGAATCTGTGGCTCGGTCAGACTACTCGCATGCACGCGCTGGAACACGCCGATGAAAGCGTCGATCAGCACCGGCGATGCGGCCATCGTGCCCGCGACGTTGGGGATCAGGCCGAACGTCTGCTGCAATTGCTGGAGCACGGGACGCGATTGCGCGGGCGCGGATTCGATCGTGTGAACGGGATAGTCGAGCATGGTAACTCCCTGGCAGTAAGGCGCAACCGGAATGGAAGCGCGACAGCCCTAGAGTAGGAGCGCTCGTGCGATGCGCCAATTACATCGCATGTAATCGCTTCGCGACCGCGCTGTAGAACACCGAGGCTTCGAGGGGCAACGTATCGAACGCGGGCTCTGCCTCGGACCACGTCGACCATTGCACGATGACGAGATGTTCCGGGCGGTTCACCATGATCACCTGTCCGAAAATGCCCAGCGCCCAGAGCGAATGCCGGAGCGAATCGGCGGGCGCGGGACTCACGTTCTTCGTGCCGGCCGGCTCGGCGTTGTTCCACCACTGGTAGCCATAAAGGCCGTCCGGATGCCCCGCCGAAACAGAACCTTTGGCGTGTGTCCAGTTCGAGGCTTCGTCGATCCAGCCGTCCGGAAGCGTCTTCGTGCCATCGGGCAGCCGGCCGCCGCCGAGTACGAATTCGCCGAACCGGCCATAGTCGTCGAGCGTCGCGTTGAAGCCGTGTGCGCCGACATCGTGCTGTCCCGGCGTGTAGGCATGCCAGACGCCGTCGCTCGCCATGCCGTAGGGCTTCCATATCGTTTGCTGAAGATACGCCGCGAGCGGCATGCCCGTCGCGCGTTCGAGCACGTCGCCGAGAAGCCAGGCGCCGCCGGAGTTATACGACCACACTTCGCCGGGTTCGTGCGCGCGCTTCAGGCGCGTGACGAGCGTGCGCACGCAATCGTAAGTACCGGGCCGCGCCTCGCATTGCGTGAGCTTCGAAAAGTCGGAGTCGGGGTTCTTGTAGTCTTCGGTCCATGCCACGCCCGAGGTGTGCTGGATCAACTGCCTGATGGTCACGCCGTCCCAGGCCGTACCCTTCGTATCGGGCTCGTAGTTCGTGATGGGTTCGTCGAGCGACTTGAGCTTTCCTTCGTGCAGCGCGATGCCCACGAGCGTCGAAACCACCGACTTGCCCACCGAGCGCGATGTCCAGAGCGTGCTGTCGGTGTTTCCGCTGGCGAGATACCTGTAGGCGACCTTGCCGTCCTTAAGCACCAGCAGACCCGCGACGTTCTGATGCCGCAGATAGTCATCGAGCGTGAATCGCTTGCCATTCATCACGTAGGACACGTTCGTCAATTGCCGCGAGGCGCGTTGGAGCGGCTTCGCATCGCCGTGATGGAAGACGTCGCCGGCATAGTTGCGGTAGTCGTTGCGAAAGCCGATGACGCGCTCGGTCGGGCTCCACGTCAGCATCTGCTTCGGGTCCGGCAGCGTGACATCGAACGGCGCAGGGCAACGTGCGAGCGCGAGACCGGCGCATCCGTCGGAGCTTGCGGCATGGGCGGTGGATAAGGCCAACATTGCGAGGGCGATTCCGAGTGTGGCTTGCGGCTTGAATGTCATGAGCGGTCCGGTCGGGTTGAACAGGTTTCGAGCGACGGACCGAGTATCGTGCGAGGCGAATGACCGGGCAAAGCCAGACCCGTGGGAAAATCCCCCGCAAAGCAAACGGGAGCCGCCATGAGTGCATTGAGTTATTCGCTCGCGCAGATCGAGGCATTCGCGAGCGTCGCCGAGCACGGCACCATCACGAAGGCCGCGGAACGCCTCGCAAAAGATCGCTCGACGGTCAGCGAGTTGCTGGAGTTTCTCGAAGCGGATCTGGGCTTCGCGCTCTTCACGCGTGCGGGGCGTTCGCTCGCGCTGACGCCCGAGGGCCGGCGTCTACAGCGTCAGGCGCGACTGCTTCTGCGTCAGGCTCAGGCGTTCGGCGCCGCCGCGCGAGACATTCCCAACGAAATCACCGATGAGATCGGCGTCGTCTACGATCCGTTCGTTCCGCGTGCGTTCGTGTGTGCGCTCATCGACCGGCTGGCCTCGCTCGGCATTCGTACGAGCGCGTGGAGCGGGTCGCGCGAAGAAGCCGAGGCGGCGCTTACCGCGGGCACGGCGCAGCTTGCGGTCAGCCTCGCGCGGAATCAGAGCGTGCGTGCCGATCTCGAATGGCGCGCCGTGGGAGCCATAGAAATGGGCATCTATGCGAGCGCGGACTTGTTCGCCGCGGGCGATTCGCCGACTACCTTGCTGGAACTCAGCTCGAAGCCGCAAATCGTCATGCATCGAACGCTCGACGAACAGTTCGCGCGTCAGGTCCAGATTTCGGACCGGCTCACCTACGTCAACGAACTGGAGATGATGCGCCACCTGCTTCAGGGCGCCTTCGGCTGGGGCTTTCTGCCGACGCACTTCGACGCCGATAAATGGCCCGGCGTTCAGGCAATCGATACCGAAGTTGGCCGCAACGGCCTCACCCACGCCATCGTCGCCGTGTGGCGGCCGGGCGCGGGCAGCCGCACAGCGACCGGAGACGCGCTCGACGTGCTGGCCGGGCTCTGGAACGACGTCATGTCGTGACCGGCGGGGACCGGCAGCGTGAATTCGGACGCCTTTACGCCTTGTCGTAGATCGAACTGCCCAGCGTCAATGTCGTGCCGCTCGTCGAGCCGAAGCGGATTTCATAAAGATCGCGGCCGAAGTTGCCGGGCACCTTCACCGACATGCCGCCGCGATCGTCCGCGAGCGGCACGAAGAGCTGATAGCGAAGGTCTTCGTTGCCGTACAGGACATAGCCCGGCAGTTCGGGCAACGTGGTGAGGTAGGCCGGCGGATTGCCCAGGATGACGATCGGTACGGCCGTCGGCGAATCGTTCGTCAAGGTCCACTGTGTGCCCTGGCGCTGCTGCCACGCGGTGTCGAGCGGCGCCAGCGGAGCGAGTTGCTGGCCGATCGGCAACGTGAGATAGGCGTAGCCCGCGCCCGGCACGACGCGCTTCATCACATAGCGATAGCTGAACGCGTTGCCCTCGCCATCGGTTCCCGACACGACCGTGAAACGATAGGACGCGGCATCGCTGTTGCTCCACCACCATTGGTCGCTGCGGTACTGGTATGTGCCGACCTGCGTCCACGCGCGTGTGGGGCCGTTCCACTTATTCAGTTGCAGGCTGCCGTCGGGATTGGCGATCACCTGCAGCGGGGAATCGGAGTTGCCGTAGATGCCGCCGGCATTCGCAATGCCTGGCGCCGACGCGGCCGGCGGCGCCGTCGTGCTGACCTTGGCCGGCAGCGACGCGATCGTGCCGTCCTCCTTCAGCGCGGACAGGACGAGCGATTCCGCCAGCTTGCGCGCATCGTAGCCCGAGTTGCCGGTCACCATCAATGCAAGCTGCGCCTGCGGCACGACGAAAAATTCGCTCGAATAGAACGCGGTCCCGCCGTCCTTTTCCCATCCGAGGATGCCCGCGGCCTGAAGCGCGGGCTGCTGGACCGAATCCCAGCCGAGACCCCAGTGCCATTCGGGCGAGGGGTTGATCAAGAGTCCCGTCGACTGGTCCGTGCCCATTTCGGCGATGCCCGCCGCTGACACCACGCGTTGGCCCTGAAACATGCCGCCACCGATGATCATCTGCGCGAGATTCATCATGTCGCCGGGCGTCGAGCTCAGTCCGCCGGTCGCGTACGCATTGACGAACTCCTGGTACTGCGTGCCGTTCGCGAACGGATAGGAAAACGAACCGCCGTTCGGCACGGCCGTGAGATAGCTGGAGTTCGTCATCTTCAGCGGCGCGAGGATGTTCGCTTCAACGAAGCTCGCAAAGCTCTGCCCGGTCATCGCGAGGACGATCTGCTCGACCATCGTGAAGCCGTCGTTGCAATACACGGCGAGCTCGCCCGGCAGATGCTTCAGATGCGTATTCGCGAGTTCGGCTTGCGTGTCGGCCGCGTAACCGGGAACCGGCGCGAAGGTGAAGAGGTTGCGCGAATTGGTGCCCGGCAATCCCGACGAGTGCGACAACAGATGACGCGTGGTGATCTTCGCGTACTCGGGGGACAGCATGGTGAACGTCGGCAGGTATCGGACGATCGGCGTATCGAGCGTGATGAGCCCGCGATCCTGAAGAATCGCAGCCGCGAGCGCTGCAAAGAGCTTGCTGACTGAGCCGATGTTGAAGCGCGTCTGGATCGTCGCCTGGGTCTGACTCGGCACCGACGATACCCCGAACGCCTGCTGCCAGAACACGTTGCCGCCCTTGAGCATGGCGACGGAAATTGCGGCGACCGGTTGCGCCGGGTCCGCGATCATCTGCTGGATGGCCTGTTGGCCCATCGCGACGGTTTGAGGATACGGCTGCGAGTCGGAGTGATCGCTGCCGCAGCCCGGAAGGATCGTCGCCAGCATGCCGGCGCCGGCCGCGCCGAGAAATTGCCGTCGGCCCGCGCTGGGCGCACGGGAGCTGAAACTCGTACGGTTGGATCGGGACACGACGGCTCTCCTTGTTGTTTTTCGCAGGGGCGTGTTTTTGTGCGGCTCGGTCCTTTCGCGGTGGATTATAGGCATGAAAGTTACGCGGTGACTCATCGCTCGATTGAAAGTCGATGCTGGTTTCGATCTCTTTTAAGAGAACGCTAACTTAGCTTCCACTTCCATTTAGCTCAACGAAACCTGTCAATTCAGCAATATGAAGATAGGTAAAAGTAACCTACCTGAGAATCATTCTCATTTATATTGACGGGAATAAACGTCCAACGTACGATTCGATTCAGGCCATTCAGGACTCGAGTCGCAATGCCGCATTAATTCAATTTTCCTGATCAATGCGATCGACAATAAAAAACAATTAGGAGTTCAATGAAAATCGACCGATCCGCATATCGGCATCGACGAGCCGGGCGTGCGGCGTCCGCGCGGTCCGTCGTGCCCGCGGCCCGATGCCTGACCGTAGCCACGGCGCTGATGTTGAACGCGTTCGCCGGCAACGCGTTCGCGGCCGCCAGTCCCGATGCCGCACCGGAAGCGCCCGAAGCCGATCTGCAGATTCAGGCGCAGCCGTCCAACTTCTGGACCGGCTTCTGGACGCGCGAAACCATGCTCGGCGACATGGGCGGCTTGCGTCCGTGGCTCGGCAAATACGGCGTCACGTTCCAGTTGACTGAAACGAGCGAGTACCTCGCGAACGTGCGCGGCGGTCTCGGTCGCGGCGGCGCATACGATGGTCTCACCACGGCGACGGTAGGCATCGACACACAGAAGGCGTTCGGCCTGCCCGGCGGCCAGTTCAATGTCAGCGCGCTGCAGATTCACGGCACCAATCTGAGCACGCGCTACCTCGGCACGTTGAACACGGCGAGCGGAATCGAAGCGGAAGCCACCACGCGGCTGTGGGAGTTGTGGTATCAGCAGTCGTTCCTGGACAAGCGCGTCGATATCAAGATCGGTCAGCAAAGTATCGATCAGGAATTCATCACGAGTCAGTATTCCGCCACCTTCATCAACACGATGTTCGGCTGGCCTGCCCTGCCCTCGTACGACATGCCTTCAGGCGGACCGGCTTATCCGCTTTCCGCGCTGGGCGTGCGCGTGCGCGGTCAGATCACGCCGCAACTCACTGCGCTCGCGGGCGTGTTCGACGGCGATCCGCTCGGCAATAACCCGGACAATCTGCACGGCACCAACTTCAATCTGCATAACGGCACGCTGTTCATCGGCGAACTGCAATATGCGATCAATCAGCCGTCCGATGGCGAGATGGTCGGCATGAACAGCAACAAGCTGCCGGGCACTTACAAGCTGGGCGTCTGGTACAACAACAACCACTTCGACGATCAGCGCTTCGACAACACCGGCTTGTCGCTGGCGAATCCCGCATCGACGGGCGTGCCGCAATCGCATCACGGCAATTACAGCTTCTATGCCGTCGCGGATCAGATGATCTGGCGTCCCGATCCCGACGAGCCGCGCAGCATCGGCGTGTTCACGCGGCTGATGGGCGCGCCGGGCGATCGCAATCTCGTGAGCTTCGCGGCGAACGCGGGCATCGTCATGAAAGCGCCTTTCAAAGGACGCGACGACGACAGCGTGGGTCTCGCGGTCACCTACATCAAGGTCGGCAATCACGTGCACGATCTCGATCTCGATTACCGCAACTTCCTCAACTCGCCGTATGGCGTGAGGACGCAGGAAACCACCATCGAAGCGACGTACATCTATCAGGTGACGCCGTGGTGGACCATGCAGGCCGATGCGCAATACACGTTCAACGCGGGCGCAGGCCAGAATCCGAACGATCCGACGCAGCCGCTGCGCAACACCTTCGTGATCGGCGTGCGGGCGAACCTCACGTTCTAAGCCCAAATCGACGCGCGACATTCCACGACACAAGCGAAGCATTCAGATCATGACGGCCACTCAAAACACGCGCGCAGCACTCACTTCGACGCGACGCATGCTCCTCGCGTTCGCGACGGTCATCGCCGCCAGCCTTCTTCCATGCGCGGCGAACGCCGAGCCGCAGGGCTTCCTCGAAACGCTGCACCGTAACACGACGCTCATCAACACGGTGCCGGACAACGGCGACCAGAATCCGTATGCGATCTTCGTCGCGCCGGTGTCGGCGGGGACGATAAAGAAGGACGATGTCCTCATCGACAACTTCAACAACGCGGCCAATCTGCAAGGCACGGGCAGCACCATCGTCAACTATCACCCCGATACGAAAGAGATGACGCTGTTCGCGCAGATCCCGCGCGATCTGAAGGAGTGCCCGGGCGGCGTCGGCCTCTCGACGGCGATGACCATGCTCAAGTCGGGCTGGGTGATCGTCGGCAGCACGCCCAGCAACGACGGCACCACCGGCACCAAGGGCGCGGGCTGTCTCGTCGTGCTCGATTCGAGCGGCAAGATCGCGAAGGTGTGGTCGAGCCCGAACATCAACGATCCGTGGGGCAACATGGCCGTGGACGACAACGGCACGAGCGCGACGCTCTTCATCAGCATGGCGGGCTTCGGCGTGGGCAGCGCGGAAGGCAAGCCGCCCGTGTTCAAGCAGGCCACCGTGCTGCGGCTCGATCTCGACATTCCCGAGGGACAGCCGCCCGTCATCAGGAAGGAAACCGTGGTCGGCAGCGGCTTCGGCGCGCAGGCCGACAAGGGCGTGTTCCTCGTCGGCCCGACCGGGCTCGCGCTCTCGGCGGACAAGAAGCTGCTGTATGTATCGGATGCGATCGGCAATCGCATCAACGAAATCGATGACCCGCTGACGCGCGACACCAGCGCGGGCGTCGGCCGGCAATTGACCGCCGACGGCCTGCTGCATCGTCCGCTCGCGATGGTCACCGCGCCCAACGGCCATCTGCTCGTGACCAACGCGCTCAATGGCCAGGTGGTCGAAATCATTCCCGAAAGCGGCAAGCAGCTCTACGCGCGCTGGATCGACACCGACAAGGCGCAAAGCCCTCCGGGCAACGGCGACCTGTTCGGCATCGCGATGACGCCGGAAGGCGACGGGTTCTATTACGTGCAGGACGATGTCAACACGCTCGTCATCGCGAAGTAACGCGGCGTGGGGCACGCGAAGGAAGGCAGCATCATGAACGACGATCAATCGACGCCACGCCGTCCGGGCCGGCGAGGTTTTCTGAAAGCGGGCGCGGCGGCGGGACTCGCGTCGGGCGCGGGCGTCGCGAGGCCCGCACTCACGCGCACGCCCGCCGACGACGCGCAACGGCAAACCGAGCCGTTTTATGGCGCGCATCAGGCAGGCATCGTGACGCCGCAACAGAGCCACACGTACATGGCGGCGTTCGACGTGAAGACCGACAATCGCGACGAACTCGTGTCGTTGCTGCGCGCATGGACGATCGCCGCGGCGCGCATGACGCGCGGCGACACGGCCGCCGCGCTGAACACGCCCGACGACAAGTCCGCGCCCGATTCCGCCGATGTGCTGGGCCTCGGCGCATCGGCGCTGACGATCACATTCGGCTTCGGGCCGGGCCTCTTCAAGACGGCCGACGGAAAGGATCGCTTCGGTCTCGCATCGAAGCGTCCCGGCGCGCTCGTCGATCTGCCGCGCTTCAATGGCGATCAGCTCATCCCCGAGAAGACGGGTGGCGATCTGATGATTCAGGCGTGCGCGAACGATGCGCAGGTCGCGTTTCACGCGGTGCGGCAACTCGCGCGCATGGGCACGGTCGCGAACGTGACGACGATCCGCTGGGGTCAGGCAGGATTTCTGTCAGGGCCGAAGGGACAGACGCCGCGCAATCTGATGGGCTTCAAGGACGGCACCAACAATCCGGCGACGGCGCAGCCGCCGCTCATGAACCAGTTCGTCTGGGCCGACGGCGCCGACGCGCCGTGGATGAAAGGCGGCACGTACACCGTGGTGCGGCGCATCCGCATCACGCTCGAGCACTGGGACACGATGGAGCTCGGCTTTCAGGAGCAGGTCTTCGGTCGCCATAAGTACAGCGGCGCGCCCATCGGCAAGAAGAACGAGTTCGATGCGGTGGATCTCGACGCCGCCGACAAGCACGGCAATCCGACGATCGCGGAAAACTCGCACGTGCGGCTGTCGAATCACCAGAGCAACAGCGGCATGCAGATCCTGCGCCGCTCCTACTCGTACAACGACGGCACCAATTTCTATATCGAACGCTGGCCGCCGTGGCGGCAGGAAACCGAATACGACGCGGGACTGATCTTCATCGCGCATCAGTCGGACCCGCGCACGGGCTTCATTCCGATCAACGCGAAGCTCGCGAAGTTCGACATGATGAACCAGTTCACCACGCATGTCGGCAGCGCGATCTTCGCGGTGCCGCCGGGCGCGAAGGAAGGCTCGTATATCGGCGCGCAGTTGTTCGAGGCCTGAAGACAGGCAAGCGCGCGCATAAGAACATAACGTCAAGAGGAACAGGCTCCATGGCTCAATCTCGGTTCGGCATATGGCGGCAACTGCCGCAAGTGGTGATGTTGACGCTGTCGATCGCGGTGAGCGCGCACGCGGCGTCGATCGTCGTGTACAACGCGCAGCACGAGCAGGTCATGAACATGCTCGCGAAGGACTTCGAGCAGCAGACGGGCATCGGCGTAAAGATTCGCAACGGCGAAGGGCCGGCGCTCGCGGCGCAGCTCGTCGCGGAAGGCGCGAACACGCCGGCGGACGTGTACTTCACCGAGAATTCGCCGGAACTGATGTTGCTCGAAGAAAAAGGCCTGCTCGGCAAGGTCAACGGGGCGACGCTCTCGATCATCCCCGCGCGCTACAACTCGCCGACCGGGCAATGGGTAGGCGTCACGGCGCGTGAAAGCGTGCTCGCCTACAACACGGGCAAGATCCAGCCTTCGCAACTGCCGCCGTCGCTCTTCGATCTCGCGAAGCCCGAATGGAAGGGCAAGGTCGGCATCGCGCCGAGCGACGCGGATTTTCTGCCGCTCGTGAGCGCGGTGCTCGCGTTGAAGGGTCAGGAACAGACGCTGCAATGGCTCAAGGGCCTGAAGACCAACGCGCAGATTTTCGACGACGACGAAGGCGTGGTCGCGGCCGTCAATCGCGGCGGCGTGTCGACCGGCATCATCAACAACTACTACTGGGCGCGCCTGCATGCCGAACTCGGCGACAAGGCCACGCGCAGCGCGATCTATCACTACGGCAACGGCGATGTCGGCGGTCTCGTCAACGTGTCGGGGGCGGCGATCATGAAAAGCGCCCATAACGTCGACGGCGCGCAGCAGTTCCTCAAGTATCTCGTCAGCGAACGCGCGCAGGCGCTGATGGCGAAGAGCCGCGTGAGCTACGAATATCCGCTGCTCGCGGGCGTCGCACCCGATCCGCTGCTCAAACCGTTCGACCAGTTGCAGCCGCCCACACTCACGCTCGAACAACTCGGCGACGACAGTCAGGCAGGCAAGCTTCTGCGTCAGGCCGGGCTGATCTGAAGCCGGTGAGCGAATTGATCGAACCGGGGGAAGCGGTCGCGGCACTGGAGCCGTCCGCGGATGGCGCGCCCCTTCGGACGACGAAGCGAGCGCCGCGTATCTTGCTCGCGTGCGCATCGCTCGCCGCGCTGCTCGTACTGGCGCCACTCGCGTTCACGTTCTGGCGCGCGAGCGCGAACGGGCTCGATGACGCAATCGAGTTGCTGTTTCGGCCGCTCGTCGGCGAGTTGCTGCTCAATACGATGTGGATCACGCTCGGCGCGACAATCACATCGGCGGTGATCGGCACGGCGGCGGCCTGGTTCATCGAGCGCACGCGTCTGCCCGGACGACGCATCTGGGCGATGCTTGCCGCCGCGCCGCTCGCGATGCCCGCCTTCGTATCGAGTTATGCGTGGGTATCGATCAGCCTCGACTTGCAGGACTTCGCGGGTGCGTTGCTCGTGATTACGTCGGCGTATTTTCCGCTCGTGTATTTGCCCGTCGCCGCGGCCTTGCGCAGCATGGATCCCGCACTGGAGGAAAGCGCGCGGTCGCTCGGTTGCGGGCGATGGGCCGTGTTCGCACGCGTGGTGTTGCCGCAATTGCGGCCCGCGCTGCTCGGCGGCATGCTGCTCGTCGCGCTGGGCGTGCTGTCGGAATTCGGTGCGTTCCAGATGCTGCGTTATCGCACGTTCACCACGGAAATCTACGCGGAGTACCGCACGAGTTTCGACGGCGGCGGCGCGTCGCTCGTCGCGTGCGTTTTGTTGCTGCTGTGTCTGATCGTGCTCGCGCTCGAGTTCCGGCTGCGCGGACGCGCGCGTTATGAACGCGTCGATCGCGGCGCGCGCCGCGCGGCGCTGCGTTACGAACTCGGACGATGGCGCTGGCCGGTCGTCGGGGGCTTCGCCGCGCTCGTCGTCGTCACGCTCGGCGTGCCGCTCGGCATGATCGCGTTCTGGCTCACGCAGGAAGGCGCGGCGGCTGTCACGCCCGCGGAGGTATCGCCGAAACTTTTGTTCGTTGCGACGATGTCCTCCGTCGGCTTCGGCCTGCTCGCGGCGGTCGTCACCGTGCTGCTGTCATTTCCGCTCGCGCTGCTGCTCGTGCGCTATCCCGGACGTATCGCGACCGCGATGGAACGCGTCGTCTTTCTCGCACAAGGCGTGCCGGGACTCGTGATCGCACTGGCGATCGTGTCGCTCGCGGTGCGTGCGTTGCAGTCGCTGTATCAGGGCGTGACGCTGCTGATCGCCGCCTACGCGATTCTCTTTCTGCCGCTTGCGCTCGTCAGCGTGCGGGCCGCGCTGATGCAGGCGCAACCGCGTCTCGAAGACACCGCGCGCTCGCTCGGCCTCGACGTCACGCAGACTTTCCTGCGCGTGATGCTGCCGCTCGCCGGTCCGGGATTCGGCGCGGCGGCGGCGATGGTCTTCATCTCCGTCGTCACGGAACTGAATGCCACGCTGCTGCTGGCGCCGCTCGACACCCACACGCTCGCGACACAAGTCTGGTCCGATACATCGACGCTCGCATTCGCGGCCGCCGCGCCCTATGCGGCCTTGCTGACGCTCATCTCGTTCTGCGCGTCGGGCCTGCTTTTCGTGTTGCTCGGACGCTCCGCGCTGCTCGATCCTCGACATTCAGCCAATCCATGAGCGAACTTCGCGTGCAGGGTCTGCGCAAGGCCTTCGATGACCGTTCCGTCCTGCACGGCGTCGATCTCACTGTTTCACGGGGCACGCTTTTTGCGCTGCTCGGCCCGTCCGGGAGCGGCAAGACAACGCTGCTGCGCCTCTTGTGCGGCTTCGAGCGCGCGGATGGCGGCATCATCGACATCGACGGGCGTCGTGTGGACGGCCCCGGCTCGTTCGTGCCGACCGAACATCGGCGCATCGGGTATGTGCCGCAGGAAGGCGCGCTGTTTCCGCATCTGTCGGTGGCGGAAAACATCGTGTTCGGGCTGCCGCGTGGCGAGCGCCGTGCGCTTCGTCGGGTGGCCGAGTTGCTGGCGCTGGTCGGTTTGCCGCTCGACTATGCGCGGCGCGCGCCGCAACAGCTTTCCGGCGGGCAGCAGCAACGCGTCGCGCTGGCACGGGCGCTCGCGCCGTCGCCCGGACTGATCCTGCTCGACGAACCGTTTTCCTCGCTCGATGCAGCCTTGCGGATCGAGACGCGCAAAGCCGTCGCGCTCGCGCTGGCGCAAACCGGTACGACCGCCGTGCTCGTCACGCACGATCAGGCGGAGGCGCTTTCGCTCGGACAGCGGGTCGCCGTCCTCTGGAACGGCAGGCTCGTGCAGAACGCGTCCGCGGAGGAGATTTATCGACGGCCGGCGACGCGGGAACTGGCGTCATTCGTCGGCGACGCGGTGCTGCTGCGCGGCATCGCCGATGGCAATGTCGCGAGTTGCGCGCTCGGCAGGCTGCCGCTTTCGAGTCCTGTCGAAGAAGGCGCGGTCGATGTGATGATCCGGCCCGAACAGATTCGCCTCGCGGCGGAAATGTCGCCCGCGTCGCGTGAGGCGGTTGTGATCGACGTCGGTTTCAATGGCCGCGATGCGCTCGTCACGCTCAGGCTCAAACATGCGGAAGACTGTACGGTCGTCGCCTGTGTGCCGGGATTTCGTGCGCCGCGCATCGACGAGCAAGTCCATCTTTCGGTCGAAGGCGATGCGGTCGCTTATCGCTTATCGCGCGATTCCTGACAGATCTGCCCTGCGAATGAAAATGAGTCTCGTTGTGGGCGTGTTGTCGCTCAGCGTCTATTCTGATTGTGTGGCCACGTGATCAGGCAGGAGACGGTATGCAAGGCGATCCGAAAGTGATTGACTATCTCAACGCCGAATTGAAGAACGAGCTGACGGCCGTGCACCAGTATCTTCTTCACGGGCGCCTCTATAAGCACTGGGGATTCGAAGAGCTCGGCGCGCACGAATACAACGAGTCGATGGATGAGTTGACGCATGCGGACAAGCTGATCGAGCGCATCCTCGTGCTCGACGGAATGCCCAATTTGCAGGATCTGCACCCGCTATCCATCGGCAGTCACACGCTCGAAGCACTCCAGAACGATCTCAAGCTCGAGATGGCGGCTCAAGCGCAATGCAAGGAAGGCATCGTCTATTGCGAGTCGGTGCGGGACTTCGTGTCGAGGGAAATCCTGGTCGAGCTTCTCGACGCCACCGAGGATCACATCGACTGGCTGGAGATTCAGATCGGCCTCATCGACAAGATCGGCATCCAGAATTACCAGCAATCCGCCATTCACAAGGTCGTGTGATCAGGCGCTTGAGCCAACTTCGCGGCTAGATCTTCATCGGGTATCGCGTTCCC
>JFHF01000061.1 GCA_000648925.1 Caballeronia jiangsuensis
GGCTGGCGAATTCCACGAATTCAAGCCGCAGTTCCATGATGTCTTTGCTATCCCAGGTCATGATCTACTCCGGACGAACCATTCGTCCGAAGTGTTACCCATGTCCTGGAACAGGTGTTACCCATGTCTCCGGTCCATACACTGCTGCAAAGAAAGTAACCAAAGAAACAGCTCTCCCCAGCCTAAGCACTTCACACCGGCCGCGGCACAGGCGATTGGCCTAATGGCCCGGCTGTAGCGAGTGCCCTCGTAGGACTCACGGGGCTTGGACCGCGCACGGTCTGACTCATCGCACCACAGAACAAACTGGTTCAGCACCAAATAGCTCCGGCCCGCTACGCGGCCGATGGGTCAATCGGGTGCGCGCGCTTCTTCTTCGTTGGTTTCCCTCGCATACCCAACGGCAGCGCGTAGCGCTGTGCCGAAGCTATTTGGTGCTGAACCAGCGCGCTGAAACGTCTTGGGCGGTAGACCGTGCGCGAGCCAAGCCCGGTCAGTCCTTTGGGGGCGACACTTAGGCGAGGGCCACTGCGGGCTGGCAAGCATGGCCAAACTGCGTGTGACCGCGGGCGGTGAGAAGCTGCTTTCTTTGGTTACTTTCTTTGCAGCAGCAAAGAAAGTGACCCCCGCCCCGGGGAGGGGCAGTGCTAATAGACCACCACGCTAACGGGATCCAGCGAAACCCCCATCGACCTCTCCCGCGCCCTACCTCAATCGACGTGCGCAGCGAACCCCGTCTTCCCCGCAGCCAGTTCCTCACGCAACGTGAGAAGAGGAATCGCATAATCCCCGTGATTCTGCTTGCGAAACGCGATAGGCGCGTCATCCCAGAGACGATCGAGCCGCTGCCCGAGCGCATCGTAAGTCGCACGAAGACGCGCATCGTCCATCATGCTCGTGTGATAGAGAACGAACGGCGGCAGCACATCGAACCCGGGATAGAACAGCATCCCATGCTGAATCGGAAACAGAATATCGTCGATCGGTCCGTTGATCCCGCGCGGACTGTAATGCGATTCCCACCCGCCCGTCGTGACGACGATCATCGCGCGCTTGCCCGCCATCAGACCCTCGCCGTAGCGATCGCCCCAGTGCGTGTCCGAATGCTCGCCCACGCCGTAGCCGAAACCATACGCATACACGCGCTCGACCCAGCCCTTCATGATCGCGGGCATCGAGAACCACCACATCGGGAATTGCAGGATCAGGGCGTCGGCCCAGCGCAGCTTGTCCTGCTCGATTTCGATATCACGGCTCTGCAGACCGTTCTCGAATGCGTGCTTCGAGTCGAGGGCCGCATGAAACGGCGCATCGCTGTTACGTTCGCGGACGTCGTTCGCATCGAGCGAGGCTTTCCAGTTCATCGCGTACAGGTCGGAGACCTGCACCTCATGGCCGCTGGCGCGCAGGCGCTCGACGGTGAAATCATTGATGGCGCCGTTCAGCGAGCGGCGTTCCGGATGGGCATACACGATCAGCACTTTCATCAGGCAATCTCCAAATCGGTTCAGGAATGATGGCCAGCTTAGAGACTGCGCGGGTATAGTGGAAATGAATATCTGAAATTGCAGGCATTGCCATGAATAATATCTTGAGAAGGCTCGATCTCAATCTGCTCGTCACGCTCGATGTCCTGCTTGCCGAGCAGAATGTCACGCGCGCGGCTGAGCGCCTTCATTTCTCGCAGCCGTCCGTGAGCGTGCATCTCGCCAAGCTGCGCGATATCTTCGGCGATCCCTTGCTGTTGCCCGGACCGCGCGGCATGCGGCCGACGGCGCGCGCCGAAAGTCTGCGCGAGCCATTGCGCGAGGCGCTCGCGTCGCTCGAACGCGCGGTGTCGCCGGAAGCCGCATTCGATCCCGCGACCGCCGACAACACATGGCGCATCGCCGCCACCGACTACACCGAATCGACCGTGCTGCTGCCCGCGTTGAGCGGCTTGCGCGCGGCCGCGCCGCATACGCGGATCGCGGTGCTGGAGATCATGCCGCAGCGGCTCGCGAAGCAGGCGGAGAACGGCGAGATCGATCTCGCGTTTCACATCACATCGCCCGAAACGGCCGGCTTTCATCAGCAAGTGCTGTACACGGAAAGCTATGTGCTCGTGGGACGCAAGGATCATCCGCGATTGAAACGACGGCCTACGCTCGCGCAGTTCTGCGCGCTGGAACACGTGATCGTGTCGCCCGATGGCGGAGGCTTCGCCGGACCCACGGATGCCGCGCTCGCTACGCTCGGCATGCAACGGCATGTGGCGCTTTCGGTGCCGCACTTCCTGTTCGTGCGTTCTGTGCTCGCAACGACCGATCTCGTTTCGATGCAGCCGCTCAGGCTCGCGAAACACTGGCCCGAGTTGCGCAGTGTCGCGCCGCCCGTCGATGTACCCGGCTACGAGATGTCGATGTACTGGCACGAACGCGTGCACCGCGATCCGGCGCATCGGTGGTTGCGCGACTTCATCGCGCAAGCTGTCTGAAAGCATTGCGAATCATTGATGACGTTTCCGCATGACCGTCTTTATCGTTAGTACCGATTCAGCGCATGAAACGTGAGTGCTACTGTTTGTCGGCAAATCCTTAATTGCTGCATGTTTCATGTGTCTGGTTGGCGTCGCTCCACGATCGTTTCGCGATTACAAAGAGGAGACTGATGATGTCAAAGGGCAAGTCGCGGCGGGGAATGAGTACCGTCATTGCAACGGGTACGGTGATGGCGGGGCTGGGCCTCTCGGCCACGGCGCACGCAGCGGGAGAGCCGATCAAGATCGGCGTCATCAGTGAAGAGTCCGCCGTGGCCGGTGCGTCGATCAGCAAGGCCGCGCAACTCGCCGCGGAGGAGATCAACGCCAAGGGCGGCGTCGATGGCCGGCAGATTCAGATCATCGCGTATGACGACCACTCGTCCGCATCGGACGGCGTTCGTGCGTTTCAGCGCGCCGCGAGCCAGGACAAGGTGGTCGCGATCATCGGCAGTTATATCAGCGAAGTGGCGCTCGCGATGGAGCCGTGGTCCGCGCGCCTGAAAATGCCGTTCATCACGCCGGGCGCGGCGAGCAACGAAATCTCGAAGCGCGTCCACGACGATTACGCCAACTACAAGTACACCTTTCACGGCTGGATGACGTCCGCGTTCATCGCGCAATCGATCTGCGATTTCTCGCATGACGTGCTCGTTGGCGAGTTCAAGATGAAGACGACCGTCGTGATGAGCGAAGACGCCGCGTGGACCAAGCCGCTCGACGAACGCTACCTCGAATGCCTGCCGAAAGCGGGCCTGAAAGTGCTGGATCACATTCGCTTCAATCCGGACACGTCGGATTTCACGCCGATCTTCAATCAGATCGAAGCGAAGCATCCTGACACGATCACGACGGGCATCAGCCATGTCGGCGTGCAGCCGACCGTGCAATGGCACGATCAGCAAGTGCCGATTCCGATGTCGGGCCAAAGCTCGCAGGCCACGACCACGAGCTTCTGGAAAGACACCAACGGCGCGACCGAAGGCGTCATCACCGCATCGGCGGCGGCGCCCGGCGTCGCGATGACGCCGAAGACCGTGCCTTTCGTCGAGTCGTACCAGAAGCACTTTGCCGGCGTATCGCCCGCATACGACGGCTTCACGAGCTATGACCTCGTGTACATCATCGCCGATGCGATTCATCGCAACCAGGGCTCGACCGATCCCGACAAGATGGTCGATGCACTGGAGAAAACCGACTATGTCGGCACGATCGGACGCTGGCAGTTCTACGGCAAGAACGATCAGTTCACACATGCGTTGAAGTACGGTGAAGGCTATATCACCGGCATCAACCTGCAATGGCAGAACGGCAAGCAGGTGGCGATCTGGCCGAAGTCGGTGGCGAACGGGAAGGTCAAGTTTCCGGCCTTCGTGAAGGTGCAGGCGGCCGCGAACTGAACGCCTTTGCGTCGCGCAAGGCGCGTGCGCCTTGCGCATGTTGCGGGGACCGGTTCCACGTGGACATCGACTAAAAAGGCCGCCATGCTGCTACTGCAAATACTCATCGATGGCTTCGCCATCAGTTCGCTCTATGCGCTCGGCGCGATCGGCTTCACGCTGATCTTCGGCGTCTCCGGCGTGCTCAATCTCGCGCACGGCGGCGTGATGCTGATCGCCGCGCTGCTCGGCTGGGCGCTGGCCGGCGAAGCGGGTCTGGGCACGTACATCGCCACGCCGCTTGGCGTGATCTGCGGGATGATCGCCGCTTTCATCACCTATTTCATGGTGGTGCGGCCGATTCAGAATTCCGCTGCGATTCCGCGTGAAGAGAAGGAGATTTTCGTGCTGACGGGCACGCTCCTCTGGGGCATCATGATCCAGCAGGGCATGGCCTATCTCTTCTCCGACAACCCCATCACGATGCGCCCGCTGATTCCCGGCGTCGCGAGCGTCGCGGGCGTGCGCGTGCCGTACAACGAGATCATGATCGCGGTGGTGTGCTGGGTCGTGATCGGCCTGTTGTGGCTCTTCGTGAATCGCACGAAAGCGGGCAAGGCGCTGCTCGCGGCATCGATGAATCCGCGCGGCCTCACGCTGCTCGGCTTCGAGTTGTCGCGCATCTATCTGCTCGCGTGGACGCTATACGGCGTGCTCGCGGGCATCGCGGGCGTGCTGCTCGCGTCGTTTCTCGGCGTGAGCACGAACAACACGGGGCAACTCACGGCGAGTGCGTTTTCCATCGTCGTGCTGGGCGGTCTCGGCAGCGTCTCGGGTTCGTTGATGGCCGCTTATGTGGTGGGCTATCTTGAGACCGTCACCGCGTATCTCATCGCGCCGACGCTGCGGCCGCTGCCCGCGCTGCTGCTGCTCGTGCTCGTCGTGTATGTGCGGCCGCAAGGCTTTCTCGGACGGCGCTGATCATGAAAGACATCGTTCGCTCGCGCCTGACCATGTCCGCGATTCTGCTCGCGATCGTCGCCGCGACGCTGCCGTGGTGGCTCACCGGCTATATCCTCGGCGTGCTGACCGTCGCGTATTACTTCGGCGTCTTCGCGATGTCGTGGGACTTGCTGTTCGGCTTCGCCGGCGAGGTCAACTTCGGTCCGACATTCCTGATCGGACTCGGCGCCTATTCCGCCGCGATACTGAACGCGCACGCCGCCGCGCCGATACCCATATGCGTGATGGCGGGCGGCCTCGTCGCGCTCGTAGGCGGGCTGCTGCTCGCGGTGCCCGCGCTGCGCTTGCGCGGGCCGTACTTCGGCCTCGTGACGCTCGTCGCCGTGTTGCTGCTGCAGAACGCGATCGTGATCTTCGCGGGCGTCACGGGCGGCGAGATCGGCATGATGGTGCCCGATGTGATGTCCGTCGACGCAAGCAACAACTACTGGATCGCGCTCGCGTTCCTGATCGGCTGCGCGATCATCCTGTTCGGCCTGTCGCGCTCGGCGATCGGTCTCATTCTGCAGGCGAGCGGGCAGGACACCGTCGGCGCGCAGGCGCTCGGCTTCAACGTCGTGAAGCACAAGCTCGCGGCGTTCTGCATCAGCGCGGTGTTCTCGGGCGTCGCGGGCGCGATGCTCGTGTTCTATCAGGGCACGGCGTCGGTGAGCACGGTGGTCGATATCGGCATCGGCGTGCAGATCATCATCGCGGCCGTGCTGGGCGGGCGGCGCACGATACTCGGCGCGGTGCTCGGCTCGATCTTTCTCATCGTGGCGGGCGAATTCCTGCGTCCGCTCGGGCAGATCAACACGTTCGTGGTCGCGGCCGTCGCGCTCGCGGTCATCCTGTTCTTTCCGGATGGATTGCTCGGCAACATCCTCCGCGTGAAGGAGCGCGAATGAACGATTCACCTCTGCTCTCCGTGCGCGGTCTGACGAAGCGCTTCGGCGGTCTCGTCGCGGTGAAGGACATCGGCTTCGATATCCAGCCCGGCGAGATACTCGGCCTGATCGGCCCGAACGGCTCGGGCAAGTCGACGGTGATGAAGCTCATCATGGGCATCGAGCGGCCCAATGCGGGTTCGATCAAGGTCGATGGCGTCGAGATGGCCGGCTGGCTGCCGCATCGCATCGCGCGCGCGGGCGTGGGCATCGTGTTTCAGCATTCGCGGCCGCTGCATCGGCAAACGGTTTTGGAGCACATCAAGCTCGCGCTGTTGCCCGATTCGCTCGTGAAGCTCGCCGCCGATCCGCATGTCAATCGCCGCGCGCGCGAGATCGCGGAGCGCGTGGGTCTCGCGAAAGTAATGCATCGTCATCCGGCGACGCTGCCCTTCGCCGATCTGCGCCGCATGGAGATGGCGAAGGCGATTGCGCGCGATCCGCGCGTCGTGCTCGTCGACGAGCCTTTCGCGGGACTCACCGCAGCCGAGTCGGAAACCTTCTCCGACTTGATCCGCGGCTTTCGAGCGGAAGGGCGCGCGGTGCTGCTCGTCGATCACAACGTGAAGAGCCTCGCGGCGCTCGCGGATCGCGTGCTCGCGATGTATCTCGGCGAGTATGTCGCCGAAGGCTCCGCCGACGAGGTGATGCGAAACGAAACCGTGCGTCGCGTGTATCTCGGCGGCAAGATCGAGGCGCGCGAGCGCGGCGCGGAAGTGGTGAACAGCAAGCCTTCGATCCTTCAGGCCGACAATGTAGGCGTGCTGTACGGCAAGGCGCGCGCGCTCGATGGCGTGAACATGCATGTGCGCGAAGGCGAGTTCGTGTCGGTCGTGGGATTGAACGGCGCAGGCAAGACGACGCTCTTCAACGCGATCTCCGGGCTCGTGCCGTACGAAGGGACCATCCGCTACGGCGCGACGGATCTGAAGGGCATGAGCGGCGCGGCGATCGCACGCGGAGGCATCGTGCAATGCCCCGAAACGCGCGAGCTTTTCGGCGATATGACCGTGCGCGAGAACCTCGATCTCGGCGGCTATCATCTCTCCGACAAGGCGCGCGCCGATCAGCTCAAGTGGCTCTTCGAACTCTTTCCGATTCTCCAGGCGCGTGAGAAGCAGACCGCGCGCACGCTGTCGGGCGGCGAGCAGCAGATGCTCGCCATCGCTCGCGCGCTGATGATGCAGCCGAAGCTCCTCATTCTCGACGAGCCGACGCTCGGCCTCGCGCCGGTGATCCTGGAGCAATTGTCGAAGGCGATGGAACTGATGCAGAAGACCACGCCGATCACCGTGCTGCTCGGCGAGCAGAACGTCACGTTCGCGCTGCCTCATGCGGACCGCGTCTATGTGCTCGAACATGCGCGCATCGTGTGGGAGGGCAGCCCGTCGCGTTTCGAGAAGGAGATGGGACGCGGGTTTCTCGAAGCGGTGCCGTCCGAGCCGATGCAAGCGAGAGCATGACGCCTTCGCTGTTGCGCAAAAACACCACACGTAGTGCACGAAACCACGCATCGCGACAATTGATGTGTTAAAAATCGCGTGCCTTCATGCGTCACGCCGAAGCCTCGTTCATCTAGACAGTGAACTGAAAGGCGACGCATCGAAGCCCCACAAAATCGCTAATAAATAGACGCTCCAACACCTCATGAAGACAATCACATCGCGTGCCATCGCAGGAATGGGTGCATCGGTCATCGCGCTCGCCTGTCAGTCCGCATTCGCGCAAAGCTCGGTCACGCTCTATGGCGTCGCCGACGTCAGCGTGCGTTATCTCACGAACGCCAACGCCAATAACGACGGCAAGCTGTTCATGACCAATGGCGCGATCACCAACAGCCGATTCGGTATGAAGGGCGAGGAAGATCTCGGCGGCGGCCTGAAGGCGATCTTCCGGCTGGAAAGCGGTGTGGAACTGGAGAACGGCCAGTACTCCGACAGCGCGCGCGCATTCAATCGCGCGGCCTACGTCGGCCTGTCGAGCCAGTACGGCACCGTGACGCTCGGCCGTCAGAAGACGCCGCTCTTCGACATGCTCGGCGACACGTACGATCCGCTCACCGTCGGCAACTACTTCGAGAACGCGTGGCTGCCGGTTGCACTGGGCGCGGGTCTCTATGCGGATAACGCGGTGAAGTACAACGGCACGTTCGCGGGCCTCACGCTCGGCGCGATGTACTCGTTCGGCACGAACTACACGGCGACGGGCGCGGGCGGCTTCTCGGGTCAGGTGCCGGGCCATATGGGCGCGGGCAACATGTACGGCTTCACCGCGTCGTACGCGATGGGCCCGTTGTCCATCGGCGGCGGTTATCAGCAGAACAGCGACAACTCGTCGAACAAGCAGAAGATCTGGAACGCGAACGCGGTCTATACGATCGGCGCGGCGAAGCTCTATGCCGGCTATCTGCATTCGACCGACGACACCGGCTTCGTCGACAGCATCCTGCAACAGCGCGGGCTCGTGTCGGGCACGGATATCCTGAAGGGCTCGGGCCGCCGCGACGACGGTCCGTTCGCGGGCATCACGTACCAGGTCACGCCGGCGCTGCTGCTCACGGGCGCGTTCTACTACGATCACATGAAGAACGCGGCCATCGGCGGCGGCGCGACAGGCAGCGGCAATCGCTACACGGGCGTCGCGCTGGCGGAGTATGCATTGTCGAAGCGCACCGAAGTGTATGGCACCGTCGACTTCAACAAGGTGACGGGCGCGGCGGATGTCGAATTGCCGGGCCGCTCGAATCAGACGGGCGTATCGATCGGCTTGCGCAACATCTTCTGATCGCGCGTCAGCGCACGCGCAAGGTATAGCGCGTGCGCTGACGATACACCGCGTCGGGACGCAGCACGGCACGCTCGCCGTCCATGTTGATCTCGTTTGGAAAGCCGCCTGCTTCGAGACACAGCCCCGCATGTTTGCGATAGCGCGAGCCATTGCGCGCGCTCACGCCTTCCAGATAATTCCCGGAGTAGAACTGCAAGCCGCGCGCATCGGTGGCGACGCTCAATTCGCGTCCGCTCGACGGGTCGAACAGCACGGCGACCGTGCGCGGCTCTTGCGCGTCTTCGCCCAGCACATAGCAATGATCGAAGCCGCCCGCGAGCGCGAGTTGTGGATGCGATGCATCGAGACGCGCCCCGATCGATGCGGGGTCGCGCAAATCGAACACGCTGTTCGCTACCGCTTCGCGTGCAACGGGAATCGAGCTTGCATCGATCGCAAGAAACGTATCCGATGCAATCGATATTTCATGATCGCGAATGCTCGCGTCATTGCCCAGATTGAAGTACGCATGGTTCGTGAGGCTGACGGGCGTCGGCGCATCGGTGTGCGCCTCGTAATCGATCGATAAGGTGCCGGCGTCGTTCAGTGCGTAGCGCACGGTCACATGGAGATTGCCGGGAAAGCCCGCTGCGCCCGCGGGCGAATGCAGCGTCATGACGAGCGCATCATCGGCCACGTCCACGCGCCACATCTGCCGATGAAAACCCGCCGAGCCGCCATGCAGATGATTCGCGCCTTCGTTGCGCTCGACCTGATACGCGAGGCCGTCGAGCACGAAGCGTCCATCGCGGATGCGATTGGCCCAGCGCCCGATGATCGCGCCCATGAATGCGCTGCCGTTCAGATAGTCGGCGGGCGTGTCGTGACCGAGCAGCACGTCGGCGAGATGTCCGTCGCGATCGGGCGCGAACCACGAGACGAGCGTCGCGCCCAGATCGCTGATCTCGATGCGCATACCCGACGCATTGCGCAACGTATAGAGATGAGCGTCGTCCCAGGGACGAATATCGATGAGAGAAGAGGAGGTCATGCGCGCGATCATCTCACGGACGCGCCGCGACTTCATCGAGATGCAGCAGCAGATCCGCGGGATCTTCGTACACGCGCAAGGCGCCCGAGCGTTCGAGTTCGTCGCTGCCATAACCGCCCGAGAGCAGGCCGACGCCGAGCGAGCGGCATCGACGCGCGGCCAGCATGTCCCAGATGCTGTCGCCGACGACAACCGTATGTTCTATCGGCACGTTCAGCCGCGCGGCGGCGGCGAGGAAAAGATCGGGATCGGGCTTCGCGTACTTCACCATGTCGCGCGTGATGACCACCTGCTTCGACGGATCGACGCCCAGCGCTTCGAGATTGACCTGCGCGGTTTCCATGCGTCCGCTCGTCGCGATGGCCCATTTCGTACCGGCCTGCGTCAGCGCTTCGAGCAGCTCGCGCGCGCCCGGCAGCGGGCAGACCTGCGCGCGCAGCCGCTTGTACGCTTCCGCATGCAACAGACGCAGCCGTTCGACGCGATCCGCGCTGATCTCGCCATGCGTTTCGCGCAGCAACTGATTGGTGAAGAGGCCGCCGCTCATGCCGATCTTGCGATGGATGCGCCACACGGACAACTCGATTCCTTCGGCGTCGAGCGCTTCCTTCCACGCGAGCACGTGCTGATAGACGCTATCGACGAGCGTGCCGTCCAGGTCGAACAGGAATGACGTTTCGATACGCATGATCTTCTCCCATGAGTGTGTCCGAGCGACTTCATGATACGCAGGATCGGGCAAGCGGGCTGCTGCAAGTGCGATAATGGATGTTTGCGCCGCGAGCCGGTTACGTCGCGGACAATACGCACAAAGTCCTTGAATTTTGCATCAATTACGCATGACGGAGCCTATCTTGACCCGCATCGACAATCCCTCCCGCGATCAGGAAGCAGGCGTGGCCGACGCCACGCAAGACACGACCCGTATCGACGATACGCGCATCGGCGCCGTGCGTCCGCTGATCTCGCCGGCCTTGCTTCTCGACGAACTGCCGGTGACGCCCGAGGTGCAGACGCTCGTCGAGGAAAGCCGCGGCGCTATCGCGAACATACTGCATGGCCGCGATGACAGGCTCGTCGTGGTCGTCGGTCCGTGCTCCATTCACGATCACGATCAGGCGATGGAATACGCGCAGCGCCTGAAGAAAGTCGCGGACCAGTTGCGCGACGATCTCTTCATCGTGATGCGCGTGTACTTCGAAAAACCCCGCACGACGGTGGGCTGGAAAGGCTATATCAACGATCCGCGTCTGGACGGCAGCTTCCGCATCAACGAAGGTCTGCGCCGCGCGCGCGAACTTCTGCTCGACATCAGCGCGCTGGGTCTTCCGACCGCCACGGAGTTTCTCGATCTGCTGAGCCCGCAATACATCGCCGATCTGATCGCGTGGGGCGCGATCGGCGCGCGCACGACGGAGAGCCAGAGTCATCGGCAGCTTGCATCGGGTCTGAGTTGCCCGATCGGCTTCAAGAACGGCACCGACGGCGGCGTGCAGGTCGCGGCGGATGCGATCGTCGCGGCGCGCGCGAGCCACGCGTTCATGGGCATGACGAAGATGGGCATGGCCGCGATCTTCGAGACGCGCGGCAACGACGACTGCCATGTCATCCTGCGCGGCGGCACGAAGGGGCCGAACTACGACGCGGAGAGTGTCGCGGCGGCGTGCGGTGCATTGGCGAAGCTCGGCCAGCGCGAGCAGGTGATGATCGATTGCTCTCATGCCAATTCGAACAAGTCGCACCTGCGTCAGGTGGATGTTGCGCAGGACATCGCGCGGCAACTGGAAGCGGGCGAGCGGCGCATCACCGGCGTGATGATCGAGAGCCATCTGGAAGAAGGGCGTCAGGATCTCAAGCCCGGCGTGCCCCTCAAGCATGGCGTGTCGATCACCGATGCGTGTCTGGGCTGGACGCAGAGCGAGCCGGTGCTCGAACTGCTTGCGCAGGCTGTGAGAAAGCGCCGCGCGGGCTGAGCGGGGTTATGTCGATGTGGTGGCGAGGTAGCGTTTTCCATGGAACGCTACATCGCCACCGCCGCATTCAACGCATTGACCCAGTTGCCGAATGCGGCTGATTAACGCGCCGCAAGCGACTTGATGAACGACTCGTCATCGAGCAGCATGGCGATCAGCTTTCGGTACAAAGCTTCATACTGCCTCGCTGCTTCAGGAATCGCGATGGCACCCACAAACGGCGAGTCCCACGTCGAATCCACATGAAGTGTCCGATCGTACTGTACGGCCTCGGAACGCGTGACGACAAAGCGCGCCGTCAACGAGGCATTGCCTGTGCCAATAGGTCCATTCATGGTGCTGTCGAGAAGCGTGCCCGAGATTATCGTGTTGGCTTGCGGATCGAGTAGTCCTGCCGATTGCAACTGGACGCGCAATGCCTCACGCAGATATTGAGCCATCGAGTCCTTCACGGGAGAGGTCACGGTACTGCCACGGACGCTGACACTGCGGTCCATGAGTTCCGGTTGCGATGGGTCCAGCGCGAACTTGCCGATCTCCACCTTGCCGGGAGGGGGATTGGCGCGGCGCAGCTTGGCGACATTTTCGACGCTTGGTTGCGGGGCATGCATCGGGATCTGCACACATCCGGCCAAAAGCATGACCGCGCTCAAAGACAGCGGTGCTATCCAGTTGATTGCTCTCATGACGACCTCACTCGAACGCGGGATCGCGTGACAAGTCGTCAAGCGCGTTGCTCAGCACATCGAGCGTCATTTGATTGATGGCATCCAGCGCCGACGGCGACTTCTGCGCGTTCGCTGGCGCATTGGCGTTTCCAATAGTCGTGTGGATCGCGTGACGTGCCGTTTTGACGATCGGCGTGGTCCGATTGGGAGCGAGATAGCTGACGGTGCAGATATACCCATCCGTGACGGTATTGCCGGCGAGCCCGAAGGTCAGACCGGTGACAAAGCCTTTGGAAGCGGCGTCTTCCGTGATGGGGACGTTGTTGAGGGTGACACTGAGCATGCCCGCGTTTGGCTGCGGGTTTGAGGAAACCGTGGAAAACAGGCCGGAATCCTTGACTTCCTTGCTTACCGCGCTGCTCAACGTATCCGTTGCCCGTGCATTGGGCGCTCCCTTCGTCTGGAACTCGAACACGAGTTGCACTGGTTTCGGATCGGCGACCTTCTTCATTTGTGCAACCGGCACTTGCTTCGTCTGTGTGTCGACGTAGACGCTGGTGCACGCAGCGAGAAGCGTTGTAGCGAGTAACACCGATGCGGTGACGATGCGGCGAAAGATCGCCATATTCCCGGGCGTATTTGTTTCGTTATGCATAGTTATATGGATATTGTCATTGGTATTTTGTTCGTCGAACCTGGAGACATCGCGTGCGATGTCGAGCTCAGCATCGGCCCACTAACGCACGGCGATGGTAGCAGAGCGAAACACCAAACTTGAAAGTCAAAAGATTGTTTTTTGTCAACGAAAAGCCGGACGAGGCTCTGGTTTTCGACTAGACGAGGGACGTTTCGGATGATCTCGATGTGGTTCGAGCGTGAGGATGGGCAATTGCCGCAAATGGCGCTGTCTGCCGATGCTACGCGATCGAAACGGGCTACGACTGAATGCGAGGTTTGCGGATCATCCCTACCTCGCCACCGCCGCATTCAACGCATCGACCAGCGCCAGCGGATCGAACGGCTTGCGCACCTGAACCGCTCTCGGCAACGCGCGCCGCTCGTCATCGCCGAGCGCGAGATCGTAGCCGCTCACGAACACGACGCCCAGCTCAGGCGCTTCGCGACACGCGGCGATGGCCAGATCCACGCCGGATTGCCCCGCGAGATCCACATCCGTCAGCAGCACTTCGAAGCGATGCTGGCGCAACAGCGCAAGCGCCTCATCGACGCTGCCTGCATCGATCAGATCAAGCCCGAACGTGCGCAACAACTCGGCGGTGCTCGTGCGCACGAGTTCGTCGTCTTCGACGAACAGCACGCGCATTCGCGACAGCGCATCGTTCTCGGCGACAAGCGGCACATGCGTGTCGATGTCCGCGACAACAGCTTCCGACGCCTGCGCGGACAGCCCGAGCACATGCCGCACCTTGCGCGCCAGCGCCTCGTGCGTATAAGGCTTGCTCAACAGATCGATGCCTTCGTCGAGCCGTCCCGCATGCACGATCGCGTTATCGGTATAGCCCGACGTGAACAGCACCGCGATGCCCGGCACGCGTTCCCGCGCCTTGCGCGCGAGTTCGGTGCTGCGCAACGGTCCGGGCATCACGACATCGGTGAAGAGCAGATCGAGCGGCACGCCGCTCTCGACGATCGCCAGCGCGCTCTGCGCGTCCTTCGCCCGCAGCACGCGATAGCCGAGATCGACGAGCAGTTCGACGACCGTGGCGCGCACTTCCTCATCGTCCTCGACGACGAGAATGGTTTCGCTGCCGCCCTTCGCCGGGCCCGCATCGATATTGATTTCGAGGTCCTCTTCGGCACGCGCGCGCGGCAGATAGAGGCGCACTGTCGTGCCGTGTCCCTGCTCGCTGTACACCTTCACGTGTCCGCCGGATTGCTTGACGAAGCCGTACACCATCGAGAGCCCGAGGCCCGTGCCCTGGCCCTCGCGCTTGGTCGTGAAGAACGGCTCGAACGCGCGCTCCTGCACTTCGGGCGACATGCCCGAGCCCGTGTCCGTCACGGCGACCATCACGTACTGGCCGACCGATACGTCGGCGTTGCGCATCGCGTAGGTTTCGTCGAGCGATGCGTTTCCTGCTTCGATCGTGAGCTTGCCGTGACCGTTCATCGCATCGCGCGCGTTGATCGCGAGATTGAGCAATGCGTTCTCGACCTGAAATGGATCGACGAGCGTATTCCACAAGCCGCCCGACACGATGGTCTCGATCTCGATGCCGTCGCCGAGCGCGCGGCGGAACATGTCGTCGAGGCCGCGCACGAAGCGGCCCAGATTCACGACCTTCGGCGCGAGCGGCTGACGTCTGCCGAACGCGAGCAACTGCGACGCGAGATTCGCGCCGCGCGCGACGCCCGCGAGCGCATTCCTCACGCGCTGCTCCGGCTTGTCCTTGCCGGCGACGTCCTTCGCGAGCAATTGCAGATTGCCGCCGATCACCTGCAGCAGGTTGTTGAAGTCGTGCGCGACGCCGCCCGTCAGCTTGCCGATGGCTTCCATCTTCTGCGCCATGCGCAGCGCTTCTTCGGCGTGACGCAACGCGTCGGCGGTTTCGCGATCCGCCGTGACGTCGCGGCCCACGCCGTGAATGCGCCGCGTGCGCGGATCGAGCGACACCGTCCACGCGATCCAGCGCCAGCCGCCGTCCGAACGGCTCAGACGGCATTCGTAGCGCACCGGCAGGCCGTTCGCGCGCAACTTGCCGAGTTCGGCCGTGGCGCCGTGCGCATCGTCCGGATGCACGAGGTCCATCACCGTGTGCGAATGCAGGCGCTGCGAATCGAAGCCGAGCACCGTCGTCCATGAAGGACTGACGCGCAACAGCGCGCCCTCGAAGCTCGCGACGAAGAACAGATCCTCGCTCAGTTCCCATAAACGGTCGCGGTCCGCGACGGCATCGGCGACGCGGCGTTCCAGCGTTTCGTTCAGATCGCGCAGCGCGTCCTGCGCCTTCGTGCGCTCGTCGATCTCGTCCTGCGCGGCCTGATAAAGACGCGCGTTGTCGATAGCGATCGCCGCCTGCGACGCGATGCCGGTCAGGATCCGCTCCGCGCGGTCCGTGAAGATGCCCGGCTCGGGATGGCCGAAGAAGAGTCCGCCGAGCACTTCGCCGTTGCGCGAGACGACCGGCGCGGCGAGATAGCTGCACACGGCGAGATGGCCCTTCGGCATGCCGTGATGCGGCGCGTTGTGACCGTAGCGCAGATCTTTCGTGATGTCGTCCGAACGCACGATGCCTTCGCCCGCGAATGTCGGACCGAACACGGCGGTATTGCGCGGCATCGGGAATCGGGAGAACGTGTCCTTCGGCACGCCCGACAGCGTGTAGAGCGTATAGCGGGCGCCCTTGTCGTCGAGCACGTTGTAGAAGAACGAGCCGAAGGCGGCGCCCGTCAGCTCGGTCGCGGCATCGACGACGACCTGCACCGCGCGGCTCAGTTCGAGTTCGCCCGCGACCGTCGTGCCGACGCGGTTGAGAATCTCCAGCGTGCGCGATTCGTCGCGCAGCTTCTGTTCGGTCGCGTGACGCAATCGCGCGAGGCGCAGATTGCTCGCCACGCGTGCGAGCAGTTCGCGCGCCGGGAAGGGTTTGGTCAGATAGTCGTCCGCGCCCGCTTCGAGTCCGCCGACGCGCGCCTCCTCGCCCGCGCGCGCCGACAGCAGCACGACCGGCGTCTCGCGCAGCGCCTCGTCCTCGCGCAGCGCGCGCAAAAGGCCGAAGCCGTCGAGGCGCGGCATCATCACGTCGGAGACGATCACCTCGGGATGCGCCGTTCGCGCGATGGCGAGCGCGGCTTCGCCATCGGCGGCGACGCTGACCTCGTGGCCCGCCGCGATCAGCATGCGGCGCATGTAGTCGCGCAGGTCGGCGTTGTCGTCGACCACGAGCACGCGGCCCGGCAGCGCGTCGGCGAGCGTCGGCTCATCGGTCGCGTTCACGCCGAGCGCCGTGTCGTCATCGCTCTCGACGACGGGCTGCTCATTCGCGTCGGGCATCCAGCGCATGGCGGCATCGACATACGAACGCGCGCGTATGCTCGCTTCGGCATGCGGCGCGCCGTCTGCGTCGGCGGCAGGTTCGCGCGGCGCGGGCAACGTGACGGTGAAGCACGCGCCATCGCCGGGCGTGCTCTCCACACGGATCGTGCCGCCGTGCAGCTTGACGAGTTCCTGCACCATCGCGAGCCCGATGCCGCTGCCTTCCATCGAACGGCCCGCCGCGCCCGCGACGCGATGAAAGCGCTCGAACACGCGCGCGAGCTCCTGCTGCGGAATGCCGATGCCGGTATCGCTCACGCAAAGTTCGATGCCGTGCTCCGCGTTCTTGTGCAGCGCAATCCGGATGACGCCGTCGAACGTGAACTTGAACGCGTTCGACAGCAGATTCATCACGATCTTTTCCCACATGTCGCGGTCGATTTCCGCGATCACGGGCGCCGGACCGGTGTCGATTTCCAGACGCAGGCCGGCGGTTTCGATCGCCGAGCGAAAGAGCGATGCGAGTTCGGCGGTGAACACGGCGATGTCCGTCGGCTGCCGATGAATCTCGATGCGCCCGGCCTCGATGCGCGAGAAGTCGAGCAGCGCGTTGACGAGCTTCAGGAGCCGCAAGCCGTTGCGATGCATGACCTCGACGTTTCGCATGTCCTCCCGGCTCACGCGGCCGGGACTCGCGAGCAGCTCTTCGAGCGGGCCGAGCATCAGCGTGAGCGGCGTCCTGAACTCGTGGCTGATGTTGGAGAAGAACGTGGTCTTCGCGCGATCGATTTCGGCGAGCGCTTCGGCGCGCCGGCGTTCCTCGTCGTAGGCGTGCGCGTAGCCGATCGCCGCGCCGATCTGGCCCGCGACCAGATTGACGAACGCGCGATACCCTTCGTCGAACAGGCGATAGGGATTGAGCGCGGCGATCAGCACGCTCGAAAGGCCCGTTTCGCCCGAAGGCGCGATGGGCACGATCACCGCGCTCGCCGGCGCGACGCTCCATGCGCCGGTGGGCAGCGGCGCGTCGATGAGGCGATCCAGATTCGTGACGATGCGCGCCTCGTTGTCGCGCAGCACCTCGTGAAAGGGCCACGGGTTCGGGTGCGCCGCGTGCAGGACCGCGGGCGCGGCGCGATGCTCCGGCCCGATGCCGCAAGCGCCGACGAGCGTCGCCGTGTCGCCGCCGGGATCGACCGCATAGAGCAGCGCGAAGGGCATGTCGCGCGATGCGCCTTCGAGCGCGTTCATCGAACGTTCGCACGCCTCGCGCCAGGTGCGCGCGTCGGCCGCCGATGCCGCCAGTTCGCGCAGCACGTTCAACTGGCGCTCGCCGAGCACGCGTTGCGTATCGTCGCTGTTCGCGCAGATGATGCCGCCCGTGCCGCCGCGGTCGTCGGGAATCGGGCTGTAGGAGAACGTGTAATACGTTTCCTCGGGAAAGCCGTTGCGCTCCATGATGAGGAGCTTCTGTTCGACGTAGGTGCCTTCGACGCCCACGAGCGCGGTGTCGAGCAGCGGGCCGATCTCGTTCCAGATTTCGCGCCACACGACCGACGTCGGCCGGCCGAGCGCCTGCGGATGCTTGCCGCCGATGATCGGCTTGTACGCGTCGTTATAGAAGAAGAGCAGGTCGGGCCCCCAGCCGACCCAGATCGGCTGGCGCGACGTCAACATGATGCGGATGGCCGTCTTGAGACTTTGCGGCCAGTGTTCGGGCGAGCCGAGCGCGGTTTGTGTCCAATCGATTTCGCGGATGAGCGCGCCCATTTCGCCGCCGCCCAGGAGAAAGCTCGGGTCCAGCCCGTTCATCCTCGTATCCGCGATCAGATTGTCAGCTTTCATCGACGCTTGGTCTCCTCGCCCGGTCTCGATGCGGCGACGTCATGTGCCGGCAATGCACGTATTAAGGTTCGAATCGCTTGCGCGATGGTTCACGGCACGCAGGCGATTTTCGAATTCTCGCATGGAAAACGGCTTCGGTTTGTGTCGCTATTGCGCGTGGCAGGGCCGCCTGCAACCGCGCTCCGGTGTCTTTGCATCATCGGACGGGAACGCGCCGGACGTTCGGAACGCAATTTGCTGAACCGATACCGACCCAAGCACATTGCGTACTCACGCAGCCACGACGTTCGAGAACATGTCCAGATCGATGCCCAGAACCACACTCACCTCCGAAGCAGGGACGTACGAAGGCTTCGACATCTACGCGTCGTATGTGGTCAACGCGACGGGCATGCACATCGGCACACTCAAGGTGGTTCGCAAGCGCGACAAGCGCGTGCTCTATCCATTCGATGGCTGCGAGACCATCGGCCCGTTCGAATCGAGCGAGGACGCGCGACATGCCGCCGAAGCGCTCGGCAGGCGCATCGTCACGGCGGACATCGCCAATCCCGAGCCTTGATCGCGTGCCGGCGCGAATGTCCTATGACACGCGGTAAAAAGCCCCGCGATATCGGCGACGCATCGGCAAGAATCGCCGGTGCTTCGGGGAAAACCCCAGCGTCCCGATCGTCCTAGGACATGCGAGGCATGCGGGATGCGTCTGTATCTTGAACTCAAGGCGGTGCGTGGCGCGCGAACTCGGGCGCAGCACCGGGCCACTGACGCACCCGGACAACGACTATGAGTTACGTGCAACCCTCCACGACGCAAGACGCGCAATCGCGCGCACCCATCAGACGCGCGATGGCGGCGTCGGCCATCGGCAACGCGACCGAGTGGTTCGACTACGGCATCTACAGCTACGGCCTCACCTATATTTCAGCCGCGCTCTTTCCCGGCAGCACGGCGCAGGCCACGCTCTTCGCGCTCGCGACCTTTGCGATTTCCTTCCTCGTCCGGCCGCTCGGCGGACTCTTCTGGGGACCGCTCGGCGACCGGCTCGGGCGCAAGCATGTGCTCGCGCTGACCATCATCATCATGTCGATGGCGACGCTGCTCGTCGGCGTCCTGCCATCGTATGCGAGCATCGGACTGTGGGCGCCCGCATCGCTCGTCGCCTTGCGCATGATCCAGGGCTTCTCGACGGGCGGCGAGTACGGCGGCGCGGCGACCTTCATGGCCGAGTACGCGCCCGATCACAAACGCGGCTTTTGCGGCAGTTTCCTGGAGTTCGGCACGCTGGCGGGCTTCTCGCTCGGCGCGTTCCTGATGCTCGGCTGCTCCGTCCTGCTCGGCAACGACGCGATGCACGCATGGGGCTGGCGTCTGCCGTTCCTCGTCGCGGCGCCGCTCGGTCTGATCGGACTGTATCTGCGCTCGAAGATGGAAGATACGCCGGTGTTCCGCGAGTGCGCCGAGGCGTCCGAACGCGAGCACCACGCGGGCCTGCCGTTGCGCGAGCTTTTCGCGAGCTACTGGAAGCCGCTGCTTCAACTCGGCGGGCTGGTTGTCGCGCTGAACGTGGTGAACTACGTGCTGCTCGCGTACATGCCGACTTTCATGAAGAAGGAACTCGGCATGAGCGACAACCTTTCGCTGTTGCTGCCGCTGATCGGCATGTTGTCGATGATGGTGCTGCTGCCGTTCGCGGGCGCGTTGTCGGATCGCATCGGGCGCAAGAAGGTGTGGTGGCTTTCGCTCGTCGGCATCTTCGTCGCGGCCGTGCCGATGTTCACGCTGATGTCGCATGGCATTGCCGGTGCGCTGATCGGTCTCGGCGTGCTGGGGCTGCTTTATGTGCCGCAACTCGCGAGCATCTCGGCGATGTTCCCCGCGATGTTTCCGACGCAGGCGCGTTATGCGGGGATGGCGATCGCCTATAACATTTCGACGTCGATCTTCGGCGGCACCGCGCCGATGGTCACCGACTGGCTCATCGGCCGCACGGGCAGTACGCTGGTGCCGGCGTATTACATGATGGGCGCTTGCGCGGTGGGGGCGATTGCGTTGTTGTTCGTTACCGAGACGGTGGGGTGCTCGCTGCGTGGGCGGGAGATTCCTGGTGTGAAGGTGGGCGGCGGGGCGCGTCGTGAGGATGTCGCGCATGAGGGGTTGCCGGAGCATCGGCACGCTTGATGAATAGCGGTAGCTGGTTGACCTGCGGCCCGATGCGATCGGGCCGCATTGGTTTTCAACGCGCCACCTTCACCGCTTTTTTTCCACCGAGTACCCGCGCCTGCAACACAATCACCAGCAACAAAAACAACCCACGTATCACCGACTGCCAATAAGCCGAAAGCGAGATATACCCCAGCCCGTTTTCAAAGTTCAAAAGATTGAACACGAGCCCCAGCAGCGCGACACCGGCGATCGTCATCGCGATGGAACCCTCGCCCCCCGTCAAACGCGTGCCGCCGAGCACCACGGCCGAAATCGCAAACAGCTCCCAGCCGACGCCCTCGTTCGGCTGCCCCGCGCCGAACTGCGCGGCGAGAATCGCGCCGGCGAAGCCTGCTAGCAAACCCGAAACCGCATAAACGAATACCAGCGTGCGATCGACGTTCAGGCCCATCAGCCGCGATGCCTCTTCGCTGCCGCCGATCGCCAGCGCATGCCGCCCGAACCGCGAACTGCGCAACGCGATCCATCCGATCACCGCCGCCGCCGCGCAGACGATCCCGGGAATCGGCAGGCCCAGAAAATCGCCTTGCCCGAATGCGGCGAAATTCGTATCCGACGATATCGCCACCGCATCGTTATGACCGAGCAAAAGCGCGAGCCCATGCGCGCCGAGGCTCGTCGCCAGCGTGACGATGAACGGCAGTATCCGCATATGCGTGATGACGAGCCCGTTCAGCACGCCGACCGCCAACCCCGCGAACGACCCGGCGATCACGCCCGCCCACGCGCCATGCGGACTCGCCAATGCCGATACGACGCTCGCGAGCGCAGCCACCGCACCGACCGACAGATCGATGCCGCCTGTGATGATCACGAACGCCATGCCGATCGATATCAACAGGAACATCGAGTTGTATCGCCAGAACGACGTCACGTTATATGCCGACAGAAAATGCTCGTAACGCGTGACGCCCAGCACGAGCAACGCGACGAGCGCGATCAGAATGGGCAGGTTCTTCTTCATGGCAAAGTCAGCCTCGCTTGCGTTGCACGTACACCGCGGCAATGATGATCGCGGCCTTGAGCACGAGCGCCGCGGCATCCGGAATGCCGTGCGCGAGCAGCGTGTAACGCAACAACTGAATGATGAGCGCGCCGATCAGCGTGCCCGTGATATACGCCTTGCCGCCGGTCAATGCAGTGCCGCCGACCGCGACCGCCGCGATCGCATCGAGCTCGACGCCGAGGCCCACCACGTTCGCATCCGACGACGAATTCACCGAGATCGAAATGAGCCCCGCAAGTCCCGCGAGCGCCGCGCATACGGTGTACGCGATCATCTTCACGCGCGCCGTCGGAATGCCGGAGAGATACGCGGCGTCCTCGTTGCCGCCCGTCACGAGCAGATATTTGCCGAACAGCGTCTTGCGCACGATCCATGTGAAGAGCGCGACGAGCACGAGCATCAACAGGATCTGGAAGGGCACGCCCGCCACCTTGCCGAGCGCGATCCACTGAAACGCGGGATTGTTGAACGCCTGCAGGCTGCCATCGGTGACCACTTGCGCGATGCCGCGTCCCGCGATGAACAGCACGAGCGTCGCGACGATCGGCTGCACGTTCAGACGCGTAACGAGAAAGCCGTTGAACACGCCGCATAACGCAGCGGCGATGACCGGCAACGTGAACGCGAGAATGATGCCGAGCGGCCCGTCGATATTCATGAAGAGCATCGGCGCGAGCGCACCGGCAATCGCCATTGAAGCACCGACCGACAAATCGATGCCGCCCGTCGCGACGACGAGCGTCATGCCGATCCCGACGATCACGATCGTCACCACTTGCGTGAGATTCACGTTGAACGTCTGCAACGAAAGGAAGTGCTGCGTGAAGATCAGGTTGAAGACGATCATCGCGAGCAGCACGGCGACTTCGCGCTGGATCGCGACGCCGCGTTTCTTCTTCACGGGCGCCTGCACGATCGGCGCGGCGCGTTGCGTGTCATCGATCATGTTTCGCTTCCTCCACCGCCTCGGCGAGCGTCGATTCCGCGCCCGCGCCGTACGCGATCGCGTCCATGATGGATGCCTCGTTCATCTGCGCGCCGTCGAGTTGCGCGACCGTTTCGCCATCGCGTATCACGACCGCGCGATCGGCCACGGCCGTGAGTTCTTCCAGTTCCGATGCGGACAGCAGCACCGCGAGTCCCGCATCGCGCAACTCACGCACGATCTTCGCGACATCGGCTTTCGCGCCGACATCGATGCCGCGCGTGGGTTCATCGAGCAGCAGGAGACGAGGGTGGGTCGCGAGCCAGCGCGCGAGCAGCACCTTCTGTTGATTGCCGCCCGAGAGCTCGCGTATCGGCTGATCCGGCGAACGCAGCTTGATGCCGAGCGATTCGACGAAACCATCGACGATCTCGCGCTGCTTCGCGACATCGACCACGCCGCGCTTCGTCAGCGCGGGCAGGCACACGAGCGTGAGGTTGTCGCGAACGGATAGCTCCGGCACGATGCCTTCGGCCTTGCGATCTTCCGTCAGATAAGCGATGCCGCGCGCAATCGCATCTTTCGGTGATTTGAACGCGGCATTCTCGCCGCCGACAGCGAGCGCGCCCCTCGCCGGACGGTCCGCGCCGAAGAGAAGGCGCATCGTCTCCGTGCGTCCCGAGCCGAGCAGGCCCGCGAGACCGACGGCTTCGCCCGCATGCACATCGAGCGATACGTCCGTGACTTTCGTGCCCGCGGCGAGGCCTTGTGCGGAGAGCGCGACAGGTCCGCGTTTCGCGAGATTCGCTTCCTTCACCGCGCTATCTTCGTGCACGACGGCGGCGAGCGTGCGGCCGAGCATCGTCGTGACGAGCTTCAGCTTGTCCATCTCCTGCATCGAGTTTTCGGCGACGGTCTGACCGTCGCGCATCACCGTGACGCGATCGCACAGCGCATACAGTTCATCGAGCCGATGCGACACGAAGATCACCGCACGCCCGTCGTCGCGCAAACGGCGCACGACGGTGAAGAGCAGTTCGACCTCGCGTTCGTCGAGCGAGGACGTCGATTCGTCCATGATGACGAGCTTCGCATCCGACGACACCGCCCGCGCGAGCGCGACCATCTGCTGGATCGCGGTGGAATATTCGCGCACGGGTTTCTTCACATCGATTCGCAATCCGAACGATTCGAGCAATTCGGCCGCGCGCCGCTGCACCGTCTTCCAGTCGATGAGACCGAGACGGCGCGGCTCACGTCCGAGAAAGATGTTCTCCGCGACCGAACGGAACGGCACGAGGTTGATCTCCTGATAGATCGTGCTGATGCCTGCTTCGCGTGCGTCCTTCGGTGTGCGGAAATCGACCTCGCGGCCATCGAAGCGAATCGTGCCCGCGCTCTTGCGATATGCGCCCGTCAGAATCTTGATGAGCGTGGACTTGCCCGCGCCGTTCTGGCCGATGAGCGCGTGCACTTCGCCCGCGGCGACCGAAAGGCGCGCGCGCTTCAACGCAGCGACGCCGCCGAACGCGATGTCGATGTCCTGCATGTCGAGAAGGGGAGTATGAGCCATGCCGTGAGTCCGTCGAAATGAAAAAGCGAGCGCCTTCGATCAGGCGCCCGCAAGACACACACACTCCGCTCAGTACCCGTACTGCATGCTCGCGTCGACGTTGCTCTTGTCGTAGAAGCGATCCGAAACCTTCACCCACGGCGGAATCGTTTCGCCCTTCGCGTACTTCTGCGCGACATCGCATGCGAGCGGCCCGAAGAACGGGCTCGACTGCACGCTCGCGCCGAGTTCGCCCGCCTTGATCGCTTCGAGGCCGCCCTTGGTGCCGTCGATCGTCACGAGGACGATGTCCTTGCCCGGCTGCTTGCCCGCCGCCTTGATCGCGGCGATCGCGCCGAGCGCCATTTCGTCGTTGTGCGCATAGACGGCGGTCACATCCGGATGCGCCTGCAGCAGCGTCTCCATCACCTGGCGGCCCTTGTCGCGCGCGAAGTCGCCGCTCTGCGACGCGACGATCTTCATGCCCGAATTCTTCGCGATGACTTCGTCGAAACCCTTCTTGCGATCGTTCGCGGCGGAGGCGCCCGTCGAGCCTTCCAGTTCGATGATGGTCGCTTTGCCGTTGGTCGCCTTCACGAGCCAGTCGGCGGCGCGGTGCCCCTGATCGATGAAGTCCGAGCCGATGAACGTGATGTAGTCCTTGCCCGCCTTCGCCATCGACTGGTCGATGTTGCGATCGACGAGAATCACCGGAATGCCCGCCTTCTTCGCCTGCATCACGACGGGCACGAGCGGCTTCTCTTCACGCGGCGGAAACACCAGCAGATCGACGTGCTGCGCGATCATGCTCTGGATGTCCGAGACCTGCTTGGCCGCCGAGCTGTTGGCGTCGGTCATGACCATCTGCCAGCCGCATTTCGCGGCGATATCCTTGAAGCTCTTCGTTTCCGCGAGACGCCACGGGTTGTTGCTCTCCGTCTGTGCGAAGCCGACCTTCAACGGCTTCTTGTTCGGGATTTTCGGCAGTCCGTCATCGGCGGCGTGGGCGGCGGTGAAGCCGGCCGCGAGCGTCAGGGCGGTCAGTGCGGCGGCGAGCGGGCGCAGGCCCAGGCGCGATTTCTTCTCTAGCGACAGCATGTCTTCCTCCATAGGATGGTTTGCCTTTTTCTAGTAGTGCCGATGCTTGTGTTGCCCGGTCTGCCTGCTGCGAGAGTGGTCATGCGTACTGCGACTTCGGCGATTATTTCATCGCGTTTTATTACTGGTCAATCGTTAATATTATTAATTGCGAGCTGTTTTGCTACGGTGATTTCCCTGACCGAGCCGCGTTCGATCAGCGGACCGTCGAGCTTCACGGTGCGACGTCGCACCGGCGCGCCCGCGGCGCGGTTTTCTTCTTCCTGAAGCAGCGTTTCGACCGCCCAGCGCCCGAGCTCGTAGTTCGGCAGCACGACGGTGGAAAGCGGCGGATGCGTGTGCCGCGCGATTTCCTGATCGTCATAGCCGAGCACCGAGACGTCGTCGGGTACGCGCAGGCCAAGTTGTTTGATCGCCTCGATCGCGCCGAGCGCCATCAGGTCGTTCGCGCAAAAGATCGCGGTCGGCGGATTCGGTTCGCGCATCAGCGAGAGCGTTTGTTCGAAGCCCGTGCCCGGGCTCCAGTCGCCTTCGCGCACGAGCTCCGGCGCGTATGGCAAGTCGGCCGTCGCGAGCGCGGTCCGATAACCCTTCAGCCGATCGCGCGCCGCATCCTGCCACGGCTCGCCGTTGATATAACCGATGCGCTTGTGCCCCGCGGCCAGCAGATGATCCGTCGCGGTGTGGCCGCCCGCGACTTCCGCGGGCACGACCGACGACACGCTCGCATCGCTCGTATAGCAGTTGAGCAGCACGGTCGGAACCCTGGCCAGGAGCGCGGGCAAGGTCACCCGGCGCGTATAGACCGTCGCGTAGATCACGCCGAGCACGTTCGGATTGCCGAGCGTCGCGTCGAGCACGCGCGCCTCGATCTCCGCGTTGCCGTGCGTCGAATAGACAGCGAGCATGCGCCCGTTGGCGAACGCGGCATCGCGCGCGCCGTCGATGCTGACGACCGGATGCGGGCTCGTCGAAATTTCGTCGGCGAGATAGACGATCAGGTTGCGTTCGCCCTGGCTCTCCAGTGCGGCGACCGGTTCGCGCTGCGTCATGCGATAGCCGAGATCCTGCGCGGCGCGCAGCACCTTGTCGCGCGTGGTGTCGGAAAACTTCGCGCCGCTTGCGTTGTTCAGCACGAGCGAGACCGTCGATTGCGAGACTCCGGTGAGCTTCGCGATGTCGGTCATCGTCGGGCGGCGTTGCGTGGATTTTTTCATTGTGCATGCCGCGTGCGGCGTCTGAAGCTTCCGCGGATCGTGTCGCGCGGGCCGGAGGAACTTGCCACTAATATTAGTGATGAATGCCGCGGAAAGCACGGGTTTATTGGTCATTTCAGGTCAGGGTTTTCACTGGTTATTACTAATAATATTGACGAACGGATTACACGCGTGCGATTCTGTCCTCGCACTCGCAACGAGGAGAGGGCGCATGGGCAAATACGACGAGAGCACGCGAGAGGCGTTCGCCGAAGCGTTCGAACGAGACGGCTTCGTGCTGTTGCGCGACCATTTCCCACGTGCCGCGCTCGACGCCTGGAACGATGCGTTCGCGCCGCTTTTGCAACCGCATATCGAAGCCGCACGCGAAGCATCGACGAGCGGTAATCGCGGACCGGGCCGCTACTACGTCACGCTGCCGTTCGAAGGCGCGTTTGCGGACCCGTCGATCTTTTGCGATGAAGACATCGTCGGCATCGTCGAGCGCGTGGCCGGGCGCGATCCGGTGATGTGTCAACTCGCCACCGATACGCCCGTGGCCGGCTCCGAATATCAAGACTGGCATCGCGATACGCCGGCACTTTTCGACGACGCGCCCGAGACCCCTTCATTTCAGCTTGCGGTGAATTTCCCGCTCGTCGATGTCGATGAGCGCAACGGTCCGCTCGAAACGACGCGCGGCACGCATCGCATGTCGCGGGACGACGCGCTCGCCGGTCTGGAGGCAGGGCGCTTCGCCGCCGAGCAAGTGCCGATGAAAGTCGGCGACGTGATGATTCGCGATGTGCGCGGGCTGCATCGGGGCACGCCGAATCTGAGCGGCGAGCCGCGTCCGATGGTGGTGATCGGCTATAGCCGCGCGTGGTACTTCCGGCCCGAGGTGCATATCGACGTGCCGCGCGACGTGTTCGCCGAACTCCCTGCGCGTGCGCGGCGTCTGCTGCGCTTCAATCCGCTGGTCGAGAAGACGGCGCGTACCTTCGACGAAAGCTACCGGCAGTTCGCATATTGAGCGCCGCACCGTCCGATACGCTCGTCGAGCTGCGTTACGGCGCACGGCGCGTGCTGCTCGCGCCGCATGTGGGCGGCTCGATCGCGGCCTTCGACGAAACACGCGATGGCCGTTCGATCGACTGGCTGCGTCCCGCGACGCCCGCCGCGCTCGCCGCCCGTGATCCGCTCGGCATGGCGAGCTTTCCGCTACTGCCGTATTGCAACCGCATCCGCGATGCGCGCTTTCGGTTCGACGATGCGCTCGTCGATCTGTCCGGCGATGGCAATGCCTTTGCCCATGCGCTTCACGGCAACGCGTGGCGCTTGCCGTGGCGCGTGGGCGAAGTGTCGGAGTCGCGCGCGTGCCTGCACCTTTTGCACGAGCCTTCGCGCGCAGCGGCGCATCACTGGCCGTTTGCGTATGAAGCGACGCAGGAAATCGCGCTCGATGCCCACACGCTAACGGTCACGATCTCCGCGCGCAACCTGTCCGATCGGCCGATGCCCTTCGGCATGGGACATCATCCATACTATCCACGCACGCGGAACACACGCGTTCACGCGCGCGTCGCGGCGATGTGGCATAGCACGCCCGATCTGCTGCCGACCTATGCGGGAGCGCATCCGTGCGTCGATGCGATGGCGTCGAAAGAAGGCATGTCCGCCGATGCATTCGATCTCGACAACAACTTCGCCGGCTGGGCGCGCACGGCGACGATTGCGTGGCCGGACGAAGGGCGCGCGATCACGCTCGACGCCGAAACGCCGTTCGATCACATGGTGGTGTACGCGCCGGCGTCGCATCCCGATTTGCTTTGCGTCGAGCCGGTGAGCAACGTGGCGGACTGGGTGAACCTCGATACCGACCACGCGATGAAGGGCGGCGCGGTGCTGGAGCCGGGCGAGTCGGTCACCGCGTCGTTCGCGTGGACGACTCGCGTCGGGTAGGACGATGTCCGCTTACTGACCAAAGAAGATGTCGCAGCGGGCCGCGTCGCGGCAGCCGCTCTGAGCGCGGCCGCTCGCGGATGCGTTCGCGCCCGCGGCCATGCCGCCGTATGCGGCGTCATCGGTCTGGGCGGCGCGCATTGCGGCGGTTTGGTCTTGCTCGGGCGTGGCTTGCGACATGTACATCGGTCGCATCGTCTGAACGAGTTGCTGCGCGTCGGCGGGCATGCCCTGAGCGTGTGCCGTCCCGACATTGGCGACGATCGCGCACGCGGCCATCATCGCGAAGAGTTTTGGATTGACTTTTGCCTTCATGCTCCAGCTCCTTGAAACGAATGCACAAGCAGCCGGGAAACACGATTCTCGGACTCCTTGCAGCTTTATCGATGGATGGGATCGAGCGCAATGGCTAACTCGCCGAAACATGCTTCGCCCGACGCGGCGATAGAAGGCGCATCGGCGCAATGGATAGCGCTCAGGGCTTAAGTTACGGCGATGCGGGAGCAGGAGAAATCCCTATCTCGTAGGGATACTTTGGTGGGGAGTGCCGCCGAGTTAAAAAACGCGCTCGGGCTCACGTAGAGGCCCGAGCGCGCTCAAGCATTAACGCTTCTATACGTTTAGTTCGACTTCCCGGCACCGCCACTCGACGCACCCGAATCCATACTGCTCTTCTTGTTCTTGTGCATCTTGTTGCTGTGAGACGAGTCCATTGTGCTTGCGCCCGAAGCGCCCGACGTCGTGCCCGTCACACCGTTGGCGTTTGGCGTGCTCATGCCGGTCCCGCCCTGGCCAGCGCCATTGCCGCCGGCCGTACCGCCGCCGGCACCGCCGCCCTGCGCGAACGCTGCGCCCGACAAGCCCAGCATCATTGCCGACACAAGCAGAGTTCTCTTCGCGTTTTTCATGGTGTCCTCCCGTTGATCGATGGTCTCGATGTGCGCCGCCTCGCAAAATGCTGCGGCGTCACCGTTTGACTAGCGCAATCGCCGTGCCGCGCGCAAGCGCATGCGGCGGCGATGCGTCAGACCATGCCGAGCGAAGACACGCGATGACTAAGCGAGCGCCTCGTCACACCATTCGATGGCCCACGCCCGCGCGCAGTGGATAGCGTCCGATTCGCTCGCAAAGGAATCCAGTTCGCCGGATTCGAAAACTTCCACATGCGCCGTGTGTTCGTCCGGCAGATGTGTGATCTTCGCGTGGGCGTAGTAGCTGCCGTCCTGGTCGTGATGCGCGGTGCAATCGATATGGAACGTCTTGTAGTCGAATCGCATAAAGGGGCTCCGGGAAAATGACTCGCGGGCAGGCGCGAAGCGTGCGCAAGCATATTTGCGTTTGACTCCTTACCTCTCGTGAGATACTGTATATACATACAGTATCATATTCAAGATGGATCTCTCCGAAAAGCTCGAAATCCTCGCCGACGCTGCCAAGTACGATGCGTCATGCGCGAGCGGCGGCGCGCCGAAACGCGAGTCGCGCGGCATCGACGGGCTGGGCGCCAGCACCGGCTCAGGCATCTGCCACAGCTTCACGCCGGATGGCCGCTGCGTCTCGCTGCTCAAGATTCTGTTGACGAACTTTTGTCTCTACGACTGCCGTTACTGCATCAACCGCCGTTCCAGCAATGTGCCGCGTGCGCGCTTTACGCCGGACGAAGTTGTCAGCCTGACGCTGGACTTTTATCGCCGCAATTACATCGACGGCCTTTTTCTCAGTTCCGGTGTAATTCGTTCATCGAACTACACGATGGAGCAGCTCGGTCTCGTCGCGAAGATTTTGCGCGAGAAGCATCATTTTCGCGGCTATATCCATCTGAAGACGATTCCCGATGCCGACCCCGGCCTCATCGCGCAGGCGGGACATTACGCCGACCGCCTGAGCGTGAATATCGAGTTGCCGACGGAAATCAGCCTCGAGCGTCTCGCGCCCGAAAAGAGCGGCCGCACGATCAAGCTGGCGATGGGCAATATCCGCGTCGCGCGCGAGGAGTCGGAAGCGGAGCCGCGTGCGCCGCGTTTCGCGCCAGCAGGACAGAGCACGCAGATGATCGTCGGTGCCGACGACACCGACGATCGCACGATCCTCGGCACCGCGGAAACGCTGTACGGCTCATATCAGTTGAAGCGCGTCTATTACTCGGCGTTCAGTCCGATTCCCGACAGCCCGTCGGGCGTGCCGTCGAAAGCGCCGCCGCTTTTGCGCGAGCATCGGCTGTATCAGGCCGACTTTCTGATGCGCGGTTATGGGTTCGCGGCCGCCGAACTGCTCGCCGAGGCTGGCAATCTGCCGCTCGATATCGATCCGAAGCTCGGTTGGGCGCTTGCGCATCGCGACCGCTTTCCGGTCGATCTGAACACCGCGCCCGCGCGCATGATCGCGCGCGTGCCGGGCATCGGCATGCGTAACGCTAAGCGTATCGTCGAGTTGCGGCGCGCCCGGCGTGTGCGCTATCAGGATCTCGTGAAGTTGCGCTGCGCCATGGACAAGGTGAAGCCTTTCGTTGTCACGGCGGATTACCGGCCGCCGCTCGCCGAGGCGCCCTCTGACAATCTCCGGCGCGCGCTCGCCACAGAGCCCGTGCAGCTTTCGCTGATCTGATGCACGTCCTCATCATCGACGACGATTTCGACGCCTGGCGCGCCGCTGCCCTCGATGTGCTCGCGCGAGGACTCACGCCCGAATCGATCGACTGGCGCACACCGCAAGGGGAACCGGCGCTGTTCAGCGAACCGGCGCAACCGGTAAGCGGGGCAAACGCGGCGGACGCGCCGCAAATTCGCGTCTCACGTGAGCTCGCGTCGCTCTTGAAGGACGCCGCGCATTTCCGCGACGCGCATCGCTGGAGCTTTCTCTATCGCGTTCTCTGGCGTTGGGCGCAGGGCGACCGCGCGGTTGCATCGCCCGCCGATGAAGACGGCGCGCGCCTCTACAAGATGGCGAAGGCGGTGCGCCGCGCGCAGCACGACATGATCGCGTACGTGCGCTTCCGGCAGCGCGAGGCGTCGCTCGGCGCGCCCGAATATGTCGCGTGGTACGAGCCCGGGCACGACGTGCTCGCCTGGGGCGCGGAGCATTTCGCGGCGCGCATGGGACGCTCGACCTGGCTGATCGCAACACCCGACGGTGCCGCCATGTTCGATGGCGAGCGTCTGCAACTGGAACGCCGCCGCGCGCTGGCATCGGAACATGCGGTCGATACGCCCGACGCCGCCGAAGCGCTCTGGATGACCTACTACGGCAGTATTTTCAACCCCGCGCGCCTGAACGAATCCGCGCTCGAACAGCATATGCCGGTGCGTTTCTGGAAAGGGCTGCCGGAAGGCGCGCTCATTCCGAAACTCGTGAGCGATGCGCGCGGCGGCGCACGACGCGTCGCGCAGGCGCAAAGCGTCGGCGCGCTCGGCGGCAGGGCGGTGCAGGTGCAGGCGCAGGACGCACAGCCGGAACGCGACGCGCCCACGTCGCTCGACACCTGCCGCCGCTGCGATCTGTGGCGCAACGCGACGCAGGCGGTGCGCGGCGCTGGTCCGTCCGATGCGCGCATCATGCTGCTCGGCGAACAGCCCGGCGATCAGGAGGATTTGAAGGGCGAGCCGTTCGTCGGCCCGGCGGGGCAACTGCTTCACGACGCGATGCAGCGTGCCGGCATGCCGCGCGAGCAGGTCTATCTGACCAACGCGGTGAAGCATTTCAAGTGGGAGCCGCGCGGCAAGCGGCGTCTGCACAAGACGCCCGCGCAACAGGAAGTCGAAGCGTGCTCGTACTGGCTCGAACAGGAGTTGCACGAGGTCGGCGCGCGCGTGATCGTCACGCTCGGCGCGACCGCATTGGCGGCGCTCTTCGGACGACGCGCGACGTTATCGGCGCATATCGGGCGCGTCGTGCCGTATCGGGACAAATGGGTCGTCGCGACGTATCACCCTTCGTATGCGCTGCGGCAGAACGACGAAGCCGCGCGCGAACGAACCGTCGCGGCCATCGTCGAGGCGCTTGAAAAGGCGCGCGAACTCAGCGGCCGATAAGCTCAGAACGCCGCGCGAATCACGCCGCCGTCCGCGCGCAACGCCGCGCCGTTCGTCGCCGATGACAGTTCCGAGCACACATACGCCACCATGTTCGCGATTTCCTCGGGCGTGATGAAGCGCTTGAGAATCGACGTCGGACGCGCTTCCTCGAAGAACTGCGTCTCGAAGTCGTGAAAGCTCTTGCCGCCCGAGAGCTTTTCGACGAAATCGGTGACGCCTTCGGAACTCGTCGGCCCCGGCAGCACCGAATTGACCGTGACGCCCGTGCCCTCGCAGGTTTCCGCGAGGCCGCGCGCGATCGAAATTTGCGCCGATTTCGTCATGCCGTAGTGAATCATCTCGACGGGAATCTGGATGCCGCTTTCGCTGCTGATGAACACGACGCGGCCCCAGTTCTGCTCCTTCATCTTCGGCAGATACGCGCGCGCGAGCCGCACGCCCGACATCACGTTGGCGTTGAAGAAGCGCAGCCATTCCTCGTCGGCGATTTCCTCGAACGGTTTCGGATCGAAGATGCCCATGTTGTTGACGAGAATATCGACCTGCGGAAAGCGCTTCACGAGTTCCGCGACCTGCGCGGCGTCCGAGACGTCGCCGGCGAAGCCTTCGGCCTGCGCGTTCGGCACGAGTTCGCGCAGCTTCGCGAGCGCGGCATCGACGGAGGCCTGCGAACGGCCGTTGACGATCACGCGCGCGCCTTCGCGCGCCAGCGCCACGGCGATCGCATGACCGATGCCTTTGGTCGATCCGGATACCAGCGCGAGCCTGTTGGCGATCTTGAGATCCATCTGTGCTCCTTCGAACGAGTTTGCGGATTGCGTCGACGCGCCTGCGCGACGGGTTCCGAGGATGGTAACCATAAGCGGCGCGGTTTGCAGCAACCGTGCGCATCATTGAAGATATAAACTGCACTTAGGAGCTTTCTAGTTAGGATAGCAGAATAAAAAAACTATACTGCGCGTAATCGATCTTCTCCCGGTAAGCGTCATGAACGCGCATGTCAAGCCGAAGCCTATCTATGTGGGGTTCAACAACTTCGAAAGTCTGATCATGCACGGGCTTCTATCTGTCCGAGGATTACGCGTTCCAGTCTGAGCCATCAGGGCAGCATGAAATTCGAAGGCAGCTTCGGCCGCTGGTTCGAATCGAGGCGCAACGAAGCCGGTCACAACACGCCTGGATAGTGAGCGTCAATCCGATCGATCCGCTGGGTTCCAGAATCCGCGCAAGCCTTGTCCCACGGGCGTCAGCAGCGCGTGAAACCCCGCGACATAAATGCTCGATAGCCTCCGTCGCGGCCATCGCCCATAGTTGCGTCTGCGTGATCGAGAACGAAAGCAGCAGCGAGAACCGAGAGCCGTGTCACGCATCCACGAATCCACACATTAATCGCCGGCGCGGCCGGCACGGAGGCGCAACATGTCCAGCTCGATCAAATTCTCGTCGCTCAACGCGGTCTTCAAGAAAGCGCGCGGCGCGGCGCTGGCAGGCTTGGTCGTCGGCACGGCGCTGCTCGCCGGCTGCGCGAGCAATCCCGCGCAGGCATCGGGCCAATACAACCAGTACGGCGGCCAATATGTGCAGACCGTCGCGGCCGCGCCCGCCGTGCGTCCCGACAACATCTACGTCTACACCTTCGCGAGCGATGCGAGCGAGGTCAAGCTCGACAACCACGGCCTGATCTCGAAGATCGGCTCCGCGATGTCCGGTGACTCGCAGGCACAGAAGCAGGCACAGGACGCTGTCGCGGCGCGCGAGGAAGTCGCGAACGAGATCGTCGCGAAGCTCCAGTCGATGGGCCTGCGCGCGATTCGCGCCGACGTGCCGCCACCGCAAGACCAGAACGTGCTGGTCGTCGAAGGCAGCATCAACACGATCGACGCGGGCAATCGCCGCCGCCGCATGGTGATCGGCCTGGGCGCGGGCGAAAGCAAGGTCGGCGCGACCGTGCAACTCGTCTTCAAGCCGGCGCATGGCGCGCCCCAACTGCTCGAACAGTTCGATGCGAAAGCCGACAGCGGCCACGCGCCGGGCGTCGCGGAAATGGCGGGCGTCGGCGCGGCGGCGGGGCATGTCGCGAGTTCGCTGGCGGTGTCGGGCGGGCTGCATGCCGTATCGGAGACGAAGCACGCGGGCGTGTCGTCGGACGAGAAGCGTCTCGGCGACACCATCGCCAAGCAGATCGCCAAGCTCGGCCAGGAACAGGGCTGGATGCCGGCGAAGAGTTGATCGAAGCGCCGATCGAAGCGCAGCGAAGTCGAAACATGCGCGGTCCGGAACCTGCTTGCACTATGATTCCGGACGAATGTTCGCTTTGCGAGGCCCACGCATGCCGACGATTGCCCTGATTATCCTGACCGTTGTAGTGACGCTCGTCGTCGTGCTGGTGATCGCGAATCTGACGAGCGGCGAGAAAAAGATCGAGCACAAGATCGAACGGCTCTACACGAGCGACGATCCGCAATTCATCCGTTCGATGGGCTTGCTGCTCGGGCCGCCCGTCATCGGCGGCAACCGCTTCGAGGTGCTCGTGAACGGCGACGCGATCTTTCCGTCGATGCTCGAAGGCATCCGCGGGGCGCGCGAAACCATCACCTTCGAGACCTTCATCTACTGGTCGGGCGCGATCGGCGAGGACTTCGCGCGGGCGCTGTCCGACAAGGCGCGCGCGGGCATCGCGGTGCACGTGCTGCTCGACTGGGTCGGGTCGTCGAAGATGGACAAGCGCTACATGAAGATGCTGCGCGACGCGGGCGCGGAGGTCATCCAGTATCACAAGCCGCACTGGACAGGGCTCGGGCGCATGAACGACCGGACTCACCGCAAGCTGCTCGTGATCGACGGGCACATCGGGTTCACGGGCGGCGTCGGCATCGCGGAGGAATGGACCGGGCACGCGCAGGACGAGAAGCACTGGCGCGACACGCATTTTCGCGTCGAAGGCCCCGCGGTCGGGCAGATGCAGGCGGTCTTCATGGACAACTGGATCAAGGTGACGGGCAACGTGCTGCACGGCCCGACCTACTTCCCGCACATCGAGGCCGTGGGCGAAGGCTGCGCCCACATGTTCAGCAGCTCGCCCTCGGGCGGCAGCGACGACATGCAATTGATGTATCTCATGGCGATCACCGCCGCCACGCGCTCCATCCACTTGTCGAGCGCGTACTTCGTGCCGGACAAGCTGACCATCAACGCGATCGTCGAGGCGGCGAAGCGCGGCGTGCGCGTGCGCATCATCACGCCGGGCAAGCGCATCGACACGCACACGGTACGCGAGGCGTCGCGTGCGTGCTGGGGCGACCTGCTCGCGGCGGGCGTCGAAATGTACGAATATCAGCCGACGATGTTCCACTGCAAGCTCATCGTCGTCGATGAATATCTCGTGTCGGTCGGCTCGACCAACTTCGACAGCCGCTCGTTCAAGCTCAACGACGAGGCCAACCTCAATATCTACGACCGCGATTTCGCGCGCCAGCAGACAGTGATTTTCGATAAAGACGTCGGCCGCGCGAAACGTATCACGCTCGATGACTGGCGCCGCCGTCCGCTCGCCGAAAAGCTGCTGGAGCGCGTCGCCGCGCTGCTCGATTCGCAGCTTTGACGCGTGCGGAAAGCGCATTGCGAATATTTCCCGTCCGGGGCTAAAGATCGCCGGACGTAAGCCGATAAGACGCTCACGCAATCGAGTCTTCGGGCTATTCGCAACTATGCACGGCACATACAACCTTTGGCTGGTCGCGACATCGCTCGTAGTCGCGACGCTCGCCTCTTATACCGCGCTCGACATCTCGGGCCGGATCGCCTCGCTCGCGCAATCGCGCGTCCGGCACATCTGGCTCGCGGGCGGGGCGGCGTCGATGGGCATCGGCATCTGGTCGATGCATTTCATCGGCGTGCTCGCCTTCGAACTGCCGATTCCGCTCGGCTACGACTTCAAGATCACGGCCGGGTCGCTCGGCATCGCGGTGCTCGTGTCGTTCTTCGCGCTCTTCGTGATCACGAGCAGAGGGCTGACGGCGCGACGCCTCATCGCGAGCAGCCTGCTGATGGGCGCGGGCATCGCGGCGATGCACTACACCGGCGATGCCGCGATGCGCATGCAGCCGGCGATCGTGTACGACCCGCGCCTGTTCGCCGCATCGATCGCAATCGCCGTGATCGCATCGGGCGCGGCGCTGTGGATCGCGCACACGCTCTCGGATGCGAACCAGACGAACGTGCTGGGGAAGCGCGCGGGCGCGGCGCTGGTGATGGGCATCGCAATCACCGGCATGCACTACACGGGCAATGCGGCGGCGGAGTTCCTGCCGGGCTCGATCTGCGGCGCGGCCAATGACGTCGATGCGAACTGGCTCGCGACCACCATCGTGCTGTTCACGCTGGCGATTCTGATCATCACGCTCGTGCTGTCGCGCTTCGACGCGCGCACGGCGCTGCTCGCCGGCTCGGTGTCGCGCCTGAATGGCCAGATCGTGCGCATGGCGACCTTCGACACGCTCACCGACCTGCCGAACCGCCGCACGATGAACGAGCGCGTCGATCGCGCGATCAGGCACGCGAAACATAGCGGCAGCCGCTTCGCGATTCTCTTCATGGATATCGACGGCTTCAAGACCATCAACGATTCGCTCGGCCATACGGTCGGCGACGAGGTGCTCAAAGCGTTCGCGCGGCGCCTGCAGGAGTGCGTGCGCGGCGGCGATACGGTGGCGCGCTTAGGCGGCGACGAGTTCGTCGTGATGCTGGAAAACCTGCACGCGCCGACCGATGCCGAAAAGATGGCCGAACGCATCCTCGAAGCGATGAAACAAGGCCTGCTCGTCGGGAATCATCCGTTGCAGGTGATGCCGAGCATCGGCATCGCGCTCTATCCGCAGGACGGCGACAGCGTCGAATCGCTGCTCAAGCACGCGGACGTGGCGATGTACGAGGCGAAGCGCGGCGGGCGCAGCACGTATCGCTTCTTCGAGGCAAGCATGAACGAGGCGGCGGTGCGCACCTTGCAGATTCAGCAGGCGCTGCACGAAGCGTTGAACGGCGGTCATTTCTATCTGCTGTTCCAGCCGAAGTTTCGCGGCAGGAGCGGCGAGCTGGCGGGCGCGGAGGCGCTGATCCGGCTGGATCATCCGGAGATCGGCACGCTGACGCCGCTCGAATTCATCCCGATCGCGGAACGTTCCGGTCAGATCGTGCAGATCGGCTACTGGGTCGTGCGCGAAACCTGCCGGCATCTGGCGCACTGGCGCGCCGAAGGACGTCCGTCGGTGAAGGTGGCGATCAACCTGTCGCCACGGCAGTTGCACGAGGCGGATCTCGTCGAGAACATCATGGCGATCGTGCGCGAGGAAGGCGTGCAAAGCGAGCAGATCATGTTCGAGATCACCGAAACGGTGGCGATGCAGGACGCGCCGCGCACCATCGAGATGATCCGCGCGTTTCAGGACAATGGTTTCGAGATCGCCATCGACGATTTCGGCACGGGGTATTCGAGCCTCGCCTACTTGCAGCGTTTTCGCGCAAAGCAGTTGAAGATCGACCGCTTCTTCACGAACGGACTCGACGAGAACGGGCAGGAAGGGCGCGCGATCGTCTCGGCGATCATCGCGCTCGCACATTCGCTCGACATGGACGTGGTTGCGGAAGGCGTCGAGACGGGCTCGCAGTTGGACCGATTGCAGGACATGATGTGCGACGAGATGCAGGGCTTCTTGCTGGCGATGCCGCTTTCGGCCGATGCGTTCGGGGTGATGCTGGAGCGGGGGGAGGTGAGTGTGTAGGGTGTTTTCTAGAAAACACTGACCCCCTCAATCCATCGCCGCATGCGCGACCGATTCATCCGCGCCACTCTTGCCCGCCGGCCGGATCAGCAACAACAACGGCACCACCAGTAACGTCGCGACGAACATCAGCTTGAAGTCGTTGAGATACGCGATCATCGACGCCTGCTGCGTGATGGTCTGATTGAGCATCGCCATGTCCTGCATGGAGCCGCCGGACAGGATCGACTGCATCGCCGGATTGAACGGCGTCACCTGCGCGGCGAGGTCCGCGTGGGCGACCTGCGTGTTGCGCGTCATCAGCGTCTGCACGATCGAAATGCCGATACTGCTGCCGATATTGCGCATGAGGCTGTAGGTGGCGGTGCCGTCGGCGCGCAGCTCGGGCGTGAGCGTCGAGAAGGTCAGCGCCGACAGCGGCACGAACACGAGCCCAAGCCCGAAGCCCTGGATCACGCCCGGCCACACGATATCCGACGCCGACAGCACGATCGTGTAATGCATCATTTGCCAGAGCGCCAGCGCCGAAATCAGGAAGCCCGACAGCAACAGCAGACGCGCATCGATGTGCTTCAGGAGCCGCCCCGCGACGAGCATCGCGATCATCGTGCCCGCGCCGCTCGGCGCCGTGACGCGGCCCGTCGTCGCGACGGGATAGTTCATCAGGTTCTGCAGCATCGGCGGCAACAGCGCGCGCGTCGCGTACATGACCGCGCCGATCACGAAGATGAAGCACGTGCCCGTCGCGAAGTTGCGATCCTTCAGCAACTGGTATTTGAAGAACGAACGCGCGCCGGCCGTCGCCGTATGCGCGATGAAGAAGACGAAACTGAGCGCCGCGAGCAGCGCCTCGATGCGGATTTCCATCGACCCGAACCAGTCGAGCTGTTCGCCGCGATCGAGCATCGCCTGGAACGCGCCGATCGCGAGGCCGAGCGTCGCGAAGCCGAACGCGTCGAACTTCACCGCGCGCCGCGCGGCCTGCGCGGGCAGGAACGTCATCACGCCGAAGAGCGCGAACGCGCCGATCGGCACGTTGATGAAAAATACCCAGCGCCAGTTGTAGCTGTCGGTGAGCCAGCCGCCGAGCGTCGGACCGAGAATCGGCCCGACCATCACGCCCATGCCCCAGACGGCCATCGCCTGGCCCTGTTTCTCGCGCGGATTGATGTCGAGCAGGATCGATTGCGACAGCGGCACGAGCGACGCCCCGAAAACGCCCTGCAACAGCCGCGACGCGACGATCTGCGCCAGCGTCTCCGACAGCCCGCAAAACGCCGACGCCACCGTAAAGCCCGCAATCGAAATGCACAGGAGCTTTTTCACGCTCAACCGGTCGGAAAGCCAGCCGGTGAGCGGCGTCGCGATCGCCGCCGCGACGATGTAGGACGTCAGCACCCACGTGATTTCGTCCTGCGACGCCGACAGGCTGCCCTGCATATGCGGCAGCGCGACGTTCGCGATCGTGCTGTCGAGCGTCTGGATCAGCGTCGCGAGCATGATCGAGACGGTCAGCATGCCGCGGTTCAGGGGCGCCGCGGCGCTTTCCGTGGAGACTTCGGAGGACATGGACGTGGCCGCGAACGGGCGGCGTTTGTAAGTAGGGTGATGATAAGCAGGCTTATTATAGGCCGTGCGCGACGCGGCGCAATCGGTCAATTACCGGGTGCGCGCCGACTGCACGCATCGAAAGCTCTTACATATAATCGCGCGATGGAAACCCAACTCGACAAGCGCTTCGGCTTTCTCGTCGCGGACGTGGACCGCCTGTGCGGCAATCGTTTCGACGTATTGGCCAAGTCATCGCTCAATCTCACGCGCGCGCAGTGCCGCGTGCTGGCCTATCTTTCGCATTACGGCGAAGTGAATCAGGCGCGGCTCGCGGAACTGCTCGAAGTCGCGCCGATCTCCGCCGGACGTCTGCTCGACCGCATGGAAGAGGGCGGATGGATCGAGCGGCGCCTCAATCCCGACGATCGCCGCGAACGCCAGGTCCGCATGACCGCGAAGGCGGAAAAGGCGCTCGACAAGGCGCGGCGCGTCGGCGACGAGATCACGTCGGAGGCGCTCGCGGGTTTCAGCCGGCAGGAGAGCGAGCAACTGATCGCGCTGCTGCAACGGGTGCGCGGGAATCTGAGCCGCATCGTGGACCGGTGAGCGGTCGTGGCCGTGTCTGCCGGTTTCGGCGCGTCGTGCTAACGTGCCGCGCGTGGATCGCGGATTGCTTGCGCGATCCACGCAAGCGCTGTTGTCAACTGTCGCCATCCATCCGGAGAAGATCGATCATGAAGAAACGCACCGCACCGTTGGCCGTCCTCGCGCTGTCCGTCGCCGCATTCGTCGCGATACCCGTCGCGCAAGCACAGGACACGGCCGCATCCACGCCGAAGCAGATCAAGAAGGCCCAGCGCAAGGAAGCGCGCGCGAAGAAGAACGCCGAGCTGAAGCAACTGGAGCAAAACGGCTACAACCCGGCGGGCGAGCAGACGAACTATCCGCAGAATCTGCAGAACGCGCAGGCGAAGATCAACGCGCAGAAGGCCGGAAAGCCGGCCCCGGCGTCGGCGCCGTGATCGGTCGATCGTAGCGTGAGGACGCGGGACGCTTCCCGCGTTTTCAGTCGAGCTGATACGACAGCGTCGCGTTGATCCGCGGACTGCGCGACGAACTCTCGACCGGTGCGTCGCCCACGGCCTTCGCCACCGACAAATCGATGCTGTAGTGCTTCGCATCCGACACCCGAAAGCCGATGCCCACCGACGACAATCTGCGCGGATTCGCCGTTCCGCCGTGCAGAAACACGCGCGCGGCATCGACCATTACGTATGGCGTGAAGCTCCTGAGATACGTCATGTCGACGCCGATCGGACGGTTCACTTCGAACGACGCGCCCCAGCCCGAATCCCCCGACGCCTCGCCCGGCTGATAACCCAGCGCGAAACGCTGCGCGCCGAACGAGATCTGCTCGGAGGTCGGCAGCGTATCGGGCGAATACTGGCCGGTCATCGACACGACCGTGCCGATTTTCCAGGGCCATTCGTTGCTTTGCGTGTAGGTCGCGCCGGTGCGCACGAACGTCAGCGAAACCGGATTGACCGGCGCATAGCCCGCGATATTGGTTTGCACGCTCTTCGATGCGCCGAGCACGTCGAACGCCTTCGCGACATCGAAGCTCGCGCGCCGCACGACGCCCGCGCCGATGCCGGTGTAATCGAGCTGCACTTGGGCGACGCGGATCTGCGAGCGCTGCGACAAATAAGGATTGCCCGCCGCGATCGTGTTCTTCAGGCGATCTTCGTCGTGCGATGCATACACGGTCGCCGTGCCGACGACGCTGCGCGCATTGCTCAGCATGAACGGATACACGCCGGAAAACGCGAGCTTGTCGTTCACGACCGTGCGCTCGATATAAGAGGGAAGCCCCGGATTGTCGACGGGATGGCCGTGGTAATGCGAGGCATCGATCTTCGCGGTGAAGCCGTCGGCGCCGATGGGCAACGTGCCGTTCAACGCGTAATACGTCTGATCGTCGCGGCCTTTAGGCAGCAGCGCGGAAGCCGTGAGCGATTCGCCGAGGCCGAGCATGCCGTTTTCCGTCGCGCCCAGAATGCCCTGCACGCCCGGATGATTGAAGTCGATGCCGGTGCTGACATTGAACGGCTTGCGTTCGACATCGAGTTCGAGCGTGGTCGCGCCATCGGTGTTCTGCGGTGGCGCGACGGTCGCTTTGGTCTTCACGCCCGGAATCATCCCGAGCACGTTGATATAGCGCTCGAAGCTCGCCTGCGTGAGCGGTCGGTCCGCTTGCAGACGCTCTGCGACAGCGCGGATGCGTTTCTCCGCCGCGCCCGCATTGCCCTTCACGACGACCTTCGCGATATATCCCTCGACGATGGTCACGCGCACGACGCCGTCCTGAAACGTCTGCGCCGGCACGAACGCGAACGACAGCGCGTAGCCGTGCTCCTTGTAGAGCGCGGTGACGCCGTTCGCGGCCTCGATCAACTGGCCGATGGTCACGTCCTTGCCGACGAACGGCGTGAAGCGTGCGGCGATCTGCCCGAACGGCAGCGCCTTCACGCCTTCGATCTCGATCTTCGTCGGCGTGAGATGACGCGCGAGCAGTGCATCGAGCGCGGGGGCGGGCGGCGCGACGCTCACCGAGACGGGCGCTTTGGGCGGCGCGTTGACCTGCGGCAGCGCGTCGAGCGGATTGCCGCCGAGATTCGCGCGCGGCGCGGGCGGGGTCTGAGCGTAGGCGTGATGCGATGCGATCGGCGCCGCAAGCGCGGCGAGCATGAGCGCCCGTGTCCATTCACGGATCTTCATTGTGATGCCCTCGTAGGGTTGCGAGAACGTCGTCGCGTTCTTCGTCGATGCGGGACGCGAGGCCGTTCATCGGCCTCGCGACCCGGTGAGCGTGATGACTAGCGCCGCGTGCCTCCCAACACGCCGCCGACGAGCGAGCCCACCGCGCCGATCAAGCCGGTGTTGTTCGCGCTGCCGTTCGTGGCGCTGCCGGTGTTGTTGCCGGTGGTCGTCGAAAGACCCGCGCCCGCGCCCGCGCCCGCCGTC
>JFHF01000062.1 GCA_000648925.1 Caballeronia jiangsuensis
ATTCCCAGCCTAAGCACTTCACACCGGCCGCGGCACAGACGATTGGCCTAATGGCCCGGCAATAGCGAGTGCCCTCACAAGCAGATAATGGCTTGGACCGCGCACGGTCTGACAAGCCATAACCCAGAGCACGCTGGTTCAGCACCAAATAGCTCCGGCCCGCTACGCGGCCGATGGGTCAATCGGGTGCGCGCGCGCTTCTTCTCGACGGTTTCCCTCGCATACCCAACGGCAGCGCGTAGCGCTGTGCCGAAGCTCTTTCGTGCTGAACCAGCGCCCGAAAACAACTAGCGCGTCAGACCGTGCGCGAGCCAAGCCCGGTTGGTCCTGTGGGGGCGACACTTAGGCGAGTGCCACCGCGGGCTGGCAAGCATGGCCCACGTGCGTGTGACCGCGGGCTTGAACGAGCTGCTTTCTTTGGTTACTTTCTTTGCAGCAGCAAAGAAAGTAACCCCCGCCCCGGGGAGGGGCAGTGCTAATAGACCGACACGACCACAGGCCATCCATAGAAGCCAGAACCTTACTTCTTCCCTTTCGCGATTTTCCAGTCGTAATCAATAGTCAGCGGCGCATGATCGCTAAACTTGATATCCCTGAAAATCGACGTCTTCTTCGCGGTCGCCGCAACTTCCTGCGTCGCGATCTGATAGTCGATACGCCACCCGACGTTCTTCGCATACGCCTGACCGCGATTGCTCCACCACGTGTACTGCTCGGGACGCTGATCCAGCGTGCGGAACACATCGACATAACCGACGTCGTCGAAGAGCTTCGTGAGCCACGCGCGCTCTTCCGGCAGGCAACCCGAGTTCTTCTGGTTGCTCTTCCAGTTCTTGATGTCGATTTCCTTGTGCACGATGTTCACGTCGCCGCACAGAATCACCTCACGCTCTTTCGACAGCGCGTCGAGATGCGGCATGAACTCGTCCATGAAGCGATACTTGGCCTGCTGACGCTCGTCGCCGCTCGACCCCGACGGCACGTACACCGACACCACCGACAGCTTGCCGAAACGCGCTTCCACGTAGCGCCCTTCCGGATCGAACTCTGCCGAGCCGAAACCGATGATCACGTCGTCCGGCTCGTGACGCGTGTAAAGACCCGCGCCGCTGTAACCCTTCTTCACCGCGTGCTGGAAATAGCCCTGAAAGCCGTGCGGCGCGAGAAATTCCGGCGTCAGGTCGTCTTGCGAGCACTTGATTTCCTGCACGCAGACGACGTCGGATTTCTGCTCGCCGAACCAGTCGAAGAATCCTTTCTTGGCGGCCGAACGGATGCCGTTCAGATTGGCGGTAATCACGCGAAACATACGCTTCCTCTTTTTTTGAGTTCGTTTTATTCGACCTTCACGCCCTTGAGCGATTCCTTCGCGGGCGGAAATTCGAGCTTCATGTCCTGCATCGTGCGCAACAGCAGTTCGGCGACCATCACGTTGCGATGCGTCTTCGAATTGCCCGGAATGATGTACCACGGCGCACATTCGGTCGACGTCGCGCCGAGCGTATCCGCATACGCCGCCTGATAGTCGTCCCACTCCTTGCGCGCGTCCAGATCGGAGACGTCGAACTTCCAGTGTTTCGTCGGATCGTCGATGCGCGCTTGCAGGCGCTCGCGCTGCTCGTCCTTCGAGATATGCAGGAAGCATTTGACGATGGTCGTGCCGCTATCGGCGAGCAGCGACTCGAAGTCGCGAATATGGCGATAACGCCGCTCGCATTCGTCGGCATCGATCTGCTTCAGCACGCGCGGCACGAGTACGTCTTCGTAGTGGCTGCGATTGAAGATCGCGAACTCGCCGGCCTGCGGCGCCTGCGCATGCACGCGCCACAGGAAATCGTGCGCGGCCTCGCGCTCCGACGGCGCACGAAACGGCACGATGCGCAGGCCGAGCGGATCGACATCGTGGAATACCGCGCGCACGGTGCCGTCCTTGCCGCTCGTGTCCATGCCTTGCAGCACCAGCAGCACGCGGCGGCGGCGCTGCGCGTGAAGCTTCTCCTGAAGGTCGTCGAGTTGCACGCCGATTGCCGTGAGGCGTTCGCGATCTTCATCTTTCGAGCCGCTCGAAAACGGCTTCGCGGCGGGATCGATCGCGCTCAGGTCGAACGGCTTCAGCTTCTTGCCGCCGTCGAAGAATGGCACGCGAAAGTCGTCGAGTCCGGGTTTCTTAGCCATGTCTCTTTGTTCTTGGGTTCGCCAATGAAAAACGGGCTGCTGCCAGGCTCAACCGGCAGCAGCCCATTCATCCCGCGTCGGGACAAGCTGTCAGGATAACTTTTTCTTCAGCAACTCGTTCACTTGCTGCGGATTCGCCTTGCCCTTGGTCGCCTTCATCGCCTGGCCGATCAGCGCGTTGAACGCCTTCTCCTTGCCCGCGCGGAATTCGTCGACCGATTTCTGGTTCGCCGCGAGCACTTCGTCGATGATCGCTTCGAGCGCGCCGGTGTCGGAAATCTGCTTCAGGCCCTTCGCGTCGATGATGCGATCCGCCGCTGCGTCGTCGGTCGCCTTCTCGTCCCAGATCGTCTGAAAGATGTCCTTCGCGATCTTGTTGGAGATGGTGCCGTCGGCGATGCGCTGAAGGATCAGCGCGAGCTGCGCGGCAGACACCGGCGATTCGCCGATGTCGAGCGATTCGCGGTTCAGTTGCGCGGAGACGTCGCCCATCATCCAGTTCGCGGCGATCTTCGCCTGTGCCGCGCCCGCCTTCTGCACGAGCGCTTCGAAATACGACGCCATCGCCTTCGACGACGTCAGCACGCCCGCGTCATACGGCGTGAGGCCGTAGGTATCGACGAAGCGCTTCTGCATGTCCGCCGGAAGCTCGGGCATTTCGCCCTTCACGCGCTCGACCCACGACGACTCGATCACGAGCGGCATCAGGTCGGGGTCCGGAAAATAGCGGTAATCGTGCGCGTCTTCCTTGCTGCGCATCGAGCGCGTTTCGCGCTTGTCCGGATCGTAAAGGCGCGTTTCCTGAACCACCGTGCCGCCGTCTTCGATCAGTTCGATCTGACGACGCACTTCGTACTGAATCGCTTCTTCGAGAAAACGGAACGAGTTCAGGTTCTTGATCTCGGCGCGCGTGCCGAATTCCTTCTGGCCGACCGGACGCACCGACACGTTCGCGTCGCAACGGAACGAACCTTCCTGCATGTTGCCGTCACAAATGCCGAGCCACACGACGAGGCCATGCAGCGCCTTCGCATACGCGACCGCTTCCGCCGCGCTGCGCATTTCCGGCTCCGTGACGATCTCGAGCAGCGGCGTGCCCGCGCGATTCAGGTCGATGCCCGTCATGCCCGCGAAGTCTTCGTGCAGCGACTTGCCCGCGTCCTCTTCGAGGTGCGCGCGCGTCAGGTTGACGGTCTTCGAGTACGCTTCCTTGCCCGTCTTTTCGTTGGCCGGAACCTGGATCGTGATCTGACCGCCCTGCACGACCGGAATCTCGTATTGGCTGATCTGATAGCCCTTCGGAAGATCCGGATAGAAGTAGTTCTTGCGCGCGAAGATGCTGCGCGGTGCGATGTGCGCGCCGATCGACAGGCCGAAGCGGATCGCGCGCTCGACGGCGCCGCGGTTCATCACGGGCAGCACGCCGGGCAACGCGAGATCGACGGGACTCGCCTGCGAGTTCGGGCTCGCGCCGAACTGAGTGGGCGCGCCCGAGAAAATCTTGGAGACGGTGGAAAGCTGCGCGTGCGTTTCCAGACCGATGACGACTTCCCACTGCATGTTCACACTCCCGATGCCGATGGTGCCTTGCGGTGCCAGTCGGTCGCGCGCTGGAACGCGTCGGCGACCTGGAGCATCCGGGCTTCGTTGAAATAGTTGCCGACGATCTGCAGGCCGACCGGACGACTCGCATTCGCGCCCGCGCCGAAGCCGCACGGCACGCTCATGCCGGGCAGGCCCGCGAGGCTCACGGACAGCGTGTAGATATCGGCGAGATACATCTGCACGGGATCGTCGGTCTTCTCGCCGAGATTCCACGCGACGGACGGCGCGACCGGCCCCATGATGACGTCGCAGTGCGTGAACGCTTCCTGGAAATCCCGCGCGATGATGCGGCGGATCTTCTGCGCCTGCAGGTAGTACGCGTCGTAATAGCCGTGCGACAGCACATACGTGCCGACCAGAATCCGGCGCTTCACCTCCGGCCCGAAGCCTTCCGCCCGCGACTTCTTGTACATGTCGAGCAGATCGCGATACTCGGCCGCGCGATGCCCGTAGCGCACGCCATCGAAGCGCGACAGGTTCGACGATGCCTCCGCCGGCGCGATGATGTAGTACACGGGAATCGACAGCTCAGTCTGCGGCAGCGACACCTCGACGAGCGTCGCGCCGAGCGCTTCGTATTGCTTCAACGCCGCGTCGATGGACGCGCGCACATCGTCGGCGAGACCGGCGCCGAAGTACTCCTTCGGCATGCCGATGCGCAGGCCCGCGAGCGGCTTGCCCGCATCGCCGCCGTTCCACGTCTTGCCGAGATAGCGCGTGTAGTCTTCGTTCTCGCGTTGCAGGCTGGTCGAGTCGCGCTCGTCGAAGCCGCCCATCGCGTTCAGCAGCAGCGCGCAGTCGTGCGCGGTCTGCGCCATCGGGCCGCCCTGATCCAGCGACGATGCGAACGCGATCATTCCGTAACGCGAAACGCGGCCGTACGTCGGCTTGATGCCCGTGATGCCGGTGAACGACGCGGGCTGGCGGATCGAGCCGCCGGTGTCGGTGCCGGTCGCGGCGGGCGCGAGACGCGCGGCCACGGCAGCCGCCGAGCCGCCCGACGAGCCGCCCGGCACCGCCTTGGAATCCCACGGATTCTTCACCGCGCCGAAGTACGAATTCTCGTTGGACGAGCCCATCGCGAACTCGTCCATGTTGGTCTTGCCGAGGCACACCATGCCGGCGTGCTTCAGACGATCCACGACGGTCGCATCGAACGGGCTCGCGTAGTTTTCGAGCATGTGCGAGCCGGCCGTCGACGCCCATCCGCGCGTGACGAACACGTCCTTGTGCGCGATCGGCAGGCCCGTGAGCGCACCGGCATTGCCTTGCGCGATGAGGGCGTCGGCGGCTTTCGCCTGTTCGAGCGTGAGCTCGGAATCGACGCCGATGAACGCGTTCAACGCCTTCGCGGCCTCGATGCGCTGCAGATACGACTGCGCCAGTTCGACCGCGGAGACTTCCTTCGAGTCGAGCGCCGCGCGCAGTTCGGTCAAGCTCTTTTGATGCATTGCAGTTCCCTGATGAGCGCGGGCATTCGATCCGCGCGCAATGTCACTTGATGGGCGCGTAAAGCGCCTCATTCGATCACCTTCGGCACGAGATAGAGCCCGTCCTGCACGGCAGGCGCGGAACGCTGGAACTCTTCGCGCTCGACACGCTCTGAGACAGCGTCGTCACGCAGACGCAGCGCGACTTCCTCGATCTGCTCGATCGGATGCGCGAGCGGTTCGATGCCGGTCGTATCGACGGCCTGCATCTGCTCGACGAGACCGAAAAAATCGTTGAGGCGCGCGAGCGTGGGTTCGGCTTCGTGGTCGGGCAATTCGAGCCGCGCGAGGTGCGCGATGCGTTTTACGTCGGTCAGGGTCAAAGACATGGAATCACCGGAGAAAGCGTGGACAGCCTCAATCTCGAAAACCTTCGCTGTGACAGCCAGTTACGATCTTGAAAGGAGCCCTCGGAAGCAGGTCTGGCGATGGCATAAAGTGCCATCCTTTTCCTATAGATGCCCACAAATTATAAGGTATCATTACACGTTCGACTCACCCCTGGAACGGCTTGTCAGCGGCTTTCTCCCCAAATCATTGAATTGCGAGAAACGTTTGCGTACGGCGTTCCATTCTGCGGTAGATTTCTTCCCGGATTTGCACTTCGCGGCGAGCGTTCGCTGCCCCGGCAAACCGTTATTTTTTCCGCTGCCGTCCCCGGCGCTCCTCGCGACGAACGGCCACCCAGCGAGACAGGATTTTTGAATGTTCGGTTTTTTGCGCAGCTATTTCTCCAACGACCTGGCGATTGACCTCGGCACCGCCAACACGCTGATTTACATGCGCGGCAAGGGCATCGTCCTCGACGAACCTTCGGTCGTTTCCATTCGCCAAGAAGGCGGCCCCAACGGCAAGAAGACGATTCAGGCGGTAGGCAAGGAAGCCAAGCAGATGCTCGGCAAAGTGCCGGGCAACATCGAGGCTATCCGCCCGATGAAGGACGGCGTGATCGCCGACTTCACCGTCACCGAGCAGATGATCAAGCAGTTCATCAAGACCGCTCACGAATCCCGCATGTTCTCGCCGTCGCCGCGCATCATCATCTGCGTGCCGTGCGGCTCCACGCAGGTCGAGCGTCGCGCGATCAAGGAAGCGGCGCACGGCGCGGGCGCGTCGCAGGTCTATCTGATCGAAGAACCGATGGCCGCTGCAATCGGCGCGGGCCTGCCGGTCTCGGAAGCCACCGGCTCGATGGTCGTCGACATCGGCGGCGGCACGACCGAAGTCGGCGTCATCTCGCTCGGCGGCATCGTGTACAAGGGCTCGGTGCGAGTCGGCGGCGACAAGTTCGACGAGGCCATCGTCAACTACATCCGCCGCAACTACGGCATGCTGATCGGCGAGCAAACCGCCGAAGCCATCAAGAAGGAAATCGGTTCGGCGTTCCCCGGCTCCGAAGTGAAGGAAATGGAAGTCAAGGGCCGCAACCTGTCCGAAGGCATTCCGCGCAGCTTCACTATTTCGAGCAACGAAATTCTCGAAGCGCTGACGGACCCGCTGAACCAGATCGTGTCGTCGGTGAAGATCGCGCTGGAACAGACGCCGCCGGAACTCGGCGCGGACATCGCCGAGCGCGGCATGATGCTGACGGGCGGCGGCGCGCTCCTGCGCGACCTCGACCGCCTGCTCGCGGAAGAAACCGGCCTTCCGGTGCTCGTCGCCGAAGATCCGCTGACTTGCGTGGTGCGCGGTTCGGGCATGGCGCTCGAACGCATGGACAAGCTCGGCAGCATCTTCTCGTACGAGTGATCTCCCTGCTGAAGGCTTTCGCTCTCCGTCCCCTGAGCGCAATGGTCTTCGACGCGACAACGAAACACGCCCGCGTAACGCGGCGGGCGCACGGCCCGGCATCTGTCCGGGCCGTTGTCGAAACAGCGTAGGGCAGGTTCGCCACCGGCGATAAAACCTGCAGCATCGATCCATCCGTTCACGCCCTCGGCGCCGACCATGGAATACAGTCCGCCGCCACTTTTCAAGCAAGGCCCTTCCGCGCTCGCGCGCCTGATCTTCTTCGTGGTGCTCGCCATCGCGCTGCTCATTTCAGATGCGCGCTACAGCACGCTGGAAATCGTTCGCGGGATGCTCGGCGCGGGGCTTTACCCGTTGCAGCGCGCCGCGCTGGTGCCGCGCGACATCTTCATGGGCGCGGCCGATCTCGCCGTGACGAGCGCGACCCTGCGCAGCCAGAACGCGAAACTGGCCGACAAAAATCTGGAACTGTCCGTGAAAGCCGGCGATTCGGCGCAGCTCGCCATCGAGAACGCGCATTTGCGCGCGCTGCTCAATCTGCAATCGCGCGCGACCACCGAAGAAACGCCCGCCGAAATCCAGTACGACACGCGCGATCCGTTCACGCAGAAAGTCGTGATCGGCAAAGGTTCGCAGCAGAATATCCAGGATGGCGCGCCGGTCGTCACGGAAGACGGTGTGATCGGCCAGGTCACGCGCGTGTTTCCGCTGCAATCGGAAGTCACGCTTCTCACCGACAAGGATCAGGCCGTGCCGGTGCAAATCGCGCGCACCGGATTGCGTAGCGTGATTTACGGAACGCCGAAGGGCGACACGCTCGATCTTCGCTTCGTGCCGATCAGCGCCGACGTGCAAGCCGGCGATGAACTCGTCACGAGCGGCCTCGACGGCATCTATCCGCCGGGATTGCGGGTCGCGAAGGTGCTGCGCGTCGACAAGCAGGCGGACACGGCGTTCGCGCGAGTCGTCTGCGTGCCGATCGCGGCGGTGCGCGGCGCGCGTCAGTTGCTCGTGCTGCATTACAACGTCAACGTACCGCCGAATCCGATCGAAGTCGAAGCGGCCGCGGCTGCCAAGGAAGCGAAGGAAAACAAGGGCAAGAAGAAGGCCGCGCCCAAGGCGGCGGCAGCGGCGGGCGCAAGCGGCGCATCGGCGCCTGCGGGCGCGTCCGCTCCGACGCCCGGCTCCGCGGTCGCGGCGACCGCGCCGGCCAAGCCCGTCGAGGCTCCGCCGGCGAAGGCCGCGGCGCCCAAGGCGGCATCGGGCGCGGCGGCGAAGCCGTCGAAGAAGGCGCATGCGCCGAAACCCGCATCCTCGGGAGCCGCGCGATGAACCGCCCGCAATACATCCTTCAGCCGGTCAATCCGTACTTCATCACGTTCAGTCTGGCTGCCGCGTTTCTGCTGAACCTGATGCCGTGGGGACGGCTCATCGGCGTGCCGGATTTCGTCGCGCTCGTCCTGCTCTTCTGGAACGTGCATCAACCGCGCAAGGTCGGCATGGGCATCGCGTTCATGCTCGGCATTCTGATGGATGTGCACAACGCGAATCTGCTCGGCGAGCACGCGTTGGCTTACACGCTTCTTTCGTACGGCGCGATCACCATTCACCGTCGCGTGTTGTGGATGACGTTGCCCGTGCAGATGTTCGTCGTCGCGCCGCTCCTCGTGGGCGCGCATCTCGTGCCTTTCATCATCCGCCTGATGACGGGCGCGGCGTTCCCCGGCTGGAGTTATCTGATCAACGGTTTTGTCGAGGCGCTGCTCTGGCCGATCGCGAGCTTCCTTCTGCTGATGCCGCAGCGCCGCGCCGCCGACCCGGACGACACGCGTCCGATCTGAGCCTCGCCGCGCGACGCCGCATGACCGGATAAACCGTCGCGCGCGAACTACACTTGAATCGCGAGCAAAACGCGAAAGTTGCATGACCGAAATAAAGAACACCGAGCAACAGTTGTCGAAGTTCCGCCTGCGCGTCGCGGCGGCGGGACTGTTCGTGTTCGTCTGCTTCGGGCTGATCGGGCTGCGCTTTCTCTATCTTCAGGTCTGGCATTTCAGCAAATACTCGTTGCAGGCGAACGAGAACCGCATTTCCGTTGCGCCGATCGTGCCGAACCGCGGCATCATCACCGATCGCAACGGCGTCGTGCTGGCGAAGAACTACTCCGCGTACACGCTGGAAATCACGCGTTCGAAGATCAACGGCACGCTCGACGAAACGATCGACGAACTCTCGCAAGTCATTCCGATCGACGCGCGCGACCGTCGCCGTTTCAAGAAGCTGCTCGAAGACTCGAAGAATTTCGAAAGCCTGCCGATCCGCACGCGTCTCACCGACGAGGAAGTCGCGAAGTTCACCGCGCAGCGCTTCCGTTTTCCGGGCGTCGAAGTGCGTGCGCGTCTGTTTCGCCAATATCCGCTCGGCACGACCGCCGCGCACGTGATCGGCTATATCGGGCGAATTTCGCAGCGCGATCAGGAACGCATCGACGACGCGAGCGACGCCAACGACGAAAGCTCGGATCACTACGATCCGCGCCTCGACGCCAACAACTACAAGGGCACGGATTACGTCGGCAAGATCGGTGTCGAGCAGAGTTACGAAACCGAGCTGCACGGCCTGACCGGTTTCGAGGAAGTGGAAGTCACGGCGGGCGGCCGCCCGGTGCGCACGATGTCGCGCACGCAGGCGACGCCGGGCAACAATCTTCAGTTGTCGCTGGATATCGGCTTGCAGCAGGTCGCCGAGCAGGCGTTCGCGGGCAAACGCGGCGCGCTCGTCGCGATCGAGCCTTCCACCGGCGACGTGCTCGCGTTCGTGTCGGCGCCGAGCTTCGATCCGAATTCATTCGTCGACGGCATCGATCAGCAAACCTGGGACGCGCTCAACAATTCGCCGGATCACCCGCTGCTGAACCGTCCGCTGCACGGCACCTATCCGCCGGGTTCGACCTACAAGCCATTCATGGCGCTCGCCGCGCTGACGCTGCACAAGCGCACGCCGGGTTGGGGCTTCCAGGATCCGGGTTACTTCACGTTCGGCGGCCACACCTTCCGCAACGACGTGCGCTCGGGTCAGGGCTGGGTGGACATGAACCGCGCGATCGTCGTTTCGAACGACACGTACTTCTACATGCTCGCGCGCGATCTCGGCGTGAACGCGATGGCCGGCTTCATGAAGCCGTGGGGCTTCGGGCAGATCACCGGCATCGATATCGCGGGCGAGGCGCGCGGCATCCTTCCGTCAACGGAATGGAAGCGCAAGGCGTACCGCAAGCCCGAGCAGCAGCGCTGGTACGAAGGCGAAACGATCAGTCTGGGCATCGGTCAAGGCTACAACTCGTTCACGATCCTGCAACTTGCGCATGCCACCGCGACGCTCGCGAACAACGGCGTCGTGATGAAGCCGCACCTCGTGCGCGATATCGAAAATCCGATCTCGAAGGCAACGCGCCCTGTCGTGCGCGATCCGAGCGACAAGATCGCCGTGCAGCAAAAGGATGTGGATTTCATCAAGCGCGCGATGGAAGGCGTCGTAACCAACGGTACGGCGGCGAAGGTGTTCGCGGGCGCGCCGTATCTGGCGGCGGGCAAGACCGGCACCGCGCAGGTCTACTCGCTGCAAGGCGCGAACTACAAGGGGCACGCGCTCGCGGAGCATCTGCGCGACCATGCGCTGTTCATCGCGTTCGCGCCGGCTGAGCAGCCGAAGATCGCGCTTGCGCTGATCGTCGAGAACGGCGGCTGGGGCGCCGAATCCGCTGGGCCGATCGCGCGCAAAGTGCTCGACTATTACCTGGTCGACCGTCTGAAGCCGGGCGCGGAAGCGGCGGCTGTCGCGGCGGCGGCCTCGGCGACGACCGACGCCGGCCTGCCGACGATCGGAGGCACGCAACCGCCCGCCGCCATCGCGTTGCCTGCGTCCGTTGCGAATTCGTCGCCGGCGTTTTCGCCTCAGGCCGCGTCGAATCCCGCGGTCGCGAAGGCGGCTTCCGCGCCTGCGCTTCCCGCTTCTGCCCCGAAAATCTCGAAGCCGCGCGCCGCGTCGGCGACGCCCGCAGCGCCCGCGGCGGCACTGCCCGCGTCCGCGCCCGGCCGCACGCCCGCGCCGAAAAGGCGCCCGACCGAGCCGACGCCCTCGATGGTGCGCGGCAATGAAAACGACGGCGTGCGCGTTCTCGCGCCGTCCGGCGGCATCGACGAGTAAAGGAAACCGCCATGCAACTGCACATGCAATTCGACAGACGCGAGCTGCTGGACCGCGCCAAGCGCATGTTCGCGGGCTTCGACAAGCCGCTTGCGCTTATCGTGTTCCTGCTGCTCGGCGTCGGGATCGTGACGCTGTATAGCGCCAGTCTCGATATGCCCGGGCGCGTCGAAGACCAACTGCGCAACATCATGCTGACCTTCGGCCTGATGTGGGTACTCGCCAACATCCCGCCGCAGATGCTGATGCGCTTCGCCGTGCCGCTCTATACGGTCGGCGTCGCGTTGCTGGTCGCGGTCGCCGCGTTCGGGCTGACGCGCAAGGGCGCGAAACGCTGGCTCAATGTCGGCGTCGTGATTCAGCCATCCGAAATCATGAAGATCGCGATGCCGCTGATGCTCGCCTGGTACTACCAGAAGCGTGAAAGCAATATCCGCTGGTGGGATTACATCGTCGGCTTTGTGATTTTGCTGCTGCCCGTGGGTCTGATCGCAAAGCAGCCGGATCTGGGCACGGCGGTACTCGTGTTCGCGGCGGGCATGTTCGTCATCTATTTCGCCGGATTGAGTTTCAAGCTGATCCTGCCGGTGCTGATTGCCGCGGTCATCGCGGTGGCGAGCATCGCGGTCTTTCAGGACAAGATCTGTCAGCCGGACGTGGTCTGGCCGATGATGCACGACTATCAAAAGCACCGCATCTGCACGCTGCTCGATCCGACGTCCGATCCGCTCGGCAAAGGCTTCCATACGATTCAGGCGGTGATCGCGATCGGCTCGGGCGGCACGTTCGGCAAAGGCTGGTTGCAGGGCACGCAGGCGCACCTCGAATTCATCCCCGAAAAGCACACCGACTTCATCTTCGCCGTGTTCTCCGAGGAGTTTGGGCTCGCGGGCGGGCTCGTGCTGCTCTTCCTCTACATGGCGCTGATCGCGCGCGGACTGTTTATCGCGGCGAACGGCGCGACCTTCTTCGGGCGATTACTGGCCGGATCGCTCACGCTCGCGTTCTTCACGTACGCGTTCGTCAATATCGGCATGGTGAGCGGCATTCTGCCCGTGGTCGGCGTGCCGCTTCCGTTCATGAGTTACGGCGGAACCGCGTTGACGACGCTCGGCGTCGCGGTCGGGCTGATCATGAGCGTCGCTCGTCAGAAACGGCTGATGCAGAGTTAGCGTTCGCCGTCCTTCTTTCAGACGCAAAAGCCGCGGCTCTCCCGCGGCTTTTTTGCTTTTTGCAGCCTGCCTTCACTGCGGCTTCTGCTGCTCCAGTTCCGCGCTCAACTGCAGATATTTCAGCTTAGCGGCCGGATCGCCCTGCGCCGCCGCAGCAGCGTAATAGGCACGCGCGACATTCAAATTCCGCTCGACGCCATCGCCGCCGCGCTCATAGAACGAACCCGCGACATATTGAGCCGTCATGTCGCCGCCCTGCGCCGCCTTCTTGTACCAGGTGAACGCCTGCGTGTTGTCGCGCGTGGTGCCACGTCCATCGAGAAACTGATTCGCGAGCGCGAGTTCGGCCTGCACGTGCCCCTGATTCGCCGCCCGCAGGAACCAGCGATGCGCCTCCGCCGGATCTTTCTCGACAAACTGTCCATCGTCGTACATCTTGCCGTAGACGTATTGCGCGTGGGTCATGTTCGCGTCGGCGGCGCGACGCAACCATTTCTTGCCTTCCGGCACGTCAGCCGCGCCGCCCTCGCCGTTGAGGAGCATCATCGCGTAATTGAATTGGGCGAGGCGGCTGCCCTTCTGCGCCGCGCGCCGGAACTCCGAGCGTGCCGCGACGAGATTGCCCGCGTTGTAATCGGCCACGGCGTTTTGCGTGGTGATGTCGGTCGGCTTGGGCGCGTCGTCGGCGTGCGCGACGCCGATCGATATCGACAGGCTCACCGCGGCGACAGCCGACGCGATGGCGGTTTTCATGATCTCGCCTCCTGCAACGCCTGACGCGTCGCCTTCAACAGCCACATCACATCAGCGCCGATCGCGACGAGCTTGATGCCCGCCTGCGCGTATTGCTTCGCGCTCGCCGCATCGAGCGCGAAGATGCCGCTCGCGATGCCCGCGCGATTCGCCGCATCGACGATTTTCGTGATCGCCGCCTGCACGTCGGGATGCTTGCCGTCGCCGAGATGACCGAGGCTTGCCGCCAGATCCGCCGGACCGATGAACAGGCAATCGACGCCCGGCGTCGCGGCGATTTCGTCGACGGCTTCGAGCGCCGCTACCGATTCGATCTGCACGATCGTCGCGATCTGCGCATTCGCGCTCGCCATGTAATCGCGGCGCATGCCGTATGCCGCCGCGCGCACCGCGCCCGCGACGCCGCGCAAGCCTTGCAGCGCCGATTCCGTCGGATACTGCGTGAGCCGCACGATGCGCGCCGCGTCTTCGGCCGATTGCACGTTCGGGAACATCAGCGTGCGCGCGCCCGCGTCGAGCGCGCGTTTGACGAGCCAGCCTTCGTTGGCTGGCACGCGCACGATCGGCTCGCTCGGCAGATGCGCGGCGGCGATCGCGCGCAGTTGAGCGACGACGTCCGCGCTATCGTTCGGCGAGTGCTCCATGTCGATGCACAGCCAGTCGAAGCCCGCGTGTGCGAGCGCTTCGGCGGCATCGGCGCTGCCGAGCGACAGCCACAGTCCGAACAATGTGCCCGGTTCAGAAAAGCGCTGCTTGAGGGGATTGGTGAATGTGCTCATCGCGCGGCTCCTTCGGCGGCTTGAAGGATGACCGAGCGTGGTCGCACTAATGAAAACGACAGAAGAAGTGACGGCATGCGTGCGCTCCGTGTCTCGTCGCCTCGGGTAGCGGGCGACTCATCGGACGATCATACCGTGACGAACGCGCGCGCGCCGGACGTGCTCCGGGCCGCCCGCGCGCGGGAAATCAGCCGCGCTCGACGTCGGCCCAGCAGTTCGGCGTTTCGAAGAGACGCACGCGCTTCAGCTTGAGATTGACGCCGTAATGGGCGTCGTAGACTTCGGCGAGAATGTTGAAGGCAACCGCCGCCAGGTTCTCTACTGTCGGAATGCGATCCAGCACAACGGTCTTGTGATCCGACAGCGTTTGCAGGAATTCGCGCACTTTGACATCGCCTTCATAAACGATGAACGCGTGATCCCACTTGTTGACGAGATGTTCCATTGCCAGCGCTTTCACGTCGGCGAAGTCCATCACCATGCCGCGGTCGGGCGCGCCTTCCACGTCGACGAGATCGCCTTGCAGCGTGATTTCGAGCACGTAGCGATGCCCGTGCAAATTGCGGCACTGGCTGCGGTGATCGGGAATGCGGTGGCCCGCATCGAATTCGAGCTTTCGGGTAATCGTCTGCACGTCGGCTGACCGTCTTATCAGGGGATGTTCAAATATTTGTGCGTCTGCATCGACAGGCGCCACTTCGGATGGCGCTTGCACCAGTCGATCGCCAGCTTCGTGTTGATGTCGCGCGACGGGCCGTCCATCGGCTGCACGAGAAAATACTCGAAGTCGAGCTTCTCGTAGTCCGCAAGTCGCTGGTTGTCCTGCGGCACGACGACCTTCAATTCGTTGCCCTTCGTGACGACGAGCGGCGCATCGGCTTTCGGGCTCACGCAAATCCAGTCGATGCTCTCGAGCACGGGCAGCGAGCCGTTCGTCTCGATCGCCATTTCGAAGCCGGCTTCATGCAGCGCGTCGACGAAAGGCTGGTCGATCTGCAGCATCGGCTCGCCGCCGGTGCACACCACGAACCTGTGCGCCGCGCCTTCCGGCCACAGCGATGCGATCTTCGCGACGAGTTCCGCCGGCGTCTTGTACTTGCCGCCATTCTCGCCGTCCGTGCCGACGAAATCGGTATCGCAAAACTGGCACACCGCATCCGCGCGATCTTCCTCGCGCCCCGACCACAGATTGCAGCCCGCGAAACGGCAGAACACGGCCGGGCGCCCGGCATTGGCGCCCTCACCCTGCAACGTGTAGAAGATTTCCTTTACCGCGTACGTCATGACTGCCCTGTGAATCTCGTGAAACCCGTCGTAAAAATCAAACCGGCGCGATGGTGACCTGCTCGCCCGCACGATACGCCTCGTAACCGCGCTTGCGCAGCTTGCACGCCGGGCACTGACCGCAACCGAAGCCCCAGTCGTGCAGTTCGGCGCGCTCGCCGACATAACACGTATGCGTTTCGACGCGGATCAACTCGACGAGCGATTCGCCGCCGAGCGTTTCCGCGAGCCGCCAGGTGTCGGCCTTGTCGAGCCACATCAGCGGCGTCTCCAGCGCGTAGCGCGTTTCCATGCCGAGGTTGAGCGCGACTTGCAGCGCCTTCATCGTGTCGTCGCGGCAATCCGGATAGCCGGAAAAGTCCGTCTCACACATGCCTCCGACGATCACCTTCAACCCGCGCCGATACGCCACCGCCGCAGCAATCGTCACGAACAGCAGATTGCGGCCCGGCACGAACGTGTTGGGCAAGCCGCTCGCGTTCGCCTGAATCTCGATCTCGCGCGTCATCGCGGTATCGCTGATCGCGCCGAGCACGGACAAATCGATCATGTGATCTTCGCCCAGGCGCTCGGTCCACTGCGGAAACTCGCGCGCGATCGCAGCGCGAAAGCCGTCGCGGCATTCGAGTTCCACGCGATGGCGTTGCCCATAGTCGAAGCCGAGCGTCTCTACCGTCTTGTAGCGTTCGAGCGCCCAGGCGAGGCAAGTGGCCGAGTCCTGGCCGCCGGAGAACAGCACGAGCGCGCTGTCTTTAGCGTCTATCCGAGTCACCGTGAAAACTCCGTACTCCGTGAATGAATGGCGTCGCACGTCGCACAGGCAGTCGGAACGACCAGACTTCGCCATGCGCGGCGCGGGCGCGACGCCCGCGAGTCCAGTATAGGCCGGCGACCTTCGCCTGGACGCGCACGCCCTTTATGTCGCCGATAGCGGAATTCGAGACAGATGACGGGCGCCGGTGAAGGTTCCGGCGCGTCGCACGAGCGATTCGGAGCGTCGAAAAGAAAAGGACTTGCGGGCCCGAGGACGAGGCAAGTCCTTAATTCGGCGGGAATTTTAGCACGGAGCACGGTTGTTCGCCGAGCTCGGCGTGCGTGGCTTCGACGGACGTTCCTCGTTCGGCGGCGAGATCGGCACTATTTGCCGTCGCTAAGCCGGTTTATCCGGCAATTTATGGAAATCCGCTTAACCCGGTCGGCGTCTGGTCGTTATACAGACAAATGATCGCCTGAACAAAAACAAGACCAGCAATTCCTTCCGGCTGTACAGCTAACTCCATGTAATGGCGCGATCGCTCGATTGGATCGCGCAGGAGTTATTAGTTCGCATAACGAACGGATTTTGATTTCCAAACCCTTCCGCGGGGAGACGCGGAACCGCAGGTCTGTTTCCGATCCGCTCTTTGCCACGGCGCTCCGGAGACTGCACCGATTTCGCCGATGCACAACTCTCTAATTAGCACTACACACAATGAAAAATTACATTCAGACCAACTTTCGGGCCAACCGCATGATCGGCGCTCTTTCCGGGCCTAGAGCGAACCTGATCGCCGTCGCAGTCACGACCAGCTTGCTGCTCGGCGCGTGCGGAGGCGGTAGCAACGAAGCCTTCGACACGGCTTCCACCGCAGCGGCTGCCGCGGCGAATCGCAACTCGAATGTCGCCGTGAAGAATGCGACGGCCGGCAGCAGCATCTTCTACGGCGCGAACGGTCACAACAACGAGGGCGGCGCCTACGACATCTCCAGCCCGGCGCTACAACTCTCGCAGTTACAGGATCTCGGCGTGAAGCTTTATCGGAACGAGGTGTACAGCCAGGGGACCGCAAACAAGCTCGCGGGCATTGCGAAAACGATGGCCGCAGGCGGCGTGATCGTATATCCGGTGATGCTGATGAGCCTCGCCTTCAACAGCGAAACCGACGCCTACAACGCGGGCTATCAGCTCGGCGTCTGGACGGCGACCGCGTACCAATACCCGTACTACGAAGTGACGAACGAACTCGACGCCAACGCGCTCACCGGCAACGTCGACGGCGTCTATCCGCAGCAATTCGACAACGCCAAATTCCAGATCGCGCGCGGCGTGATTCGCGGGATGATCGCCGGCGTGAAGTCGGTCGATCCGAACGGCAAGATCATCATGGGCGGCGGCACGTGGCTGCACTACGGTCTCGATCAGATGCTCGCGAACGGCACGCAACCCGACGGCACGACGGGTCATCCGATCGTGAGCTGGGACATCACCGCGTGGCACTGGTACTCGGACATGGGCGACATCACGAACGCGTGCGGCGGCACGGGTTGCCACGACGTGCTCGCGACGTTGCAGCAGATGGGCAAGCCGATCTGGATCAACGAGTTCGGCGTGCGTCCGTGGCTCGGCAGCGATCAGCAGATCGCGGCTTATCTCGTCGGCAACAAGATGATGGCGGAGTTCGTCGCGGTGGCGTCGAAGTACAACATCCAGGCCATTCAGACGTATGAGCTGTATGACGATCCCGCGGGCGGCGAAGGCGCGTATGGTCTCCTGAAGAACGACGGCAAGACGCAGAAGGCGGCCTACACGGCGTTCAAGAACTTCGTCGCCGCGAATCCGAAGTGAGGATCGGATAGCTGAAAAAAACGGGCAGTCCGCTCACGCGAATGTGCCCGTTTTTCGAATGCGGAAAATGAAAAAGCCCGAGAGCGATGACACTCTCGGGCTTCTTGCATTCTGGTGGCCTGGGGCGGAATCGAACCACCGACACGCGGATTTTCAATCCGCTGCTCTACCAACTGAGCTACCGGGCCAACGAAGAGGTGAAACTATAGCAGACTCATTTGCGCCCCTCAAGCCCCTCGGCGCATTTTTCTGAAAATGTCCGGGGGCCGCGCTCAAACTTCGTTCTTGTTCTTTCCTAGATCGACGCCCAGTTGCTTCAACTTGCGATAAAGATGCGTGCGCTCGAGCCCCGTCTTCTCGGCGACGCGCGTCATGCTGCCGTTCTCGCGTGCGAGGTGATACTCGAAGTAAGCTCGCTCGAACGCATCGCGCGCATCGCGCAAGGGGATATCGAACGAGATGGATGCCGTCTGCCCCGCCTGACTCTGGGGCGCGCCGCCTGCCGCAGCGTCGCCCGATGCGTTCAGCGATGAAGCCGTCGGCAGCGCGGCCGCCACCGGCACGCCCGATGCCATCGCGCTCGACGGAGGCTTCGCTATCGTCGACACGGGTGCCGCCGCGGAGCCATGCGCGAGTCCCTGCTCGACAGCCTTCAGGAGCTTTTGCAGCGCGATCGGCTTTTCGAGGAAGTTGAGCGCGCCGATCTTCGTCGCCTCGACGGCTGTGTCGATGGTCGCGTGCCCCGACATCATGATCACCGGCATCGTCAGCTTGCCCTGCGCGGCCCACTCCTTGAGCAGAGTCACGCCGTCGGTATCGGGCATCCAGATGTCGAGCAAAACGAGATCGGGTGTTTGCTGCAAGCGGTAGTCGCGTGCGTGCTGCGCGTTCTCCGCTACTTCAACAACGTGGCCTTCGTCGCTCAGGATCTCGGAGAGCAGTTCCCGGATCCCCATTTCATCGTCTACCACCAGGATGGTTGCCATTTACGCTGCCCTTGTCTGCACTGTTGCTTTTGTCGTTCCCTGATTCGCCGCCGAACCGGCACCCGGACGTGTTGCGCCGGGCGCCGCGGTGTCGTCCGCGAGTTGTAGAAACAGAATCGATATCTGCGCGCCTTCGATCACATCCGCGGTCTTCGAGCGGTTGCGTATGTCGATGCGCGCGCCGTGCTCGTCGACGATCTTCTTCACGGTTGCAAGTCCCAGGCCCGTGCCCTTTGCCTTCGTCGTCACGTAAGGCTCGAAAGCACGCGAAAGGATACGCGCCGGGAAGCCCGAACCGTTATCCGAGACCGTGAGGCGAACCGCGACACGCGCATGTCCCGAAGCATCGGGCTCGCCATATTCTACTGTCCTCGTTTCGAGCAGCACGCGCGGCTCCGCGACGTCCGCCACCGCATCCTGCGCGTTCTGCAGCAGGTTGTGGATCACCTGGCGGATCTGCGTTGCGTCGCCGCGAATCACGGGCAGCTTCGCGAGGTCCACCTTGATCGGCGTCTTGCCGTCCTCGATGCCGTAGAGCGTCAGCACTTCCGCGACGAGATCGTTCAGTTGCAGATTGCCGAGCACCGCGGGCGGCGTGCGCGCGTATTCGCGGAAATCGTCGACCATCTGCTTCATCGCCTGCACCTGATTGACGATGGTCGTCGACGCCCGCTTGAGCACGTCCGCATCGGGCGGCGCGAGCTTGTCCGCGAGTTTCATCTGCAAGCGCTCGGCGGAAAGCTGAATCGGCGTGAGCGGATTCTTGATCTCGTGTGCGAGACGGCGCGCGACTTCGCCCCACGCGACCGAACGCTGCGCCGAGATCACGTCGGAGATGTCGTCGAACACGACGACATAGCCGGTGGTTTCGGCATCGTCGCTATCGCTTTCGGTCACGCTCAGCAACTGCGTGCCGCGCACGAGAAGCGTCAGCGGATCGTTCTCGCCGGGCACCGTCACCGCGACCTGCTGCTGCCAGTGGCCGCGATCGCCGACCGGATGGCCGCTGCCGACTTCGGCCGCATCGCGCTCCGCGAAAGCCTTCTTCACCATCGTGCCGAGCTCGGCGAGAACGCCGATCTGATCGAGCGGCTGATTGAGCAGCGCGCCGAACGGCTGGCGGAAGATGCGCTCCGCGCCGCGATTGGCGGTGGTCAAGCGGAACTGCCGGTCGAACACGAACACGCCCGCCGTCAGATTCGCGAGAATGCTTTCGAGATACGCCTTCGAATGCTCCAGCGCGACGCGGTTGTTCTCGACCGCCGCGCGCGCCTCGGAAAGCTGGCGCGTCATCGCGTTGAAGGACTGCGTAAGGAATCCCAGTTCGTCGCGCGAGTTGATCTCTCGTTTGGGCGTGTAGTCGCCTTCGGCCACTTCCTTCGTACCTTGCGCGAGCAGAAACAGCGGCCGCGCGAGCTGATTGCCGAGCGCGAGCGCGAGCATCATCGCGATGAAGGTCGCGAGAAAGAGCGCGAGCGTCAGCGTGCCGATATACATCTTGCGCAAGCCCGTGCGCCCGAGCCGCTTTTCCTGATACTCGCGATACGCGCGCTGCACGGCGTCGGCATTGCGCGCGAGTTCCTGACTCACGGGTTGCTCGATCTGCAGGAAGCGATCGACATGCTGGAATTCGGTGGTCGTAGTCGGATCGGGGATCTTCGTGACCACGCGCAGACGCAGCGCGCCCTTCGGCCCATTCGATTTCGGATCGCCGTCGATCTCGCCCTCGATCGCGCCATACGGATGATCCTGCGCCTCCCTGAGCATCGTGCCGGTCGGCTCGTTCGCCGGCAGCAGCGCGTAGTAATTGCCAGAGGCCTGCGCGACCGTGCGAAGCCCCGGCACCCTCAGCGAGCTGTTATTCGATGCGAGATCTTCGCGGTTGTACTGATCGCGCGGCCGCTCGAACACGACCGCGTCCTGCACGCCGTATTGATCGCGCAGGCGCAGGAGCGACAGCGTGAGACTCGATGGATCGGCGCTTGCGAGCTGATCGCTCATCTGCCGGCCGCGGTTCTTGAAATCGGCGAGCGATGATTCGAGCATGCCGCGCCCGAGCGTCAGGCCCGACGAGAGCGCTGTCTCGACGTTCACGTCGAACCACGATTCGATGCTTCGCGACACGAACTGATACGAAACCACGTAGATGATCGCGCCCGGCACGACACCGACGAGCGCGAAAATGAAGGCGAGCTTCGCGAGCAATCGCGTGCCGAAACGCCCCTGCCTCACCCGCGACACGATGATGATGAACAGGCTGATGACGATCAGCATGAACACGACCGCCACCGCGACGTTCGCCGCGTAGAGCCAGCCGTAGTAGCGGTCGAAGAATTCGGTGTTCGCACTGGCGAGCGCGAGCGTCACGAGCAGCAGAACTGCCGTGAGCGCCACCGTGGAGACCAGCAAACGGACGACGAAACTCTTGATGTCCGTGCGGCCGCGTCGAAATCTATTTCGCACGTTCTGCCGCCGTAAAAGTAAAACGCTTCCAGTCCGAGGAAAGGTTCCAGTCGCGGTTATTCACCGCGTCGATCTGGAACGGCTTGGGCATGAGCGCGATGTCGAGCTGCATGCGCACCGATGCGGTATAGGTTTCGCCGCCATGCACCTGGTTCCGGTCGATGACGTGCCACGAAGTCACGTGCTTGATGACCGCGAGCGCCTCATTGAGCGAGGCGAAACGCAACTGCAGGCCGCCCGTCGATACACGATACTCGTTCGTCAGCGGCTGATAGGAAAGCCGGATGCTCTGCGACACATTGACCGGCTCTTCGTCGAACCAGTACCAGCGCGGCCTCGACAGATTGAAATCGATAGTGAAATAGAGCGGCACGCTGCGGTTCACGGCATCTTCGAGGCTGTTGTTCAGGTCGAAGTCGAAATGCGCGTCGAGACTCCAGCCGGCGTTGTCCGCTTGAAGCGACGCGCGCTGCACGGCGATCGTCTCGGCAAACGCGGGGTCGGCTGCGGCGAACGTCAGCCAGAGCGTCAGCGCAGTCCAGATGACGGCCGCGAGCCGAAGCGGAAAAAAGCGTTTGATCGTCACCGTTTCTGAAAGCGCGCGTAGAAGAATCCGTCGTGGTCCGCGAAGGTCTCCGCGTCCCGATCCGGGTCCGCGAGATTTGTACCGTCCGGTGAGCCTTGCACCGCGCCCGCGCTCGCGCGCGCCGCTGTCGGTAACAATTGCCCCGGCGCGTCCAATCGTACCGCATCTTCATGCGCGGTTCCAAACCAACGGGCCTGTTCTTCGCCTTCCTCGGGAAAGATGGAGCATGTCACGTACAGCAGCTCGCCGCCCTTCGCGACGAGCGGCCACAGCGCGCTCACGATGCGCCGCTGCTCGGCGACGAGCGCATCGATGTCCGATGGGCGCCGCAGCCAGCGGATGTCCGGATGACGGCGCACGATGCCCGACGCCGAGCACGGCACGTCGGCGAGAATGCGATCGAACGGCACGCCGTCGAACCATTGCGCGGGATCGCCCGCGTCGCCCACTTCGATTTGCGCCTCGAGTTTCAGGCGCTTCAGATTCTGTCCGATGCGGCCCGAGCGCTCCGCGTCGCTTTCGAGCGCGATCAGATCGACGTTCGCGAGTTCGAGAATATGCCCCGTCTTGCCGCCCGGCGCGGCGCACGCATCGAGCACGCGCATGCCGTCTTTCAGGCCGAGCAGTTGCGCCGCGCGTTGCGCGCCCGCGTCCTGCACCGAGACGACGCCTTCGTCGAAACCCGGAATGCGATCGACGGGCATCGGCGTTTTCAGGCGCACCGCGTGCACGCCCGCGGCGTCGGCTTCGATTTGCGTATCTTTGAGGCGCGCGAGATATTGATCGACGGTGGCGTGACGCGCATTCACACGCAACGTCAGCGGCCCTTGTTCGTTGCCCGTTTCGAGAATGCGCTCCCACACATCGGGCTGTCCGCGCTTCACGGCGTCGATCCACCATTGCGGATAATTCCAGCGCGCGACGGGATCCCTGCGCGCTTCATCGATGAGCGTTTCGCGCTCGCGCAGGAAATTGCGCAGCACCGCGTTGACCAGACCTTTCGCGAACGCGAATTCGCGCCGCGCCGCGATCACGCTCACCGCCTGATCGACGACGGTGAAAGGCGCGTAGGCTGCGTGCGCTTCGTCGTCGGTCAGCAGCGTGAACGCGCAGACAAGCACGTTCGCGACATGCGGCGGCGGCGCCTTCTTCACGAGTTTGCGCAGGAGCGCATCCGCGAGCGCGAGACGGCGCATCGCGCGATACGCGATGTCCTGCACCGCCCCACGCGCCTCGACATGCTTCGCCGACGCGATGACGGTCTGCAACGCGGCCGGCAGCGCCGAGCCCGCGCGCACCGCGCCCACGGCCTGCGCCGCGCAATCCAGCGCGAACGCGAGCGAATCGGGCGCGAGATGGAGAGCGCTCAGGCGGGAATGCGCGGCGGCGGGCCGCCGGGAAGGCTTGTCGGTCATTGAGAAACGAGAACGGTCGAGCGGCAAGCGGACGGCTTGCGTGAACGAGGATTGTAACTTGCGAGGATCGCGCGCCCGGACGGGCGGCCGACGACAAGCAAAAAGGCCGTTCCGGAGCAACCGGAACGGCCTTCGTTAAAACGTCGATTGTCTAGGAAGCGGGCTTAGAAGCGGCCCGTGCGCGCCATTTCCATCAAACGCGCGACCCGCTCTTCCGTCGCCGGATGCGTCGAGAACAGATTCGCGATGCCGCCGCCCGAGAGCGGATTCATGATCATCATCTGCGCGGTCGCCGGGTGCGCTTCCGCCGTCGGGAACGGCACGCCGGTGGCGTAAGCGTGAATCTTCTCCAGCGCACTCGCGAGCGCTTGCGGATCGCCTGAAATCTCCGCGCCGCCGCGATCGGCTTCGAACTCGCGCGCACGCGAAATCGCCATCTGGATCAGCGCGCCCGCGATCGGCGCGAGAATCGCCACCAGAATGCTCGCGATCGGATTCGACGGACGGCCTTCGTCGTCGCGCCCGCCGAAGAACATCGCGAAGTTCGCGAGCGCGGAGATCGCGCCGGCCATCGTCGCGGAAACCGTCGAGATCAGGATGTCGCGATGCTTCACGTGCGCCAGTTCGTGCGCCATCACGCCGCGCATTTCGCGCTCGGACAGCACGCGCAGAATGCCCGTGGTCGCCGCGACCGCCGCGTGCTCGGGGTTGCGGCCCGTGGCGAACGCGTTCGGCGCGTCTTCGTTGATCAGATAGACGCGCGGCATCGGCAATTGAGCGCGTGTGGCCAGCTCGCGCACCATGCGATAGAACTGCGGCGCGGTGGTTTCGTCGACTTCCTGCGCGTTGTACATGCGCAGGACCATCTTGTCCGAGAACCAGTACGAAAAGAAATTCATGCCGAGCGCGATGATCAGCGCGAGCATCATGCCCTTCGATCCGCCAATTACACCGCCGATCACGACAAAGAGGGCCGTGATCGCAGCCATCAGCATCGCGGTTTTGACCCAGTTGAACATTTCCGGAGCTCCTCTCCCTAATACGCTGCGCGAAGTGCGCGGTTACCCGGCCGACATGACCGGAGCCACGATTGTAAGCAAAATGTTAGATAGGGGCGCCCATCAATAATTCAATCCGCGGCTGCGCGATTTATCGATGCGAAGTCGCGAGCTTGATGCCCAGACCGACGAACGCGCTGCCGACGCCGCGATCCAGCCACTTTTTCACGCCGGATTTACCAGCGAAGCGTTCCGTGACGCTGCCCGCGATCCATGCGACGAAGCTGTTCCAGACCGTGCTCATCGCGATGAAAACGATGCCGAGCGTGAGGAAAGCGAGCGTTTTGTGCTGACTGTCTGCGGCGACGAATTGCGGAAAGAACGATACGAAGAACAATACGACCTTCGGATTCAGCACATTCGTGACGAAACCCTGCGCGAAAAGCTGAAGCAGCGATTTCGGCGGGGCTTTTTCGTTTGTCTGCGCCGCGCGGGAGGGCTCTGCATCGTCATGCTTCGTGAAAATCAGACGCACGCCGAGATAAATCAGATAAATCGCGCCGGCAACCTTGATGACGGTGAACGCTGTCGCCGATGCGGCGAGGATCGCCGTCAGACCGAATGCGCACGCGAGCGTATGGATGATGCAGCCAGCCGAAATGCCGAGCGCCGACACGATGCCGGCGCCGCGCCCCTGAGCGACGCTGCGCCCGACGATGTACGCAGTATCGGGGCCGGGCGTGACGTTGAGAAGAAATACGGCGACGAGGAAGAAGGCAAAACCGGTGATGCCGAGCATCGAAAACTCCAGACGGGCGAGTGCGTGGTGACAACTATTTATTTTAGCGCCGCGCCCGTTTCGCCGCCCCTTACTGGAGCGCGAAACGCTGGCCTTTCGCGAGCGACGCGCCCGCCAAGAATTCGCGCACCGGCAGGCGTTTGCCGCCGGGTTTCTGCAATTGCGTGAGTTTCAGCGCGCCGCCGCCGCAAATCACGACGATGCCGTCCGAAGAAACTTCGGTGATCGTGCCGGGTTCCGCGCTGGACGAAGCAGCGACAGGTTGCGCGGCCCAGATCTTGATCGCGGCGTTGTCGAGTGTGCCGAACGCGCCGGGAAACGGATCGAACGCGCGAATCTGGCGCGCGAGTTCTTCCGCCGGACGCCGCCAGTCGAGCGCGGCCTCGTTCTTGGCGATCTTTTCGGCGTACGTCGTGCCTTCTTCGGGCTGCGGCGTGGACGGCAGCGAGCCATCACGTTCGAGATCACGCAATCCCGTGACGATCAATTCCGCGCCCATTTGCGCGAGCCGGTCGTGCAGCGTGGCCGTGGTGTCGTCGGGGAGAATCGGGGTGCGGGCTTCGCGGATCATCGCGCCGGTGTCGAGGCCGGCGTCCATCTGCATCAGCGTGATGCCGGTTTCGGCGTCGCCCGCTTCGATCGCGCGATGGATCGGCGCAGCGCCACGCCAGCGCGGCAACAGCGATGCGTGGATGTTGATCGCGCCGCGCGGCGGGATATCGAGCACTTCCTGCGGCAGTATCAGCCCGTAAGCGGCGACGACCATGACATCGTGAGGCGTGGCGCGCAACAGGTCGATGGCCTCCGCCGCTTCCTGCGGATATTTGCCCGCGCGCCGCAGCGAAGTGGGCTGCGCGACAGTCAAACCATGCTCGAGAGCGAAGCGCTTCACCGGGCTTGCGTTCAGCTTCATGCCACGCCCTGCGGGCCGATCGGGCTGCGTGAGCACGAGCGGCACGGAAAATCCCGCCGCATGAATGGCCGCGAGCGCCGCGGCAGCGAATTCCGGCGTCCCGGCGAAAACCACGCGCAACGATTGAGTCATCGGTTACAGCGCCTTTTCCAGCTTCTTCATCTTGCCGCGAATGCGCGTCTGCTTGAGCGACGACAGATATTCGACGAACACGTGACCCGCCAGATGATCCATTTCGTGCTGGATGCAGACCGCGAGCAGACCGTCGCAATCGAGCTCGAAGGTTTCGCCCTTCTCGTTCAGCGCCTTCACGCGCACCTTGTCGGGACGCTCGACGAAATCGTAAATGCCGGGCACCGAGAGGCAACCCTCTTCCCATTCCTTCTTCTGGTCGCTCGTCCAGACGAGTTCCGGGTTGATGAACACCATGAGCTGATCGTGCGCGTCGGAGACATCGATCACGATCACGCGCTCGTGCACGTCCACCTGCGTCGCGGCGAGCCCGACGCCGGGCGCGGCGTACATCGTCTCGGCCATGTCGGCGACGAGCCTGCGGATGCGGTCGTCGACCACAGCGACGGGCTTCGCCACCTTGTTCAGCCGCTTGTCCGGGTAGTTGAGTATCTTGAGCAGAGCCATGATTCGGATTGTCTACGCGCGCCGCGGCACGTGTAAATCGGCCATTCGGCCAGGTTGCGGGTGAGTGGCGGCATGCCGAAGATATGCGGGCGAATCCAGTGGATTCACGCCGCCGGCAAGCGGCCAATGGGCGTCGCGTCGGGCTTTGGACCGTGCCTGAGCGACCTTTCTTTATCTGTTCCGGATCAAAAATCTTAACATGACGACCGCCGACCTGCCGACCGGGGAAGCCGCCCCGACACTCGATGCCGACGAACTGCGCGCATGGCTGCGGCTCGCGCACGCGAAGGGGCTGCGGCCGCTCGCGCTGCGCACGTTGCTCGGTGCTTTCGGCGGTCCCCTCGAAGTCTTGTCGGAGAGCTTTGCGTCGCTCGCCGAAACCGCCGATGCCCGGGCCGCCGAGGCCGTGCTCGCGCCGCCGGAGGAAATCGAAGGCGTTCCGTTCGACGACTATATTGAAGCGGCTTTCGCGTGGGCATCCGAACCGGGCAATCACATTCTCACGCTCGCCGACGCCACCTATCCGCAGACGCTGCTCACGATGCCGGACCCGCCGCCGCTGCTCTACGCGAAAGGCCGGCTCGAACTTCTTCAGGCGCGCGCGGTGGCTATCGTCGGGAGCCGGCACGCGTCGCCGCAAGGACTCGAAGACGCGCGCCGCTTTGCCCGCGTACTGTCGGATGCGGGGCTCGCGGTGGTGTCCGGTCTCGCGCTCGGCATCGACGCATCCGCGCATCGCGGCGCGCTGGAGGGCGCCACGGGTACCGTTTCCGTGATCGGCACGGGCGCCGATCTGGTCTATCCGGCGGCACATCACACGCTCGCGCATGAAATCGCCCGCGAAGGCGCGATGCTCTCCGAATGGCCGCTCGGCACGCCGGCGCGCTCCGCCAATTTTCCCCAAAGGAACAGGCTGATTGCGGGCATGTCGGGCGGCGTGCTGATCGTCGAGGCCGCGATGCGTTCCGGGTCGCTCATCACCGCCCGGCTCGCCAACGAAATGGGGCGTGATGTCTTCGCGATTCCCGGCTCGATTCACGCGCCGCTCTCGCAGGGTTGTCATCGGCTGCTCAAGCAGGGAGCGAAACTCGTCGAAACGCCGGAAGACGTGCTCGAAGAGTTCGGTTTTTCGCCGGCGACAGCACGCGTGGCTTCCGTGGCGGCGAGACGCGCCAGGCCGCGTCCGGTCAGCGCGTCGTGGGCATCGGCGCGATCGGATGAAGCCGACAGCGCGATCGACGGCGACGTCGGCCGCGTTCTCGACGCGCTCGGCCATGCGCCCGCGACGCTTGAAATCCTCGCGATGCGCACTGATCTGGATGGAGCGGCGCTCCAGGGCGCGCTGCTGCAACTGGAACTATCGGGCCGCGTGTCCGCGCTTGCAGGCGGCCGCTACACGGCGGTGGAGCGCTCGTGATGCCGCATCGTGCTACATTCGCGGAAAAATGAGCAATCCCCGCAGTCGATACCAATAAAAGGATTTCGCACCCGCCATGTCCGCGCTGAATCTCGATACCGATGCCGATCGCATCGCGGAGCGCATCGCCGTGCCCGGCACGCTGTTCGTCGCCTGCCTGTGCGCGGAATGGTGCGGAACCTGTCGCGAATATCGCGAAGGGTTCGACAGGCTGGCGGCTGCGCATCCGGAAATCTGCTTCGCCTGGATCGATATCGAGAATCACGCCGATCGTTTCGACGACCTCGACGTCGAAAATTTTCCTACCATCCTGATCGAGGACGCCGTTACGACGCGCTTCTTCGGCACGGTGCTGCCGCAGGCGTCCATCGTCGATCGGATGCTGACCGATCTGACCGCGCTGCCAGGCATGGTCGGGGCGCCCAAACTGCGCCCGGCGCTTGCCACGGCCTGATCGCGGCGCACGCGAAACGCGCGTTTTGCGCTTCTCGCCATGCGCTTCGCGAGCCGGATATTGAACCGCCCCGATTCCAGCTTCGACGCCCGCCGCGCAAAGCGTGTGCTATAAAGCGGCGTTAAAGCAGTCCAAACCGGGCCGCTGCCAGTTACCAACTATTTGAGTCATGTCCAAAGCCCTGATCATCGCTGAGAAGCCCTCCGTCGCGAACGACATCGCGCGTGCGCTGGGCGGCTTCACCAAGCATGACGAGTACTACGAGAGCGACGACTACGTGCTCTCGTCCGCAGTCGGCCATCTGCTCGAGATCGCCGCGCCGGAAGAGTACGACGTCAAGCGCGGCAAATGGAGCTTCGCCAATCTGCCGGTGATTCCGCCGCATTTCGACCTGAATCCGATCGCCAAGAGCGAGTCGCGCCTGAAGGTGCTGACGAAGCTGATGAAGCGCAAGGATATCGACCGGCTCATCAACGCATGTGACGCGGGGCGCGAGGGCGAACTGATCTTCCGCCTGATCGCGCAGCACGCGAAGGCGAAACAGCCGGTGCAACGTTTGTGGCTGCAATCGATGACGCCCGCCGCGATCCGCGAAGGCTTCGCGAACCTGCGCAGCGACGCCGACATGCAGCCGCTCGCCGATGCCGCCCGCTGCCGCTCCGAAGCGGACTGGCTCGTCGGCATCAACGGCACGCGCGCGATGACCGCGTTCAACAGCAAGGGCGGCGGCTTCTTTTTGACAACTGTCGGTCGCGTTCAGACGCCTACGTTGTCGATCGTCGTCGAACGTGAGGAAAAAATCCGTCGCTTCGTTCCGCGCGATTACTGGGAAGTGCGCGCCGAATTCATCGCCGCGAAGGGCCTGTACGAAGGCCGCTGGTTCGATCCGAAGTTCAAGCGCGTCGAAAACGATCCCGAACAGCGCGATTCGCGCCTGTGGAGTCTTCCGGCGGCGGAATCGATCGTCGCAGCGTGCCGCGGCAAGACCGGCGTCGTGACCGAGGAATCGAAGCCGTCGACGCAAATGTCGCCGCTGCTCTTCGATCTGACCAGCTTGCAGCGCGAAGCCAATGGCCGTTTCGGTTTTTCGGCGAAGAACACGCTCGGCCTCGCGCAGGCGCTGTACGAAAAGCACAAGGTCCTGACCTATCCGCGTACCGATTCGCGCGCGCTCCCCGAGGACTACATGAGCACGGTCAAGGACACGATGACCATGCTCAAGGAGAGCAACAACTATCTGCCGTTCGCGAAGCAGGTGCTCGACAAGGGCTGGGTGAAGCCGAACAAGCGCATTTTCGATAACTCGAAGATCAGCGATCACTTCGCCATCATCCCGACGCTGCAGGCGCCGAAGTCGCTGTCGGAACCCGAGCAGAAGCTGTACGACCTCGTCGTGAAGCGCTTCCTGTCGGTGTTCTTCCCGGCGGCGGAATATCTCGTGACCACGCGCATCACCGAAGTCTCGGGACATCACTTCAAGACCGAAGGCAAGGTGCTCGTCGAGCCGGGCTGGCTGCAGATCTACGGCCGCGAAGCCGCGGGCGAAGACGGCAACCTCGTGCCGGTGCAGAAGGATGAAAAGGTCGATGTCGAGAAGGTCCAGGCGCACGGCCTCGTGACCAAACCGCCCGCGCGCTACAACGAAGCGTCGCTGCTCTCGGCGATGGAAGGCGCGGGCAAGCTGGTCGAAGACGAAGAGTTGCGCGACGCGATGGCCGCGAAGGGCCTCGGCACGCCGGCCACGCGCGCGGCGATCATCGAAGGGCTGCTCGGCGAGAAATATATGGTGCGCGAAGGCCGCGAGCTCATCCCGACGGCGAAGGCGTTCCAGTTGATGACGTTGCTGCGCGGCCTCGGCGTCGAGGAGCTGACCGCGCCGGAATTGACCGGACAGTGGGAGCACAAGCTTTCGCAGATGGAGCGCGGCAATCTGCATCGCGATGCGTTCATGCAGGAAATCGCGCGCATGACGCAGACCATCGTCAAGCGCGCGAAGGAATACGACTCCGACACGATCCCCGGCGATTACGCGACGCTCGAGACGCCGTGCCCCAACTGCGGCGCGCAGGTGAAGGAAAACTATCGTCGTTTCGCCTGCACCAAGTGCGAATTCTCGATCTCGAAGATTCCGGGCGGCCGGCAGTTCGAAATCCCGGAAGTCGAGGAATTGCTGCGCGAGAAAACCATCGGGCCGTTGTCAGGCTTCCGCAGCAAGATGGGCCGTCCGTTCTCCGCCATCCTCAAACTCTCGCTCGACGACGAGATCAAGAACTACAAGCTCGAATTCGACTTCGGCCAGGATTCCGGCGGCGAAGACGGCGAACCGCCCGATTTCTCCGAGCAAACGCCGGTCGGCGCGTGTCCGAAGTGCCAGTCGCGCGTGTTCGAGCACGGCATGAGCTATGTGTGCGAGAACTCGGTGTCGAATCCGAAGACGTGCGATTTCCGTTCGGGCAAGGTGATTCTCCAGCAGGAAATCGGCCGCGATCAGATGGAAAAGCTGCTGAACGAAGGCCGCACCGATCTGCTCACGAACTTCAAGTCGTCGCGCACTGGGCGCAACTTCAAGGCGTTTCTCGTGAAGCAGCCGGACGGCAAGATCGGCTTCGAGTTCGAAAAGAAGGAAGGCAAGCCGGCAGCGAAAACGGCGGCGAAACGTGGCGCGACGGCGGAAACTCAGGCCGACAGCGGCGACGATAGCGGCGATAGCGATGTCGCCGTAGCCGCCAAGACCACGTCCGCGAAGACCGCTGCAAAGAAAGCGCCCGCGAAAAAGGCTGCAGCAAAAAAGACGGCGGCCAAGAAGGCGAGCTGATCGCCCTCTTCTCCCGCTGAAAAGAAAAACCCCCGCGAATCGCTTCGCGGGGGTTTTTTCATTTGCGCTTTGCGCGAGCCTTTCAGAACGGCGAAGGCGCCGGCAAGCGCCCGCGCGAGCGCGAAGGCTTCGACAGCTTCGGCGCCAGTTCACCGTCGATGGGACGCGAACGCGGCGCGGGCGTCGCAGCTTCACCGGTGTGCTCGTAGTGCGGATGCGCGCCCGGTCTGCCACGGCCATCGCGAATCCATTGCTCGCCGAGTTGATGATTCGGCGTCTGGCTGAAATGCTCGACCAGATGATCGATAAAAGTTCGCACCTTCGCCGGCAAATGACGGCGGCTCGGATACGCGACGTTGATCTCGACCTGCGGCAATTGGAAATCGCCGAGCAGACGCACGAGCTGGCCGCGCGTCGTGTCGTTGCCGATCAGATAGCTCGGCAAAATCGCGATGCCCATGCCGAGCAGCGCGAACTGCCGCAGCATCTCGGTATTGTTCGCGATGATCACGTTCTGCGGCCGCACGCGCACTTCGCCGTCCGGGCCGGTGAACACGCGCTCGTCACCCCAATATTCCGACGGCAGGCTCAGACACGGATGCTCGAGCAGATGCTCGGGGCGCGTCGGCGTGCCGTGCGATTCCAGATACGCCGGCGTCGCGCAAACGGTCATGCAACCCGTCGTCAGACGCCGTGTGACGACGCTCGCGCTCTTCACCTGACGCGCGATGACAATGCCCACATCGAAACCTTCCTCGACCAGGTCGACCTGACGGTCCACGAGCGTCACGTCCGGCACGACCTTGGGATAGCGCTGCGCGTACGTCTGCAACACCGGCGCGAGATTATGCAGACCGAACACGACAGGCGCGACGATCCTGAGCGAACCGAGAGGTTCGTGATTGCGCGCCACCACCATCTGTTCGACGTCTTCCAGTTCGTCGAGAATCTGCCGCGCCCGTTCCAGATACACCTGGCCGGACTCGGTGAGCGAGAGGCTGCGCGTCGTGCGGTTGAGCAGGCGCGTACCGAGGCGGCCTTCCAGGTCCGCGACGTGGCGCGTAGCTACCGCATTGGAGATGTCCATCGCGCTGGCGGCCCGGGCGAAACTCCCGAGATCGGCGACGCGGACAAACACCCTCATCGACTGCAAATGATCCATAAGACAACTCCTGCCGCTACACGGCTCGAATTCTGCTGCAAAGCAATTCAGGATTATCCTAGGACCGGCACTTTCGTGCAGAAGTTGCCGGGAAGCGCGAAAAAGTCGAAAAAAATCTGACAGTTAGGCGTCTTACGCGGATGAAAGATCACCGACTGTTGTCATCGGCACAACACTCGGCTAAGCAAATTCCGATGGACGCAATTTTAAAAAAGCTGGCCTCGTCAATTTTGACGGTGTAGCCGATAAAAAATCGGGCCCGTCGATGCGGGCCCGAAATATGGGGATTGATTTAGTTTGTGAGACAAAGCCCGGCGTGAAAATACGCCGGGCGTTTCACTCAGGCGGCGAGCCGCTTCTCCATTCCGGCCTTGGCCGCGGTCAGAGCCGCCGGCAGACCGTGTTTCAGCTTCGTGAAAAGCTCGTCGTGCAACGCGAGCTCGTCGCGCCAGGCGGCATCGTTGACGGATATCACCTGCTCGAACTGCTCGCGCGTGAAGCCGAGCGCGCCCCAGTCGATGTCCTCGTAACCCGGCGAGATGCCGAAGGCGTGCTCCTCGCCCTTCGCCGTGCCCTCGACGCGGCCGATCATCCAGTTCAGCACGCGCATGTTCTCGCCGAAGCCCGGCCACACGAACTTGCCGTCGTCGCCCTTGCGGAACCAGTTGACGCAGAAGAACTTCGGCGCCTTCGCGTGCATCGCTTCGAGACGCTCGCCCATCTTCAGCCAGTGGCCGAAGTAATCGGCCATGTTGTAGCCGCAGAACGGCAGCATCGCGAACGGATCGCGGCGCACGACGCCTTGCTGGCCCGCGGCGGCGGCGGTCGTTTCGGAGCCCATCGTGGCGGCCATGTAGACGCCTTCCTTCCAGTCGCGGGCTTCGGTGACGAGTGGCACGGTGTTCGACCGGCGTCCGCCGAAGATGAACGCGTCGATCGGCACGCCGGCCGGGTTCTCCCAGTCCGGATCGATCGACGGACATTGCGACGCCGGCGCCGTGAAGCGCGCGTTCGGATGTGCGGCTTTCGCGCCGGTTTCCTTCGCGATTTCGGGCGTCCAGTCGCGGCCTTGCCAGTCGATCAGATGCGCGGGCGGGCTGTCGGTCATGCCTTCCCACCAGACGTCGCCGTCGTCGGTCAGCGCGACGTTCGTGAAAATCACGTTTTCCTTCAGCGTCGCCATCGCGTTGAAGTTGGTCTTTTCGCTGGTGCCGGGCGCCACGCCGAAATAACCCGCTTCCGGATTGATCGCGTAGAGCCGGCCGTCGCGGCCCGGTTTGATCCACGCGATGTCGTCGCCGATCGTCGTCACTTTCCAGCCCTGGAGATCGCTCGGCGGAATCAGCATCGCGAAATTAGTCTTGCCGCACGCCGACGGGAACGCCGCCGCGACGTGATACTTGCGCCCTTGCGGCGATGTCACGCCGAGAATCAGCATGTGCTCGGCGAGCCAGCCTTCATCGCGACCCATCGTCGAGGCGATGCGCAGCGCGAAGCACTTCTTGCCGAGCAGCGCGTTGCCGCCATAGCCCGAGCCGAAGCTCCAGATTTCGCGCGATTCGGGAAAATGGACGATGTACTTCGTGTCGTTGCACGGCCACGGCACGTCCTTGCGGCCATCGGCCAGCGGCGCGCCGACCGAATGCACGCAGGGCACGAACTCGCCGTCGGCGCCGAGCACGTCGTACACGGCGCGGCCCATGCGCGTCATGATGCGCATGTTCGTCACGACATACGGGCTGTCCGACAATTCGACGCCGATATGCGCGATCGGCGAGCCGAGCGGGCCCATCGAGAACGGCACGACGTACATCGTGCGGCCGCGCATCGAGCCGTCGAACAGGCCGTCGAGCGTGACGCGCATGTCCTGCGGATCGATCCAGTTGTTCGTCGGGCCGGCGTCCTCACGGCGCTGCGAGCAGATGAACGTGCGGTCTTCGACGCGCGCCACATCCGAGGGATCCGAGCACGCGAGGAAGGAATTCGGGCGCTTCTCGGGATTGAGCTTTTTCATCGTGCCGGCTTCCACCATCTGCTGGCAGAGTCGGTCGTATTCCTCCTGCGAACCGTCGCACCATTCGACGCGATCCGGCTTGGTCAGGGCCGCGACCTGCCGGACCCATTCGATGAGTTTTCGGTGCCGGACATAGGCCGGCGTCTTGATGTCGACGGCATTCTTATTGTTGTCTTCGACTACTGCGGGCTGGTTCATCGAGCTGTCTCCGTTCTTCTGCAATGAAAACCAATCACCCAACTGACGCTGCATGCGAGAGGCGTTTGCGACTCGAACCGCCGGGCGCTTTCGTGCGCTTCTGTACGCGCTTTCATCGCACGAAATGCGGTTCGCGAGCCAATGCGGCGTCACGGGCCTGAATTCTTTACACGGCAAACGTATTCCTCGCGGCTTGCGTCGCAAAGGAACAAACTGTTAAAAAGAGATACTAAGTGGCCTGTCTCTTCGCGGATCATCGTGTTTTCCGCTAGTTGCGCTGGATTTCTTTCTCTATTGGCGCGGACATACGAGGCTCCCGAAAAAAAGGGGAGTCAAGCATAACACCGCATTGCGTGAACCATGTGATGCAGCGCAATAAAGCGGAATAGAGCGCAATTTATCGGTATTTACCCGAATTTAAGTACTCCATTCTCGCTCTCCATAAAAAAGCAGCACGTTTGATGCCTAACAAAAGCCAATCAATGCCCATGAAAATCGCCATTCTCGACGACTACCAGGATGCCGTACGGAAGCTCGATTGCTTCCATCTGCTCGATGACCATGAGGTGAAGGTCTTCAATAACACGGTGCGTGGTCTCGGGCAGTTGGCGAGCAGGCTCTCGGAAGTGGATGCGCTCGTGCTGATTCGCGAACGTACGCGGATCAGTTCTCAATTGCTCGACAAGTGCCCCAAACTGCGCATGATCAGTCAGACAGGACGCGCGGGCGGCGGTCATATCGATGTCGATGCGTGTACGGAGCGCGGCATCGCGGTGCTGGAGGGCACGGGCTCGCCGGTCGCGCCCGCGGAGCTGACGTGGGCGCTCATCATGTCGGCGCAGCGGCGCATTCCGCAGTACGTCGCGAACCTGAAGCAAGGCGCGTGGCAACAGTCGGGGCTGAAGACGTCCGCGCTGCCGCCGAACTTCGGTCTCGGTCAGGTGCTGCGCGGGCAGACGCTCGGCATCTGGGGATACGGCAAGATCGGCAAGCTGGTGGCCGGTTACGGCAAGGCGTTCGGCATGAATGTGCTCGTCTATGGGCGCGAGCATTCGCAAAGCGCGGCACGCGAAGATGGCTTCGCGGTCGCGGAAAGCCGCGAAGCGTTTTTCGAGCAGAGCGACGTGCTCACGCTGCATCTGCGCCTGACCGATGACACGCTCGGCATCGTCAAGCAGGACGATCTGATGCGCATGAAACCTACCGCGCTCTTCGTCAACACGAGCCGCGCCGAGTTGCTGGAGGAGAACGCGCTGCTCAATTCGCTGCATCACAACCGGCCGGGCATGGTCGCGGTCGATGTCTTCGAGAGCGAGCCGATACTGCAAGGCTACGGTCTGCTGCGCCTGGAAAACGTGATCTGCACGCCGCACATCGGCTATGTGGAGCGCGAGAGCTACGAGCTGTATTTCGGCGCGGCGTTCAGGAACATCCTCGCGTTCGATGCGGGCGACACGTCGAGCGTCTTCAACAAGGAAGCGCTTCAGCACGTGCGCCGTCGTTGAGTTTCGGCTTCGGCTTCAGACGGTCGAGATTTCGATCGACGGCTCGCAGCGCACCGGAAAATTCACCGAGTTCGCGATGAAACAGAAACGGTGCGCCTCTTCGTGCAGGCGCGCCGCGAGATCCACATCGCCGCCGGCGCCGATGGTCACGCGCGGCCGCAGCAGCACATCGACGAAGCGCCCATCTCCCTTCGACTCTTCCTGCATCGTGCCGATGGCTTCATCGACATAGCCCGTCACGACGACCTTGTTCGTTGCGCACAGGTGCAGATACCAGAGCATGTGGCACGACGAAAGCGACGCCACGAACAACTCCTCCGGATTGTGGCGCGCCGGGTCGCCGCGAAACGCGGGATCGCTCGACGCCTCGATCGCCGTCTTCGAGCCGACGCGCACGAGATGGTCTCGCGAGTACGCATCGTAAGCCGATGTGCCGGAACCGAGATTGCCCGTCCAGTCGACGGTCAGTTCGTACGTATGCTTCTTCGCCACGGTCTGCTCCTCAAGCTGAATGCGAAGCGATTTCCAGGAGACGCGGAAGGCGCACGAGAAAATCCTCGCCGTCCGCGCGGCCCAGATCATAAGCATGCTGCATCTGGGACGGACTCGTATAGTCCCAGCTCGAAATCGGCACCTTGCGCGATGGCTGGATGTAGATGCGCTTCTGCTCGCCGTGCGGCACGACGAACATGCGCTCGCGCGGATACAGGCGCGTGACCATCACGAGCACGAGACCCGGCGACGCATCGAGCGCGGCGACCGGGACGTTGTCGACCATGCCGCCATCGAGAACGGGGCGGCCGTTGCGTCGCAGGATCGGCGTGAACGGCGGCGTGCTCGACGATTGCAGGATGAGATCGGCGAGGTCTTCGACGGTCGAGCATTCCTGCGCTTTCACGAATTCGGGATGAAAACCGAGCGTCTGACCGAGCGTCGGATGCAGCGTCTTGCGGACATATTTCTCGATGTTGTACGCGATCAGCCCCGCCGCGACCGCGCTGCGCGCGCCGAGCCAGCGCGGCAGATGCGATACGCCGATGCGAATTTCCGGCCCTTGCGCGAGTTCGTGGAAACGGTCCGCGAAGATGTCGAGCAGCGCCTGCCGATAGATGCGGTAATGCGGAAACACGGATTGTCCGCGCAGCAGGTTGCCCCAATAGGCGTTGCGCGTGTTGTCGCTCAGCGCGTGGGCGTAGTAGTACATGACCCAGCGCGAATCGTTCGTGTAGAGCATGCAGGCGGTGGCCGCGCCCGCCGAAATACCCGCAATGATGCGCGGCGCTAGATTCAATTCCGGCCGGATGATGTCCCAGAATCCGGCTTGCCACCAACAGCGGTTTCCGCCGCCGGCGAATACGACTTGGTCGAACATTTACTTGTTGATGAGCGCGTAGGTGGTTGTTGCGTGAGCGGCGAGTTCGCCCTGGTCGTCGTGCATGTCGATGTCACCGAAGACGAGGTTGCGTCCGCGACGCTGGATGCGGGCGGTGATCAGCACGTCGCCTGCTTTCACGGGCCGCATGAACGTGGTGTTGAGCGATACGGTTGTCATCGGCGAGAAACCGCCCATGACGTGCGAAACGGCGACGACCATCGCGGTGTCGGCGGCGGCCATGAAAACCTGTCCGCAGATGACACCGCCCGCGTGGCGCAAATGGTCCGAATACGGCAAACGCAGCGTGACGGCGTTCTCGGCGATCGATTCGGGCACGAGTTTCAACTCCTTGACCCACGGGGCCAGGATGCTGTCGAGCAAGGCGCTGATGGCGGTTTCGTCCATGGTTCCTTTTGATTTGCGGGCTTCATGGCCTTGGAGGATGCGTCATGATACCGGCCGTAAGTTGCGTGCGGAGGCGCGCGATGGGTGGGTTCGTCGGAAATATACGAATTTTTTTGCACTAGGGGCTTGCGCTTCTGCAAAAGCACCAGCTATAATTTCGCTTCTGTTGGGGCGTTAGCTCAGTTGGTAGAGCAGCGGACTCTTAATCCGTAGGTCGAGTGTTCGAGTCACTCACGCCCCACCAACAAATTCAAGCACTTAGCCCGGTCATCGCGACCGGGCTTTTTGCTTTCTGGATGCCGTGTAGGCACTGTGTAGGCAAAATCGAAGTGACGGCGATTCGTTTTTCGACGGCGCGTAGCCTCACTATGGCTTAGCGTCTCTTTGTGACATAGTTTGACACTTCGATAGAGTCGGCGGCGCGGGGTCATGCCGTATTCTGTGAAGCCCGGCGCGTGGTTGCGCTGGAACAGGCTTGGCGGCCTGTAGCTAGGATGTTAGAACCCGCAACGCTCGCGCAATGCGAGCGAAGCGTTAGACCCCGCGCACTGTTCTGTCAGCGTGCGGCGTTTTCGTTCGCCTATGGGTGGGACTTTGGCAGGGAACCCGCAAGGGTTGCCGGAATGGTTCTACTAGCCCGGTCCGCCAACCTTGTCACTGTTCCCGCCCGCCCCTTCGTCCGAAGGGCGCGGCTCCGGGCTTCACACAGGAGCGATACATGGGCAATCGAGACGTTCTTACAGCAACGGGCGCAGTGAAGATCGACCATCGACTGAGTCAGATTGTCGTGACCATCAAACGCGCGCAAGAAGCCATCGCGCATCACAAGCGCTCACTCTGCGATGAACAGGCGGCGCGGTTCGACGCCCTCGAACTCAGCTTGTCCGGTACGCTGGCGAGCGCGAAGTTATCGATGAAGCTTTTCCAGTCCGCGCGCCCTTTCCTGCGTCCGATGGATGCAGCCGAACATCGGCTAATCGAAGAACTTGTCGATAGCGGCGTCCTTCCAAACGTTCCGAAGCGCCCATGACGGCGGCGCGCTCACTCGCGTCCGATCACGCCGACACTGCGAAGCTCGTCGGCTCGCCTAAGTCCATCAATAGCGCGTGGATACGCTCGTAG
>JFHF01000063.1 GCA_000648925.1 Caballeronia jiangsuensis
TAATAGACCGACGCGAACACGGGATCCGGCGAAAAAGCCCGACGCAACTCGATCACCCCTAAGCGCGCATTTCAAACCCCGCAAGATACCCCACCGCATCACTGCCATCCCACACGCGACCATCGCAAAAAGTGGCCACGCGCCGCTCGTCAGGCAGCGCAATACCCGCCCCCCGCGCCGCGTCGCGATAAAGCGCGGTCTGATTGACGCTCGCCGCGATGCCTCCATCGTCGATATCGGCATCGAGCATACACCAGCGCCGATACTGCGTGATGAACCACACGCCATCCGAAACGCGCGGATAGTTCACCGCGCCGCCATCGAAGAAACGCACCGGCAGCGCGCGTGCATCCCCGCCGTTTGCTGCGGCAAGACGCGGCTCGATCAGCGCGCGCGGCACGCCGAGCAGTTTCTCCGACGCCAGCGCGTCCGCGATCTCCGAACGATGGTCGCCCGAATCGAGCCACGCGCACGCATCGAGCATCGTGCGCACGAGCGCGCGCGCCGTCGCCGGATAGAGCGCCGCGAAATCGCGCCGGCACGCGAGCACCTTCTCCGGATGATCCGGCCAGATCTCGCTCGTGTACGCCACCGTTTTACCCGCGCCGCCGGCCTCGGCCACCGCATGCCACGGCTCGCCCGCGCAGAAGCCGTCGAGCGCGCCCTCGACGAGCGCATCGGCCATGCGCGGCGGCGGAATCACGATGCTCTGAACATCGCGCAACGGATGCACGCCGTGCGCAGCGAGCCAGTAGTAGAGCCACATCGCGTGCGTGCCGGTCGGAAACGTCTGCGCGATGACAGGCGGCCGCCCGAGCGACCCCAACGCTTCCTTCACGCTCGCGCCGCCGCCAATCGCCTCGGCGAGCGGGCGCGACAGCGTGATCGCCTGACCGTTGCGATTGAGGACCATCAGCACCGCCATGTCCGCCTGCGGCCCGCCGATTCCCAGTTGCACGCCATACACGAGCCCATAGAGCGCGTGCGCGGCGTCGATCTCGCCGGAAAGCAGCTTGTCGCGCACGGCAGCCCACGACGGCTGACGGCACAGCTCGATCGTGATGCCGTGCCGTGCGCCGAGTTCGCGCAATGCCGCAACGGCGAGCGGCGCGGCATCGGAAAGAGCAACGAAGCCGAGCCGCAGATGCGTGCGTTCGGGCGCGGGAGAAGTCGTGTCGGGGAAGGTCATAGGTTCGGTGGCGCTAGAACAGATCGGACAGCGCAATCAGTTGACGCGCGATCTCCGCGACCTTCACGCCCTGATCCATCGCGCGCTTGCGGAGTGCCGCGTAGGCATCGTTTTCGGACATGCCGCGCTTGTCCATCAGGAGACGCTTCGCGCGATCGATGACCTTGCGCTGCTCCAGTTCGTCCTCGACTTTCGCGAGACGCTGGCGCAACTGCGCTTCATGCGCGAAACGCGCGAGCGCAACTTCGATGATCGGTGCGAGCCGCTCGGGCGCGAGCCCTTCGACGGAATATGCGGTGACGCCCGCGCCGACCGCCGCGCGGATGAATTGCTGATCCGCGTCGTTGCTGAACATCAGCACGGGACGCGGCGCGGCCTTGTTCATCACGGCGAGCTGTTCGAGCGTATCGCGTGAGGGCGATTCGGTATCGATGATGACGACATCGGGCTTCTGGCTCTCGACGGCCCGGTGCAACGCCGACGGCGCGGCGACTTCGGCGAGCATGTCATAGCCCATGCGTGCGAGTTGCTCGCGCAAATCGCCGATGGGCTTGTCGGTGTCGGTGACGAGAAGAACGCGCAGCATGCGGGCAGCGGAAGAGCTCATGCGAAGAACGGCAACGGCGGCTGATACGACATCGACGACTGTAGCGCGCCGCCTGCCTTTTGAGAACCTGCTTCACGCGGCATGGGCCAGGCCTTCGGCGCTTGCTGCATGCGCCGTGAATTCAGCCGCTTCTCCAATCGCACCGCCGATGAGAATCACCGCCGGACTGCCGAGACCGGCTGCCGTGGCTTCTTCGGCGAGACGGTCGAGCGTCGTGACGAGCCGCTTCTCTTGCGACGATCCCGCGTTCTGGACAACTGCGGCGGGCGTGCTCGCGCTCAGCACGTCGAGCAACGATGCCGTGAGACTCGCGATGCGGCTCATGCCCATATAGATCGCGAGCGTGGTGCCGGTGGCGGCGAGCGCGGCCCAGTCGGGCTGACTGTGATCCTGCATGTGCGCGGTGATGAAGGTCACGCCCTGGCAATGATCGCGATGCGTGAGCGAGATGCCGAGTCCCGCCGCCGCCGCGAAACCGGATGACACACCATTGACGATATCGACCGCAATATGCGCTTCACGCAATGCGGCGATCTCTTCGCCGGCGCGGCCGAAGAGCAGTGCATCGCCGCCTTTAACGCGCACCACATGCAGACCTTTCTTCGCATATCGCTGCATGAGGCGCTGAATGAACGCTTGCGGCGTCGACTTGCAGCCGCCGCGCTTGCCGACGCGAATCACGCGCGCATGCGGCGCGAGCGTGACGATATCGGCGTTGGCGAGATCGTCGACGAGCAGGATGTCGGCGGCGGCGAGCGCCTTCGCGGCGCGCAGGGTGAGCAGGTCGAGATCGCCCGGGCCTGCGCTTAAGAGAGTGACTTTGCCTTTGATGGTGCTCATCGTTGCTTACCTGTTCTGCGAACGTGCGTATATGAGTCGCATCGGCGCGGCAAACGCCGATAGCGTCCGCTCGTGTCGCTGCACGAAGGGACGCCTTTGTCCTTGCTCTTCCGATTCGAGATGCCGCGAACGCCGTTGCCCGCAGTGCCTTTCTCAATGCAATAAGCGCGCCATTGCGTGAAACAGGCACCGGTCCGCGTGCGCCGCACTGTGCTCGTGCGCGTTTCGCCAGACGCGGCACCGCTTCGGCGCGATCGTGCCTCGTCCGAGTGAACCGGTTGGTACAAAGATTCGTGCACGACTGCGCACGTCACCGGTGCTGCGTCGCACCATCCCTGTGCCCGTCTGCATCGAAACATGTCGTGCAGTGCGTGCGCCCTGGCAGTGCATGGGTTCTGCAAAGCCATACACAGCAAGGCTTTCAGGCCGATGCCGCGCGCATGGCACAGCCCTTGCCTTATGTTTCGCCATCGGATCAACGGCGATCCGTCCTGAATACAGCGCCCGGCAGGTGAATACGTGCGGGCTTCGGACAACGGCGTCCCCCGCATCGGCTTCCCGGTCGAATGCGCGGGACGCCTTTCTTTTTTTGCGGAAAGACGATGGACAAAGCCACCCGGATCGATCTCTTCAGCATGCGCAGCGCGCCGATGCGCGCCTTCCATCTCACATGGATGGCGTTCTTCGTGTGCTTCTTCGCGTGGTTCGCATGCGCGCCGCTGATGCCGCTCATCAAGCGCGAGTATGGTCTCACCGCCGATCAGGTCGCCAATATCAACATCGCGGCCGTGGCCGTGACGATTCTGGTGCGCCTCGTCGTCGGTCCGATGTGCGATCGCTTCGGGCCGCGCAAGGTGTATAGCGCGCTGTTGCTCGCGGGATCGGTGCCCGTGCTCGGCGCGGCGTTTTCCACGGGCTACGACAGCTTCCTGTGGTGCCGTCTTGCGATCGGCGCGATCGGCGCGAGCTTCGTCATCACGCAGTACCACACGTCGGTGATGTTCGCGCCGAACGTCGTCGGCACCGCGAACGCGACGACGGCAGGCTGGGGCAATGCAGGCGCGGGCGCGGCGCAGGCGATCATTCCGCTCTTCGTCGCGGCCGCGATCGCGCTCGGCACCGGCGAAGCATCGGCATGGCGCGTCGCGCTGATCGTGCCGGGCATCGCGATGCCGGTGATGGCCTTCTTCTACTGGCGCTATACGCAGGACTGCCCGCAAGGCGATTTCGCGACGCTGCGCCGCGCGGGCATCGCGATCGACGGCGGCAAGAAGGGCGGCTGGCAGAGCTTCGTCACCGCATGCTCGAACTATCGCGTGTGGATGTTGTTCGTGACCTATGGCGCGTGCTTCGGCGTCGAAGTATTCATCCACAACATGGCGGCGATCTACTACGTCGATCATTTCGATCTCACGCTCGGCCAGGCAGGCATGGCGGCGGGCAGCTTCGGCCTGCTCGCGCTCTTCGCCCGCGCGCTCGGCGGCTGGCTCTCCGATAAAGCCGCCGCGAAGAAAGGCCTCGATATCCGCGCGACGCTGCTGTTCGCGCTGATCGCAGGCGAAGGCATCGGTCTCTATGCATTCGCTCATGCGCCGAGCGTCGTGCTCGCGATCGTTTCGATGCTCGTCTTCGGTCTCTTCACGCACATGGCGTGCGGCGCGACTTACGCGCTCGTGCCGTTCATCGATCGCCGCGCGCTCGGTGGCGTGGCCGGCGTGATCGGCGCGGGCGGCAACGTCGGCGCGGTCGCGGCGGGCTTCCTGATGAAAGGGCTCGGCAACGCCCAGGCGACGCTCTCGATGCTCGGCGTGGTCGTCGCGGGCACGGCGCTGTGCGCGCTCGCGGTGCGATTCTCGCCCGAACACAAGGCACGCGAAGCGGCGTTGCGCGAAAGCGCGCTCGCAGCCAACAACGTCATTGCAAACTGAGGAAGGCCCGTCATGAAAATCGTCGTCATCGGCCACGGCATGGTCGGCCACAAGTTCCTCGAATGTCTCGCCGAGAGCGGCAATGAAGCGCTGCACGTGACGGTGCTGTGCGAAGAACCGCGCGCCGCATATGACCGCGTGCATCTGACCGAATTTTTTACGGGCAAGAGCGCGGACGATCTTTCGCTCGTCGAAGCAGGCTTTTTCGAGCGCTCCGGCTATGCGCTGAAGCTGAACGCGCGCGCGGTCGCCATCGATCGCACGGCGCGCACGGTCACGGCTTCGACCGGCGAAGTGCTGCCGTACGACAAGCTCGTGCTCGCGACGGGTTCCTACCCGTTCGTGCCGCCGGTCGAGGGCCGGGATCGCGACGGCTGCTTCGTGTATCGCACGATCGAGGATCTCGAAGCGATGCAGTCGTTCGGCGCGCACTCGAAGACGGGCACGGTGGTCGGCGGCGGTCTGCTCGGTCTCGAAGCGGCGAAGGCGCTGCGCGATATGGGACTCGAAACGCATGTGATCGAATTCGCGCCGCGTTTGATGGCCGTGCAGGTCGATGACGGCGGCGGCCGCGTCTTGCGCGCGAAGATCGAGGAACTCGGCGTCACGGTTCATACGGGCAAGAACACGCTCGCGATCGTCGAGGGCGAGGGCACCGCGAATCGCATGAATTTCGCCGATGAAACGCATCTCGACACCGACATGATCGTGTTCTCCGCGGGCATTCGTCCGCGCGACGACATCGCACGCACTGCGGGTCTCACAATCGGCGCGCGTGGCGGCATCGTGATCGACGACGCCTGCCGCACGAGCGATGCCGATATCTTCGCCATCGGTGAATGTGCATTGTGGCAAGGCCAGTTGTTCGGCCTGGTCGCGCCCGGTTACGACATGGCGCGCATCGTTGTGAAGCAGATCATCGGCGAGGAAGCGGCGTTCGCGGGCGCGGACATGAGCACGAAGCTCAAGCTGATGGGTGTCGATGTCGCGAGCATCGGCGATGCGCACGGCAAGACGCCCGGCAGCCGCACGTATCAGTACAGCGACGAGCGCAAGCAGGTCTACAAGAAGATCGTCGTGTCCGACTGCGGCAAGTTTCTGCTGGGCGGCGTGATGGTCGGCGATGCCACCGAATACGGCACGCTCCTGCAGATGATGCTCAACAGGATCGAGTTGCCCGAAGCGCCCGAGTTTCTGATCCTGCCGTCGAGCGATGGCAAGGCGAAGCCCGCGCTCGGCGTCGAGGCATTGCCCGATGGCGCGCAGATCTGTTCGTGCAACAACGTGAGCAAGGCGGAAATCTGCGCGGCGGTCTGCGCGGGCGCGACGAGCATTGGCGCGATCAAGTCGTCGTGCAAGGCAGGCGCGTCGTGCGGCGGCTGCGTGCCGCTCGTCACGCAGGTGATGAAGTCGGAGATGAAGCGGCAAGGTCTCGCCGTGAACAATCATCTCTGCGAGCACTTTCCGTATTCGCGTCAGGAGCTTTATCACATCGCGCGTGTGGAAGGTCATCGCACGTTCGGCTCGCTGCTCGCGAAACACGGCAAGGGGCGCGGCTGCGATATCTGCAAACCGGCGGTCGCGAGCATTCTCGCATCGTGCTGGAACGAGTTCGTGCTGAAGAAGGAGCACGCGAGCCTGCAGGATTCGAACGATTACTACCTCGCGAACATCCAGCGCGATGGCACGTATAGCGTCGTGCCGCGCATGGCGGGCGGCGAAGTGACGCCCGATGGTTTGATCGCGGTCGGGCAGGTCGCGAAGAAGTACGGCCTCTATACGAAGATCACGGGCGGTCAACGTGTCGACATGTTCGGCGCGCGCGTCGAGCAATTGCCGTTCATCTGGGAAGAGCTGATCGCGGCGGGCTTCGAATCGGGCCATGCATACGGCAAGGCGCTGCGCACGGTGAAGTCGTGCGTCGGCTCGACGTGGTGCCGCTATGGCGTCGGCGATTCTGTCGGTTTCGCGATCGAGCTGGAGAACCGCTACAAGGGCCTGCGCACGCCGCACAAGATCAAGTTCGGCGTATCCGGCTGCACGCGTGAATGCGCCGAGGCGCAAGGCAAGGACGTCGGCGTGATCGCGACGGAAAAGGGCTGGAACCTCTATGTCTGCGGCAACGGCGGCATGAAGCCGCGGCACGCCGAACTCATCGCGTCCGATCTCGATCACGACACGCTCGTGCGCTATATCGACCGCTTCCTGATGTTCTACGTGCGCACGGCGGATCGCCTGCAACGCACGAGCGTGTGGCGCGACAACCTCGAAGGCGGCCTCGATTATCTGATCGACGTGGTCATCAACGACAAGCTCGATATCGCCGACGAACTCGAAGCGGAGATGCAACTGGTCGTCGATACCTACGAGGACGAGTGGAAGAAGGCCGTCACGGACCCGAACACGCGCAAGCGCTTCCGTCACTTCGTCAACAGCGAACAGGGCGATGCGAACGTGACCTTCGTGGAAGAGCGCGGCCAGATCCGTCCCGCGACGGTCGAAGAGCGTAAGTCGAAGTTGAACGATATCCCCGTCGTAGTCGAAACCGTCTGAACCCTGGAGAAATGATCATGAACGACCGCATCGAACAGGACTGGACCGCCGTTTGTGAACTCGACGATATCGTGCCGGACACGGGCGTCTGCGCGCTCGTGAAGGGCACGCAGGTCGCGGTGTTTCATCTCGCGGGCGAAGAGTCGACGCTTTACGCGATCGACAACTACGATCCGCATTCGCAAGCCGCGGTGCTCTCGCGCGGCATCGTGGGGAGTCTGGGCGAGCGCATCGTCGTCGCATCGCCGATCTACAAGCAACACTTCGATCTGCGCACCGGCGAATGCCTCGAAACGCCGGAGCTATCGGTCAGCGCATATCGCGTGAAGGTCGCGGGCGGCAAGGTGTGGGTCGCGGCATGAAGACCGAATATGCGGTTGCGGGCATGGCGTCGTTGCGCGATAGCGCGCCGCGCCAGCGGCTCGTCGTCATCGGCAACGGCATGGCGGGGATGCGCACGGTGGAGGAGCTGCTGAAGATCGCGCCCGAGCTGTACGACATCACCGTGTTCGGCGCCGAGCCTTACGGCAACTACAACCGCATTCTGTTGTCGCCGGTGCTCGCGGGCGAGAAGTCCGTCGACGACATCATTCTCAACACGCGCGAATGGTACGACGCGAACGGCATCACGCTGCATGCGGGCGATGCGGTCATCGGGATCGATCGCGCGCGGCGCATCGTGCGTTCGCAGAAGGGCGTCGAAGTGCGTTACGACCGCCTGCTGATCGCGACCGGTTCGAAGCCTTTCATCATTCCCGTGCCTGGCTGCGATCTTCCCGGCGTGATCGCGTTTCGGGACATTCAGGATGTCGAAACGATGCTCGAAGCGGCGCGCGATCATCGTCATGCGGTGATTATCGGCGGTGGCCTGCTCGGGCTCGAAGCGGCGAACGGATTGCAGCGGCAGGGCATGTCGGTGACGGTGGTGCATGCGGGCGAAAGCCTGATGGATCGTCAGCTCGATGCGACCGCATCCGCGTTGCTCAGGCGTTCGCTCGAAGCGAAGGGCCTGCGTTTCGCGATGGCGGCGCAGACCACTGAAATCGTCGGCGAGGAACGCGTGCGTGCGGTGCGTTTCGCGGACGGCACGCAGATCGACGCGGACCTCGTCGTGATGACGGCGGGCGTGCGGCCCAACATCGCGCTTGCGAAAGAGGCCGGTCTGCATTGCGAGCGCGCGATCGTCGTCGACGACACCTTGCAGACTTTCGATCCGCGCGTTTATGCGGTGGGCGAATGCGTGCAGCATCGTTCGGCGACCTTTGGTCTCGTTGCGCCGATCTGGGATCAGGCGCGCGTGGCGGGCGCGCATCTCGCGGGGGCGGGGCATCGACGGTATGTGCAGCGCGCGACTGCGACCAAGCTGAAGGTGACGGGCGTCGATTTGTATTCGGCTGGCGATTTCATCGGTGGCGACGATAGCGAGGATCTCGTGCTGCGCGATCCGCGTCGTGGCGTGTATAAGCGCCTCGTGTTGCAGGCGGGGCGTTTGATCGGTGCGGTGCTTTATGGCGATGTGAAGGACGGTGGGTGGTACTTCGATCTGATTCAGAACCGCGTGGAGGTGTCGCATTTGCGGGGCAAGCTTCTTTTTGGCAGGGTTCTCTGTGAAGCGGGGTAGAGCGTTTCAGCGTTTGTCGCCGGATCCCGTTTTCTTTGTGGTCTATTAGCACTGCCCCTGTGCGGGGCGGCAGTCACTTTCTTTGCTGCTGCAAAGAAAGTAACCAAAGAAACAGCTTCTCACCGCCCGCGGTCACACGTAGTTTGGCCATGCTTGCCAGCCGCAGGTGGACCTCGCCTAAGTGTCGCCCCCAAAGGACCAACCGGGCTTGGCTCGCGCACGGTCTGACGAGCTAGGACTTTTAGGGCGTTGGTTCAGCGCCAAAGAGCTTCGGCACAGCGCTACGCGCTGCCGCTGGGTATGCGAGGGAAACCGAAGTAGAAGCACACGCGCACCCGATTTACCGGTCGGCCGCGAAGCGGGCCGGAGCTATTTGGTGCTGAACCAGTGACGCGAGCGGCGCGAGGTGTCAGACCGTGCGCGGTCCAAGCCCTTGTCTGCTTGTGGGGGCACTCGCTAGTGCCGGGCCATTAGGCCAATCGTCTGTGCCGCGGCCGGTGTGAAGTGCTTAGGCTGGGGATAGCTGTTTCTTTGGTTACTTTCTTTGCAGCAGCAAAGAAAGTGACTGCCGCCCCGCACAGGGGCAGTGCTAATAGACCGACACGATAACGGGATCCGGCAAAAAACCCCCGGAAAGCCAACCAAGAGAGACGCAGAACATGACCATCATCCCGATAGAACCCGCGTCTGTCAAAACGACATGCCCGTATTGCGGCGTCGGTTGCGGCGTGCAAGCGTCGCCGAAGAGCGCGACCGAAGTAACGATCGCCGGCGATGAATCGCATCCGTCGAACTTCGGCCGCCTGTGCGTGAAGGGCTCGGCCCTCGGCGAGACGGTCGGACTAGAAGGCCGCCTGCTCACACCGAAGCTGCGCGACAGACACACCGGATCGCTCTCCGACGTGTCATGGGACGATGCCCTCGGCACAGTCGCGAGCGCCTTCGCGCGCATCATCGCCGAGCATGGTCCGGATGCGGTCGCGTTCTATGTATCGGGTCAGTTGCTCACCGAGGACTACTACGTCGCCAACAAACTGATGAAGGGCTACATCGGCAGCGCGAACATCGATACGAATTCGCGGCTGTGCATGTCGTCATCGGTAGCGGGACACAAGCGCGCATTCGGCGAAGACCTCGTGCCCATGAACTACGAGGACCTCGAACTCGCGGATCTCGTCGTGCTGGTCGGATCGAACACGGCATGGTGCCATCCGATTCTCTTTCAGCGCATCGTGAAGATGAAGGAGAAGCGGCCGGAGATGAAGATCGTCGTGATCGATCCACGCTATACCGCGACCTGCGAAATGGCCGATCTGCATCTGCCGCTCAAGCCCGGCAGCGATGTGCGGCTCTTCAACGGTCTGCTCGCATTCCTCGCGGAACACGGCGCGACCGATGCCGCCTTCGTCGATGCGCATACCCACGGCTTCGATGCCGCGCTCGCCGCTGCAGGGCCCGCCGATCTCGCGCAAACCGCGAAGGACTGCAAGCTCGATCAGCACGATCTGATGGCGTTCTATCGCCTGTTCGCACGCACGGAACGCGTGGTGACCGTCTATTCGCAAGGCGTGAATCAGTCGAGCGCGGGCACCGACAAGGTCAACGGCATCATCAATTGTCATCTGGCGACAGGGCGCATCGGCAAGCCGGGCATGGGGCCGTTTTCTTTCACCGGCCAGCCCAACGCGATGGGCGGCCGCGAAGTCGGCGGCCTCGCGAATACGCTCGCCGCGCATCTCGAGTTCGGCGATCCGCTGCATGGCGAGATCGTGCAGACGTTCTGGAATTCGCCCGCGATTGCAGAGCGCGCAGGGTTGAAGGCCGTCGAACTGTTCGATGCAATCGAATCCGGCCGCGTGAAAGCGGTATGGGTGATGGGCACCAATCCGGTCGTGTCCCTGCCCGATGGCGATCGCGTGAAGCGGGCGCTCGAAAAGTGCGAACTCGTGGTGAGCTCGGACATCATCGAAAAGACCGATACCAACGCATTCGCCGATGTACTGCTGCCCGCGCTCGGCTGGGGCGAGAAGGATGGCACCGTGACGAACTCGGAGCGGCGCATCTCGCGCCAACGTGCGTTCATTCCGGCGCCGGGCAACGCGCGCGCGGACTGGCGTATCATCTGCGACGTCGCAACGCGCATGGGCTTCGAAGGCTTCGGTTTCGCGGGTCCGCACGAGATCTTCGACGAGCACGCGAGGCTCTCGGCGTATCGCAACGATGCGTCGACGGGCGTGCACCGCGCGTTCGACATCGGCGGTCTGATTGGTCTCGATCGCGCGCAATACGACGCGTTGCAGCCGACGCAATGGCCGCTGCGTTCCGTGCAAGAAGGCAGCACCGCGAGGCTCTTCGAAACGCGCCGCTTCAGCTACGCGGACGGCCGCGCGCGCTTCGTCCCGACAGCGCCGCGCGATCCCGTCAACGCGCCCGATGAAGACTATCCGCTCGTGCTCAACACCGGCCGCGTGCGCGATCAATGGCACACGATGACACGCACCGGCCGCTCCGCGAAGCTCGCGGGACACATCAGCGAATCGTTCATCGACATGCATCCGCAAGACGCGCTCGCATGCGGCGTGCGCGAAGGCGAGCTTGCGCGCGTGTCGAGCCGCTGGGGCTCCATGATCGCGCGCGTGCAACACGGCGGCGGCATGCCGCGCGGCAGCGTGTTCGTGCCGATTCACTGGAACGATCAGGTCGCCTCGGATGCGCGCGTCGGTGCGGTGGTCAATCCCGTCGTCGATCCCGTTTCGGGCGAGCCGGAGTTCAAGCACACGCCGGTCGCGATCGAGAAGTTTCACGTCACATGGCACGGCTTTTCGCTGTCGCGCGCCGCGCCCGATCTCGACATGGTCACGCATTGGACGCGCGTGCACGGCGCACATCACATGCGCTACGAGATGGCGGGACGCAATCGCTTCGATACGTCGCATGGCGAGCATCACGACTGGGCGCGTGCGCTCTTTCATATCGACGATCGGCACGCGGACTGGATCGAATACGAGGACAAGAGCGCGGGCGTGTATCGCGCGGCGCATGTGGTCGATGAGCGCATCGAGAGTTGCGTGTTCATCTCCGAGCGGCCCGATCTGCCCGCGCGCGCATGGCTTGCAACGCTCTTCGAAAAGGACCGGCTCGACGACGAGGACCGCGCGAGTCTTCTGCTCGGCCAGCCGATCGGCAAAGGCGAGGATACGGGGCCAACCGTGTGCTCGTGCTTCGGCGTCGGACGCAATACGATCTGCAATGCGATCCGCGACAAGGGACTGAAAACCGCCGCGGAAGTTACGTCGTGCGTGAAGGCGGGCGGCAACTGCGGTTCCTGCGTGCCGGAACTGAAGAAGCTCATCGTCGAGACGGAAATGGCGCGCCTGAGCACGGTCTGACTTTCGCGCGTCTACCTTACGAGCGCGGGCGCATGTCGCCCGCTTTTTTTCGTCCAGGAATCCTCGCACTATTCGGGTGAACCCTCGGAGACCCCCGAAAACAGGGCGTTTCCGGGGTGTCGTCCTGCTCGAATGAGGGGTGGACCACCAAATTTCTCACGAATTGTTACGACGTGAAATGTAATGTTGGATGGCCCACGCAGCGCCCGCTTCATCTTCCGTAAAGTCACATCAAACGCAGGCAATTGAAAGACCAAAGCCTGACAAAACATAAAGTGTGTTACGGGGATTGCGATGAAGAAGAACGCAAATCAAATCGACCAGGCGGAAGACCAACGCGCCATGATCTGCTCGACGGAAGCCAAAAGCCCGTCACAAGCACACATCGACCTGCTGCACGAACGACGACTTCCGCTGATGGAAGTCCGCGACGTTCGCGCATCGCACTACTCCTGACCGGTTAGCCCGCGCCCAAGGCGCGTCCCATTTCACACGCTCGCTGATTTTCACGCTGGTTCGCCAAAGTGAAATTAAGGCTGGCGTTTGAAATAGGAATACTAACTAAACGAATTACTCGCTGTGCCCGCTACATACCGGCGTCGATGTAGCTGGAATTGACCGTGCGCCTACACTTGGAGACTTCAACATGCAACGCAAACTGATCGCAGCAGCAGCCGTCCTCTCCCTCGTTTCCGCCGCTGCTTTCGCAACGGGCACGAACTCCAGCTCGAGCTCGACGTCGGGCGGCAACACCGCAGCAGCCGTGTTCGGCTACGGTTCGTTCACCGCAACGAACGCCGGCATCGCCAACGGCAATGCATCGGCACTCGCTGGTCAAGGCTTCGGCGTGACGGGCAACGCGACCAACGCAACGACCGGCCACATCAACACGTCGTCGGCTGGCGGCAAGGGCTTCGGTGGTTCGACGGCAACGGGCACCTCGGGCGCCGACGCTGCTGCGAACGCCTGGAGCAAGCTGGGCGGCGGCTGGCGTTAAGCACGCGGCGACGGAGGGCGGACTTCGCCGCAACGGGGTTCGCTTATCCGCAACCGTCGTGCCAGTAATTCGAACAACAAAAAACGAAATCCAATCTTATTTATTCGATAAGGAATGCAAATCATGAAACGCACTCTGATCGCTGCTGCACTGCTCTCGTTCGTCTCCGTCGCCGCGATGGCCACGACCACGAACTCCAGCTCGTCCTCGACCTCGGGCGGCTCGACCTCCGCTTCGGTCTCGGGTTTCGGCCATTTCACCGCCAGCAACTACGGCACGGCCAACGGCAACGCGCAATCGATCGCCGGCAACGCTTTCGGCGTGACGGGCAACGCCACCAACGCCACGACGAGCCACACCAACACGTCGAACGCGGGCGGTTTCGGTCACGGCAACGCACAAGCGGGCGGCACCTCGGGCGCGGACGCAGCGGCCAATGCATGGAGCAAGCTGGGCGGCGGCTGGCGTTAAGCCGGCCTGTGAGCCAGGCAGGGGCGGCGTCATGACGAGCGCGTGCTCGCACAACTCCGCCTTTGCCGAACCCTATAAAAAAACTCTAAGTCGTCCGGGACCGTCATGCGCTGTGAGGTCCCCTTTCTTCCGGAGCACCAAATGAACAAGACCACTTTGCAATTGGCATGCGCGGTTCTGTTTTGCGCCGCACAACTGGCCCACGCCGATACCGCGGCCAATTCCTCGTCGGGCTCGGTGTCGGGATCGACATCCACGGGCATCGGCCAGGGCGGCGGTTCGAGCCTGAACAACATCGGCACGTCGGCGAACTCGACGGCCAACACCAGTTCCAATTCGTCGTCGGTGGGCGGTCTCGGCGTCGCGACGGCGAGCGGCGGGCGTTCGTCGGCGCAGGGCGGATCGTCGAACGTGAACATCTCGCTGTCGATGCCGCAGCTCACGAACTCGGGCACGGATGCGAGCGGCACCGACGCGGCCAACAAGGCAGCCACCGGCCCCGGCTCGAGCGCCTTCGACACGCGCACGACGGTCGATTACAACCAGAGCTCGTACTCGGTGCGCACGACGCCGTCGATCGCGGCCCCCGCGCTCACGACGACGCTCTCCGACACCTGCATGGGCTCGGCCAGCTTCGGCCTGTCGATCACGGGCTTCGGCGCGACCGGCGGCACGACGCTCGTCGATCAGGCTTGCGTACGCCGTCTCGATGCACGCGAATTCCGCGCAATGGGCCTGACCGATGTCGCGCTCGCACTCCTGTGCCAGAGCGACGCGAACCGCCGCGCAGTCGAAGCGACCGGCCATCTGTGCCCGGGCACGACCACGCCGCTCGCGAAGTCGGGCGCCGACGCAGTGCTGTCGGACGACGAAAAGTATCGCGATCCGCTGATCCGCGAGCGCCTCGGCCTGCCGGTGACCGCCGCGAACAATCCGGAAGTCAACCTGAAGTCGCAGGACGCCGCGAAGCAGGCTCAGCCGGCGCCCGCGAAGCAGGTCGCGCAGCCGACGCCGGTCGCGGCGCGCGTGTACGATCATTCTGACAGCACGAACGGCGTCGAAGTCGCGAGCACGCCGATCGGCGAAAAGATCGAGGTCTCGCTGGTGAAGTGAGGAAGCATCAGGTTCGATGGCAAAGTGGTGCCGTAGAACTGTAGAGACGCGCCTGGCCAGCCAGGCCGTCTCTCCCTTTGAAGGGTTGGCTCTGAAAGACTGGTCCCGGAGAGTCAACCCTCGTTTTCCCGCTGAGGCATGCGATGAAGAGTCACAAGAAAATGGCGGCCATCGCGCTCGCGGCGAGTGCGGCCGTGTCGATGATGCCGTCGAGCGCGCGCGCCGATGTCAGCGCCGGCGTGATCTGGGCCGCGAACCCGGCCGGTGTGCAGCCGATGCCCAACGCGCAGGCGCTCGCGCTCCTGCCATCGAGCGGCTATGTGCCCTTGCAGAGTTCGGGCGGCAAGTGCCTGCTCGTCGCGCGGCGCGGCACGCAGATCGTCGCGGTGGAATTGTCGCCGCTCACGAACGGCGCGAAAATCGTCGGCTGGAAGCCGCAGGAAATCGACATGAGCACGCTCACGTCGAAGTGGGGCTATACGCCGCCGAAATCGTCGGTCGATACGAAGAGCTTCGGCAATCCCGTCACGAACGCGATGTCGGAACAAGGCAAGACCGATACGTCCAAGAGCGGATCGTATGCGCGTGCGAGTAGCTGGGGCAATGGCAACGTCGAAGCGCATAGCAGTGCGATCGCGTCGTCGTCGGGCAAGACGGAAGCTGCCGAGTCCGTGACGGTGAACGGCAAGACGTATCGCAAGTACAGTCATTTCAAGCCGGCGACGGCCGAAGCGCCGATGGCGGCATCGGACGAATACTTCTGTCAGTGACGCGCGCGCGTCATGTCGTGGCGGACTTCGTCTCGACGACGGGCGGCACGGGCAAGGCCATGTCCTCCGCGGTTCGGGGTTCATTGCCGAAACGCGCGACCGAGAACGAGAACGTGTTGATGCCGTGCTCGCTCGTCGCCGACACCGTGCCGCGATGCATCTCCGCCACCGCCTTCACGATGGCGAGCCCGAGGCCGTGATTTTCACGGCTGTTCGTGCGTGAACTCTCCGCGCGATAGAAGCGGTCGAAGAGATGCTCCTTCACGTGCGGCTGGATCAGATCGCCCGGATTGGCCACCGCGATACGGATGCGCCCATGCTCGCGCGTGATCGACACGGCAATGGTCGCGCCGGGCGCGCAATGCTGGATCGCGTTCATCACGAGATTGGACAGCGCGCGTCCGAACAGCGACGTGTTGACGAACGCGCGTGCATCGCCGCTTGCGACCGCGCGAACCTGCGCTTCTTCCAGCGGAATTTCCAGAAACTCGAGCGTCCGGTTGACCTCCGCCGCGAGCGATACTTCGACGAGCCCCGTCGCGCGCTCGCCCTGATCGGCGCGTGCCAGAAACAGCATGTCGTTGATGATCGCGCGCACGCGCTCGAACTCTTCGAGATTCGATTGCAGCGTATGCCGCAATTCATCGATCGAGCGGTCGCGCGTCAACGCCACTTCGGTCTGACCGATGAGGATCGTGACCGGCGTGCGCAGTTCGTGCGCGACATCGGCGTTGAAGGATTCGAGCCGGCCGTATGCGTGATCGAGCCGTTCGAGCGCGCCGTTGAAGGACTTCGCGAGATCGTCCAGTTCCATCGGCAGCGCGCGCGTGTTCAGGCGTTGCGAGCGATTGTTCGGGCTCAGCTTGGATGCATCGCGTGTGAGACGCGCGAGCGGTGCGAGGCCCAAGCGCGCGACCGAATAACTCAGCAGCAGCACCGCGACGGTCGATAGCGCCATGAACGCGGCCAGCGCGAGACCGAAGGCGCGCATCGTATGGACGTTCGGCGAGCAATCGATCGCGACGAAGAGTTGCAAGGGCGGACGGTCCGCGTTCGGCGGAATCGTCAGCGTGGTCATCAGCATGTCGTAGGCGCGGCCTTCGGGACGAAAGCGCACATAGCCGCCCATCACGCGCTTGGTGATGTGGCCCGCGGGCGGCGAGCCGTATTCGAAGCGCGGATCGTTGCTGGAGACGGCGAAGAGCGTGGAGCCGTCGCGCGGCGTGATGTCGGCGAGCTTCTCCTTCGCGATCTTCCACTTGTCCGGGTTCGATACATGCGTGACGATGAGCCGCGCAACTTCCGCGCGATTGTCGAGCGAGTCGCGCAGATGCTGCTCCAGTTGCACGCGCAGCACCAGAAAGAGCCCCGAGCCGACGAGCGAAAACACGAACAGCGCGACGAGCGCGAACATCACGGCGAGGCGCCGCGAGATGGAGCGCTGGGTGCGCGGTTCGTCCGAAGAAGATGCCCACTGCATGTTCATGATGGTCTCGCGTCTTCCCTTGCATCGCGCGTGTCGCGGGCTTCGCGCACTTCGAGCACGTAGCCCATGCCGCGCACGGTATGCAGCAGTTTCGTGCGGAACGGTCCGTCGAGTTTCGCGCGCAGCCGCTTGATCGCCGTTTCGACGACGTTCGTGTGGCTTTCGAAATCGACTTCCCAGACGAGCTCGGTGATCGCGGTCTTCGAGAGAATGTCGCCATGACGGCGCGCGAGCACGGAGAGCAACTGGAACTCCTTCGCGGTGAGATCGAGCCGCACGCCATCGCGTGTCGCACGGCGGCCGATCAGATCGACATACAGATCGCCGACGGAAATGAGCGTCGATTCCTGCGCGCGCGTGCGGCGCGCGAGCGCATGCAGACGCTCGACGAGTTCGAGGAACGAGAACGGCTTCGTGAGATAGTCGTCCGCGCCTTCGCGCAGCCCGCGCACGCGATCGTTGATGTGATCGCGCGCGGTGAGCATGATGACCGGCGTGGATTTTTGCAGGCGCAGCGCCTTCAACACCGAGAAGCCGTCGCGTCTTGGCAGCATCACGTCGAGCACGATCACGTCGTAGTCGTATTCGATGGCGAGATGCGTGCCTTCCTCGCCGTCCATCGCGATGTCGACGACCCAGCCTTGCTCGGTCAGCCCCGAGCGCAGGTAATCCACCACTTTGTGTTCGTCTTCGACTATCAGGACTTTCATGCCTGGCACCTGTGCGCGTTCAGTGTGTGTTTACCGTATTGTTCAAATGCCTACTATACGAGTCTCGCGGGCATCTTGCTTACGTTTCGATCGAGGTCAGCGCGCGGGCGGTTTGTCGGCTGCATTCGCCATTTCTTCACCGTCGTGCGCCGCGTCATTCACGTTCCATCCGCCGCCCAGCGCCTTCACGAGCGCCACCGATACGGTGCGCTGCTGCCCGTGAATCTGCACGTCCTGACGCTCGCTCGTGAGCAATTGCTGCTGCGCGGTGATCACATCGAGATAGGCGACGAGGCCGCCTGAATAGCGATCGTTCGCGAGCGACAGCAATCGTCGCGCATCCTCGACGGCCGCGTGCGACTGGTTCGCCGCGCCGTCGAGCACCGACAATCCGACGATGCCGTCCTGCACTTGCTGAAACGCGCCGAGCACCGTCTGCCGATAATTCGCGACGGCCGCGACATAGCCCTGATTCGCGAAGTCGACGGCGGCCGAACGCCGTCCGCCATCGAAGACGACCTGGCTCGCCATCGTGCCGATGGTCCACAAAAGACTCGGCGCGGAGAAGAGGCTGGAGAACGCGGTGCTCTCCCAGCCGACCGTGCCGTTCAACGTGAGGCTCGGAAAGAACGCCGCCTTCGCGACGCCGATCTGCGCATTGGCGGCGGCCATCGCGCGCTCGGCCGAGGCGACATCGGGCCTGCGCTGCAACACGTCGCTCGGCACGCCGAGTGGTATCGGCGGAAGCGGGCGCTCGGTCAGCGCGGGCGCAATCGAGAACTGCGGCGCGGGCGTGCCGACGAGCGCGGCGATCGCGTGCTCGAATTGCGCGCGCGTATTCAGAAGCAGTTGCGCCTGCACGCGCGTCTGGTCGAGCAGGGCCTGTTGCTGCAAGACGTCGAGGCCGGATACCGCGCCCAGATCGTGTTGCGCTTTCACGTAGTCGAGCGCTTTGTTCTGAAGATCGACGGAGCGGTTCAGCACGTCGATTTCGGCGTCGAGCTCGCGCATCGAGAAGTAGTCGCTCGCGAGATCGGTGGTCAGCACGAGGCGCGCATTCGCGAGATCGTCGCGCGACTGGTCCGCCGACGCACGCGCGCCTTCCACCTCGCGTCGAATGCGGCCGAAGAGATCGACATCGTAATCGACGGTCGGCGCGAGCTTCAGATCGTTCTGCACGGTCGAGCTGTTCGGCGTCGCGTAGTTGTTGACGGGCCGGTTGCGCGAAATGCGCGAGCGCGACGCGTTCGCGCCGAGATCGATTTCGGGCAGCGCGAGCGAGGACGTCTGCGCAAGCGTCGCGCGTGCCTGAGCATAGTGCGCGCTCGCGGCGGCGAGCGTCTGGTTTTGCGCGAGCGCCTGCGTTTCGAGGCCGGTCAGCGTGTCGTCGTCGAATGTCTGCCACCAGCCGAGCGCGAGCGGCGCATGCGAAGGCTCGCCCACGCGCCAGTACGAATCCGTCTTCCATGTCGGCGGCGTTTCGGCGACGGGCCGGCGATAGTCAGGCCCGACCGTGCACGCAGCGAGCATCGAAACGAGCGTGATGCAAAGCGCGGCTTTCATGATGTGGCCTTGTTACCCGAAGCAGGCTGCTGTTGCTTCTGCTGCGGCGCGATCACGACATGATCGCCATCCGCGACCGAATCGCTCGGGTTGATGATGATCTTGTCCGTCGCGTCGATGCCGCTCTCGATTTCGAGCGATTGCCCGAGATCCTGCGCGATCACGATCTTGTGCAGACGAACGTGGCCGTCGGCATCGACGACCGCGAGACGCGGGCCTTCCGAGCGGAACAGCAACGCGTTGCCCGGCACCAGCAGTCGCGCATGGGCAGTCGCGGGCACCGCAACCTGCACATACGCGCCGGGACGCAGGCGGCCATCGGGATTCGGCAGCGTCACTTCGACCTGCAACGAGCGCGTGGGCACGTCGATCGCGCCGGAGATGTGCGTGATCTTGCCGTGAAACTGCTGGCCGGGCAGTTCCGCCTGCGAAACCGTCACGTCCTGTTCGAGCGAAACGTTCTGCGCATACGCCTGCGGCAATTGCACGAACACGCGCAACGGATCGGACTGCGCGAGCGCGAAGAGCGCGCGGCTCGTGCCGCTGCCCGCATCGATGAGATCGCCCACATCGACATTGCGCTGCGTAACGACGCCCGCGAACGGCGCGACGATGCGCTTGAACGATTCGAGCTGACGCAGGCGCTTCACGTTGGCATCCGCTGCGGCGAGGTTCGCGACGTCCTGGTTGTAGGTGCTTTGCCGTTCGTCGAGTTCCTGTTGCGACACCGCATCGCGCTGACGCAATTGCTGCCAGCGTTCGAGCGAGCTCTTGGCGAGACCGAGGCTCGATGCGGTCTGATCGCGTTGCGCGACCGCCTGCGCGAGTTCCTGATCGATCTCGGGCGTATCGAGATCGGCGAGCACCTGGCCTTGCTTCACGCGCGCGCCGATATCCACATACCAGTGCAGCAGATAACCCGTCGCGCGTGCATAGATCGGCGATTCGACGAAGCCGCGCAGCGTGCCCGGCAAGGTCGTTTCACCGCCGCCATCGGTTTGCGTCGGCAACACGACGTTCACATACTGCTGCGCGTTCTGTTGCGTGCGCGAGGCGATCGAGCGGCTATGCAGCACGTCGGTGACGACGGTGCGCGCCGCGCCGATCGCGAGCAACGCGAGCACGATGACGAGCGCAATCTTCGCGCGCTTCCATTCGACCTGGCGCGGCGGCAGCGCGGGCCCTTCGTTCGGGTCGCGAGCGGGAATCGCAAGCGATGCGTGGTTCTTTTCGGTCATGTTCGTCGGGATGCTGTGATGTCAGTGTTGGCCGCTGTCGTTTTCATGCTGCGCCGGGCCCTTGCGCGCGGCGCGGCGCGCGAGACGCGCATGGATGCCCGCGAAGACGAGCGGCACGAAAAAGAGCGTGGAAACCGTGGCGAAGAGCAGGCCGCCGATCACGGCGCGGCCGAGCGGCGCGTTTTGCTCCGCGCCTTCGCCGAGACCGAGCGCCATCGGAATCATGCCGATGATCATCGCGAAGGCGGTCATCAAGACGGGGCGTATGCGGCTCGCGCCCGCTTCGAGCGCGGCGGTGAGCGGCGGCATGCCGGCGTTCAGACGCTGGCGCGCGAACGACACCATCAGAATGCTGTTCGCGGTCGCGACGCCCATCGTCATGATCGCGCCGGTGAGCGCGGGCACGCTTAAGTGCGTGCCGGTGAGAAAGAGCATCCAGATGATGCCGGCGAGCGCCGCGGGCAAAGCACTCACGATGATGAGCGGATCGACCCACGACTGGAAGTTCACGACGATCAGCAGATATACGAGCACGATCGCCATCGCGACGCCGAGGCCGAGTCCGAAGAACGACGTGCGCATCGTTTCGACCTGGCCGCGCACGACGATCTGACTGCCGCGCGGAAGCGTCTTGCGCGCTTCATCGACGAGATGATTCACCTGCCGTGCGACGCCGCCGAGATCGCGCCCTTCGACGCTCACGAAGAGATCGATCACGGGCCGGATGTTGTAGTGCGTGACCACCGCGAACTGATTCTCCGGCGCGATGCGCACGAGATTGCCGAGCAATTGCGTCGGGCCGTTGATCGATGCGGACACGGGCGTGCGCAGCAACTCGTCGATCGACGAGATCTGATACTGCGGCGTCTGCACCGCGAGGTTGTACTCGACGCCATTGCGCGAATTGAACCAGAAGCCCGGCGCGGTTTGCGAACTGCCCGACAGCGACACGAGCACGTTCTGCGCGACGTTGCTCGCGGAGAGATTCAGTTGTTGCAGGCGTGTGCGATCCATCTGCAGGTTGATCGCGGGTTCGTCGAGCTTCTGCTGGATGTGCGTGTCGACATTGCCGGGAATCATGCGGACCTGCTTCATCAGCTTGCTCGCGACTTCGAAATTCGCCTGCGCGTTCTGCCCTTGAATCTGCACGTCGATGGCGGCGGGCAGGCCGAAGTTCAGGATCTGCGTGACAATGTCCGCGGGCTGAAAGAAGAACTCGACGCCAGGAAAGCGGCGCGGCAGCAGCGCACGCAATTCGTCGATGTATTTTTGCGTCGGCGCATGATCGGGATTGAGCGCGACCTGGATTTCGCCGTCGAGCGTGCCGATCGTTCCTGCGTTGCTGTACGAGAGATTGATGCCGCTATAAGGCAGGCCGAGGTTATCGAGTATGGTGGCGAGTTCGTCTTGCGGCACGATCTGGCGCACGACCTTTTCGACTTCATCGGCGAGACGCGCGGTTTCCTCGATGCGCGTGCCGGTCGGCGCACGCATGTGCATGCGGATATCGCCCGCATCGACGCTCGGAAAGAAGTCCTCGCCGAGCACGAACACGAGCGCCGTCGAGAGCAGACAGAAGCCGAGAAACAGCGTGGCGAACAGGCGCCTTTTCACGAGCAGCGTCGACAGAATGACGATGTACGCGCCGCGCATGCGCTCGAAGCCGCGATCGAAACGGCGATGCAGACGCATGAAGAGATTCGGCTTCGCTTTCGAATCGGGCGCATGGGCGTGCCCCATCAGAAGCATCGCGAGCGTCGGAACGAGCGTGCGCGACAGAATGTACGACGCGATCATCGCAAACACGACGGCTTCCGCGAGCGGCACGAACAGGAACTTGGCGACGCCGGTGAGAAAGAACATCGGCACGAACACGATGCAGATGCATAGCGTCGACACGAGCGCGGGCACCGCGATTTCACCCGCGCCTTCGAGAATCGCGTCATGCAGATTCGTGCCCAGATGCAGATGCCGCTCGATGTTCTCGATCGTCACGGTCGCATCGTCGACGAGAATGCCGACTGCGAGCGCGAGGCCGCCGAGCGTCATGATGTTGATGGTCTGCCCGAGCGCATGCAGCACGATCAATGACGAGAGTATCGAGAGCGGAATCGAGATCGCGATGATGCACGTGCTGCGCCAGTTGCCGAGAAAGAGCAGGATCATCGCGGCGGTGAGGGCGGCTGCGATCAGCGCCTCGCGCACCACGCCCTGCACGGCGGCCTTCACGAACACGGACTGATCGAAGAGCGCGCTGATCTTCAGATCGGGCGGCAGCGACGCGCGCGCTTGCGGCAACAGATCCTGCAGCGTGTTGACGATGGAAAGCGTCGATGCGTTGCCGTTCTTCAGCACCGAGATCAGCACGCCGCGATGCCCGTCCTGCCGCACGATATTGGTCTGCGGCGAGAAGCCGTCGCGCACGTGCGCGACTTCGCGCAGGTAGGTCGTCGCGCCGTTGATGGTGCGCACGGGAATATCGTTCAGACCCGCGACGGTCGCGGGCGAACCGTTCATGTTGATCGTATATTCGCGCGGGCCGATCTTCGCGGTGCCGGTCGGCAGGATCAGGTTCTGCGCGTTGACGGCCTGCACGACATCGGTCGGCGTGAGGCCCTTGGCGAGCAGCGCGCGCGTGTCGAGATCGACGGAGATGAGGCGCGTCTTGCCGCCATAGGGATAAGGCACGGCCGCGCCGGGTATCGTCACGAGTTGCGGACGCAGGAAGTTGAGCGCGGTGTCGTTCAGGTCCTGCTCGGACTGCTTCGGGCTGGAAAGGCCGAGCTGGATCACCGGAATGCTCGACGCCGAATAGCTGATGACGAGCGGCGGCGTCGCGCCCGGCGGCATCTGCTTCAGTTGGGCCTGCTCGACGGCGACGGTCTGCGCGATCGCGGTCTGGATATTCGCTGTCGGCTGCAAAAAGAGCTTGATGATCGCGATGCCCGGCAGCGATTGCGACTCGATGTGCTCGATGTTGTTCACGGTGGTCGTGAGACTGCGCTCGTTGACCGACGTGATGCGATTGGCCATGTCCTGCGAGGACAAGCCCGTGTAGTTCCAGATGATGCTGACGACGGGAATATCGATTTCGGGAAGCACGTCCACCGGCGTCGTCAAAAGGACGAAGGGCGTCGCCAGCAGAATCATGATGGCCATCACGATGAACGTGTAGGGCCGCTTAAGCGCAACGTTGACTATCCACATTGAGTCGTTCGGAAGATGCTGGGGAAGGGCGCTGCGAAAGAGGCGAGTGCGGCGCGCGAGACGCAATGACGGAACGAGGCGTGCGGTTCGCCATCCGTGTCGCTATGGTAGTGGCCGGGTGCCAACGACAATATGACGTGAATATGGCGTGACTGTCAGATAAGGCGATTTGAAAGCAAGCTTGCGAAAGCGCGCGGTAGGAATGCGTGCTTGTTATTGAATAGGGGGGAATAGCGCAGCTTATGCGCCGGTAACTGTGTGTGCTGGAATGCAACGAGACGGCGCGGGATCATTCGCGGTCGATGGGAGCCGCGCGTGTCTCTTCGATAGGGATGTCTGCGTGCTTATTGCGGCGTCTGGCCGAGCGGTGTCGTCGACATCGTGCGTCCGGAAGACGAGCTGCCATCCGTGGAAGCGCCATATGCGCTTTGCGTGCTGACCTTCGCTTCCGCTGCCTGGATGTCGGTGGGATAGAAGGCGTCGCGCTCGGACGGGTTATAGCCGGCTTGCTCGACGCGTTGCAGGTCCTGTTTGACCTGTGCGCGCGTCAGGCCGTCGGACTGTTGTGCGAGCGCGGTCAGCGGTGCGACGGCGAGCGCGATCATGGCGATGCGTGTGACCAGTTTCATGGCGTACTCCTCATGTGTTTGAAGGATGAACGCGGCGTGCGGGTGTGCGATTTGCAACGTCGGCACGCTTACCACAGCCACCACTGGATTCTATGTGTAGCACCGTGACGACATGCTGGCGATCAGATGGCGTTATCGTCAGATTGGAGCGCGCGCTGAACACGAGGAAGAAGCATCGAAGGGGCTGTCTGAAATCGCGTGTGGCCGATGATAGACTCGCCCGCGAGAGCGGTTTGTAAGCCACTTAAAATCAGGAACCGATAAATTGCCTTTCAATCTGCCGACCACGGCCACAGCGCCGTTTTGTCCATCGGAAGTCAAAGGCTCGGTGGCTGTTTCGCCGGGCGCGCCGCTCTGGAAAAAGCTGCTGCAATTCGCAGGACCGGGCTTGCTCATTTCCATCGGGTATATGGACCCCGGCAACTGGGCGACGGACATCGAAGCCGGATCGCGTTATGGCTATAACCTGCTCTTCGTGGTCGTGCTGTCGAGTCTCGCGGCGATGGTGCTGCAATGCCTTTCGATGCGGCTTGGCATCGTCACGGGAAAGGATCTCGCGCAGCTTTCGCGCGAACGCTATGCAAAGCCCGTCGCGAATGTGCAATGGATGCTGGCCGAGTTGTCGATCATCGCGTGCGATCTCGCGGAAGTGCTCGGCGGTGCGCTCGCGTTTCACTTGCTGTTCGGTGTATCGCTGATATGGGGCGTGGTGCTCACCGCATTCGATACGCTCATCGTGCTCGGATTGAAGGGCAAGAACTTTCGCGATCTCGAAGCGATCATGCTCGGGCTGATCGCGACGATCGGCGTGGGTTATGTCGTCGAGCTCGTGCTCGTCAAGCCGCATTGGCCTTCCATCGCCGCGGGGCTCGTGCCTTCGATTCACGCATTGAGCGAGCGCGAACCGCTCTATCTCGCGATAGGCATTCTCGGCGCGACCGTGATGCCGCATAACCTGTATCTGCATTCGTCGATCGTGCAGACGCGCGTGGTGAATCGCGATGCGAAGAGCCTCGCGTCGGCGATCCGTTTCTCGCGGCTCGACACCATCGTGTCGCTGGTTCTTGCGCTGCTCATCAATGCGGCGATCCTGATTCTCGCGGCATCGGCTTTCCATGCGACGGGGCACACGCAAGTCACCGAAATCGAGGATGCGTACAAGCTGCTTGCACCGATCGTCGGCACCGGGCTTGCCGCGGTTCTTTTTGCGGTGACGCTATTCGCGTCGGGACAAAGCTCCACGTTCACCGGAACCATCGCGGGGCAGGTGATCATGGAAGGGTTTCTGAACCTGAAGATTCCCTGCTATCAGCGCAGGTTCATCACGCGGGCGCTGGCGCTCGTGCCGGCGTTGATCGGCGTATATGTGATGGGGAACGGCGCGGTCGGAAAGCTGCTGGTCGCGAGTCAGGTCGTGCTGAGCCTGCAGTTGCCGTTCGCGCTTTATCCGTTGATTCGAATGACGAGCGATCGAAGCCTGATGGGGGCGTTCGCGAACAAGCCGCACATGAAGCTTGTCGCGTGGGCGCTGTTCGTCGTGATCAGCGCGGCGAACATATGGCTCGTCGTGCAGACGGCGACCGAGTGGATCGGCTGATCGAATACGAGCGCCATGCACCGGTCACGTACATGGCGCGCCGCCAACGTCTACTGCGCCGACAGATAGAACGCCTGATCTCGTTGCGGCGTCACGCCGACGATCGTGAGCTGCCCGTTCACGACAGTCGCTTCGACGGACACCGACACGTTGCTGAGAGCACATAACGAGCCCGTGAAATTCAGCGTGCCGTCGAGCAGATGTTTGCCGGTCGGGCGCGGTTTGAAGCTGCCCGTGAACGTGCAGGCGTTCTGCGTGCCCTTGGCCGTGCCGTCGGCGGCGACCGTGATCGTCGAGACCGGCGTGACGCCCGCACCGCTGGTCCATGCGCGCGCGACGTCGCTGATGGCGATCGGCGTGTCGTATGTCGCGTTGTAGTTGCCGTTGAAGCTCGTGGGAGTCGTGTCCGGGCTGACGAAGAGGCTCGTCGTCGCCGTGAGCGCGCTCTTCGCGGTGAAGTTGCCGGACAGCGTTCCGGCGCGAATCGCGCCAAGCGTGTGAAAGCCGACAGTCGCCGGATCGGTGAACGCGCCGTCCGTGGCCGTCATGATGCCTTCGATGAGCCAGACAAACGAACCGTTCTGCGTATAGATACTGAAGTACTGGCCGGTTTCGAGAACGATGGTCTGCGCCGCAAGCGACTGCGACGAATTCACCGAGCCGTACCAGATGCCTTCCGGCAGCGCGTGGGAAGGATTGGGGACGCAGGACTTCGTCAGCGTGCCGAGGTCGGTCTTGCAGGTCTGATCGTCGCCCCCGCCTCCGCAGGCGGCGAGTACGGGCAGGGCGAGCAGCATCAGCTTCGATAAGAGTTTCATAGCGTATTGTTGGTCTTTGTAGTAGGCACGGACTGCGGCTCTCTTTACGGCGCACCGACAAGGGATTAACGGAACATCGGCGGAAAACTTTAGATGCGCGGACCACGCTGCTGAATGTCGAGTGCAAAGCAAAGCGCCATGCCTTTGCAGGCATGGCGCTCTGACCGGATCCGGCGAATCCCTACTTCACCACCGCCACCGGCGCATTCGATTTGGCCGCCACTGCCGACGGAATCGCCGCATCGACGGGCCGCGTCTCATCGACCGTAGTCCGTCCGCCATCGCGGAAGAACGCCTGCTCGGCCGCCTTGTTCAGCACGAGAATACTGATCCGCCGATTCGTAGGCTCATCGACGACATCCTTGTTGAGCGGCAGCACGTCGGCAAGCCCGCGCACCTGCAATACCTTGCTTTCCTTCATGCCACCCGCGACGAGCGCGCGTCTTGCCGAATTGGCGCGCTCACTCGAAAGCTCCCAGTTCGAATAGCCTGCCTGACTGCCCGAATAGGCCACCGCATCCGTATGTCCCGCGATCGACACGCGGTTATCGACATCGTTCAGCGATGCGCCGATGTTCGTCAGGATCGTCGTCACATAACCTTCGAGCTTCGAGCTGCCGGATGCGAACATCGGCCGCTTGAGCGAATCGACGATCTCGATGCGCAATCCTTCGCTCGTGATCGCGATGCGAATCTGATCCTTGAACGCGCGCAACGCCGGCATCTGCTCGATGAGCGCCATCAGCTTCTGCTTGAGTTGCTGCAGCTTCTGCAAGTCTTCCATCGCGACGGCCGCGCGCGCGATCGATTGCGGCACGGGCTGCGCCTGGCTCTTCTTGCCTTCACCCGGACGCGTGCTCGACAAATCCTTGCCGCCGCCCGTGATGACGCTCGTATGCGCCGACGCGCCGCCATCGTTGCCAAAGAGCGCGGAGAGCGGCGTATTGAAGTACTGCTCGATGCCTTCCTTGTCGTACTTCGAGGTCGAGCCGAGCAGCCACATCAGCAGAAAGAACGCCATCATCGCGGTGACGAAGTCGGCGTAGGCGATCTTCCACGCGCCGCCATGATGACCGTGGCCGTGCGCCTTCTTCTTGCGCTTCACGACGACGGTAGGCGCGAGCACCGATTGCAGTGGATCGCGTGATGGTTTCTCAGCCATGATGTCTATGCCGTCAAGTTAGGAAGCCGACTTCGGCATCTTGGTTGCGCGCACCGCGTCGTCGAGTTCCTTGAAGCTCGGACGGTCGGCGGTGAAGAGCACCTTGCGGCCGAACTCGACAGCGATCGTCGGCGCATAGCCGTTCATCGATGCGAGCAGCACGGACTTCACGCACTGGAACGGCTTCGCTTCGGCCGCGCCCTTGGCGTTGAGCAGATCCGCGAGCGGGCCGATGAAACCATAGGCCAGCAGAATGCCGAGGAAGGTGCCGACGAGCGCACCCGCGATCATCTCGCCGAGCACCGCGGGCGCTGCACCGACCGAGCCCATCGTGTGCACGACGCCCATCACTGCCGCGACGATACCGAACGCGGGCAGGCCGTCCGCCATCTTCTGGATTGCATTGGCCGCGACCGCGCTTTCGGTGTGATGCGTCTCGAGTTCCTCGTCCATCAGATCCTGCATTTCGAGCGCGTTGACGTTGCCCGCCGACATCATCCGCAGATAGTCGACGATGAAATCGAGCAGATGATGATCGGCCATCACGTGCTCGTACTTCTGAAAGACCGGGCTGGACTCGGGCGCGTCGACGTCGGCTTCGAGCGCCATCATCCCTTCCTTGCGCGCCTTCTGAAGCAGTTCGTAGAGCAGCGCGATCAGCGCGAGGTACTTCTCTTTCGAGTAGCCGCCGCCTTTGAAGGCCTTCGGAATGGATTGCAGGGTTTTCTTGAGCGTGGCCGTCGGATTCGATACGACGAACGCGCCGATCGCCGCGCCGAAAATACACAGCAGCTCGAACGGTTGCACGAGGGCGGCGAGGTGGCCGCCGACGCCGATGAAGCTTCCGATCACCGAGCCGATAACCAGGACCCATCCGATGATGACAAACATGTTTTCTCCGCAAATGTCCGGGCGCCGCGAGCCGTGCGTGCTCGGGATTGAGACGCGCACGGCTCGCGACGCATTGTTCGCTTGTTGTGGGGCTTATCGGCTTTTAAGCACCGGACATTTAGGGTGACGCGCGCAACTTTTTCTGCGCAAAGGTTTGCGAAGTAAATCTTACGCTCGTTCGTCAATGCGGCCTCATGCCGTTCGAAGCGATTACGTCGCAGGTAATGGATCGCGCGCACGAGCTTCGTCTAACATCGCTCGCATGAACTCGACCCTTGCACACTCCGCCATGCAATCGAGCGTCGGCACGCTGTTGCGCGAATGGCGCCAGCGACGGCGCCTGAGCCAGCTCGATCTCGCCGGCGTCGCGGACGTTTCCACGCGCCATCTGAGCTTCGTCGAATCGGGACGCTCGCTGCCGAGCCGCGAGATGCTCATGCGCCTCGCCGAGCAACTCGACGTGCCGCTGCGCGAGCGCAATACGCTGCTCGTCGCGGCCGGTTATGCGCCGCTGTATCGCGAGCGCGCGCTCGCCGATCCGCAACTCGCCGCCGCGCGCCGAGCGGTCGATCTCGTGTTGAAGGGGCACGAGCCGTATCCCGCGCTCGCCGTCGATCGCCACTGGACGATGGTCGCGGCCAACGCGGCGTTCGCGCCGCTCGTCGCATCAGCGGATGAAGAACTGCTCGCGCCGCCGGTGAATGTGCTGCGTCTGTCGATGCATCCGCAAGGTCTCGCCGATGTGATCGATAACTGGCACGAATGGCGCGCGCATCTGCTCGCGCGTCTGCGCCGGCAGATCGACGTTTCCGGCGACGCGACGCTCGCTACGCTCTTCGCGGAACTCGAAGCGTATCCCGCGCCCGACCATGCCGGGCACGCGGCGCGAGCGGACACCGATCCGGTCGTCGTGCCGCTGCGCATGCGCACGCAATACGGCGTGCTGTCCTTCTTCAGCACGACGACGGTCTTCGGCACGCCGGTCGATATCACGTTGTCCGAACTCGCGATCGAGGCATTTTTTCCCGCCGACGACGCTACGGCCGCCGTCCTGCGGCAACTCGACGATGCGAGACGTTGAGCTTGCGTCGCCGCCCGCATGCTTACAGAATTGAACCTGGTGCGCATGTGCGAATCAATGAGAAGGCAGGCTGCGTGCTAACGGTGCGCAGCCTGTGTCAGCTTTTGTCCAACCAACGCGGAAGGCAGCGATGATTCAAACATTCGAGCAGGTAATCGGCGGGCAAAACATGCAGTTCTGCGCGAGCATCGCGGAAGGTGGCGGACCGGCGCGGGTCATCATCAGCCGTGCGGATTCGGCGGAGTCGCTCGTGATCGTCGAGGCCGACGGCATCATCGGTGCGATCAAGGCGGAAGTCGAAGCGCCCGATACGCTCGTCGCCGATGCCGTGCGCAAGGCGCAGCAGGAAGCGTTGATCGAGCGCGCGCTGGAAACCGGCACCGTGCAGACGACGAGCCTGTAGCAGCGTTTCAGGCCAGTCCATCAGGAAGAATGCCCGCGCGGCTCATGCGGCCGCGCGGGCATTGCTTTATCGGCTCGCCAGTCGTTCAGCCGGTCACATGCGCGGCTCGCCGTTCTTCGGATCGGCGGGCACCATCGGCGTGGCGGAATCCGGGCCATCGGGCATGTCCGGATCGTCGGGGTTCGGCGGGGCGTCCGGATCGAGCAGCTTGTCCGGGTCCGGTTCGAGAGGCTCTTCGGGGGAGCGAGGCATCGTCGACATGGTGATCTCCTGAATCTTCCTTCAATGGGTGGATCTTCCAGCGCGCTTTGCCTGAACACTGCAACGAGCGTTCCCGCTGCCGCCCATCTTTATTCGGTTTCGTCGGAAAGCGCGCCGCACGCGCGTTTTTTCGTGGCTTCCGTCTGCGCGTTCGCCGGGTTGCGTACATGACGCGCGATCAGCGCGGCGCCCAGCAACAATGCAACGGAGATCACCGCCGACCAGCGCACCGCATCGACGATATGTTCCGCATTCGGCGCGCCGTCGCCGTGCGCCGCGAGCGCGCCGAACGCCGCGACGCCGATCGCGCCCGCCGCCTGTCGCGCGGTATTGAGCACCGCCGACGCCGTGCCCGCGCGCTGCTGGCCGACGGTGCCGAGCAGCGCGGTCGTCATCGCCGGAACCGCGAGGCCCATGCCGGAGGGAATCAGCAGGAACGGCACGAGCAGCGCGGCCGTGGGCGTCGTCGCATCGACGAAGCCGAGCGCCGCGAAGCCCGCTGCATCGAGCAGCGCGCCGGCGATCATTGGGCCGCGCGAGCCGAAGCGCGCCACGACGGGGCCGCTCGCGAGGTTCGAGATCAGGAAGCCGCCCGTCAGCGGCAGGAACGCGAGACCGGTCTGCAAAGGCGTATGGCCGAGCACACGCTGCAAATACAGGCTCAAAACGAAGACCATTCCATAATAGGTGAGATTCACGCCGATACCGAAGACGACGGCCGCGCTGAACGTGCGCTCGGCGAAGAGCGAGAGCGGCAGCATCGGCGCGCGGCTTTTTCGTTCGATCGCGATGAACGCGCCGCCCGCCGCCAGCGCGAGCACGACTCCGCCGATCACGAGCGGATGCGCCGGTCCGAGCGGACGCAGTTCGATCACCGCGCCGACCAGCGCAGCGAGTGCGACGATCGCGAGCGCCTGGCCGGGCAGATCGATGCCGCCCGCCTGTTCGCGGTCTTTCGCGCGCGTTTTCTCGACCCAGACGAGCGTCGCCGCGATGCCTGCCGCGCAGATCGGCAGATTGACCCAGAAGATGCTGCGCCAGCCGAACGCCGCGATCAGCACGCCGCCGACGATCGGCCCCGCCGCGATCGACACCGCGCCCGCCGCGGTCCACAGGCCGACCGCACGCGCGCGCAGGCGCCGGTCGTGGCCGCATGACGCGTTAAGGAGCGCGAGCGAATTCGGCAGCATGCCCGCGGCGCCGATGCCTTGCAGGGCGCGCGCGGCGATCAGTTGGGTCACATCGCGCGAAAAGGCGCACGCGAGCGAGGCCAGCGCGAAGAGCGCGAGGCCGCCGAGGAACATGCGCCGCGCGCCGAAGCGATCGCCGAGCGAGCCCGCCGAGAGCATGAGCGCGGCGAAGGCGAGCGCGTAACTGTCGACGGTCCATTGCAGGCTCGCGACGCTCGCTCGCAGGTCGTGACCGATGCTCGCGAGCGCGACATTGACGATCGAGACATCGAGCTGAGAGACGACGAAGCCGACGCTGGTCGCCGTGACGACGAGCATCTGTCGCGCGGACAAATGCGTTTCGGATGAGGAAAGGTTCGAGTTCATGCCGTTCATCGTAAGCGCGTCGCGCGTTCGATGTTTCGGCGTGGCCTGAAACGTGAAAGTCGAATGAAAAATGGCGCGCCGGGTGAGCGGCGCGCCATTTTCCCGACGACATCAATGCTGAATCAGCGTGTTTCCCTTATGAAGAACGTCGTCAGCGCGCCGACCGCGCACAGTGCGCCGACGTAGACCGCGGGCGCCATCGGGCTCGATTTCATCATCAGCGAGACGACGATCGGCGTGAGTCCGCCGAACACCGCGTACGCGACGTTGTACGAGAACGAGATGCCCGAGAAGCGGATGGCGGGCGGGAACGCCTTCACCATCACGAACGGAATCGCGCCGATCACGCCGACGAAAAAGCCCGCGAGCGCGTACCACGGCAGCAGCACGGAGGCATCGAGCGCGACCTGCTGGAACATCAGCCAGTACGACACGGCAAGCGCCACGCCGCCGATGAAGATGGTCTTGCCCGCGCCGATGCGGCCCGCGATCGCGCCCGCGAGCACGCAGCCGATCGTGAGGCACAGCGTCGCCGCGCAGTTCGCGACGAGCACCGTCGCCGGCGCGATGTGGAACTGCTTCTGGAGCAAGGTCGGCGTCATCAGGATCACGACGACGATCGCCGCCGACAGCATCCACGTGAGCAGCATCGAAACGATCACCGCGCGGCCGTGGTCGCGCAGCACCGCCTTGAGCGGGATTTCCGCCGCGAGCGACTTGCGCTTCTGCAACTCGGCGAACACCGGCGTTTCATGCAGCCAGCGACGCAGGTAGACCGAGCACAGACCGAACAGGCCGCCGAGCAGGAACGGCAGACGCCATGCGAAATCGGCGACTTCGGCGGGCGCGAACGACTTGTTGATCGCCGTGGCGATGAGCGAACCGAGCAGGATGCCCGCCGTCAGACCGGCCGTGAGCGTGCCGCACGCATAGCCGACATGACGGCCCGGCACGTGCTCGGAGACGAACACCCACGCGCCCGGCACCTCGCCGCCGACCGCCGCGCCCTGCATCACGCGAAACAGGAGCAGCAGCACGGGCGCCATCATGCCGATCGACGCGTAAGTGGGCAACAGGCCCATCAGGAGCGTCGGCACGGACATCAGCAGCACGGAGAGCGTGAACATGCGCTTGCGGCCGAGCAGATCGCCGAAGTGCGCCATGACGATTCCGCCAAGCGGGCGCGCGAGATAACCGGCCGCGAAGATGCCGAAAGTCTGCAATTGACGCAGCCAGTCAGGAATCGTCGGCGGAAAGAACAGTTGGCCGATGACCGGCGCAAAGAACACGAAGATGATGAAGTCGTAGAACTCGAGCGCGCCGCCGAGCGCGGCGAGCGTGAGCGTCTTGTAGTCGCCGCGCGTGAGCGCACGGCCGGCCGCGCGCGGGGCGTCGGACAGAGGTGTTGCCTGCATCGAAAAAAAGAACCCGTGAGTGGAAAAGCCACGCGTGACGCGCGGTAGGACGAGGCCTTGCCCTGCGGGTGTGACGACACGCGCCGGGTGGACGCGAAGAAGGCGCGGGCGCGGATTCGAGAGCCGCCGCCCGTCATCCGCGCTGCGCGATGCGACGGAGAGTCGCGGCGCAGATTGCTACGCGACGTCTCGGTAAAACGGCGGAAGCGGGAACTTTTGAGCCAGAAGCGGGATGTTACAGGATGAAAACCGGCGCAAAAGAGAAAAGTCGTTCTATTTTCGAGATGGTTGTGCGCATGAGACGCATTGCGGTCGGAGCAGTGCGCAGTCACATGCGTTGACAATTCAGATGAGTCCGATGGGAAAGGGGCGTCCCGCTGCCCAGAATGCGCAGCGTGATCAGCCTCGTCTCATCCCGCGACGAGACGTTCGGCGGTGGCCTGCAGTAAGGCACCCGCCCCAATGTCCCTCGGACTCATCAGGTAAGACCTCATGCGCGTCGCCGTTTTGCAAACCGACCCAAGTTATCGAAATCTCATCAGCGATGTCGTCAAACGACTCGGTCACACTTGCGTGACGTTCGGCGACGGCCTCGTGCTATCGAAAGCGCTGTCCCGCTCGACTGTCGATCTGCTGATTCTCGACTGGAATTCCACGGGCCTGTGCGGCCTCGACCTGCTCAAATCCGTGCGCTCGAGCTTCGGCGAACGCGTGCCGGTCATGTTCGCGACGCCCGACGGCGCCGAGCACAACGTGGTCTGCGCACTGACCGCGGGCGCGGACGATTACATCGTGTATCCCATTCGCCCGGGCGAGTTCGGTGCGCGCGTCGAGGCGCTGCTGCGCCGCGCTTATCCGGCGACGTCGAGCGCGTGTCTCGAAGTCGACCCATACCGTTTCGACGCCCGTCAGCAAATCGTGACCGTGCGCGGCAAACCGGTGCAACTGAGCGGCACGCAATTCCGTCTCGCGCAGCTTTTCTTCTCGAACATCGGCCGCGTGCTGTCGCGCGATCATATTTTCGCGATGGTCTGGGGCCGCGAGTTCCGCGAAACCACGCGCACGATCGACAGCCACGTTTCGCGTCTGCGCCTCGCGCTCGAAATCGAGCCGGTGAACAACTTCCGCTTGCAGCCCGTGTACAAGAGCGGTTATCGCCTGCTGCATCTCTATGACGAAGGCGAAGATTCGGGCGGCGACCTCGCCGATCCCGCGCCTGCGCAAATCGCAGCCTGAAGCCGCGATCCACAAAGAAAAAATGCCGTCGCGAGGACGGCATTTTTTTTGCGTTTCGCCTTAGACCGCGGGCAGCGCCGGGCGCGTCTCGATGCTGCGACGAATCAACGCCTCGACCTCTTTACGCTCCTCGCCCACAAGCGGCAGACGCGGCGGACGCACCGGCTCCGTGCCCAATCCGACGATCGCCTCGGCCAGCTTGATGTTCTGCACGAGCTTGTGCGATACATCGAGCGCGAGCAGCGGCGCAAACCAGCGATAGATCGCGCGCGCTTCCTCGACACGTCCGGCGCGAATGAGCTTGTAGATCGCCACGGTCTCACGCGGGAACGCGCAGACGAGACCCGCCACCCAGCCGTGCGCGCCCATCAGGATCGCTTCCATCGCCAGATTATCGACGCCGCAGAAGAGCGCGTAGCGATCGCCCGTTTCGTTGATGAGATCGGTGATGCGACGCACGTCGCCGCTCGATTCCTTGATCGCCGCGAATTTCTTGTCTTCGGCGAGCTCGGCGAACATCTTCGGCGTGACATCGACGCCATACGCGAGCGGATTGTTGTAGACCATCAGCGGCAGCGGGCTGGCGTCGGCGACCATGCGGAAATGGTTGAGCGTCTCGCGCCGGTCCGACAGATAGCGCAAGCCCGGCAGCACCATGTAACCGGCCGCGCCGTGGCGCGCGGCGCGCTCGGCCTGGCGGCAGCCGTCGAGCGTGCTGTTCTCCGCGATCGTCAATAGCACCGGCACGCGGCCGCGCGAGGCATCCACGGCGATGTCGAGCACGTCGAGCTTTTCGTCGAGCGATAACGTCGATGCTTCGCCGAGCGATCCGCACACGATGATGCCATCCACGCCGGCTTCGATCTGCGCGTCGATATTCTTCGCGGTCCACGCGCGGTCTATGCTGAAATCGGCGTTGAACTTGGTGGTCACGGCGGGCATCACGCCTTCCCAGATATGCGTCACGGCAGCGCTCCGAAGTTGATTGAACGGTACGCAGTGTAAGCACCGAAAAATCGGGCGTCTTGCGTGTTTCGCGCGCGCCGCGTGCCGATTTCGGCATAGCCGTTTGGCCGTGAAAGCGCCGTGCGGCGGGCTTGCCGAGCCGATCCCGGGTTATGCCGATATCGTCATCAAAACGATCCAGCCGCTTCAAGACGCCCATCGCGCGCGTTTCTAGGATAGGCGGCATGAAAACCATCGACATCATCGACTCGCATACGGGCGGCGAACCGACGCGCCTCGTGATCGCGGGCGGCCCGGATCTGGGCCACGGCACCCTCGCGCAACGGCTCGACACCTTCCGCACGCGCTTCGACGACTGGCGCCGCGCCATTGTCACCGAACCGCGCGGTTCGGACGTGATGGTCGGCGCGCTCCTGTGCGAGCCCGACGATCCGGCGGCCGCGGCGGGCGTCATCTTCTTCAACAACGTCGGCTATCTCGGCATGTGCGGACACGGCACGATCGGGCTCGTCGCGTCGCTCGCGCATGCCGGAAAAATCGCGGCGGGGCGGCACCGGATCGATACGCCCGTCGGTCCCGTCGATGCCACGCTCAACGCGAACGGCAGCGTCAGCGTGCGCAACGTGCCGGCGTACCGGCATCGGCGCGCGGTGACGGTCGACGTGCCCGGCCACGGCACGCTCTCAGGCGACGTCGCGTGGGGCGGCAACTGGTTCTTTCTCGTCGCGGACCACGGACGCGAACTCGTGCCCGCGCGCATCGCCGGGCTGACCGCGTTCACCGAGGCGATCCGCGATGCGTTGCACGCGCAGGGCATCACCGGCGCCGATGGCGCGTACATCGACCATATCGAGCTGTTCGCGGATTCGCCCGTCGCGGGCGTGGACAGCCGCAATTTCGTGTTGTGTCCCGGCAGCGCCTACGATCGCTCGCCGTGCGGCACCGGCACCAGCGCCAAGCTCGCGTGCCTCGCGGCGGACGACGCGCTCGCGCCGGGCGAGATCTGGCGTCAGGAAAGCATCATCGGCAGCGTGTTCGAAGGCAGCTATGCGATCGACGGCGACGCGCTCGTCCCGACGATCACCGGCTACGCGCACATCATGGGCGAAGGGCGTCTCGTTTTCGACGAGCGCGATCCGTTCATGCTCGGTATCGCATGAAGGCTGACGTGATCGTCGTCGGCGGCGGAATCGTCGGGGCGGCGTGCGCGGCGGAACTCGCGCTGCGCGGCCTCACGGTCGAGGTGCTGGAAGCGCGCGGCATCGGCGGCGGCGCGACGGCGGCGGGCATGGGCCACATCGTCGTGATGAACGATTCGCCCGCCGAGTTCGCGCTGGCGCGGGCTTCGCGCGAACTGTGGCTCGCGCTCGGCCCCCAACTGCGCGAGCGCGACGCGTTTTCGCGCTGCGGCACGCTCTGGATCGCCGAAGACGACGAAGAACTCGACGCCGCCCTCGCGATGCGCGATGCGTTCGCGACGGCCGGCGTGCGTGCTCACATGCTCGATCGCACCGCGCTGCGCGAAGCGGAGCCATCGATAAGCCACGCGATGCAAGGCGGACTCCTGATCGACGACGACGCCATCGTGTACGCGCCCGCCGCTGCGCAATGGCTTCTGACGCGCTCGACGCGCGTTCGCGTATCGACTGGCTGCGCGGTTTGCGCCGTCGACGCCGACGATACGCACGCCAGCGTCACGCTCGCGAACGGCGATCGGCGCACGGCCGCTCATGTCGTCATCGCCAACGGGCTCGCCGCGCCGGACTTGATCGCCGACGTGCCGCTCGAAGCGAAGAAAGGACATCTGCTCATCACCGATCGCTATCCCGGCACCATCCGCCATCAGGTGCTGGAACTCGGCTACATCAAGAGCGCGCATCACGCGAGCGGCACGTCGGTCGCGTTCAATGCGCAGCCGCGTCCGACCGGGCAGGTGCTGATCGGCTCGTCGCGCCAGTTCGGCACGCGCGCTCCGGCGGTCGAGATCGACGTGCTCGCCGCGATGCTCGACCGCGCGACGCGCTATCTGCCGGGCATCGGCGCGCTGAACGCGATCCGCGCATGGACGGGCTTTCGCGCCGCCACGCCCGACGGTCTGCCGCTGATCGGCCCCGCGCGTTTTCCGGGCGACCGGCTGTGGCTCGCGGCGGGTCACGAAGGGCTCGGCGTGACGACGTCGCTCGGCACCGCGAAGCTCATCGCCGCGCAGATGCTCGGCGAGCCGGTTCCGTTCGACATGCCCGACACGCACGCTTTCTCGCCGCAACGATTCGCACGGGAGCACGCCGATGGCTGAGCGCGTGCGCGTGATCATCGACGGCGAGCCGCTCGCCGTGCCCGCTTTCACGA
>JFHF01000064.1 GCA_000648925.1 Caballeronia jiangsuensis
GGAGAACGCGCCACGGAAAAGGGGCAAAAGCCGCATCCCCAAGCGCTAAAATCCCCTCTACGTATTTTCGAAAGGCACGGCCAGCGCCGTCGATGTCCCCATGCTACGTCTAAGCGAAATCAAGCTCCCGCTCGATCATCCCGAATCGGCTATCGAATCGGCGGTTCTCGCACGTCTCGCGGAAATCGGCGTGACGGCGAACGAGCTTATCCGCTTCGACGTATTTCGCCGTGCGCACGATGCTCGCAAGCGCTCCGACATCAAGCTCACCTACATCATCGATGTCGAACTGCAAGACGAAGCATCGGTATTGAAGCGTCTCGACGCGCATCCCCATCCGCATTGCAGCGTGACGCCCGACATGGCGTATCGCTTCGTGGCGAAAGCGCCGGCGCATTCGACGTTGCTGCGTCCTGTTGTCATCGGCATGGGGCCTTGCGGGCTGTTTGCAGGCTTGATCCTCGCGCAGATGGGCTTTCGCCCGATCATCCTCGAGCGCGGCAAGGCCGTGCGCGAACGCACGAAAGACACGTGGGGGCTCTGGCGACGCAACGAGCTCAACCCGGAGTCGAACGTGCAGTTCGGAGAGGGCGGTGCCGGCACGTTTTCCGATGGCAAGCTCTACAGCCAGATCAAGGATCCCAAGCACTACGGCCGCAAAGTACTCGACGAATTCGTCAAAGCCGGCGCGCCGGAAGACATCCTGTACTTGAGCCGCCCGCACATCGGCACGTTCCGGCTCGTGAGCATGGTCGAGAAGATGCGCGCACAGATCCACCAGCTCGGCGGTGAAGTGCGATTCCAGCAGCGGGTCGAGGACATCGACATCGATAACGGCAAGGTGCGTGGCCTCAAACTTTCGACCGGCGAAACGCTGCGCTGTGATCATGTCGTGCTCGCCGTGGGGCACAGCGCGCGCGACACCTTCGAGATGCTGCACGACCGCGGCGTGTACATGGAAGCCAAGCCATTCTCGTTAGGCTTTCGCATCGAACACCCTCAAGGCGTGATCGATAGAAGTCGCTTCGGCAAATTCGCCGGTCACGAAAAGCTGGGCGCGGCCGACTACAAAGTTGTCCACCATTGCAGCAACGGCCGCGCCGTGTACAGCTTCTGCATGTGCCCGGGCGGCACGGTCGTCGCGGCGACGTCGGAGCCGGGGCGCGTCGTGACGAATGGCATGAGTCAGTATTCACGCAATGAGCGCAACGCGAATGCGGGCATCGTCGTAGGCATTACGCCGGATGACTTTCCGGGTGGCCCGCTTGCCGGCATCGCTTTTCAACGCAAGTGGGAAGAGCGCGCATTCGAACTGGGCGGCGGCGACTATTCCGCGCCGGGACAACTCGTCGGCGACTTCATCGCGGGGCGCGCGTCGACATCGCTTGGTTCGGTCAATCCTTCGTACAAACCGGGCGTGAAGCCCACCGACCTGAGCACCGCGCTGCCCGATTACGTGATCGAAGCGATCCGCGAAGCCTTGCCCGAACTCGACAAAAAGATCAAAGGATTCGCGATGCACGACGCCGTATTGACCGGCGTCGAGACGCGTACATCTTCGCCGATTCGCGTGCGTCGCAAGGACGATTATCAGAGCGTCAATGTCGACGGTCTATACCCGGCGGGCGAGGGCGCAGGCTACGCTGGCGGCATCTACTCGGCGGCGATCGATGGCATCGAAGTCGCGGAAGCCGTCGCGTTGCAGATGATGGCGCAGCACGCGGCCGCGATATAAAAAAAGAGCGCATCGGTCGATCCGCTGCGCTCTTCACAACTCAAACTGCGGCAAGCTCAGGTCACCACGCCCACTTGCCAGGGCACGAATTCACTCTGCCCATATCCGTGCAGTTCGCTCTTCGACGCCACGCCTGAGGCGCAGTCGAGCATCATCTGGAAGATCTGTTCGCCGAGCTGCTCGATGGTCGCCGAACCGTCGATCACGCCGCCGCAGTTGATATCCATATCCTCTTCCTGCCGCTCCCACAACGCCGTGTTCGTCGCGAGCTTGAGCGAAGGCGAGGGCGCGCATCCATAAGCGGAACCGCGACCCGTCGTGAAGCAGATCAGATTTGCGCCCGACGCAACCTGCCCCGTCGCGGACATCGGATCGTATCCGGGCGAATCCATGAAGACGAAGCCCTTCGCATCGATACGCTGCGCGTATTCATACACTTCGACGAGGTTCGTTGTTCCGCCCTTCGCGACCGCGCCGAGCGACTTTTCGAGGATCGTCGTCAGACCGCCGACCTTGTTGCCGGCCGACGGATTGTTGTCCATCGCCGCGCCATTGCGCGCGCAGTATTCTTCCCACCACTTGATGCGCGCGAGCAGCTTTTCGCCGACTTCGCGGCTCACCGCGCGGCGCGTCAGCAGATGCTCCGCGCCATAGACTTCGGGCGTCTCGGAGAGAATCGCCGTGCCGCCGTGAGCGACGAGCTTGTCGACCGCGGCGCCCAATGCGGGGTTCGCCGAAATGCCTGAATAACCATCCGACCCACCGCACTGCAATCCGACGACCAGATGCGCCGCCGGCACCGGCTCGCGCTTCACGCGATTCGCATCGACGAGCATTTCCTCGATCATCGCGATGCCGCGCTCGATCGTCTTTCGCGTGCCGCCGCTGTCCTGAATCGTGAAGCTGCGCAGCTTTGCGCCGTCCTTCAGCCCACTCGATTCGAGCACGCCCGAAATCTGGTTCGTCTCGCATCCCAATCCGACGAACAGCACGGAATGAAAGTTCGGATGGATGGCGTAACCCGCAAGCGTGCGGCGCAGAATGCCGAGGCCTTCGCCCTGCATGTCGATGCCGCATCCGAGTCCGTGCGTGAGCGCGATCACGCCATCGACGTTCGGATAATCCGCGAGCGCTTCCGGATGCACATCGCGCCGGAAGTGATCGGCGATGGCGCGCGCAACCGTGGCCGAGCAGTTCACGCTCGTCAGCACGCCGACGAAATTGCGCGTCGCCACGCGACCGTCCTCGCGGCGGATGCCCATGAACGTCGCGGGCTTGTCGACGAACGGCGTCGGATGCTGATCGACGCCGAATTCGTGCTCGCGCGCGAAATCGGCCATCGACAGATTGTGCGTGTGCACGTGCTGTCCGCGCGAAATCGCCTCGCGCGCCACGCCGATGATCTGGTTGTACCGCTTCACGGGCGCGCCCGCGGCGATGTCGCGGGTCGCGATCTTGTGTCCCGGCGGAATCAGCCCCGCGACAACGAGATCCTCCGACGCGATGCGCGCGCCGGAGAGCAGCTGACGCGTCGCGATCACGACGTCGTCGTTAGGATGCAGCCGGATGACCGCATGGTCGGTGGATGTGGTGGACATGGTTTTGTTCTCAGACCGTGGAAGGTGCGCGGTTGTCGAGCCGCGCTTGCTCTTCTTCGGCGCGATTGAGCGGTTCGATCTTGCCGACGATTACAAGATAGCTGAATGCGCCGAGGAAGCAGAAGCCGCCCGCGACACACAGCGGAATCACGAACGAGCCCTTGGTGATCGCGAGCATCACGCCGGTGAAGGTCGTGATGACGATGCCGGCAAGGTTCGACGCGAAGTTCTGGATGCCCCCGATCGATGCGACGTGATCCGGCGTCGGCGCAACGTCGCTCGGCAGCGACCAGATGCTGGCGGCCGCGAACGCAAGGCTGGCGTAAGCGATGCCGAAGAACGCGAGCATCAGATAAATGTTGGTCACGAACGCGCAGAGCGTAATGACCGACGAAAGCAGCATGCCGCCGACCATGCAGGTCTTGCGCGCGGCGGTGAGGCTCCAGCCGCGTTTGAAGAGCGCGTCCGACACCCAGCCGCCGAACCAGCCGCCCGGAATCGACATCAGCGCGGGAATCGTGCCGAGCGTGCCGAGGGATTTGAGCGAGAAGCCGTGCGCCTGCACGAGATAGCTCGGGAACCAGGTGATGAAGAAGTAGATGACGAAGTTCAGGCAGAAGAAACCGAGCATCATGCCCCACAGCGTGCGGTACTTGAACAGCGACGCCCACGACACCTTGGTCTTCGGCGCGACCGGCTGCACCGGCGCGGCGTCCACCTCGCCCGTCAGGTCGCCCGTGGACTTGTTACGGTAGATCAGGAACCAGCCGAGAATCCACACGAAGCCGATCACGCCGGTGATGACGAACGACGCTTCCCAGCCGAACGAACTGATGATGAGCGCGACGACGGGAATCGAAAGCGCCGAACCCACGCGCGAGCCGCTATCGAAGATGCTGGTCGCGAACGCGCGCTGCTCCTTTTTGAACCACTGCGACACGAGCTTCGCGCACGACGGATACGCGCCTGCTTCGCCGATGCCCAGCATCAGGCGGCAGCCGAACATGCCGACGACGCTCGTAGCGACGGCGGTAAGCGCTGTGAATACCGACCACCAGCCCACCGCGAGCGGCAACGCAATACGCGCGCCGACGCGATCGACGAACCAGCCGAAGGGCATCTGCATGAGCGCGTAGCTCCAGAAGAAGCCGCTCAGGATGAAGCCCATTTCAGCGGGGCCGATGCCGAGCGCTTTTTCGATCTGCGGCGCGGCGACCGCGAGGTTCGCGCGATCGATGTAATTGATCGCGATTGCCAGAAAAGCCAGAAATATCACTACCCAACGCATTTTGCGCATCGTTTGTCTCCTCAATGGGCGGCACTTCATGTGTTCCGGCCCGATCCGCGATGCCGGCGCGGTGAGCCGTGATTCGAAAGCTGGGTATCGTTTTTCAGGCGGATTCGAGCGCGTCGCGCAGACGCTTCTGCTCGAAGCGGAGATTCAATTCGCGCGCGAGCTCGATGACGGGCCGGAAGCGCCGGACTTTCTTCTCGTCGTGATTGCGCGCGATGTCCGCGAGCCGATGCACGAGAAACGGGTTCTCGAAGCGGTCGCGCACGCTCGACAGATATTCCGCCGCGACATCGTGCTTGCCGAGCGCCGCGAACACGGGCAGCACTTCGTCGCGCCACGTCGCTTCGAGCGGCTCGCGATACACGGGATCGCGCATCGCGTCGAGCACGGTCATGTCGGGCGAGCCTGCGCGCGTGCGCCAGATTTCGGCGAGCATCGTATGGCCGAGGTTCAGCATCAGCAGCTTCAGGCGTTCGTAGTGCGCGAGATCGTCGGTCACGACGATGTCCTCGTGCTCGCACGGCAGCACCATGCCCGCCTGCCGCTCGATCGCCCACAGCGCGTACGGCTCCGCGATCGCGCCGACCGGCTGAATCGGCTCCGACACGATCCGGTCCACGAGCGAATTCACCCACACGCAGTCTTTCGTGAGATAGCCGATGAACGCCTCGTCGGCGTTCCAGCCGCGCGCGATGCCGGTCACCAGATCGCGCAGCGTGTCGCCGTTGCGCGAAACCAGTTCGCAGGGCAAGAGCGTGATCGCTGCGGCGCCGGCCTGGTATCGCACGTGGAGCAGCACCGCGAGCTTGGCTGCAAAGCCGCGCGGCGTGCGCTGGCCGTCGAGCAGATCGGCGGTGTCTTCGTCGAAGAGTGCGTAGCCGGCGTCCGCCGTGTTCGAGACGATCACTTTCACGTCGTGCTTCACGCGCTCGATCAGCAAGGGCCAGTCGTCGTTCGCGTGCAGCGCTTCGGTGATCGAATCGCATTCGACGGTCGTATCGATGGTTTCGTCGCCGCGACGACCGCGAATGCGCACCGGATAGCGCCCGGCCGCGCGCAACGCTTCGACGCGCGCGCGGCTGTCGGCGCTGGACGTAGTCTGAACGACGGTGATCTTGCCGAGCGCTTTCGCCGGATCGCGGCGCGCCGCCTCGCTGACGAAGAAGTCGACGTGCGCCTGCAGGAAACGGCTCGTGCCGAATTGAAGAATCGGATTGCTCATCGTCGGGAGCTGGGGAATTGGTCGAGTGGGAACGGTTCCAGATCGCCGTAAAAAAATTGGCCACCTGGCCTTACCGGATTGCATACTAGTGTCTTGAAACAGAATTGGTCAAGCCACTTGTAAGCGATCTGAGAACGGCGAAAGCCCGCCGCGTGGTGCGTCGGCCCTTCCGCTGATTACAATCCACGTTTTCCCCGAGACGAAAAGCAGGAGCCAGCACGTGAGCGTGAAACCAGCCGAGACGCGACGCCTGTATTTACAGATCGCCGACAAGCTGCGCGGATTGATCGAGCAGCAGGATTTCGCTCCGAACGGCCGTCTGCCGTCGGAGCGTGAACTCGCGCTGACGCTCGGCGTGTCGCGGCCATCCGTGCGCGAGGCGCTCGTCGCGCTCGAACTGGAGGGGCGCGTCGAAATACGCATGGGATCGGGCGTCTATATTGTCGCGACGCCCGCGAACAAGCCGCCGACGACCGAAGCGGAACTGGGCGAAAGTCCGATCGAGATCATGACCGCGCGCAGCGTGATCGAAGGCGCGATCGCGGCAAGCGTTGCGCCGTTCGCGAAACCGAAGGAGTTGAAGGCGCTGCGCACCGTCTACGAGACGATGGCCCGCGAAGTCGACAACGGGCAAGTGCCGATGGCCGCCGATCGCGCGTTTCACATCGCGATCGCGCAGATGACGGGCAACGATGTCCTCGTACGAACGGTCGGCAGTCTCTACGACGAGCGGCACAGTCCGTTATCGTCGACGCTGCGTGGGCACTTCGAAGGGGAAGAAACGTGGGCGGCCGCGCTGGGCGAGCATCGGGAAATTCTGGAGGCGCTGGAGGCGCGCGACGCAATACAGGCGCAGGCCGCGATGCAGCGGCACATGCGTCAGTCCGCGGCGCGTCTGATGACGAAACGCAAAAGCTGAGTCCGGCGCGCGCGGGAAGCGCGCACCGATGGCGAAGAAAACGTGTCCGCGTCAGCCCGGATAGGCTTCATCGACCTTCAGACCCGCCAGCTTGAAGATGACGCGCAGCGTTTGCGGCGCAATCTCCCGGCGTGAGGCGAGCGTAGTCAGGACGAAATCCATCACTTTGGCGTACTTCAGCATGGTCAGGCACGACTCGATGTCGGTGGAGCCGTCGCGCATCGACTCGGCGAGGCGCAACATTTCCACGGAAATCTCTCGGGCCATTTCCAGTTCGAGCTGCTGCTTTTCACTCCACGCGGGCATCGCGGTCAGTGCCGCGAGCATCTCCTGAAACTGCTTCTCTGCTTTCTTGTCGGGGATCGCATCCATCGCCGTCCTCTCATGTTCATGGCGCCGCGAGTCGCATTCGCCGCGCTGTGCGTTAGGTGTTACGTAACAAGGCCGGGCGCGGGTGACGACGCTTCGCGTGTCGAGACGCGGCCTGTTACCAGCTTGTTGCTTCTGCTGCATCGGTACGCGGCCGAAAGGCCACGGTGTGTCGTCTTTTCCAATGGCCTCATTGCCGGACGATGCACAATCTGTTCCATGCAGCCTTGCTGCCACGCATTGGCCTTCTGCCGATGACTGGAACGAGAGCGTCTTCGCGCTTTTGAGTAAACTTCCTCTTTTGAGACAACAGAACCAGCGGTTAGCGCACATTCGGCGCGAACATGCTCCGCTTTTTTATTGATCGAACCTTTTACGATGACCAGGAAAGCCTCCGCGTCGGCTCCGGGCACACCCGACCCCTCCACCAAACACGAGATTCGTCCAGGCCAGTCGATCGAACTGCTGAAGGAACTCCATATCCTCACGCGCGACGGCAAGATGAATCAGGACAGCCGCCGCAAACTGAAACAGGTCTATCACCTCTATCAGTTCATCGAACCGCTTCTTGCCGACGTGCACGCGCGCCAAGGGGCCGTATCACTCGTCGACCACGGCGCGGGAAAATCCTATCTCGGGTTTATTCTCTACGATCTCTTCTTCAAGACTCTGCGCGATCGGTCACACATCTTTGGAATCGAGACGCGAGAAGAGCTGGTAAAAAAATCCGAGGAATTGGCGCAGCGCCTCGGGTTTACAGGGATGTCGTTTCTGAATCTGTCGGTGGCCGAATCAATTGATTCAGATCGTCTGCCTGATTCGATCGATATCGTCACCGCACTGCATGCGTGCAACACGGCCACTGACGACGCCATCCAGTTCGCTCTGCAGAAGAATGCGAAGTACATCGTCGTGGTGCCGTGCTGTCAGGCCGAGGTGGCTTCAGTGCTCCGAAAGAACAAGGGACACGCGCTCTCGAAGAATGTGCTGACGGAAATGTGGCGGCATCCGCTGCATACGCGCGAATTTGGGAGCCAGATCACGAACGTGCTGCGCTGCCTGCAACTCGAATCGCACGGATATCAGGTGAGCGTGACGGAACTGGTCGGCTGGGAACATTCGATGAAGAACGAGCTCATCGTCGCGCAGTTCAAGGACTTGCCGCGCGGCCGGCCTGCGCAAAGGCTTTCGGACGTGCTCGAAACGCTCGGGCTGGACGAACTGCGCGAGCGATTCTTTTCGCCCGCGCACTGATCAGGATTTGTCTTTCATCCACGCGTCGAAGCCGTCATGCCCCAGACGGCGCAGCGTTTCGATATTGCGCTCGTAGATGTCGGATGCATCGGGAAACGCCGCGACGGCGCGATCGATGCTCGCTTCGCGAATCAGATGAAACGTCGGATACGGCGCGCGATTCGTGTAGTTGTCGATATCGTCGGGACCGGTGCCTTCGAACCGATAGTCCGGATGGAAGCTCGCGATCTGCAATTCGCCCGCGAGTCCAAGCTGGGCAAGCAGATTTTCGGCGAAATAGAGCGCGTCGTTGTAATCGGCGAAATCCGCGAACGCGTGCGGTGTGATGAATAGCGTCGTGTCGATGGACTCGGGATCCGTATCGTGCAAAAGACGAAGCTCATCCGTCAGTTCTACGACGAGATCGTCGACGCCGCGCGCCTCGCTCACCACATAGCGAATCTGCTCTTTGACATGCACGCTCTTCGCGAACGGGCACAGATTGAGTCCGATCACCGCGCGGGTGAGCCAGTGTCGAGTCGCCGCGATCACCTCGTCGCGGGTGCTGCCGTCAGTCATGAGAATCCTGTTTGCGATACGCGGGACACGCCGCCGCGATCAGCGTGCGCGCGATGCGCGGCGCGGCGAGCAGCGCCCCCGAGCCGGGTCCGTACGTCTGGCTGGTCGCGTAGATGCCGTCGACAAGCAACGCGAGCGATTCCGCCAGTTCAGCGGGATTATCCGCCTCGGCTGCCGTGCAAATCTCGACCAGACGCGTCATCAGGTAATTTTTGTTGCGCTCCACCGACTGCCGCGCGGGATGCGCCGGATCGCCGAATTCACACGCGATGTTCACGAACGGGCAACCGCGATAATCCGGCAAGGACGCCCGTTTCACCAGATCTTCGAGCGCCTGAATCATCTGTCTTGCAGGTTCGTCGGGATGTTTCGCGACGCTCGCCTCGAAGCGCCGCCGAAAGCCCTCGTCCATGCGTTCCAGATACGCGACGACGAGTTCGTCCTTCGACGCGAAACGCCGATACAGGCTCATCTTGTTGACGCCCGCGCGTTCCACGACGGCATCGACGCCGATTGCGCGGATGCCGTCGCGATAAAACAGCTCCTGCGCTGCGTCGAGCAATTGCTCCTGCGCGGTCGCGCCATCCGTGCGGACACTTCGGCGGGCGGGGGCTTTCGGCTGGTCGGCGGTTGATCGTGTCACAGTCGGTTCCTCGAAGAATTCTGCTGCATGCTTGACATGTTACCGATCGGTAACTAAGCTCGCAACTCTGATGTGACAGAGCGGTAACGTCGCAGGGCAAAAATCAACGTAACGGAGCAGCGATGAACTGGGTAGCGAGACGGCTGAACGGCCGGATACATTACGGCTGGGTCGCGGTGGGCGTCGTGTTTTTCGTGCTGCTCGCGGCAGCCGGTACGCGCGCGACGCCGAGTGTGATGATGTTGCCGCTCGAAAAGCAGTTCGGCTGGTCGCGCGGCACGATTTCGCTCGCGATTTCGATCAACCTGGCGCTTTACGGCCTCGCGGGCCCGTTCGCGGCGGCCGCGATGCAGCGCTTCGGCGTGCGCCCGACGGTGCTCGCCGCGATCGCGACACTTGCGGCGGGCGTCGGCATCTCGTCGATGATGACCGAGCCGTGGCAAATGGTGCTCGTGTGGGGCGTGATGGTCGGCAGCGCGACGGGCGTCGCGGCGCTCACGCTGTCGGCGACGATCGTGAACCGCTGGTTCACCACGCATCGCGGCCTCGCGATGGGTATTCTCACCGCAAGCTCCGCGACCGGCCAGCTCGTGTTCCTGCCGTTCCTCGCATCGATTTCCGAGCGCTTCGGCTGGCGGCCGGTCGTGTTCGTGGTCGCGGCGGCGGCGGCGGTCGTGTTGCCGCTCGTCGCGTGGCTGCTGCCCGAGCGCCCGGCGGATCTCTCGCTGCGGCCCGTCGGCGAAGCGGCGAATGTGCCGCCCGCCGCGATCTCGCCGCCGAAAAATCCGATCAAGGTCGCATTCGGCACGCTCGCATCGGCCAGCAAGACCCGCGATTTCTGGCTGCTTTTCTTCAGCTTCTTCGTCTGCGGCGCGAGCACGAACGGTTACGTCGGCACGCACCTGATCGCGATGTGCTCCGATTACGGCATGACGCAAGTCCAGGGCGCGACGCTGCTCGCCGCGATGGGCATCTTCGATCTGTTCGGCACGACGCTCTCCGGCTGGCTTTCCGACCGCTTCAACGCCCGCGTGCTGCTGTTCTGGTACTACGGCCTGCGCGGACTTTCGCTGATTTACTTGCCGTACGCGTTCGGCATCGATTTCTTCGGCTTGCCGCTCTTCGCCGTCTTTTACGGTCTCGACTGGATCGCCACCGTGCCGCCGACCGTGCGCCTCGCCACCGATGTCTACGGCAAGGACTCAGCGCCGATCGTGTTCGGCTGGATCGTCGCGGGCCATCAACTGGGCGCGGCGTTCGCGGCGCTCGGCGGCGGCATGCTGCGTTCGAGCCTCGGCAGCTACACCATCGCGACGATGATCTCCGGCGGCCTGTGCCTCGTCGCGGCCGTGACCGTTCTGCGGATCAATCGCGCGGGCCGGTCGGTGGGCGTCGCCGCGACCTGACGATCTGCACGCGCGCGCGAGCTTGTTTATCCTTGTCGCCTGACGGCGCGCATCTTTGCCGATGCGCGCCTTTTGCTTTTCATCACGCCAACGAGGACGAACATGACCACGAAGCCCGCTCCGACCGATATCGACATCCACGAACTGATCGCCGGCCGTTGGAGCCCGCGTGCGTTTTCCAGCGCGCCCGTCGAGCGCGCGCAGTTGCATCGTCTGCTGGAAGCGGCGCGCTGGGCGCCGTCGTCGAATAATTTGCAGCCGTGGCGCTTTATCGTGTTCGACCGTCATCGCGACGAAGCCGCGTTCAAGCGCGCGTTCGACACCCTGATGCCCGGCAATCAGAAGTGGAACGTGACCGTGCCGCTCCTCGTCTGCGTGACGGCTTCGTCACTCACGCCGAAGGGCGACGCGAACCGCACCGCGACGTACGACACCGGTGCGGCCGCGATGGCGCTCGTGCTCCAGGCGCACGCGCTCGGGCTGGCGACGCATCAGATGGGCGGCTTCGATCGCGACGCGTTCCGCCAGGCGCTTTCGATTCCGGCGGACGTGGAGATCATCGCGATGATCGCGATTGGTCATCACGGCGACGCGAGCCAGCTCGACGAAACGCTGCGTGAGCGCGAAGCCGCGCCGCGTGCGCGCAAGACGTTGGCGGAAACGGCCTTCGAAGGCGCGTGGGACAAGGCGTTCAAGTAACTGCGCTCAATGCTCGTCCGCCGCGGAAAGCGGACGAGCGACATCCTCGAGCGATTTGCGCTCCGCTGCGACGCCCCAGATGCCCGCGACGACCGCCGCCGCGATCATCAGCAGCGATCCGATCAGATAGCCCACGAACACGGCGCCGCGCTCGTGGGTATCGATCAACTGACCGAAAAGCGTCGGCCCGATGATGCCGCCGAGCGCCGTTCCGAACGCGTAGAACACCGCGATGGCGAGCGCGCGAATCTCCAGCGGAAACGTCTCGCTCACCGTCAGATACGCCGAACTCGCCGCCGCCGACGCGAAAAAGAAAATCACCATCCACGCGATGGTCTGCGTCGTCACAGTCAGCATCCCGTGCATGAACATCCAGCCGCTGATGGTCAGCAGCACGCCTGACATCGCATACGTGAACGCGATCATCTTGCGCCGGCCGAGCACGTCGAAGAGCTTGCCGAGCAGAACCGGACCGAGGAAATTCCCCGCCGCGAACGGCAACACGTACCAGCCGATGTGATCGCCCGGCACGTGATAGAAGTCGGTCAGCACGAGCGCGTACGTGAAAAAGATCGCGTTGTAGAAGAACGCCTGCGCCGTCATCAACGTGAGTCCGACCAGTGACCGGCTGCGATGCGCGTTGAAAAGCGTATGCACGACTTCGCGCAACCGCGTCCCCTCGCGCGCGTGCAGGCGCAACGGCTTGATGGGCGTATCGGGAATCTCGACGCCGTGCTGCCGAAAATGCGCCTCGATTTCCTCGACGACTTCTTGCGCTTCCTTCTCGCGATTGTGCGTGATGAGCCAGCGTGGGCTTTCCGGCACCCACATCCGCATGAAAAGGATCGTGAGTCCGAGCACCGCGCCGATCAGGAAGCACGCGCGCCATCCCCAATCGGGCGGAAGCAGGCCGGGATCGAGCAGCACGATGGATCCCGCCGCGCCGATGCCCGCGCCGACCCAGAACGTGCCGTTGATCGCGAGGTCGGTCCAGCCGCGCAGGCGGGCAGGCGTGAATTCCTGAATGGTCGAATTGATCGCCGTGTATTCGCCGCCGATGCCCGCGCCAGTCAGAAAGCGGAACAGCACGAAGGTCGCGAGATCCCACGAGAACGCGGTCGCGGCGGTGGCGGCGACATAGAGAAAGAGCGTGATGAAAAACAGCTTGCGCCGGCCGAGCCGGTCCGTGAGCCAGCCGAAGCCGAGCGCGCCGAGCACCGCGCCCGCGATATACGCGCTGCCCGCGATCCCGACATCGGCATTCGAAAATTGCAGCGCGGGGCTCGACTTGAGCGCGCTCGCGACCGCGCCCGCGAGCGTTACTTCGAGTCCGTCGAGCAGCCACGTGATGCCGAGCGCAAGCACGATCAGCGTGTGAAAGCGCCCCCACGGCAGACGATCGAGGCGTCCGGGCAAATCGGTTTCGATGATGGCCGGACGATCGCTGGCTTTATCGGTCAAACGGTTCTCCTTGTGGCGCGGCGATTGCGTTCATCGTCGGAGGCGTGCGTTTCACTGCGAAATCGCACGGAAAAAAGTGAACAAATTGCCGCCAAGTACGCAAATTGCATTCCGCTTTTGTCGAATAAACCCGGTGGTTTAAAAATAGCCGAAATGCGGTTGATGCGTCCCGCGGAACGTGTTAAAAACGCCGTCCATGTTTGAATGCGACGTCCTCATCCGACGCCGCCGATGCCCATGACTTATTGCGCGATCGATTTCGGCACGTCGAATTCCGCCGTCGCCGTGCCTGACGGATTGTCGATCCGGCTGGCGCCCGTGGAAGGCGACGCGAGCACGCTGCCCACCGCCGTCTTCTTCAACACCGACGAGAATAACCAGTCCTACGGACGCGCGGCGCTCGAAGCGTACATCGACGGCTTCGACGGCCGCCTGATGCGCTCGATGAAGAGCATTCTCGGCTCGCCGCTCGCGGACAACAGCACCGATCTCGGCGACGGTTCCGCAATCAAGTACACCGATGTCATCACGCTCTTTCTGCAACATCTGAAGCAGAAAGCGCAGTTGCTCGCCGCCGAGCCGCTGACACGCGCGGTGCTCGGCCGCCCGGTCTTTTTCGTCGACGACGATCCGCGCGCCGACCACCTCGCACAGAAACAACTCGAAGCCTGTGCGCATTCTGTCGGATTGCGCGAAATCCACTTCCAGTACGAGCCGATCGCCGCGGCGTTCGATTACGAAGCGGGCCTGACGAAAGAAGGGCTCGTGCTGGTCGCGGATATCGGCGGCGGTACGTCGGACTTCTCGCTCGTGCGCGTCGGTCCGGAGCGCGCGCGTCATCTGGAACGCAAGGGCGACGTCCTTGCGCATCATGGCGTGCACGTCGCCGGGACGGATTTCGATCGGCGCGTGGAACTCGTCACCGTGCTGCGCGAACTCGGTTACCAGTCGCTCGACACAAAGGGACGCGAATTGCCGAGTCCGGTGTACTTCGATCTCGCGACCTGGCATCTGATCAACACGGTCTATACGCCGAAGCGCGTGAGCGAATTGCAACTGATGCGCCATCTCTATACCGATGTGCGCCATCACGACCGGTTGATGCGCGTCGTGTATCGCCGGCTCGGTCACGCGCTGACGGCGCACGCCGAGGAAGCGAAGATCGATGTCGCGGCGGGCGGCACGACCGAAATCGACATGGAAGAGGTGGAAGAAGCGCTGCGCGTCGCATTCGACGAGTCGCAACTGATCGCGGCCGGCGCCGACGAAACGCGGCGGATCGTCGAGGCGGCGCACGAAACGCTCAAACGGGCTGGCGTGGCTCCCGCCGACGTGAGCGCCGTCTATTTCACGGGCGGTACGACCGGACTGCGATTTCTGTCGGAAGCGCTTTCGGCGGCGTTTCCGGCCGCGCAGCCGGTGTTCGGCGATCGCCTCGCCAGCGTGGCGAAGGGGCTGGGCATCTATGCGCAGCGCATCTTCGCCTGAGTCCGCGCGCAAACCTGCGCGACAAAAGAAAAACCCCGCCGAGGCGGGGTTTTTTTACGAATTCCAGCGGTACTTAGACCGGCTTGATGTTCGCTGCTTGCTTGCCCTTCGGGCCAGTCTTCACTTCGTAGGAAACCTTTTGGTTTTCCTGAAGCGTCTTGAAGCCTTCGATGCGGATTTCCGAGAAGTGTGCGAACAGATCTTCGCCGCCGCCATCCGGAGTGATGAAGCCAAAGCCCTTTGCGTCATTGAACCACTTGACGGTACCGGTTTCCATGTTACGTATTCCAAAAAATTGATGAATAAGGCCGAAGCCCAAGGGTGCGGAAAATCAAGGAAGGGGCAATGGGACCAACCGGAGTACCGTGATGGCGAACTCGAAAGAACCAATTCACTCGCCACTTGAAATCCTGCAAGAAGGTTTATACGGCGAAACGATTTCGCGGTCAATTAATATCCGACAACTCTGAAGGGCTTTTTTCGAGACAAGCAGGCAAAAATTACAGAACGTGTAATTCCGGGCCGGATCGCCCGTCGAAAACCCCAATTTGGGGCAATTTCTTTCCAGTATGCACTGCATTCGAAAGGTGCAACCGTTAAACTACGCGCCTTTCTACGGTTGCACCCACATCGTCGGAGTGGGGCGATGCGCGCGCGGCGCGAGACACTGGAGATAAAGTTGAAGAGTTCGATACAGAGAAATATCGGCCCGATGGCACTGTTGTTGACCGGCCTCGGATCCATCATCGGTTCAGGCTGGCTGTTCGGCGCGTGGAAAGCCGCCAAGATCGCCGGGCCGGCAGCGATCGCGGCATGGGTGATCGGCGCGGTCGTCATTCTGGCAATCGCGCTGACGTATGCCGAACTCGGCGCGATGTTTCCCGAGTCTGGCGGCATGGTGCGCTACGCGCGCTACTCGCACGGCGCGCTCGTCGGTTTCATCAGCGCGTGGGCGAACTGGATCGCGATCGTTTCCGTGATCCCGATCGAAGCCGAAGCGTCGATTCAATATATGAGCACCTGGCCGTACGACTGGGCACATGCGCTCTTCGTCAACGAGTCGCTCACGCCGATGGGTCTCGTGCTGTCGGCGCTGCTCGTGATCGTCTACTTCATGCTGAACTATTGGGGCGTGAAAGTGTTCGCGCGTGCGAACTCCGCGATCACGATTTTCAAGTTCCTGATTCCAGGCGCCACCATCGCGGGCCTGATCTTCACCGGATTTCATTCGGAGAATTTCGGCACCACGTCGAGCTTCGCGCCGTACGGCTGGCCCGCCGTGCTGACGGCGGTGGCGACGAGCGGCATCGTTTTCAGCTTCAACGGGTTTCAGAGCCCGGTGAATCTCGCCGGCGAGGCGCGTAATCCGGCGCGCAGCGTGCCGTTCGCCGTGATCGGCTCGATTCTGCTCGCGCTCGTGATCTACGTGCTGCTGCAAATCGCGTATATCGGCGCGGTGAATCCCGCCGACGTGATGAAGGGCTGGTCGCACTTCAACTTCGCGTCGCCGTTCGCTGAACTGGCTCTCGCGCTGAACCTGAACTGGCTCGCGTTCCTGCTTTATGTCGATGCGTTCGTCAGCCCGAGCGGCACCGGCACGACCTACATGGCGACGACCACCCGCATGATCTATGCGATGCAGCGCAATAACACGATGCCCAAGATTTTCGGCCTCGTGCATCCGTTCTACGGTGTGCCGCGCCCGGCGATGTGGTTCAACCTGATCGTCGCGTTCATCTTCCTGTTCTTCTTCCGCGGCTGGAGTTCGCTCGCGGCGGTGATTTCGGTCGCGACCGTCATCTCGTATCTCACCGGCCCGGTCAGCCTGATGGCGCTGCGTCGCTCGGCTACGGATCTCGATCGCCCGCTCAAGTTGCCGATGATGGGCGTGATCGCGCCGTTCGCGTTCGTGTGCGCGTCGCTCGTGCTGTTCTGGGCGAAGTGGCCGCTCACCGGCGAAATCATTCTGCTGATGGTGGTCGCGCTTCCCGTCTACTTCTACTTTCAGAGCAAAACGGGCTTTACGGGCTGGGGACGCGATCTGAAGGCGGCGTGGTGGCTCGTGACGTATTTGCCGTCGATGGCGGTGATGTCGCTGATCGGCAGCAAGGATTTCGGCGGCAGCGGACTTCTGCCGTACGGCTGGGACATGGCCGCGGTCGTCGTGCTCGCGCTGGTCTTCTACTACTGGGGCGTGCACACGGGATATCGCACGAAGTATCTCGACGAGCGCGAAAGCCGCGACGACATTCTTCACGAAGTCGGCGCTTAAAGCTCCTCCGCTTCACGACAAAACCCGCCCGAGCGATCAGGCGGGTTTTTTCATTTCAGCGCAGATTCGAGATCAATCGTCGGTGAAGACGTAGTTGGTCATCGCGAGCGCGCGCTGGAACGTGCCGAGCGACTGGATGCCGAGCCGATAATCATCCGCCGCCGCGCCGAGCGCGCTGAACACGGGCAGCAGATGCTCATCGGTCGGATGCATCAGCGCGGCGTGCGGCGCGCGGGCGCGATAGTCGAGCAGGGCGTCGATATCGCGTGCGGCCATGCGGCTTTCGAACCAGTCGGTGAACTCTACGACGCGCGGATCGGCGTCTTCCGGACGTGCGCTGAAATCGGCCATGCGCAGATTGTGCGTGATCTGCCCGGAACCGACGATCATCACGCCGTCATCGCGCAATTCGCGCAACGCCCGGCCGACGCGGAAATGATGCGCGGCGTCGCAATGCGGCTGAATCGAAAGCTGCGCAACCGGGACGTCGGCATCCGGAAACATCAGGAGCATCGGCACCCAGGCGCCGTGATCGAGCCCGCGATCCGCCGTCGTCGCGGGAATGTCTTGCTTGCCGAGCAGCGCGGCGGCGTGTTTCGCCAGTTCGGGCGCGCCAGGCGCCGGATAGCGCAGTTCGTAGAGCGCGCGCGGAAAGCCATAGAAATCGTGGATCGTTTCCGGCCGTTCGGCCGTGCTGGCCACCGGCTGCGCCGTGCCCCAGTGGGCGGACAGTATCAGAATGGCGCGCGGGCGCGGCAGCGTTTGTCCGAGCGAAGCGAATTCGGCGGAGGGCATCGACGGATCGATCGGCAACGTCGGTGCGCCGTGGGAAATGAAAACGGTGGGCAGTCGGCTCATGGCGGCAAATTCCTGTGGGGTCTGACGTCAATGTAGGGCCGCTAGCCTTGTTGATAAATGGCTCGAATGGCAACGAATTGTGTCGCTGTCGTTGTTAATCCGATGCTTCGTCTCGTAGACCTCGCCAGGCGGGCGCGACTGGCTGCCCGAAGCCGAACAGATCGATGACCCGCGCGACCGTGTGATCCACCATTTCGTCGATGGTCGAGGGTTTTTGATAGAACGCGGGCAAGGGCGGAAAGATCACGCCGCCCATTTCGGTGACGGCCGTCATGTTGCGCAGATGCGCGAGATTGAGCGGCGCCTCGCGCACGAGCAGCACGAGGCGGCGACGCTCTTTCAGCACGACATCGGCGGCGCGGGTGATGAGATTGTCGGAAAGACCGTGCGCGATGCTCGCGAGCGTGCGCATCGAACACGGCGCGACGATCATCCCGCCGGTCGCGAAGGAACCCGATGCGATAGTTGCGCCGACGTCGCGCACGCTATGGACGACATCGGCGAGCGCGTGAACCGCGGCCTTGTCGAGATCGAGTTCGTGTTGAATATTCAGCCAGCCGGCGCTGGAAACGAGCAAATGCGTTTCGACGCCGCCGAGCTTGCGCAGCGTCTCTAGCAGACGTACGCCGTAGATGGCGCCCGTTGCGCCGGTAATCGCGACGATAAGCCGTCGCTTTTCGGCAGCGGGCGCACTCACTTGCGGAAGGTCAGGCAGCGGCGAAGAGCTGCTGCAGTTCGCCCGATTGATACATCTCCATCATGATGTCCGAGCCGCCGATGAACTCGCCCTTCACGTAGAGCTGCGGAATGGTCGGCCAGTTGGAGAATTCCTTGATGCCCTGGCGGATCGCGTCGTCTTCGAGCACGTTCACGGTCATGATCTGATCGGCGCCGCATGCCTTCAGCACCTGGATCGCGCGGCCGGAAAAACCGCACATCGGGAATTGCGCCGTGCCCTTCATGAAAAGGACGACCGGGTTTTGATCGACGATCTGCTTGATGCGTTCTTGCGTGTCCATGGCGTTCCTGCGCTTTGAAGTCGGTGGATTGATGCTGAAATGATAGCGGATTTCGGTTTCGCGGGCTGACGTCGCCCAGACGCTCAGGCCGTGAAAAGACCGCCGGAGCAACGCTCGATGCCGGCGAGATCGCGCATCGAGCGGACGTTGGTGAAGCCGCGTGCCTTTAGCAACTCGCGCACGGATTCCGCCTGATCGTAGCCGTGCTCCAGCCACAAGGCGCCGTTCGACGTGAGCAGAAAGGGCGCGGCCCCGATGATCGTGCGGATCGCGGACAAACCGTCGGCGTCGTCGGTGAGTGCGCCGCGCGGCTCGAAGCGCAAGTCGCCTTGCGCAAGATGCGGATCGTCGTTCGCGATATACGGCGGGTTGCTGACGATCGTCTCGAAGCGCAGCGACGGATCGATATTCGCGGCCCAGTCGCTTTCGACGAATGTGACCGGGCCGCCCGCGCGCGTCGCATCGAGCAGCGCGTGCGCGTTGCCGCGTGCGACATCGAGCGCGGCGCGCGATCGGTCGACGGCCCATACGCGCGCATCGGGCCGGGCATGAGCGATCGAAATCGCGATCGCGCCGGTCCCGGTGCCGAGATCGAGCACGCGCGGGTTCTGGACATCAGCGATGGACTCGAGCGCGAGTTCCACGAGCAATTCGGTTTCCGGACGCGGGATCAGCACGTCCGGCGTCACGTCGAATTCGAGACCGAAGAATTCGCGCCTGCCGGTCAATTGCGCGATGGGCTCGCCGTTCAGACGCCGCTTTGAGAGCGCTTCGAAACGCGCGACCGCGTCCGGATCGAGCGATTCGCGATCACGCGTGATGAGTTCGGTGCGCCGCCAGCCGAGCACGTGCATCAGCAGAATGCGCGCTTCGAGCAGCGGCAGTCCGGCAGTGCGCAGCAAATCGGCCGCTGTGCTCACTCGGTTTCCCCGAGCGCGGCGAGCAATTCGGCCTGATGCTCGGAAACGAGCGAGGCGATCATTTCATCGAGATCGCCGTCCATGATGTATTCGAGCTTGTAGAGCGTCAGATTGATGCGGTGATCCGTCATGCGCCCTTGCGGGAAGTTGTACGTGCGGATGCGCTCCGATCGGTCGCCCGAGCCGATCAGACTCTTGCGCGTCGCCGCTTCCTTCGCGTGCTGCTCGTGATACTGCTTGTCCTTGATGCGCGCGGCGAGCACCTTCAGCGCGCGATCCTTGTTCTTGTGCTGCGAGCGGTCGTCCTGACACTCGACGACGATGCCCGTCGGCAAGTGCGTGACGCGCACGGCGGAATCCGTCTTGTTGATGTGCTGCCCGCCCGCTCCCGACGCGCGGAACGTGTCGATACGCAAATCGGCCGGATTGATGACCACTTCGCTGATTTCATCGGCTTCCGGCATCACCGCGACCGTGCACGCGGACGTGTGGATGCGCCCTTGCGTTTCCGTCGCCGGGACGCGCTGCACGCGATGCCCGCCCGATTCGAACTTGAGCCGCGAGTACGCGCCTTGCCCCGCGATGCGCACGATCACTTCCTTGTAGCCGCCGAGATCCGACACGCTCTCCGACATCGTTTCGGCGGTCCAGCGGTTGCGTTCCGCGTAACGAAGATACATGCGCAGCAAATCGCCCGCGAACAGCGCGGATTCGTCGCCGCCCGTGCCCGCGCGGATTTCGATGAAGATGTTGCGGTCGTCGTTCGGATCCTTCGGCAAGAGCATCATCTGCAAGTCGCCTTCGATCTTCACCATGCGCTCGCGCGCCTCGCCGATTTCCTCTTCGGCGAAATCGCGCATCGACGGATCGGAGAGCAGTTCCTGCGCTGTGGCTTCGTCGGTGAGCGCCTGACGCCAGAGCGCGTATTGATCGACGATCGGGCTGATTTCCGCGTGCTCGCGCGTGAGCTTGCGATACTGGTCCATGTCGGCCGTCACGTCTTCGCGGCTCAACAATTCGTTGAGATCGACCTGCCGTCTTGCAAGCTGGTCGAGCTTGCTTTGCATGCTCGTTTTCATCGGGCGGAATCGGCGCGGTCAGCGCCAGGAAATACTGCGATCGGGGAGCGCCGCGCTAGCTAGCCGCGCGGAGCATTTGAGAATAGCAAAGAGAAGGCCGCTAACGTTCCGACGAATCGGACGACGGACCGTGGCGGTAGAAACCGCTCATCAGGTCGATGAGCTGGTCGCGCTCCTCACGGCTCGCGCGGTTGAGCGCGTGCGTCGGGCCGTGGATCAGCTTGTTCGTGAGCGATTGCGACAGCGCTTCGAGCACGGCGGCGGGATCGTCGCCGCGCGCGAGCATCTTGCGCGCGCGATCGAGTTCGGCGCGGCGCAGCGTGTCCGCCTGCGTGTGCATGTGGCGGATGACGGGCACGATGCTGCGCGCATCGAGCCACTGCATGAAATTCGCGACACGCGTCTCGATGATCGCCTCGGCCTGCGCGACCGCCGCCTGACGCGACGCGTTGCCTTCGCGCACGATCGCGCCGAGATCGTCGACGGTGTAGAGGAAGACGTCGTGCAGATTGCCGACTTCCGGCTCGATATCGCGCGGAACGGCGAGATCGACCATGAAAATCGGCCGATGGCGGCGCGCGCGCACTGCACGCTCGACCGCGCCGAGACCGATGATCGGCAGCGTCGACGCTGTGCACGACACGATGATGTCGAACTCGTGCATGCGCGCGGGCAGTTCGGAAAGCGGGATCGCGCGGCCATTGAAGCGTCCGGCGAGCTTTTCGCCGCGCTCCGCCGTGCGGTTCGCGACAACCAGCTCGCGCGGATTTTGCGCGGCAAAGTGCGTCGCGCACAACTCGATCATTTCGCCCGCGCCGATGAACAGCACACGCTGGCTCGAAATGTTCTCGAAGATGCGCTGCGCGAGACGCACGGCAGCGGCGGCCATCGACACCGACTGCGCGCCGATTTCCGTCGTCGTGCGCACTTCCTTCGCGACCGCGAACGTGCGCTGGAACAACTGATTGAGATACGTGCCGAGCGCGCCGGCTTCGGACGCCGTACGCACGGCATCCTTCATTTGTCCGACGATTTGCGTTTCGCCGAGCACCATCGAATCCAGCCCCGATGCGACGCGAAACGCGTGGCGCACGGCTTCCGACTGCGGCAGTGCATAGACGTGCGGCGCGAGTTCGGGAACGGGGATGCTGTGATATTTCGAGAGCCACTGGATCGCGGCTTCGCGGGCGGCGGCGTCGTCAGTGGCGCAGTAGAGTTCGGTGCGGTTGCAGGTCGAGAGGATGGCCGCTTCGGGCGATGCCTTCGCGAGCGGTCCGAGCCAGATGTCCTTCAGCGCGCCCAGCGCGGGCTTGAGCTGTTCGAGCGGAAACGCCACGCGTTCGCGCAGGGCGACAGGCGCAGTGTGGTGGTTGATTCCGATCGTGAGGAGCTGCATTGTTTTGAGCTGATGCTTTGGGCCTAAGCCGATGGCCTTTCAGATAGCCCAATATTATAGCCTTTTGCGTATTTCTTCATTTATAGGTGGCATTTGGGGCGCGACCACCGTCAAATGCCGCCCACGCCCACACAGCGGGCGATGAACGTCCGCCGCAGGACGAGTGTGACAGAACGCCGCGGCGTGCGGCTCAGCGGAAATACGCTGCCAGTTCGGCCGCGCGCGCTTCGAGTTCTTCGATGGGAATCTCGCGAGTGCGAAGCGCCATCTGCCGGTTTCTGGCGGTGAGCTCCTCTTCAAGGAGCTGAGCGCGTGAGGCGGAATCGTGATTGAGGTGAAACAGCGTCGCCTCAGGGTCCGAGAACGAATGCCAACGAACGCCGAGTCGCGCGGCGCGGAGGATGAGTTCGTCGTCTTCGCCGCCCCAGCCGACGAAGCCAGGATCCAGCCCGCCGACGCGAATGAAGTCCGTGCGCTTGAAGAAATTGATTGCGCCTGGCGTACTAACGTACAGCACATTCATTTCGTCCGGCAAATCGCTTGTTAAAAACGGTGCGAATTCGTCGAATTCACCCGATTCGATAAACGATTCCCGGCGATTGCCAGAAACATTTAATACGCGTGTGAAAGGACACAGCGCATCGCTGTTGTCTTGGTCCATCAGCGCATTTATCGCGCCTCTCATGTAATGCGGGTTCGCGATCATATCGGCATCGTGCATGCAGATAATCGGGCTCTTTGCCATGAGCGCGCCGAGATTGACCAGTCGCGCCTTCGGGAACGGGCCTGTATCGTGCACGAACACATGCCTGATCTTCGGATCGCCGAGCTCGGCCCAGTTGAAGGTGGGCGTGGCGTCTGCTTCGAGCAACCAGATCTGATAATCCGAGTACGTGCGGTTCAAGTGATGCAGAACGCCGCGCAGATTGTCTCGCCTGTCCTGGCTCGCGCCGCGATACGTGATGATCAGCTCGAGGCCGCGCAGGGAAATCAGATTGGTTTCCGCCATGAAATGAATACCTTTGAAAATCGCAATGCTGCTGTTTCGGCGATCGAGTAATTAAATTCGTAAATCGGACTCGTGTATCGAGCACAACTCGAAACTGAAGTTCGCTTTCGGCGCATTTAAATCGGAATATTCTGAGTTAATGCGAGCGCCATGTAAATCAAATCATAGCATTCGGTCAAATCGAAAAAACTCAGAAAATTCATAGAGGTGTATCGAATGAAAAACGGGCCGTCCAATGTTCCCTGAGTCGAGCGAGACGCACGCGCGCCCTGCGTCCGGCCGACTCCAGAGCCTTGCGCTGGCTATGTCCGGCCCCTAAACTCAACCGCTGCATCCGCCGAGAATTCCGAACCATGCCCGTTATCCGAGACGCTTCACTTCCGAAATCGATTCCAGCGGAGCATCGCTGCTGATGGGCTGGATCGGACTGATTTTTCTCGGCGCGGTGATCGGCGCGGCGGGCTGGTGGCTGCATCCGCTGCGGCGGGCGGGACGCGGCGCGCGCGGTCCGGCGGGACGCATCTGGACGGCTATCGGCGCTGGCATACTGGCGACGGTCGTCGCGCGCATGCTGGGCAATATCGTCGACGTTTATCACGACGGCGATACGCTCGAATGGCTGGCGTGCGCCGTGTTCGCGCTCTTCGTCGTGACGATGACCGTCGGGCTGGCGGCGCGCCGCTGATCCAATTTTTCTGACGTGCGACGGGTGATCCTCGCCGCGCGCCGTGCTCTTCGCGCCCTACGCGGGCTTTCAAGCAGGTGACTTCATGAACGATCGCATTGCAGATTCAGCCATTCCAGAGCCCGCCATGTTCGCGAAACGCATCGAGTCGTTGCGCGGCCAGATGGCGCTCGAAAAGCTCGCCGCCGTGCTCATTCCGTCGGCCGATCCGCATCTTTCCGAATATCTGCCGGAGCGCTGGCAGGGACGTCAATGGCTGTCGGGCTTCACCGGATCGGTCGGCACGCTCGTAGTGACGGCGGATTTCGCGGGCGTCTGGGCCGACAGCCGCTACTGGACGCAGGCCGAAGCTCAACTCGCCGGCACCGGCATCGCGCTCATGAAGATGATGGGCGGCCAGCAGACCGCGCCGCACGTCGAATGGCTCGCGGAACACGTACCTTCGGGCGCGACCGTCGCGGTCGATGGCACCGTGCTCGGCGTCGCGGCGGCGCGTGCGTTGTCCGAAGCGCTGACCGCGCGCGGCATCGTGCTGCGCACCGATCTCGATCTGCTGGATTCGGTGTGGCCCGCGCGTCCGGGTTTGCCGGAGGCGGCCGTCTACGAGCACGCCGCGCCGCATGCGAGCGTCTCCCGCGCGGAAAAACTCGCGCAAGTGCGCGCCACGATGCAGGCGAAAGGCGCGCAATGGCACTTCGTTTCCACGCTCGACGATCTCGCGTGGATCTTCAATCTGCGCGGCGGCGATGTGAGCTACAACCCGGTGTTCGTCGCGCACGCGCTGATCGGTCTCGATGACGCGACGATCTTCGTCGCCGACGGCAAGGTTCCTGCCGCGCTCGTCGCATCGCTCGCGCGCGATAACGTGCGCGCCGCGCCGTATCCCGCCGCGCCCGAATCGCTCGCTTCGTTGCCGGCGACCGCGACGCTCCTGATCGACCCGCGCCGCATCACGCACGGCTTGCTGGAGCAAGTGCCCGCGACGGTGACGATCGTCGAGGCCGTGAATCCGTCGACGTTCGCCAAATCGCGCAAGACCGCGGCGGAAGCGGAGCACATCCGGGCGACGATGGAACAGGACGGCGCGGCGCTCGCCGAATTCTTCGCGTGGTTCGAGGATGCGCTCGGCCGCGAACGCATCACGGAATTGACCATCGACGAGAAACTGACCGCCGCGCGCGCGCGCCGTCCGGGTTTCGTCACGCTGAGTTTCGGCACGATCGCGGGCTTCAACGCCAACGGCGCGATGCCGCATTACCGCGCGACCGAGGCCTCGCACGCGGTGATCGAAGGCAACGGCCTGCTGCTGATCGATTCGGGCGGCCAGTATCTGAGCGGAACGACGGACATCACGCGTGTCGTGCCGATCGGCGAAATCAGCGCCGAGCACAAGCGCGATTTCACCGTCGTCCTGAAGGGCACGATGGCGCTTTCGCGCGCGCGCTTTCCGCGCGGCATCCGTTCGCCGATGCTCGATTCGATCGCCCGCGCGCCGATCTGGGAAGCGGGCGCGGACTACGGTCACGGCACGGGACACGGCGTCGGGTATTTCCTGAACGTGCACGAAGGCCCGCAGGTGATCTCGCACTACGCGCCGGCCGAGTCATGGACGGCGATGGAAGAGGGCATGATCACGTCGATCGAGCCAGGGATCTATCGGCCGGGCAAGTGGGGCATCCGCATCGAAAACCTCGTGATGAACCGGGCGGCCGCCAAGACCGAGTTCGGCGATTTCCTCGAATTCGAAACGCTGACGCTGTGCCCGATCGATACGCGCTGCATCGATTTGTCGCTGTTGCGCGAGGACGAACGCGCGTGGCTCAACGCGTATCACGAGACGGTGCGCACACGCGTGTCGCCGCATGTGTCGGGCAAAGCGCTGGCGTGGCTCGAAGCGCGGACGAAGGCGATCTGACGAACAGCACAGGAGCGCAGCGAGATGACCATCAAGGCAGTCGTGTTCGATTTCGGCGGCGTGCTGATCGACTGGAATCGCGAATATCTCTACAGGCATCTGATTCCGGACGATACCGAGCGCCGCTGGTTTCTCGATAACGTCTGCAAGATGGAGTGGGTCGTGCAGCAGGACGGCGGGCAGACGATCGAGGAAGGCACGGCCGAGTTGATCGCGCTCTATCCCGGGCACGAAGCGCTGATCCGCGCGTTCTATGCGCGCTGGCCGGAAATGGTGTCGGGCGTGATGGAAGAGGGCGTCGCGCTCGTCGACAGGCTGGAGGCGGCGGGCGTTCCGCTCTTCGGCCTGACGAACTGGTCGGCGGAAACTTTTCCGTACGCGTGGGAGCGTTTCGACGTGCTGCGGAAGTTTCGTGAGATCGTGGTGTCGGGGCGCGTCGGTCTCGTGAAGCCCGATCCGCAGATTTTCCATCTGATGCGCGCGGAGATCGAAAAGCAGTTGCCGGCCATTCGACCTGACGAGCTCGTGTTCATCGACGACAATCTGAAGAACGGGCAAGCCGCGACCGCGCTCGGCTGGCACGGCGTTCACTACACCGGCGCGCTGGATACGGAAACGAAGCTGCGCGCGCTGAATCTGCCGATCTGACAACGCGAACGCAACGCGCTACTGCCCCAGCAGATTCTTCAGCGCGTTGCCGATTCCCCGCACCGTATCGCCCGCGCCCCGCGCGACGCCTTCCGCGCTCACGCCGAGGACTTTCGCGAAGCCCGCCGCAAGCTTCTTCGACAGACTTTCACTCAGCGAAAACTTCGGATCGCGCAAATCGCCGTCGAGCACGAAATCGAGCTTGATCTGCTCCTTGCGGTCCTTCAGCGCGGCGATCGCGGCTTTGGTCGGAATCGAGAGAAAGGTGTCGAGCGGATTGCCCGCGTCGCTGATCTGCAAGTGATTCAGCGTCAGCGTGCCGGGCGCGTGAATGCGGTAATCCTTCACGGTCGCATCGATCGACAAATCGATCGTGCCGCCCGTCACCGCCGCCTTCGCGCCGGCCTTCTTGAGCAGATACGGATCGAGCGTCGCGACATCGACGTTGCGCAATGTCACGCGCGTCTGGGAATCCTTGTTCGCGATGACCATCCAGCCCGCCCACGTCACATTGCCCGTATGCGACGGGCCTTTGATCGAACCGGTCATCGAAAGCTCGGTGCGGTCGGTGAGGGCAGGCAGATGAATGTGATCGACCGTGGCGCGCGCATCGCCGATCAGCACGCGGTACGGCGGGTTCTGCACCGAGCCGTCGAAGAACTCCATCGAGCCACGCTCGAACGACACGCGATCGATGAGCTTTTCCTCGCGCGCATGTTCCTCGCGCTCCTTGCTGTCGGGCGTGGCGTTGGCTTCCTGCGCGGTTTCCCTGAGCCCAGGCAGGATGCGCACGCGGCCATCGGCGGAACGGACGATCGACAGATAGTAGTTGTCCACGCTCACGCTGCGCAGATGAATCGGCTTCGATATGAGCGAATGCATGTCGATATCGAGCACGATGCGTTCTGCGCGCATGGCGTCGCTCGCCGGCCAGTCTTTCGGGCCGCGCAGGCGCACGCGCGAGAGCGTCACGTGACCGAAACCGACGTCGATTTCTTCCACCGAACCGTTCGGGCCGAGCGTCTCGATGATGCGCTCTTTGATCTGATGCACGGCGATCAGCCAGCCGCCGACCGCCACGACGGCGAGCGCCACGACGATTCCGATTGCCCAAAGCGCCCCCCGCCTCGCGCTCGATCCCGCCATCTTCGTGTGTCTCCCGTGTCGGCTTTTCGGAAAGTGCCGCTCGAAAATGAAAGTGGCGACTGCGTCCTACACAGTCGCCACTTTTATACCTGACGTCGGTGCGCGCGCCCGCATTGGCGCGCGGTAAATAATCAGATGTTTGACGCGCTCAACGCGTGATCGGCTTGTAGCGCAGACGCTTCGGTTTCGCGGCTTCTTCGCCGAGGCGCGTGCGCTTGTCGGCTTCGTATTCCTGGTAGTTGCCGTCGAAGAACTCGACATGCGAATCGCCTTCGAACGCGAGGATGTGAGTCGCGATGCGGTCGAGGAACCAGCGATCGTGCGAGATCACCATCACCGAGCCGGCGAATTCCAGCAACGCGTCTTCGAGCGCGCGCAGCGTTTCGACGTCGAGGTCGTTCGACGGTTCGTCGAGCAGCAGCATGTTGCCGCCGGCGATGAGCGTCTTCGCCAGATGCAGACGACCGCGTTCACCGCCCGACAGGTTGCCGACAAGCTTCTGCTGATCGCCACCCTTGAAGTTGAATCGGCCGATATACGCGCGCGACGGCGTTTCGTACTTGCCGACCGTGAGCACGTCAGCGCCGCCGGAGATTTCCTCGAACACGGTTTTATCGGCAGCGAGCGCGTCGCGGCTTTGATCCACATAGGCGAGCTTGACGGTCGGTCCCTTGACGATCTCGCCCGAATCCGGCTGCTCCTTGCCGGTCAGCATGCGAAAGAGCGTCGACTTGCCGGCGCCGTTCGGCCCGATGATGCCGACGATCGCGCCCGCCGGAATCTTCATGCTGAGATTGTCGATGAGCAGACGATCGCCGTATGCCTTGCTGACGTTCTTGAACTCGATGACCTCATTGCCCAGTCGATCGCCGACCGGAATGAAGATTTCCTGCGTTTCGTTGCGCTTCTGGTATTCTTGGCTGTTGAGTTCCTCGAAACGCGCGATACGCGCCTTCGATTTCGCCTGACGGCCCTTCGGGTTCTGGCGCACCCATTCGAGTTCCTTCTTGATCGCCTTCTGGCGCGCGGATTCGCTCGCTTCTTCCTGCTTCAGGCGTTCTTCCTTCTGATCGAGCCAGCTCGAATAGTTGCCCTTCCACGGAATGCCGTGACCGCGGTCGAGTTCGAGAATCCATTCGGCGGCGTTATCGAGGAAGTAGCGATCGTGCGTCACCGCGACGACGGTGCCCGGATAGCGCGTGAGGAACTGCTCGAGCCATTCGACGGATTCGGCGTCGAGGTGGTTGGTGGGTTCGTCGAGCAGCAGCATGTCGGGCTTTTGCAGCAGCAGCTTGCACAGCGCGACGCGGCGCTTTTCCCCGCCCGACAGATGTTCGATCTTGGCGTCCCATGCCGGCAGGCGCAGCGCGTCGGCGGCGACTTCGAGCTGTTGTTCGGGGCTGCCGCCATCGCTCGTCGAGAGAATCGCTTCGTACTTCGCCTGCTCGGCGGCGAGCGCGTCGAAGTCGGCGTCGGGCTCGGCATAGGCGGCGTAGATTTCGTCGAGCTTCTTTTGCGCCTGGAAGACATCGCCGAGACCTTCCTCGACAGCCTGACGCACGGTCTGTTGCGGATCCAGTTGCGGTTCCTGCGGCAGATAACCGATGTTCAGGTTCGGCATCGGCGTGGCTTCGCCTTCGATGTCCTTATCGACGCCCGCCATGATCCTGATGAGCGTCGACTTGCCGGAACCGTTCAGCCCGAGCAGACCGATTTTCGCGCCGGGGAAGAACGAGAGGGAGATGTCTTTCAGGATCTGACGCTTCGGCGGGACGATCTTGCCGACGCGGTTCATGGTGAAGACGTATTGGGCCATGTTGTCCGTGATTGATTGAGGGTATGAACGCGGCGCGTCCGAGTCGGCGCGCGAGGATGTCCGGTCGCGCGGTTTCGCGCGTTCCCGCCGCTGCGCCTGGCGCGGGCGGGATCAAATGGCATTGTACTTCGCGGTGCGTTTCCGTCACTCCCAGCTCGCCACGCCGCCGTGGCGGGAGCATGTGCCGCTGTGGTGTTGGCTGAAGCTGTAGGAGCCGTCGCGGCATTGGGCCGTTGCGCCCGCGGGGACGGTGCCAGAGCGCGTGTGTGCGGGTGAATGGACGATGTTGCCGTCGTGATTGACGTAGTGGCCGTGGTTGTCGAGGTCGGATTCGTCGGGTTGCGGCTGATAGTGGTATTGGTCGACGCGATAGGCGAAGGCGCCCGGTGTCAAAACGACGCTCGCCGCGATCAGCGCGGTGACCGCGAACGCACGCAGCACGCGTATCGATGCGTGTCGCTTCATCTTCTTGTTCTCTCTCGTTGTTGTCATTTATCGCGCATCGCTGCGCTGCCTCATCCGCGCAAGAAAAAAGCGGAGTCCCTTTATCGGGTACTCCGCTTCGCGAGGCAAGCAGCTGTGACTGTTCTTGACGCTTAGACGTTAAACGGTAAAGCCTCCCGGGAGAGCCTTGTGCTTTCTGGAGAGAGGGTTCTTCGATCCTGCGCGATGCCCCTCAATATGCCCCCACTTCGAGTGAATGGGGGCGAACATTGGCGGACGATGCAGTAGTTCTGTCCCGGCGTAATTTAGCCGACGACACTATCCTCGGCGTTGATCCTCTGCCCGAAAATCGTCCGTTCGACACGCTCGAAGTCGAGGTAACGGTGATGGAACGCAGAGGCAGTTTCTTCGTCGCCCATTGCGCGCAATGTCTCGACGCAGTCCTCCAAGGTCACGGGTTGAAACTTGATGGTCTCTGGGCCGTGGGGCGCTAGCTGCCGTTGGTAGGCGTTCACCGCTCCCGTGCAATGAACATTCTGCCTCGGATGCATCAGGACATACCGGCCTGAGCTGTACGCACCATTCTCGATCATGCTGTGGCAGAGCAAATGCTCCCTCCACAATTGCTGCAATGGACTTGCACGAAGCGCTAGCGCATCGGGATCGTTGTAAATTCCTGAGCTTCTGGAAAGCTGGGCGTAGCGTTTGCGCAGCGTCAGCAGAGGTTCCGTCATTGTTTCGGTGTACTTCACCTCGATTGCGATAAACCCATTGCCGCCCTGAATCGTGGTGCAGGGGATAAAGACATCAAACGCGGTGTAGTCGTTCGTATAGGCGGGCTTGCCTCGACCCGGTGAGTGCTCGAAGTAGATCCCATCTATGGATTCCACGTAGTCCGCGAAAAGGCGGCGAAAGAAGCGATTCCCTTGCTCGATATCAAGCTTCATCGCACCGAACAGGTTGAAGCAAAGCGGTTGGCTTGATAACAGATTCTTCCAAAGGCGCTCCTGTTCGATTATTGCGCCGATCTCGCAATATACGGACTCGCGTAAAGCGAGTTGTGCGATGGCGGGAGACAGAAAGTTTCCACCGGCTTCGGCGCTTTTGGTATCAAGTCGACTGCCCAATCTGTACCGTTTGCCTTTGGCGTTGCGGTGGGTGCCGATGGATAACCCCTTTTCCTCGCGCCATAGCGCTTGCAAAAGACGAGCCGCAGCCATGAATCGGCTGTCGCTCGGCTCATAAACCTTGTGGACCTTCAGGATGCTTATTGGGACAAGGGGAGGGCGATTGTGTTGCATGGAATCTCCTTAGAAAGCAGGGCCGACAACGGCCCTCGCAAGGAGATTTAGTTAGCTACCGCCGCGATCACGTTTTGGGCGACAGACTACGTGCTTTGCCACTTCTGGAGACCCTGCGTTGTTGCTGGCGAAGGTAGTCACATAGAAACGTCCTCAACTACCTGTCGTTGATGACGCCGTACTCGAAGACCGTTCCTCATCGCCCGGATCGCCCGGCGGTCTATGGGCAACCTGTGCAAGATTCGCAATATGTTGGTCGTGATCCGCAGTCACAAAGGATGGTGCTTGTTATCCCTCAGTGCGTGGAAAAGACCGCTGATCGCGGTTATGTCGAGGACCCAAAGGCTTGCTGCCTTGTCTGCCGCGCGTCCGAGTAGGCACATGGAATTTTTTTCGGGATTATCTGGCGGCCGCATACGGTGAAACGCCGCCAACGTGGCCTGCCGGTTTATCGAGATAGAATTGTGCAATCTTCACCGGAGAGCACATGGAATACACGCCAGAAGAAATCCAACGATTGGCTATTGCCGAAAAATCGGCCGACGATGTTCGTACATTGGACGCCCCGGCCCTCATCCGTCGCTTGCCCCTCGTCGATCGTAAATCAAGCAGTGACGGGCTTCTAATGGTTACGCCGCAAATTGCTCTGCCGTTGTGGATACCGATCAATCAGGCGATGAAGTTCGGTACAGAGACGATTACGGCTGTTCAGTATTTCCGACAGGTTATTGAGCGCGGTGACATGATAGACGCAGTGGTCGCCCCTGCAATCAATAATGTTGTGCCTGTGCAGTTGTACTGGATTCGTATTGAGTACGTTGGCACGCGGTCAGAGGCTGGCAGCTTCAGCGAGAAAGATGACGGCCTGTTCGCGATGTGGACGAAGAGTGGCGAGAAGGCTGAACGTGTGGTTGCGCGCGTACTTCGTGACACGTTCGGTCATTCCTTTCCTGCGGACAGATATCAATCCCCCGGGTTCTTTGAGATTCGATACCAAGATAAGAAGATACGCAAGCCGGATATGACCTGCTTAGCCTGCGGCTTGACCTTCGAGGTCAAGAAGCGTAATAGGGACACTCATTTTCGTCCGTCGCATAGCAACAGCATGCCGCGCGTCAAACAAGGTGAGAGCCGTGCGTCAATCAAGATGAGAGTAATAGCGTTGCGGCAGCGGTGGAGGGCGTAGCCCGGAATCGCTGCCGCAACGCCGCGCCGAGGAGTCTGCCCCGCTGCCGGGGTGCCTTATCGGTGGTCGCGGTAAATCGGGTATGAACAGGCCTTTCGTGTAGCGAACGGAGGCTGCGTTGCCCGGCCGACACATCAACGACCATCAGATGAGGCTCTACATGAAGTACAGACTCAAGGAAGGACCGGCTCAAGCGGCTGCGCGCGCCGGGTTCAGCGCCGCCACGGGGTATCGCATCGATCAGGACCGGCGACTGCCATCACAGAAGAAGGCGCCACGTGCGCGTCGTCGTCCCGATCCCTTGGCGGCAATCTTCGACACCGAGATCGTGCCGCTGCTCCAGTCTGCTCCCGGCATTCGACCGATAGCCGTGCTGGACGAGATGCTTCGGCGCCATCCCGACCTCCCGGGCAACGTGCGCCGCACTCTGGAGCGCCGTATTCGCGACTGGCGTGCACTCCATGGCGAGGAGCATGACGTTATGTTCCGTCAAGTACACGAACCCGGTCATCTCGGATTGTCCGACTTCACCGAAATGGACAGCCTAAGCATTACCGTAGCGGGCGTCGCGCTTGACCACCGCCTCTATCACTTCCGGCTGGCGTGCTCGGGCTTCGAGCACGCTCACGTCATTCTCGGCGGCGAGAGCTATGTCGCGCTGGCTGAAGGGCTGCAGAACGCCATTTGGGCACTTGGGGGCGCGCCGCGCGAACACCGCAGCGACAGCCTGTCGGCGGCGTTCCGCAATCTCGATGCCGACGCGCGCAAGGATCTGACCACGCGTTACGATGCGCTGTGCGCCCACTACGGCATGCAGCCCACACGCAACAACCGTGGCGTTGCCCACGAGAACGGCTCTATCGAGAGCCCTCATGGCCACCTCAAGAGCGCGGTGCGTGATGCGTTGCTTCTGCGCGGCAGTCACGACTTCGAGAATCTCGGTTCTTATCGCCGCTTCATCGACGAGATTGTCGGTCGAATCAACGCGCGCAACGGCAAACGCATCGAACTCGAGCGGGCACTCCTTCAGCCGCTTCCGGTCCAGCGTACGTCTGATTACGAGGAAACGCGCGTGTACGTCACGACCACCTGCGGCTTCGTCCTGCGCAAGGTGTTTTACACCGTCCCGTCACGGTTGATCGGCCATCACCTGCGCGTACGGCTGTACGACGACCGGCTGGAACTGTTTCTGGGCGGCACAGCCCTCATGACACTGCAGCGCGGCCGCGCAGGTCCCAACGGCAAGCACGGCCACGTCATCAATTACCGGCACGTCATCCACGCGCTGCGCCGCAAGCCCATGGCGCTGCTCAACCTGGTCTACCGAGATCAGATCTTTCCGCGCGAGGCGTATCGATTGACCTTCGATCGCCTGCTTGAGCAGCTTGCGCAGCGCCAAGCATGCAGGACCATGGTTGAACTGCTCGGCCTCGCCCACGAGCACAACTGCGAGGCGCAACTGGCTCAGGCACTGCAGCAGTGCTTGGACGATGGACAGTTACCCGACCTGGACGCACTGTGTTCTCGTTTCGAAGCAAAGCGCACGAACAGCATGCCGGAAGTGAATGTCCAACTGGCACCGCTGAGCGACTACGAAGCCCTGCTTGATATGGTAACGGAGGTGACGGCATGAGCTTCGACATCGACGCCCCACGCCTGTCGTTGCTGCTCAACGATTTGCGGCTGCCTGCCATCAAGCAGATCTGGTCTAGCTTTGCCGAGCGCTCCGATACGGAAGGCTGGCCAGCGGCACGCCTGCTGATGGCACTGGCCGAACATGAAATCGCCGAACGCGATCGACGCCGAGTCGAACGTCATCTCAGAGACGCGAAACTGTTACCAGGCAAGACACTGGAGAACTTCGATTTCGACGCGGTGCCGATGGTGTCGCGCGCGCACGTCTCCGCGCTTTGCGCGGGCGATGGCTGGTTGCGTAACGGCACCAACCTGATTCTTCTAGGGCCGAGCGGAGGGGGCAAATCCCACTTGTCGTCGGCGATCGGACTAAGCCTGCTGGAGAAGGGCTGGAAGGTCTTCTTCGCTCGCACTACCGACCTCGTGCAACGGTTGCAGGTTGCGCGCCGCGAGCTCGCGCTTGAGTCAGCCATCAACCGGCTGGATCGCTTCGACCTGGTCATCCTGGACGATTTCGCATATGTCAGCAAGGATCAGGCAGAGACGTCGGTGCTGTTCGAGCTCATCAGCGCCAGGTATGAGCGCCGTTCTCTTTGCATAACAGCAAATCAACCATTCGGCGAATGGGACAAGGTTTTCCCCGACCGGGCCATGACAGTGGCCGCCGTCGACCGGTTGGTCCATCACTCGACCATCTTTGAGCTCAACGTCGAAAGCTACCGTCGCCGTACGGCCCTGCAGCGCAAGCAGCACGGACCGGGACGCCCGGCGAGTCGAGCGACACCAAAGAACGTTGGCGTGCCAGCGACACAGGAACATCAGCACGGCATCGACCTCACCGAATAACTCGGGGCTCTCATCCTGATTGACGCGCAGTTCGCGGGCAAAGCGAGCCCGCGTCAATCAACCCCGGCATCGCCTTCCACGCCACCACATTCTCATCCTGATTGTCGCGCAGCCAGAATAACCGCGGCATCACCCTTACACAGCAATCCTGAATGACCGGTCTCTACAGCATGATTGTCGCGCGACACCCACACGCCCGCGTCAATCAAGGCCGCGCGTCAATCAACAAAAGCTTGCAAGCGTCAATCAACATCGGCATCATCATTTCTGCCGCGACATTCTCAACTTGATTGTCGCGCGTCTCTCATCCGGATTGTCGCGCCACAAACAGCAGGCCGTTCGACTCAGAGAATAGTAGCGATGGCTGGCACGCCTTCGTATTCCCCGACATGAGGCCCCGGTTCCTTTCTAACGCTGCTATTTCACAGGCTATTGCCATCGGCAATTTCAAGGCAGGCCGGAACCAGTACGATAGCTGGGCGGAAGTAGATCATCTTCAGCCTACCGATCCGCCGCATTGCCGGCAGCCAACCTAAGCATACGTTTCGACAGGTAAGTTTTGTTGCAAGGACAACGCGCTGATGTACTGGATGAGCGATGCTTCGTCGGAACGGCCCTTCGTGGTTCTGAAATTACCAAGGTGCCCCTATGCGAGTGGATATGGTGGGCGTATGCGTCGCGTTGCGTTGCGTTGCGTTGCGTTGCGTTAAGTGTGCGGGTTTGGATGCTACATAATTCTCATTTTTTGGTTCTTGACGGAACACCGGGGAAAGAGACCGCTCCCCGCAAGGCGGTCCCGCATCTGCGCGTCCGATCAATGACCGCGTTCGCGTTGATTGCTGGTACTTTTGCCCTTGGCGTCAAAGATAGTCATTCGCCAGCTTCCCGGCGAACAGGCTTTGCGCAGTGACATCCCCACCTTGTAACTTGTCGATCGCCGCGCGCACGTCCTCGCGAGTCAAATCGAGAACCCGCAACTTGCCGTTTACCTCGGCCACGGCTTCGATACGACGGTAGGCCGTCTCATGGATTTGCGCATACTTCGCAAGTCCACGCAACTTCGGTATCGCATCGCTGAACTGTGTGCCATGCGGATCGACCAGATCCGCGACCACGGTTCCGTCGTCGCTAGTAGCGAAGAAGATAAAGTCCGGGCGTACCATCCGATATTGCCCATCCGACAGGTAGGTCACGCCCAACGACGATTGACCTGGCTGCTGCGGGTTGCGATACCAGAAGCCAAAGCCCTTGCGGCCGGATTCGGTCTCGACCACCTTCGTCTCCCATGTGTTCAGTTCGGCCGGATATCTGCCGTCCTTGTCGCAGAGCAAGTGGTTCTTCCACGTCGGTAGGTCCGTCACGATGGCGCCGTCACGAGTCTTCGTCGGTTCAAACCGCGCTTCTGGCTTAATTAACTCCACGTCTTGTGGATCCGTGCTCATCTCGACAATCTGACGGTACGATTCCTTCCGGTCGTCGTTCAAAGACTTGATCTGCGCCCCGTATTGCGCTGTCCAGGCCTTCACCAGACGGTCGGCCTCGCTATCAAAGTAAGCTTGGACTTCTGTCACAAGGCATAGGCCGGCCAAGGTGACGCGCGCTTCAACGATGGCTTCCAGGAACTGTTCGGCATCGTCGTCCGGATTGGCCACCTTGTAGGCGAGGTGATCAACGTAGGTCCGGGCGATGTCCGGTGTGAAGACGTGCGTGGCACGTCGATAGACATCGGCGATGGCCGCTGCATCGGCGTCCTCGTCCCACAACTGGTTGAAGCTCTTGGCCTTTCCTTGCAGGTCAGCGCGGACGGTCCGCCCGTCCACCGTCAACACAGCTTCGCGCCTAGCTGCGATTGTTTCCCGATTGGTTTGTTGGAAGCGGTCGAGCGCTTCGTGCAACGCGGCATGAGCCAACTTGCCCGCGTTCGGCAGAATGCCGTCCGATGCCAATTCGTGCGCAAGCGCCGTCAGACGCTTGGCCGGCTTCGCGCCACGTTGCGGACGGGTCTGCGACGGCATGGCCTCGAACGCTTGCCAAATCGACGCCGGCACATCGGGATTAGGTTTGACTTCGACGTAATCGATCAGGATACGACCAGGCGTCGCGCTCTGTGTCTCGTCGCCATTGATCAACGCATCGACGACGCTGATTGCCGTCTTCCGGTTGAACTTCGGCAGCAGACAGTCAACCGTGTTCAATCGTTCGTTGCCTGGAATACGACGTGCCAGGGGCGAACGGACCATACGACCGAGCAACTGCGTGATGTGCGTGCGATCGCTGGCCGCGCGGAACGACACCATCACCTCGGCGCGCGGGCAGTCCCAACCTGTGCTGATTGCGTCCTTGGCGACTAGCACACGCACCCAGCTTGATTCCTGAACACGCTGCGGCTCGATGTAGGGGACGTCACGGTTGCCGAAGCGCTGTGTGGTGTGCTCGCCGAACACGTGCGCCACGCTACCGGGCGGCAGTTCCGGATAACGCGTATAGATGGTGTCCAATGCGTGTCCAATCTCGTTCGGATCCGGCGTGTTCGGTACCTGCAATACCATCAGCGGGAGGACAATATGAGATTCGTCCTGCTGCTTGGCATACTCGGCCCAGGCTTGCGTGGAATCCTTCAGCTTATCGGTGGCACGACGGACCAATACCGTATCGAAATCGCCAGCATCTTCCGGAATGTCGAGCAAGATTGTGTCCTTGATCAGACCGGATTCCTGTACCTTCGTCGTGTCCACGGTTACGTTATCTAGCTTGAGGCGCTTTACGCCGCCCTCCATTGCATGGTTGAATCGATCGACCGTAGCTGAGATGCCAAGGGCCACCGGAATGCCGGGCACTCCACTGGCACCGTTGATCAAACGAAGGACGATAGTGCTCTTGGCATTCTGGCTGGCGGTAGTGGGATTGCCCATGCCACGGTGCGCTTCGTCGAGCACCAAGTACAGGGTCAAGTCTGGGTCCTCGATGGTGTTCTGGATGGTGTCCCAGATCGTATACGCCCGCAGGTCCGGGCGGGTCTCAGGCAGCAGGGTGCCTGCCCTAACTTCAAGTTCTTCCTGATCGAAGCCTCGCACCAACAGACTGTTCTTGCCCAGCT
>JFHF01000065.1 GCA_000648925.1 Caballeronia jiangsuensis
TGCTGCAAAGAAAGTGACCAAAGAAACAGCTTCTCACCGCCCGCGGTCACACGCACGTTGACCATGCTTGCCAGCCGGTGGTGGCACTCGCCTAAGTGTCGCCCTCGAAGGACTTACCGGGCTTGGCTCGCGCACGGTCTGCCGCCTCGTGCTGCTTCACTGACTGGTTCAGCACCAAATAGCTCCGGCCCGCTTCGCGGCCGATGGGTCAATCGGGTCGGCGTGCGCTTCTTCTTCGACGGTTTCCCTCGCATACCCAACGGCAGCGCGTAGCGCTGTGCCGGCGCTATTTGGTGCTGAACCAGCGCACTCAATCATTTGGTGCGGCAGACCGTGCGCGGTCCAAGTCTTTATCTGCTTGTGGGGGCACTCGCTACTGCCGGGCCATTAGGCCAATCGTCTGTGCCGCGGCCGGTGTGAAGTGCTTAGGCTGGGGAAAGCTGTTTCTTTGGTTACTTTCTTTGCAGCAGCAAAGAAAGTGACTGCCGCCCCGCACAGGGGCAACACAAATAGACCAAAAAGAAAACGGGATCCGGCGAAAGCCCACAGGCCCTACGCGTGGTAACCCAAATCCCCCCGCACCTTCCCGCGAAACACCCAATAAGACCAAATCACATAGATCATGAGCACAGGCAGCAAAAACATCGTGCCGATAAGCAAAAACTGATGCGATAACGGCGCGGCGGACGCATCCCAGAGCGTGACGGAAGGCGGCGCGATAAACGGCCACAAACTGATCACAAGCCCCGTGAAGGCGAGAAAGAACAGCCCGATCGAGCACAGAAACGGCATCACTTCGCGGCCCTTGGCAAGACTCGACCACAGCGTCCACGCAAGCAGCACGGTGAGCACCGGCACGGGCGCAAACACGAAGCTCTGAGGAAACCCGAACCAGCGCGCCGCGATGCGCGCATCCTTGAGCGGCGTCCAGATGCTGATGAGCAGAATGAACACGATCACGCCGAAGAGCGCATAGCGCGCCATGTTGCGGCTCCAGTGCTGGAGTTCACCTTCGGTCTTGAGGACGAGCCACGTCGTGCCTTGCAGCGCATAACCGAAGATCAGCCCCACACCGACCAGCAGCGGAAACGGCGCGACCCAGTTCCAGCTCGTACCCACATAGACGCGCCCTTCGATCGGAAAGCCCTGAATGAACATGCCGAGCACGATGCCCTGCGAAAACGTCGCGACCAGCGAGCCGCAGCCGAACGCGCCGTCCCACAGCCACTTGCGCGCACCGATCACCTCGCGGAACTCGAACGCGACGCCGCGAAAAATCAGCCCGAGCAACATGAAGAGAATCGGGAAATAAACCGCCGGCACGATGATCGCGAACGCAAGCGGAAACACCGCGAACAGCCCGCCGCCGCCGAGGACCAGCCAGGTCTCGTTGAAGTCCCAGACAGGCGCGACGGAGTTGATCATGAGGTTGCGCGATTCGGCGTCGCGACGCAGCAGAAACATCATGCCGACGCCGAGATCGAAGCCGTCGAGCAGCACATACATGAACACCGCCAGCGCGAGAATGGCGGCCCACAGTGGCACGAGATCGAGCATCGCGTTCTCCGTTATCGACGTTGATTGCGCCCGTGGCCCGGCGGCACGATATCGTCGTCGCTGACGGGCCGCGCCGTGCCGCCCGCACTCGCCGATACCGCGGAGAGTGGACGCGCCGCGCGTGTCTTCGCATCCAGTTCGTCCTTCTCGTGCGCATGCGCGACTTCCGCCGGCCCGACGCGCACCAGCCGCCGCAACAGGAAGAATCCCGCGCCGAAGATGACGACGTAAGCCACCACGTAGAGCAGCCACGAGAGGCCGACATCAGCGGCGGTGAGCGATGGCGTCACCGAATCCTTCGTGCGCAAAATGCCGTACACGGTCCACGGCTGGCGGCCTGCCTCGGTCGTCGTCCAGCCGGCGATCACCGCGATGAAGCCGAGCGGCATCGCCAAGGTGGCCGCGCGCAGCCAGCGCGAGCTCGTCTCGATCCGGCCGCGCGCGAACTGCACGATGCCCCACAGCACGAGCGCGAACATCAGCAGCGCGACGCCCACCATGATGTGAAAGGCGAAGAACACGACGGCCACGGGCGGCCGGTCCTCACGCGGAAAGTCCTTCAGCCCGCGCACGAAGCCGTTCGGATCGTGCGTCAGATACAGGCTGCCGAGCACCGGAATCGAGATCTCGAAGCGATTGCGCTCTTCTTCCTGATCCGGAATCGAAAAGAGATTGGCCGGGATGCGCGTGCCGGATTCCCACAGGCCTTCCATCGCAGCGAGCTTGGCGGGCTGATGTTTGAGCGTGTTGAGGCCGTGCGCGTCGCCGATCACCATCTGGATCGGCACCATGATGATGAGAAAGATCAGCGACATCTTCACCATCACGCGGCTTTCCTCGAGCGCGCGTCCCTGACGCAGATACATCGCGCCGATGCCGAGGATGACGAAGCCCGCCGTCACGAGAAACGCGCTCACCGTATGTCCGAGCCGGTACGGAAACGACGGCGTGAAGATCACGTCGAAGAAGCTCACCACTTCGAAGCGGCCGTCGGGCAGCATGCGATGGCCCTGCGGCGTCTGCATCCAGCTATTGACCGCGAGTATCCAGAACGACGAGATCACCGTGCCGGCCGCGACGAAAATCGCGGACATCACGTGCGCCCATTGCGGCACGAGCTTGCGCCCGAAAAGCAGCACGCCGAGAAACGCCGATTCGAGGAAGAACGCCGTCAGCACTTCGTAGCCCATCAGCGGGCCGACGACGTTCGCGGTCGCGTCGGAAAAGCGGCTCCAGTTGGTGCCGAACTGAAACGGCATCACGATGCCCGACACCACGCCCATGCCGAACGACACCGCGAAGATCTTCAGCCAGAACGCCGAGAGCCGCCGATAGACGTCGCGTTTCGTGATCCACCAGTTGAATTCGAGCGTCGCGATGTAGCACGACAGGCCGACCGTGAACGCCGGCAGCAGAATGTGAAACGCGACGACCCACGCGAACTGGAAGCGGGAGAGCAGGACGGAATCGACATCCATGAACGCTCCTTTGTTCAGGCTTTTGCAGCGGCTATGTCGAGGACGCGCGCAGCGCGCACGCGTTTTACTTAATACACGGTTTTCATGAACGCGGCCACGCACCGCGCGACGAGACACCCGCATGCGCCGGGCCACGAATGCACCAATTTGATACAATCGGGTTTTGGTCTTAGGCCATGTGGACGACCGCATGCGCCTCGTTTCATCGGGGACGGCCCCATTTTTCAAGGGAGTCGCCCGATGTCCTGGATTCTTCTCTTCATCGCCGGTCTGCTCGAAGTCGCATGGGCCGCGGGTCTCAAATCGTCCGAAGGCTTCACCCGGCTCGGACCGTCCATCTTCACGCTCGTCACCGCAATCGGCAGTTTCGTGCTGCTCGCCATGGCCATGCGCCAGTTGCCGCTCGGCACGGCCTACGCCGTCTGGACAGGCATCGGCGCGGTCGGCGCGTTCGTGTTCGGCATCGTGTACATGGGCGAGGCGTTGTCGGCGGCGCGTATCGTGAGCGCGATGCTCATCGTCGCGGGGCTGGTCGGGCTCAAGCTCTCGTCGGGGCACTGAACGCTCATCCGTTGCGCCCGCGCCACCCCGCAGTGCGCTGGCGCACCCGGAACTACAATCGCTCGAACCGTTGCTGCACCGCGCGTATCGGCGTGGATATAATGGTCTGAGTCATCCGGTTTTCGTCTGATTCCTATGTCCTGCTTTTTCGTTGTATCTTCGTGGATGTAGGCGGCTTCTTTCGATATTTACCGGGCAGACCGCATTTTTCAGCCGGCTGATCGTCCCGTGGCGGCGAACGCCGGCAGCAGGCAGCACAAGGGAGGCGGCAATGCTTGAGTCACTTTCGCTCGCAGCGGGTCTGTCATGGGCGAGCGGGTTGCGCCTGTACCTCACCGTTTTCATCGCCGGCATGTTCCAGCGCATGGGGCTCGTTCATCTGCCGGATACGCTCGCGGTTCTCGGCTCGCCGTGGGTGATCGGCGTCGCGGCGGTGCTCGCGCTCGTCGAATTTCTCGCCGACAAGATTCCCGCCGTCGATTCCCTGTGGGACGCGGTCCACACGTTCATCCGCATTCCGGCGGGCGCCGTGCTCGCGGCCGGTTCGCTCGGCCACGCCGATCCCGCCATGCTCACGATCGCGGCGCTCGCGGGCGGCACGCTCGCCGGGGCATCGCATTTCGCGAAGGCGGGCACGCGGGCGCTCATCAATCTGTCGCCGGAGCCGGTGTCGAACTGGGCGGCATCGACGACCGAGGATGTCGGCGCGCTCGCGGGCATCACGCTCGCGCTCTTCGTGCCGTTCCTGTTTCTCGTGCTCCTGCTCGCGTTTCTGGTGCTCGCGGGCTGGGCGCTGCCGCGGCTCGCGCGAGGCGTGCACGGCGGTGTGTCGCGCATGGCCAAACACATGTTGCCGAGCTCGGATCGCATGAACCGGCTGCGGAGCAAGCACGATTGAGCACCGCATTCCCGAACGATCAGGCTGCACGCAAGGCAGGACATCCGCATCCGGCCATCAAACTCGGCTTCACGCAGACGGTGCGCCAGGCATGGCGCATGACCGGGCGCGACTGGCGCGCGGGCGAGCTCACGATGCTCCTGCTCGCGCTGGTGCTCGCGGTGGCGGCGCTGTCGAGCGTCGGGTTTCTCGCGGATCGCATGCGTCAGGGGCTCGCGCGCGACGGGCGTCAGATGATCGCCGCCGATTTCGTCGTGCGCGCGGATCATCCCGTCGATCCGATGTTCGCGACAGAAGCTCACTCGCTCGGACTTGAGACCGCGGGCACGACGATCTTCCCGAGCATGATCAGTTCGACGGCCGCGGAGCCGCTTTCCAGGCTCGCGGCGATCAAGGGCGTGACGCAAGGCTACCCGTTGCGCGGAGCGCTGCGCATCGCGCCCGGCACCGACGCCGCCGATGCGCCCGTGCACGGCATTCCCGCGCCCGGCACCGTCTGGGTCGATCCCGCCTTGCTCGATGCGCTCAAGACCCGGGTCGGCGGGACGGTCAAGGTCGGCACGCGCACGTTCACGGTCGCGGGCGTCATCACCCGCGAACTGGATCGCGGCTTCTCGTTCGTCAACTTCTCGCCGCGCCTCATGATGCGCGCCGACGAGATCGCGGGCACGGGGCTCGTCGGCTATGGCAGCCGCGTGACGTATCGACTGCTCGTCGCCGGTTCCGACCCGCAAGTCGAGCGCTTCGCCAAGTTCGCGCGCGAGCAGGTCGATGGCGGCAAGTTGCGCGGCGTCGGCCTGGAATCGTTGTCCGACGGCCAGCCGCAGGTGCGTCAGACGATCGATCGCGCGAGCCACTTTCTCACGCTCGTCTCGCTTCTGACGGCGCTGCTCGCAGCCGTCGCAATCGCGATGGCCGCGCATCGTTTCGCACGGCGACATCTCGACGGTTGCGCCGCGATGCGCTGCCTCGGCGTCAGCCAGCGCACGCTGCGCGCGCTCTTTCTGAACGAATTCCTCGCCATCGGCCTGATCGGCAGCGTGCTCGGCGTCGCGCTGGGTTTCGGCGGCCATCTCGTGCTGCTGAACTGGCTCGGTTCGCTCGTCGATGTCGAGTTGCCGCAGCCGAGCGTGTGGCCGGCGCTGCAAGGCATCGCGATGGGCCTCGTGCTTCTGCTCGGCTTCGCGCTGCCGCCGCTCCTGCCGATCACGCGGGTGCCGCCGGTGCATGTGATCCGCCGCGAGCTCGGCGATGCGCAACGCGTCGCCCATGCGGCGTACGGCGTCGGCGTGCTGCTGTTCGCGGCGCTCCTGATCGTCGCGGCGGGGGAACTGAAGCTGGGCGGCATCGTCGCGGGCGGTTTCGCGGCCGGTCTGCTCGTGTTCGGCGCGATCGCGCGCGCGGCGCTCTGGGCGGCGGCGCGCTTCGTGCGCCGCGAGACGAGCCGCGCGGGCGTCGGCTGGCGTTATGCGCTCGCGTCGCTGGAGCGGCGCAGCGGATCGAGCGCGCTGCAGATCACCGCGCTCGGCATCGGCTTGATGTGCCTGTTGCTCATCGGCATGACGCGCAACGATCTCATCAAGGGCTGGCGCGACGCAACGCCGCCCGACGCGCCAAACCAGTTTCTCATCGACATTCAGCCCGATCAGCGCCCGGGCGTGCTCGACTATCTGCACACGCACGGCCAGCCCGACGCCACGCTCTCGCCGATGGTCCGCGCGCGCCTCGTCGCGATCAACGGCAAGCCGGTGAATCCGGACAACTACGACAAGGCCGATGCGAAGCGCCTCGTCGATCGCGAATTCAATCTCTCGTACACGACCGAGTTGCCCGGCGACAACCGCGTGACGCAAGGCGCGTGGTTCGGCAGAGACGGCAAGCCGCAGGTGTCGATCGAAGAGGGCATCGCGAAGACCATCCGCGTGAAGATGGGCGACACGCTGCGTTTCGACGTCGCCGGCCTGCCGGTCGAAGCGCCTGTGACGAGCGTGCGCAAGGTCGATTGGAATTCGTTCAAGGTCAACTTCTTCGTGCTGATGCCGCCCGATGCGCTCGCCGATCTCCCGGCGACCTTCATCACGAGCTTCCATCTGCCGGCGGAAGAACAGCGCGTGATCGACGGCCTCGTCGCGCGCTATCCGAACGTGACGGCCATCGACATCGCGCCGATTCTCGCGCAGATCCATCGCACGCTCGCGCAGGTGATCGGCGCGGTGCAGTTCCTGTTCCTCTTCACGCTCGCGGCGGGCGTGCTCGTGCTGTACGCGGCGCTCGCCGGCACGCGCGACGAACGCGTGCGCGAGTCGGCGCTCCTGCGCGCGCTCGGCGCATCGCACAAGCAGGTGCGCTCGGTGCAGGTGGCCGAGTTCGTGGCCGTCGGCGCGCTATCGGGGCTGATGGCCGCGATCGGCGCGCAGGCGATCGGCTATGTGCTCGCGGCGCGCGTGTTCGAGTTTCATATCGATTTCAATCCGTGGCTCGTGCCGACGGGCATCGTCGCGGGTGTCGCGTGCGCGGGGCTCGGCGGCTGGCTGAGCCTGCGGCGCGTGCTGTCGCGCCCGGCGCTGCAATCCCTGCGCGATGCCTAGTTTTCTGAATCAAAGCAATGACCGACGTAAATCCTCAAGACGAAGTGCAAAAGCCGACCGCTTTCGAACTGATCGGCGGCGAGGAGCGCGTGCGCGCGCTCGTCGACCGTTTCTATGACCTGATGGATCTGGAGCCCGAATTCGCGGGCATCCGCGCGCTGCATCCGCCGACGCTCGACAATTCGCGCAACAAGACCTTCTGGTTCCTGTGCGGCTGGATGGGCGGGCCGGATCACTACATCGACCGCTTCGGGCATCCGCGTCTGCGGGCGCGGCATCTGCCGTTCGCGATTGCATCGGACGAGCGCGATCAGTGGCTGCGCTGCATGGCGTGGGCGATGGAGGACATCGGCGTCGACGAAACCTTGCGCGAGCGCCTGCTGACGTCGTTTTTCGACACCGCCGACTGGATGCGCAACCGTCCCGGTTGATTCGCGCCGTTTTGTATCGGTTCAGGCGTGGCGCGCGTGGTGCATCATCGTCTGCGAATGGTTTCAACTCCCCCGCAAGACAAGGAAGCAAAGACATGAGCACACGCGCACTCTTTCGCGAGGACGCCTATCTGACGCGTTGCGACGCGACCGTCACCGCCATCGACGAGCAGGGCATCCACCTCGATCAGACCGTGTTCTATCCGCTCGGCGGCGGCCAGGCCGGCGATGCCGGCACGCTGACGCTCGCGGACGGCACGGTCATCGCGATCGCCGAAACGCGCAAGGCGAAGTTCGAAGGCGCGACGCCCGATGACGCCGTGCATGTGCCCGCGCCGGGTCAGGACGACGCGCTGGCGAAAATCGCGGTCGGCGGCAAGGTGAGCGCGGAGATCGACTGGGCGCAGCGTTATCGGCGGATGCGGCTGCATACGGCGAGCCACCTGATCTGCGCGGTGCTGCCGTTTCCGGTCGATGGCTGCAGCATCACGACCGATTACGCGCGCCTCGATCTGGCGACCGTCGAGCCGATCGAGCGCGAGGCCGTCGAAGCGAAGCTGAACGCGCTGATCGGCGGCGCGCACGGCGTGCATACCGAATGGATCACCGACGACGAGATGGCCGCGCGTCCCGAACTCGTGCGCACGATGAGCGTGAAGCCGCCGATGGGCCTCGGTCGCGTGCGTCTGCTGCGCATCGAGAACGTGGACTTGCAGCCGTGCGGCGGGACGCACGTGCGCAATACCGGGGAAATCGGCGCGCTGCGCATCGCGAAGCTGGAGAAGAAGAGCGCGCGCACGCGGCGGCTCGTGCTGGAACTGGTGTGAGCGTGGACCCGCGTGCGCAGGCAGTGCTCGATCTCTGGTTCGGTGAGCGCGGCTCGCCGGACTTCGGCCAGGATCGCAAGCTCTGGTGGAAAAAGAAACGCGCTTTCGATTCGATGCTTACCGAGCGCTTCGGCGCGCTTGTCGAAGAGGCCCACGCGGGTGGTTTGCAGGACTGGGAGCGCACGCCGGCCGGCATGCTTGCGTTGATCGTGCTGCTCGATCAACTGTCGCGCAATTGCTATCGGAACACGCCGCGCGCGTTCGCAGGCGATGGCCGCGCGCTCGCGCTGGCGAAGACGCTGGTCGCGCGTGGCGACGACCTGCGCCTGCCGAGCGCGTATCACCGCGCGTTCGCCTATATGCCGTTCGAACACGACGAAACGCTGGAGAGCCAGCGCGAGTCGCTACGTCTCTTCGGAAAACTAAAAGACGAGACGGGCGTTTCGAGCTTCTACGAATCGGCGGTGGAACATGCGGACGTGATCGGACGCTTCGGACGCTTTCCGCATCGCAACCGGATTCTCGGGCGTGAGATGTCGGCCGATGAGGAAGCGTGGCTCGCGAGGCACGGCGGGTTTTGACAGTAGCTGACTGACGCAGTGATTTAGAATCGCAGTCTTTGGATATCCTGAATCATGGAATTCGGGAATCTTAACGATTTGCAACAATCGCTGCCGACATGTCTGACTTCAGCAACATTACACTGGTCTCCGTCACAGGCCTGAACGATGCGCGGGGTGCCGCGTATTCGCTCGCGCTGAGCAGTCGGCAAATGCCTCAGGCGAGCGTCTTGCTCATCAGCCCCGCTCGTCCCGCCGATCTTCCGCCTCACATTCGCCACCGCGTCATCGCGCCGCTCAGCTATCACGAATACAGCTGGTTCATCATGTTCGCGCTGTGGAAGTTAATCGACACGGAGTTTGCGCTCATTGTCCAGGAAGACGGCTGGATCCTCGACATCCGCAACTGGAGCGACGATTTCCTGAATTACGATTATCTCGGCGCGCCGATCGCGCTCGGGCGAGTCGATATGCCGGAAGGCATCATGTGGATGCAAAATTTCACCTGGTGCGAGCACTTGAACCGGCCCGACCGCGTGGTTCGGCCGGTGCTCAACGGAGGATTCAGCCTGCGCAGCCGTCGCATGCTGCGCGCATTGATCGATCATCCGCAGATTCGGGTGGAGATTCCCCCACCCGAGGTGGTCGAGGTCGAGCCCATACGCATGGAATGGTTTCACAAGCCCTTAAACGAAGACGTTCAGCTTTCCGCTGCCCTGCGTCCACAACTCGAGGCGGTGGGGCTGAAGTTCGCGCCGCTCGACCTGTGCCTCCAGTTTGCTGCGGAGGATATCGGGCCGCTTCACGTTGGCCGTAATATCAACCGATTGTTCGGGCTGCATGGCTGGTGGCGGCGTCTCGTGAGTATCGATCCGCCCACGGTCCGATACGGCGTCACCCGGCAACTCGCCGAGCATATCGGCGGCGAGCGGGTGATCATCGCGATGTTGCAAGCGCGCGGCTATCGCATCGAATTCGACCCTGCGCCGCGATAGCGCCGCGTGCGTCTCACCGCCCGCCCGTTACGTCCAGAATCGCCCCCGTCACATACGACGACGCATCCGAAAGCAGCCACACGATCGATTCGCCGACTTCATCGGCCGTGCCCGCGCGCCCGATCGGCGTCTGCACGCCAAGCACGTGCGCGCGGTCGGGCTTGCCGCCGCTCGCGTGAATATCGGTATCGATGAGGCCGGGGCGGATCGCGTTCACGCGCACGCCCTCGCGCCCGAGTTCCTTCGACAAGCCGATGGTCAGCGTATCGATCGCGCCCTTGGACCCCGCGTAATCGACATACTCGCCGGGACCGCCCAGCCGCGCCGCCGCCGACGACACGTTCACGAGCGATCCGCCCTTGCCGCCGCGCGAGCTCGACATGCGGCGCGCCGCCTCGCGCGCAACGAGATACGCGCCGAGCACGTTGATGTCGAAGATGCGCTTCATGCGCGCGATGTCCATGTCCGCGAGCGCCGATCCGGGCGCGACGATGCCCGCGTTGTTCACGACGCCATCGATCTTGCCGAAGGCATTCTCGGTCGCATCGAACATCGCGATGATCGCGGCTTCGTCGCTCACGTCGCCGTGAATGGCGATCGCCTTGCCGCCCGCCGCCTGCACGGCCGCGACGGTTTCATCGGCGGCGGCTGCGTTCGACGCATAGTTCACGCCGACCGACCAGCCGCGCGCGCCCGCGAGCACCGCAGCCGAACGGCCGATGCCGCGGCTCCCGCCCGTAATCAGAATGACTTTGGACATGCGCTGTTCCTCAGACGGCGTTACGTTTTTCGGACCACTTGTCGTTCGCGGGCGGAATGTAGCGCGCGAGCTTGTCGATCATTTCGGCGGGCTCGGCGGCGACCTGGATGATGTCCAGATACGGCGCGCGCATGAAACCTTCCTCGACGGTATGCCGCAGCATCGCGAGGAGCGGATCGAAGTAGCCGTTCACGTCGAGCAGGCCGACCGGCTTCTGGTGATAGCCGAGCTGCGCCCACGTGTAGACCTCGAAAAACTCCTCGAACGTGCCGACGCCGCCGGGCATCGCGACGAACGCATCGGAGAGATCGGCCATTTTTTTCTTGCGCTCGTGCATGTCGGGCACGACGTGCAGTTCGGTGAGATCGGTATGGCCGACTTCCTTCGCGAGCAGCAATTCGGGAATCACGCCGACCGCGCGCCCGCCCGCGGCGAGCACTCCATCGGCGATGAGGCCCATCAGGCCGACGCGGCCGCCGCCGTACACCAGCGAAAGATCGTTCTGAACCAGCGCGCGGCCGAACGCCTTGGCCGCTTCCGCATAGACGGGGCGGGCTCCGTTAGAGGAGCCGCAATAGACACATACTGCCTTCATTTATCTGGAATCCTTTGTTTCGGTCTTTGCATCGTCGCGCGGCGGCAGGAAGTCCGCGTATTCGCGCTTCGGCAGCTTACCGGATACGAGGTCGTCGAATAACTGGCGCGAGCGTCCGCGCAGATACGGCGCCATGATCGAGATGATATGCAGGCTCGCCTGATGCAGTTCGGCGCGGATCGCTTCCTGATCGTTGTATTTGCGCGGATTCATCACGTACTGATACGAAAGCCAGTACGTGGCGATCACGCCGATGTTGGTTGCGATCACCTTGATCTCTTCGGGCGTCGCGACCATTTCCTGATCGGCGACGAGCGCCTCGCACAACTGGCTCGCGAAATGCACCTTGTGCGTGATGATCTGCTTGAAGTGCGTCTCGAGCGTGCGGTTGCGCGCGAGCAGGTCGTTCAGGTCGCGATACAGGAAGCGGTAGGCCCAGAGGAAATCCGCCATGTATTGCAGATACGACCACATCTCGTCGATCGTCGGGCGATGATCGTCCGGAAAGCGCAGTCGCTTCTGAATCTGCTGCTCGAACTGCGCGAAGATGCTGTTGATGATGTCGTCTTTGTTGCGGAAATGGTAGTACAGGTTGCCTGGACTGATTTCCATCTCTTCGGCGATCGTCGTCGTGGTGACGTTCGGCTCGCCGATATCGTTGAACAACTTCAGCGACAGCTCGAGTATCCGTTCGCGGGTGCGGCGGGGTGGTTTGGCTTCCATGTCGTCCGACCTTGGGATCGGGCCGCGTCGGCTCGGGATGAGCGTTCGCGCGGCCGCTTCCGTTGCTATTTTTGAGAATATCGGACGATTATAAACCGGTCGTTCGGCCGCACGGATACAGGCTTTGCGCGCGGGTGTTCTCTTTTATAAGATACGCGCAAGCCACGCGGATGCAAACGGCCACAGAATCAGGCCCCACGTGATGACACAGACGCCGAGCGCCACCATCACCGCCGCACTGCCGAAATCCTTCGCCCGCTTCGACAGTTCGTGACGTTCGAGCGAAATGCGGTCGATCGCCGCCTCGACGCTCGAATTGAGCAATTCGACGATGAGCACGAGCAGCACCGACACGATCAGCGCCGCGCGCTCGACGGGCGAGACCGGCACGAAGAGGCTGCACGGCAACAGGATCGCGGCGAGCGTCAGTTCCTGGCGGAACGCGCTTTCCTCGCGGATCGCGACGCGAAAGCCGTAGAGCGAGTTCTTCATCGCGTGCCACGCGCGCGTGAAGCCGCGATTGCCCTTGTACGGATTGAAAGGCAGATCGTCGGGGCCGAGCGGCTCGGGCGGTTGCGCGGGCTTACCGTCGATGTCTTCGATGTCGTCGTCGAACGGATCGCGCGCGCGGGCCGCCGCGGAGGTTCCGGCCCGCGCATTCGCTTCGGCTTTCTCCTGCGCCACGGCGCGTCGCATCATGCGGCCGCCCGGTCCGAACTGGCGTTGCGCGGCCCAAATTTCCGCAGATGCGATGCGAACTGCTCCGACGCCGCGCGCCACGAGAAGCACTCGGCCCACGCACGCGCATCGGCGCGCTCGATCTTCAGCGCCTGCAGGCAGGCTTCGTGCAGATCGTCGTGGAGCGCGCCGGGGCCGTGTTCGCCGAGCACGTCGATCGGGCCCGTCACCGGATACGCCGCGACCGGCGTGCCGCAGGCCATTGCTTCGAGCAGCACCAGGCCGAAGGTATCGGTGCGGCTCGGAAACACGAACACGTCCGCCGCCGCGTAAACCTTTGCCAGTTCCGGCTGCGACAGCACGCCGAGATAGTTGACGTTCGTGTAGCGCGACTTCAGCTCCGCGAGCGCCGGGCCTTCGCCCGCGACCCACTTCGAACCGGGCAGATCGAGCTTCAGAAATGCCTCGACGTTCTTCTCGACCGCGACGCGCCCGACATACAGAAAGATCGGCCGCGCGGTGTTGAGCACCTTCGACTCCATCGGACGGAAGATGTCGAGATCGACGCCGCGCGTCCACAGCACGACATTGGTGAAGCCGAAGCGCTCCAGATCGCTCTTGACGACGGGCGTCGGCGCCATCACCGCCTGCGAGTTCTTGTGGAACCAGTGCAGAAAGCGATACGTCAGCGAGAGCGGAATGCCGAAGCGCGCGTTCACGTACTCCGGAAAGCGCGTGTGATAGGCGGTCGTGAACGGCAGCTTGTGACGCAGCGCATACGAGCGCGCGGCGAGCCCGAGCGGGCCTTCGGTGGCGATATGCAGCGCGTCCGGCGCGAATGCGTCGATGCGCCGGGCGACGCGTTGTCCCGGCAAGAGCGACAGGCGAATCTCGGGATAGGTCGGGCAGGGGATCGTTCTGAATTCGAGCGGCGTGAGCAACTCGACGCGATGACCGAGCGCGGTGAGTTCCTTCGTCGTTTGCGTGAGTGTGCGCACGACGCCGTTGACCTGCGGCTCCCATGCATCGGTAACGATCATGATTTTCATCGATTCGGCCCAGAGTTGGTGTTGCTTGTTATAGCTTGGTGCGATGGCTAGACGGTCGCGCGTGCGCGCGTCGTACGCGCTTCCGGCGAGCGCATCACGGTCCAGTAGACGATCTTCAGTTCACCTTCGTAGGTCTCGACGAGCGCCGAGAGACTTTCGACCCAGTCGCCGTCGTTGCAGTACAGAACGCCGTCGATGTCGCGGATTTCGGCCTTGTGGATGTGCCCGCACACGACGCCGTCGCAGCCGCGGCGGCGCGCTTCGTCGGTCATCACGCGCTCGAACTGCGAGATGAAGTTCACCGCGTTCTTCACCTGATGCTTCAGGTACTGCGACAGCGACCAGTAATTGAAGCCGAGCTTCGTGCGCACGCGATTGAACCAGCGATTGAGCAGCAGGATCATCGTGTAGGCGGTGTCGCCGAGATAGGCGAGCCACTTCGCGTGCTGGATCACGCCGTCGAAGAGATCGCCGTGCACGATCCACAGGCGCTTGCCCGCGAGCGTCGTGTGGAACGCTTCGCCGCGCACGTGGATATCGCCGAACGCGAGATCGCAGAACTGCCGCGCGGCCTCATCGTGATTGCCGGGGATGAAGACGACCTGCGTGCCCTTGCGCGCCTTGCGCAGGATTTTCTGCACGACGTCGTTGTGCGCCTGCGGCCAGAACCAGCCCTTGCGCAACTGCCATCCGTCGATGATGTCGCCGACGAGATACAGATATTCCGACTCGTGATGCCGCAGGAAATCGAGGAGATAGTGCGCCTGACAGCCGCCCGAACCGAGATGGATGTCCGAGAGCCAGATCGTGCGATACCGATGCGGCTCGTCGGCCGAATCGGGAAGCTCGTCGTGATGGACGGGCGCAGCGGCGCGCGAGTCGGACAAGCCGGGCGCACCCGCCGAAGCGGACTCGGATGATTCGGTGGACTCCGATCGCAGTGCGAAGGGACCGGTACGCAGCTCGCTATTGTTGAAGCTGAAGGGAGAGGGCGGGTCGATCGCCGGGTGAACTGACGAGTTGAAGGCCATTGGCTCGCGCATCGGGTTTCGGTATGCGCATTGCGCCATGCGGCTGTGACCGAGCCGTGACAGTCACGAGAAGTTCTTATTACTTGACAGCGCGCTGAGCCGTGACGATGCGCGTGCCCGCGAGGCGATCGTGGAGAAATTGGCGCGCCGGATCGAGCCACACGGCGGCGGCCCACAACGCGACCCACGCCGCGAAGACGGCGAGCGTCTGCGGCACGGCGAGGGAGAAGAGAGGATGCAGCGCGAGCGGCGGAAGGAACCAGAGCCACGCGAGCACATAGCGCGCGAACGCGCGCGCGGGTTTGACGGGCTGGCCCTGCGCATCGACGACCTTGAGGCGCCAGGTCTTCATCGGCAGGGTCTGGCCGCCGTGTGTCCAGAAATACACGAAGTACGCCGCGAGCACGATGCCGATCCACGACATCAGCCAGTTGTGATGCGTGAGGCCGTTGCGTTGCTGCGTGAGCGTGCTGAAGAGATAGCCCGCGAGGAACACCACGCCGAAGAGGATCACGCTTTCGTAGAGCATCGTCGCGAGGCGGCGGCGCAGCGTGGGCGCGCGCATCGGGTCGATGACGAGTGCCACGGGCTGAGCGCTCACGAGCCGTTGTACATCGAAGGCGCCTGTTGCGGCGAGACCGGAATCGGCGTGGCCGGGACGATGCTCGCGGCGTTCGGAATCGCCGGTTGCATCGGCGTGCCGGAGATGGGCGCAGCCGGAGCGGCCGCCGCGCCCGATCCGCCTTCCGCGTGGCCGGGAACGTGCCCCTGCTCGCGCGCGGTGACGAGACGGTTGATGTCCTTCACTTCGGTCTTGCCCGTGGGCGGCGCGGAGACGATCGTTGGACGACGCACGTGCTCGCTCGCGGCGAGCTTCTTCTTCTGCTCTTCGGAGAGCTTCTGATAGGCGTCCCACGCCTTTTCGCGCTTGTCGAGCGGCACCGATTTGGAAACCTGATAGTTCTCGCGCGCGACCTTGCGCTGGTCGGGCGTGAGACGCACCCATTCCTCCATGCGCTGATGCAGATGCTTCTGCGCTTCAGGCGACATCCGATGAAACCGGGACGCGATCTTCAGCCACTTCTGCTTGCGCTCGTCGGAAAAGGTATCCCATTGCGTGGCGAAGGGCGCGAGCGCGGCATGCTGCGCTTCGGTGAGACGGTTCCAGGAGAGTGGGCCTTCGGCACCCAGCGCCGAGAGCGTCGAGGCGTTCGAATCCGCGCTCGTGCCCGAGCCGCCGCCCGGCGTCACGGGCGGTGAGGACGGAGCGCCGGCGGTGGAATAAAAGCGCGGATAAGTCGCGGCGAACGCAACCAGACCCGCAATCGCGCAACCAAAGACAATCGCGAGACCGCGCTTGTAACTCACCCGAAAATTCCCCCGCTGTATTCAGTGTTTAATGATTGCGCGTCAGGTACGCGTTGAAACCGTGATCCAGATAGGCGTCGATCGGCAGGCTGTCGCTCATCATGGCTGCGTCGATGTCGGCGAGTTCCGCCTTGCGCTGCTGATCTTCCCAATACGCGATGCCCGCCAGCCCGATGATGAGCGCCGCGAGCGGCCACGCGAGGCCGAGCCCGCCGAGCCGCGCGAGCAGTCCCTTCGGACGATGATCGTCGCCGGCATCGCCGGTCGTGAGCGTGGCGCCCGCGCCGGCCAGGGCCGGCGTGAACGCGGGCGCTGTCATCGTGACGGCGACTTGCTCCGGCTTCTTGCGCGCGATCGCCGAGCGGCGCGCCTCGCGCAGCCGGTCGACGGCGGCAGCCGGAATATTCGACGTGCTTTCGTCCAGTGCGCGCACGACCTTCAGCGCGAACTCGTTTTCCTTCGTTTCAAGAGCGGAACTCATAGCGTGATCCCTTTGGCTTTCAGGGCTTGTGCGAGAGTGTGCGTGGCGCGTGAGCAATGCGTCTTCACGCTGCCCTCGGAGCACCCCATCGCGGCGGCCGTCTCAGCGACATCCATGTCTTCCCAGTAACGCATGAGAAACGCTTCCCGTTGACGTGCCGGCAGTTTCTGGATTTCGGCGTCGATCAGATTCAAGACCTGTTCGCGCTCCAGACGGTTCTCGCTGCTCTCGCTGCCGACCGCGCTGTCCTCGGATTCGAAGGTTTCGAGCGGGTCGAATTCGTCGTCGTCGGCGTTGCCGAAGGACGAGAAGAGGCTGACCCAGGTGTTGCGCACCTTCTGGCGACGGAAATAATCGTGCGTCGCGTTCTGAAGGATACGCTGGAATAAAAGCGGAAGCTCGGATGATGGACGGTCGCCGTATTTCTCCGCCAGCTTGATCATCGCGTCTTGCACGATGTCGAGCGCCGCGTCGTCGTCGCGAACGGTATACACGGTCTGCTTGAACGCGCGTCTTTCGACGCCCGCCAGGAAGTCGGCGAGTTCCTTGTCTGATGCCATCCGTTGGGGACCCGGCGCAAGAGCTTGCGTCGAAAGGATCGTGGAGTTCTAGGAAAACCTGCGAATCCTAGCAAAGTTTCGCCGCATCCGGAGAAATTGAGAGGTTTTGTTGCCACTTCCGACATGCATCAGACAATTGACCGTGATTTGGCGAGGCTGCGCGTGCAGGTCGCTTTTACCTTCGAGGCGTGCGCGAACGCCGCTATCGGCACATTCGGAAACTTTTTGCTTGACCCGCCTCGCGCGGCGCTGTTACATTTTCTGACTCGCATCATCAGTGAAATGTCTGCTTTGAGGCGAGCCCAAGAAGTTCGCCTGTCAAACCTAGACGCGCCGCTTGAACCCGAGCCACAAGCCCGGCAGAGAGCACCCGATCAATTTTTTGCCGAAAATTCGAAAGGTGATGAATGAACATGCCTAGCGCGGAATTCTCCACGTCGGATACCACACCCCCTCACGAAGCTGACTCCATCGGCGGCACCGTGCTCATGCGCGCGCTCGCTGACGAGAACGTCGAATTCATCTGGGGCTATCCCGGCGGCTCGGTACTCTACATCTACGACGAGCTGTACAAGCAGGACCAGATCCAGCATATCCTCGTGCGCCACGAACAGGCCGCCGTGCATGCCGCCGACGCCTACGCGCGCTCGACAGGCAACGTGGGCGTGTGCCTCGTGACCTCGGGACCGGGCGTCACCAATGCCGTCACCGGCATCGCCACGGCCTACATGGATTCGATTCCGCTCGTCGTCATCAGCGGCCAGGTGCCCACCGCGGCCATCGGCCTCGACGCATTCCAGGAATGCGACACCGTCGGCATCACGCGTCCGTGCGTGAAGCACAACTTCCTCGTGAAGGACGTGCGCGACCTCGCCGCGACCGTCAAGAAGGCGTTCTACATCGCGCGTACCGGCCGTCCCGGCCCGGTGCTGATCGACATTCCGAAGGACGTGTCGAAGGCGCCGTGCAAGTACGAGCCGATCAAGAGCGTGTCGCTGCGTTCGTACAACCCCGTCACGAAAGGCCATTCGGGCCAGATCCGCAAGGCGGTGCAACTGCTCCTGTCGGCGAAGCGTCCGTATATCTACACGGGCGGCGGCATTATCCTCGCGGATGCGTCGCGCGAGCTGAACCAGTTCGCCGATCTGCTCGGCTATCCCGTCACCAATACGCTGATGGGCCTCGGCGGCTATCGCGCGTCCGACAAGAAGTTCCTCGGCATGCTCGGCATGCACGGCACGTACGAAGCCAACATGGCGATGCAGAACTGCGACGTGCTGATCGCGATCGGCGCGCGCTTCGACGACCGTGTGATCGGCGATCCGAAGCACTTCGCGTCGTCGCCGCGCAAGATCATTCATATCGACGTCGATCCGTCGTCCATTTCCAAGCGCGTGAAGGTGGATATCCCCATTGTCGGCGACGTGAAGGAAGTGCTGAAGGAACTGATCGAGCAGCTTCAGCACGCCGAGCACGGCCCGGACACGCAGGCGCTCAAGACGTGGTGGGACGAGATCGAAGGCTGGCGCTCGAAAGACTGCCTCGCTTACGACCGCAAGAGCGAGATCATCAAGCCGCAGTACGTCGTCGAAAAGCTCTGGGAGCTGACCGACGGCAACGCGTTCGTGTGCTCGGACGTCGGCCAGCACCAGATGTGGGCGGCGCAGTTCTATCCGTTCAACAAGCCGCGCCGCTGGATCAATTCGGGCGGCCTCGGCACGATGGGCTTCGGCCTGCCGGCGGCGATGGGCGTGAAGATGGCCTTTCCGGACGACGAAGTGGTCTGCATCACGGGCGAAGGCTCCATCCAGATGTGCATTCAGGAGCTCTCGACGTGCAAGCAGTACAACACGCCCGTCAAGATCATTTCGCTGAACAACCGCTATCTGGGCATGGTGCGCCAGTGGCAGCAGATCGAGTACAAGAAGCGCTATTCCAGTTCGTACATGGACGCGCTGCCGGACTTCGTGAAGCTGGCCGAGGCGTATGGCCATGTCGGCATTCGTGTCGAAAAGACCGCGGACGTCGAACCGGCGCTGAAGGAAGCGCTGCGTTTGAAGGATCGCACCGTATTTCTCGACTTCCAGACCGATCCGACCGAAAACGTATTCCCGATGGTGCAGGCAGGCAAAGGCATCACGGAAATGCTGCTCGGCTCTGAGGATCTATAACGCGGCTTTGTCTCGCGAGGCTCGCGCGCGCCTGTCTTCACAAAAGACATGCGCTGCGCGCGGGTTTTTCGAACGATCGCCACTTCTGGACATATTCGGGAATCACGCACATGAAACACATCATCTCCGTTTTGCTGGAAAACGAACCGGGCGCGTTATCGCGCGTCGTCGGGCTCTTTTCGGCACGCGGCTATAACATCGAAACGCTGACGGTGGCGCCGACCGAAGACAGTTCGCTGTCGCGGCTGACCATCGTCTCGATTGGCTCGGACGACGTGATCGAACAGATCACGAAGCACCTGAACCGCCTGATCGAGGTGGTGAAAGTGGTCGACCTGACAGAGGGCGCCCACATCGAGCGCGAGCTGATGCTCATCAAGGTAAGGGCGGTCGGCAAGGAACGCGAAGAGATGAAGCGCATGGCGGACATTTTCCGCGGCCGCATCATCGACGTGACCGAGAAAACCTACACGATGGAACTGACCGGCGCGTCCGACAAGCTCGACGCGTTCATTCAGGCGCTCGACGCCACCGCGATCCTCGAAACGGTTCGCACGGGCAGCTCCGGCATCGGCCGGGGCGAGCGGATTCTCAAGGTGTAACGGCGTCTCACCCATTCATTTGCAGCAAAGTAGCGCAACCATTCAACGCATCAGGACTCAAGGAACCACCATGAAAGTTTTCTACGACAAGGACGCCGACCTCTCCCTCATCAAGGGCAAGCAAGTCACCATCATCGGTTATGGCTCGCAAGGCCATGCGCACGCGCTCAACCTGAAGGACAGCGGCGTGAACGTGACGGTGGGTCTGCGTAAGGGCGGCGCATCGTGGAGCAAGGCCGAGAACGCGGGCCTCAAGGTGAAGGAAGTGGCCGAAGCCGTGAAGGGCGCCGACGTCGTCATGATGCTTCTGCCCGACGAGCAGATCGCCGAAGTCTACAAGAACGAAGTGCACGACAACGCCAAGCAGGGCGCGGCGCTCGCGTTCGCGCACGGCTTCAACATCCATTACGGCCAGGTGATCCCGCGTGCGGATCTGGACGTCATCATGATCGCGCCGAAAGCGCCGGGCCACACCGTGCGCAACACGTACAGCCAGGGCGGCGGCGTGCCGCATCTGGTCGCTGTTGCACAGGACAAGTCGGGTTCGGCGCGCGATGTCGCGTTGTCGTACGCCGTGGCGAACGGCGGCGGCCGTGCCGGCATCATCGAGACGAACTTCCGTGAAGAAACGGAAACCGACCTGTTCGGCGAGCAGGCGGTTCTGTGCGGCGGCACCGTCGATCTGATCAAGGCCGGCTTCGAAACGCTGGTGGAAGCGGGCTACGCGCCGGAAATGGCGTACTTCGAGTGCCTGCACGAACTGAAGCTGATCGTCGACCTGATCTATGAAGGCGGCATCGCCAACATGAACTACTCGATCTCGAACAACGCCGAATACGGCGAGTACGTGACGGGTCCGCGCATCGTCACGGAAGAGACGAAGAAGGCGATGAAGGCCGTGCTGAAGGACATCCAGACCGGCGAATACGCGAAGAGCTTCATCATCGAGAACCGCGCCGGCGCGCCGACGCTGCAATCGCGCCGCCGTCTGACCTCCGAGCATCAGATCGAGCAAGTCGGCGAAAAGCTGCGCGCGATGATGCCGTGGATCGCTAAGAACAAGCTCGTCGACCAGTCGAAGAACTAAGCGTCACGTTTTTTGCTCTATCGAAAGCCGTCCGGCAGCCCAGTGCGCCGGGCGGCTTTTGCTATCCTACGGTCTTTATAAACCACAGAACCCGTTCATGAACTATCCTCATCCGATCATTGCCCGCGAAGGCTGGCCGTTCATCGCCATCGCGGCTGTCGTCGCCATCCTCGTGCAAGCGATGGGCGGCTTCGGCTTCGCCTGGATCTTCTGGCTGATCGTGATTTTCGTCGTCCAGTTCTTCCGCGATCCGGCCCGCCCGATTCCGACCCAGCCCAACGCGGTGCTGTGTCCGGCCGACGGGCGCATCGTCGCGGTCGAAACCGCGCACGATCCGTACGTGGGCCGCGAGGCGCTCAAGATCAGCGTGTTCATGAACGTGTTCAACGTGCACTCGCAACGCTCGCCGGTGGACGGCGCGATCACGAAGGTCCAGTACTTTCCGGGCGCGTATCTGAATGCCGCTGTCGATAAAGCTTCGACCGAGAACGAGCGCAACGCGGTCGTGCTGCAGACGGCGAGCGGGCATACCGTCACATCGGTGCAGATCGCGGGACTGATCGCGCGACGCATTCTGTGCTACGTGCACGTCGGCGAGCCGCTCACGCGCGGACAGCGCTACGGCTTCATCCGCTTCGGCTCGCGCGTCGACGTGTATCTGCCGGTGGGCAGCCGCCCGCGCGTGTCGATCGGCGAGAAGGTTTCGGCTTCGTCGACGATTCTCGCCGAGTTCGCGGAATAACGCGGGGGATTCGATGGCGGCATTCAAACCGCGCCGTAACCGCGCGAACGCGACGACTCCGCGCGCGTTTCGCCGCAACAAGGCCGCTCAGGACGTGGGCGCCGTGGAGACACGTCGTGCGAAGCGGCAGCAGTTTCTGAGGAAGCGCGGCATTTATCTGCTGCCCAACGCGTTCACCACGGCGGCTTTGTTCTGCGGCTTCTTCGCTGTCGTTCAGGCGATGAACGTCCGTTTCGAGATCGCGGCCATCGCCATCTTCGTCGCGATGGTGCTCGACGGCATGGACGGGCGCGTCGCGCGCATGACGCACACGCAGAGTGCGTTCGGCGAGCAGTTCGACAGTCTCTCGGACATGGTGTCGTTCGGCGTCGCGCCGGCGCTCGTGATGTACGAATGGGTGCTGAAGGACCTCGGGCGCTGGGGCTGGCTCGCGGCGTTCGTGTATTGCTCGGGCGCGGCGTTGCGGCTCGCGCGCTTCAATTCGAACATCGGCGTGGTCGACAAGCGGTACTTCCAGGGTTTGCCGTCGCCGGCCGCGGCGGCGCTCATCGCCGGCTTCGTCTGGCTCGCGACGGATAATCGCGTGCCGCTCAAGCTCGTGTGGCTGCCGTGGGTCGCGTTCGCGCTGACTGTTTACGCGGGCGTAACGATGGTGTCGAACGCGCCGTTCTACAGCGGCAAGGCGCTCGACGTGCGTTATCGCGTGCCGTTCGCGGGCGTGCTCCTGATCGTGGTGGCGTTCGTGCTGGTGTCGTCCGATCCGCCGGTCATGCTGTTTTGCCTCTTCGTGCTGTACGGCTTTTCGGGCTACATCTGGTGGGGATATCTCGCGATGCGCGGCAGGCAGAATCCGGCGCGCAGTTCGCAGCGGGAGCATTAGAGCGGAATCGGCGCTCCGGAGCCTGGTTGCTGACGCGACGCTCTGGGGCCGTCCACGCCGATGTTCAACGCTCGATCAGCCTTCAAAGCTTCAGATAGCTATAGGTGATGCCCGCATCGTCTGTCGTTCGATTGAAATAGATGCATGACGCGTCGTGCCAGTGTGTGTGCGAATTGAGCACGTGCATCGGGACGAAGGCGGAGCGGAGGTAGTCGGGCGGATACTGCATCATGATCTTCTTGCGAAAAATCTTCGGGAAGCACGACGCAATCCAGTACGGGCCGCTATCGACGCCTATGAATACGCGCGCCTGAGCGATGATGCGAACCACTTCCCAGATGTCGTCGATGCCGCGACAGTCGATCACGCCGGCGTCGGCGTCCGTGCGCGCGCCGATCTGAATGATCTCGTGGTCCGCGTAAGCCTCGCGTATATGGGCGATGATTTCGTTGGAAAGTCGCCGGATGCTGTCCTCGCCGTGTGACAAGACAGGATGAAGACCGCTGCCAGTCGTGTGCAGCACGATTCGTCGCTCGACCGCTGGTACCTCCTCAAACCTGTAGAGCCGGGGATGCCGAAGATAAACCACGTGTCCGAATATCGTGCCGGTGCGCTCCGCGATGGAGGAAAAGACCGGTTTTGAGTTGTATTCGTGGAACGACAATTTCGTCGCCCACGGCCACGGCGTTGACCAAAGATTAACGACGCTGGCCGGTTCCACGTCACGGACGACGTACGGATTGTGATCGAAGACCCAGCACCGATCGATATCAACAACTCGCTCGCCCGTGTTCCTGAAGTAATTTTCCGGAAAATTCGAGAACTGGAGCTTGTCTCCCATGCCGTTCGCTCCAACCAGCGTGATGCCGAGCATTTCTATCCTTCGTTGAAAAAGAAGGATTATCTATTGGCAGGGCGGATGCAAAATTGGGTCGGAGCAATTCTTACAAGTACTGCGGTGACATTCTGGGGACCCGCCCCCCATCTAACCCGCGACTAACGTCCCGTTCTGAATATGCACGCGCTCGCCCTGCTGGAACGGTGGCGGATTCTTGTACGTGAAAGTGCGCGTATGGCCGTTTTCCATCCGCACGCGCACCGAATAATCGGTCTCGCTACGCAGATGCTTTTCGACGGAGTTGCCCGCCAGACCGCCGCCGAGCGCGCCGAGGAGCGTCATCGCGGTACGGCCGCCGCCGCGTCCGAACTGGTTACCGACGACACCACCCGCGACCGCGCCACCGACCGCGCCGATCCCCGTTCCGTGGCCTTCCTGTTTAACGGCGGAGATCGCCTCGACGGTGCCGCAGGTCGAGCAATACGCGGGGTGCTGCGGCTGTTGCTGCGCATACGAAGGCTGTGCGGGTTGCGGCTGTGCGGGCGCTTGTTGCGCCTGCTGCTGGGCCGCTTGTTGCGCCGCCGCCTGCTGTGCAGCCTGTTGCTGGGCTGCTTGCTGCTGAGCTGCCTGCTGAGCCGCCTGTTGTTGCGCGGCCGTGGGCTGCTGCGCCGGACTCGGCGCGGCGGAATCGACCACTGGCTGTTGCGCGACCGGTGCCGTCTGCGTCTGCGGATTCTGCGCCGAATTACTCGATGCCTTCGGGAATAGCCCTGTCATCGCGGCAGTCGCCACGAGGCTCGCGACGATGACCGCGCCCGCTGCCGTCGCGACGAGCGGATGCAGGCGCCGCTGCTGCGGCTGAGCGCCGCCGGAAGAGGGCGACGTGATGAGTTTGTTGGTTCCGTTATCCATTGTCGAACCTCCGTTTCGAGGCAAGTTGCGGCTTCCGATGCCGGCCGTTACAGCCAATTTTGGGGGAAACCCGAATTTTTCGCTTTTTCGGCTTGTAACAATTTCGCTGACGCGACGTGCATCGAAAAAAGCACGTCCGATGCCAGCCCCGACAGCACACGCCGACACGCCGCACGCTCCCCAATCGGCCTTGAAATATTTACCATCGGTTACATCAGAATCTGCCAGGCGAAAAAAAAGCGCGCCTCGGTGGGCGCGCTTTTCTCGCTTGTCGATCGAGCCAGAAACTCAATCTTCGCGACGCAGATGCGGGAACAGAATCACATCGCGGATGCTCGGGCTGTCGGTCAGCAGCATCACCAGACGATCGACGCCGATGCCGCAACCGCCCGTCGGCGGCATGCCGTATTCGAGCGCGCGAATGTAGTCGGCGTCGAAGTACATCGCTTCTTCGTCGCCCGCGTCTTTCTGATCGACCTGCTTCTGGAAGCGCGCAGCCTGATCTTCCGGATCGTTCAGCTCCGAGAAGCCGTTGGCGATCTCGCGCCCCGTGATGAACAGCTCGAAGCGCTCGGTGATGCCCGGCACCGAATCCGACGCGCGCGCGAGCGGCGACACCTCGATCGGGTAATCGACGATATACGTCGGTTCCCACAATTGCGATTCCGCCGTCTCTTCGAACAGCGCCAGTTGCAGCGAACCGACGCCGGCGTTGAGGAAAGCGGGCTGGTTCGTATCGACGCCGAACTTCTTCAGTTCCGTGCGCAGGAACGCGGCGTCCGTCAACTGCGCGTCGGTGTACTGGGGCGCGTACTTCTGGATCGCCTGATTGATCGTCAGGCGATGGAACGGCTTGCCCAGATCGAGCTCGCGGCCCTGATAGGTGATGGTCGCGGTGCCGAGCGCATCGACGGCGGCCTGGCGGATCAGTTGCTCGGTGAAGTCCATCAGCCAGCGGTAATCGGTGTACGCGGCGTAGAACTCCATCATCGTGAATTCCGGATTGTGACGCGGCGACACGCCTTCGTTCCGGAAGTTACGGTTGATCTCGAACACGCGCTCGAAGCCGCCGACGATCAGCCGCTTCAGATACAGCTCGGGCGCGATGCGCAGGAACATCTGCATGTCGAGCGCGTTGTGATGCGTCGTGAAAGGCTTCGCCGCCGCGCCGCCCGGAATCGGGTGCAGCATCGGCGTTTCGACTTCCATGAAGTTCGCCTGCGACATGAAATTGCGGATCGATGTGACGGCCTTGGTGCGCGCCATGAACGTCTTGCGCGATTCCGGCGTGACGATCAGATCGACGTAGCGCTGGCGATAGCGCATTTCCTGATCGGCGAGACCGTGGAACTTGTCCGGCAGCGGACGCAGCGCCTTCGAGAGCAGTCGCAATTCCGTGCAGCGCACCGACAGCTCGCCCTTGTTCGTGCGGAACAGCACGCCTTGCGCGGCGACGATGTCGCCCAGATCCCACTTCTTGAAGGCGTCGTAGGTTTCGGCGCCGACATCGGCGGGCGTCACGAAGAACTGGATCTGGCCGCTGCCGTCCTGAACCGTCGCGAAGCTGGCCTTGCCCATCACGCGCTTGAGCATCATGCGCCCGGCGATCGCGACGGGCAGGGGATTCGCTTCGAGCGCGTCTTTGTCCGTTTCGGCGTAGTCGCTCTGGAGCGCCGCGGCCTGATGCGTCGGGCGGAAATCGTTCGGATAGGCGACGCCTTGCTCGCGCAGCGAGCGCAGCTTGTCGCGTCGCTCGGCGATGATCTGGTTCTCTTCCAGTTCGGGAGCGGCGCCCGGTTGAGTCGGTTCGGTCATGATGATTCTTGGCTTTGAATGCGGCGAATGCGCGGCGGGATGAAACGAAAGCGGCGCGACCGGAAGGCCACGCCGCTCCAAGGCGTCAAACGCCCTGTTTCAGGCTCGCGCCGATGAAGTCGTCGAGGTCGCCGTCGAGCACGGCGCGCGTGTTGCTCATTTCGACGTTGGTGCGCAGATCCTTCACGCGGCTCTGGTCGAGCACATAGGAGCGGATCTGATGGCCCCAGCCCACATCGGTCTTGCTCGATTCGAGCTTGTCCTGTTCGGCCTGGCGCTTGCGCATCTCGAATTCGTAGAGACGCGCCTTGAGCATTTGCATGGCTTCCGCGCGATTGCGGTGCTGCGAGCGGTCGTTCTGGCACTGCACGACGATGCCGGTGGGCGCGTGCGTGAGACGCACTGCCGAATCGGTCTTGTTGATGTGCTGGCCGCCCGCGCCCGATGCGCGATACGTGTCCGTGCGGATATCGGCGGGATTGATTTCGATCTCGATCGAATCGTCGATTTCCGGATACACGAACACCGACGAGAACGACGTATGCCGGCCGCCCGACGAATCGAACGGCGACTTGCGCACGAGGCGGTGAATGCCCGTTTCGGTGCGCAGATAGCCGTATGCGTATTCGCCTTCGACCTTGATCGTCGCGCTCTTGATGCCGGCGACATCGCCTTCGGATTCTTCGAGCACTTCGGTCTTGAAGCCCTTGCGCTCGCAGTAGCGCAGATACTGGCGCAGCAGCATGGACGCCCAGTCGCACGCTTCGGTGCCGCCCGCGCCCGCCTGAATGTCGATGAAGCAGTTGTTCGGATCGGCCGGGTTCGAGAACATCCGGCGGAATTCCATGTCTTCGACGCGAACGCGCAGCGCATCGGCGTCGGATTCGCACGCGACGAGCGTGTCCTCGTCGTTTTCCTCGTGCGCCATCTCGAAGAGATCGCTGGCGTCGCGCAGGTCGTTGTCGAGCGCGCTGATTGTCGAGACCACGCCGTCGAGCAGCTTCTTTTCACGACCGAGCGCCTGGGCGTTCTTCGAGTCGTTCCAGACGTTCGGGTCTTCGAGTTCCTTGTTGACTTCGACTAGACGCGCGGACTTGGCGTCGTAGTCAAAGATACCCCCGTAGCTCGCCCGCGCGGCGGCGCAGGTCGGCCAGAAGGCTTTCGATCGCGTTGAGACGTTCCGCTTCCATTGTCGATCTTCGGCTTCGTAAAAAGATGAAATTATAGCCGATCGACAACTTTTCCCCGCCTTTCCGGGCGTCCGCCGCGCCTTCTCAGCCCGCGTGCTCGACGATCAGTTGCACCCGCGCGACGCCGTTCCACGAATCGCTGACGAGCCGGTACGCGACGGTCGCGCGCGGCGGCAGCGGATCGACGTGATTGAACCAGATCGCGTTGAAACGCTGCCGCCCTCGCAACAGCGACAGCTTCAGATGCTTCTCCTTCACGAGCGCCTGCGACGCGACTTCGAATTCGCCGGAAAAAGTGGGCGCGGGAAAGCCTTGTCCCCAGACCGCGGCATCGAGCATGTCGACGAATTGCGGCGTGAAGTACGCGTCCTCCAGCTCGCCGTCGGTTTCGACGGTGCGCGACAGCGCCTCGGCCGTCAGCCATTCGCGCCCGATCGCTTCGAATGCTTCGGTGAAGCGCGGAATGTCGGCGGTGGAAATCGTCAGGCCCGCGGCCATCGCGTGGCCGCCGAACTTGTGGATGAGGCCGGGCTCGCGCTTGCTGATCAGATCGACGGCGTCGCGCAGATGAAAACCCGGAATCGAGCGGCCGGAGCCCTTGCAGAGCGTGCCGCTGTCGTCGGCGTGGGCGAACGTGAACGAAGGCCGGTGAAAGCGCTCCTTCAGCCGTCCCGCGACGATGCCGATCACGCCCTGATGCCAGCTCGCATCGTAGAGCGTGAGCGTCGCGCGCTCGCCGGGATCGATCGTCTGCAGTTCGGCGAGCGCCTGCTGCTGCATGCCGGCTTCGATTTCGCGACGCTCGCGGTTCATCGAATCGAGTTGCTGCGCGAGCTCCCACGCGCGGCCGATATCGTCGGTCGTCAGGCATTCGATGCCGAGCGACATGTCCGACAGCCGTCCCGCCGCGTTCAGCCGCGGGCCGAGCGCGAAGCCGAGATCGAAGCCCGACGCCGCGCGCGCATCGCGGCCGGCGGCGCGGAACAGAGCCGCGATGCCCGGCTGCATGCGGCCCGAACGAATCCGCTTCAAACCTTGTGCGACGAGAATGCGGTTGTTGCAATCGAGCTTCACGACATCGGCGACGGTGCCGAGCGCGACGAGATCGAGCAGGCCGTCGAGGCGCGGCTCGGGCGCGCTTTCATATGCGCCGCGACGGCGCAACTCGGCGCGCAACGCGAGCAGCACGTAGAACATCACGCCCACGCCCGCGATGCACTTGCTCGGGAACTCGCAGCCCGGCTGGTTCGGATTGACGATCGCGCGCGCGGCGGGCAGTTCGTCGCCGGGCAGGTGATGATCGGTGACGAGCACGTCGATGCCGAGCGCGTTCGCGGCGGCGACGCCGTCCACGCTCGCGATACCGTTATCGACCGTGATCAGCAGCTCGGGCAGGCCGTTCTTCGAGCGCGAGGCCAGTTCGACGATTTCCGGCGTGAGCCCGTAGCCGTACTCGAAGCGGTTGGGCACCAGATAGTCGATGGTCGCGCCGAACATGCGCAGGCCGCGCACGGCGACTGCGCAGGCGGTGGCGCCGTCGCAGTCGTAATCCGCGACGACGAGCATGCGTTTGCCTTGCGCGAGCGCATCGGCGAGCACGGCGGCGGCATCGTCGCAGCCTTTCAGGCCGGCGGGCGCGTGCAGGCGCTTGAACTCGGTCTCGACTTCATCGGGCGAACTGACGCCGCGCGATGCGTACAGGCGCGCGATGACGGGATGCAGGCCGTGGCGCATCAGCGCTTCGGCATCGGCGGGAGAGGAGGCGCGCGTAACGATTCGCGTCATTGCAGGGTGTGCCTTATTCGATGAAGAGCGCCGCGACCGGACGGCGCCGCCAGAACTTGCGCAGATCGGAGCGCGTGACGGAGAGCGTGACCGAGCCGGTGTCGCCGCACAGCGTGAGGCTCAGGCGGTTGAGCGAGCCATCGGTGAGCGCCTGCAGCGCGGGGGCGAACCACGCGGCTTCGAGTTCCTTGAGCGACGCGTTCCAGCGCGCCCAGTCCTGCTCGATGAACGGCGCGGAGAATGGATTGAGCTCGACGAGCGTCGTGCCTTGCGCGCCGTCTTTCGACAGCGATGCGAACGACTCGGGCGGCATCGACGGCTTCACGCCCGACGCGAGCGCGAGACCGCGCGTCGCCGCGGCATCGGACATCACGCGGGCGAAAGGCGTCGCCACGGGCCGCATCGCGCCTTGTCCATGAAGCCAGATCGAATTGATCGCGGGCAGGCCGCGCGCTTCGCGTTCCAGGTTCAGTGGATGCTCGAACCACGCCATCTGCACTTCGTTCTGCAGCTTCATCCAGGCGCGCGAGCGCTCGCCGGTGCGCGCTTCGTGCGGCAGCCAGATTTCGATGTTGCGGCCCGTCGCGCGCAGCGGCGATGCGCCCGCGAGCGAGCCGAGCGCTTCGCCCGACACGTACCAGCGCAAAGGCGTGGGCGCTTGCAGCGTGACGCCCAGCTCTTCGATCACCGGCCGCGCGGTCTGAAAGAGCGCGCGCGCTTCTTCCGTGTGCACGCCGAGCGTGTCGGGATCGATCAGCACGAGATGATCGTGCGCGATGCGTACGTGAACCGGCTCGATGCAGGCCCAGGAAACATCGCCGGGCGTGCCGCCGTCGGCGAGGAGCATGAAGGGCGCGAGCGGGGCGTCGTCGGCATAGCGTTGATCGGCGGGCGTGACGGCGTTGAAGCGCCGTGCGATCCAGCGTTCGTGCGGCAGCGTTCGCTGGAAGTCTTCGCCGATGACGCGTTCTTCGAGCGTCGCGCGGGCGAGCAACTTGTCGAGCGCCGCGCTCTCCAGTCCGTGCAGGGCGATGGCGGCATCCGCGGCCGACGGCAGCGCGAACGGCAGCAGGAGATGAAGGTCGTGAACGGGCATGATGCTCGGCATTGTAGGGCAAAGCGGGCAGGGCGACGGACCGCTTCGAAGTGTCCCAGGAGGCCTTGCGATGCCCGCGTCTTCTCGCGCCGCGGTGCGTCTGACGCATCGGGATAGGTAAAATCACATATTCCGCAGTCCCTTTTTACATCCGACACCCGATATGGAGCAGACGTTGGCCGATCCTTTGCACCGCAACGCTACGGCGCCGCGCGCCGCGCGTTTCGGTCACGTGCGCATTGCCGTATTGGTGCCTTGTTATAACGAAGCCGTTACGGTCGGCTCGGTGGTGCAGGGTTTTCTCGCGGCGCTGCCGGACGCGAAGGACTGGACGTGATCGTCGGGGCGCGCCGTTCGCAGAAGCGCGAGGCTTACCGGCTGGGCCATCACTATCCCGATGCCTCCTGACATGGGCGGTCAATTCCTTCGCTTCGCGATCGCCGGCGCGGTGGGTTTCATCGTCGATGCCGGCGTGCTGATGCTCGGGCTCACGCTTGGCCTCGGTTATTTCGCGGGCCGCGCCGTGTCGTTTCTATGCGCCGTGTTCGCCACCTGGCGGATCAACCGGCGCTTCAGCTTCCCTGGCGTAGCGAAGCGTTCGACCTGGGCGGAATGGTGGCGCTATCTCGCCGCGGCTTCCGTCGGCGGGAGCGTCAACTATCTCGCCTACACGGCGGTCGTGATCAACTGCCGCCCGACCGCATGGCTGCCGACCGTCGCGGTCGGGGCGGGCTCGCTGGCCGGCATGGTCGTAAATTTCGCCACCGTCAAATGGTGGGTCTTCAAACATCGAAACAAGCCGTCCAATGCAGCCAACCAATAGTCCCGCTTCGTCCTCGCGTTGGTCGCAACTGAAGGCGCTCGATCTGAATTCGTCGCGCGTGCGGGCCCGCGCGCTGGTTCTCGTGCCCGTGTTCTTCGGCCTGTATTCGCTTTTGCTTGGCGCTGACGCCAACTGGGACCTTTTCAACTATCACCTCTACAACCCGTTCGCGTGGATCAACGGCAAGCTGTCGATCGATTTCGCGCCCGCGGGCATGCAATCGTTCTTCAACCCGATGCTCGACGTCGGGGTGTACTGGCTGAATACGCATCTGCCGTCACGCGTCGTGGGCTTCGCGATGGGCGCGCTGCACGGCCTCGTGTTCGTGCTCCTGTTCCACATCGCGCGCTTCGCGGTGCCACAGAAAGCGGCGGAAGACGCGAATCGCGTGCCGCTGCTGCTCGCGCTCGCGGGCGCGCTGAGTCCGAGTTTCCTGACGGGCATCGGCAACTCGATGGGCGACGATACGACCGCGCTCCTCATCCTCGCGAGCTTGCTCCTTCTGCTCGCCAACTGGGAAACGCTGTCGTCGGTGCGGCTGCGCGGCTGGCTCGTCACCGCGGCTTGCGGCTTCGTGTGCGGACTCGGCGTCGGCTTAAAGCTCACCAACGCGATCTTCGCCGTGGCGCTGTGCGTGGCGCTGCTCGGCTATCCCGCGTCGGCTGCGGCGCGCGTGCGGCTCGCGTTCGTTTTCGGCGTCGGCTCGCTGGCCGGATTCGCGGTGACAGGCGGTTACTGGCTCTTCCACATGTGGCGGTTGTTCGGCAACCCGTTTTTTCCGCTCTTCGCGAAATGGTTTCCCAATTCGCTGACGGTGCCGCTCAACGGCGACCTGCGCTGGCTGCCGCGCAATCTGCTCGAAACCGTGCTGTGGCCGTTCGTGATCGCCGCCGATCCGAGGCGTGTCGGCGAATCGCCGGTGCGTCAGATCGTCTGGCCGCTCGTCTATGCCCTGTTCTGGATCTGGGTCGCGGCGTGCGCCATCGCGCGGTTTCGCGGACGCCGCATGACGCGGCTGGAGGCGCGCTCGCGCTTCGTCGTCGTGTTCGTCGCGCTCGGGTTCGTGCTGTGGATGAAGGGCTTCAGCATCTACCGATACGTCGTCGCCATCGAAGTGCTGACGCCCATCGTCACCTTCGTGTTGCTGCAACGGCTGCTCGACGATCGGCTGGCGCGGCGCGTGGCGGCATGGATCATCGGCGGGGCGGTGGCGGTGACCGTTCTGGGCGGCGTGCGGACCTGGGGGCATGAAGGCTGGGCGGACCCGCTTTATCACGCCGAACTGCCGGCGCTTGCCGAACCCGCGCGCACGACCGCGATCATCTACAGCGAGACCACCGCGTGGGCGTGGCTCGCGACGCGCTTTCCGGTCGATGTCGCGTTCACGCAGATCGACAGCAGTTTCCCGCGCGGCCCGGCCTTCGACGAACGCGTGCGCGACATGGTCCGCTCGCGCGGCGGCCCCGCCTTCGCCCTGATCGATGGAAGCTACAACTGGCGAGCCGACAGCATGGTGCGCACGAACGCCATTCTCGACAGCGTCGGCCTGACGTCGGGCGCGGGCGGTTGCGGCGCACTGCGCTGGACGGTGGATCATCTGCGCCTGCGCGCGAGCTACCGCGACGATCCGGCCGGCCCGAAGCGCTGTCACCTCGGCCTGCGCGCCGACGATGTCCGCGACAGCGACGCCGAGAACCGCTCGCTCGCCGATCGCGCGGCGTCCGCATTCGGGCGTTACGGCTTCGTGCTCGACACGGCGTCGTGCACGCGTTTCCGCGCCGGAATCGGGAAGGGCGTCACCGTCTATCAGTGGTGCCGCGTGAGCCTGCGCTGAATCGACGGCGACCGTGAACGCCACGCGGCTTTCGGCGTTCGCTGCCGTACCGTTCGCGTCATGTATGGCAAACTTTCGCAAATTCGCGCCATCGGGGCATGACAACGCTGGACAGCAGCAGAAAGGAATCGCTTGAAACTTCCGTACGAATGGCAGATCGGCTGGCGTTACACACGCGCCAGCAAACGCACCACAGGCAACGGCTTCATCTCCTTCATCGCACTCGTGTCGATGGCGGGCATCGCGCTCGGCGTCGCCGCGCTGATCGTCGTGCTGTCGGTCATGAACGGCTTCCAGAAGGAAGTGCGCGACCGGATGCTCTCGGTGCTCGCGCACGTCGAAATCTTCTCGCCGACCGGCTCCATGCCCAACTGGCAACTGACCGCGCAGGAAGCGCGCCGCAATCCGGAAGTGATCGGCGCGGCGCCCTATGTCGAAGCGCAGGCATTGCTCACGCGCCAGGGCGCGGTGAGCGGCGTCGCGCTGCGCGGCGTGGAGCCGTCGCTCGAGCCGGAAGTGTCGGACATCGGCAAGGAGATGCGCGCGGGCAAGCTCACGGACCTCAAGCCGGGCGAATTCGGCATCGTGCTCGGCAAGGATCTCGCAGCCAATCTCGGCGTGACGGACGGCGACAAGATCACGCTCGTCGCGCCCGAAGGCACCATCACCCCGGCAGGGATGATGCCGCGGCTCAAGCAGTTCACCGTGGTCGGCGTCTTCGAGTCCGGTCACTATGAATATGACTCGACGCTCGCGCTCATCGAAATCCACGACGCCCAGGCGCTCTTTCGCCTGCCCGCGCCGACCGGCGTGCGCCTGCGCCTGAAGGACATGCAGCGCGCGCCCGAAGTCGCGCGTCAGCTCGCGCGCACGCTGTCGGGCGATCTCTACATCCGCGACTGGACGCAGCAGAACAAGACGTGGTTCTCCGCCGTGCAGATCGAAAAACGCATGATGTTCATCATCCTCACGCTGATCATCGCGGTGGCGGCGTTCAATCTGGTGTCCTCGCTCGTGATGACCGTCACCGACAAGCAGGCCGATATCGCCATCCTGCGCACGCTCGGCGCGCAGCCCGGCTCGATCATGAAGATCTTCGTCGTGCAGGGCGTGACGATCGGCTTCATCGGCACGGCGCTCGGCGTGACTTTCGGCTGTCTCGTCGCGTGGAGCATTCCGTGGCTCGTGCCGATGATCGAGCATCTCTTCAACGTCCAGTTCCTGCCGTCTTCGGTGTATTTCATTAGCGAACTGCCGTCGGAGCTCGTGCCGGGGGATGTCGCCAAGATCGGCGTCATCGCTTTCGTGTTGTCGTCGCTCGCGACGCTCTATCCGAGCTGGCGCGGCGCGAAGGTTCGTCCGGCGGAGGCGCTGCGCTATGAGTGACCTGATTCCGGCCAACAATCTCGTTTTGCAGGCATCGGCCATCTCGAAGACGTTCGTGCAGGGCGGCTTCAACGTGCCCGTGCTCAACAACGCGCAACTCGACGTGATGAAGGGCGAGAAGCTCGCGATCGTCGGCGCGTCGGGCTCGGGCAAGAGCACGCTGCTGCACGTGCTCGGCGGGCTCGACGAGCCGAGCGCGGGCAAGGTTTCGCTGCTCGGCAAGCCGTTCACCGAGCTGAAGGAGAAGGAGCGCAACGAGCTGCGCAACCGTGCGCTCGGCTTCGTGTATCAGTTCCATCATCTGCTGCCGGAATTCACCGCGCTCGATAACGTCGCGATGCCGTTGCGCATCCGCCGCATGGCCGAGGACGACGCGCGCCGGCAGGCGCAGGAGATGCTGGAACGCGTGGGCATCGGGCACCGCGCGAAGCATCGACCGGGCGAGTTGTCGGGCGGCGAGCGGCAGCGCGTGGCGATCGCGCGCGCGCTCGTCACGCGTCCGGCCTGCGTGCTCGCCGATGAACCCACCGGCAATCTCGACGGCGGCACGGCGGACACCGTCTTCAACCTGATGCTGGAGCTGTCGCAGACGCTCGAAACGAGCTTCGTGATCGTCACGCACGATCCCGATCTCGCCGCGCGCTGCGACCGCATCATGCGCCTGCGCGACGGCGTGCTGCACGAAGAGCCGCCCGTGCCGGTATAACGCGTTTCCTGTGCGGGAGGCGTCATGTGGATCGATACGCACTGTCATCTCGATGCCGGAGAGTTCGATGCCGACCGCGATGCCGTCGCCGGCGCGGCGCTCGATGCGGGCGTGACGCGCATCGTGATTCCGGGCGTCGAGCGCGGCAATATCGCGACGGTGCGCGCGCTCGCGCATCGCATCGCGGGCGGCGCGTATGCGCTCGGCATTCATCCGCTTTTCACGCCGGGCGCGCAGGAAGACGATCTGCGCGTGCTGCGCGACGAGATCGCGGCGAGCCTCGACGATCCGCTGTTCGTCGGCATCGGCGAAATCGGGCTGGATTATTTCGTGCCGACGCTCGACGATGCGCGCCAGCAATTCTTCTACAACGAACAATTGAAGCTCGCGCGCGAGTTCGATCTGCCCGTGATTTGCCACGTGCGTAAGTCGCAGGACAAGGTGCTGAAAGGCTTGCGCGTGCACGACATTCATCGCGGCATCGCGCACGCGTTCAACGGCAGTTTCCAGCAGGCCGAGGCGTTCATCGCGCAGGGCATGCGTCTCGGCTTCGGCGGCAATCTCACGTTCGAACGCGCGCGGCAGATTCGCCGTCTCGCAGCGGAGCTTCCGCTCGACGCGATCGTGCTCGAAACCGATGCGCCCGACATCGCGCCTTCGTGGCGCTACAAGCAGCGCAATACGCCGGACCAGGTCGCGCAAATCGCAAAGGTGCTCGCGCAGTTGCGCGGCATCGACGAAAACACGCTCGCCCTAGGCACAACGGCTAACGCGCACGCCGCGCTCCCACGGCTCGCGCCCGCCTCTTCATAATCGTTTCGATCGACGTTCGTCTCCGCGAGCGTGCGTCTGCGGCAACGAAAACGAAGAGGAAGAAGTGCGCGCGATTCTGCTGGGATTTGCATTGGGCGTCTGGGGCTTGCAGCAGCAGGCTCGCTTGCCGGATGGCATCGCGTGGTTTGCAGTCTGCGCGGTGTGCGCCGCCGCGATGACGCTGGGCGCGATGAAGCCGCGTGTGCGCATCGCGAGCTTCGTGATCGGCGCTTGTGCGCTCGGCTTCGCGTACGCCGCGATGCGCGCCGAAGTCCGGCTGCGCGAGCAATTGCCCGTCGCGTACGAGCAGCGCGATATCGAGTTGACGGGCTTCGTGCGCGGGCTTCCCGAGCAACAGGCGGACGGCACGCGCTTTATCTTCGAAGTCGAAACGAACGGCGCGGGTCTGCGCGATTTTCCGCGCATCGTGCGATTGCTCTGGCCGTCGCCGGATCGCGCAACACTGCGCGCCGGCGAGCGATGGACGCTGACCGCGCGTCTGAAACGCGCGCACGCCAACGCGAACTTCGGCCTGCGCGATGCCGAAGCGAGCCTGCTCGAACGCGGCATTCGCGCGACGGGCAATGTGTCCGTTGCGCACGTGCCGCGTCGGCTGAGTCCCGATGCGGCCGGCCCGCGTCTGATGATCGATCGTCTGCGTGCGCGCATGCGCGATCGAATCGACAACGTGCTCGGGCGTGCGCCGCATCGCGGGATCATCGTCGCGCTCGCGGTGGGCGCGCAGGACGCTGTGAGCGACGCCGACTGGGCCGTCATGCGCGCGACCGGCACGAGTCATCTCGTCGCGATATCGGGGTTGCACATCGGTTTCGTCGCGGGACTGGCGGCGTTGATCGTCGGCTTCGTGTGGAAGCGCCTGAGGCTGCGAGGCGTGCCGGCGCCGTTGATCGCGGCCGCGCCCAAGGTGGCCGTGACTGGTGCGGCCGTCTTCGCCGCCTGCTATGCCGCGCTCGCTGGATTCAACGTGCCGGCGCAACGCACGCTCTGCATGCTGCTGATTTTCGCCGTCGCGTTTCTCTGCGGACGGCGGCCCGCGTCGTCGCTGGTGCTTTTGTGGGCGCTCGCGATCGTGCTCGTCGCCGATCCGTGGGCGGTGACATCGCCGGGATTCTGGCTATCGTTCTGCGCAGTGGCGGCGATTCTGCACGCGATCGCGTCGGCGGGGCGATTCGAGTCGCGCGCGCAGCCGGAAGATCGCGATGACATCGATCAGTGGGATCGCGTCGATCCGAGCGAAGTCGGGCAGCGTCCGGCGCACTCGACGAGGCGCACATTGCTTCCGGCCTTCGCGCGGTTTTGCCGCCGCGTCCGGCGTCACGTGACGTCGAGCGTGCGCGTGCAATACGCGGTGACGATCGCGCTCGCGCCGCTCACGGTCTACTGGTTCTCGCAGATTCCGTTGCTCGGCCCGCTCGCGAATGCGTTCGCGATACCGTGGATCAGCGTGCTCGTGACGCCCGCGACGCTCGCGGGCCTCATGCTGCCCGCGCCGCTCGATGCACCGATGCTCCACGCCGCGCATGCCGCGCTCTCGCTGCTCTGCGATGGACTCTCGCGTCTCGCCGATACCGTGCCATCGCCGCTCTGGGCTTTGCCGCAGCCGGGAGCGTTCGCGCTCGCGGCAGCGTGCATCGGCGTCGCATGGGCGCTCGCGCCGCGCGGCTGGCCGCTGCGGTTCGCCGCGCCGCTGACCTGGCTGCCGCTCCTCGCGCCCGCCACGCATCCCGCGCCCGCAGGCGCGTTTCGGGTCACCGCGCTCGATATCGGGCAGGGCTCGGCGCTCGTCGTCGAAACGGCGCGGCACACCTTGCTCTTCGATGCCGGTCCCGGCCCCGAATCGACGCACGCGG
>JFHF01000066.1 GCA_000648925.1 Caballeronia jiangsuensis
ACACACCTGTTACCTATGTCTCCGGTCCATACACAGCAGCAAAGAAAGTGACTGCCGCCCCGCACAGGGGCAGTGCTAATAGACCGATAAGAAAACGGGATCCAGCGACAACCCCGAAGCATGCCGGCAAAAACCCCGACACACATTTAAATCCCGCCGGTACGAGCGAGCACATCAAGAAACTGCGTCCCAGCATCGGCAAGCATGCCGGAATTATCGATCTTCACAACATGCGCATGCGACGGCAATTCAAACGCAGGGCGACGCGCAAGACGCGCTTCGATCTGCCGCGCATCCTCGCGTCCCCTCCGCGCGAGGCGCGCGGCCAGAACCGAAGGCGTTGCATCGATATGCACGAAACGCGCATCGGGATAACGTTCGAGCGCGAGTCCCGCGTGCTGCCGCGAACCGTTCACCACGACAGGCATGCCGCGCGCAAGCCACGCATCCAGTTCGATGCCGATGCCATAGCGCAGCCCGAGACTCGTCCAATGCATCGCAAAGAGGCCGTAGGAAAGCCTCGAAGTGAATTCGTCGTGCGTAAGCGCGATATGGTTCTCGCCGTCCGCGACCGTGCGCGTGATATAGCGATGCGCGAACATCACGCGCGCGCCGATACGTTCGCGCGCGAAACCGAGCAGCGAGTCCTTGCCCGCGCCCGAAGGTCCCATCACGTAGATCAACTTCGTGCTATCGACTTCGGTCATGCCACGTCCTGTGCGTTGTTGAACGGCAGGCGCTGCCATAACGTGAACGGCGCGCCCGGCTCCGGTTCGATGAAAAGCGCCGCGCCATGCATCGGCAAGGGGCCGAGCATGTCGATGCGCCGCATCCATTCCGACACGATCGACGCGCGTGTGTTCGCATCGTCGAGTGAATCGGAGAGCGTCATGTGAAAGCGATACTCGTCGAACACATACGGATAACCCCACGCGCGCAGAAGCTCGATTTGCCGCGCGCTCATGCCTTCCGCGATGCGCCGTTCGATGCTTTCACGCGAAGGCATCGCACGCAGCGCGGAGAGGGCCTGCAGCGCATTGCCGGCAAGCGTGCGAAGCGTCGCCTCGTCGCTGGCTTCGGCGGGCCGCAGCGCGACGAACCGGCCCAGTTCGGCGGCTTTCACAGGCATCTCGAAGCGCTGCACGGAGCTTGCCCATGCGCGCGCGCAAGCGAGCACGTCCGCGAGTTCGATGCCGGGCGCCATGTGAAAGGGCGCAACGAGCGTCGCGTGCCAGCCGTAACGGCGCGGCGCGTGCGTCACCTCATGAGCGGCGGTCGCAATCTCGCGTCCGTTTTCGGGATCGCGCCCGAGCCATTCGCAACCGTCGCGCCACCATGCGGAAGATGCGGGCGGCGCGTAGTAGAGCGCCACGCGCGGATGTCCGGCGACGCTCATAGATCGTGCTCGACCATCAACTGCACGCGATCCGCCGCGAAATGCGTGATGCCGTACTTGATCGGCACGCCGTCCTCATCGACATCGACGTTTTCGACCCACAGCACCGGCTGCTGACGATTGATCTGCAAGCGCCGCGCCACATCCGACGAAGGCAGCACGCTGCCGATGCGGCTCCATTTGCGCGTGTAATCCTTCACGCCGAACGTCTCCAATGCAGCGCTCACGCCGCCCGCCGCTTCGATGGCCGCGGGCAGTTCGTTGAAGCGCGTGGCCGGATACCAGTTGCGCGCGTAGGTCATCGGGATGCCGTCGGAATCGTGGCGCGTCTCGATCTGATAGACGAGCGTGCCCGCGCGCACGCCGAGCGCCTTCGCGACAGCCGGATCGGCCTTCACGCGCTCCGAGCTCAGCACGACGCCCGCCGACGCGTGCTTCTGGCGGCGCAGATTCTCCGTGAAACGCGTGCGGCGCCCGATCTGATAGTCGATCGCGCCCGGCTGCACGAACGTGCCGCGCCCCTGCTCGACGCTGACGAGGCCCGTCGCGGCGAGCCGCAGCATCGCGCGGCGCACCGTATGACGGTTCACGTCGAAGCGCTTGGCGAGCTCGGCCTCGCTCGGCAGACGCCCTTCGTCGCCGAAGCTTTTCGCAGCGATCTCGGCGGCGAGAATCTGCTCGATCTGCCGCCAGACCGCGACCCCCGCGCCGCGCTCGACCGCATGCAGAGGCGCGGCATTTTCGTTCGATGTCATTGCGCTGTCATTCCTGTCGGTTTGAATATCGTTCTACCGGATTGTAGTGCGCAACTCGTGATGGAAATGTGAAACGCTCACTACATGACCAAACGTCTAGACGACTAGATAAGACGACGAGTAGGATATGACGACCGGATCCTTTCGAACATAGGGAAAGCGATGAGTAATTCAATGGAGTCGCGGGACGCTCGGGGCCGCCGCGAATGGATGGCGGTGCTGGCGCGCACGCCGCGCGATGCGCTGAAACAGGCGCTCGACGCCGCGCTCGATGGCGCGAAGGCGCCCGATTACGAGTGGCTGCGCGCGCCGGATATCGGGCTTGCGATGGTGCGCGGGCGCATCGGCGGCACGGGCGATGCGTTCAATCTCGGCGAAACGACCGTCACGCGCGCCACGCTGCGTCTGCGTACCGGTGACGGCAGCGCGCCGGTCGGCGTCGCCGTGCACATGGGCCGCGACAAGGAGCGCGCGACGCTCGCCGCGCTCGCCGACGCGCTCCTGCAAATGCCCCGCTATGCGGACAGGCTGCAGACGCACCTTATCGAACCGCTGGCCGCGCGCATCGCCGATGAACGGCGTCGCAAAGAGGCCGAAGCGGCCGCGACCAAGGTCGAATTTTTCACGATGGTGAGAGGCGAATGATGAGAATCGACATGACCCGGCTCGTGCCGGGCTTCAACGACACGGTCCACGACGCGCAGCGCGTGTTCCGCGCGTTGCTGGATGCGTTGTCGCGTCCGGGCAGCATCGTCGCGATCGACGCCGCGCTGCCGGACAATCACGCGATGCGCGATGCGCTCGGCGGGCGCGTGCCGCTCGCCGCGTTCGCGTCGCTGCTCGCGCTGACGGACTATTCGACGCCGGTTTTCATCGAACGCGAAGACGACGTGCTGGGCGATGCGCTGCGCTTTCACGCAAGCGCGCCCTTGACACGCGATCGCCGCGAGGCCGCGTTCGCCTATATCGACGATGCGCGCGGCATGCCTTCGCTCGACGCGTTCTCGCACGGCGATCCCGAAGCGCCCGAGGATTCCGCGACGCTGTTTATCCGCGTGCCCTCGCTGACCGAAGGCGAGCCGCTCGTGTGGCGCGGCCCGGGTATCGCACAGTCGCGCACGGTCGGCATCGCGGGCTTGTCGCGCGAGTTCTGGCGCGAGCGCGCGGCGCTCACCGCGCTCTTTCCTTGCGGCATCGATTGCTACTTCGTCGCGGGCGGCTCGCTCGTCGGCCTGCCGCGCACGACGCACGTGGAGGTGATCTGATGTACGTCGCGGTCAAGGGTGGCGAACGCGCCATCGAACGTTCATGGGACGTGCTCGCGAAAAAGCGCCGCGGCGATCTCGCCGTGCCCGAGCTGTCCGTCGCGCAGATTCGCGAGCAGATGCGTCTTGCCGTCGCGCGCGTGATGACCGAAGGCTCGGTCTACGACGAAGACCTCGCCGCGCTCGCGATCAGGCAGGCCGCGGGCGATCTCGTCGAAGCGATCTTCCTGCTGCGCGCGTATCGCACGACATTGCCGCGCTTCGGCTACACGCTGCCGATCGATACGGAAGCGATGTGCGTCGAGCGCCGCATCTCGGCGGCGTTCAAGGATATCCCCGGCGGCCAGATGCTGGGCGGCACTTACGACTACACGCAGCGCCTGCTGGATTTCACGCTGCTCGCCGAAGGCGAACAAGCCGGCGATACACCTAACGATGGTAAGGCAACCGAAGAAAGCGCGATGCCGCGCGTGCTCTCCATGCTCGACAGGGAAGGTCTGATCGAGCAGGAACGCGCGCACGAGAACGCGCCGCCGCCGGGCGATCTGTCGCGCGAGCCGCTGTCCTTTCCCGCCGATCGTTCGACGCGCCTGCAAAACCTCGCGCGTGGCGACGAAGGATTTCTGCTTGCAGTGGGCTATGCGACGCAGCGCGGCTATGCGCACAGTCATCCGTTCGCGGGCGAGATTCGTCACGGTGAAGTGGCGGTGGAAATGGTCGTCGATGAACTGGGCTTCGCGGTCGAGATCGGCGAGATCGACGTCACCGAGTGTCAGATGATCAACCAGTTCGCGGGCAGCGGCGACGTGCCGCCGACCTTCACGCAAGGCTACGGCCTCGCCTTCGGTCATTCGGAGCGCAAGGCGATGGCGATGGCGCTCGTGGATCGCGCATTGCGCGCGGAAGAACTGGGCGAATCGGTTGGATCGCCGACGCAGGATCCCGAGTTCGTGCTGTATCACAGCGACAACGTGGAAGCGTCGGGTTTCGTGCAACACCTCAAATTACCGCATTACGTCGATTTCCAATCCGAGCTGGAACTGCTTCGCCGCCTGCGCGCGGCGCATCGCCCGGACGACAACAAGGAGAATGCGGCATGAACGCACTCACCGAAGGCTATAACTTCGCTTATCTCGACGAGCAGACCAAACGCATGATTCGCCGCGCGTTGCTCAAGGCGGTGACGGTGCCGGGTTATCAGGTGCCGTTCGCGTCGCGCGAAATGCCGCTTCCGTATGGATGGGGCACGGGCGGCTTGCAGGTGACATCGGCGATCATCGGCGAGCGCGATACGCTGAAGGTCATTGACCAGGGCTCCGACGAGACGACCAACGCGGTGAACATTCGCCGCTTCTTCGCGCGCACCGCGGGCGTGGCGACCACCACGCGCACGGCGGACGCGACCATCGTGCAGACGCGTCACCGCATTCCCGAGACGCCGCTGACGGACAAGCAGATCATCGTCTATCAGGTGCCGATGCCCGAGCCGCTGTTCCGGCTCGAACCGCGCGTGACGGAGTGCAGAAAACTCCACGCGCTGGCGGACTACGGCCTCATCAACGTGAAATATTATGAGGATATCGTGCAGCACGGCAGCATCGCGGCAACCTACGACTATCCGGTGCTGGTGAACGACCGCTATCTGACATCGCCCTCGCCGATCCCGAAGTTCGACAATCCGAAGATGCACATGAATCCCGCATTGCAACTCTTCGGCGCGGGCCGCGAGCGGCGCATCTATGCGATTCCGCCTTATACGAAAGTGAAGAGTCTCGACTTCGAGGATCATCCTTTCAGCGTGCAGAAGTGGGAGCACGCTTGCGCGCTGTGCGGTTCGCACGACAGCTTTCTCGACGAAATGATCGTCGACGATCAGGGCACGCGCATGTTCGTCTGCTCCGACAGCGACTACTGCCACAGCCGTCGCGACGATGAAGAGGTGGCGCAATGAACGCACTGCTGAAAGCGACGCGACTCACGAAGCGTTACGACGGACGCGGCGGTTGTGTCGATGTCGATCTCGATGTCTATCCGGGCGAAGTGCTGTGCATCGTCGGCGAATCGGGCTCGGGGAAATCGACCTTGCTGAATGCGCTCGCGCTGCGCAGCGAGATCGACGGCGGCGCGCTCGCGTACACCACGCGCGAAGGCGATGCGCTCGATCTCCTGACGCTCGCCGAAGCGCGCAAGCGTCTTCTGTCGCGCACCGAATGGGGCTTCGTGCATCAGAACGCACGCGATGGCCTGCGCCGCAATGTATCGGCCGGCGCGAACATCGGCGAGCCGTTGATGGCCATCGGCGCGCGCCACTATGGACGTCTGCGCGAAACGGCCGCCGACTGGATGAGCCGCGTCGAACTGGATGCGGCGCGCATCGACGAATTGCCTTCGGCGTTTTCGGGCGGCATGCAACAGCGTCTGCAGATCGCGCGTAATCTGGTGACGGGGCCGCGCCTCGTGTTCATGGACGAGCCGACCGCCGGCCTCGATGTATCCGTGCAGGCGCGCCTGCTCGATCTGCTGCGCACGCTGACGAGCAAGCTGCATCTGGCCGCCGTGATCGTCACGCACGATATTGGCGTCGCGCGTCTGCTCGCGCATCGGCTGATGGTGATGAAGGACGGGCGCGTCGTCGAGAGCGGTCTCACGGACCAGGTGCTCGACGATCCGCAACATCCTTATACACAGACGCTCGTCGCGTCCGTGCTGCCCGTTTGAGGTGCGAGACATGACCATGAATGCCTTTGTCACGAACGACAAGCTGATGCTGCAAGCGCGCGGCATCGAAAAGACCTTCACGCTGCATCAGCAGGGCGGCGTGCGGATTGCCGCGCTGTCAGGCGTCTCGCTCGATGTCGAACGCGGAGAATGTGTCGTGCTCGCGGGCGCATCCGGTACGGGCAAGAGCACATTCCTGCGCTGCATGTACGGCAACTATCTCGCGACGCGCGGCACCATCGCGATCCGTGACGATAGCCGTGCAGCGCGCCATATCGTGCTGACCGAAGCCGCGCCGCACGAGATCATCCGCTTGCGCAATACGACGATGGGCTACGTGAGCCAGTTCCTGCGCGCGATCCCGCGTGTGTCGTCGCTCGATCTCGTCGCGGAGCCGCTCGTGTCGCGCGGCGTGGACGAAGACGAGGCGCACGCTCGCGCGAGCGCATTGCTCGAACGCCTCAACGTGCCGCGACGTCTGTGGGCGCTCGCGCCCGCGACCTTCTCGGGCGGCGAGCAGCAGCGCGTGAATATCGCACGCGGGCTGATCGCGGCGCATCCGCTTCTCTTGCTCGATGAACCCACCGCGTCGCTCGATGCCGAGAACCGCGACGTGGTCGCCGATCTGATCGTCGAGGCGCGCGGGCAAGGCGCGGCGATCGTCGGCATCTTTCATGACGAGGACACGCGCGAGCGCGTCGCGACCCGCATCGTGCGGCTCGCGAGCGCGAACGGCGCATCCGTTCAAACCGATTCCGGAGTGTTGCAGACATGCTGATCAAGAATGCGCGCATCGTGACGCGCGACGAGGAGTTCACGGGCACCGTGCGTGTCGGGGACGGGCGTATCGAGGAGATCGCGCCGGGCAATACATCGGCGCGCGAAGCCGTGGACTGGGAAGGCGATTATCTTCTGCCGGGCTTCGTCGAACTGCACACGGACAACATCGAAAAGCATCTCGCGCCGCGTCCGGGCGTGCTGTGGAATCACGAAGCCGCGATCATCGTTCATGACGCGCAGGTGGCGTCGGCGGGGATCACGACCGTGTTCGATGCGCTCGGCGTCGGTTCGCGTCCCGAAGACGGCGTGCGCGGCCGGGAGCTTCAGGTGCAATGCGCGAAGTCGATCGGCAAGTTTGTCGAGCGCGATCTTCTACGCGCCGATCACTTCCTGCATCTGCGTTGCGAAGTGGGCACGACGGATGTCGTCGAAGTGTTCGATTCGCTCTCGTCTCATCCGCTTTTCCGGCTCGCGTCGGTGATGGATCACACGCCGGGCCAGCGCCAATGGCAGGACCACGAGAAGTGGCGCAAGTATCAGGAGCGTCACGGCAAGTGGAGCGACGAGCACACGAACAAGATTCTCGCCGAGCTGGCCGAACATCAGGCGCGTTATGCGGCGAAGCATCGCGCGGATATCGTCGAGCGCTGCAAGGGCTTGAACATCTCGCTCGCGAGTCACGACGACACGCTCGTCGAGCACGTCGAGGAAGCTGCGCGCGACGGCATCGCGCTCGCCGAATTCCCGACGACGCTCGACGCGGCCCGCGCCGCGCGCGAGCACGGCATCGCGACGATCATGGGCGCGCCGAACGTCGTGCGCGGCGGTTCGCATTCGGGCAATGTGTCGGCGCTCGATCTGGCGCGCGAAGGGCTGCTCGACATTCTGTCGTCGGACTACGTGCCGTCGAGTCTGCTGATCGCCGTGTTCGATCTCGTGAGCAAGGCGGGCTGGTCGCTGCCGCGCGCGGTCGCGACGGTGTCGTGGGCGCCCGCGCATGCGGCAGGTCTGACCGATCGCGGCGCCATCGCGACGGGCTTGCGCGCGGACTTCGTGCGCGTCGCGTCGATGGACGGCGTGCAGGTGCCGCGCGAGACGTATCGCGCCGGACGCCGCGTGGCCTGACGCGCGGCGCTTCATTTCCTTCCCGACAGCCACACGTCAGCGCTTCGTCATACGCGGGTAAGCCCGCGTTGACGAAGCGCAAGCTTGTTCAGTATTGTCACACGCGAGTTCGCTATGTGAATCGGTGTTCGTCTAACGAACTTTTTGCACCGATTCCGCGCGATTGACCGGTGGCTGCGGCCCGCATTACAACGATAAAAACGCTTGCGGGCAGCGGTTTCAATTCCGGGATGCGACCTTTCCAGGCGCGCGCCCATCATTGAAAAGGGAATGAAGTGAGTAGAAGTCCTGCCGTGAACGTACAGACGTTCATCAACGATCATCCGTTCTCGCCGTTTCAGTGGCTCATCTTCGGGATGTGCTTCGTGATCGTCCTTCTGGATGGTTTCGATACCGCCGCGATCGGCTTCATTGCGCCTTCGCTCGTCAGCGAATGGCAGATCAGCCGGCCGGCGCTCGCGCCCGTACTGAGCGCGGCGCTCTTCGGGCTCGCCGCGGGCGCGCTGCTTTCCGGGCCGCTGTCGGACAAGCTCGGCCGCCGCGTGATGCTGCTTTCGTCGGTGCTGCTCTTCGGCGTCGCGTGTCTCGCGTCGTCGTTCTCCGCCGACATCACGCAACTGACGGCGCTGCGCTTCGTCACCGGCCTGGGGCTCGGCGCCGCCATGCCGAACGCCGTCACGATGATGGGCGAGTTCTGCCCCGACAACCGCCGCGCGACGCTCATCAACCTGATGTTCTGCGGCTTTCCGCTCGGCGCGGCTTTCGGCGGCTTTCTCGCCGCGTGGATGATTCCGCATTTCGGCTGGCGCAGCGTGCTGATGCTCGGCGGCGTCGCGCCGCTCGTGCTGTCGGTGCTGCTCATCGCGACGCTGCCGGAATCGGTGCGCTATATGGTGGCGAAGGCGAAGCCCGTCGAGAAGATTCGCGCGACGCTCGCGCGCATCTCGTCGGACGCCGCGCAGGCGGGCTCGTTCTTCATGACCGAAGCCGCGCCCGCGGCGGCCGGGCAGAGCGGCATGAGCGTGGTGCTGTCGCGCTCGTACATCGTCGGCTCGATCATGCTGTGGCTCGCTTATTTCATGGGCCTCGTGATCTTCTACGCGTCGATCAACTGGATGCCGATCCTGCTCAAGGAATCCGGGCTGACGCCGCAAAAAGCGACGCTCATTTCCGCGCTGTTCCCGCTCGGCGGCGTCGGCGCGGTGCTGTGCGGCGTGCTGATGGACAAGTTCAACGCGAACCGCATCATCGCGGCGTGCTATGCGCTGACCGCCGTGAGCGTGTATCTGATCGGCCAGGCCGTGGGCAACGTCGGCCTGCTCGTGCTCATCGTGTTCCTCGCGGGCGTGCTGATGAACACCGCGCAATCGTCGATGCCCGCGCTGGCCGCGGCGTTCTATCCGACGCAGGGACGCGGCACGGGCGTCGCGTGGATGCTGGGCATCGGGCGCTTCGGCGGCATCGCGGGATCGTTCCTCGTTGCCGAACTGGCGCGCCTGCACTTCAGCTTCGGCGCCATCTTCGCGACGATCGCGGTGGCGGGGCTGGTTTCGGCGGTTGCGCTGCTCATCAAGCAGGCCGCGCATCCGCAGACGGCGATGGCGAGCGATCTCAAATCGACGGAGCCGGTCGGGCATTGATTCGATGTCGATGTGAGCAGGTGATAGCGCCCCGCGTGGCTTCGGTCATGCGGGGCGTTTTCTTTTGTGCCGGCGATTGCGACGCTGCTCGATCCCCTCAAGAACGCAATCCGCTTGCCGTTAATTTGCATACGGCTTTCGGTTGCAGGGCCACGTTGCGCCTTCGCATGCAAACGTAAAACCGCCCACGATCGGAAGCCGCAAAGCGAGCGCCTGCCCCGGCGCTTCCATCGGCTCCTTCAACCAGATCGTGAAAAAACTATCCTTCAAGACCAAGCTCATGAGCACCGTGGGCTTCGTATGGCTCAGTCTGATTCTTCTGTGCGCGCTCAACGCGATCTCCACGAAACACTCGCTGATGCGCAACCGTGAAAACGCGCTCGCCGAACAGGTTCAATCGGCGACGAGCGTCGTCAGGTTCTATGTCAAGCAGGCGCAAAGCGGCGCATTGCCCGAGGAAGAAGCGAAGAAGCTGGCGATCGCCAGCGTGCGCGCGATCCGCTACGGCACGAGCGGTTATCTCGGCATCCTCGATTCGAAGCTGTTCCAGGTGCTGAACCCCGTGCGCCCGGATACGGAAAACAAGATCAACGATTTCGTCGATGCCACCGGCAAGCATTTCACCGGCGAAATCGTGAAGCACGGTCTCGACGGCTCGCATATCACGACCTATCTCTATCCGAAGCCCGGCGAGACCGAGCCGCTGCAAAAGCTCACTTACGGCGACTACGTGCGCGAATGGGACTGGCACGTCTATACGGGCGCGTATATCGACGATATCGACGCGGCCTTTCACGCGATCGTGCTCAAGTCGCTGCTGCTCATCGGCGTGATCGGCGCGGCGCTGACGTTCGCGATGACGCTCATCATCCGCGGCGTGCTGAAGAGCATCGGCGGCGATCCGCGCGATGTGTCGATCGTCTGCCAGCGCATCGCGGCGGGCGATCTCGCGCAGTCCGTGCAGGTGAAGCCGGGCGACGATTCGAGCCTCATGCATTCGATGCACACGATGCAGTCGCGACTCACGCAGACGATCGCGCAGATCAAGCTCGTCGCGGACGGCATCACGGCGGCGTCGCGCGAAATCGCCGACGGCCATCACGATCTGTCGTCGCGCACGGAAGAGCAGGCGGCGTCGCTCGCGGAAACGGCATCGAGCATGGAAGAGCTCACCTCGACCGTGCGCCTGAATTCCGACAACGCAGGGCAGGCGAGCCAGCTCGCGGCGAGCGCGTCGTCGACGGTCGAAAGCGGCAGCGGCGTCGTGCTCGGCGTCGTCGCGACGATGGACAAGATCGCGGGCAGCTCGGAGAAGATCGTCGACATCATCGGCGTGATCGAAGGCATCGCGTTCCAGACCAACATTCTCGCGTTGAACGCGGCCGTCGAAGCGGCGCGCGCGGGCGAGCACGGACGCGGCTTCGCGGTGGTCGCATCGGAAGTGCGGGCGCTTGCGCAACGTTGCGCGGCGGCGGCGAAGGACGTGAAGACGCTCATCGACGAATCGGTGACGAACGTCACGGCGGGGCAGGATCTCGCGCAGCAGTCCGGCGACACGATGAAGCAGATTCTCACGTCCGTCACGCGCGTGAACGACATCATGAGCGAGATCTCGTCGGCGTCGTCGCAGCAGACGCAGGGCATCGAGCAGGTCGGTGTCGCGATCACGCAGATGGACGCCGTCACGCAGCAGAACGCGGCGCTCGTCGAGCAGGCGACGGCCGCCGCCGCCGCGCTCGCCGTTCAGGCCGAGGAACTGAAGCGCGCGGTTTCCGTCTTCAGAACCTGAACGCCTTTCATCGAGGACACACCGTTTGCGAAACGTCAGACCGTGGCATGTCGCGTGCTGACCCGTAGGGTGCGAAACGGCCGCGGCTTCAGGCGTCGCGGCCAGCAGGCAGATCAGGCCGCAAGCATCGCATTTTGCAAACAGCAAACAGGAGTGTCCGACATGAAACGTTTCGTCCTTTCCACCGCCGCTGGCGCTATCGCTCTCGTCTGTGCTTCCGCTTTCGCGCAGGATAATCCGCCGAGCTCGAACACGGGCCTGCAGGCCGGCGACAACGCGCAGACGACGACGCAGCACGCGCAGTCGAAATCGCACAAGACCACGCATTCGAAGAAGATGCAAAAGAGCGCGACAGGCGCGGGCCCGTCCACCGAGCCGGGCGGCACCGCGACGCCGAGCGGTCCGGGCGCGCCGGTCAGCGCAAGCGGCTCCGGCAAGTAACGGCCGACGCGCGATGAAATGACGAACGGGACGCCGCGTGGCGTCCCGTTCGCTTGAGGCGCTTGCTCAACGCACGAAGGTGCCGAGACCGTCCTCGTCGTAATATTCCAGCGTCACGCGATCGCTCAGGAACGATACCTTCGAGATCGTGCCGGGATTCGCGTTCTCGTTGACGAGCGTGAACGTGAAAACATCGCCGTCCCAGTGCGAGAGCGGCAGTGTCATCGGACGCGGGCCGATGAGAACGGCGAGCGCGCCGCCCTGATCGACGACCTGAATCGGCCCGAAGTAATCGTTCTTGTACGTGCCGAGATACGTGGACAGCGCACGCGCGGGCAGCGGCGACGCGGGCGGCGTAGCGCCGACGAGCGAGCCGCTGGGTGCCGAAAGCGGCGCCAGCGCGTCGCTGTAGAGCGCGAACCAGTCACGCTGGATCGAACCGTATTGCACGATATCGAAGAATTGCTGATTGAGCGTTTCCGGCACGCCGATCGGAAACGCGTTCGTCAGCGCGACGATCGCGAGATTCGTCGACGGCACGACCATGAAGTTCGTCGCGCCGCCCGCGCTGAACGCGCCCGAATGGTTGTACGACGCGCGCCCGGCGCTCGTCTGTCCCACGTTGAACCCGTAACCGTAGTAGCCAGCGGGATTGCCGTTGCCGGGCGGCGAGCTTTGCACTTGCGCGGTGATCGCGGCGGTGAGCGCGGTGGCATCGACGATGCGGTTGCCGTTGAAGACGCCTGTGCCGAGCATCATCGCGAGCCACTTCGCCATGTCGTTGACCGACGCGCTCACGCCGCCCGCGGGCGATTGCGCATCGGGCATCGTTCCCAGTCCCTGCACCCACTGATTGCCGCGCCTGACGTGCCCGGTCGCGCGGTTCGCGCGCGCGATGAAGTCCGCATAACGCGAGCTCGTGCTCGTCATGCCGAGCGGCTTGTAGAGCATGTTTTCGGAGAGCGTCGCCCAGTCGATGCCAGCGGCCGCCGCCACGGACTCCGCCGCCGCCGTGAGCCCGAAGTTCGTGTAGAAGTACGAATGACGAAACGGATGCAAGGGCAGAAAGCGCAGCCGCTGCAGAACTTCCGTTTGCGAGTAGCCCATGTCTTCGAGCTTGTCGCCTGCGTGGTCGGGCAGGCCGGACTGATGCGAGTAAAGATCGCCGATGGTCACCGCCGCGCTGACGTCGTCCTTCGACAGCGTGAACCACGGCAGATGCGCGCGCACTGGCGTATTCCACGCGATGCCGCCCGCACCGACCTGATGCGCGACGACCGAAGCGCCCACGGACTTCGACACCGACGCGAGTTGAAACACGGTATCGGCGTCGACGGCTTGTCCCGAACCGACGAGCCGTGTGCCGAAGCCTTTCGCATAGACGGTTTGCGTGCCGCGCACGACGGCGACGGCCATGCCGGGCACGCCGGTTTTGCTCAGCAGGTCGTTGGCGAGCGTGTCGAGCTGGGAGAGGGCTGCGTTGACTTGCGCGTCCGGCACGGGGCCGGTTTGCGTGCCGTTCGAAGAAGTCGATGCGTTGGCGTCGTCGGAATCCGAACCGCCGCCGCACGCGGCGATCGTGCTGCACAGTGCCGCGCCCAGAAAGCGGCGGCGTCCCTCTGAAGGTCTCATACTCGCGTCTCCCCGATGTCGCGCACGGCGCGCGCAGAGCGGATTCTATATTGGAAACTATCCGTCAGGCGCGAGTCGTATGAAGGAAAGGGAGAGACGCGTCGTGCTCGCCGCCTTACTTCGCGAACAGCGACGACATGTCGGCGAACGCCTTGATCTCGACGGCATTGCCCGACGGATCGAGGAAGAACATCGTCGCCTGCTCGCCGACTTCGCCCCTGAAGCGCACATGCGGCTCGATGATGAAGCGCGTACCCGCGGCGCGCAGCTTGTCGGCCAGTTCTTCCCATTGCGGGATCGACAGCACGACGCCGAAGTGGCGCACCGGCACGGCGTCGCCATCGACCGCGCTGGTCGAACGATGCCCGGCTTCCTCGGGCGCGAGATGCGCGACGATCTGATGCCCGTAGAAATCGAAATCGACCCAGGCGTCGGAACTGCGGCCTTCCGGGCAGCCGAGCAATTCGCCATAGAACTCGCGCGCGGCGGCGAGGCTGTGAACGGGGAACGCGAGGTGGAACGGCGGCATGGCGTGCTGGGTCGTGCTCATGGCGGTGAATCCTTTAATCGACGTGTGGGGAATGGAAACCCCAGTGTATTGACAAATAAATGTGTTGAAAAACGATATATTGCGGGAGTCAGCCCCACAATTTTCGATGAATCGACATGCTGCGCGAACTTCAGACTTTCATCGCGGTGGCGCGCCACGGCACCTTTGCGGGCGCGGGCGCGCATATCGGCCTCACGCAATCGGCCGTGAGCGCGCAGATGCAGCGCCTCGAAGCGCATCTCGGCGTCACGCTGTTCGACCGCACCGGCCGCTCCGCGACGCTCAACAAGGCGGGCCGGCGCACGCTCGAACTCGCCGACGAACTCATCGCGCTGTACGCGCGTCTCGCCGAACCGGAAGGCGAGGACGGGCGCGGCGGCTCGCTTTCGGTCGGCGCGATCGCGTCGGCGCATGGGGCGCTGCTGCCCGACGCGATCGGCGCGTTTCGGCGCATGCTGCCCGCGTGGCGCATCCGGCTCGTGCCGGGCGTGTCGCTCAATCTGCTGGCGAGCGTCGATGCGGGCGAGATGGACATGGCCGTCATCATCCGCCCGCCGTTCTCGCTGCCGGCGGAACTGCGATGGCGCACGCTCGTCGCGGAGCCGTTCGTGCTGCTCGCGCCTGCCGCGAAGAAAGGCGCTCACTGGCGCGAGCTGATCGAGTCGGAGCCGTTCATCCGATACGACCGGCGTTCGTTCGGCGGCCGGCAAGTGGACACGTTTCTGACGAAGCGCCGCATCGCGGTGCGCGACTCGATCGAAGTCGATGAACTGCCGGGCATCGCGCAACTGGTGGCGCGGGGCCTGGGCGTGGCGCTCGTGCCGGTGTCCGATGGCACCGGCGCATGGCCGCGTGGCGCGGTCGCGCTCGATCTCGGCGATGCCACGTTCCATCGCGAGATCGGTCTGGTCGAGCGCGCGCGGCGCGTGCGTGCGGACGAGCCGGATGCGGCGGCGCGGCTTGCGGGCTGCATCGTCGAGGCGGCGGAGCAGGGCGGGGCGAAGACGCCCGTCAAACGCGCACGCGGGCGCAATCCGGCGCGCGGCATCGCCTAGAATGCGTTGCAGACGCGTTTCCTTCGGTGGCCTCCCATGGATGACGAGCGAAATATCGGCGACACGAGAACCCGCCTCGCGGATACGGCGCTGACGTTCGCGCAATCGGGCGCGCGTCGCGTGCAGGCGGCGCTCGCATGGCTCGATCGCGTCGATCCGGGCACGCATCGGCGCATCAAGGGCTTGCGGCTCGTCACCGCGTACGGGCTCGCGGCGTCGCTCGGCGCGTTGCAGGACGTGACGCAGAGCGTGCCGCCGGGCGTGTCCGTCGGCGCGCTCGCGGGCGGGTTCGCACTGTGGGCGAGCGTGTCGGAGGCGCGCACGACGCGCTTCGAGTCGAGCCGCGATCTCGCCGTTCTGTGCATCGCCGCTGCGTTCGGCGCGCTGACTTTTGCCCTGTTCGGTTCGACGTTTCGCGAGTTCGGGCGCGGCGGCGCCGAGCTGATTCTCGTGACGGGCGCATTCTTCGCGGGCTATCTGAAGCGTTTCGGGCTCGCCGGCGCGGGCATCGGCTCGCAGCTTTATATCGGGCAGCTTCTCGCCTACGGGATGGATCTCAGGCCCGGCGATTCATCGGCGATCCTGATCGCGCTGCTGATCGGGATGCTCGCGGCCATCGTGCCGCGCGTATTGAGCGGGCCGGCGGAGCATCCGGCCTTGCTGCCGGCGCTCGCGTCCGAGCCGGCTTACGGGCGTCACGTGATATCGCCCGCGACCGCGATGGGCTTGCAGGCGGCGTGCGGCGCGCTCGTCGTGGTGGTGCTGAATCGCGTGTTCGGGTTGGCGGAATCGGCGTGGGCGATCACGGCTTGCGTGTATGTCGTCGCGACATCGGCGGTCGGGACGGCGGAGCGCGTGCGGCGGCGTATCTACGGGACGCTCGTCGGGGTGCCGATCGGGATCGTGTGTCTGCCGCTCGCGGAGCACTGGCCGCTCGTCGTGTGGGCGTTGTCCGCGTTCGCGATGATCGTCTATGCGATGGCGTTGCCGGAGCGGTATGACATCGCGTGCGGGGCGTTCGCTTTCGTGCTCATCGTGACGATGGCCGCGAGCGGCGTGCATTCGGTGGAGCTGCTGACGGCGCGGGCGTGGGAGACGCTGCTTGGCGGGGCGCTGGGGCTGGTTGCGTCGAGGGTTATTTTTCCGTTGCGGGTGGTGAGGGGGTGAGGAGGTACCCCGGCGCGGGGCCGCAGTTGCTGTCGCTCAGCGACGTATCGCCTTCACGCGTTATCGCGCGAGCAAACCCCACCCACCCTCACCCCCCCGCCACCTTCCCCAACAACCGATCCAGCACCTCGAAATCCACCGGCTTCACCAGATGCGCATCGAACCCCGCCTGCGCGGAGCGCTCCTTGTCGCCCTCTTGCCCGAACCCCGTCATCGCGACCACCGTCGCGCGCCCGATGAGCCGTTGCGAGCGCAGCGTCCTCAGCACCGCATACCCATCCATATCCGGCAACGCCAGATCGAGCAAAACCAGCTCCGGCGGAAAATGCCGGATGACATCGACCCCTTCCTTGCCGTGATACGCGATGCGCACGTCATGCCCTTTCATCTGCAACAGCATTGCGAGGCTGTCGGCTGAATCGCGGTTGTCGTCGATGACCACGATGCGCAGACCATCGCCCGCGGCCTGCGTCGCACTCTGCGCGAGCACGCGATGCGGCCGCGGCGCATCGTCGTCGGAAGCGTAGGGCAGGCGCACCGTGAACGTGCTGCCCTGATTCGGCCCGCCACTCGACGCGCTGATCGAGCCGCCATGCATCTCGACGATCGACCGGCACAGCGTAAGCCCGATACCGAGCCCCGCCTCGCCAGGATTCAGATAGTGATCTTCCTGCACGAAGAGATCGAAGATGGTCGTGAGGCCCTTCTGCGAAATGCCGCGCCCCGCGTCGATCACCTTCAGCAACAGCGCGCTCGTCTCGCACTCGATTTCAACGATGATCGTGCTCGCCCGCGGCGAGAACTTCGACGCGTTGTTCAGCAGGTTCTGCACCACCTGCACGAGCCGCGTGCTGTCGCCCACGACCTGAAGCGGCGTCTGCGGCAGCTTCGTGACGACGCGTTGCGCGCGCTCGTCGATGAAAGGATGCACGAGCTCGATGCTGCGCGCGACGATATCGCTCACATCCACGCGCGCCATGCGCAGATCGATCTTGCCCGTGGTGATGCGGCCCATGTCGAGCAAATCGTCGACGAGCCGGCCGAGATGCGATGTCTGCCTGTCGATGATGTCGCGGCACGCGGCGACGCGCTGCGGCATCTCCGCTTCCATCTGCATCACGCCGATGGCGTTGCGCACCGGCGCGAGCGGATTGCGCAATTCGTGCGCGAGCGTCGCGAGAAACTCGCTGATGCGCCGCGACGACACTTCGAGCTGCTCCAGGCGCTTGCGCTCGCTCATGTCGCGCGTGACCTTCGCGAAGCCGCGCAGCACGCGATGCTCGTCGTACACCGCCGTGATGATCACGTTCGCCCAGAAAAGCGAGCCATCCTTGCGCACGCGCCAGCCTTCGTTTTCCACGCGGCCCGCGCGAATCGCGGTCTGCAGTTCGATCTCGGGAACGTTGGCGGCGAGATCCTCGGGGCAATAGAACGTCGAGAAGTGCTTGCCGAGAATCTCCGACGGCTGATAGCCCTTGATGCGCATCGCGCCCGTGTTCCAGCTCGCGATATGGCCGCCCGGATCGAGCATGAAGATCGCGTAGTCGCTCACGTTTTCCACGAGCAGGCGGAAGCGCTCTTCCGACAGACGCAGCTTCTCCTCCTCGGCGCGCTTCGTGGTGAGATCGCGCGTGCATTTCGCGTAGCCGATGATCTCGCCCCTCGTATTGCGCGCCGCGGTAATGACGACATTCGCCCAGAACAGCGTGCCGTCCTTGCGCACGCGCCAGCCTTCGTCTTCGAAGCGGCCGGTCGCGTACGCCTGCTTCAGCTCGTATTCGGGCCAGCCGCGCGCCACCGCTTCCGCCGGATAGAAGCGCGACAGATGCTGGCCGATGATCTCGTGCGCCTCATAACCCTTGATCTTGCGCGCGCCCTTGTTCCAGCTCGTGATGCGGCCGCTCAGGTCGAGCATGAAAATCGCGCAGTCTTCGATCGCATCGACGAGCGCGTGATACTGCGCGTCGTTCAGCGCGTGCTCGATCGAAGCCGGGCCTGCGACGCCGACCTGGGGGACGGCTGATCTCGATCTGGTCATGGTTAGGGTCGTCGGCGCAGCAGTGAAGTGAGGTATTGCGTTTCGGCGTAGCTGGCGCATACGGGTGGACGTCAGCTGGACAAAGCCGCCCACGACAGTCTACCCGCTGATGGCGTCGTGCACCGATACCTTTGTAACAAGCGGTAGCCAAGCGGCGCCGTCACGGAAACGTCCCTTGACAGTGCGCGGCGTGGTTTATAGCTTTAATCATTTCATATCCGAAAGAGAGCCTCGCTCATCCGTCGGATTGTCTGCTCGACGCATCCAGCGAACTCCCGTCTGTCGTGCACCGCATCGACGTCTGCAAACGGAGGCTCTCATGGACCGTCGCCGCTTCCTCTCGCTCTCCACGTTTTATACCGTAGCGGCCGCCACCGGCACGCTCGCGGCCTGCCATTCGGGCGATCACGACGACGGCGGCAATCCCGGAAGCGGCGGTTCCACGCCGCCGCCGGCGGGCGCATTCGCGTTCCCGCAAGGCGTCGCGAGCGGCGATCCGCGCGACGTCTCGGCGGTATTCTGGACCCGTTGCGTCGCGAACGGGAGCAATGCGGCGGCGTCGCCGTCGCCCGTCGCGCTGACGCTGCAAGTGTCCGCGCAGCAGGACTTCGCGCAACTCATCGCCAGCGTGCCCTTGAGCGCCGTGGCGGATTACGACTTCACGGTGCGAACCAAGGTCACGGGCCTCGCCCCGAAGACGACGTACTACTACCGTTTCGTCGCGGGCAGCGACGTCAGCGTGACCGGCACGACGCGCACCGCGCCCGCCGCGAACGAAGCGATCCCGCAATTGCGCTTCGCATGGTTCGTGTGCCAGAACTGGAGCGCGAATCACTGGCAGGCGATGTCGCTCCTCGCCGCCGAAACCGATCTCGACTTCGTCGTGCATCTGGGCGATTACATCTACGAGGCGGGCTTTGCCGCGCAACCGGGCACCGTGGAGCCCGCGCATCCCGCGATAACGCTGCCGAGCGGCGGCACCTACGCGAATACGCTCGATGACTATCGCACGCTGTATCGCACATATCGGGGCGACGCGCGCCTGCAGAACGTTCATGCGCGTTTTCCGGTCATCGCGATCTGGGACGATCACGAGTTCTCCGACGACTGCTGGCAGGATCACCAGACCTACACGAACGCGAACCTCCAGCAGACCGCGCGCCGCCGCAATGCGAATCAGGCGTGGGCGGAGTATCTGCCGGTCGACTGGGGCGACGTGTCGTTCGATCTCAACAACGCGGCCTACGACAATATCCGCATCTATCGCGACTTCCACTTCGGCTCGCTGATGCATCTCGTGATGACCGACGAGCGGCTTTATCGCGACGATCACGTCGTCAGCGAAGCGGCGATCGCGCAGGCGCTCGGGCACGATCCGGTCAATGGCAACGATCTCGTCGGCTCGCGCTATTTCGTGCCGCAGCCAGTGCTCGCGCAGTTCGAGGCAGCCGATACGCAGCGGCTCGGACGCGTGCCGTCCATCTTCGGTCCCACGCAGACGCAATGGTGGAAGGACACGCTGAAGGCTTCCACGTCGATATGGAAAGTGTGGGGCAACGAAGTGATGATGAACCGCCTGTGGCTCGATCTCACGTCGATAGCGCCGGTGCCCGACAACGTCGTGTTCGTGCTCGACTGCGATGCGTGGGACGGCTATCCGTCGCACAAGGCGGATCTGATGTCGTTCGTGAAGACGCAGAACATCACGAACCTCGTCGCGATCACGGGCGATCTGCACGCGTTCCAGGCGGGCATCGTGCGCGATGTGCCCGATCCCGCGAAGGGCACGCCGGTGATGATCGATCTGATGTCGGCGGGCATCAGCAGCCAGCCCTTCTTCGAAGACGTGAAGACGTATTCGGCGGGCATGCCGCTCGCTTCGCTGATCAGTTCTTCGGCGCTGTTCGACAGCTTCATCCGCCAGAACAATCCGGACATGCTGTACGCGGATCACGATGGCATCGGCTATGCATCCGCGACGGTCACGCCCACGCAGTTCATCGCGATCTTCAACAAGATGAAGTTCCTCAACGCCGACGGCACCGCGCCGCAAAGTCCGCTGCAAAAGCGCACGCGACTGACGATCAATGCGGGTGCGGTATCCGTCGCCGTCGAGGACAACATCTGAATACGCAACGCGCTCCATACATAAGACATCGATCCATCCATTCCTATCCTTGCTTTTGAGGGGATTTCAACGCCTGTTCGCGCACGTAGACTGCGTGGACATTTCAGAGGTCGTTTGCTGGCAGGCAGTGCAATGAGGCCGATTGAAGTGACCATGTGAAACCCTCAGGAGCACTATCATGACCGGCAATCTCAAAGGCATCATCTTCGTCGCGGCGCTCGCGGGCGCTTCCTATGCAATGGCGAGCGGCTATGGCCCCGCGCCGTACTACTCGCCGATGGATGGCGCGCCCATGTCGCAGCAAGGCATGAACATGCAGACCATCGCGCAGGACGCGCAGCAGAGCAACGATGCGAGCGTCGATAAATCGAAGCAGGACACTCCGCTCATGCAAGCGCAGGACTGAGTGCGGTTGCATGACTTCGCGTCCTGCCGGTCACGCCGGCGGGACGCGCTCGTGGGTCGAGCCTGTGGCAGGCAGTGCGAATGGGCCCATGAAGTGAATCTTGGAAACCCTCAGGAGCACTACCATGACAGGAAGACTCATCGGCATCGTCCTCGTTGCGGCGCTGATCGCCGGATGCTATGCGCTCGCGCGCGGCCACGGCCCCATGACGTACTACATGGACGACAACGCGCTGTTGTCGCGCTATCTCGCCGATACGGAAACGCTGGCAAGCGACAGCCAGCCCGCCAGCGCGAGCGTCGCAACCGTGAAGCACGAAAGCCCGCTGCTTCAGTCGCAGGACTGAAGGCGCTCAGCGCTCGCCGAGCAGCGTGCGCAACATGCGTTCGGGATTCGCGAGAAACGCGCGCGTCACCTTGAAGTGCTCGGTGTCTTCATAGGCGACGCGCTCGATGCCGTTCGCGGTGAACTGATAGATCCACGCGTCGGGGTAAGCCATGAGGATCGGCGAATGCGTGGCGATGATGAACTGCGAATCGTCGTTGACGAGATCGTGGATGCGCGCGAGCGCGGCGAGCTGGCGTTGCGGCGACAGCGCGGCCTCGGGTTCGTCGAGCAGATAAAGCCCTTGTCCGCCGAAGCGCTCCATCAACAGCGTGAGAAACGACTCGCCGTGCGATTGCTCGTGCAGCGACTTGCCGCCGTATGACGAGATGATCGGCGGGCCGAAGCCGGGTTCGTCGTCGAGCTGTTCGATTTCCGTCGCCACGTTGAAGAAGCTTTCCGCGCGCAGAAAGAAGCCGTCGCGCGGCCGTTTGAATCCCTTCGCGATGCGCAGATATTCATGCAGCGGCGAATGCGACGCGCGCGTGCCGAAGCGAAAGTTCTTCGTGCCGCCTTCGGGATTGAAGCCCATCGAGACGGCGATCGCTTCCAGCAGCGTCGATTTGCCCGAGCCGTTTTCGCCGACGAGAAACGTGACCTTCCGATGCGGCTCCAGCGTATCGAGCGCGCGCACGGCGGGCAGCGAAAACGGATAGGCGTCGAACGAAGGCGCTTTGTCGCGCAGCAGCGTGATGCGGCTGATGAACTGGGTCGAGAGCATCGCCGCGCGTCTAGTGGAAGGCTTGATTCGCGGCGTTTTTCGCGGCATTCGACGCGCCGTCCGCGCCGACTTTCTCGACGGTTTCCTTCGCGCGTCCGATCTCGATCTTCGGCATGAACAGCATCGCGACGACGGTGCCGAGCGCGATCACGAACATCGCCGTGAAGGTCAGATGCAGCGAGTGATGCAGCACGAGACGGATCTCGTTGTTCGCCGTAAAGTCGCCGGGCACCGACGAAAGCAGTTGCTTCAACTGATCCGCGTGCACGGCCGGCAGCCCGTCCGTATGGATGAGGCCGTAGTTCTGCACCGCGCCGAACACGGCCGCGCCGAGCGTGTTGCCGAGATTGCGCGAGAACAGATTCGATGCGGTCGCGCTGCCGCGTTCGTGCGGCTGCACGATTTCCTGAATCAGGATGAGACACGACACGCTCGTGATGCCCATGCCGAAGCCCAGCACCGCCGAGCCGACGCCCGCCCAGACCGGGCTCGATTGCGGACCGAGCAGCACGAACGGCAACGCGCCGAGCGGAATGAACACCGGGCCGATCATCAGGAGACGCCGCAACCCGATGCGGCTGAACGAGCGCGACGTGAAGGTTGCGCCGCTCGGCCAGCCGATCATCATCATCGTGAGCGCGAGGCCCGCTTCCACCGGCGTGCGATGCATCACGCCCTGCACGTACATCGGCAGGAACGTGGTGAGGCCCATCATCGCCATGCCGGCGAGCAGGGTCGCGACGTTGCTCGCCGCAATCGGCCGATGCGACCACAGGCCGAACGAGATCATCGGATCGGCGGCGCGGCGCTCCTGTACCACGAAGCACACGCAGGCGAGCACCAGCACGGCGATCTCGGTGCCCACGCGTGCATTGCTCGCGTGGCCGGCATCGGTGAGCGTCATCATCAGCGCGGCGACGGCCGTCGTGAAGAAGAACGCGCCCGCGAAGTCGATCGCCGGGCGGCCGTGGCGCTTTTCTTCGTGAAGAAACAGGATGAAGAGCAGGGCCGCCAGAATGCCGATGGGAACGTTGATCCAGAAAATCCACGCCCACGAGAACTGGCGGATCAGAAGGCCGCCGACCATCGGGCCGAGCACCGCGGACACGGCCCAGACGCTCGCGAGATAACCCTGCACCTTGCCGCGCTCGCGCGCCGGATAGAGATCGCCGACCACCGTCAGCGCGACAGGCAGGATCGCCCCCGCGCCGACGCCCTGGATCAGCCGGAACACGATCATCGCGGGCATCGACCAGGCGAAGCCCGCGAGCACCGAGCCGATCAGAAAGATCGCGATGCCCGCGAGGATCGCCGGCTTGCGGCCGTACAGGTCCGCGAGCTTGCCGAACACCACCGTGAGCGCCGTCTGCGTGAGCAGGAACGACGAGAACACCCAGCTATAGAGATTGAGGCCGCCGAGCTGCGTCGCGATCTGCGGCATCGCGGTCGAGACGATGGTGGCTTCGATCGCGACCATGGCCATCGAGGCCATGACCGCTGCAATGACGAGGGGACGAACGGTTTTTCTGGTCTGTGACATGCGGTGATGGAATGGCATATCGCTCGCAGCGCGAACCGAAAGACGATGCGCGCAAGCGGGCCATGCTCGAAAGATGGAGATGCGGCGGCGACGCTCAGGCTTGCGGAAACCTTGCAGCCGAAGCAATGTCGCCGATGATTAAGCGCCGGATGCAATGTTATCCCGCTATGGGAATCGCTGCTCGACGAAGCGCGCGGCGCGCTCATTCAACGCTAATTCTTCGCGCTTACGCTTCTTTACGTGGACGGGCGGCGCGCTTCCCCGGCACTTAGCGGCCCGCTCCACGTTTCTCGACTCTCCTCAGCCCCTGGCGTCGGCCGTCATCGGACCGACGCCTTTTTTCTTCCACGCGCTCAAGGCGCAACGGTCATGCACATGTCGTCTTTCAGACCGAAATCTCCGGGAATGTCGCCTAAAATCGAACGGACTGTTGAATCGCCCCGTTCCTTTCCGAAGCGGCGGACCCGAATGATCAAATCATTGAAGAATCAACTCGTCGTCGCGCTCGGGCTGCTCGTGAGCGTGATCGGCGTCGTGCAGGGCGTGAGTTCGTATCAGTTGAGCCAGACCGGCATGAGCGCGCTGCTCGACATGCGGCTCGAACAGGTTGCGGCCCGCCTGCGCGAAGGACTCGCCGACAGCCTGCCCAAAAATCCCGCACGCGGAACGCAAGACGAGCGCGACGTGGTCGCCGTCGTCTGGAAGCCCGGCGAGGATGTGCCGTTCCGCACCACCGACCCGTCGCTGCATTTTCCGCGCGACGCGCAACCGGGCTTTTCCGGCGTCGACGTCAACGACGAGCACTGGCGCATCTTCACGCGCCAGGAGCCGACCATGACGATTCAGGTCGCGCAACGTTCGTCCGTGCGCCGCGAGATCACGCAGGAAGCCGCGACGCAAACGCTCTGGCCGATCGCCGTCCTTTTGCCGCTCGTGTGGATCGCGGTCGCGCTCGTCGTGCGGCGCTCGCTGCGGCAGTTGAACGAACTCGGCGCGGAGGTGCAGGCCATCGACATGGGTCATCTGCAGCCGCTGCCGACAGTCGGCGTGCCCACGGAAATCGAGCCCTTCATCCATTCGATCAACACGATGATCGAGCGCCTCGCGACATCGATCGAAAAGGAGCGCAAGTTCATCGCCGACGCGGCGCACGAGCTGCGCACGCCGCTCACCGCGCTTCAGCTTCAGGCCGACAATCTCGCGCCGCATATCGTCGCCGGCAATCAGGAGCGCTTTCAGGAACTGCGCAAGGGCATCGCGCGCAGCGGCAAACTCATCGCGCAACTGCTGCGGCTCGCGCGCGCCGATGCGCCCGTGAACGGCGCGCCACTCGCGCGCGTGGATCTCGCGGAAGTGGTGACCGACGCCGTCGCCGACGTGCTGCCGATCGCCATCGCGCGCGGCATGGACATCGGCGCGGAGGAAATGGTGAATGCGCACGTGCGCGCGGTGGAGACGGACATCGGCATGGCGGTGAAGAACCTCGTGTCGAACGCGGTGCGCTATACGCCGGACGGCGGCACCATCGACCTGCGCATGCGGCGCGACGGCGACATGGTCTGGATCGATGTGGTCGATGACGGCCCGGGCATCGACGAGGCACTGCTGCCGCGCGTTTTCGACCGCTTCTTCCGTGCGAACCCGGACGTGGAGGGCAGCGGGCTCGGCCTGTCCATCGTGAAGGCGATCGCCGCGCGCTACGGCGGCGACGTGACGCTCAGAAACCGCGGCGACGGGCACCCGGGCATCGTCGCGTCGATCGGCTTTCCCGTCGAGGAAGTCAGCGAAAACGCCGCCGTGCCGGCATTGAATACATAAGCATTTGCGCGCGCATTTGCGCCGATTACAATGCATTCGCTGCGTGGCGCGAAGCGATCCTCGTCGATCGGAAAAGAGTCGAAAAGACCGGTCGTGCGTTTCATCTCCTTCGGCCGCATTCCGGGCGCCTGGCGCGCGCCATTCTCGCGACCCGCGAGGTGGAACATGCGAATTCTCCTGATCGAAGACGACGTGCAGATCGGCACGAGCCTCATGCGTGCGCTCAAGGACGCGGACTACGCCGTCGACTGGGTCCGCGACGGCAACGCGGGCCGCGAGGCGCTCGACGCCGCCGAATACACCGTGGTGCTGCTCGATCTCGGCCTGCCGGGCATGACGGGCATCGAGTTGCTGCGGCAGGCGCGCACGGCTGGCAACGCGACGCCGGTGCTGATCCTCACCGCCCGCGACGATGTCGATACCCGCGTTCAGGGCCTCGATCTCGGCGCCGACGACTATCTGCTCAAGCCGTTCAACATGCCCGAACTGCTCGCGCGCATCCGCGCGGTGCTGCGGCGCAAGGCGGGCTACGCGGTGTCGCGCCTCGGCGACGATTCCATCTGCCTCAATCTCGATCAGCGCACGCTCACCTGCGGCGAGACTTCGGGCGTGCTCTCCGCACGTGAATTCGCGCTGATGCACGCGTTGCTCGAACGTCCGGGCACGATCTTCTCGCGCGATCAACTGGAAGACCGCCTTTACGGCTGGGGCAAGGAAGTGGAGAGCAACGCGGTCGACGTGCTGATCCATTCGGTGCGCAAGAAGTTCGGCGCGGGCGTGATCCGCAACGTGCGCGGCCTCGGCTGGACCGTGATGCTCGGGCAGGCGGGCCGTGAGGAAGCCAAGTAGCGCACATTGCATGGGCTGCGCGGCTCATGGCTGATCGTGATGCCGCCCGAGCGCGCCGCAGAAGTACATGCTGTAGTCGTGATCCTGCGTTTCGACCTGGCGCATGCGGCGTTCGAGATCGGCGAGATCGTTCGACGACGCGAGATAGGCGTCGCGGAGATCGTCCGTCGTGCGCAGGGAAAAGAGATTGTCGATGGACTGCGAAAGACGTTCAAACATGATGTGCTCCCGTCGTTGAGAGAAGGCCGGTAAGAGTGGGGCCGACGGAAAGCAGGTTATGCCCGGCGAATTAGAGAAGAATGAGAGCGCAGCCGAGCGCCTTCTCATGCGCGAATCCGCTCTTCGCATGACGAAGCGTTCGCCAACGCACCGTGAATCGGATCGCACTGCGGGCAGGCACTGCCGCGCCGCACCATCCCGTGCTATCGTGCTTTTATAGGGGTGACGTGCGGGTTTCCATGCGAGACGCCGTGCGTGATTCGCGTTCGTCGATCGTCTCTCGTGAAGGCCGCCATGAACGATGTGTCTCGTATCCTCAGTGCCCGCGACCGCGTCGAGTTGCTCTGCTGGCTCACGTGCGGCAGTCTCGGCGCGTATTACCTGAACGGCGACTGGCCGGCGGCCTCGTTTCACGTGCAGGCCGCGCACAAATGGCTCGACCGGCATCAGCGGCTCGCCGACTGGCTCACGGTCGCGAAGCTCGCCGCCATCGCACGCGAAATCGCCACGCAGCATTGCGCGATGCTCGAAGCGGACTGGGCGCGCGAAGCCGTCGAGGAAATCCTCGACAGTGAAGACCTCAACTATCAATCGGATGTCGTCCGGCAGGTGTTCGACGATTGCCGCCGCGCACTGGCGGAAAAGCGCACGCCGGAATGAGCCGGCAATCGCACGCACCGGCAGGCTCTAGCGCGAATTACTGTATGGATGTACAGTAAGCCATTTTTATTGCCTGGCGGCACTGCCTCAGCATGTTCGGTGCGTTCGTCCCTGTCGATTTCGCTTTGAGCGCGTCTCGTCGCGCGGCAACACTCTGATCGCCGCGATGGACACGCCGTCTTCCGCAAACGCACCCGCACCGCGCCGCATCGCGCATCTCGACATGGATGCGTTCTTCGCATCGGTCGAACTCCTGCGCTATCCGGAACTGCGCGGCATGCCGGTCGTGGTCGGCGGCGGGCGCAGCGCCACGCCCGAAACGCTGGCCGACGGCTCGCGCCGCTTCAGGCGCCTGCGCGACTATGCGGGGCGCGGCGTCGTGACCACGTCCACCTACGAGGCGCGCAAGTTCGGCGTCTTTTCCGCGATGGGCATGATGAAGGCCGCGCAGCTCGCGCCCGACGCGATCCTCCTGCCGACCGATTTCGAGTCCTATCGCCATTACTCGCGGCTGTTCAAGGCGGCCGTCGCGACATTTACGACGCAGATCGAGAATCGCGGCATCGACGAGATTTATATCGACGTCAGCGATCTCCCCGGTGAGCCGGCCGATATCGGCCAGCGGATGAAGGACGCCGTGCACGACGCGACCGGGCTTACGTGCTCGATCTGCATCGCGCCGAACAAGCTGCTCGCGAAGATCGGCTCCGAGCTCGACAAGCCGGACGGCCTCACCATCCTCACGATGGACGACCTGCCGACGCGCATTTGGCCGCTCGCCGCGCGCAAGGTGAACGGCATCGGCCCGAAGGCGAGCGAAAAGCTCGCGGCGCTCGGCATCGTGACCGTGGGCGATATCGCCGCCGCCGATCCCGGATTCCTGCAAACGCACTTCGGCGGCACCTATGCCGCGTGGCTCGCGCGCATCGCGCAGGGCCAGGACGAGCGGCCCGTCGTCGTGAGCTCGACGCCCAAGTCGATGAGCCGCGAGACCACCTTCGAGCGCGACTTCCATCCGAAGCAGGATCGCGCGACGCTCTCGGCGGAGTTCACGGGTCTGTGCACGCGCGTCGCCGAAGATTTGCAGCGCAAAGGCTATGTCGGGCGCACGGTGGGCATCAAGCTGCGCTTCGACGATTTCCGCACAGTCACGCGCGATCTGACCGTGCCTGTCGCGACCGCCGATCCCGTCGAGATTCGCCGGGCCGCGACGGAGTGCCTTAAGCGCATCGTGCTCGATCGCCGGATCAGGCTGCTCGGCGTGCGCGTCAGTGCGCTCGCGGGGCGCGATGAAAGCGGGTTCGTCGAGCCGGTGCAGGTCGAGTTGCCGTTCGACGCGGGCGGCGACTGAGCAGATCGGCGTGTCGTATCGCTTCTGACAAATCTTTATCGCATCGGCGCATAACGAAAGCTCGCATCCTTCGTTGCCGGCTGAATCGCCGCGCGTTAGATTGATCGCTTCCCCGAAGTTATCGATTCGACCGTGACGATTCAGACTGCTCCCGCTTCACTTGCCGCATCCGGCGAAGCCGCCGATCAATCCATCGAGATTCGCCAATTCGACGCGCCGCTCGGCGCCGAAGTGATCGGACTCGATCTGTCGAAGCCACTATCGAATGCCGATTTCGCGCGCATCCACCGCGCGCATCTGGATCATCACGTGCTCGTGTTTCGCGATCAGCGCATCACGCCCGACGAGCAGGTCGCGTTCAGCAAGCGCTTCGGCCCTTTGCAGATTCACGTGCTGCATCAGTTCGGGCTCGCGGGGCATCCGGAAGTGCTGATCGTGTCGAACATCGTGGAGAACGGCAAGCCGATCGGCCTCGGCGATGCGGGCCATTTCTGGCATTCGGACCTCTCATACAAAGAGAAGCCCAGTCTCGGGTCGCTCCTCCACGCGCAGGAATTGCCCGCGCTAGGCGGCGACACGCTCTTCGCGAATCAGCATCTCGCGTGGGATGCGCTGCCCGCGCATCTGCGCGATGCGATCGAGGGCCGTGCGGCCGAGCACACGTATCTCGCCAAATACGCCGAGCTGCAACAGCGCAGCCCGTGGCGGCCCAATCTTTCGGCGGAGCAGATCGCGCAGGTCAAGCCGGTCACGCATCCGATCGTGCGCACGCATCCGGAAACCGGACGCCGCGCGCTCTTCGTCAGCGAGCATTTCACGACGCGCGTGATCGGCCTGCCCGAAGACGAAAGCCGCGCCCTGCTCGCGGAACTGTTCGCGCACAGCACGCAGCCCGAGTTCATCTATCGCCATCAATGGCGCGAGCGCGACATGGTGTTCTGGGATAACCGCTCGGTCATGCATCTCGCGGCAGGCACGCCGGACGATCAGCGCCGCAAGCTGTATCGCACGACCATCGAAGGCGACGCGCCTTTCTAAACACAATATCGCTTGATTTACGGGGTTTTCGATGCATTCTCGATCAGGGAAGGGCGCGCTGCGCGCCTTCGTTGCCGCGCTCGCGGTGTCGCTCGGCATCACGTCGGCGAGCGTTCATGCCGAAGGCACGTTGCGCATCGCCGAGCAATTCGGCGTCGTGTATCTGCTGCTCAATGTCGCGCGCGATCAGAAGTTCATCGAGCAGGAAGGCAAGAAGGAAGGCCTCGATATCAAGGTCGACTGGGCGAAGCTGTCGGGCGGATCGAGCGTGAACGACGCGCTCCTGTCCGGCTCGGTAGATATCGCGGCGGCGGGCGTCGGCCCCTTGCTGACGATCTGGGATCGCACGCACGGACGGCAGAACGTGAAGGGCGTCGCGTCGCTCGGCAATTTTCCGTATTACCTCGTATCGAACGATCCGCGCGTCAAGACCATCGCCGATTTCACCGACAAGGACCGCATCGCGGTGCCGGCGGTCGGCGTGTCGGTGCAGTCGCGCATCCTGCAATACGCGGCGGCGAAGCAATGGGGCGACAAGCAATTCGATCGCCTCGACAAGCTCACGCAGGCCGTGCCGCATCCCGATGCGACCGCGGCGGTCATCGCGGGCGGCACGGAAATCAACGCGCACTTCGGCAATCCGCCGTTTCAGCAGCAGGAACTCGCGGGCAATCCGAAAGCGCATATCGTGCTCAATTCATACGATGTGCTCGGCGGCCCGAGTTCCGCGACCGTGCTCTACGCGACCGAAAAATTCCGCAACGAGAATCCGAAGACGTATCGCGCGTTCGTCGCCGGTCTCGCCGATGCCGCGCGCTACATCACGCAGCATCCGGAACAGGCCGCCGATATCTATCTGCGCGTGAACAACGCGAAGATCGACCGCGATCTGCTCATCAAGGTGATCAAGGATCCGTCGGTGCAATTCAAGGTCGCGCCGCAAAACACGTTCGCGCTCGCGCAGTTCATGCATCGCGTCGGCGCGATCAGGAACGAGCCGAAGTCGTGGCAGGACTACTTCTTCAGCGATCCGGCGACGAAGGACGGAAGCTGAACGAACGCGCTTATCGGCGAGCGCGAATTCGATATGCGCATTGATTGGTTCGCGTGAGAAGCGCGCGCCGGTATCGTGTTCGTTTGCAATCCAGCAGACAGATCATGGCCGCCAATCCCCAGGCGCTTTACTCACACGAAGCCGATCGTCAGGCTTCCACGAGCGGCAAGCTCCTCAGCGCGAAGAACGTGACGCTCGAATACCGCACGCCCGAACGGCTCGTCCGCGCGACGCACGATGTCAGCTTCGACGTGTACGGCGCCGATCGCTTCGTGCTGCTCGGACCATCGGGCTGCGGTAAATCGACCTTGCTCAAGGCCGTCGCCGGTTTCATCGAGCCGGTCGCGGGCAGCATCGAAATCGGCGGCGAGCGCGTGCGCGGACCGGGCGCGGATCGCATCGTCGTGTTCCAGGAATTCGATCAGTTGCCGCCGTGGAAGACGGTCCTGCAAAACGTGGCCTTTCCGTTGCGTGTCGCGCGCAAGCTCGGACGCGCCGAAGCACGTGAGCGCGCGCTTCATTATCTCGACAAGGTCGGCCTCGCCAAATTCGCCGATGCCTATCCGCACACGCTGTCGGGCGGCATGAAGCAGCGCGTCGCGATTGCACGCGCGCTCGCGATGCAGCCGCGCGTGCTCCTGATGGACGAGCCCTTCGCCGCGCTCGACGCACTCACGCGCCGACGCATGCAGGAAGAACTTTTGCGCCTGTGGAGCGACGAGCGCTTCACCTTGTTGTTCGTCACGCATTCGATCGAGGAAGCGCTCATCGTCGGCAATCGCATTCTGCTGCTGAGCCCGCATCCGGGCCGCGTGCGCGCCGAGCTGAACAGTCATCAATACACGCAGGAAAGCATGGGCCGCGGAGAGTTTCAACAGAGCGTCGCGCGCATTCATCGTCTGCTGTTCGAAGAGGAGGCAGCGCTTTGAGTACGCCGCATCTGATCGCGCCGCCCGTGCGGCCCGAATACGAAGTCACGCCCGCCGCGCCCGCCGGCATCGAACATGAAGCGCCGCTGCCGCTTTCGAAGCGCCTTGCGGATCGCACGTGGCTGCGCAAGTCGATCATCGCGCTCGTGTTGATCGCGCTATGGGAAATCGCCGCGCGCGCCGTCGATAACGATCTCCTGCTGCCGACCTTCAGCGCGACCTTCATCGCGTTCGTGCAGGGCATCGCATCGGGCGAGCTGATCGAGAAGGTCGGCATTTCGATGTCGGTATTGCTGCGCGGCTATGCGCTCGGCGCGGCGCTCGCGTTTCTGCTGACGTCGCTCGCGGTATCGACGCGCATCGGCCGCGACATCCTTTCGATGCTCACCGCGATGTTCAATCCGCTGCCGTCCATCGCGCTCTTGCCGCTCGCGTTGCTGTGGTTCGGCCTCGGCACGGGAAGCCTGCTCTTCGTGCTCGTGCATTCGGTGTTGTGGCCGCTCGCGCTCAACACCTATGCCGGCTTCCAGGCGGTGCCTTCGACCTTGCGCATGACGGGCCGCAACTATGGCCTCACCGGCATGCGCCATGTGATGCTGATTCTCGTGCCCGCCGCGATGCCGTCGATTCTCGCGGGACTGCGTGTCGGCTGGGCATTCGCGTGGCGCACGCTGATCGCGGCGGAACTCGTGTTCGGCGCGAGTTCGGGCAAGGGCGGTCTCGGCTGGTACATCTTCCAGAATCGCAACGAGCTCTATACGGATCGCGTGTTCGCCGGGCTCGCCGCGGTCATCGTGATCGGGCTCGCGGTCGAGCATCTCGTGTTCGATACCGTCGAGCGCGTGACGGTGCGCCGCTGGGGCGTGCAGCAATAAGCTTCGATCAATCTTCGTCGCGAATGAAGTCGATGAACGCGCGCAGCGGCCCCGGCATGTGCGCGCGGCTCGGATAGTAAAGGCGCGGGCCGGTGAAGCTCTGCCACCACGGCTTGAGCACCGGCACGAGCGCGCCGCTGTCGATGGCTTCGCGCACGAACTCGTCGAACGTATAGACGAGACCCAGTCCGGCGATGGCCGCGCTTCTACTGATCTCGATCGACGACGTCACGAGCGGACCGTCCGGCGCGATGCGTATCACTTCCTTGCCGCGCACGAATTCCCATACCGCAAGCACGCCGCTGTCGAAGCGATGCCCGATGCACGCGTGATTCACCAGATCGCGCGGATGCTTCGGCTCGCCGTGCGCGGCGAGATAGGACGGCGCAGCAACCGCAACGAAGCGCTGCGTGCGCGGCCCGATAGGCACCGCGATCATGTCGCGCTCGATACGCTCGTCGTAGCGAATGCCCGCATCGAAACCGGCGGCGAGTACGTCGATGAACATATCGATTGCGCTGATTTCCAGCTTGATGCTCGGATGCGCCGTCAGAAAACGCGCGACGATGGGCGGCAGGATTTCGCGCGAGACGATCCTCGGCACGTTCAGGCGCAGCGTGCCGGTCGGGCTGTCGCGAAAGCCGTTGACGGCATCGAGCGCGCCCGCGATTTCCGCGAAGGCGGGCGCAAGCCGTTCGATCAGCCGCTCGCCTGCTTCGGTCGGTGTGACGCTGCGCGTCGTGCGATTCAGAAGGCGCACGCCCAGCCGCGTTTCGAGCCTGCGGATCGCCTCGCTCAGCGACGACGCCGACACGCCGCGCAACAGCGCCGCCTGCCGGAAGCCGCGCGAGCGAGCGACGGCCAGAAACGCGTGAAGGTCCGAGAGATCAGGTTCGCTCATGATTCGCTCATTGTTCGCCAGGGCGCACAGCCCATTCGCATTGAGGCGGATTATCGCACGCGTGATTTGCTCCCATAATCCTCTCCATCGCCCGCATTCGCGGCGCACGTCCTTCAGGAGAGAACGAACATGGAACAACGCAGACTCGGCAAGACCGGACCGCAATCGTCGGCCATCGGGCTCGGATGCATGGGCATGTCGGGCATGTACGGGCCATCGGATCGCGCGGAGAGCATCGCGACGATTCACGCGGCGCTCGAAGCGGGCGTGACGCTGCTCGATACCGGCGATTTCTACGGCATGGGCCACAACGAGATGCTGATCGGAGAGGCGTTGAAGAGCGCGCCGCCCTCGCGCCGCGATTCGGCGATTCTCAGCGTCAAGTTCGGCGGCATGCGCGACCCGGCGGGCAATTTCATCGCGTTCGACGGACGTCCCGTCGCCGTGAAGAATTCACTCGCCTACACGTTGCAGCGGCTCAATGTCGAGCATATCGACATCTATCGCCCCGCGCGGCTCGATGCGAACGTGCCGGTCGAAGACACCGTTGGCGCCATCGCCGACATGATCAAGGCGGGCTATGTGCGTCACGTCGGGCTGTCGGAAGTGGGCGCGGAAACGATCCGCAAGGCGGCGGCCGTGCATCCTGTGTGCGATCTGCAGATCGAATACTCGCTGATCTCGCGCGGCGTCGAAGACGCGATTCTTCCGGCGTGCAGGGAACTCGGCATCGCCGTCACGGCGTATGGCGTGCTGTCGCGCGGACTCATCAGCGGACACTGGAACAAGGACGCCGCGCAATCGGGCGACTGGCGCGCGAACAGTCCGCGCTTTCAGCAAGGCAATGTCGAACGCAATCTCGCGCTCGTCGATGCGTTGCGCACGAGCGCCGATGCGAAGGGCGTGAGCGTCGCACAGATCGCGATTGCGTGGGTGCTGGCGCAGGGCGATGACATCGTTCCCGTGATCGGCGCGCGCCGCCGCGATCGTCTGACGGAAACGCTCGGCGCGCTCGACGTGACGCTCACGAAGGACGAATTCGCCGCTATCGAAGCGGCAGTGCCGAAGGGTGCGGCGGCGGGCGATCGTTACGAGGCCGTGCAGATGGCGCATCTCGACAGCGAGAAGAAATAGGCGTTCATCGCGCGCGCAAAAACGTCCACGCATTGAACGCCGCGCCCGCGAACATCAGCACGCTCGTCATCGCGAAGACTGAGTGCATGCCCGAATGCGCGGCGATGAAGCCGCCCGCGAGCGGCCCCGCCACCTGCCCGATGTATTGCGCCGATGTCGCGTAGCCGAGGATGTAACCGGCGGCGTGATCGGGCACGTTGTGACGCACGACGCTCGTGATCGCGGGCAAAAGGCCGCCCAATGCGAGGCCCATCAGAAAACGCAGCACGACGAGCTGCGTGCCGTCGGTGACGAACATCTGCGGAATCAGCAGCACGCCGCAAACTGCAAGACACGCGACGATCACCTTCGGCGCGCCGATGCGATCCGCAAGCCGTCCGACGCGCGGCGCTGCAAGCACGCTGCCGAGTGCTGCGGCGGACATCACGACGCCTGCGACGAGCGTGACCTGCTTCGGGTCTTTCACGAGCTGCGACACATACACCGTGATGATCGGCTCGATCGACATGTTCGCGAACATGAGCAGCATCGCGCTCACGAGCATCGCGATGACGGGCGTGAGGACCGGCACGTCGCGCCAGCCGCCGCGCGGCCTTGTTTTCGCGTGATCCGGCGCGCGGCGCTCTTCCTTGACGAGCAACGTCGTCATGATGAACGAGCAGAAGATGAGGCCGCCCGCGAGAAAGAACGTCGCGCGTATGCCGATCAGTCCCGGCAGCAGCCCGCCGACGAGCGGCCCGACGAGATTGCCCGCCATCATGCCCGCCGCGTGCGTGCCGAGCGCCCATGCGGTGCGGTGCTTGGGCGTCTGCGTCGCGATCATCACGATGGCGCCGCTCGCATAGCCGCCGACGAGCCCCGCGAGAAAGCGAATCGCCACGAGTTGCCAGACCGTCTGCACGACGCCGAGTAGCGACATCGTGATCGCCATGCCGAGGCTCGCGCGGATCAGGATCGGCTTGCGGCCGTAGCGGTCGGCGAGACGTCCCCATAGCGGCGCGACGAGCCCCGCCGCGAGAAAGGTCGCGCCGAACGCGATGCCCGACCATTGCACCGCCGCCTCCACCGACGACGCCCCGAGTTGCTGCACGTAGAGCGGCAGGAAGGGCAGGAGCAGCGTCATCGCCATGATGGTGGTGAACGAGCCGAATACGCAGACGTAGAGATTGCGTTGCCAGTGAACGGAGCCTTCGGACATGGATGCGGGCAGGGTGGCGGAGTCTGCGTGACTTTGGCAGATTTTCCGCCGACGCGCTCGCGCATGCCGCGGCACGCAAACTGCGACGCGTGTACGATCGATTCCGGTCCACCGATGGAGAGACGCCGAGTGAAAATCGCGACCTTCAACATCAACGGCATCCGTCCGCGTCTCGACGCCTTGTTGAAATGGCTCGAACGCGAATCGCCCGATATCGTCTGCCTGCAGGAACTGAAGGCGACGGATGCGCAGTTTCCCGCCGATGCGATCTCGAACGCGGGTTATGGCGCGCTATGGCATGGACAGCAATCGTGGAACGGCGTGGCGATTCTCGCGAAGGATGCCGAGCCGGTGCTGAGCCGGCGCGGTTTGCCCGGTTTCGAAGACGATACGCACAGCCGTTATATCGAAGCGGCCGTGGGCGGTCTGCTGGTCGGTTGTCTGTATCTTCCGAACGGCAATCCGCAGCCGGGTCCGAAGTTCGATTACAAGCTCGCGTGGTTCGAGCGTTTCAATGCGCATGCGAAGGCGTTGTTCGACAGTGGTCATCCTGTCGTGCTCGCGGGCGATTACAACGTCGTGCCCACCGACGAGGATATCTACAACACGCGCTCGTGGCTGAAGGACGCGCTCCTGCAGCCCGAAAGCCGCGCGGCTTATGCGGACCTTCTCGCGCAAGGCTGGACGGACGCGTTGCGCAAGACCTTTCCCGATGAGCGCATCTATACGTTCTGGGATTACTTTCGCAATCACTGGCAGACGAACTCGGGCTTGCGCATCGATCATCTTTTGCTCAGCAAGGATCTCGCGAAGAAGCTGGAGAGCGCGGGCGTCGATAAATGGGTGCGCGGAGAGCCGCATGCGAGCGACCATGCGCCGACGTGGGTCACGCTCAAGCTCGGGCGCACGCGAAAGAAAGCGGCGGGCGCTTAGGCCTGGAGCGTGTCGCGTGCGGGTTGCAGCGAGGCGAGGAATTGCATGACGTGTTCGCGGCCGCCCATCGTCCAGACATTGAGGTGATCGGCGTCTTCGATGAGCGCGAGGCGCTTGTCGCCACGGGCGGCATCGAAAAGGCGCTGGAAGTGCGCGGGCGGGATGACGCCGTCTTTCGTGCCGCCATAGATGAGGAGCGGCGCGCGCACCGATGCGATCTTCGACAGGCTTTCGTAGCGGTCGCGTGCGAGCAGACGGACGGGGAAGAGCCAGAAGCGCCTGGCCGCCACATCGACGATGCTCGTGAATGGGGCTTCGAGCATCAGCGCATTGATCTTCACTTCGCTGGCGAGTTGCACGGCGACGCCCGAGCCGAGCGAATAGCCATGCAGCACGATGTTCGATGACCGCGCGGATGCGTAAGCGTGGGCGGCGCGGGCATCGGCGTAGAGGCCGGCTTCGTGCGGCGTGCCGGGGTTGCCGCCGTAGCCGCGATATTCGGCGAGCAGCACGCCGTAGCCGGCTTCGATCATTTCGAGCGCGATATGTCCGCCTTGGGTGAGGTCTTCGCCATTGCCGTGGAAGAGGATGACCGTTGCGTCGGTCTTGTGCTTTGGTGCTTTGTAGCGGATGGTCAGGGTGAGGTCGTCTTCGGTTTTTATGCTGATGGCTTCTGTATGTGCTTCCAGTTCCGCGTTTTTTAAGGCTTCGATCTGTTCCAGCGGATAGACGAGGCGGCCTTGCAGCCAATAGAGCCCCGCGAGAGCGATGGCGTAGATCAGCACGATCGCTGTCAGGAGGATCCAGAGGACTTCGCGCATGGGTTCACGGAGCGGGTTTGCAGGCTCCTATATGTTAGTGGGTTTGGTTTTTTTCGTTTGTTCGCTGGATTGCTGTTGGGGTTGGGGTCGGTTTTGGTTTCGTTTCGCCGGATCCCGTATTCGTGTCGGTCTATTAGCGTTGCCCCTGTGCGGGGCGGCAGTCACTTTCTTTGCTGCTGTGTATAGACCGGGGACATGGTTGACACTTTCGT
>JFHF01000067.1 GCA_000648925.1 Caballeronia jiangsuensis
GGAGCGGCGAATCTGGCAGCGCGACGTTCTGAGGTGGAGAGCAGCGGCCCCGTAGCCGCCGCAGTTCATCAACGAGCCATGAATCGCTCCGCTAAACGCACCCAGTACGACGATCCGACGGACAGCAGATCATCATTAAAGTCATAGCTGGCGTTGTGAAGCATGCATGGTCCGGCGCCATGTCCTCGCTCGCGATGTCCACCATCGCCATTACCCAAAAACGCGTAGCATCCAGGCCTCTCGAGAAGCATGAACGAGAAGTCTTCCGCGCCCATCGTCGGTTCTACGGCGGTGTCGACCTTATCTTTTCCTACGACTTCGGCCATGACTTCTGCCGCGAATCTCGTCTCTTCAGCCGCGTTGATCGTCGGCGGATAGTTTCTGTTGAAGTGCAATTCCACCTCGCAATCGTATGCCGCAGCAGTTGCTTGGACGATTTTGCGCATGCGCTCTTCGATCAAATCGAGTGTTGCAACGGTGAAGGTGCGCACAGTACCGCCGAGCCAGGCCTGATCGGGCACCACGTTCGCTGCTTCCCCGGCATGAATCTGGGTGATGGAAAGCACCGCCGTATCGATCGGCTTTTTGTTGCGCGTAATGATGCTCTGAAGTCCGTTCGCAATCTGAACCGCCGTAAAAACCGGATCGCGTCCGTTATGCGGCAAGGCTGCGTGTGAACCGATTCCGCGAACCGTGATGCGAAACTCATTGCTCGAGGCCATGATCGGACCTTCGACCACGCCAAAACTGCCGGCGGGCATGCCGGGCCAGTTGTGAATGCCGAACACGGCGTCGACTGGAAATCGCTTGAAGAGACCATCCTTGATCATTGCCTTCGCGCCCGCACCGCCTTCTTCGGCCGGCTGAAAAATGAAAACGACGGTCCCGTCGAATTTGCCATGCTCGGCGAGATGCTTTGCGGCGCCGAGCAGCATCGCGGTGTGACCATCGTGACCGCAGGCATGCATGCGGCCGTCGTTGGTCGATCGATGTCCGAATGTATTGAGTTCCTGAATGGGCAACGCATCCATGTCCGCGCGCAGCCCGATCGATGCGCCGCCAGTGCCGCGCTTCAGCACTCCGACGACGCCCGTCTTACCCAATCCCCGATGCACCTCAATTCCCCAGCGTTCGAGGCTGTCGGCTACCAGTTTTGCGGTGCCGACCTCTTCATAACGCAATTCGGGATGGGCATGGATCGTTCGTCGGAGTGTTTTGATTTCGTCGTGTGATGCTTCGATTTCTGGGATCAGATTCATTTGAACCGCTCTCACGTTTGAATTCGGATCGCGCATATTGAACGCACGCTAGTCGCTCCATTCTACGCCGCCACTATTTGCGGCATCGGACGGTCGATCGCATAGCGGCCGTAATAGAATTCCGTCATCTGCCGCCTTTTGTTCTGATTTACCGGACTTCCAATGAACGCTCCAGCCGAGTTCGCCCGAGCCGTATGCCCACACGATTGCCCCGATACCTGCGCTATGCGCGTAACGGTCAGAGACGGCAAAGCAGTCAAAATCAGCGGCGATCCGGATCATCCTCCAACGCAGGGCGTTCTTTGCACGAAGGTCGCCCGATACGCCGAGCGTACACATCACAAAGATCGGCTGCTGACGCCACTGCGTCGAATCGGCAAGAAGGGCGAGGGCCGCTTTGAGCCGATCACGTGGGACGAGGCACTGCAACTCGCCGCCGAACGCCTGAAGCCCATCGCACAGCGTGCGCCCGAAGCCATCGTTCCTTACAGCTACGCTGGAACGATGGGTCTGGTGCAGGGAGAAAGCATCGCCGCTCGATTTTTCAATGTGCTAGGGGCCTCACGACTCGAGCGCACCATTTGCGCCGCCGCGGGCGCGGCCGGCCTGCGCTACACGTACGGCGCCAGCCTCGGCATGCACGCAGAGTTCTACGAAGAGAGCGAACTCATCCTGATCTGGGGAGCGAATCCGATCGCGTCGAGCCTGCATTTCTGGACGCGCGCTCAAGAAGCGAAGCGTCGCGGCGCAAAGCTGATCGCGATTGATCCCTACAAGTCGCTCACGGCCGAAAAGTGCCACCAGCACGTCGCGCTGCGCCCGGGCACAGATGCCGCGCTCGCTCTCGGCATGATCGACGTGCTGATCCGCGAGAATTTCATCGACGATGAATATGTAAGCGCGCATACGGTCGGCTTCGAAGAACTTGCGGCGCGCGCGGCGCAGTATCCGCCTTCGCGGGTTGCGCAGATATGCGGCATCGAAGAGAACGTCGTCATAGAACTCGCTCGCGCTTTCGGATCGACGAAAAAGGCTGCGATTCGGCTCAACTACGGCATGCAGCGCGTGCGCGGTGGCGGCAACGCGGTCCGCGCAATCGCCTGCTTGCCCTCACTGACAGGCGCGTGGCGCGAACGCGCCGGTGGCTTGTTGCTTTCTTCGTCAGGCTGGACGCCGGTCAATGGCAGTGCGCTGGAGCGTCCCGATTTGCTGCCCGGTTGGCCCTCGAAATTGCCGCGTGCGGTCAACATGAATGCGATTGGCGATGCGCTGCTGCATCCTGGTGACGCGAATTTCGGCCCCAAGATCGAAGCGCTGATCGTGTACAACTCGAATCCTGTCGCGGTGGCGCCCGATTCGGCGAAGGTCGAGGCGGGCTTCGCGCGCGAGGATTTGTTCACGATCGTGCTCGAACACTTTCAGACCGATACCGCTGATTACGCCGACCTGATCTTCCCCGCGACGACGCAACTCGAACATATGGACGTCCACAAGTCGTACGGCCACACCCACGTGATGGCGAATCTTCCCGCGATTCAACCCGTCGGCGAAGCGCGCCCGAACACTGAGATATTCCGCGGGCTCGCGCGCGCGATGGATCTCACCGAACCCGCGCTTTTCGAAACCGATGAGCAGATCGCATCGGAGGCTTTCCGCTGGGACGACAGGACGCTCGAAGGCCAGAGCTGGGACAAGCTGAAGGCGTCCGGCTGGCTGAAACTCGACATCGCCGAGGCTCCGCTGGCCGAGGGCGCGTTCCGGACGCCGTCCGGAAAGTGCGAGTTCTATAGCGAACGCCTGAAACTCGAAGGCCTCGATCCTCTGCCGGACTACCTGCCTCCGTACGAATCCGCGGACGGCTCGCCGGAACTGGCCGCGCGTTATCCGCTCGCGATGATCTCTCCGCCCGCCCGCAATTTCCTGAACAGCAGTTTCGTGAACATCGAGAGCCTGCGCGCGGCGGAACGCGAACCTCACTTGGATATTCATCCTGTCGATGCCGAAACGCGAGGCGTCACCGATGGCGCGCTGGTGCGCATCTTCAACGATCGCGGCTCGATGCAGGCTCGCGCGCGCGTGACAGACCGCGCGCGCGAAGGCGTCGTCGTCGGGTTGTCGATCTGGTGGAAGAAGTTGTCGCCGGATGGCTGCAACGCGAATCAGGTGACAAGTCAGGCGTTGACCGACCTTGGAGGCTCCGCGACCTTTTACGATTGTCTCGTCGAAGTCGAGCAGTTGGATTGACGTGCATCGGACGATTGGACTCGAACGGGTTTGGTGTATGGCGTCTAACCCAGTTGTCGGAGGCTTGGCGAAAAGCTACGATCTCGCTTCCGCACGACCATTCTAAAATCATATAAAGGAGACGCCGCATGGAGAAACCCTGGTTGCAGTCTTACCCGGCCGGCGTGCCTGCGTCCATCGATGCCTTCGCGTATCGGTCGGTTTCCGAGTTGCTCGAGGATAGTTTTCGCAAGAATCGCGACCGCCGCGCGTTCGTGTGCATGGGCCAGGCGATCACATACGCCGAGCTCGACGCGATGTCGAGAAAGCTGGCCGCGTGGTTCCAGCAGCGGGGAATGAAGCCCGGCGCACGCGTCGCGCTGATGATGCCGAACGTCCTGCAATATCCCGTCGCGATTGCGGCCGTGCTGCGCGCCGGCTACATCGTCGTCAACGTGAATCCGCTTTACACGCCGCGCGAGCTCGAGCATCAACTCAAGGACAGCGGCGCGGAAGCGATCGTCATTCTGGAGAACTTCGCCGGCACGCTTCAGGCCGTCGTCAAGAACACGGCAATCAAACATGTTGTGGTCGCGTCGATGGGCGATCTCATGGGCTTGAAGGGGCTATTGGTCAACTTCGTCGTGCGTCGCGTGAAGAAGATGGTGCCCGAGTGGAGCCTGCCCGGCAGCATTCGCTTCAACGATGCGATCGACCAGGGCGGCCGCATCGCGCTCCAGCCTGTCAGCCAGAGCCCTGATGACGTCGCGTTCCTGCAGTACACAGGCGGCACGACCGGCGTCGCGAAGGGCGCGACACTTACGCATCGCAATATCATCGCGAACACGCTGCAGTCCGAAGTCTGGCTCGATCCGGCCCGCAAGCGCCGCCCCGATATCGACCAGTTTGTTTGCGTGGTCGCGCTGCCGCTGTATCACATCTTCGCGCTGACGGTGTGCGGGATGCTGACGATCCGGACGGGCGGCTTGGGCGTGCTGATTCCGAATCCGCGCGATATCGCCGGGACCATCAAGGAATTGAAGGGCATTCCCATCAACACGTTCCCGGCGGTGAACACGCTTTACAACGCGCTGCTGAATCATCCCGATTTCGGCAAGCTCGATTTCTCCAAACTCATCGCGGCGAACGGCGGCGGCATGGCGGTTCAGGAGGCCGTCGCAAAGCGCTGGTTTGCCGCGACCGGTGTGCCGATCATCGAGGGTTACGGCCTGTCGGAGACTTCGCCGTGCGTGACCTGCAATCCGGTGACCGCGACCGAATATACGGGCACGATCGGCTTGCCGCTTCCATCGACCGAAGTCTCCATCCGCGACGATGACAACCGCGAAGTGCCGCTCGGCCAACCCGGCGAAATTTGCATTCGCGGGCCGCAGGTGATGGCGGGCTACTGGAACCGTCCCGACGAAACGGCGAAAGTGATGACGCACGACGGCTTTTTCCGCTCGGGCGACGTGGGCGTGCTGGACGAGCGCGGCTACGTGAAGATCGTCGATCGCAAGAAGGACATGATCCTCGTGTCGGGCTTCAACGTGTATCCGAACGAAGTCGAGGATGTCGTCGCGATGTTGCCGGGCGTGTTCGAAGTCGCCGCAGTCGGCGTAAAGGATCAGGCGTCCGGCGAGGCGGTGAAGCTATTCATCGTGCGCAAGGATCTGAGCCTGACGGAAGCCGATGTCATCGCCTTCTGCAAGGAGCGGCTCACCGGCTACAAACGCCCGCGCATGATCGAATTCCGCGACGAGTTGCCGAAGAGCAATGTCGGCAAGATTCTGCGACGCGAATTGCGCGACGGCCGCGCGTAGCGTTCGAATTGTCCGAAGCGAAAAAGCCATCGTGTCGTGAGACGCGATGGCTTTTTTGTTGGGCACGCGCCACGTAATGTCCCCATCGCGAACGAAAAAAAGGCGCCCGAAGGCGCCTTTCAGAGGATACCGCTTTGTTACGACTTATTAGAACTTGTGACGGATACCGACAACAGCGGCAACCTGGTTCGACGTCGACGACGGCGACAGGCCGTTGATGTTCGCAACCGCGGTGCGGTTCGTCGAATCCGTGCCGCTCGCGTGTTGGTAGATACCGTCGATGTACACGTCCGTACGCTTCGACAGGAAGTAGTCGGCGCCGAGCATGCCTTGATGGTACTTGGCATCGGTCAGGCCGTAACCCTTCGTGTAGTCGTATGCGACGCCGAGCAGCAGGGCCGGGGTCAACTGATACTTGAAGTTGATTTCGGCGTTGTGGAACTTGCCCGAACCGCCCGTGTAGCCAGCCGGGTTCAGGCCAGCGCCTGCTTCGTTGCTGACGTCCTTGAACTGCGTGTTGCTATACGTTGCGCCGATGGTCGCTGCGCCGAACGTGTAAGCACCGCCAGCCGAGATGACTTGCTGCGTCTTGGCCGATGCGAAGCCCGAGTACACGCGGCTCGTCATGTTCGAAGCCGTAGGCGTCGTGGCCGCGTTGCGGCTCGTGGCGTTGTTGCCGAAGAACGAGTAGTTCGGATCCTTGACGTTCAAGTAGCCCGCGCCCAACTGCAGAGGACCTTGCGAGTAGCCGAGACCAACCGACCAAATCTGGTTGCGGTTGAACTGACCAGCCTGGCCGCCGAGGCTATACAGGCCGCCGAACGTGAAGCCGGCGTAGTTTGCGCTCGTGTACTTGATCGCGTTGTTCACGCGATTCGAGTTGTTCATGTTGTCCAGGTCGCCCGGATGCGCGCCGAAGTACGACGCCCACTGGCTACCGACTTCGAATGCGCCGGTGTAGTCAACCACGGAGTCGTACTGGCGACCCAGGGTGACCGTGCCGAATTGCGCCGTCGACAGACCGACATAAGCCTGACGGCCGAACATGTCGCCGCCTTGGCCCAACTGACCGTTGAACACGTTGAAGCCGTTTTCCAACACGAAGATGGCCTTCAGACCGCCACCGAGGTCTTCCGTGCCGCGCAGGCCCCAACGGCTACCTTGCAGGTTGCCGCTGTTCATTGCATACAGCTTTTGACCGTTGCTGTTGTTGTTGTAGGCGAAGCCTGCGTCGATGATGCCGTACAGCGTCACGCTGCTCTGCGCATGTGCGGCGCCAGCGAATGCGCCCAATGCGGCGAGAGCGAGAAGCGACTTTTTCATTGAATAGATCTCCAGGGAGTGTTTGCGACTTTGTGGCAAGGTCACTGTTCTAGCGCCAGTGTGTTGACGGTCCCTGCCGGGCTTCTAAATTGAAGTTGAGACGTAATGTAACAAAGAGACTTTGGCGGACAAAGGAAAAGGGGGTGATCCGCCGGACTAATGTGACGTTTACGCAACAGGCGCTAAAATGTTGGTTTTGCAGGAGTTTTGCGACTCGTGTTTGCCCTAATTACCAAAACTGGTGCGCGCGAAGGGGCGATTTGGGTGCAGTTGCGCGGGCGGAAAGTACTTCGTCAAGATTTGTCGGCACGCTAAACCGCGATGCGTTCGCAACGGTTTCCATGGACGACCCTGCAAGCTCTCCGGACTGCCGCAAGCCTGTTCTGGCAAGCCTGCGCGGCGTCGCTGCCCGTCGATGTGCGCTAGAATCCGCGTTTTCCCTCGCATGCTCGCTCAGCCATTGGTCGCAGTACCAAATCAGTTCCGACGAGCCTGCGACTACGGTTTGCTGCAACGTGCAAACGCCGTGACCACGGACTATGAAGAGAGGTGACAACATGACGCTCGATGAAGTCATCAGCGAGTTCGATCGAGGCTTGCGCTCCATGACCGGTGTAAGTCGCATGTCGCGGCCGATTCCCGAATCGACGATCTCCGGCTCTGACCTGCAAGGCGAAGATCTCTCCGAAGAATCGCAACTCACCGAGAAAGAGCGCGCTCACTCGGCCGGCTTGATGCGTGTGAATCACGTGGGCGAAGTCTGCGCACAGGCGCTTTATCAGGCGCAAAAGCTCGCAACGAATTCGCCGGAGCTCAAGGCGAGCTTCGAGCGAGCGGCTCGCGAGGAAGAAGATCATCTCGCGTGGACGTCGACGCGGCTGAAAGATCTGGAGTCGCGGCCAAGCTTGCTGAACCCGTTGTGGTACGCGGGCGCGCTCGCGATCGGTTTCGTCGCGGGCCGCTTCGGCGATCGCGCGAGTCTCGGCTTCATGGCTGAAACCGAGCGTCAGGTCGAGCAGCATCTCGATGGCCACATGAAGACGCTGCCGGCGAACGATCACGCGTCGCGTGCGATCGTCGAGCAGATGCGTCTCGATGAAAGCGCGCACGCCGCAGCGGCGATCGGCGCAGGCGGAAGTGAAGTGCCGTTTCCGGTTCGCGCGCTGATGCGTGCGGCTTCCAAAGTAATGACCGGCACGGCCTATTACATATAGAGCATTGAACGCCTCGACCGATCGCACAGCCGGTCGGCCCGAGGCGCATCCCGCTGGAACCCAAGAGCAGACCACGAAACGGCCCGAAGAACCGTTACATTTCCCTCATTTCGCCTGCTCATTTCACGTACTACCTTCACATCCCGCACTAGCTCTCTAATTCATAACGGTTTTCTCTTTCACCGTCACTTCAAGCTCCCGCGCTAAGTCCTTGTTCTAGCGAATAAAAAGCACTCGAAAAAAAGTTACGCGTCTTGACCGAGGAAATACGTTCCTCTAAAGTGGGAGACAGTGTGAGAAAGTGGTCTTTTGTGTGATTCAGAAGCCATTTTCGAGCAAAACTGGGTGGGATGGGCGTCAGGGTGGGCGTCCGAAACGGGGAGAGGGTGAGTGTTCCAAGGGGCGTCGGCGCTGACGCTCGATGCGAAAGGACGGATGTCGGTTCCGTCTCGCTATCGGGAAGCGCTGCAAGGGCAGGCAGAAGGCCGGGTGACGCTCACGAAGAGCCCGGATGGATGCCTGTTGCTCTTTCCTCGCCCGGAGTGGGAAGTCTTCCGCGCCAAGGTCGCCGCGCTTCCAATGGAAGCCATGTGGTGGCGGCGCATCTTTCTCGGTAATGCAATGGATGTCGAACTCGACAGCGCCGGGCGCGTATTGGTCTCGCCCGAGCTGCGCGCTGCCGCGTCGCTGGAAAAAGAAGTGACCCTGCTCGGCATGGGCGCGCACTTCGAGTTGTGGGATTCGCAAACATACGCGGCGAAGGAAGCAGCGGCGATGGCGCAGGGCATGCCCGACGCGCTGAAGAATTTCACTTTCTGACGCGGCGCTGAAGACCATGGCGAAGTCGGGAAATGAGCTGCAGCACCGGACGGTGTTGCTGAACGAAGCGGTGGATGGGCTGATCACGCGCACGGACGGCATCTATATAGATGGCACGTTCGGGCGCGGCGGTCATAGTCGGGCGATCTTGCAGCGGTTGGGGGAAGCGGGGCAGCTCATCGCCTTCGACAAGGATCCTCTTGCAATCGCCACGGCGCAACAGATTCAAGACTCGCGGTTTTCGATCGTGCACGACAGCTTCGCGGCGTTGCGCGATGCGGCGAGCGAGCGTGGGATCGGGCGGGTGTCGGGCGTGTTGCTGGATCTTGGCGTGTCGTCGCCGCAGGTGGACGACCCGGAGCGCGGCTTCAGCTTCCGCGCAGAAGGTCCGCTCGACATGAGGATGGATCCGACTCGCGGCGAGTCGGCGGCTGAGTGGCTCGCACGAGCCACAGTGCAGGAAATCACGGAGGTCATCAGAGATTATGGGGAAGAACGGTTTGCTTTTCAGATTGCAAAGGCGCTTGTTGCTCGCCGGGCAGAGTCCGACCGTCTTGGGCCTCTCGACAGCACGAGCGAGCTTGCCGAAATCGTGGGTCACGTCGTCAAAACCCGTGAAAAGGGCAAGGACCCGGCAACTCGCACCTTTCAGGCTATACGGATTCACGTCAATCAAGAGCTTGCGGAGCTGCAGGTAGTACTTGAGTCGGCACTGGCATTGTTGGAGCAAGGGGGGCGGCTGGTCGTGATCAGCTTTCATTCACTCGAAGACCGGATCGTCAAGCGGTTCATGCAGGCGCACGCGAACGCGCCGGCGGTGGATCGTCGCTTGCCGATCCGCGCGGTCGATCTTCCCAGCCCGCCGCTGCGCGTGGTGGGACGCGTGTTTCCGAGTGATGCCGAAGTCGCCGACAATCCGCGCGCGCGGTCCGCTGTGATGCGTATCGCTGAGCGGATCGCGCCATGAACCGACTCAATATCTTCCTGCTGATCATCGTGCTCGGGTGCGCGCTGTCGGTCGTCAGCTCCACCAATCAGCAGCGGGAAATCTTCATCGACCTGCAGCGCGCGCAGTCGCAGGAGCGTCAGCTTCAGCAGGACTACGCGCAGTTGCAGTATCAGCAGAGCGCGCTTTCGAAGACGTCGCGCATTGAGCAGTTGGCCACTAACTCACTGAAAATGCAGCCCGTGACGACCGGCCGAACGCAATATCTCACCTACGACACGGCGACCGGCAAGGCCGCCGACGCACCCATGCCGCCGCCGCTGCCGGCGTCGGCGCCGCCTGCCCGCGGAGCCAAGCGATGAAAAAATCCGCGAAGCAGAAAGACATCGCTCATACGCCGAACCCGCTGCTCGCCGTGCGCCTGCCGATGTGGCGCTCGAAGTTCGTCGTGTTCCTGCTCTTCATGGCGTTTGTCGCGCTCGCCGCACGCGCGTTCTGGATTCAGGGACCGGGCAACGCATTCTTCAAAAAGCAGGGCGAGAGCCGCTATCAGCGCACGCTCGAAATGCCGGCGACGCGCGGCCAGATCCGCGATCGCAACGGCCTCGTGCTCGCGACGAGCCTGCCGGTGAAGGCCATCTGGGCGATTCCCGAAGCCGTGCCGAACGACCTCGGCGCGGATAAATTCGCGCAATTGTCCAAGCTGCTCGAAATGCCGGAAAAAGAGCTGCGCGCGAAGCTCTCGATGGACAAGACCTTCGTCTACGTGAAGCGCCAGGTGTCCCTCGAAGTCGCGCAGAAAGTCGCCGCGCTCGACATTCCCGGCATTTATTCGCGCGGCGAATACAAGCGCTTCTATCCGGAAGGCGAAATCACCGCGCACCTGATCGGCTTTACTAATATTGAAGACAAGGGCCAGGAAGGCGTCGAACTCGGCGACCAGAACGTTCTCGCCGGCACGCCGGGCATGCGTCGCGTCATCAAGGACCGCATGGGCCATATCGTCGAGGACGTCGACGAGCAGGTCGTGCCGCACAACGGCGCGGATGTCGAACTCTCGATCGACAGCAAGATTCAGTACATCGCGTACACGAACCTGAAAGCGGCCGTCGAGAAGTCGAAGGCGAAGGCAGGCGCGGCGATCGTGATCGACGTGAAAACGGGCGAGGTGCTCGCGCTCGTCAACTATCCCACTTACAACCCGAACGACCGCGCGCGCATGACGGGCGAGCAGTTGCGCAACCGCATTCTCACGGACACATTCGAGCCGGGCTCGATCATGAAGCCGTTCACCGTTTCGCTCGCGCTCGATCTGCATCGGGTGACGCCGAATACGCTCGTGGAAACGGGCGGCGGCGTCTTCGTGCTCGACGGCGCGCGCATCACGGACGATTCCGGGTTCGGCACGCTCACCGTTGGCGGCGTGATTCAGAAGTCGAGCAATATCGGCGCGACCAAGATTGCGATGCAATTGCGCCCCGAAGAAATGTGGAACATGTACACGAGCATCGGGCTCGGTCAGGCGCCGAAGGTCGGTTTTCCGGGCGCGGTGACGGGGCGTTTGCGGCCGTGGAAAAGCTGGCGGCGCATCGAGCAGGCGACGATGTCATACGGTTATGGCTTGTCGGCGTCGCTGTTCCAGCTCGCGCGCGCGTACACGGCGATCGCCAACGACGGCACCATCCTGCCGGTTTCGATTTTCCGCACGCCCGGCGATCAGCCGCCAATCGGTCAACAGGTTTTCGCGCCCACAACTGCACGACAAGTGCGCGCGATGCTCGAAACCGTGACGGCGAAGGGCGGCACGTCGCCGGATGCGGCGGTTCCGGGCTATCGCGTCGGCGGCAAGTCGGGCACGGCGTACAAACACGGCGGTCACGGCTACGACCATTCGAAGTACCGCGCATCGTTCGTCGGCATGGGGCCGATGCCGAATCCGCGCATCGTCGTGGCGGTGTCGGTCGATGAACCAACGGTCGGCAGTCACTTCGGCGGTCAGGTGTCGGGTCCGGTGTTCTCGGGCATCGTCGGCGATACCTTGCGCGCGCTCAACGTGCCACCCGATATGCCGGTCAAGCAGATGGTCGTGACGGACGACTCGAACTCCGCCGCACAACCGCCCGCCCAGCAGCCGGCGAACAGAAACAACGCGAACACCGCGAAGAAAGTCGCGGTGTCGAGCAACACGAAGACGCACCCGGGAGTCGTGCGATGAGCGCGCAGGCCCGACAGAGCAAGATGCAAAAGGACGTATCACATGCCGTTCAATGGCTGCGCGCGCACGCGCAGCCCGAGGCGCAACTGCACGCCGACACGCGCTCGCTCAAAAGCGGCGACGTGTTCCTCGCCTATGCGGTCGACGGTGCGGACAACCGCCCGTATCTCGACGCCGCGCTCGCCGCGGGCGCAGCTGCGGCGCTGTATCAGCCGGAGAAGTTCACCGGCAAGCCCGATGCATCGAAGACGCTCGCCGTGAAGGCGCTGAACGAGCTCGCGGGCCCGATCGCTTCCGCGTGGTACGGCGAGCCGACGGCATCGATGCTGACTGTCGGCGTGACTGGCACGAACGGAAAGACCTCGTGCAGCCAGTGGATCGCCACGGCGTTGACGGCGCTCGGCCGTCCGTGCGCCATCGTCGGAACGCTTGGCATCGGCATGCCGGGCAAACTCGTGCATAGCGGCTTCACCACGCCCGATGCGCCGCAGTTGCAGCGCAATCTCGCGCAACTGAAGCTTCAAGGCGCGGAAGGCGTCGCGATGGAAGTGTCGTCGCATGCGCTGCATCAGGGGCGCGTGAATGGCGTCGATTTCGACATCGCCATTTTCACGAACCTCACGCAGGATCATCTCGACTATCACGTCACCTTCGACGCCTACGAGGCCGCGAAGGCGCGTCTCTTCTCGTGGCCGTCGCTCAAGACGGCGATCGTCAATCGCGACGATGCTGCGGGCCGGCGTCTGATCGAATCGTTGCGCGGCAACGTGCGCACGATTGCCTACGGCGTCGAAATGCCCGCCGATGCCGTGCCGAGCGCCGACGCGATGCTGCTCGCGACGCAAGTCCGCGCGACCGCGACGGGCACCGCGTTTCATCTGTCGTCCGACTGGGGCGAAGCCGATGTCGAAGTGGGCACGCTCGGCACGTTCAACGTGAGCAATCTGCTTTCCGTGCTCGCCGTGCTGCTCGAAGTCGGCGTGCCGTTCGCCGCCGCCGTCGCGCGCATCGAGAAGCTCGAATCCGTCAACGGCCGCATGGAGCGTCTCGGCGGACGCGTTCAGAGCGATGAACCGCTCGTCGTGATCGACTACGCGCACACGCCCGATGCGCTCGACAAAACGCTCAGCGCGCTGCGCCCGATCGCTCAGGCACGCGGCGGCGAGCTCGTCTGCATGTTCGGTTGCGGCGGCGATCGCGATGCGACCAAGCGTCCGTTGATGGGCGCAATCGCGGAGCGCCTCGCCGATCAGGTCGTCATCACGAGCGACAACCCGCGCAGCGAAGACCCGCAAGCCATCATCGATCAAATCGCAATCGGCATGACCGACGCCGCCAAGGCACGCCGCATCGAAGACCGCGCGAGCGCGATCCTCCAGGCGATCCGCTCGGCGGCGCGCGAGGATGTCGTCGTGCTCGCGGGGAAGGGACACGAAGCCACGCAGGAAATCATGGGCAAGAAGCGCGCGTTCTCGGATCAGGATCACGCGAGGCTCGCACTTGCCGCACGCGCCACGCAACAGCGCGGAGGTGGCGAATGACGATGTTCACCTTGCGCGAAGCCGCCGCGATGATTCCCGGCGCCATACTGAAGGGCGATGAAAACGTGGTCATCGAGCGCATCGTCACGGACAGCCGCGGTGTTCAGGCCGGTGACCTGTTCGTCGCGGTGCGGGGCGATCGCTTCGATGCGCATGATTTCCTGGATCAGGTAGCGAAGAGCGGCGCGGCTGCGGCGCTCGTGTCACGCGACCCGAGCAACATCGATGCCTGGCCGCTTCCTGTCATCAAGGTAAAGGACACGCGCGCCGCGCTCGGTGCGCTGGCGCACGGCTGGCGCAAGCGCTTCACGATGCCGCTCGTCGCGGTCACGGGCAGCAACGGCAAGACGACGGTCAAGGAGATGATCGCGTCGATTTTCGCGGCTGCGGTCGGCGAGGAATCGCGTCTTGCGACGGCTGGCAACTTCAACAACGACATCGGCTTGCCGCTCACGCTGTTCCGTCTGAATGCGTCGCACAAGCTCGCGGTGGTCGAACTCGGCATGAATCATCCGGGCGAAACGGAAGCGCTCGGCAAGATCGCCGCGCCGGACGTCGCCGTCGTCAACAATGCGCAGCGCGAGCATCAGGAGTTCATGGCGACGGTCGAAGCGGTCGCGCTCGAACATGCGTCGGTGATTCACGCGCTCGGCGAAACGGGGACCGCCGTGTTTCCCGCCGACGATCAATACGCCGTCTTCTGGCGCACGGCCGCGACGGACAACGCGATCATCGACTTCGCGCTGACGGACGACGCGTCGAAAGCAGCCGTCACCGGCACGCTCGAAGGCACGACGGTGCGCATGCGGACACCGCAAGGCGCGCTCGACGTCGCGTTGAACGTGCTCGGCGAACACAACGCGCGCAATGCGATGGCCGCGACCGCAGCCGCGCTCGCCGCGGGCATCTCGCTCGATGCGATCAAGCGCGGCCTCGAATCGTTCCAGCCGGTGAAGGGCCGCCTGCAGGTGAAGCGCGCGATCCTCGGCGCGCTCGCGGGCGCGACCGTCATCGACGATACGTACAACTCGAATCCCGATTCGATGCGCGCCGCGATCGACGTGCTCGCATCGCAGGCGGCGCCCCGCGTGCTCGTGATGGGCGACATGGGCGAGGTCGGCGAAGAAGGTCCGGCGTTTCATCGGGAAGTCGGCGCGTATGCGGCCGAGCGCGGCATCGATGCGCTCTTCGCGCTCGGCGCCGCCAGTGTCGATTCGGTGAACGCATTCAACGCGCAGGCATCGAAGCAAACCGCGCAGCATTTCGGTGACGTCACCGAAATGGTCGCGGCGCTCGAACGCGCAGGTTACGGCAACAACGCAACGTATCTCGCCAAAGGCTCGCGCTTCATGAAGATGGAGCGTGTGGTGGAAGCCTTGACGACGCCACTCCAACCCGCTGCGGGCAATGCGCCCGCGGCACATTGATTCACTGAAAGAGAAGGACCAGCATGCTACTCGCACTCGCGCAATGGCTTCAGAATGACGCCAGCTTCATGCGCGTGTTTACCTACATCACGTTCCGCGCCGTGGGAGCCACGGCGACGGCGCTTTTGATCGGCCTCGTTTGCGGCCCGTGGGTCATCCGCAAGCTGACCTCGCTCAAGGTCGGCCAGGCCGTGCGCAAGGACGGCCCGCAGACGCACCTCGTCAAATCCGGCACGCCGACGATGGGCGGCGTGCTGATTCTCATCGGCATCGCGGTATCGACGCTGCTCTGGGCCGATCTCACGAACCGCTTCGTGTGGATCGTGATGCTCGTCACCTTCGGCTACGGCGTGATCGGCTGGGTGGATGACTATCGCAAGGTCGTGCACAAGGATCCGCGCGGCATGTCATCGCGCGAGAAGTATTTCTGGCAATCGGTGATCGGCATTTTCGCGGCCGTATATCTCGCGTTCAGCGTCTCGGAGGCGAACAACGCGCGCGTGTTCGATCTCTTCATGGCGTGGGTGAGGAGCGGCCTGTCGATGGGCCTGCCCGCGCGCGCGGACCTGATGCTGCCGTTCGTCAAGGCGATCAGCTATCCGCTGGGCGTGTGGGGCTTCATCGCGATGACGTATTTCGTGATCGTCGGTTCGAGCAACGCGGTGAATCTCACCGATGGTCTCGACGGTCTCGTCATCATGCCGGTCGTGCTCGTGGGTGCGTCGCTCGGCGCGTTCGCCTACGTGATGGGCAGCTCGGTCTACTCGAAATATCTCTTGTTCCCGCACATTCCCGGCGCAGGCGAACTTTTGATCTTTTGTTCCGCAATGGGAGGCGCGGGTCTCGCGTTTCTCTGGTACAACACGCACCCCGCGCAAGTCTTCATGGGCGATGTCGGCGCGCTCGCGCTCGGCGGCGCGCTCGGCACGATCGCGGTGATCGTCCGTCAGGAGATCGTGCTCTTCATCATGGGCGGCATCTTCGTCGCGGAAACGCTCTCCGTGATGCTGCAGGTCTTCTGGTTCAAGTTCACGAAGCGCCGCTACGGCGAAGGCCGCCGTTTCTTTAAGATGGCGCCGCTGCATCACCACTATGAGTTGTCCGGCTGGACCGAGACGCAGGTGGTCGTGCGCTTCTGGATCATCACGTTGATGTTGTGCCTGTTCGGTCTGTCGACGCTCAAGTTGCGTTGACCCTTTTGCGTTTTCGCGGTTTTTCGGGCTTTTGGGAAAGGTAAAGCGATGTTTGGCGAGAAGTTTGTCGGTCGGCAAAGTCCGATGGTGCTCGTGCTGGGACTGGGTGAATCCGGTCTGGCGATGGCGCGCTGGTGCGCCAGGCACGGTTGCCGCCTGAAGATCGCCGACACGCGCGAAACGCCGCCGAATCTTTCCGAACTCGCGATCCACAAGATCGACGCGGTTTTCATTGGCGGCGCGTTCACGCCCGCATTGCTCGATGGCGGCGTCGAACTCGTCGCGATCAGCCCGGGGCTTTCGCCGCTCGCGCCCGATCTCGCGCCGTTGATCGCCGCAGCGAACGAACGCGGCATTCCCGTGTGGGGTGAGCTCGAACTCTTCGCGCAGGCGCTCGCCGGATTGAGCCTGAACGGTTACGCGCCGAAGGTCATCGCGATCACCGGCACGAACGGCAAGACCACGACCACCGCGCTCACCGGGCTTTTGTGCGAGCGTGCGGGCAAGTCGGTCGCGGTTGCGGGCAACATCAGCCCGTCGATGCTCGACAAGCTGACCGAAGCCATCGATCAAACCGCGCTCCCGGACGTCTGGGTGCTCGAACTGTCGAGCTTCCAGCTTGAAACCTCGCATACCTTCGCCCCGCACGCGGCCGCGGTACTCAACATCACGCAGGACCATCTCGACTGGCACGGCGGCCTGGACGCGTATGCCGCCGCCAAGGGACGCATCTTCGGTCTGCGCACGACGCGCGTGCTGAACCGTGACGACGCCCGCACGATGGCGCTCGCAAAAAACATCGCACAAGACCGCGTCGTGACGTTCGGGCTGAACGAGCCGTGTCATGTCGGCGATTATGGTTTGCTGCGCGACACCGGCATGACGTGGCTCGTCATCGGTGTCGATCGAGATGCCGCCGATGAACCTGCGCCGTCGCGTCGCCGCAAGCAGGAAATCAGCGAGCCGAACGTCGTTTCGAAGCGGCTGATGCCGGTCGATGCACTGCGCATTCGCGGTCTCCATAACGCGGCGAACGCGCTCGCGGCGCTCGCGCTCGCGCGTGCGATCGATTTGCCGCTCGCCGCGCTGTTGCACGGATTGCGCGAGTATCGCGGCGAGCCGCATCGTGTGGAAGTGATTGCGCAGATCGATGGCGTCGATTACGTCGACGACAGCAAGGGCACCAACGTCGGCGCGACGGTTGCCGCGCTCGATGGCCTCGCGCAACGCATCGTGCTGATCGCCGGCGGCGACGGCAAGGGTCAGGACTTTTCGCCGCTCGAAGCGCCTGTCGCACGCTGGGCGCGCGCGGTCATGCTGATCGGTCGCGACGCGCCGCGCATCCGCGAAACGCTCGCGTCTACAGGTGTCGTGCTCGAAGACCACGCGACGCTCGAAGCCGCGACGAACGCCGCCGCGCGCATCGCGGAAGCCGGCGACGCCGTGCTGCTCTCGCCCGCGTGCGCGAGCCTCGACATGTTCAAGAACTACGCACACCGCGCCGACGTGTTTCGCGGCGCGGTCGAAGAAATCGCCGCCGCGCGGGGAGTGATGCTATGAGCTGGTCGGACCGCTTCGGATCGAAACTCACGGGCCAGCGCAACGCGATGCCGGGCGACTCGCTCGCGGGCCGCTCGAATTCCGGCTCCGGCACGCGCGGCGGCATTTCGAGCGCGGTGAACGGCGTGCGCCCCGCGCGCTCGCGCATGCTCGACTACGACTATTCGCTGCTGTGGGTGATGATCTCGCTGCTCGGCCTCGGCATCGTGATGGTGTATTCGGCGTCCATCGCAATGCCGGATTCTCCGAAGTACGCGAGCTATCGCGACTATCACTTCCTCGTGCGCCACCTGGTCTCGATCACGACGGCGCTCGTCGGCGCAATCATCGCGTTCAAGATTCCGATCAAGACGTGGGAGAAGTACGCGCCGAAGCTGTTCCTCTTCGCGCTGGTGCTGCTCGTCATCGTGCTGATTCCGCACGTCGGCAAAGGCGTGAACGGCGCGCGCCGCTGGATTCCGCTCGGCATCACGAACATGCAGCCGTCGGAAATCATGAAGCTCGCGGTGACGATCTACGCCGCGAACTACACCGTGCGCAAGCAGGAATTCATGCACAGCTTCGGCAAGGGCTTTCTGCCGATGGCGGTCGCGGTCGGCGCGGTCGGCGCGTTGCTGCTGCTCGAACCCGACATGGGCGCGTTCATGGTGATCGCCGCCATCGCGATGGGCGTGCTGTTCCTCGGCGGCGTCAACGGCAAGCTGTTCGGCGGACTGGTGGCGACGGCGGTCGGCACGTTCACGTTGCTCGTGTGGGCATCGCCGTGGCGTCGCGAGCGGATCTTCGCTTACCTCGATCCGTGGGACGACCGTTACGCGCAAGGCAAGGCGTACCAGTTGACGCACTCGCTGATCGCGTTCGGACGCGGCGAGTGGTTCGGCGTTGGTCTCGGCGGCAGCGTCGAAAAGCTCAACTATCTTCCGGAAGCGCATACCGACTTCATTCTCGCGGTGATCGGCGAGGAGCTCGGTTTCGTCGGCGTGATCTGCGTGATCCTGCTGTTCTACTGGATCGTGCGCCGCGCGTTCGAGATCGGCCGTCAGGCGCTCGCGCTCGATCGCACGTTCGCCGGTCTGATGGCGAAGGGCGTCGGCATCTGGTTCGGCGCGCAGACCTTCATCAACATGGGCGTGAATCTCGGCCTCCTGCCGACCAAGGGTCTCACGCTGCCGCTCGTCAGCTATGGCGGCTCGGGCATTTTGCTGAACTGCGTTGCGCTGGCTGTCTTGCTGCGCGTGGATTACGAGAACCGGGTGCTCATGCGCGGAGGAAAAGTATGACCGCGCAACGCGACCGCACCTTGATGGTGATGGCGGGCGGCACCGGGGGCCACGTGTTCCCGGGGCTCGCGGTCGCGCACTGGATGCAGGCGCACGGCTGGCGCGTGGTGTGGCTCGGCAATGCGAACGGCATGGAAGCGACGCTCGTGCCGAAGCATGGCATTCCGATGGAATATGTGCGCTTCGGCGGCGTGCGCGGCAAGGGCATCAAAACGAAGCTGATGCTGCCGGTGAATTTGCTGCGCGCCTGCTCGCAGAGTCTCGCCGCGCTGCGTCGCGTGAAGCCGGACGTCGTGCTCGGCATGGGCGGCTATATCACGTTCCCGGCGGGCATCATGACGAAGCTCGCGGGCTGCCCGCTCGTGCTGCACGAACAGAATTCGATCGCGGGACTCGCGAACAAGGTGCTCGCGCATCTCGCGAAGCGCGTGCTCGTCGCGTTCCCCAATGCTCTGCCGAATGCCGAATGGACCGGCAATCCGATCCGCGCGGAACTAACGAGCGCGTTGCCACCCAAAGTACGCTACGCCGCGCGTTCCGGGCGTCTGAATGTGCTCGTCGTCGGCGGCAGTCTCGGCGCGGCCGCATTGAACGAAACCGTGCCGAAGGCGCTCGCGATGCTCTCTCCGGAAGAGCGTCCGCGCATCGTTCATCAGGCGGGCGCGAAGCATATCGAAGCACTGGAAGCGAATTACGCAGCGGCGGGTCTCACACGCGGTGAAGACCTGCAACTCGTGCCGTTCATCGAGGACATGGCGGGAGCGTACGCATCGGCGGATCTCGTCATCTGCCGCTCGGGCGCGATGACGGTGTCGGAGATCGCCGCGGTCGGCGTGGCCGCGCTCTTCGTGCCGTTCCCGTTCGCCGTCGACGATCACCAGACGACCAACGGCGCCTTTCTCGCGAAGAACGGCGCGGCTGAATTGATACAACAACGCGATTTGTCGGCGCAGAAGCTCGCCGACTGGCTACGCGCACAGTCGCGCGCATCGCTCGAGCAAATGGCCGAGCGCTCGCGCGCACTCGCGAAACCGGACGCGACCGAGAAGGTCGCGAGCATATGCGCCGACGTGGCCGGCGCGCGTGTGAACGCGCAAGCTCGGGAGGCACATTAAATGAAACATATCGTCAAGCATATTCACTTCGTCGGGATCGGCGGCGCTGGCATGAGCGGCATCGCCGAGGTGCTCCTCAATCTCGGCTATCACGTGAGCGGTTCGGATCTCGCGAACGGCGCCGTGACCGAGCGGCTGCGTGCACTCGGCGCGCGTGTCGAGATCGGCCATCACGAGCAGAACATCGAAGGCGCGAATGCGGTCGTCGTGTCGACGGCCGTGCGTTCCGACAATCCTGAAGTGCTCGCCGCACGTCATCGTCGCGTGCCGATCGTGCCGCGCGCCGTGATGCTCGCGGAACTGATGCGTCTGAAGCAAGGCATCGCAATCGCCGGCACGCACGGCAAGACCACGACGACTTCGCTCGTCGCAAGCGTGCTCGCCGCTGGCGGGCTCGATCCGACCTTCGTGATCGGTGGCCGCCTGAACAGCGCGGGCGCGAACGCGCGTCTCGGCACGGGCGATTTCATCGTCGCTGAAGCGGATGAATCGGACGCATCATTCCTGAATCTCTTCCCGGTGATCGAAGTCATCACGAACATCGACGCCGATCACATGGACACCTACGGCCACGACTTCGCGCGGCTGAAGCAGGCGTTTATCGAGTTCACGCATCGTCTGCCGTTCTATGGCATCGCGGTGTTGTGCGTCGACGATCCGAACGTGCGCGAGATCCTGCCGTTCGTATCGAAGCCGATCATCCGCTACGGCCTGGGCGCGGAAGCTGAAGTGCGCGCGGTGAACGTCGAGGCGCGCGATGGCCGCATGCATTTCACGACGCTGCGCGCGGATGCGTCGTCGCTCGATATCGTGCTGAATCTTCCGGGCACGCACAACGTGCAGAACGCGCTCGCGGCAATCGCGATCGCGACTGAACTCGAAGTCGCCGATGCCGATATCCAGCGTGCGCTCGCCGAATTCAACGGCGTGGGCCGGCGCTTCCAGCGTTACGGCGAAGTGAACGCGAGCACCGGCGAAGGCGCGTACACGCTGATCGACGACTACGGTCATCACCCGGTCGAAATGGCTGCGACGATCGCGGCGGCGCGCGGCGCGTTTCCCGATCGCCGTCTCGTGCTCGCGTTCCAGCCGCATCGCTATACGCGCACGCGCGATTGCTTCGAGGATTTCGTGAGAGTGCTGTCCACGGTCGATGCGCTCGTGCTCACCGATGTCTACGCGGCAGGCGAAGCGCCCATCGTCGCGGCGGACGGCCGGGCATTGGCGCGCGCGATTCGCGTCGCGGGCAAGGTGGAGCCGGTGTTCGTCGAAACGATCGACGAAGTGCCCGACGCGGTGACGACGATCGCGCGCAACGGCGATGTGGTGATCACGATGGGCGCGGGTTCCATCGGCGGTGTGTGCGGAAAGCTGGCGAATGGCCAGAACTGAAATGACAGACGTAACGAGCAATCAAGTGAATCAAATCGATCCGGCCGTGTTCGGCAAAGTCGCGGTGCTGCTCGGTGGAAATTCCGCCGAGCGCGAGGTCTCGCTCAATTCCGGGCGCCTCGTGCTCGAAGGTCTGCGCGACGCGGGCATCGATGCGCATCCGTTCGATCCGGCCCGGCATCCGCTTTCGGATCTGAAGGCGCAAGGCTTCGTGCGCGCGTTCATCGCGCTGCATGGCGGCTATGGCGAGAACGGGCAACTGCAAGGCGCGCTGGATTTCTACGGCATCCGGTACACGGGCAGCGGCGTGCTCGGCTCGGCGCTCGGCATGGACAAGCTGCGCACGAAGCTCGTGTGGCAGCAGACCGGCATTCCGACGCCGCCGTTCGAAACCGTGTTCCGTGGCGAAGATTACGCGGCGCGCGCGCAGGACATCATCGCGAAGCTCGGGCTGCCGCTCTTCGTGAAGCCGGCAAGCGAAGGATCGAGTGTCGCGGTCATCAAGGTGAAGAGCGCGGAAACGCTCGTGCCCGCGCTCGCCGAAGCGGCGAACTTCGACAAGATCGTGATCGTCGAGAAGAGCATCGAAGGCGGGGGCGAGTTCACGTGCTGCATCGCGGGCGACCTCGACTTGCCGGTCATCAAGATCGTGCCGGCGGGCGAGTTCTACGACTATCACGCGAAGTACGTCGCCGACGACACGCAGTACCTGATTCCGTGCGGCCTGACCGAAGCCGAAGAAGCGCGCATGAAGCAACTGACCAAGCGGGCGTTCGAGATTCTCGGCTGCACCGACTGGGGTCGCGCAGACTTCATGCTCGACTCGGACGGCAACCCGTATTTCCTCGAAGTGAACACGGCGCCCGGCATGACCGACCACTCGCTGCCGCCGAAGGCCGCGCGCGCGGTCGGCATCAGCTACAAGGATCTCGTCGTGAAGGTGCTGTCGCTCACGCTGAAGAATTAGCTCGATCACACACAGGACACGAAGAAGCGAAACCATGTGGAACAACGTTCGCCAACTCAACCTCGCCGCCAATGCGCTGCACGTCGTGCTCGTGCTGCTGCTTCTGGGCGCCGCGGGTTACTGGGCGATCCAGCGTCCCGAGTTTCGCCTGCGCGAAATTCAGATCGACGGAGACACCACGCACGTCAGTTCGCCGGTCGTGCGCGCGAGCGTGGTCGGTCATCTGAAGGGCAACTTCTTTACCGTCGATCTCGATGCGGCGCGCGCCGCGTTCGAGCAGGTGCCGTGGGTGCGCCACGCGAGCGTGCGGCGCGTGTGGCCCAACGCCCTCGCGGTGACGCTGGAGGAATACAAGCCGCTCGGCACGTGGGGCAACGATCAACTGGTGAGCGTCGACGGCGATCTCTTCACGGCGAATCAGGGCGAACTCGACGACGATCTGCCGGCGTTCGACGGTCCCGAGGGCACGGCGAAGGAAGTGGTCGCGCGGTATCGCGATTTTCAGAAGTGGTTCGCGCCGCTGGACGCGAAGCCGGAGGAAGTGACGCTGTCGCCGCGTTTCGCGTGGACGGTCAAGCTCTCGAACGGCACGCAGATCGAACTCGGCCGCGAGCGCAACCCGGACACGCTGAATGACCGTTGCAAGCGTTTCGTCGCGTCGTGGACGTCCGTTACGGGACGATGGGGGAAAGACATCGAATATGCGGATTTGCGGTACCCGAACGGCTTCGCCATACGAGCCGCGAACATGCGCTTCATCAACGACACCGATAAGGCCAAGAAGTAAGCAGACATCACAGGCATGAGCACGCTATGAGCAAAGACTACAAAGACCTGCTGGTTTCCCTCGACATCGGAACGTCGAAGGTGGTCGCGATCGTCGCCGAATTGAAGGGCGAAGGCCACTACGAGGTGATCGGACTCGGTCAGAGCGACTCGAAGGGGTTGAAGAAGGGCGTCGTGGTCAACATCGAGGCCACGGTGCAGTCCATCCAGCGCGCGCTGGAAGAGGCCGAACTAATGGCCGATTGCAAGATCACGAACGTCTTCACCGGGATCGCGGGCAGCCATATCCGCAGCTTCAATTCGAGCGGCATGGTCGCGATCAAGGACAAGGAAGTCACGCAGGCGGACGTCGCGCGCGTGATCGAGACGGCCAAGGCGATCAACATCCCGACCGATCAGCAGGTGCTGCACATCCTGACGCAGGAATTCATCATCGACGGTCAGGAAGACGTGCGCGAGCCGATCGGCATGAGCGGCATCCGCCTCGAAGTGAAGGTGCACATCGTGACGGGCGCGGTGAGCGCGGCGCAGAACATCGTGAAGTGCGTGCGTCGCTGCGGGCTCGAAGTGAACGACCTGATCCTGCAACCGCTGGCGTCGTCGCTTGCGGTGCTGACCGAGGACGAGAAGGAGCTCGGCGTGGTGCTGGTCGATATCGGCGGCGGCACGACCGACATCGCCATCTTCAGCGAAGGCGCGATCCGTCATACGGCGGTGATTCCGATCGCCGGCGACCAGATCACGAGCGACGTCGCGATGGCGCTGCGCACGCCGACGCCCGACGCGGAAGACATCAAGGTGAGCTACGGCATCGCGAAGCAGGCGCTCGCCGATCCGGACGAAATGATCGAAGTGCCGGGTCTCGGCGAGCGCGGTCCGCGCACGCTGTCGCGCCAGGCGCTGGCGGCGGTCGTGGAACCGCGCGTCGAAGAGCTGTTCTCGCTGGTGCAGCAGGTCGTGCGCGAGTCGGGCTACGAAGAGCTGCTGTCGAGCGGCGTCGTGCTGACCGGCGGCGCGGCGATGATGCCCGGCATGGTCGAGCTCGGCGAAGACATCTTCCTGAAGCCGGTGCGCATCGGCGTGCCGGAATACGCGGGCGGTCTCGCCGACGTGGTGCGCAATCCGCGCTACTCGACGGCGATGGGCCTGCTCGCCGAAGGACGCTCGCAACGCATGCGCGGCCGCAAGGTCGCAGTGCAAAACGGTTCGATGGGACAAGTGTTCTCGCGGATGAAGGACTGGTTCCTCGGAAACTTTTAAGCAACAGGCAATAAAAAGAATTACGCGCTGGTACCGGCGGCTGGCGCGCGACGAAAGGTTGCCCGATCTTTCATCGAATAACGCCGATCTTCATTCTTGACGGAGGCAACATGGATTTCGAAATGCTGGAAACGGAAACCAACGGAACGATCATCAAGGTCGTGGGCGTTGGTGGTGCTGGCGGCAACGCGGTTCAGCACATGATCAACCGTGGTGTGCAGGGCGTCGACTTCATCGTGATGAACACCGACGCTCAGGCGCTCGCGCGTTCCCGCGCGCCGGCAGTTCTGCAACTCGGCATGACCGGTCTCGGCGCAGGCGCGAAACCGGATAAGGGCAAGGAAGCCGCGGAAGACGCGCGCGAGCGCATCGCCGATGCACTGCGCGGCGCGCACATGGTGTTCATCACCGCGGGCATGGGCGGCGGCACGGGCACGGGCGCGGCGCCGGTGGTCGCGCAGATTGCCAAGGAAATGGGCATTCTGACCGTCGGCGTGGTGAGCAAGCCGTTCGAGTTCGAAGGCGGCCGCCGCATGCGCGTCGCGGAAGCCGGCTCGCAGCAACTGGAGGATCACGTCGACTCGCTGATCGTCGTGCTCAACGACAAGCTGTTCGAGGTGATGGGCGATGACGCCGAGATGGACAAGTGCTTCCAGTGCGCGGACGACGTGCTGAACAACGCAGTGGCCGGGATCGCGGAAATAATCAACGTCGATGGTCTCGTGAACGTCGACTTCGAAGACGTGAAAACGGTGATGGGCGAGCAGGGCAAAGCGATGATGGGCACGGCGACGGTCGCCGGCGTCGATCGTGCGCGTCTCGCCGCCGAGCAGGCTGTCGCAAGCCCGCTGCTGGAAGGCGTGGATCTGTCGGGCGCGCGTGGCGTGCTGGTGAACATCACGTCGAGCCGTTCGCTGCGTCTGTCGGAAACGCGTGAAGTGATGAACACCATCAAGAGCTACGCAGCCGATGACGCAACGGTGATCTTCGGCGCCGTGTACGACGACGCGATGGGCGATGCACTGCGCGTGACGGTGGTGGCGACTGGTCTGGGCCGCGCGGCGAAGAAGCAGCAGCAAGCGCCGATGACGCTCCTGCGCACGGGCACCGACAACCAGCCGATCGCGCACGGCCATCAGCCTTCGCACAACACGTACGGCGCGCAGCATGGGCAATCGACGACGGATTACGGTCAGCTCGACACCCCGGCCGTGTGGCGTTCGACGCGCGAAACCGCGGCATCGCACGTGCAGGCGCTGCAGGAAAAGGGTGTCGATACGTATGACATTCCGGCGTTCCTGCGCAAGCAAGCTGACTGAGCAGGCGCACGTTATTTGCTGCCGAGTGAGGTATGACGACGCGGCACACCGCGTGCACGCGCTGAACATGTCGTGCGGATGATGCAGGCTTCGCGTGGGGCGACTGTCCAAGGCCGCGTCCTGGATGCACAATGGACGCCGGGCCGTGGCCAGCCGACCCCCACGATTCTGCCCCTGACGTCGAGGAAGGCAGATTGAAGCCGAAATCGCCGCAATGATGTTCGGCACGGTTGCGGGACGATGCAATCGCGAGAATGTCCGCGAGCACTGATGAGGGAAGGACCGAGCATGATCAAAGTGGGTGATACGTTGCCCGACGTGCGTCTCTTCGAGTTCATCGAGGAGGCCACCGAGGGCTGCGCCGTGGGACCGAATGCGTTCCCGGTGCGCGAGCGGTGCGCCGGCAAGCGCGTGGTGATCTTCGGATTGCCGGGCGCGTTTACGCCGACATGCTCCGCCAGACACGTGCCTGGCTACGTCGAAGCCGCTGCGGATCTGTCCGCCGCGGGAATCGACGAAATCTGGTGCGTTTCCGTCAACGACGCGTTCGTCATGAGCGCGTGGGGACGCGATCTTCAAGCCTCGGGCAAGGTGAAGATGATCGCGGACGGCAGTGCGCGTTTCACTCAGGCACTCGGACTGGATCAGGATTTGTCCGAGCGTGGCATGGGAATTCGTTCCCAGCGCTACGCGATGGTGGTCGACGACGGCGTGGTCAAGACGTTGTCAGTCGAAGCGCCTGGCAAGTTCGAAGTCAGCGACGCTCAAAGCATCCTGGCGACGTTGCGCTGAGTGCAGCGGCGCGGCGTTGCCTTCGCGCAACGCCTGAAACGCCCTCGCACTGAGTTGCAGCTTGGGGCCGATGACCGGAAATGCCTCCATTCCGGGCATCGGCCCGTTCTACTTCATAATCGGGCCGCCGCGACGTAACACAGGGAAACAGTTGATACCTCCTGGATCAGGACGACGCGCGACGAATGGAGTATACTTGTGGCTATTAGAATTTAACGCACGATTGATTCTCTTTATAGGGAACATAAATCGGAAAGAACATCATGTTGAAGCAGCGAACAATCAAGACCGTCGTCAAAACCGTGGGGATCGGGCTCCATTCCGGTAGCAAGGTCAATCTGACTCTGCGCCCCGCACCCATTGGCACGGGCATCGTATTTTCGCGCGTCGACCTGCCCGAACCCGTCGACATTCCGGCGTCCGCAATGGCGATCGGTGATACCCGTCTCGCGTCCGTGTTGCAGAAGGACGGCGCGCGCGTGTCGACCATCGAGCACTTGATGTCGGCGTGTGCGGGTCTCGGCATCGACAACCTGTACGTCGACGTGACCGCCGAAGAAATCCCGATCATGGACGGCAGCGCGGCTTCGTTCGTGTTTCTCATCCAGTCGGCGGGTATCGAAGAGCAGAACGCGCCGAAGCAGTTCATCAAGGTGACGAAGCCCGTCGAAGTGCGCGACGGCGACAAGTTCGCGCGTCTCGAACCGTATTTCGGTTTCAAGCTGAGCTTTACTATCGATTTCCGCCATCCGGCCGTCGACAAAACCGGCCAGGCGCTGGAAGTGGATTTCGCGACGACTTCCTACGTGCGCGAGATTGCCCGCGCCCGCACGTTCGGCTTCGCGCACGAAGTCGAGATGATGCGCGAACTCGGACTCGCCCGCGGCGGCAGCATGGACAACGCGATCGTGCTGGACGAATACCGCATCCTGAACAATGACGGCCTGCGTTACGACGACGAGTTCGTGAAGCACAAGATGCTCGACGCGATCGGCGACCTTTACGTGGTCGGCCATCCGTTGCTGGCGTCGTACAAGGCGTACAAGGGCGGCCACGCGATGAACAACATGCTGCTGCGTGAATTGCTCGCGCACGAAGATGCGTACGAAATCGTCACGTTCGAGGACACGCAAAAGGCGCCGCGCGGTTTCGGATTCGATACGCAGACGGCATTCGCCTGATTTAACGCAATTATTCGGCAGTCAGAGATGAGCGGCAGCGAAAGCGCCGCTCATTTTTTTTGCGCGCGCCCCTGATGACGCGACGCCATTCGCGCGAGCGCTTCCTGCAGCGGCGACGGTTCCAGCGATTCGGCCAGTTCCTGTAGCGCGGAAGCGCCCGCCGGCGACATGCGCGCCTGCTTGGGCGGCACGGGTTCTTTCATCGATTGAGGTCGCACGCGAATCTTCAGCGCGTTGACGGCCCAGCCGCGCTGCTGAAGATCCGAAAGCAGACGCGGCTCCAGATGCCGCAAACGCGCGGCGAGCGCGTTATGCGCCGCAAAGAGCGCGAGTACGCCGTCCTTGATGAATCCCGGTTCCACGTTCGACGCCAGATAATCCGGCAGGAGCGAGCTCAAATCGCGCTGCAGCGCCGCCACTTGCTCGACGCCGGCACGCAGCGCGCGAAACGCATCGGTGCGATCGAGCACGTCGGCGACGGCTTGCGGCCTGCGTGGATCGAAACGCGACCTTGAATTTGTAGAAAAGCGGCTCATTTTTGCTTAGGCGGACGCCCGATGGAACGTCTCGATTGTACGCGAGGAGAGCCGTAGTTCCTGCTCGTTGGCCGTTTCGGCCGATGTTTGCCGAAAAGCTTTCAACCCGTTGACTGTCGCGTCACGCCGACGCCCGCGCGGGCACGCCAACGCAAGGTCTGCCAAACTCGCGTGCTAAAATTCCCGATTCGAATTTCACCTTATGGACTTAAGTCGCCGAGGTTCTCCGAGCCCGGACGCAGCTTGCACATGCGCCCGTCCGAAGCCGCGACGCAGACACTGATCCGATGACGACCGGTTTCCTTCAGAAGATTTTTGGCAGCCGCAATCAGCGGCTGGTCAAGCAGTATCAAAAGACCGTTGTGGCGATCAATGCCCTTGAGCCGACCGTCGAGAAGTACTCGGACGACCAGCTGCGCGCCAAGACCGACGAGTTCCGCCAACGTGTCGCGGGCGGTGAATCGCTCGACGTGATCCTGCCCGAGGCGTTCGCCGTCTGCCGCGAAGCGAGCAAGCGCATCCTGAAGATGCGCCACTTCGACGTCCAGCTCATCGGCGGCATGGTCCTGCATTACGGCAAGATCGCCGAAATGCGCACCGGCGAGGGCAAGACGCTCGTCGCGACGCTCGCCGCGTATCTGAACGCGCTGTCGGGCCGCGGCGTGCACGTCGTCACGGTGAACGACTACCTCGCCCAGCGCGACGCCGAATGGATGGCGCGTCTCTACAACTTCCTCGGGCTCTCGTGCGGCGTGAATCTGTCGCAGATGGAGCACTCGCAGAAGCAGGAAGCGTACGCGGCGGACATCACCTACGGCACGAACAACGAGTTCGGCTTCGACTATCTGCGCGACAACATGGTCTACGAGACCACCGCGCGCGTGCAGCGGCCGCTCAATTTCGCGATCGTCGACGAAGTGGACTCGATTCTCATCGACGAGGCGCGTACGCCGCTCATCATCTCCGGCCAGGCCGAAGATCACACCGACCTCTACGTGCGCATGAACGCGCTGCCGCCGCTGCTCGAACAGCAGATCGGCGAAGAGAAGGCGGACGGCACGGGCGTCGAGAAGCCGGGCGACTACACGCTCGACGAAAAGGCGCGCCAAGTGTTCCTGACTGAATCGGGCCACGAGAAGGCCGAGCGCCTGCTCGCCGAGTGGGGCCTGATCGGCGAAGGCGAGAGCCTCTACGCGCCGCAGAACATCACGCTGATGCACCACATCTATGCCGCGTTGCGCGCGCATACGCTCTTCCTGCGCGATCAGCACTACGTGGTGCAGAACGGCGAAGTCGTGATCGTCGACGAATTCACGGGCCGCATGATGAACGGCCGGCGCTGGTCGGATGGTCTGCATCAGGCCGTCGAGGCGAAGGAACACGTCCAGATTCAGGCCGAGAACCAGACGCTCGCGTCCATCACGCTGCAGAACTACTTCCGCATGTACGCGAAGCTGTCTGGCATGACCGGCACCGCGGACACGGAAGCGTATGAATTCAACGAGATCTACGGTCTCGAAACGGTCGTGATTCCGACCAACCGCCCGCCGAAGCGCGTCGACAAGCAGGATCAGATCTACAAGACGTCGAAGGAACGCTATGACGCGGTGATTCGCGACATCCGCGATTGCGTCGAGCGCGGTCAGCCGACGCTCGTCGGCACGACGTCGATCGAAGCGTCCGAACTGCTGTCCGGGCTGCTCGGCCAGGCGGGCGTGAAGCACGAAGTGCTCAACGCGAAGCAGCACGCGCGCGAAGCGGCGATCGTCGCCGAAGCGGGCCGTCCGGGCGTCGTCACGATCGCGACGAACATGGCCGGCCGCGGTACGGACATCGTGCTCGGCGGCAATGTCGAGAAGCAGGCGTCGTTCATCGAGGCGGATCTGTCGATCCCCGAGGACGAGAAAGCCACGCGCATCCAGAAACTGCACGACGAATGGCAGACGCTGCACGATCACGTGAAGGCCGCGGGCGGTCTGCATATCATCGGCACCGAGCGTCACGAGTCGCGCCGTATCGACAACCAGTTGCGCGGCCGCGCGGGCCGTCAGGGCGATCCGGGTTCGTCGCGCTTCTATCTGTCGCTGGATGATCCGCTCCTGCGCATTTTCGCGGGCGACCGCGTGCGCGCGATCATGGATCGCCTGAAGATGCCGGAAGGCGAGCCGATCGAAGCGGGCATGGTCACGCGTTCGATCGAAGGCGCGCAGCGCAAGGTCGAAGCGCGCAACTTCGATATCCGCAAGCAACTGCTCGAATACGACGATGTCGCCAACGATCAGCGCAAGGTGATCTATCAGCAACGCAACGAACTGCTCGAAGCGAACGACGTGCAGGAAACCATCGCCGCGATGCGCCAGAGCGTAATCAGCGACGTCGTGCGCACGTTCGTGCCGGCAGGCAGCATCGAAGAGCAGTGGGAAGCGCCGGAGCTGGAAGAAGTGTTGCGCAACGACTGGTCGCTCGATCTCGCCGTTCAGGAGATGATCAACGAGTCGAACTCGATCGATGCCGAAGAGATCTGCGAAGCCGTGCTCGCCGCCGCCGACGAAGCGTACGAAGCGAAGGTCACGCTCGTGGGCCGCGAGTCGTTCAGCGCGTTCGAACGCTCGATCATGCTGCAGACGCTCGATAGCCGCTGGCGCGAGCACCTCGCCGCGCTCGATCATCTGCGTCAGGGCATCCATCTGCGCGGCTATGCGCAGAAGAACCCGAAACAGGAATACAAGCGCGAGGCGTTCGAACTCTTCGCCGCGATGCTCGATGCCGTCAAGCAGGAAGTCACGCGCGTCGTGATGAACGTGCAGATTCAGTCGCCCGAGCAACTCGAGGAAGCCGCCGAGCAGTACGAAGAGAAGGGCAGCCATCTCGAGAACGTGTCGTTCACGCACGCGGACTTCAACGCGCCGGCCGCCGAACCGACGCCCGCCACCGCCGCGGCGAGCGCCACGGCACAGATGGTCAGTCAGGCGATGGCCGCCGGCGACGATATCAGCGTCGCGACGCGCCCCTCGGACGACGTGCCGAAGGTCGGCCGCAACGATCCGTGCCCGTGCGGCAGCGGCAAGAAGTACAAAAACTGTCACGGCAAGCTGGCTTAATCGGCTAGTGACAGATGAACAGGCGACGCAGCGATGCGTCGTTTGTCTTTGCAGGTCTCACTTTTCACGGCGCCGGTCTCGCTCAGCGAAAGCGGCGTCAGTCTTTCAAAGCGTGCCGGTCCGAAAACCGGCACTCGCCACCTTCAGCGAGACGCGAACATGGCCGTCAACTTCCCTTCGATCGATCCCGCAGCGCTTCATCCCGTCGCCGGCGTCACGCTTGGCTGGGCCGAGGCGAATATCCGCAAGCCCAATCGCAAGGACGTGCTCGTCATTCGCGTCGATGAAGGCGCGAGCGTCGCGGGCGTGTTCACGCAGAATCGCTTCTGCGCCGCGCCCGTCACCGTGTGCCGCGAGCATCTCGCGGCTGTGGGCAAGGGCGGCAAGGGCATTCGCGCGCTCGTCGTGAACACCGGCAACGCGAACGCCGGCACCGGCGAGCCGGGCATGGCGCACGCGCGCGCGACGTGCGCGGAGCTTGCGCGCCTCGAAGGTCTCGATGCGCAACAGATTCTCCCGTTCTCGACGGGCGTGATTCTCGAGCCGCTGCCGATCGATCGTCTGAAGGCCGGCCTGCCCGCCGCGCTCGCGAATCAACAGGCCGCGCACTGGTTCGACGCCGCGCAAGCCATCATGACGACGGACACGCTGCCGAAGGCGGCGTCGCGTCAGGTGACGATCGATGGTCACGTCGTCACGCTGTCCGGCATCAGCAAGGGCGCGGGCATGATCAAGCCGAACATGGCGACGATGCTCGGCTTCCTCGCTTTCGACGCCAAGGTCGCGCAGCCGGTGCTGGACCAGCTCGTGAAGCATGTCGCGGACCGCTCGTTCAACTGCATCACCATCGACGGCGATACGTCCACCAACGATTCGTTCATCCTGATCGCGTCGGGCAAATCGAGCCTGCCCGCGATCACGTCGACGGATTCGCCCGCGTACGCCGCACTGCGCGACGCGGTGACCGAAGTGGCGCAGGAACTCGCGCAACTCATCGTGCGCGACGGCGAAGGCGCGACCAAGTTCATGACGATCACGGTCGAAGGCGGCAAGGACGCGGCGGAATGCCGCCAGATCGCGTACGCGATCGGCCATTCGCCGCTCGTGAAGACGGCGTTCTACGCATCCGATCCGAACCTCGGCCGCATTCTCGCGGCGATCGGCTATGCGGGCGTGACGGATCTCGACGTTGGCAAGATCGATCTTTATCTCGATGACGTGCTCGTCGCGAAGGCGGGCGGACGCAATCCCGAGTACAAGGAAGAAGACGGCCAGCGTGTGATGAAGAAGAGCGAAATCGCGATTCGCGTGCTGCTCGGACGCGGCGACGCGAACGCGACGATCTGGACCTGCGACCTCTCGCACGACTACGTAAGCATCAACGCCGACTATCGCTCGTAAAAGCGGCGCGCATCGATACGAACATGGACAAGCTCGAACAATTTCTCACGCGCGCCGAAGCTGTGCTGGCGCGCATCGAAGGCATGTTGCCGCCGGCGGCGCCCGATATCGACTGGGAATCCGCCGTGGCGTTTCGCTGGCGCAAGCGTCAGGGGCGCGGTTTCCTGCAACCCGTGCCGGCGATTTCGCCAATCTCGCTCGACGACCTTCGGAACATCGACCGTCAAAAAGGCCTGATACAGCAGAACACGCAGCAGTTCGTGAACAAGCTGCCCGCGAACAACGTTCTGCTGACGGGCGCGCGTGGCACCGGCAAGTCGTCGCTGATCAAGGCGTGTCTGAACGCTTATTCGAAGGACGGCCTGCGTCTCATCGAAGTCGACAAGGACGATCTGCACGATCTCGGCGATATCGTCGATCTGATTTCGACGCGGCCCGAGCGCTTCCTCGTGTTCTGCGACGACCTTTCCTTCGAGGAAGGCGAGTCGGGCTACAAGGCGCTGAAGGTTGCGCTCGACGGTTCGGTCGCGGCGCAATCGGACAACGTGCTGATTTACGCGACGTCGAACCGCCGTCATTTGTTGCCCGAATACATGAGCGACAACGAGACGTACAAGCACACGTCCGATGGCGAGATTCACCCCGGCGAAGTGGTCGAGGAAAAGATCTCGTTGTCCGAACGTTTCGGCCTCTGGGTCAGCTTCTATCCGTTCAAGCAGGACGACTATCTGTCGATCGTCGGGCATTGGCTGAAGCACTTCGGTTGCGACGATGCGGAAGTCGAAAGCGCACGCGGCGATGCGCTCGTATGGGCGCTGGAACGCGGATCGCGGTCGGGGCGCGTCGCGTGGCAGTTCGCGCGCGACTGGTCGGGACGCAAGCAATGACCGAATCGCAGACCGACATCGCGCCCGATGGCCGCAAGGTGACGGAGGTGGCCGTCGGCGTGATGGTGCAGCACGACGGGCGCTATCTGCTCGCGCAGCGGCCCGCCGGCAAACCATACGAAGGTTACTGGGAGTTTCCCGGCGGCAAGCTCGAACCGGGCGAGAGCATCGAGGCGGCGCTCGGGCGCGAATTGCACGAGGAACTGGGTATCGACGTCACCGCGTGTCAGCTCTGGCGCACGCTCGAACACGATTACCCGCACGCGTACGTGCGTCTCTTTTTCTGCAAGGTGACGGACTGGAAGGGCATGCCGCTCGGGCGTGAAGGTCAGGCGATTGCCTGGCAGACGCTTCCCGTCGACGTCGCTCCGCTTCTGCCCGCGGCGATTCCGATCCTCGAATGGCTCGAAGAGGAAGAGCGCGAATAAGCGCGAGTGAAGGTCAGTTCAAGCCGCCGTGTGAATCGTCGTCCGGCGGCGTTTCCTGTGAATTACCCGAAATCTTGTACTTCTCGGCCGCCCACGCGCCGAGATCGATTTGCTTGCAGCGCTCGGAGCAGAACGGGCGAAAGCGGTTTTCCGGAACCCAGCGGACATCCTTGCTGCAGGTCGGGCATTTGACGACAGTGGTCATGACGGTAAGACGTGGCGAATCGCGCCGGCGTTGATCAACATCTGATCCATATTGGGCCGGCCGATTCTATTCAAAGGCTGCAAAGCGTCAGATGAAACGGGACGTCCACATCGACGGCGCGCGGCTTCAGATCGCCGTCCTGCACCGTGAAGCGTACCCACAGCATGTACTTGTTCGCGCTCGCTTCGGGAATCACGCGGGTGTCCGGTGAAACGCGCACTTGCATCAGTTGATAGGTGCGGCCGGACAACATTTGCTGATAGCTGCCCTGCATGGCCATCACTTTCGATGCTTGACCCGATTCACGCGCGAGCCGCAACACGATGGCCGCCGCGTCGCGCAACGCGAGCATCGGCATGACCCATTTCGCGATGTCCTGACGCCGTTCTTCCACCGGCAACTGCTGCCAGGCGTAATACGACGGCAGATCGAACTTGCACGTGCCACCCGGGATGATCGTGCGGCTGCGGATGCTCGCGAGCCATTCGTTGTCGGCGAGATGCTGACCGGTCTTGCCGTGCATGTCGGTGAGGCCGCCGAGCGTCTGCTCGATTTCACCGAGCACGGCTTCGAGCGCTTCCTGTTCGATTCCCGGATTGCCACGGAACGGCGCGAGCGTCTGGCGCTGCCGCTCCAGTTCCTTCATGAGGTCGGCCTTGAGATCCGTGCGGCCTGCGACTTCGGCGATCTCAAAGAGCGTCGTGAGCGCAACGTGATGTTCTCGCGCGTCTTCCTGAGTCAGAAAGAACGTGAAGCGCTCGAACAGGTCTTCGAGGCGCAACAGCGTCCGGATTCGCTCGTTGAAGGGATACTCGTAAAGGATCAAGCGCGCTCGCCTCGGCGTGGGTCGGTTGCTTCCATGAGCGGAAGTGAGCACATTCTAATGCCGCATCCTCACCCTAGCAAATCGCGGCATAATCGCTCGCCAAACTGCTTGTTTCGGCGCAAATCAGGGAACTTTTCGATGATTTGGCCAACTCAGGCGATCAAGCCCTTTCATGCGGATGCCAGCGACAGATAACGCGCGTGCAGCGCGTCGACTTGCTGCGCGAGGGCGTCGTGCGTGGCGGTTTCGTCGTTGATGACGATATCGTCCGCTGCGGCAAGCCGCGCATCGCGAGACGCCTGCTTCGCGATGATCGCGAGCACCTGTTCGCGCGTGAAACCATTGCGCCGCATGACGCGCGCGATCTGCGTTTCGACAGGGCAATCCACCACCAGCACGCGCGACACGCGCGCGGCCCATTCGCCCGATTCCACCAGCAGCGGCACGACCACGATGTGATACGCGCCTTGCGCCGCCAGTCTCTGGCGCTCGGTTTCGGCGCGAATCAACGGATGCACGATGCGTTCGAGGCGCGCTTTCGCGGTGTCGTCGGCGAAGACTAGCGCGCGCATCTTCGCGCGATCGAGCGAGCCGTCCGCCGCGATGAAATCGTCGCCGAATTCGCTTGCGATGAGCGGCATCGCGACGCCGCCCGGCGCGGTGATCCGGTGCGCGATCAGGTCCGTGTCGATCAGCGGCACGCCGCGCGCCGCGAACAGATCCGCGACCGTGCTTTTGCCGCTGCCGATGCCGCCGGTGAGACCAATGCTGAACATCCGTTGCTCCCTTCGATCATCCCAACAAAGAATAGAGCGGTGTGCCGACGAAGAGCGTGATCGCTCCGCCCGCCGCGAGAAACGGCCCGAACGGCAACGGCTCCTCGAAACGCATGCGCTTGCGCCACGTCGCTACGATGCCGAACGCCGCGCCCGCGACGGCCGCGATCAGGACCACTTGCGCGAGCGCGGACCAGCCGAGCCACGCGCCGATCGCGGCGAGGAGTTTGAAGTCGCCGTAGCCCATGCCCTCCACGCCGCGCACGAGCCTGAAGAGCCAGTACACGCACCACAGAAAGAGATAGCCGACGATCGCGCCCGTTACGGCGTCATGCAGCGTCGCGAATCCGCCTGCGCCGAAATTCACGATGAGCCCCGCCCACAGCAAGGGCAGCGTCAGCACATCGGGAAGATAGCGCGTGTCGTAGTCGATGAGACCGGCAGTGAGCAAAGTCGCGCACAGTCCGAACGCGGCCAGCGCGGGCCAGGTGGGACCGTAGGCGTACAGCGAGAGCGCCGCGAGCACGCCGCTCGCGAGTTCCACCAGCGGATAGCGCGGGCTCACGCGCGCGCCGCACGCCGAACAGCGCCCGCGCAACGCGAGATAACTGATGACGGGAATGTTTTCCCACGCGCGCAGCACATGCTTGCAATGCGGACACGCGCTGCGCGGCACGGCGAGATTGAAGCGTTCGGGGTACGGATCGGCGGAAGGTTTCGGCGCTTCGGGCATGGCCGAATCGACTTCCGCGCGCCACGCGCGTTCGAGCATGACAGGCAGGCGATGCACGACGACGGTGAGAAAACTGCCGATCACGAGACCGAGCACGACGGCGAACCCGTACTGCACGGCGACGGGAAGCGCGGCGAACGCCGCCAGATAGCGGCTCGCGAAGTGCGCGGCGGACGGATCGAACGAAGGCTGCATGATGGACGAACGGTTGCTTTGGCCCGCGATGCTACACCACGTTGCCGAGCTGAATGATAGGAAGATACATCGCGATGACGAGTCCGCCCACGAGCGTGCCCAGCACTGCGATGACGATCGGCTCGCAGAGGCTCGCGAACACCCCGATGCGCTCGTCCACCTGACGATCGGCCAGCGTGGCGAGATCGAGGAGCATCGCATCGAGCGAGCCCGATTCTTCAGCGACCGCGATCGGCTGCACGACGTCTTGCGGGAAGCAGCCAGCGGCGCGCATGGCGACCGCGAGGCGCTCGCCGTTGCGCAGCCGCGCGGCGATGTCGACCGTGGCGCGGTCGAAGACGCGATTGCCCGTCGCGTGCGTGAGCGAGTCGAAGGCATCCGACAGCGACGTGCCTGCCGAGAGCAGCGTGCCGAGCGCGCGGCTCCATCGGGCGACAGCGAGGGAGCGCAGCAGCTTGCCTGCGAGCGGCATGCGCAACGCCGCGCGATCGGCGGACTCGCGGGCATCGGACGATCGTTTCATCCAGCGCGACACGACGATCACCGCACACGCGCACGCGATGACGAACGGCACGCCGGCACACGCGACGCCGTCCGACAGCGCGAGCACGAAGCGCGTCGGCGCGGGCAGGGCGGCGCCGAAGCCATCGAAGATCGTCTTGAAGGTCGGCACGACGCCGATCAGCAAACCCGCGGTGATCGCG
>JFHF01000068.1 GCA_000648925.1 Caballeronia jiangsuensis
TAGCACCGTGCCTTCGATGTTTTCAGCCAGGCCGTCGGCGAGTTGAGGCGCATCGGCGAGCAGCACTTTCGACACGCCCGCGATCTTTGCCGCCGCATCCGCCGCGCCTTGCGCGTTCGAACCTGCGATCAGCACATGCACATCGCCGCCGATCTTCAACGCAGCCGCAATCGTGTTCAGCGTCGCCGACTTGATCGATGCGTTGTCGTGTTCCGCAATAACGAGAGTCGTCATCAGATTACCTTCGCTTCGTTCTTCAGTTTTTCGAGCAGCGTTTTCACGTCCGGCACCGTAATGCCCGCGCCGCGTTTCGGTGGCTCGACAACTTTCAATGTCTTCAGACGCGGCGCAACATCGACGCCCAGATCGGTGGGCTTCACTATCGACAAAGGCTTCTTCTTCGCCTTCATGATGTTCGGCAGCGTCACATAGCGCGGTTCGTTCAGGCGCAGATCCGTCGTGACCACTGCGGGCAGCTTCAAAGAAAGCGTCTCCGCGCCGCCATCGACTTCACGCGATACAGTCGCCTTGCCATCCGCGACCACAACCTTCGATGCGAACGTCGCCTGCGGCAGACCTGCCAGCGCCGCAAGCATCTGACCGGTTTGATTCGAATCGTCGTCGATAGCCTGCTTGCCGAGGATGATCAAATCAGGCTTTTCCTGATCGACCAGCGCCTTCAACAACTTCGCGACGGCCAAAGGCTGCAAGTCTTCCGATGTTTCCACCAACACAGCGCGATCCGCGCCGATGGCCAACGCGGTGCGCAACGTCTCCTGACACTGCGTCACGCCGCACGACACGGCGATAACTTCGGTCGCAACACCCGCTTCCCGCAGACGCACCGCCTCTTCAACAGCGATCTCATCGAACGGATTCATCGACATCTTCACGTTGGCGATATCGACGCCCGTGTTATCCGACTTCACCCGGACCTTGACGTTGTAATCGACCACGCGCTTCACAGGCACAAGTATCTTCAAATCCGTCTCCCGGTTCGTTTTTGCCCGACGCGCGCTCAAGCCAGCGAAGCGCGCCCCAGTTCGATATATCGAGCGAGATGATGATCTTCATCGCCCAGTTGATGATCGATCATCACGAGCCGCTTCGCGTAATGAGCGAGCGGCAGCTCCCACGTCATGCCGATCCCGCCATGCATCTGAATCGACTCTTCCGCGACGCGCGCGCCGATGCGTCCGATCGAATACTTCGCCGCCGACAAGGCGCGTTCACGCGCAATGCCCGATTCACCGACCGCCGCCGCCGCATTGATCGCCGCCGAGCGCGCCTGCTCGATTTCGAGCAGGACATCGGCCATGCGATGCTGCAGCGCCTGAAACGCGCCGATGGGCACGCCGAACTGCTTACGCGTGCGCAGATATTCGAGCGTGTGTTCCTTCGCGACATCCATCGCGCCGACCGCTTCCGACACGAGCGCGACGAGTCCATAGCCGAGCGCATGCGTGAGCACCGCGTAGCCATCGCCTTCCGTGCCGACGAGGGCATCGGCTTCGAGTCTGACGTTATCGAACGACACCTCCGCGACCCGTCCGCCATCGATCTTGCGATAGCCGCGCACATCGACGCCCGCTGCATCGCGCGGCACCACGAAAAGCGAAATGCCCGCTTCGTCATGATCGCCGCCCGATGTGCGCGCCGACACGAGCAACACATCCGCATGTTCGCCCTGCTGCACGACGCCCTTCGCGCCGTTCAGCACCCAGCCGTCGCCGAGCCGCGTGGCGCGTGTGCTCACGCGTGCACGTTCGTAATGCGAGCCGGGTTCGTCGTGCGCGAACGCGGCGATCGTCGCGCCTTCGATCATCTTCGCGACGATCCCGCGCTGCATATCGTTGCCGGCATATGCGAGCGCACGTCCGACGATCAGCGCATCGAGAAACGGTTCGACGACGAGCCCTCGCCCGAGCGCCTCGAACACGACGCTCACATCGAAGCCATCGCCGCCGAAGCCGCCGGCCGCTTCATCGAAGAACGCGCCGATGATGCCGAGCTCGCAAAACCGCAGCCACATATCGCGGCTATATCCTTCTTCGGAACGCGCGATCCTGTCTCGCGCATCGAACCGATATTGCTCGGCGATGAAGCGGTTCAGCGAATCCGCGAGCATCCGCCGGTCTTCCGTGTGCTGGAAATTCATCGTGCGACTCCTTTAAAGCCCGAGCATCATCTTCGAGATGATGTTCTTCTGTATTTCGTTGGAGCCGCCGAAGATCGACAGCTTGCGATTGTTGAAGTACTGCGCCGCCGCGTTGGACGCTTCATCGTCGCAATCGTCTTCGATGAATTGCTGCGCATACGGACCCATCGCGCGACGCATCAGCGACGAAATCTCCTGACGGATTTCCGTGCCGCGAATCTTGAGCATCGAGCTTTCCGCGCCCGGCACGCCACCGCCCGCGACCGCCGCGAGCACGCGCAGATTCGTCGTCTTCATGTTCTCCAGATCGATCTCGACACGCGCGAGCCGCGCGGCGAATAACGGATCGTCGATGAGCGCATGGCCATTGCCTTGCAGCTTGCTCGCCGCCGCCTTGAGCCGGCCCAGCGCCGCCACCGAGAAGCCCACGCCCGCGATGTTCGTGCGCTCGTACGTCAGCAGATACTTCGCATAGGTCCAGCCCTTGTTCTCCTCGCCGACGAGATTGGCGGCAGGCACGCGCACATCGGTGAAGAACACTTCGTTGACTTCGTGCTCGCCATCGAGCGTGATGATCGGACGCACTTCGACGCCCGGCGTGTTCATGTCGATCAACAGGAAACTGATGCCTTCCTGCTTGCGCACATCCTGCGCCGTGCGCACGAGGCAGAAGATCATGTTCGCGTAGTGCGCGAGCGTGGTCCAGGTCTTCTGGCCATTGACGATGTAACACGTCTCGCCGTTCTCGATCGTGCGCACGGCTGTCGTGCGCACCGACGCCAGATCCGAGCCCGCGCCCGGTTCCGAATAACCCTGACACCACCAGTCGGAGCCATCGAGAATGCGCGGCAGCCAGTGACGCTTTTGCGCTTCGCTGCCGTACTTGATGAGCACCGGCCCGAGCATGTTCACGCCGAAGGGCACAATACGCGGCGCGCCCGCAATCGCGCATTCGTTCTCGAAGATGAACTTCTGTATCGCGGTCCAGCCGGGTCCGCCGTATTCTTTCGGCCAGTGATTCGCGAGCCAGCCTTTCGCGTTGAGAATGCCGTGCCATTGCGCCATGTCGTCACGCGTGAGGCGCTTGCCGGTATGCACTTTTTGCGCGATGTCTTCCGGCAAGGACGCGCGCAGGAAGTCCAGGACTTCCGTGCGAAACGCCTCTTCTTCTGCGGTGAATTTCAGATCCATGACTGCGGTTCCATGATGAGTTTGACGAAGGCCACGGCTCAGGCCGCCTGATTGAGGCTCGCGAAGTTCTTGCCGCGCGCGACCAGATCGACGATCAATGGCGACGCGCGCCAGAAGAGCGGATCTTCCTTCGCGAATTCGCGGATATCGGCGAGGACGTTATCGAGGCCGACGCTATCGGCGTAATGCATCGGGCCGCCGCGATAACGCGGAAAGCCGAAGCCGTGCATCAACGTGGCATCGACATCGAGCGGACGCTGCGCAATGCCTTCATGCACGATATTCGCGCCTTCGTTGATCATCGCCGCCATGTAGCGGCGCACGATCTGCTCGTCGCTGAACGTGCGCGGCTTGACGCCCGCGCGCACGCGCTCGGCGTCGATGATCGCTTCGACTTCCGCATCCGGCGTGCCGGTACGCGCGCCATCTTCGTAGCGATAGAAGCCGCGTCCCGTCTTCTGGCCGAACCAGCCGCGCTCGCACAGCTCGTCGCCGATGCGCACGTAACGCGCATTCGGATCGCGCGTCGCGGCGCGGCGCTTGCGTGCGGCCCAGCCGATATCGCCGCCGGCGAGATCGATGACCTGATACGGTCCCATCGGAAAACCGAAGTCGCGCACGGCCTTGTCGATCCGATACGGCGACGCGCCGTCTTCCATCAGATGATCCGCGGCCGCGCGATACACCGCGAGCATACGATTGCCGATGAAGCCGTCGCACACGCCCGCGCGCACCGCCACTTTCCTGAGCGTCTTCGCGAGCTCGAAGCCGGTCGCGACGACATCGGCGGCGACACGCGCGGGCACGACCACTTCGAGCAGCTTCATGATGTTCGCGGGCGAGAAGAAATGCAGCCCGAGCACGTCTTGCGGACGCGAGATGCTCGCCGCGATATCGTCGATGTCGAGATAGGACGTGTTGGTCGCGAGCACCGCGCCGGGCTTGCACACGCGATCGAGCTCCGCGAACACGGCCTTCTTCACGGCCATGTCCTCGAACACGGCTTCGATGACGAGATCGGCATCGGCGAGCGCGTCGTAGGTCGTGTCGCCATTGAAGCGCTGCAGCGCGCCCGCCTTCGCTTCGCGTGTGATGCGGCCTTTCGCGATCAGGCCGTCGTAGACCTTTTCGACATGCGCGCGGCCGCGTTCGAGCGATGCGTCGTCGCGTTCGATCATCGTCACCGCAAGACCCGCGTCCAGCAGCGCCACCGCGATGCCCGCGCCCATCGTCCCGCCGCCGATCACGCCGACTACGCGAATCGCGCGCGGTTTTGCGTCGCGCGTTTCGGGCGACTTCTGCGCCTCGCGCTCGGCGAAAAAGGCATGCACGAGCCCGGCGCGCTGCGGACTCTCGCGGCATTCGAGGAATCGCTCGCGCTCGAAGCGCAGGCCTTCGTCGAACGGCAGATTCAAGGCCGCTTCCACGCAGTCGACGATCTTCAGCGGCGACAGCAACCCCCGCGATTTCTTCTGCGTGTCGGCGCGCGCGGCGGCGATCGCGGCGGCGCTGGCTTCCTTGTCGGCGAGACCGTGCGCGTTCTTCGTGCGGCGCGGCGCGGCGTGCGTCGCGATCAGTTCGTGCGTGTAGGCGAGGCCTTCGGCGAATACGTCATCGCTCTGGCCGACGCGATCGACGAGACCGAGTCGCAGCGCTTCTTGCGCGCCGGCATGACGGCCGCTCAGCATCAGCGACAACGCAGCCTGCGCGCCGATCAGACGCGCCGAGCGCTGCGTGCCGCCCGCGCCGGGCAAAAGGCCCAGTTGCACTTCGGGCAGACCGAGCTTCGCGCCCTCGACGGCGATCCGGTAGTGCGACGCCAGCGCGACCTCCAGCCCGCCGCCGAGCACCGCGCCGTGAATCGCCGCGACGACCGGCTTGCTGCAAGCCTCGATGCGATTGCACACCTCGGGCAGCGAGGGCGGCACCGCGGGCTTGCCGAACTCGCGGATATCCGCGCCGGCGATGAAGTTGCGGCCCGCGCCCACGATCAGCACCGCGCGCACGGCGGCGTTCGCGTCGGCGGTTTCGATCGCATCGATGAGGCCGCGCCGCACGTCGGCATTGAGCGCGTTGACGGGCGCGTGATCGATCGTCACGACGAGGACGCTGCCACGCAATGCGTGCTGGACAGCTGCGGTTTCGGGCGCGCTCGAAAGCGTCATGGATGGCGACTCCGGGTTGAGTATGTGCAAGCATTCTCGCGGGGACAAGCTTCCTTGACAATTACAGCGGCCGTTGACAGACTGTCAAATCGCATTTGACAATCGGACGTGCCGTGGACGTCAACGAACTCACGCTGCTGGTCGAAATCCTCGATGCGGGCAACCTCAGCGAAGCAGCGCGACGCATGAAAATGAGCCGCGCCAATGTCAGCTATCACCTGAATCAGCTTGAAAAGTCGGTCGGCCTGCAACTCGTGCGGCGGACCACGCGCCGTGTCGAGGCGACCGAACTCGGCCTCGAACTCTACGAGCATGGCCGGTCGATCCGGAACGCGCTGCTCGCGGCGCAGGAATCGGTGTCGACATTGGGGCAACGGCTGCAGGGACGCGTGCGGCTATCGGTGCCGAGCGGCTACGGGCAACTCGTGATGTCGGAATGGCTGATCGCGTTCAAGCGCGAGTATCCGGATATCGTGCTCGACGTGATGTTCGAGAATCGCGTCGAGGATCTGCTGCGCGATGAAGTCGATATCGCCGTGCGCGTGATGCCGGAGCCGCCGCCGAGCCTCGTCGCGCGCGACATGGGGCCGGTGCGCTACGTCGCGTGTGCATCGTCCGGTTATGCGGAGGCGCACGGCATGCCGACGCGGCTCGAAGAGCTGGGGGTCGTGCCGGTGATCACCGCGTCGGTGGTCGGCAAGCAGACGCGCGTCGCCGCCTATCTCGACGACGAACGTCATGAAGTGCTGCTGGAGCCGAGCGTGATCTCGGAGAACTTTCTGTTTCTGCGCGATGCGATTCTCGCGGGCCTGGGCGTCGGGATCGTGCCGGATTACGTCGTGGCGGAAGACATGCGGCGCGGCGAGGTCGTCACGGCGCTCGATGAATGGCGGCTCAGCATCTTCGGCACGCATATGTACATGCTGTATATGCCGAACCGGCATCACACGCGCGCGACGCTGGCGTTTATCGAGTTCATGCTGGATCGGTCGCGGAAGGCGGGACGCGGGCGGCTTTGAAGGAAGCGTTCGCATGGTGCCCCGTCACCCATGCCGCCCCCGCTCCGCAAACCATATCGCCACCGACATCAACGCAATCCCCGCCATCTGCACGCCGCTAAGACGCTCATCGAAAGCCAGCCAGTCGATGACGATCGCCACCGCCGGATAGACGAACTGAAACACCGCGATGCGCGCCGTATCGAGCCGCGCCATGCCGATATACATCAGCGTGTACGCGAGGCCCGTGTGGATCAGCCCGAGGCCCGCCAGCCACGCCCACGACATGCCCCACGCGGGCCAGCCATGCTGCATCGGCCACACCCACAGCAGCATCGTGCCGACAGCGCACTGCCACCACGCGAGAATGCCGGCGGGCATGTCGCGCAGACGTTTCGCGATGATGGTCACGCACGCCATGCACAGCGAGCCCGCCAGACACGCGGCAACGCCCAGCCAGTATCCCGGCTGAAGCGCGCCGCCCGCCGCATGCTCGACGATGCCCGTCGCCAGCACGAGCCCGCACATCGCAAGCGAAACCGCAGCGACGCGCTGCCCGCCGATCGCCTCTTTCAGCCACAACGCGGCGAATAACAGTACCCACATCGGCTGCACATGGAACAGCACGATCGCGACGCCCGCCGATATCCGCTCGACCGCGCCGAAGAACAAGGCCCAGCTCAGGACCATCAGCACGCTGGCCGCCAGCATCCACGGCCCGTTGGCTCGCGTGAGAAGCAGAGCGCGCGTTTGCCGCCGAGCGATCACCCACGCGCTCATGCCCAACAGCCCGAAAGCGCAGCGAAACCACGTCGCGGTCAGCGGATCGGCGTTTGCCTCGTGCAGAAACACGCCGATCGTGCCGAGCAGCGCGCAGCCCGCGATAAACGGCCACGCACCTGCCGGGCGTCGAGCCTCGCCCTGCGCAACGAAAGATGATGAGTTCGTGTTCATGACCGCAGTGTGTGCCGCGACGCATCGAACGAAAAGCGCATAATTCGAACTTCATCCATTCGATTCTCGAAAGCGACCTGAAGCCGATGAAACATCACGATCTGCAAACGGACTGGCTCAAGTGCTTCGTCGCCGTCGTCGACGCGGGGTCGCTGTCGAGCGCCGCCAGTGAAGTGCACCGCTCGCAATCGGCGGTGAGCATGCAGTTGAAAAAGCTCGAAAGCGCGCTGGGGCTGCGGCTCGTCGAGCGCGGCTCGCGCACGCTCGCGCTGACTCACGACGGACAGACGCTGCTCGGCTATGCGCGGCGCATCCTCGATCTGCACGCCGAAGCTCAGGTCGCGCTGCAGGGCGAGCAACTCACCGGCCGCGTGCGGCTCGGCGTGCCCGACGACTACGCCGCAAAGTATCTGACGCCCGTGCTCAAACGCTTCGCGCCCCGCCACAGCGGCGTCGAAATCGAGCTGATCTGCGAACAATCGACGTCGCTCATTCCGCGTGTCGCGAATGGCGAGCTCGACATCGCGCTCGTGTCGCGCGACCACGGCCGGCGTGGCACATCGCTCTTTCATGAGCCGTTGGTCTGGGTCGGCGCCGCGCAGTTCGAGTTATGGCGGCGCGATCCGTTGCCGATCGCCGTCTACGAAAGCACGAGCCTCGCGCGGCGCAGTGCGATTCATTCGCTCGCGCAACAGGGACGCCGATACAAGGTGGTCTATAACAGTTCGAGTCTCGCCGGGCAGATCGCCGCAGTGGAAAGCGGCCTGGCCGTGGCGGCGCTGACGCAATGCAGCGCGCCCGAACATCTGCGGATTCTGGGCCGTGAAGAAGGTCTCGGGCCGCTCGAACCGATGGAAGTCGCCGTGTACCGCAGCCGCGATTCGCGCGGCTCCAAAGCCGTCGATAGTCTGCACAGCCTGCTCGTGAAGACGCTGCGGCAATCGGCGTCAGTCTGAGCGATGCCGATGTGACGCGATGCCCTCGATTTCGACGAGCAGATCGCTGCGGCAAATATCGACTTTCAGATAGCGAACGCTCGCGTCCGGATGAAACGTGGCCTGTGCCAGCTTCATCACGCGCGGCAAATCCTCCGGATGCCGGTAGTACACCTTGATCCGGTCGAGTTCGCGCAGCGTATAGCCGCCTCGCGAACCCTGCGCTTGCAGATTCTCCGCGCCGATCAGGTGCGCGATATTGCCGGTCGCCACGCTCCACTGCTTGTCGAGATCGCCTTCGTGCACGGTCTCGTGTCCGAGAATGCTGGCCGTGCCGGATACGAAGAGCGTGTCGCGCAATTGCGTGCCGCGCGCGAAGCTCGGCGATTTCGGACCGTAACGCTGCGGATACTCGTACGCAGGCGTCTGTCGCGAGTTCTCGATATGCCGCATCGGACTTTCGCGGCACGCCAGAAAATAGAAGCCGACGCCATCGCCCCATGTGCCGATGCCCGTCGCCGCCGGCATGCCCGACGCGTGCGCATAGTCCTGCTCGAATGCGACAGCGCGCCCACGGCAGAAATCGCGATACACCTCGAGCCCTTCCTGATTCGCGCCGTTGATGTGCGGAATGAAGTTCCACATGCGGAAAATCTTCGGGAACGCCAGTTCGCTAACGAGCGCGAACGCATGGCCGTAGGCCTCGCGCGTGGCTTCGGTGTAGCGGTCGGAAACGGGGATGAAGCCCGCGCAAAACAGGAACTCGTCGTCGTGCGCGAAGACGAGATCGTTGAAGCTGCCGCTGCGGATCGGTCCGGCGCTCGTCCAGATTTCGGCGAAGCCGTCGCGCGCGTCATCGCACATTCTGAGGCGCAGCGTGGGCACGCCGTTCTCGATGCACGGCGCGCCGCTCGTATCGCCGAAGACGATGCGCGCGAGTACGTCGTTGCCGCATGGCGCGTCGGCGGCGATGAAGCGGGACGCGATCGTCGCGGTCATCGATTATTCATCGGCCTGATCGCCGAACAGGTCCGCGGTCGCGACCCGATCCTGCAAGGGCGGCAACGCGCCGCTGCGCACCTGTTCGAGGACGGCCGGCGGCAGCCAGGTTTCTTCCATGGCGCTGATGCCGTTCTCGATCATCTGCTGGAGGAAGAACGATTGCTTGCGCCCCGTCACTTCCGCCAAGAGTCGCAGCCGTTGCTCGAATTGTGGATCGACCCGCACTGCGACCACCTTCAGCTTGTTTTCGGCGGTCCTTCTCACTGCATGCTCCTGTCACGTTCGTTGCGCGCCGCAAGCGGGCGCGCGCATGCGGTGCTTATACCACAGCTCATCTACGGCACGACCGTGCGCGGCAATGAAGCACGTGCGTGCTACCATCGAAACGGCGTATCGCTCGCGTCCGACGAGGCCCGCGCACGCCTTACACTGCGTCATGAACGAATCAGAAGAACACTCCGGACTCGGCACCGCAGAGCCGTTGCCTTCCCTTCCTCCGCTCGACTTTCGCGCCGCGCGCAGGCGGCTCTTCGCCGCGCTCATCGCGTCCATCGTCATCCCGTTCGCGTTTTTCTGCCTGTACGGCTATTACACCTATGAACGCGCGCTCAGCGAAACGGGCCAGTCGCTCGAACGGCTGGTGCGCATCATCGACGAAAAGGCGAACACGGTGCTCAGCATCAACCGCGAGTTGATTGCGCGTATCGAAGAGATGCTCGGCAGCGGCGACGAGGACTTCATCGCGCGCAGCCAGCCCGAACTGCACGACAAGCTCGCGCGTCTCGCGCAAAGCCATGCGCAGATCGCCGCGCTGTCCGTGCTCGACAGTCACGGCAGGCTCATTCTCAGCAGCCGTTTTTTTCCGGCGCCCAATGTGTCCATCGCCGATCGCGCCGATTTCATCGCGACGCGCGACAAGCACGCGACGTTCCACGTCTCCATGCCCGAGCGCGGGCGCGTGAAGAACACCGACATCATCAATACGCTGAGCGCGCGCTTCGCGAACGACGGGCGCTTTCTCGGCGAGATTTCGATCTCCGTGCGGCGCGATTATCTGATCGGCTTCTATCGTGAACTCGCCGCGCGCGATCCGGCGCTCACGCTCGCGCTGCATCGCGACGACGGCGCCGTGCTCGCGCGTTATCCGCCGGCGTCCGTGCCCAATCCGCCCGATCGCCATCTCGTGCTCGCCGACGCATTCGCGCAAGGCAAGCCCGCAGGCCTCATGCGTTACGTGTCGCCGCTCGATAACGACGAAAAGCTCTCCGCCTGGCGACGCGTCGGCGATTATCCGGTCTATGCCGCCGCGGGCTTTTCCATTCACGACATACGGCTCGCATGGTGGCGGCGCGATGTATCGATTGCATCGATCGGGCTGATTCCGTGCATCGCGCTGTGGGTGCTGATCGGCTTCTCGCTGCGCCGCCTCAAGGCCGAAGAAGCGGCGTGGCATAACTGGCGCGGCGAGCTTGCGCTGCGCCGCTCGGCCATCGCCGCGACGAGGCGATTGCAGCGCATGGGCGCGCTCGGCACACTGGTTGCAAACGTCGCGCACGACTTCAATAACCTGCTGATGGTCGTCACGGCCAACATGGAGATGGCGCGGCGCAAGGGCTTCAATGACCTCGAAAAAGAAGTCAGCGCGGTGGAGCGCGCATCGACCAATGCGCAATCGCTCGCGCGGCGTCTCCTGAGCGTCGCGCGCCGTCAGCCGCTGCAGATGCAGGTCATACGGCTCGATCGCTGGGTGGCGGAATCGGAGCCGCTCGTGCGCGCGTCCGTGGGCGACAAGGTGACGCTCGGCACGCGTGTACCGGATGCGACGTGGCCCGTTCGCGTCGATGCGACCGAGCTGACATCGGCGCTTATCAACATCGCGGTGAATGCGAAAGACGCGATGCCCAATGGCGGCGATTTTCAGATCGCATGCAGCAACGTGCGCTACGCGGAAACGCAGGACAGCCTCAGCGCAGGCGAATATGTCGTGATCTCGTGCAGGGACAGCGGCATGGGTATGCGGCCCGATGTCGCGAGGCAGGCGTTCGAGCCGCTTTTCACGACCAAGGGCGCGGGCGCCGGCACGGGGCTCGGCCTCGCGCAGGTGCTGGCGATGGCCGAACAGGCGGGCGGCACCGCGCGCGCGAACTCGGCGTGGGGCTTCGGCACGACCATCGATATTTATTTGCCGCACTGGACCGGCGAAGCCGAAGCGCTCGCGGACGCGCCGCCTGTCGAAGCCATCGAGCACGCTGCGCTTTCGTCCACCGTGCTCCTCGTGGAAGACAACGAGGAAGTCGCGGCCGGACTATGCGCCGTGCTCGACGTGCTCGGCTGGCAGACGCGTCACGCAGCATCCGGCGATGTCGCGAAGCAGATGCTCGAAGCGGGAAACGCGTTCGATCTCGTGCTCTCCGACATCCAGATGCCCGGCAATTACGACGGCATCAAGCTCGCGGAATGGATCAAGACCACGCGCCCGAAGCAGCCGGTCACGCTGATGACAGGCTACGCCGATCAGCTCGACGAGGCGCGCCGCACGGGCTTTGCAATTCTCGCGAAGCCCTTCAACATCGACGATCTTCAGCGGCTGCTCAACGGTCTCTCGATGCGCGCCGCGAAGTGAGTTCGGTCATCGCGTTTCGCGCCACGCGCCGAATTGCGCGATATCTTCGAGCGACAGGCGCGCACGCGGCGCAAGCTCACGCTCGGCCAGCGACGCAGGCAGCGCGCGGGCATCGCCATGATGCGCAATGGATATCACCGAGAGCGCCGTGAAGCGCTCCGGGATATCGAACGTTTGTTTGAGGCCGTTCGCATCGAATCCGCCCATCGCGTGCGCGGCGAGTCCCTGCGCGTGCGCCTGAAGCAAGAGCGCCATCGCGGCGGCGCCCGCATCGTAGGCCGCGCTCGCGTTGGTCTCGCCTTTCGCGTTCAGCGTGTCCGCGAGCACCGCGATCAGCACTTGCGCATTCTCATTCCATGATCGATTGAACGGCACGAGCAATTCGAATGCGCGCGCGAAGGCTTCGGCATCCCGCCCCTTCTCGAACACGACGAAGCGCCAGGGCTGCACGTTATACGCCGACGGCGCCCAGCGCGCCGCTTCCAGCAACGCGACCACCTGCGCATGCGCGACGGCGCGGTCCGCATAAGCGCGCGGGCTCCATCGTCCCGCGATCAGCGGATGAATGGCGATATCGGTCGGAGCGGGTCGATGTGTCATGAATGAAATCTAATAATAATTAAGTCATAAAACGCGATGACGCGCGCCCGGATGCGTTTCGCGAAGACGCGGCCCGCGCCCGGCGAAAAGCTTTTCGCGCAACGTGCCCTCGGCATATTCGGTGCGATAACGTCCGCGATTTTGCAACTCGGGCACGACGAGATCGACGAACGATTGCAGGCTTTCCGGCATCACGAGCCTTCGCAGATTGAAGCCATCGACGCCGGTTTCATCGGCCCATGCGATCAGTTGATCCGCGACCTCGCGCGGATCGCCGACGATGAACGGCCCGCGCCCGCCGATCTGATCGAAGCGCGTCATGTCGCGCGGCGTGATCGGGCGGCCCGCGCGTTTCGTGAGATTCTCGACCGTCGATTGCAGCGCGTTGCTCTTCACATAGCGAATCGGCTCGTCGATGCCGAGCGCCGCGAAGTCGATGCCCGTCCATCCCGAGACGAGCGTGAGCTGCCCGAGCACATCGACATATTCAGCGTATTCGGCGTGCAGTTCGCGCGCCTCCTTCGACGTGCGCGCGACAACCACCGTCGCGCCGAGATACAGCAGGATGTCGTCGGCGGCGCGGCCGGCATCGAGCGCATGTTGACGGATATCGCGCGCGGCCTGCGCGACGATCGCGGGCGTCTGTCCTTCGAGGAACACGCATTCGGCGTGCTTGCCCGCGAACGCCTTGCCACGTCCCGACGCGCCCGCCTGATACAGCACCGGTGTGCGCTGCGGCGACGGATCGGCGAGATTGAAGCCATCGACGCGGTAATACGGCCCCTCGTGCCGCACACGGCGAATGCGCGACGGATCGGTGTACTGACCCGTGCGCCTGTCTCGCACGACGGCGCCATCGGCCCAGCTTCCTTCCCATAGCTTGTACACGGCTTCCAGAAAGTCCTCGCCCGCCGCATAGCGTTCGTCATGCTCGCGCGCCGTATCGAGGCCCATGCCGCGCGCCGCGCTCTCCAGATAACCGGTGACGACGTTCCATCCCGCGCGCCCGCCGGTCAGATGATCGAGCGTGGAAAAGCGCCGCGCGAACTGATACGGATGCTCGTAAGTGAGGTTCGCCGTCACGCCGAAGCCGAGATGCTTCGTCGCGTACGCCATGGCGGGCACGGTCAGCATCGGATCGTGCGAAGGCGATTGCGCGGCGGAATGGTGCGTCGCATCGGTGTTGCCGCCGTAGACATCGTAGATGCCGAAAACATCGGCGAGAAACACGCCGTCGAAGAGACCGCGCTCGGCGGTCTGCGCAAGATCGACCCAGTAGCCAAGCGTGTTGTGCTCCGTCGAGCGGTCTCGCGGATGCCGCCAGAAGCCCGCCCACGAATGCGCAGGCGCGTTCATATGAAACGCGTTGAAGTGGATGTGCCTGCTCATGTCGCAATGCGTCGCCGGATATGCCGAAGAAAAATCATAAGAGCGATGTTCCCTGGCACAAACCAATTTACGCTGCTAAGCAAATGAACACGTTTCGCACATACGCAGCTATTCAAAGCATCGAATCGTTCGAAAGCATCGCTGAAATGATCGGTTTGTAACGACTGTGCGCGCGACGAAGATGAGCGTCTTTCCTCTGACGACGACGCGCGCGTCGTCACCGGCACGCGGCTTTATGTCGACGGCGGCGGGCCGCCCTTCGCCTGATGCCATCTTCCCGACTACGCATAAAGGATTCATCGCTCATGCCTCGCTTCGTCTCTGCCGCGCAATTGCGCACACTCATCGCTCAACGTTCCGAACTCGCCGTGCTCGACGTGCGCGAGGAAGGCGTGTCGGCAAGAAGGCGGCTTTTCTATTCGTCGGTCGCGCCGGTCGGCCGGCTCGGGCTCTTGATCGAACGGCTGGTGCCACGGCGCGGCACGCCCGTCGTCCTCGTCGATACGAATGGCGAGCACACGACGCGCGCCGCCGCCCTGCTCGCGCGCTGGGGCTATACGGATGTGTCGATACTCGAAGGCGGCGTCGATGGCTGGGCGAACGCAGGCTATGAAGTCTTCAGCGGCACCAACGTGCCCGGCAAGGCGTTCGGCGAAGCGATCGAACACGAACTCCATACGCCGAACATCGACGCGGAAACACTGAAGGCGCGCCAGGACGCGGGCGACGATCTCGTCGTGCTCGACTCGCGTCCGTTCGGCGAATTCAACACGATGAACATTCCGGGCGGCATCGACTGCGCGGGCGCGGAGCTCGTCTATCGCGCGCTCGCGGCAGCGCCTTCGCCGGAGACGCTCATCGTCGTGAATTGCGCGGGCCGCACACGCAGCATTCTCGGCGCGCAATCGCTCATCAATGCGGGCGTGCCGAATCCGGTCGCGGCGCTGACGGGCGGCTCGATGTCATGGCTGCTCGCGGGTCTCGAACTCGAACATGGAGAAATCCGCACCGCGCCGCGTCCCGACGCCGCCACGCTCGCCGCCGCACGCGAGCTTGCGATCGCGGCCGCGCGCAAGGCCGACGTGCCGATCATCAATCGCGAGACGCTCGCCACGCTGGAGCGCGAGAAGGGCGAACGCACGCTGTATCGTTTCGACGTGCGCGATCCGCTCGAATACGAAGCGGGTCATCCGCCGGGCTGGCGTTCGGCGCCGGGCGGCCAGCTCGTGCAGGCGACCGACGAATACATCGGCACCTTGCACGCGCGCGTGGTGCTGCGCGACGACGATGGCGTGCGCGCCCGCATGACCGCGTCGTGGCTCAGGCAGCTCGGCTATCTCGACGTGCGCGTACTCGACGACGACGCAAGCGCAGCGCTCGGCGCCGATGCCTTCGAAGCCGGTCCCGAGCCGCTCGCCGTGCGTTCGCATGGCGCGCGCACGCGCTGGATCGAGGCAGATCAGTTGCGCAAGTCTATCGAAGAAGGCACGGCGCACGCGATCGATATCGACAACAGTCTCGCGTTCAGGCGCGGCCACGTGACGGGCGCGCGCTTCGTCGCGGCGAGCGAACTGCTCGCGCATCTCGACGACTTCCCGAACGACAAGCAACTCGTGCTGACGTCGGACGATGGCGTGCTCGCGGGTCTGGTCGCCGCCGAGCTTGCGCGCGAGAAGCCGCACATCGCCGCGCTGATCGGCGGCACGCGCCGCTGGAGCGCGCTCGGGCTGCCGCTCGAATCGGGCGACGACAACAACCTCACCGGCGACGACGACGCCTGGTACAGCCCGTATCACGCCGCGCCGGACCGCGTCGCCGGGCAGATGAACGCATACCTCGAATGGGAACTGCAACTCGTCGCGCAACTGGAGCGCGACGCGATCGCATCGATCGACGTGCTCGACTTCGAAACCGCGACCGCGGCGCGCAGCCACGAGCGTTTGAGCGCGCTGAAGGAGAGCGTACTGTGACGCCTGCGTTCGACGGCACGACGAGCCCCGCCGACATCCCCGGAAGCCCGCTGCACGCGGCATTTCAGCAACCGTTGATGCTCGGCCTCTTCCTGCCGATCCAGAACGGCGGCTGGTCCATCTCGACGCTTCCGCGCGGCACCGACTGGCGCTTCGATTACAACGCGCGTCTCACGCAAAAGGCCGAAGCGCTCGGCTTCGATCTCGTGTTCGGTCTTGCGCAATGGCTCGGCAAGAACGGGCATGGCGGCGCGCTCAAGTATCGCGAGCAATCGCTCGATGCGTTCATCGCGACGAGCGCGCTCGCCGCGATCACCGAGCGCATCCTGCTCATCTCGACGGTGCATGCGCTCTATGGTCCGTGGCATCCGCTGCATCTCGCGAAGTTCGGCGCGACGCTCGATCACATTTCGAACGGGCGCTGGGGCATCAATCTCGTGACCGGGCACATGGCGAACGAATGGGCGATGTTCGGCCAGCCGATGATCGAGCACGACGAGCGCTATGTGCGCGCGGCGGAGTTCGTCGGCGTGCTCGACACGCTCTGGCGCAGCGACGCGAACCTTCACATCAGGACGAAGCACTGGCAACTGAACGATGCGTTCGTGAGTCCGCGTCCGCGCTTTCATCGGCCCGTGCTGGTGAACGCGACGGGCTCGGCGGCGGGCATCGATTACGCAGTGCGGCATTCGGACCTCATCTTCATCACGAGCCCGGCGGGCGCGGATTTCAACGATGCCATCGGCGCATTGCCCGCGCATACCGCGACGATTCGCGAAGCCGCGCAACGCGTGAACCGGCGCGTGCGCACGCTGATCAATCCGACCATCGTGTGCCGCCCGACCGAGCGCGAGGCGCGCGCGTATCACGATGCGATCGTCGCCCATGCCGACGAAGGCGCGCTCGATGGCTTTGTCGGCCTGCACGCGCGCAGCGATGCGAAAGCGTGGGCGAAGCACAAGCGCGAGCAGCGCATTCTCGGCGGCAATCTGCATCTCATCGGTTCGCCCGAACAGATCGTCGAGCAATTGCTCGCATTGAAGCATGCCGGATGCGACGGCGTGCAACTCACCTTCTTCGACTTCGAACCCGATCTCGCGTATTTCGGCGATGCCGTATTGCCGCTGCTCGTCGAGGCGGGCTTGCGCAATCCGGCTTCCGCTCATCAACCGCTTCTTCATACGACATCATGAGCCACACGCGACAACTGCATCTGAACACCAACATCACCGGTGTCGGACGTCATCCCGCAGGATGGCGCACGCTCGACAATCCACGCTCGATCATCGATCTGAACTTCTTCAAGGAGATCGCCGCGATCGCCGAGCGCGGCAAGCTCGATGCCGTGTTTCTCTCCGATCTGCTCGCGCTGCGCAATCACGCGGAAGGACCGTCGCAGGCGCTGGAGCCGACCGTGCTGCTGACCGCGCTCGCGGGCGCGACGAAGCATATCGGCCTGATCGGCACGGCATCGACGACCTTCAACGATCCGTTCAATCTCGCGCGGCGCTTTGCATCGGTCGATCATTTGAGCGGCGGGCGCATCGCCTTCAATGCGGTCACGACCTACGATGCCGCCGCCGCCGCGAACTTCAGCCACGACGTGCCGCTCACGACCGAGGAACGTTATGCGCGCGCGCAGGAGTTCGTCGAAGTGGTGACGAAGCTGTGGGATAGCTGGGAAGACGAAGCCGTCATCGCCGATCAAAAGACGGGCCGCTATGCCGATCCATCCCGCGTGCATGCGATAGAACATCGCGGGACTTACTTCTCGGTGCGCGGGCCGCTCACCGTGCCGCGCAGTCCGCAAGGGCGGCCCGTGCTCGTGCAGGCGGGCTCGTCGGAAGGAGGCCGTGCGCTTGCCGCGCGCTTCGCCGATGCCGTGTTCACCGCGCAGACGACCTTGCACACGGCGCAGGCGTTCTATGCCGAGATGAAAGAGCGCGTGCGGGTGCATGGACGCAATCCCGATCACTTCCTGTTGTTGCCCGGCTTGTATCCGGTGATCGGCGGCACGGAGCGGGAAGCGCGCGAACGCAAGGCCGAACTCGATGCGCTGCTCGATACCGATCGTGAAGTCGCCCGCCTTGCGGGCGCGCTCGGCCTATCGCCGGATGATCTTCATATCGATGCGCCTTTGCCTTATGAACTCATCGCAAAGGTGAAACGCCCGGATCTCTCGCGCGGCTTCATCGATTCGACTGTTGCGCTCGCGAAGAGCGAAAGCCTCACGGTGCGCGGTCTGCTGGATCGCAATCCGGGAGCGCACCGGATCATCGTCGGCACGCCGGAGCAGATTGCCGACGATATCGCGCTCTGGTTCAACGAGCGCGGCGCGGATGGCTTCAATCTGAACGCGGACGTGTTTCCTTCCGGACTTGCGGCATTCGTCGATCATGTCGTGCCGTTGTTGCAGAAGAAGGGCATCTTCCGGCGCGATTACGAAGGCACGACCTTGCGCGAGCATCTGGGCTTGCCACGGCCCGAGAGTCAATATGCGCACGCGGCGCGGGCGGCGTGACATGCGTATCGATCTTATCCGGTCGGACAATGAAGCACGCGATATCGCGCGCCGTCTTGCGAGCGAATTCGCCATCGATGCGCCGCGCCGTGATCGCGAGCGCCAGTTGCCTTCGAACGAAGTCGAAACGTTCAGCGCGTCGGGATTGTGGGGCATCAACGTGCCGCGTGCGTTCGGCGGCGCGGATGTTTCGGTTGGCACGATCGTCGATGTGTTCGAGATCATATCGGCGGCCGATTCGTCGCTCGGACAAATTCCGCAGAATCATTTCGCCACGCTCGAACGGTTGAGGCATGACGGCACACCGAGCCAGCAAGACTTCTTCTTTTCACGCGCGCTCGCGGGAGAGCGCTTCGGCAATGCGACCGCGGAACCGGGCGACAAACTGCCGTCGGAGCATGAGACGCGCGTGCGTCGCAGCGGAAGCGGATTCGTGCTGTCGGGGCGCAAGGTCTACTCGACGGGCGCGCTCTTCGCGCACTGGATACCGGTGGCCGCGCGTGATGACGATGGCTTGACTGTCACCGCATTCGTCGCTCGGCATGCGCGTGGCGTCGAGGTTATCGATGACTGGTCCGGCTTCGGGCAGCGCACGACGGCGAGCGGTCAGGTGCGGCTCGATCATGTCGAGCTGGACGAGTTGCAGATCGTGAAGCGCGGGCGCCGCTCGAATATCGATGCGGCCAATGCGGTCTCGCAATTGATCCATGCCGCGATCGATCTGGGAATCGGACACGCGGCGCTCGACGATACGAAGCGCTTTCTGAGAGAGTTGTCGCATCCGGCGCGTGGAAGCGCCGTGACCCGCGCGGTCGATGATCCGTTCTCGTTGCGTGATATCGGCACGCTGACGGTTGCATATCACGCGGCGCAGGCGTTGACGATGCGTGCGGCGGGGCTTATCGATGCAGCGCGTGGAGAAGCGGAGCGGCGCGATGTGGCTGCGGCTATCGTCGCGACGGCTGAGGCCAAGATACTCACTACGCAATTCGCGCTCGATGCGTCGAACAAGCTTTTCGAATTGGCGGGAACGCAATCGACGCTGGAAAAGCATAACCTCGATCGGCACTGGCGCAATGCGAGGACGCATACGCTGCATGATAGCGTGCGGTGGAAGTATCACGCGGTGGGGCAGTTTGCGTTGAATGAGCTGCTTTGTGATCCGTTTACTTACGCGCATCCATATAGCGCGATTCAGGCTTAAAAAAAGGCGCGCCACACGGCGCGCCCTTTTTACGATCACTTCGCCGCCACCGCCTGCGCATCGAACACCGGATTGAACTCCACATCGACCTTGATCTTGTTCTTGATATCCCCCGACCGATAAAGCGTATCCGCAATCCGCTGTTCTCTCGCGACGAGCTGCTTATCGAGCGGATAAAAAACCGATCTCCCATTCTCCGCAGAAAACTTCGCCCGCGCCGGGCTCTGCTTCATCTTCTCCAGATAGGTCTTCTCGACCGCCGGCACGTTCTGCGACCACCATGTCCACGAAGTCTTCAGGCGCCCGAGAAAATCGCCCAATGCCTGACTCCTCACCGGATCGCGCAACACTTCCGTACGCGCCGTGAACACCGACAACGCCGGAATATCGAGTTCGTCGCTCTTGATGACGACACGCGCATCGCCCTTGTCGACGGTCTCCTTCACCGGTCCATAGCCGCCCGAATACACCGCGACCTGCCCCGCATTGAAAGCGGACGCCGACACGTTCCCATCGCCGAACTTCACGCCCTGAAAATCCTTCGGCCGCAGATCGGCCTTGTTATACGACAGCACGTATTGCAGATAATTGAAGCCGCCGAAGTTATAGCCCCACGTCTTGCCGCGCAAGTCGGCGAGGTTCTTCACGTCGGCTTCCTTGCGCACGACCGTGACGATAGGCGGATAGCTGCTATCGGGATTGCGCCATCCCGCGATGATCTGCAACGGAGCCGTCTCGGGCGTCCACGGCGCGCGCGCGTTGCCCTGCTCGATGATGAGCGACGTATCGCCCATCAGGCCCACATCGAGCACTTTCGAATAGAGCGCGGAAAGCTGCGCGGCAGGCCCCGTGAGCACGGCCCATTTAACCTTGTACGGCGCGCCGTCGAGCACATGCGATGCTTCGACGATCAGCGGCCAAGCCGCGTCCTGCGTGCCGATGGTCAGCGTGAGCGGTTCGTCGGCGAACGCGGACGCCGACACGCCGAAAAGACTCGCGACAAATAGAGCGGTAAGACGTTTCCCGATGCGCATGAATGTGTAGTGAGTGAATGAAATCGTTATGCCGCTTTGCGCGGCGAATCTTGCGTGACACCGAGTTCGGCGAGCAGCCGCGTTCTGAGCGCAATGGATGCTTCGTCGCTGCGCGAGCGCGGACGCGGAAAATCGACAACGACATCCGCGCTGATCTCGCCTTGCGACAGCACGACGATACGATCCGACAGCAGAATCGCCTCGTCGATGTCATGCGTGACCAGCACGACCGCAGGCGTATGCGCGCGCCACAAGCGCGCGACGAGTTCATACATGCGGATGCGCGTGAGCGCATCGAGCGCGGCGAAGGGTTCATCGAGCAGCAGCAGCTTCGGTTCTCGCACGAGCGCGCGCGCCAGTGCGACGCGCTGCGCCTCGCCGCCGGAAAGCGTCTTCGGCCAGCCATCGGCATGCGTCGCGAGGCCCACTTCATCGAGTGCGGCCAGTGCGGAAGACTTCGCGGCGCTGAGGCGGTCATGACCGATCACGACGTTCTCCCACACGCGCTTTGCCGGCACGAGACGCGGCTCCTGAAACACGACCGAGCGCGCGCCCGCGACACGCACACGGCCGCTGTCGGCCTGATCGAGGCCCGCAAGAATGCGCAGGAGCGTCGTCTTGCCCGCGCCCGATGCGCCGAGCATCGACACGAACTGGCCGCGTCTCACGTTGAGCGATACATCCTTCAGCACCGCGCGACCGGCGAATACGCGGCTCACGCCATCGAGTTCGAGCGCGGTCTCGCGCTCGTCGCGCACGGACCTGGCGTATGCGTTATCAGGCGAGTTCAAAGCGCGGCCTCCACGGAAGAGCGAGATGTTCGAGCGCACGCATGATGAGATCGGTCACGATGCCGAGCGCCGCATACACGAGAATGCCCGCGATGATGATGTCCGCGCGCTGATTCTGGTTCGCGTTCACGAGGATGTAGCCGATGCCGTTCTGCGCGTTGATCTGCTCCGCGACCACGAGCGCGAGCAACGCCACCGCCGACGAATAGCGCACGCCGACGAGTATCGAAGGCAGTGCCGTCGGCAGGATGATGCGCAGCGCGATCTGCCGGCTCGACAGGCCGAACACGTTCGCCGCTTCGAGCAGTTTCGGATCGACGCCGCGCACGCCTGCATAGGTGTTGAGATACATCGGGAAAATGGTGGCCGCGAGAATCACCGCGACCTTCGCGCCCTCGCCGATGCCGAACCACGTGATAAAAAGCGGAATCAGCGCGATGAACGGAATCGTGCGCAGCATCTGCAATGGCGCATCGACGATTTCCTCGCCCACACGCCATAGCCCCGCAAACAAACCCGCCAGCAAGCCGATGCCGCCGCCGATCGCGAGGCCCGTCGCCGCGCGCACGAGCGACACGCCGATCGCGCTTTGCAATTCGCCATCGGCGATCAGTTCCATCAATGCCCCGATGATGACCGTGGGCGACGGCAAGGTTTCGGGCGCGACGAGTTGCAGCGACGACGCGAGCTGCCACAACACGATGATCGCGAGCGGCACGCCGACACGCAACGCCCGCGAGCGCAGCACGGACCATTGCAGCACGCTGCGGCGGCGCGCTTGGCGCGTCGGCAGATCGATGAGCGCGCGTGGATCGACGGCGCGTGCATCGGCGCCATGCGTGCGATCAGGCGTCGTGCCCGGGTCGAGCCCGAGCGCAGCGGATGGAAAGCGTGGGACGTTCATGGGCGTTCGTCGGAATCCGAAAGGAATGGAACATCCGATGGTACGGTCGCATGTCCTCGCGTCAAACGAACGCTTTGCAAGATGCTATGCGCGATCCGCGTCATTTGGATTCCAACGATCCGATAAAGGCGCGAACCGTGCATTGCTTAGCAGATTCGCTTCGTTGGCGAATGTGGCGCGCTCCCCTAACGTATGCGGATGATGTCTTGGGGATATCAGACAGCCTATTTTCAGGGAGTATCGATCTTGTCTCGATTCATTTCATCGCGCGGGCCACGGGTGGTCGGCATCGGCGGCACGACGCGGCCTCAATCATCGACCGAACGGGCACTCGCATTCGCATTGCGCGGCGCACAGGAAAGCGGCGCGAGCGTGCAGCTTTTCGGCGGCGCGTTCCTGCATAGCCTGCCGCACTATGCGCCGGAATCGCGCGAACTCACCGACGAGCAACATGAACTCATCGAGGCCGTGCGCGCGGCCGATGCGCTCATCATCGCGACGCCCGGCTATCACGGCGGCATCTCGGGCCTCGTCAAGACCGCGCTCGATACGCTGGAGGAACTGCGGCTCGACGAGCGCCCTTATCTCGACGGACGCGCGGTCGGCAGCATCGTCACGGCATATGGATGGCAAGCAGCGGGCACGGTGCTCACGTCGCTGCGCTCGATCGTGCACGCGTTGCGCGGCTGGCCGACGCCTTTCGGTGCGACGATCAATACACTGGAGACGCGCTTCGAATCAGCCGATACCTGTTCGGATCCGAAGGTCGTCGAGCAGCTTCGCACCGTGGGGAAACAGGCGTCGAGTTTCGCACTGGCGTTCGGTGCGGTGCGGGCGGACGAGTATCACGAAGTGGAACTCGCACAGCATTGAGTCATCGATGATGAAGCTGCGCATCGCGCGCAGCTTGTCTCTTTCGTTTCAGTGCAGCGGGGATTCGCTGGGCAACTGGAACGCATCGACGGTATAGCCCATGTTGAAATAGCCCGCGCGTGCATAGGCGGAAATATGTTCGAGTTGTTCCGCGCGCGTGGTTTCACTGATGGCGTGCGCGTCCTGCGCCGCCGATTCCTTCGTGAAGTGCTTACGCACGCGCCCGGCAGGCGCCGATAGCGCCTGCCAATAATGAGTCAGGAATTGCGGCATGGCTCGCCTCCTCGGTGCACGAATAGCTCAACTCTAGGCTGTCAAAATCGTTTGGACAAACAAGGTTTTCTGCAATGCATTGCAGGGCGCACCGGATTGGCGCATGGGCCGTATTTCAGATGATCGCGCGCATCACGTCGTACCACCCAGAATCGGATGCGACTGCCCCGCTATCGGCCGTCCGCGATTATCGGTCGGCACGAGTTGCGTTTGGAACGCGACGAAGAGCGCCTGGAACTTGCCATCCACTTCGATCATCACCGCGCCGTCCTGAAACACGCCGTTCTCGTTCGAATGGTCCTTGATATGGCTGCCCTTGCCCGGCTTCGGGTTGCCCTGATTCATGTGCGTTTCGTGCAGCCCGTCCTTGCCCGGTTCGAACAGGAAGCCGAAGCCGTAGACAGTGACTTGTTTCGCGGGCTTCCATCCGAGGCGATCGTCGCTATAAGCGGGCGTCTTGTAGACATAGTCGATGCCGCTCGCCGACATATCGAGTTGCAGCATCTCGTTGAGCAGCGCGTTGATATCGTTGTGCTCGTCTTTGGTATCGAGCGGAATTGGACGCATCGCGCCGAGATCGAGAAGACGCTTGTCGTGCACATAATCGAGCTTCGGGAAATTCGATGTGGCGATGCCCGCAGGCAGCCTGGCGAGATCCCCGATCATCGGATGATCGAAATATTGATTCCACAGATACAGCACGAGATAGCCCGCCGGGCCCGTCAGCGAGCTGTCCGATTTCACATTGGTGACGATATTGAATGGCTTGCCATTCGTGTCTTCGCCGACGATCACGTAATGCGGATCGCCCTTGTAGTTCTGGAGATAGGGAACGCCGAGCGTGACCGTGCCCTTGAAGAGAACATATTCATTGCGCGCCATGATGCTGCTCCGTGAAGTGAACGGTCATTTGATTCGACAAGTGTGACATTCCTGCGATCGAAACGTGATCCAGCGGAACACGTCTTGCTGAAACGCAATTCGGAAATGCCGCCGTCATTGAGCGCTCCACAATGAAACTGTCATTGGGTACACTAGGACCCGCCTGCACGACGCACCGCGCACATTCACACGAACAGAAAAAAGTCGGAGCCAGTTTGAGGAAGCGAGCCACGGTCATCTGTCGAAAGGGCAACCGGATATTGCTGGTTGCGCGACGTCGCACCAAATGGGCGCTGCCCGGCGGCATGCTCAAGCGAGGCGAACATCTGCCGGACGCGGCGCTGCGCGAGCTCAAAGAGGAGACACGTCTCGCGGGCAAGTCGGCAAAATTTCTGTTCCACCATCGGGGACGGCAGAAGCACCATCACGTCTTCTTCTGCGATGTGCCGAAAAGCGCGAAGGCCCGCGCGAGCAACGAGATATCGCGGTGCCGCTGGGTCCACGTATCCGAGATTCCGCGGCTCGCCACCACTGCGCCGACCAGGCTGATCGTCAAGGCACTCGGCGACGAAAAGCGCAAGCGCTGAGCCTTCATCGCTCGCAGCGACGAAACCGTCAAGCGCCTTGCTGTTTCGCATCGCCGTACACGACGCGCACCGCAGGCACGAACCACGCGAGACACAAGCCGACGAACGCCGCCATCGCGGCCACCACCAGCCCGACGTGAATCGATTCGACGAGCGCCATGCGTGCCGAATGCATCATCGCATCGCCCGACTGGCCCGCGGCGACGAGGCGTTCGATCAGCGCCGACTGTTCAGCACGATCGATCAGCAGGTCAGGGCTCGCGAACGATTTGAGCCACTGCGTCGCCTGATACGCATCCAGCGGACGATGCACATTGCGCGCATAGAAGTGCCCGAGCAGTGCGCCCGTGATCGCGGTGCCGAGCATGCCACCGAAAATGCGCAGCGATTGCAGCAATGCCGTAACCGCGCCGATCTGATCGTGCGCGACGATCTGTTGCGAGCAGATCGTGAGATTCGTCGCGACGAGTCCGAGGCCGAGTCCGCTCGCGCCCATGCACGCCATCCACACGGCATGCGGCTCATGGCCGTTGAGCGACACGAGCGCGAGACAGCCTGCCACGCACAGCGCGAAGCCCGCATACATGAGCACGTTGGCGCGCGGGATACGGGTGACGATGCGATTGTTGAGCATGCTGCCGACGCTGGTGCCGAGCAGGAGCGGCGTGATCAACATGCCCGAATCGTGCGGCGACATGCCGTAGCCGCCCTGAAACAGCAGCGGAATATAGAAGGCCATCGAGAAGAGCGCGAAGCCGCCGAGCACGGAGATCGCGAAGAGCGCGGCGAGCTTGCGATCGACGAGCACATCGACGGGCACGACGGGATAGCCCATGCGCTTCTCCCAGAAGTACAGCGTCGCGCCGAGCACCAGCGTGACGAGCGCGAGCACGATCGTCATGCCGCTCACGCCTTCCTTCGGCAGCAATTCGATCAGCAGTTGCAGAGCGCCGAGCGTCACCGCGACGACACACGCGCCGAGCCAGTCGAGTTGAATCCGTCCGCGCGCCTTCAGACGATGTAGATTCGGCACGAACAACAGCACGAACATCAGCGAGACGATGCCGATGGGCACGTTGACGAAGAACACGAGCCGCCAGCCGCGCATCTGCGTGAGCATGCCGCCGAGCGTCGGGCCGATCACATTGGCCACGCCGAATGTCGACGTGACGAGTACGAGCCAGCGCAAACGCAGCTTCGGATCGGGAAAGAGATCGGCCACGGCGGCGAATACCGTCCCGAGCAGGATGCCGCCGCCGATGCCCTGCACACCGCGCGCGATCACTAGAAACAACATGCTGTTCGCGAATCCGCATAGCACGGACGCCAGCGTGAACAGCACGATGGCCGCGAGCAGAAAAGGCTTGCGTCCATACAGATCGCCGAGCCGCCCAAAAATCGGAATCGTGATGACGGAGGCGAGCATGTACGAGGTCGCGACCCACGCGTATAGATCGAAGCCCTTCAGTTCCGCGACGATGCGCGGCATCGCGGTGCCGACGATGGTCTGGTCGAGCGCGACCAGCATCGTGACGAAGGCGATGCCGAGCATCGCGAGCAGCGATTCGCGAAACGGCAGGCGCTGCCGTTCCGGATCGTGAACGTCAGCGAACGAGTTCATGACGGGCGCGAGCACGCAAGTTGTTACGTGCTCGCGAGCGGGAGCCTACTGCCCGCCTTCCTGAATCGTCAGAACATTTTTCACGGACGTGACGCCGCTCACGCCTTTCGCGATCGACACGGCCTTGTCGATCTGCTCCGCGTCGGCGGCGTGTCCGGCGAGCGTGATCGCGCCGTTCTTCGCGATCACGTCGATGCCGTTCAGATCGACGCCTCCTTTCTGCATCGCCTGCGACACTTTCCTGCTGAGCGCATGGTTGGCCTTGCGGGCCGACGATTTCGAGCTTCCGGCGCTCGCCGATGGCGTGGCCGACGGTGTCGAGGCCGCATCGCTGGTCTGGGACCATGCGTTGACGGAGAAGGCAATCGCTGATGCAACGGCGGCAAGTCTGAGCGCATTGATCGTTTTCATCGCTTGGCTCCAGGTTGGCTTCATTGACTGTGGTGGCACGAGGGCACGATGCATTCTAGTCGCGGCTTCGCCATATCGCAGGGAATCGGGCCATTCATTTCGCGAACGCGCGCAATTCCGCGGATGACAGGAAGAAATCGCCGTTGTCCGCGAGCCGTTCGATCATGAAGTCAATGAACGTTCGCACTCGAAGCGGCTGCTCCGTCCGATGCCGGTAGTAGATGTAGATCGATTCGCGCTGCGTCAGATGCCGCGTGAGCAAGGGCACGAGCCGCCCTTCGCGGATATGCGTGACCGCCGAGAAACTCCCGAGCTGGCCGATCGCGAGACCGGCGAGCACGGCGTCGGCTTCCGCATCGATATCGTTGGTGCAGAGCGCCGCCGCGATCTCGCGGTAGACGATCTCGTCGCCGATCATGAATTCCCACGGCGCCTGCTTGCCCGTGTTCGCGCGGCGATAGCCGGTGCAACGATGCGACGCGAGATCGTCGACGGTACGCGGCGCGCCGTGTCGTTCGATATACGCGGGCGACGCGCACACGATGAGCTGGATCGGCACGAGTCGCCTTGCAATCGCGCCGCCGGCGGGCGCCGAGCCGCCGCGCAAACCGACATCGGCGCGTTCCTCGACGAGATCGGTGAAATGGTCGTCGAAACGCACATCGAGCTCGACGTCGGGATAGAGCGCCGCGAACGCCAGCACCGGCGGCCACAACGCGCGCCCGAGCGCTTTCGGCGCGCTGATGCGCAACGGACCCGCGATGTCTTCCTTTGCGCTCTTCGCATCCGCGATAGCCGACGTGAGCATCCCGAGCGCCGGCTCGACGTTCTGCAATAGCCTTTGCCCTTCTTCGGTCAGCGAGAGCTTGCGCGTCGTGCGATGAAAGAGGCGCACGCCGAGGGATTTTTCGAGCTGCATCACCGCGTGACTCGCGGCTTGCGGCGAAATCCCCTGATCAATGGCCGCACGCCGCAGACTGCCGAGCGTGGCGGCGCGCACGAAGATCGAAATCGCGCGGACCTCGTTCATGGACGCCCCGATTCGCAAATTAAAGTTGATTATCAGTCTAGCGTTTGACGGCTAGTTCGTGCGAATCGGACGCCCTATGCTTCGTTTCACGTTCACCACCACCGGCACAACGGAGCACATCATGAGCAACGCAACCCAACAGCAATACAAGCGCGTCTGGTTCATCACGGGCGCATCGCGCGGCCTCGGCGCGCTGATCGCACGCGCGGCGCTCGACGACGGCAACGCGGTCGTCGCAGCAGGCCGCAATGTCGCGGCGATCGTCGAGCGCCTCGGCGAATCGCCCGCGCTGCTGCCGGTCGCGCTCGACGTCACGAGCGAAGCGCAGGCCAAGGCAGCCGTCGAAGCCGCCGTCGCGAAGTTCGGCCGCATCGACGTGCTGATCAACAACGCGGGCTTCGGACTGCTCGCGGCCGTCGAAGAATCGAGCGACGCCGACGTGCGCCGCATGTTCGACACGAACGTCTTCGGCCTTCTCAACGTGACGCGCGCCGTGCTGCCCGTGATGCGCAAGCAGAAGAGCGGCCACGTCGTGAACATGTCGTCGATAGGTGGTTATCGCTCGGCAGCGGGATTCGGCGTCTATTGCTCGACGAAATTCGCCGTCGAAGGCATCACCGAAGCGCTGCATGCGGAACTGCAACCGCTCGGCATTCACGCGACCGTCGTCGAGCCGGGTTACTTTCGCACGGACTTTCTGGATGCGTCGTCGCTTCTCGTGGGCAAGGACATCATCGACGATTACGATGCGACTTCGGGCAATGTGCGGCGCTTCGCTGTGGGCATGAATCACAATCAGCCGGGCGATCCGGAGAAGCTCGCGACCGCGCTCGTCACGCTCGCGGATGCGCACACGCCGCCGCTGCGTCTCGCGCTCGGCACCGACACGCTGAAGGCCATCGCGGAGAAGAACGCGTATGTCGCGGCGGAAACGGAAATCTGGCGCGCGTTGTCGGCTTCTACGGACTTCGCTGTCTGATCGATTGCACATAACACCGCGACCATTTTCAGCATAATTCCGCGGGCATGAATCAGGCGGCATAAGGCTCGAGCGGCATCGTCCGTAACGGCCCTGCGTTGACCATCGCAATATCCGTCCGTATATTGCGATGACACAGGGCCACGACGACGACAAGATGCCCCCCACGCCAGAGGTCAAGCCGCACGATGTCCAGGGAAAGCATCGACTCGCACATGATTCGTGTGCTGCATACGCTCCTTACCGAGTCGAGCGTGTCGCGCGCCGCCAGTCTGCTCGGACAATCGCAGCCTACGGTGAGCATCGCATTGCGCCGTTTGCGCGAGATCACCGGCGATCCGTTGCTGGTGCGTAGCGGCAGCCGCATGGTGCCGACGAGCCACGCCCTCACGCTGATCGAGCCGGCCGCGCAGGCGCTCAGCAACATCGACGCGATCCTGCATCCGAACACAACGTTCGATCCCGTCGCGAGCACGCGCACGTTTCGCATCGGCTCGCCGGATTATCTCGACGTGTTCTTCGTGCCCGCCGTCATCGATGCGTTCCATCAGGCCGCGCCGCTCGCGAAGCTCGAATTCAAGCATCTGATGATGGTGGACGGCGGCTATGAGAACGGGCTCGAAACGGGCCTGCTCGATCTCGTCATCGGCAACTGGAGGACGCCGCCGGAGCATCTGCATCTGCAACCGTTGTGCAAGGACGAACTCGTGTGCCTGATGCGCTCGGATCATCCCATCGGCAATGGCGCGCTCACACGCGATGCATACGAAAGCGCCGAGCATCTTTCGGTCACGACGTACAACACGACGGCATGGGGCACCATCGACACTGAACTCGCGCGCAACGGCCTCACGCGCACCGTGACGACCACGCTGCCCTACTTCGGCATGGCGCCGTATGTGCTCGTGCGTTCCGATCTTCTCTTCACGACGACGCGCGCGCTCGCATCGCACTATGCGCGGATTCTGCCGTTGCGCATCGAGCCGATTCCCGGCGAAACGAATGCGTTGACCTACTATCAGCTGTGGCACGAGAGAACGCATCGCAGTGCCGCGACGCGCTGGCTGCGCAAGCTCGTGACGACCGTTTCGCGCACGCTCGTCAGCGACATCGCCTGAAAGCAAAAAAACGCCGCGTGCAAAGCGCGGCGTCAATGCGTTCATCCGATGAGCAAAGCGACAGGCCCTCGGTGCATCATCAGTGAACGCGACGCTGGTCGGTCAGAAGCAAGCTGCGTCGTTATCGTTGTTCGATCTTCGGTTCAGAAGCTTCCCGCCGCCATCGCCTTGATGAGCGCAGCCTTGCCTTGCGTCGCCGCGCCGAGCAATGCGAAGCCGAGCGCGCGCTTGTCGGCGGCGTGTTCGCACAGCGCGGCAAGGCCGTCGAGCGGATCGTCGCTCGCGGGCGCAAAACGCCATGTGCCGGATTCATTCGGCGGCACGACGACCGTCGGCGATGCGGGCGATTTCACCGTGATCGGCATGACCGGAAAATCGACGCACGTCGGCTCGCCGGCGAGCGTGCGTGCGAGTGCGCGGGCGGCATGCATGATCGGCAGGACATACGGCTGCACCTTGCCTTCGATCGCCGCGCAATCGCCCAATGCGTAGATATCGGGCGCGCTGGTTCTGCACCACGCGTCGGTGCGAATGCCGATGTCGATATCGAGCCCCGCCTGCGCCGCCAGTTCGGTGCGAGGCGCAAGACCGATCGCCGATAACACCACATCCGCGCCGATGACTTCACCGTCGTTCAACGTGACGTCGTAGCCCGATTCACGCCTGTTCACGCACGCAACCGATTGCCCCAGCCGCAGGCGAATGCCATGACGATCCAGCGCGCGCGCGAATGCGTCGCCGGCGAGTTCGGGAAGCAATCGCGACAGCGGCGTGGCCGCGGGATCGATCAGCGTCACGTCATAACCCGCGAGCGCGAGATCGTTGGCGAATTCGCAGCCGATCAATCCCGCGCCGAGCAATGCGATCGATTTCGCGCCTTCGATACGCGCCCTGAATCGCGCGTAATCGTCGAGACTGTTCACGGAAAGCACGTCGGACGCGCCATCGCCGACAAGCGGAATGCGGCGTGCGTCCGCGCCCAGCGCGAGCACGAGTTTCGCGTAACGAAGCGGCGCGCCGTTCACGATCACCTCATGCGCATCGGCTGCGATGCGCTCCACCTTGCGATGCGCGATGATGCCCGCGTTCAGTTGCGCGCGCATTGCGCCGGCATCGAACGTGACGAGTTCATGCGGCGCCTTCTTCATCGCGAGCGCGTTGGAGAGCGTCGGCTTCGAATAGAAATCGCCGGCATCTTCGCTGATGAGCACGACGGGCACGTTCTTGTCGAGCTTGCGCAGTTCGCGCGCGACCGTATAACCGGCGATGCCCGTGCCGACGATGATCACGCGATCTTCGGTATCAGTGCTCATGCCGTCACCACCTGCATGTCGAAGTCCTGCTTGCCGGTGCCGCAATCGGGGCAGAGCCAGTCATCGGGCACGTCTTCCCAGCGCGTGCCCGCCGCGATGCCCGCTTCGGGCAAGCCTTGCGTTTCGTCGTAACGAAAGCCGCAAATCACGCATTCCCAGATCTTCATGATGATGTGCTCCGTATGCGTTTCAGCGGACGTAGTTCTGGCCAAGCCCGATCTCGGCGAGCGCGCGGCGATACGCACCCGACGAGCGATCGGCGAGGATGGGCGCTTCGGCGGCGCGATCGATCGGCAAGTCTTCGGGACATTGCAGCTCGACGATCGCGCGGTCTTCTTCGAACACTTGCCGGTTAAACGCGTAGACGTCGTCGAGCGGCAGGTCCTTGTCGAAGTTGCGCGCGATCGGCACGAACAGACGCGTGAGGCGCGCGGACACGGGGCTCGCCGCGTTGAGGATCGCGAGCCGTCCGCCTTCGGGAAACTGCACGGTGAGACGCGCGAAGAACGGCACATCGACTTCGAACACGCGGCGCCACAGAAAGCCCTCGGGCGCGCGATGCTGCATCGACTTCGGGAAGTTGCTCACGCTGCTCACATACTCCGCGCGCATTCCGTTGTCGCGACGCTCGACCGTATAGTTCGGCACGACGGGATTGCGCCGGTCCGCGAAGCTGTGATGATGAATCCACGCGAAGTGCGCGACATCGATGAAGCCTTCGGTCTGACGCCCCGCCGGTGCCTTGATGTCGATGGAAGGCGGCAGGATCTGCTGGAAGCCTTCAGTGTTCCATGCGGGAAAGTCGGGCAACGGTTGCGCGCCGCCGCCGAGCGAGACCCAGACGAGGCCGTAGGCTTCCTGCGCGGCATACGTCGTCAGGCACAGGCGATCCGGAATCGGCCCGCCTTCCTGCGACGGAATGTGATTGCACTTGCCGTTCGCGCCATACGAGAGGCCGTGATACGGACACACGAGGTTGCCGTTCTCGACCCAGCCCTGGCTCAGCGGCGCGCCGCGATGCGGGCACACGTCACGCGCGGCCACGAGCGTGCCGTTCGAGCGGAACACGACGAGCGATTCATCGAGCAGTTGCGCTCTGAACGGCTTGTCCGCGATATCCGATGCGAACGCGACCGGATGCCAGTACTGGCTCAGGATTTGCCAGTCATGCGGATCGAACGTGCAGTTGCGAGGAAGGTTGGGTGCGCGCTGGAAGGTGAGCGGCGCGACGGTGGGGGTCGCCATGATTGTTGTCTCCAATCTGCTGGGTCTTGATGGCGGTCTTGCACGATGCGACCGCGTGGAGATAACGATATCGGTGTAAGGCGTGTCGCCCAATCGCTGGGGGGACATTGAGTCTATGTTTGGGAGGGAATGGGGCGTGGCGAAGTGATAGCTTTGAACAAGGTGCCTGGACATGAATGCAATCGATGCGATCCCCACTGCCATTCGCGCGTCGTATGCGGATGCGGTCGAGCGAGGCGGCGCGCATCGCACCCATAAAAAAAGCCGCTCCAAAGAGCGGCTCTCAACACTGCGATCAACCCAGCCTCAATCATCAAGCAACGACAAATCCCGCACCGCGCCCTTATCCGCCGACATCACCAGCTTCGCATAAGCCTTCAGCGCCGCCGACACCTTCCGCGGACGCTGCTTCGCCGGCTTCCAGCCCTTCGCGTTCTGTTCCTCGCGACGGCGCGCGAGTTCATCGTCGGACAGCAGCACGTCGATCGTGCGATTCGGAATGTCGATGCGAATCTTGTCGCCGTCGCGCACGAGCCCGATCGCGCCGCCCGCCGCCGCTTCGGGCGAGCAATGACCGATCGACAGGCCCGACGTGCCGCCCGAGAAGCGTCCATCCGTCAAGAGCGCGCACGCCTTGCCGAGACCTTTCGACTTGATGTAGCTCGTCGGATAGAGCATTTCCTGCATGCCCGGACCGCCCTTCGGACCTTCGTATCGGACGATGACGACATCGCCGGCCTTGACCTTGTCATTGAGGATGTTCTCCACGGCTTCATCCTGCGATTCGGTGACATGCGCCGTGCCTTCGAACACGAGAATGCTTTCATCGACGCCCGCGGTTTTCACGACGCAGCCGTCCAGCGCGATATTGCCTCGCAGCACCGCGAGACCGCCTTCCTTCGAGAACGCATGTTCGTAAGAACGGATGCAGCCTTCGGCGCGATCCGTGTCGAGACTCGGCCAGCGAGTGTTCTGGCTGAACGCCGTTTGCGTCGGAACACCGGCGGGGCCGGCCATGTAGAAGGTCCTGACCGCTTCGTCTTCGGTGCGCTTGACGTCCCACTGATCGAGCGCGTCTTTCAGCGTGGGCGCATGCACGGTCGGCACGTCGGTATGCAACTTGCCCGCGCGATCCAGTTCGCCCAGGATCGCCATGATGCCGCCCGCGCGATGCACGTCCTCGATGTGGTATTTGTTCGTGTTGGGCGCGACCTTGCACAGTTGCGGCACGGTGCGCGAAAGACGGTCGATATCCGTCATCGTGAAGTCGATCTCGGCTTCGCGCGCAATCGCCAGCAAATGCAGGATGGTGTTGGTCGATCCGCCCATCGCGATATCGAGCGTCATCGCGTTTTCGAAGGCCTTGAAGCCGACCGAGCGCGGCAGCACGCGCGCTTCTTCCTGCTCGTAGTAACGGCGCGCCAGTTCCACGATGCCACGCCCCGCGCGCTTGAAAAGCTGCTCGCGGTCGGCGTGCGTCGCGACGACGGTGCCATTGCCGGGCAAGGAAAGGCCCAGCGCTTCGGTGAGGCAGTTCATCGAGTTGGCCGTGAACATGCCCGAGCACGAGCCGCACGTCGGGCATGCGGAGCGTTCGACTTCCGCGACTTCGGCGTCGGAGTATGACGAGTCGGCGGCGATCACCATCGCGTCGACGAGATCGAGCTTCTTCAGTTCGATGGCCTTCGTCTTCGGATTCGCGAGGCGCGTCTTGCCCGCTTCCATCGGGCCGCCCGACACGAAGATCACGGGGATGTTCAGGCGCATCGCGGCCATCAGCATGCCCGGGGTGATCTTGTCGCAGTTCGAGATGCAGACCATCGCATCGGCGCAATGCGCGTTGACCATGTATTCGACCGAATCCGCGATGATGTCGCGGCTCGGCAGCGAATACAGCATGCCGTCGTGACCCATCGCGATACCGTCATCGACCGCGATGGTGTTGAATTCCTTCGCCACGCCGCCCGCAGCCTCGATCTCGCGCGCGACGAGCTGTCCCAGGTCTTTCAGGTGCACGTGGCCCGGCACGAACTGCGTGAACGAGTTGACGACGGCGATGATCGGCTTCGAAAAATCTTCGTCTTTCATGCCGGTGGCACGCCACAACGAGCGCGCGCCCGCCATGTTGCGGCCGGCGGTGGAGGTTTTGGAACGGTATGTGGGCATCGTGGTTGCTGTTGGAATATCGCTGAATGAAAGCGGGCCACGAGGGTAAAGGCCCTTGCGCGCCGGAGTCGGCGACCTTTTGGGTCGGCGGGCGCGAATTTTGGGATTATCCCATACCTGCTTCGTCCAATTCGCTTCGCCTCGCCGCATCCACCAGCGCGCGAATCGCCCAGCGCTTCACCTTGCGCGCACGCGCGTCGTCGAGTTGCAGCACATCCTTGCAGACCAGCATCGCCTCGGTGCCGATCACGAGCGCGAGCGCCTGAGTCAACGTGTCGATGGCAGCGGGCTTGAACTGATCGTGCGCGGGCTCCAGCGCCGCCTCGATCAACGGTGTGCGCCGATTCTGCCGCAACGGCACTTCCTCCGCGGCTTCGCCCTTCGCCACACGCTCCAGCGAATGCGCGAGCATCATGCGCAGCGGCACTTCGTTGGCGAGAATCATGTCGTGGAGCGCAGCATCGACACGCAGCAAACGCGCGACCGGATCAGCCGATGCACGCGCGGAAAAGAGCTTGTCCGCATCCGGCGTATCGACATCGAGCGATGCTTCCAGCAAGAGCGTATCGACACTCGTGAAGTGCCGATACGCCGTCGCGCGCGACACCATCGCTTCGATCGCAACTTCCTCCAGACTCGGCTTGTGCCCTTGCTTCATGAGCCGCGATGCCGCCTGCAGCAGATCCTTGCGTGTGCGCTGCTTCTGATTGCCGCGCGTTCTCGTCGCCGCGTCTGCCATGTCAGGCCTGCGGCAACTGGCCGATGATCGCCGCGAGATCCACCCACACGTTCTCACGCCTGATCTGTCCGCGCTCGCTGAATTCGACCACATGCAACATGCAAAATTCGAGCGGACGCCCACGGCCTTCGAGCCCGAACGGTCTGCCCGGCGCCTTGCCGCGCCACAACGATTCGTCGATGACGAAGCCATCGCCATAAAGACGGCGCAGACACTCGACACGGCTCTCAGACAAGTCAGCGAACAACGCTTCGTAGAACGGCCGCGCACCCGAGCGTCCATGCGCCGGACCGGCGGGCCAGCCGACGACATCGTGCTCGACATCTTCCGTGAGCGTCGCGAGCACGCCTTCGACATCGTCGCGTCGCTCGAAGTTGAAATGCTCGTCGACCTTCCGGTCCATCTCCACAGGGGTCAGCGTCATGATTGCCTCCTTGCGCGTGTGATGCTTTCCGATTTATTTTAGTGAGACAACAGTCTCATTACAAGATCGAAATATCAACGCGGATAGCTAGTGGTTAGCTATGCAATCACTTCACGTCGTGGCGAAATCTCATGGACAAAAAAATGGCGCAGCCTCGTTCGAGGCTGCGCCATTTCTTCGTTCGATCCGGATATCAGACAGCGCGGCGCACCATCAATTCCTTGATCTTGCCGATCGCCTTGGTCGGATTGAGCCCCTTGGGGCACACGTCGACGCAATTCATGATCGTATGGCAACGGAACAGACGGTACGGATCTTCCAGGTTGTCGAGGCGTTCGCCCGTCGCCTGATCGCGGCTATCCGCGATGAAGCGATAGGCTTGCAGCAAGCCCGCCGGGCCCACGAACTTGTCCGGATTCCACCAGAAGCTCGGGCACGACGTCGAGCAGCTCGCGCACAGAATGCACTCGTAGAGTCCATCCAGTTCGTCGCGCTCCACCGGCGATTGCAGGCGTTCTTTCTCGGGCGGCGGCGTATCGTTGATCAGATACGGCTTGATCGAATGATACTGGTTGAAGAACTGCGTGAAGTCGCAGATCAGATCGCGCACCACGGGCAGTCCCGGCAGCGGACGCAGCACGATCTTCTGCGGCAGTTCATTCAGATTCGTCAGACACGCCAGCCCGTTCTTGCCGTTGATGTTCATCGCGTCCGAGCCGCACACGCCCTCGCGGCACGAGCGACGGAACGACAGCGTCTCGTCCACTTCCTTCAGCTTCACCAGCGCGTCGAGCAGCATGCGTTCATGCGTCAGATCGAGCTCGTACGACTGCATGCGCGGCGCCGCGTCCTTGTCCGGA
>JFHF01000069.1 GCA_000648925.1 Caballeronia jiangsuensis
CCGACGTTGACAGGCAATCGGCGTGACGCGGCGCGAACTCCTCGCGTAGAGCCTTCAGATCAGGCAGCTTGCCGTCAACCAGCAACGCGTTGAGGTGCGCGGCCAACACGGCCTCGACGCCATCGAGCGCGGCGAGTTCAAGCAATCCAACGATGACTTTGCACGCCTCGCGTTGCGTCAGTCTCGCCTCCAGCTGTTCCCAGGTCCGGCGATAGGCCTCGCGCGGAAACAGCTCGTCTCGAAACGCAAGCCCCTTGAATGCCTGCGGCTTGCGTTTGAGGCTCTCAATGAAGTGTCGGTAATCAAGTGCGCGGCGGTTGTCGCCGGCACGCGAACCTCGCGAGGTGCTATGCACCGGCGCGCCTGACAGATAGCAGTCGAGCCGGTCACCATACACGCGCACCTTCAGACGATGACCGATCAGGCGCGACGGCGCGCTGTACAGAATGCCGCGTATGGTGAAGGTGCTGCAGCGTGTAACGCGCGCTTCTTCCTCGACGAAGTCGGTCGTGCGCCTTAACGGGAGATCCATGAGCTGTTCGCGCTCAAGGCGGAACGCCGCTGCGTTACGCCGGTTGCGACGCATGACGACCTCGCGCAGAAACTCATCATAGGCCGCACGATCAACGAAGTCCCGATGACCGCGCACGCTGCGGACACTGATGCCCGCCTTGGCGGCGGCGATCTCCTGCGAGTGATGTTTGCGTTTGGACATGTAGAGGCGAACCTGTTGGTCGGTAATGCGGGTTCCAGACATGTAGCTGATCGCTTTCTTGTTCGATCAGCCATCGTAGAACCCGGCCGACTCGGCGCCGCCGGTGATGCGTCATCTTCGGCGGCTACGCCGCCTTCGACTCCTCATCACCGGCCAAAACCTTCGCCGCTACACCGGCCAACATGATTGTCGCCCTCCAGCCGAAGGACAATCCGCAACGGCAGATCGTTCATGTTAATCTGGCATGCAAGACCGTTCCTGCCGTTGATGTTGATGGCGTCGGACCCACAGATGCCTTCGCGGCACGAGCGCCGTAGCGAAATCGATTCGTCGACCGACTTCAGCCTGACGAGGACGTCCAGCAGCATCCGGTCGCGCGGATCGACGTCAACCTCAAACGCCTGCATACGCGGCCTAGTATCCGTGTCCGGGTCATACCGGAAGATCTCGATCACGCGGCCATCACTCATCGTGCATCTCCACTTGTGTTCCGGATTCTGAGCGGATCGTGCAGCTCGTGGCATTTCGCTGTCACGGATCAATAAGGCAGCCGGCGAGCTGGCTGCTTTTCACTCTCATCGTCAATGCCCGCCGGAGCCGCACGCTCCGCTGCAATGACCCGATGGAGCTGGGCAAATCGCTCATCCACTGGGCCTTCGAACAGAGGGTCCGGTTGTCCGCCCGCATCAGCAAGCTCGATGGCATGCCAGTCGTCATCGTCGAGGTAGCGTATCGCGGCGGGAAACAGCGTCAGCTCTTCGACAGTCATGTTATGCCGCAGTCGCTCCGCGTAGAGACGGACGTGGATTTCGACCAGTTCCTGGGACATGTTTTCTTCACGGGCCGCCGCTTCCAGATCCTGGAGCAGTTCGTGACCCTGCGAAATCAGTGTGACGTGTTGCGCCTCGATTTCCCGCACAAGCTCGCCGGACAAGGCGTTCTTGCTCCGCAGTTTCTCCACGATGCGATCTTCGATCGCATGATGGGCCACATCGGGAAAGCGTGTCAGGTAGTAAAGCGCATCCACCAGCAGCGCGATGTTCGGTGCTCCCGGATCGCTGCGCAGCGACGGCTCGTCGTTGAGCAGCTGCACCAATCGTCCCAGTCTGCCGTGTTCGGCCTGCAGGCGCTCAATGACCGTGGACATGGGGCGCCTCGTCTTGGTTTTGGTTCATACCCATATTCGCCGCGTTCGTGTCGAGTGCCAGCGCCGAATGTGCATACGCCGCGCCAGCACGCATCTCGGCCGCGACCCAGATCGCCTAATCTCCTCTCCGGTCGCGCCGCTTTTCAGAGCGGCCGCCGTGTGGCGTATGCAATAAGAGCACTGGATCACGTGGGCGACGGCCACGGCGATCAGCTGTTTCGTCTTCGCTGGCAGCCCACCATCGGCAAAGACGCTGTCGCTGAATGCCTTGAACGCGGCGAGTGGTCCGGACGCCAGTTGCCTGCGCCTTGCTGCGATTGCGGGGTCTGACCGCGAATACATTTCTTGTTAATGGCCTGGCTCCCAATGCTGATCAATGACGGCGCCACAACGGGGACGCATGACTCGCCCCTTGCCCAAACGCAGGTGACGCTCGAAACTTGGTGGCGGCCGTCGGGCGATGCGCCCGCGCTCATCTGACACCCTCAGGACTTCGCATCAACCCTTGCTGATCTTCGCCTTGTAGCCTGCGTCCTCGAACGCAACCAAGAATTCCTCGGCCATCATCCAGGAGTCGACCTTGACGTTTCTGGCATCAACGTCGACATCGACTTTCGCGTCAGGGTCGACCGCGCTGATGGCCCGGGCGAGGGTCTGTGCGTCCCAATCACCCGTCATCTTCTCCACCTCGAATTCAATATGTTCGAATTCCATGCGCGGCTCCGTATCTTCAGGCTATCAACCCACAAACGTTATTCCACCAGCGGGGGCATCTCGGAAACGTGCCGCACGGGGTACTGTCAATTCGTGATGAACTCATCCAAGGTCGTCAGAGACGTACGACGCTCAATTCTCTTGTGCATCTTGGACGGTCGGTAAATCAATTGAATTTAAACTATGTCACAACGTGATCTATAGTGGAATGGACCGGAGCACCAGAAAAGTGCGCAGTTCAATGTCCGGCAGTGCCCGCGCACCCTCACATCAGTGCACTGCACGTAAAGCCGAACGGAGGGCATCCAGCATGACAACGAGATACAAGGCTGGCGATCACGTGATCAGGGCGTTGTCCTGGAGCGCCGTCATCAATGGCGTTACATCGGTGCCGATCATGGTGCCACGATGCTCGGGTCGATCGACGTGAAATCGAGCGCGAGGCCCACGACCGTCGCGAGCAAGATAACCCCGTAGAACGGTTTATCCAGTTGCGGTTCGAGCGCGAGGCTGTTTTTCCACCCGAGGGTGCCGGCCATCGCATAGGGGCCGAGGCGGCCAGCGCGAGCAGCCCCGTGCCGATGATGCCGAGGCTGAAGAGCAGAGCGCGAGCTCGCCGGCGATCGGTTTCAGCACGGAGGCACCCTGCGCCGAAGTCTGGATGTCGGTGATGTGGTGGGCATGCAGCGTGATCGCAGGGCCCGGCAAATCCGAGCCGCAGCGGCATGGAAACATCGATCGGGATAGCGCTTTCCAATCTCATTGCGTTTTTCATCACGCTGACTACCTTGTGGAGGATTTCTCGTCGGCGCCTGCTGTGCTTTCTTCCATAGGACGCGTCAACAACTGGTGCGCCCCCTCGGCTCTTCGAGGGCTTCTTGCAGAGTGCGGCGCCGGAACGAAGGCATCACGCTGCTGCAATATCTGCTCCTTGTGCATATTCGCGGGCACCCCGGCCTCAATTTGCGGCGACCGCGAAACACGGCGGCTCGTTGACAGCAACGCCTCAGAGAAAGGATTCTAATGTCTGATGTCCGGGAAAAGGTCGCGCGCGTCTGCTACCGTCGGCCGAAGCGAATGAGGACTCCTCTAACCTGTCGCGATCGCGGCGACCGGTCACTTTTCTCCCGTTCCGCACGAGGATCGCGTCGGACGAAGGGATCTTTTAGGCGTCTTAGGAGTGTGGCGCGGTCGGCCATGACCGTGTCTCACGGGCGGCTAAGGCGGAGTCTCCGTTTAGCGATTCGACAATTCAACCAATCGACTCAAGCCGGGAACGCTCCCGTAGAAAGGTAGCGATCGCCCCGATCGCACACGATGAACGCAATCGTCGAGTTTTCCACCTCGTGAGCAATCCGCAGCGCGACCGCGCACGCGCCGCCGGCTGAAATTCCACAGAAGACGCCTTCAATCGCGGCAAGTCGGCGGGCGGTCGCTTCCGCGTCCGATTGGCTGACACGCTCAGTTCGGTCGATCCGATGTGCTTCGAAGAAGGCGGGAAGATACTGCTCGGGCCATCTTCGTATGCCCGGAATACGCGCCCCGTCTTCTGGCTGCACGCCGACTATTTGCACATCGGCGCTTCGCTCTTTTAGATATCGGCTGACACCCATGATCGTTCCAGTCGTTCCCATCGCCGAAACAAAATGAGTGACGGTCCCCGTTGTGCCGGTCCATATTTCGGGACCGGTCGTTTGATAGTGAGCGAGAGGATTGTCTGGGTTCGAAAACTGGTCCAGTACAACCCCACGCCCTTCACGCGCCATCTCCTTCGCTGCGTCACGAGCGAACTCCATACCGCCCTGGGCCGGAGTTAAGATAAGTTCAGCTCCGTACGCCCGCATACTCTGGCGGCGTTCGAGCGAAACGTCCTCCGGCATGACGAGCATCATTCTGTAGCCGCGGCAGGCAGCCGTCATCGCGAGTGCGATGCCCGTGTTGCCGCTTGTAGCCTCAATTAACACATCACCGCGGCATATCTGTCCGCGGCTTTCAGCTCCTGTGATCATCGACAGCGCAGCGCGATCCTTCACCGAACCCGCTGGGTTGTGGCCCTCAAGCTTGCCCAAGATGACGTTGTTGCGCTCCCGAACTGACTCATCGAGAATCCGTACGAGTCGGACTAAGGTGGTCTTCCCTATGTTCTCGGTGATTATCGGATAGATCATGTGCGGTAGGCTCAAGCAATCGGCGGCACGGTTTCCGCGAACGCACGTGTCCCATTCAGAATCATTTGCCATGCGCGCGACTGTAGGAACGGACGCCGCATTTTGATCCACTGTCGGGTGCACGCAGGTCAACCGACAGCTGAGTGGTCGTCGTTAGACGGCCGTCGCGCCTCTGCGCACCCGACGGGCCGGAACCTGTTGGGCCATCTCAGTCATAATGTATCACACTGTGATATAGAACTAATGAGTTTTGCGTTCCTGTTTTCAGCCGAATGCTAGACGAGCCAACGACTGGGGTGGCTACCGTCGCGGATCGGATCGACGAGGAGCGTGTTGTTGAGCGCATCGTTTCGGATGCCAAAGATGACCACCGGTGCTGAGCACATCTTCAGTCGGATCAGCCGCACCCTTCGGTTATTATCGGCGAGCCTCGATCAACCCCCGGATCGAACGTTCTGTCCACATTCGGCTCGGTCGAACCGTCACGCTCAAATCCATTTGGCGGCACACCGGACAGCGGGATTTCGCGAGTTCCCAGAACTCTTCGGCGCGACCTTCGGCGCCTTGGCGCTCCCACAATTCGTAGGCACGGCGACATGAGGTCCGGCTCGCTTACTTCCTCGGAGTCAATGAACGACGAGCGAGTAGCAGCCTGTTGGTGTCGACTAAAATGTAGCCCTCACGACTGTTCAACGTGTTCGCGTTCCCTCATCACATGACGAATGCTGCCAGACGTCCCGGCTGACGTCTTCGGACCCGATTTCTTCGGACCAAGGGCATGCCGAGGTAACACCGAAATGTATCTGCTTGTGATCTGTGAGGAGATCGACCAGACGTCGTGCAACGGTCTGCCCGTCCTCGCGCACAGGCGGACGCAGTGGTACATTCGTCGTCGCTGAGCCTCGTGAAACTAAGCAAGGAACGTCGAACCCGTTTCCTGTAAATGCTGGAGGGATCATCAAATGGTGAAAGTATTCAAGGTTGGCGACCACGTGTGTTGGAATTCCGAGGCAGGTCGTGTCGCGGGGACGATTATCGCGGTCCATACCGCTGACTTCGATTACAAGGGGCATGTGCATCACGCATCCAAAGATGATCCCCAGCACGAAATCCGCAACGACCGGACGGGCCACGTCGCCGCACACAGGGGCGATGTCCTTGAACTGGCACCCCGAAAAGGCCACCGGTGATGCTGCCATTCTGCACCATCGGCCATTCGAACCGCACCCTTGCAGAATTTGTGGGGTTGTTGCGCGATGCCGATATATGCACGCTCGTGGACGTCAGGAAAATTCCGAGATCTAGGTCCAATCCGCAGTTTAACGAGGACGCGTTCCCCAATTCGCTGGCGGCTATCGACATCACCTACGAGCACGTCGCCGCACTCGGAGGCCTGCGAGGAAAAACACCCAGTCTGCCTCGAGACATTAACGGCTTTTGGAAGAATGAGAGTTTCCACAATTACGCCGACTATGCGCTTTCAGACGCTTTCCGTGCTGGCCTGGACCATTTGCTCGACGTGGGGCGAAAACGACGCTGCGTGATAATGTGTTCGGAGGCAGTATGGTGGCGGTGTCACCGCCGCATCATTGCTGACTACCTTATAGCGTCTGGGAAAGCCGTTTTCCATATCATGGGTCAGGGACGTCTGGATTCTGCTCAGCTTACTCCCGGCGCGGTGATCCGGCGCGACGCAACCGTCACCTATCCCGAAGCGGAGTTCTGAACAGCAGACAAGGCTCGATCCTTTCGCCACCGTCGCGGGCGGATTTGAGCACCTGAGTGCAGTCGTGTGCCTATCGCGCATGAACGCTCCTCGCAGAGACGCGCATTGCGACTGCACCTGTGCCATCAGCGAAATCCGGCCGATCAAGCGAAGGGCACGGTTCCGAGCGCCGTTGCAACTTAGTCCTCCAACCGACAGTCTGAGAGGACCGGTCCAATCCTCGTACAGCGAACACCCATATGGCCATCGCGGGATGGCCAAGGTCGCAGCACAGCGTTATGGAGTGCTCTCAGCACCGCGTCCGCGTTCCGACCGCCGATTTCCGCCGGTCCTCTCGGCATCCCGCTCCTGCGCACGCCGGTCCTCCTTGCCGACCGATTGCGCCCTCATGCCCGTGAAAGGAAGCGACTCCGCCGTCTATATCGTGCGATATATTGACCCGGACTACCGGAGATCATGATGAGCAGCAAGTGGTTCTCGAAATTGGCGAGCTACCTTTCCTCGATGACCGGTAGACCCGCCACCTTTGTGATGGCCGTCGCCCTCATGATCGTTTAGGTAATCGCCGGCCTGTACTGTCACTATAGCGACACCTGGCAACTCAACATGTCGACGACGGTCGTCACGTTCCTGATGGGCTTCCTGATCCAGACACGGGGAACCGCGACACGGCGGCGACACAGATCAAGCTCGATGAGCTGATCCGCACGATGGAACGTGCGCATAACGTTTTGCTCGATCTCGAAGAGCTTGAGGAGGAAAACGACTTGAGCGCCGCTTCCATGCCGTCGAGCGGACTGCACCCGTTACATCTGCAGCCTTGTTCGAATCGCCCAGATTTCCCCGGAGCTTCAGCGGAGGCTTCTGGCCGGTTAGCCTCCCCTTATTCCACGGCGCCCGACGAAGAAACGCACTCCGAAAATTTTTTGAGTTAGCTATTTGCTTTCCCGTCGACCTTTCTCGCCCGGAACGGTCGAACACCTGCGTTCTGCCCGGGGATGCTGTTTCATCAAACCCGAGCAATTTAGTGCTTGAGCGTGAGATGGTGATACATTGCCCGGATTGTGGAAAGTCGTTTTACTGCGAAATTCCCGCAATGCAGCATGAATGTCCCGTGAGTGGCTCGCCGAACGCAGAACGACTGCCTTCAACGATAATTCTTGAAGGTGTATCAAAGGACACTGAGACGCGTGCGCGGCCGGACAATGAAGCCTGAAAACCAATCTCTCTCGTTACAAGCGATTCAACTGAAATTCGCCGTCTGCGGAACCAAGGGGCGGTAACTTGGCCTTCGCCTTAAGCACGTCAGCGAGGTCCTCGAGGCCTGACGAAGGCGGTCGATAAATCCGAGTATCGACTTGGGCGGAAGTTCTCGACTTACGCGACATGGTGGGTGCGTCAGACTGTGACGCGTGCGATCGCGGATCAAGGACTCACCATCCGCGTGCCGGTGCACATAATCGAGACGATCACCAAGCTCAACCGGATTTCGCGCGAAGTCCTTCAGCGGACTAGACAGGAAGCGCATACTTCTGTGCTGGCCAAGCGCCTGGAGATGCCGGAAGAAAAGCTCCGCGGCATCCTGAAGATCGCGAAGCAGCCGGTGTCGCTAGAGACGCCGGTGGGCGAAGAGGCCGATCCAACGCTTGGCGACATGATTGAAGATCCGAGTGCGGCCTCTCTTGCGGACGCCGCCGTGCACGCGAACCTGCGGGCCGCGATCGCCGAGGTGCTCATTACTCTGTCGCGGCGTGAGGCGAAGGTGCTGCGCATGTGCTTTGGGATCGATACTGCGCCGGACTGTACGTTCAAGGGACTAGGCAAACAGTTCGACGTGACGCGCGAGCGGATCCGCCAGATTGAACGCAAGACCATGCGATAACTGATGCATCCGAGCCGCGCCGACAAGCTCAGGGACTATCTCGACCGCTGAGCCAGGGTTCGCGCATCGGCGAGTGGTATCGAATGGCGAGGCGCGCTCGCCTGCAACCGCGCCACAAACTATGGATATCTGACGAGCCGAAATCGGCCTTCCCGACTAATTTTGCAAGTCCCCGATCAGCCGAGTCGTAATGTTACTTCGCAAAACGACCAACTTCACTCCGAAGGACGATAACCCAGGCCCCCGGCATCACACAACCGGTGCGAAGTTGTTCCTTAAGTCAGATCGAGGCTTCAGTGACGCGGTTGGTCTCACGCACGAGCGCCTTTTTTAGGATCGAAGGAGGCAATGATGAACGAAAGCTGGGTAAGCGTGGTGATCGGTTTGGCAGTGCTGCCGTTCGCGACCATCTTACCAGTGCAGCATCGGCGCGCGCAGCTGCTGCGGAAGTTGGACCACACGTACCGCTGGCGGTTACCCTTGAAGTGATATAAGCAGAGGACCCTACCCGTTGGTCCTTCGTTCATGCGCCCGCCTTTCTTTTTCCGCACTCGGCCGCGTTCCTGGACGCGCTTCGAGCGAAGGCGGGCTGTAAACGCCTGCGACGGTGCGAAGACCGTGACGCACCCGTTCGATCAGATGCTCCTCGCGACGCATGCGATAGACGGTATAGACCGACCACGAGAATTCCGGTGCGTTGGCCACTCGTCGCAGCGTTCCGTTCTCCAGGAATGGTTGAGTGATCCCGATCCGGAAATAGCCGGACCCGCCAACGGTCAGCAGATAAGTCAACGCGAGCGGACCGAGCGAAATGGAAACTGGCGGGCTGCTGAGTGCTGGAAATGCGGCTTGATGGTTGGCCGCGAAGCTGGGGCCCCAATCGACGTAAATGTATTGCTCCGGGTGCATCAGCCCGTTGGCCTCACTCGTGACCATTACGAGCTTTTCTTCGACGAGCAGTTCGGATACAAGGTCCACACGCTGCGGCGGATTGTATAGCACAGCCAGGTCGAGGGATCCGCCGTGGACACGATCAAGCAGGCTCAGCGGGCTGTCGACCTCCGCGCGCAGCGCGACCTCGGGACACTCGCGATGCATCCAGATCAGCCAGTCCGCCATCAGAGGATGCCACAGACTAAGTTCAGCGCCCAGACTTACGCCTTCGTCACGTCCGGGCGGAAGCGCCACGTGCTGCCGAGCTTGTTCCCAGACCTGAACCAGAGTTGTCGCGTGACGCACGAACCGTTCTCCCGCAGCGGTCAGACGGGCCCCTGCCTTGTTACGAACGAAAAGACGCCGTCCGAGCTGCTCCTCCAGCGTTCTGATGCGAGCGCTGACGGCCGTCTGAGTCAGGTGCATACGTTGCGCTGCCAGCACGAAACTGCCGCTCGTCGACACCTCAAGGAAGGTCCGTGCCAAGGTGATATCCATTGTTTTATTATCAAAATGTTTGCTTGAATTTTCAATAATAATGCATTTGTGTGGTGCCAACGTCGGTGCGAAAATGAATTGCGGTGGAAGCAGTCGTGGCAGTTTTGAGTCGGCGCCAGAAACTAGGGCTCGCATCGTCTGCATGAAGGAGAGCGTGATATGCCGATTCACCTTAACTTGTCGTCCGATACTAATCGGATCGTGAATACACCGCATCGGCTGGCGATTCGATCGGCGGTGCAACCGCGCCTCGAGGCACGACAAGACCGCCATCCTTCACATCGTTGGCCGCAGAGCGGGGGCCGCAACGCCACCGCCCTGCAAGCAATCGGCAGCGCCTGATACACAGAAATCGGACTTCAATCTGTCACGTTGCACTCAATCTATTCGGAGACTCACATGGACTTCCTTCCAATCGCGGCGTTTGCTCTGGGTCTGCTCGGAATGGGCGTCGCCGTTACGTATGGCATAGCCCGCTTCATACCATTGGCCATATTCGTGACGGCGCAGGACCATGGCAGATTTGCGGGTCTGGGGCAGCGTGAAGCGACTGGCCGCCGCATTCGAATTTGCGCGCCTCGTCGCGCGCGTCGGGTTGCAACTCGATCCTCTGCCTGAGCAGGTCGACACTCGAGGGCTCACACACGGAGGCATCATCATGGATCACGACGAGATATCGCGCGAATCTGCACATAGGGTGCTCGAACGCTTCTATCGAGCCGTCGCTAGTCAGGATATCGCCCTTCTGCGCACGATCGTGACAGATGACTGGCAGTACATTCCCGGGTCGTGCGGTCCGCATTCTGCGAGGGGTCCCGAGGCCATGGTAGGCGCCTTTACCGAGTTCTCTTCTTCACTATCGGACATTGATATACGCATTGTCGACGTTCTTATCCACGGCAACCGAGTGGGCGTGCGAGCGCGCATTACCGGTAAGCAGTCCGGCTCCCTGATCGGCATTTCCGCGACATCGAAGCCGGTTGAATTCGCCATTCATTCGTTTCACGAGATTGAAGGCGGTCGCATCGCCAAGACGTGGCATCTGGAGGACTGGCTGGGCGCGTTCCGCCAGGTCGGCGGGTTATCGCAGACGTTCGATGACCCGGAAAGGACGCTTTCGCGTTAGTGTCCGTCCATTTTTCGGACATTGAATTTATCCCCGAATTCGCCGCGCTTATGCTGATCGAGCAAGTCCCAGACTACACGAACCTGAGCACAGCAGATCTGGACGCGCTGCTCAGTCGGCAGCTGATCACGCGCGAGACGCTCGCTCCAGGATCTCAGCGAATTCGTCTGACTCGCGACGGCCAGATGATTCTCCACACGCTGGCGCGCATCTCCTGACGGTAACGACGCGCGGCATCGTCGTCGTGAAATCGATTCTTATCGACGATCGAAGGCGCAACACGATACGACTCGCTGACGCTGTACCTTTCGTCGACGGAAAGGCGACCGAGTCGATCCTTTCGAATAGCCGGAGCGTTCTCAAGATGAGCACGAGCATTCCGATTCCGCACGATCCTGCGCATGAACGCCCGCGGGGGTGGCGCCGCTGGTTGTTGGCGACCAATCACAAGGACATCGGCACGCTGTACATGCTTTTCGCGTTTGCGATGTTCCTCTCGGGTGGGGTGATGGCGCTCATGTTACGTGCCGAGTTGTTTGAGCCAGGTTTGCAGATCATGCGGCCTGAGTTTTTCAACCAGTTATCCTCGCTCCACGGTCTCGTCATGATTTTCGGGGCGATCATGCCGGCATTCGTCGGCTTTGCAAACTGGATGATTCCGCTGCAGATTGGCGCGAGCGACATGGCCTTCGCTCGCATGAATAACTTCAGCTTCTGGCTGCTGCCTCCCGCGGCCATCCTGTTGCTCGGCTCGTTCTTTGTCAAGGGAGGTGCCCAAGCCGCGGGCTGGACGATGTATGCGCCGCTCTCGCTTCAGATGGGCCCTGGAATGGACATGACCATCTTCGCGGTGCATATGATGGGCGCGTCTTCGATCATGGGCGGCATCAATATCATCGTGACCATTCTGAACATGCGCGCGCCCGGCATGACCATGATGAAGTTGCCGATGTTCGTGTGGACCTGGCTCATCACCGCGTACCTGCTCATCGCAGTGATGCCGGTACTCGCGGGCGCCATCACGATGTTGCTCTTTGACCGCCATTTCGGAACCTCGTTCTTCAACGCGAGCGGGGGCGGTGACCCGGTCATGTATCAGCACATCTTCTGGTTCTTCGGGCACCCAGAAGTCTACATCATGATCCTGCCGGCGTTCGGAATCATTTCGCAGGTGATCCCTGCATTTTCGCGAAAGCCGCTCTTCGGCTATAGCTCAATGGTGTACGCGACCGCATCGATTGCGATTCTCTCGTTCATGGTGTGGGCACACCACATGTTCGCGACCGGTATGCCAGTTACCGGTCAACTGTTCTTCATGTACGCCTCGATGCTGATTTCCGTGCCCACCGGCGTCAAAGTCTTCAACTGGACCGCTACGATGTGGCGCGGTTCGCTGACATTTGAAACCCCAATGCTGTTCGCGATCGGTTTCATTTTTGTATTTACGATGGGCGGCTTCAGTGGGCTGATTCTGGCGCTTGCTCCGCTCGACATCGCGCTACATGGCACTTACTATGTCGTCGCTCACTTCCACTACGTACTCGTCGCCGGATCGTTATTCGCGATGTATGCGGGCTGGTATTACTGGTCTCCCAAATGGACCGGCCGGATGTACAACGAGTTGCGTGGGCGGATTCACTTCTGGGGCACGATGTTGACGTTCAATATCACCTTCTTCCCGATGCACTTTTTGGGGCTCGCAGGCATGCCGCGTCGTTATGCCGATTACCCCGCGCAGTTCACAGACTTCAACCAGATTGCCACCATCGGTGCATTCGGATTCGGGCTGATGCAGGTCTATTTTCTTTTCTGCGTAGCGCTGCCTGTCTACCGAGGCGCTGGCTTGGATCTGGCGGGCGACAAGCCGTGGGACGGAGCCGAGGGACTCGAGTGGACGGTTCCGAGTCCGGCGCCATTCCATACGTTCGAAACGCCACCGTACGTGGAATGAAGGATCGTGAGCGTTCCAGACCGACGATTTGCTTCGAATGAAAACAGGAGTGACTTTATGAAGACTGTTGGCGATAAACTCGAAGCATTCACCGTCACCGCGGCAAAGCTGGGTTCCAACCATATCGCAGAAGATGGCCAGTTCGCTTTCGAGGAAATCACTCACCGGTCCTTCTCCGGCAAGTGGAAGAAAAATCTATTTCTATCCGAAGGGCTTTACGTTCATCTGCCGTACGGAGATCGTCGAGTTCGCGAAGCCGGCGAAGGACTTTGAGGACCGCGACGCGGTTCTGCTCGGCGGCAGCGTTGATAACGAGTTCGTCAAGGTGGCTTAGCGCCGCGCGCACAAGGTCCTGAACAAGCTGAACCACTATGCGTTCGGCGACGTCAGGGGCGAACTGAACGGTCAGCTCGGCGTGGCGCTGCGCGCGACCTTCATCGTCGATCCCGATAACGTGATTCAGCACGTATCGGTTAATAACCTTAACGTGGGCCGTAGCCCCGAGGAAGTCCTGCGTATTCTCAACGGTTTGCAAACGGACGAACTGTGCCCGTGCGACCGTGCACTTGGTGGCACGACGCTGTAAGCGCAGGCATGTCTCGATGACGGAATCGTGCGATCGCGCCGAGCGCACGTTCGGCCTCCTGTCTGTGCAAGGGCTGCGTCGCGGCGACATCGCAGCGGGGCGCATGAACGAAAAACTTCGAGGCCCGCGCCGGCACGGCCTGATTGCGCAAGTCACTAAGTCCCACCGCTATCACTCTCACGGACCCTTTGGTTGCAAACGGCCTTGTTCTGTACAGGCGCCACTCGCGCATCTTGCGAGCCAACCTCGCGCTCGTCATCCTCAATCCCCGCCGCCTCGCCAGCGTCTATGCATCCAACCATTCCGCACTGCCGAGCAGGCCGTCAACACCTCTTACGGTCAAATCAAAATCGTAGCGCAAAAAACCTGACTCGACTGCGACAACCTCCATGCAGTCAAGGGCTCTGTAATGCAGGACGCCCTCGGTCTGCCAAGCTTCACGTTGCGATGGTTCAAAGATTCAGACCGTGACGAGTCAAACGCAACTCTGTCTAAGAGCATCAAGCTCGCCAACTTGATCGGGGCCTCGTCAGCATCTTCCATCAGGGACAGTCCGCCAGCGCTCGGCACCGAAGTCCGGATGCGTGGCTGAAACCTATCTTGCCATCGATCATGAATGCCCTTGCAATCGATGGAAGCATCCTTGTGTTTCCGCGCGACATCGCGTTGGACAGCGCGATTGAGAATGTCTGAACTGCGTAATTGGGGCGCCGTGTCATTGCGCCTGCTGGTGGCCGGAACTGAACCCGTGGACACCGCGATGGCGATACGCCGGAGCAGGCCTTGCCTCGATCGAGCGCTCCCATCAAGTATCACGTCTCCTGCCGCAGGCGCGCGAGGTGACTAAAACACCGCTCTGGCTGCCGCAGAGCCGACGGAGCTCCATGCGCAGTGGCAGAGTAATAGCATTCGATGATATCGAGCTAGCGAATTATAGTCCGCATGTCCGCAGGGCCGAATGCCGTTACTGCATCATTCGGAACGGCGGTTTTGGCGCGGGTGCGCCGTTGATGCTAGCGAGTGCCCAATTCACAGCGAATAACTTAGCCGCCTCCAGGGACGCGAAGCGTCCAATCGACTCATGAACCTGTTGCGTTCCATCGGTTTCACGAATCACTACGCTTGAGCTAAATACACCGTTACTTTGTGTGATTATTGGTCTAATAATAAATCCATTGTGATATATTTCCATTTTCGACGCTCATCTCCCAAGTCAGGTAATTCTTTCATTTTCCATGTATTTGTCGAATAGGACGAACGTTTCAAACGAAGAAAGGTAATCGAGCAATCCAGTGAATTTTAAAAACACGCGTCACTGGGACAGCTAATCGGCGGATCCTTAAAACACGCCTGCCACCCCTTCCCCATTTAGGCACGCGCTCTGGTATTCAAAGAGCTTCTCGGCGACGCTGATGCGCTTGAGCGCGAAAACGCTGCGGCCGTGACAGGCGAGTACCGTCTATGCCCTCCGCGACGTCCATGAAATGAATCGCAAGATCGCATCGTCGAAGTGCTGGGCGAAGCACGGCCAGCGCATCATGATCCGGTCCAAATCAGGCCGACGAAACGAACGCCCAACAGCAAACCGCGCTGATCGATAATGCCCGAATCACGAAGCTCTCGCCATACAGACGTGCTTGCTTGCGCAAGCTGCCCGACCGCCGGCAAAGATCCTCGCGATGCGCAGAAATTAACCCTCTCTGCCGCGCGCGCGTCATATACGAACAGGTGCACGAGTCTCCGCTTGACGGAGACAGCTCGGAGCGAGTCGACCGCTCAAGCGGTCACCTGCCCTTCCAAAGCACACTCTCTGACCTGTGAAGCCGATCGCATCTTCTCGAACGTGGCTACAGTCCCCACAAAATGTCTTCGTCTTGTCGCTGGGCCTGCCGCAACATATCGAGGAATGGAAGTGCACGCTGGCGCAGGCCCGTAGTGGTACGCGGCGGACTGTCTGCAGTCGCCATATGAAAATTCGCGCCGTGTTCTTCAGCGGTCTTCGCGTCATCGTCGAGGGTAGCTTCAAGGCGGGCGATCGCTACAGGCATTTCGTCGTGCACGATGACCCCCCTTTCGCCGAGCCGTTTGCCGATCGCGCCGAGAAGGTAACCCGCCAGGTCGCGCAACATGACGACATCAGGCGCTGCTTTTGATTGAAATGTGACAAGCATGATTGTCCTCCCTGTGGTGCTCTCTTCCGCACGAATCGTCGCTCGGCACTGTGGCCGAGCTTTCCCGCAACTGATTCTGAAATGACAACTTCCGTTCCACTTGAATATATCACGTTGTGATGTATAGTGAGCACTAGCGATGAAAACAGGAGGTGCACGATGCTGATCAATAGCAACTTTGAGATCGGTTTTCTCCTCGTTGTGTTTTCGTTGCTGGGCATCGTTCTGATTGGCTCAATGTTCGCTGCGCTGCATCTTGAACGATGGCACCCCAGATTGGTAGGCGCGACGGTCGGCGCCCTTGTCGGCTTGGCCGTTATCGAGGCCACGACAATGATCACCTGACCTCGCAAGTAGCGGCCGCGTCGAAATTCAGGTGGCCTTGTCGGTCCGTGTGGCGGCATGACCGTCATTCGTCTCCGCATGGTTTTGCCGCCAGCGCAGGGGATTGATTTTAATCACCTCCCGGGCTGAGTTCACGATGCCTAAGCGCGCAGTGGAAAGCTGAGACACCTTCGTGCTGTGCTTTCCAACGACCCTCTCAAGCGGCAATACCGAGAGTCGGAATTCGATTGGCCACAAGTCCGGATGGGAACAACCGCGGGCGTGTGCGCTGCGGTAGGTTGCTTCAAATCAATCGCGGTTCTCAAGTCACGGATGAGCAATAGCAGCTAAGCAGCTAAGGCGCGCGTTGCCGTCAGCACTCAAGCAAGCATTCACGTCTTCGCGAAGAGGGCGGCGAGCGGTTCTCATTTTTCACGCAAGCACACTTTGCAGGTGGCTACCTGCGGCAAAGGCTTGAAATGCTATGACGACGTGGCGACGAGTCGCACTATGATTGACGGTGCTCTCGCCGCTCCCATCGGTGCGGTCGACCGCTTTGGTTAGCAACGACATTGCCTTTACTAGTCGGCCGAACGACGACGACCTTGTCCGATTAGCAGAGGAAATCGTTCGTGTCAACGAGTGTTAGGCTGGCGTCCTACGAAGACATTTCCTCTTTGCCAATATGAAAAGACGCGGGGTATCGTTCATGGAGTGCCCCAGGTCCGGCGAGGGGCGGGGCGCGGGCGAGTCGCGACAGACAAACGCAACTCTGTGTATACGTGCATTTTGTAGACTTTTGAGGCGTCGGAATGAGAGAGCTTGCACGTGGAGCGAATCATAAACTCACGAAGAACGACTTCGAGCAGCTGTCCGAGTTTCGTTTTCAAATGCGGCGGTTCGAACGGTTTTCAGAGAACGCCGCGCACGAGGAAGGCATCACGCCGCTGCAATATCTTCTGCTTCTGCACATTCGCGGATTCCCCGATCGCGACTGGGCGAGCGTTGGCGAACTGGCAGAGCGGCTGCAAGCACAGCATCACGGCGTCGTCGCGCTGGTATCGCGCTGCGAGACGCTCGGATTCGTCAGGCGGCAGGTTAGCGAAACGGATCGCCGACAGGTTGAAGTGCACCTTGAGAAACCTGGCAACGAGATCCTCGACAAGCTCGCGCAGATGCATCGTACGGAACTGCAGCTACTTCAAGGTGCGTTCCAAGTGCCGCAAATCAAATACTAAGCGACAAACCTACCATTCGACGCAGCGAGTTGCTCAAAGGGACTCGCGCGACCAAGCGGTCCTAGGCACGCTGATCGTCAAGCCGTAAGTCGGGCGTCATCGCAGTCTGAATTACGGTCGGCGTGCTGACGCTTCCGCCCACCCGTGACCGATACGCGCTTCCTGATGATTACACGCGTTACATCATAATGTGATATTTCTTCAAAATTTTGAAAAAAGGCTCGAATACGTCGTGGACCTCGCCCGTTCCAATGCTCCCGCTTGGCACGGAAGGAGGAATACAAAAAGAATTTCATTTTGATTTAGGTCAGCTTTCTTTTTTCTGTTTCGTCCTCCTCTGGGCTTGCACTACGCCGAACGATAGTGTGGAGACGCCAGCCCACCCGCCGGCTTCAATGCCCGTTCGCGGTTTGCTGCGTGCACATGTGCGAAAGAGGCACGCACTTTGCGCTCTATCGCTGTATTCATTTCAACGCGCAGCGAACAATTTGCCGTCAAGGTGCTGCTTACACTCGCCTTACCCACACTATGCGCGTTTTTGGAGGCCCCCTCATGTCTGCAACTGTCGGTGACTTTCTAATTGATCGCCTGCACGCCTGGGGCGTGCGGCGCATTTACGGCTACCCGGGCGACGGCATCAATGGGGTGTTTGGCGCGTTGAATCGGGCAAAGGGAAAGATCGAGTTCATTCAGGTCCGCCATGAGGAGATGGCCGCGTTCATGGCCTCCGCCCATGCGAAATTCACGGGCGAACTCGGCGTGTGCATCGCGACATCGGGACCTGGCGCATCGCATCTTCTGACCGGCCTCTACGATGCACGCATGGATCATATGCCGGTGCTCGCGATCACGGGCCAACAGGCGCGCGCGGCACTCGGCGGCCACTATCAGCAGGAGCTCGATCTCCCCTCGATGTTCAAGGATGTCGCTGGCGCCTTCGTGCAGCAAGCCAGTGTGCCCTCACAGATCCGGCACTTGGTGGATCGCGCCGTGCGCATCGCGCTGTCCGAACGCACGGTCACCGCGCTGATACTCCCGAACGATCTTCAGGACCTCGAATATGAGCCACCCGGGCGCAAGCACGGCACGCTGCATTCAGGCGTCGGCTATCGCTGGCCCAAGATTGTGCCCTATCCCGACGATCTGCAGCGCGCAGCCGATGTGCTCAACGCCGGCAACAAGGTCGCGATTCTCGTCGGCGCAGGCGCGCTCGAAGCGACGGACGAAGTGATGGCGGTCGCCGATAAGCTCGGTGCCGGGGTGGCGAAAGCACTACTCGGCAAGGCTGCGCTACCCGACGATTTGCCTTACGTCACGGGTTCCATCGGTCTGCTGGGCACCGAGCCAAGTTATAAGCTAATGACCGAGTGCGACACGCTTCTCATGATCGGCTCGGGCTTTCCGTATTCCGAGTTCCTTCCGAAAGAAGGCGCCGCGCGCGGCGTGCAGATCGACATCAAGGCCGACATGCTCTCGATTCGCTATCCGATGGAGGTCAATCTCGTCGGCGATAGCGCTGAAACCTTGCGTGCACTGTTGCCCCTCCTGCAAGCGCAAACGAATCACGCATGGCGCAAGGATATCGAAGGCTGGCTCGGCGACTGGTGGAAGACGCTCGAGAAACGCGCGCTTGAGCCCGCGAAAGTTGGCGTGAATCCACAGCGCACGGTATGGGAGCTCTCGCCACGCGTACCTGCGAACGCCATCGTAACCAGCGACTCGGGTTCATGTGCAAACTGGTATGCACGGGACCTGAAAGTGAGGCGCGGCATGATGTGCTCGCTCTCGGGTGGGCTCGCGTCGATGGGCGCGGCCGTGCCCTATGCAATCGCAGCGAAGTTCGCCCATCCCGAGCGGCCGGTGATCGCGCTCGTCGGCGATGGCGCGATGCAAATGAACAACATGGCCGAGCTCATCACCGTGGCGAAGTACTGGAAGCAATGGTCCAGTCCGCATTGGATCTGCATGGTACTGAACAACCAGGATCTGAATCAGGTCACTTGGGAACAGCGCGTGATGGAGGGCGATCCGAAGTTCGAGGCGTCGCAGGATATTCCGTCCGTGCCGTATCACAAGTTCGCGGAACTGATCGGCTTAAAGGGCTTGTACGTCGACGATGCCGAACGCATGGCGGCCGTGTGGGACGAAGCGTTCGCGTCGGATCGCCCTGTGGTGATCGAAGTGAAAGCCGACCCGAACGTGCCACCGCTGCCACCGCACATTACGCTGCATCAGGCAAAGGCGTTCGCGACGACACTCATGAAGGGCGATCCGAATCAGGGCAATGTGATTGTCGAAACCGCGCGCCAAGTGCTCGGTGCGGTCTTACCCGGCCACAAGAGCACCTAACGGACGAGTGACGCGCCATGATCTTGACTAGACGGGATGCCGCGATCGAAGCAATTCGTGCGCGCGCCTACTCGATCCCCACCGACAAGCCGGAGGCTGATGGCACGTTCGCGTGGAATGCGACGACACTTGTAATCGTCGAAGTTGTGGCGGCGGGCAAGACGGGCATCGGTTACACATACAACGATGCGAGTGTCGCAAAGCTGATCGAAGCGACGCTCGCGCCCCTGCTCATCGGCGGCGACGCATGGAACATCAATGCGCTGTGGTTGCGCATGCAGCAGCAGGTGCGCAATATCGGCCGCTCCGGCATTGCGGCGACGGCGATCTCAGCGCTCGACTGCGCGCTATGGGACGTGAAAGCTCGTCTGCTTGATGTTCCGCTCGCGCGATTGCTCGGGGTGATGCGGGAGCGCGTGCCGCTCTACGGCAGCGGCGGTTTCACCACGTATAGCGACGACGAAATGCGCGAGCAGCTTTCGCGTTGGGTCTTCGAAGCCGGATGTCGATGGGTCAAGATCAAGATCGGCAGCGAGCCTGCGCGTGATCCACATCGCGTGCGTGTGGCGCGTAAGGCTATCGGCGACGGTGCGGGCTTGTTTGTCGATGCGAACGGCGCGCTTGATTGCAAACCGGCGCTCGACTATGCGTATCGATTTTCCGAAGAAAACGTCGCATGGTTTGAAGAGCCCGTTTCCTCGGACGATGTTGTGGGACTCTCCTCACTGCGCGACGCACTGCCCGCGCACATGGAACTGGCTGCTGGCGAGTACGGCTACACCCAGGACGACTTTCGAACCTTGCTCGCACGTAACGCCGTAGACGTGCTCCAAGCCGATGTCACACGCTGCGGCGGCATTACCGGCTTCATGCGCGTCGCGGCGATGTGCGATGCGTTTCATCGCCCCCTATCCGCGCATTGCGCTCCATCGATGCATCTGCACGTCGCGTGTGCTGCGCCTCGCTTGCGCCACCAGGAATGGTTCCACGATCACGTCCGCATCGAGCAGATGCTGTTCGATGGCGCGCCACGCGCAGTGGACGGCGCGATCGCACCAGACCTGTCGCGACCCGGCTGCGGGCTGGATTTCAAACATGCGGACGCCCAGCGCTATGCCATCTAAGGACAGAGCATAACAATGAACAAGACAACGACTGTCGGCATCGCCGTGGCATGCGGGCTCGCCGCACTGATCGGGACCAGCAAGCGCGCTGATCGTCGTACGCCTGCGCAAACACGAACGCAAACGCATATCGATACCGCGTGCACGTTCAACCACAGTTCCGCGCTGCTCGCCCTCTCCGTGCTCGCGGACAGCGCGATGGAGCACTATCGCGGCTCCTTTGACAACCCGGCGATGTACACGCCGCTCGTTGTCTCGACACTGTCTCTGCTCGCCGGCCTGCATGGTGGGCACGATCATGAGCCTCAGCGTCATCCAGTGCGCAATTCGGTGTATGTCGGCGCGGTGCTCGCCGGGCTCGCAGGAACCGGCTTTCATGTGTACAACATCACCAAGCGTCCCGGCCGATGGAGTTGGCACAACCTCTTCTATGCTGCACCAATCGGCGCACCGATGGCACTGCTGCTCTCCGGCGCGCTGGGGGCGGTCGCCGAACGCCTTCGCGATGAACCTCAGCACGAGCCGCGCCTCTTCGGCATGCCAGCAGGACAGGCGCTGGCGCTGGTAACAAGCGCGGGCCTGGTCGGCACGCTGGGCGAAGTCGCGCTGCTGCATTTTCGCGGCGCATTTCAAAACCCGGCGATGTACGCGCCTATTGTGATCCCGCCCGTCGCTGCGGCGCTGCTTGTGAACACCGCGATTGCCGCGCCCCGCCCGCGCTGGTTCACGCGGCTCTGGCTGCGCATGACCGCGGCGCTCGGCATTATCGGTGTTGGATTTCATGCGCGAGGCATCGCCCGCAATCAGGGCGGATGGCGCAACTGGAGCCAGAATTTGTTCAATGGACCTCCACTGCCTGCGCCGCCGAGCTTTTCGGCGCTCGCGCTGGCGGGACTTGCTGCGCAGCGCCTGCGGGAGACCGAGCGATGAATCTTCCTCGCTATCCCGAGTACAACGTGCTGGACAAACGCGACACGCCCTCGTGGGACGACGTCACGCGCGCGGTCATCGACGCGCGGCTCGCAACGCCGAGAGAGCCGCGCTTCTTCGATGCCGTGCAGTTGAACGCAGTGCGCGCGCTCTGCGCGTGCATTGTGCCGCAATGCAAAGGCAGCGACCCAAGAAGCGATTTCGATCGCGAGCCCGTGCCTTTGGCCGCGTTGCTTGACGCGAAGCTCGACAAAGGCGGCGGTGATGGCTATCGCAATGCACGCCTTCCGTCGATGCGCGACGCATGGCGCATCGGCCTCGCGGCGCTCGACGCCGAAAGCCGAGCGCGTCATGAATTGCCCTTCGCTCGCATCGACGAGGATGCGCGAAAGTCGTTATTGAGCGACATGCAGCACGGCAAGCTCAGCCACGGCGCATGGCAAGGCATGTCGTGTGAGCTTTTCTTTCAGCAACGCGTGCTCCACGATATTTGCGGCGCCTACTACTCGCATCCGCACGCGTGGAGCGAGATCGGCTTCGGCGGCCCCGCGAATCCGCGCGGCTATGTGCGCATGTACTTCGATCGGCGCGATCCGTGGGAAGCAACGGAGGCTGAACCCGGAAAGGAAGAACAGGCGCGCAAGGAGAATCGCCGTGTCCGATGATGCCCAGGAGGTGCCGCGCGGCAAGCATGGGCGCGCGCCGGATGTCTTTCGCAAAGGCGCCTGGCTGCCGATGCGCCAATATGATCCGGACGAAGCGGTCGACTTTGCGATTGTCGGCACGGGCGCGGGCGGCGGCACGCTCGCGTGCCGTCTCGCGGAAAAGGGCTTCAAGGTGGTCGGCTTCGATGCGGGCGCGTGGTGGCGGCCGCTCGAAGAGTTCGCCTCGGACGAAACGCACCAATCCAAACTCTTTTGGACCGACGAGCGCATCTGTGATGGTGAAGATCCCCTCCAACTTGGGACCAACAATAGCGGCAAAGCCGTGGGCGGAAGCACCGTGCACTTCGCGATGGTCTCGCTGCGCTTTCGGCCTGAATGGTTCAAGTCGAAAAGCGTGCTCGGCTACGGCGCGGACTGGCCGCTCGACTGGCGCGACATGTGGCGCTACTACGGCGAAGTCGAGCAGGCGCTGAAAATTGCTGGGCCCGTCACCTATCCGTGGGGACCGAAACGGCCACGCTATCCGTACCGGCCGCACGAGCTGAACGCAGCGGCACTCGTACTCGCGCGCGGCTGCGAGGCGCTTGGCATCGATTGGACGGAGACGCCGCTCGCGACCGTCTCCGCGCCGCGCGGAGAATCGCATCCGTGCGTGTATCGGGGCTTTTGCGTGTCGGGCTGCGCCACCAACGCCAAGCAGAGCGCCCTTGTCACGTGGATACCGCGCGCCGTTCGCGCGGGTGCCGAGATTCGCGATCTCGCGATGGTCGGTCGCATCGTCATGGGCGACGATGGCCGCGCGAGGGGCGTCGAATACTTCCGCGAAGGACGCTGGCAGTTTCAGCGCGCGCGCCATGTCGTGGTCGCGGGTTACGCGATCGAAACGCCGCGTCTGTTGCTGCTGTCCGCGACCGACCGCTATCCCGATGGCCTCGCCAATAGCTCGGGGCTCGTCGGAAAGAATCTGATGGTGCAGACCAATCAGGCCGTGTGGGGCACGATGGACGAAGAGATCCGCTGGTACAAGGGGCCGCCGTCGCTCTCTCTGACCGAGCACTGGAATTACGAGGACAAGGGCAAGGATTTCTTCGGCGGCTATTGCTACATGAGTCAGGGACCGCTACCGGTGGCGTGGTCCGCCACTCAGAACGGACGCGGGCTGTGGGGACAGGCCTTGCTCGACGAGATGCAGAAGTACAACCATCAGGCGGGCTTGAAGATCGTCGGCGAAACCATGCCGCAGGAACGCAATCGCGTGACACTTGCCGATGAGAAGGATCAATACGGCTTGCCGATCGCGCGCGTGACGTACTCACTGTGCGATAACGACAAGCGGCTCATCGCCCATTCGCTCGATTTCATGAGCCAGGCGCTCCAAGCCGCGGGCGGGCGCGATGTCTGGCGCGAAACCGACGACACCTGCCATCTAAATGGCACCGCGCGCATGGGTGATGACCGCGCGACGAGCGTCGTGAATGCGGACTGCCGCAGCTGGGACATCGACAACTTGTGGATCTGCGATGGCTCCGTGTTTCCGACGGTGGGTGGCGTCAATCCGTCGCTGACGATTCAGGCAATCGCGCTACGAACAGCAGACCGAATTGAAGCATTAGCTGCCCGCGGAGAACTATAGCGCGAGTCGCGTCCGTCTCACGATCCGTCGAAAGAAGCATCAAGATAAGGATAGGGTGTGGGTATGAATAAGCCGCAAATTGTGGTCATCACGGGCGCCACTGCCGGTGTGGGGCGTGCTACGGCGCTTGAATTCGCCCATCGTGGCGCCGACGTTGCACTCATCGGCCGCGACGAACACGCGCTTGAAGAGACGGCGGCCGACGTGCGGGCGCTGGGCGTGCGGGCTCTCACCCTCCCTCTCGATGTCAGCGCGACAGGGGCACTTGACGATGCGGCGGCGCAGGTCGAAGCTAAGCTTGGGCCCATTGATGTCTGGGTGAACAACGCGATGGTGACGGCCTTCGCGCCTTTCGCCGAGATGTCCGAAGCGGACTTCAAACGGATTACCGACGTCACGTACCTCGGCTTCGTGTGGGGCACCATGGCTGCGCTCAAGCGCATGGCGCCGCGCGATCGGGGGGTGATTGTGCAGGTCGGATCAGCGTTGGCGTATCGCTCGATCCCGCTGCAATCCGCCTACTGCGGCGCAAAGCACGCAATTCACGGCTTCACCGATTCGCTGCGATGCGAACTGCTTCATGCGAAGAGCCGCATTCATTTGACGATGGTCCAAATGCCCGCCTTGAATACGCCGCAATTCGATTGGGCCAAATGTGAGCTGCCGCATGCCCCGCGTCCGGTTGCGCCGATCTACGACCCTGAGGTCGCAGCGCGTGCCATTTACTGGTCGGCCACGCACCGACGGCGTGAACTCTGGGTGGGCGCACCATCAATCAAGGCGATCGTCGCAAATATGTTGTTTCCAGGGTTGCTCGATCGGTATCTGGGGCGCACGGGCTACGACGCGCAGCAGGATCCATCGATCGATTCGAACGGAAGGCCCAACAATCTGTGGGAACCGGTGAGCGCGCTGCACCGCGTACGAGGTCGCTTTGGGCAACAATCACAGCACGTGAGCCCGATGCTTTGGGCCGACACTCATCGTGGCCTGCTCGTCAGCGGGGCGCTCGCGCTTGCCGCGTGTCTGGCATGCGCCGCGAGGCGCCGGAGCTAGTCATGGCCGCGCGCATAGAAGACTACGCTCTGCTTGGCGACGGGCACGCCACCGCCCTTGTAGCCAAAGATGGGTCGATCGATTGGCTCTGTTGGCCCACATTCGAGTCCAGTCCCTCATTTGCCGCGCTGCTTGGCGACGCATCCAACGGCCGCTGGTGCATTGCTCCCGTCGAGCCGGTGCAACAGGTTCGGCGGCGGTATCTTGGCGACTCGCTGGTGCTCGAGACGACTTTTGAGACTACCAGTGGCGTCGTTGAGATGACCGATTGCCTTGCGTGGTCCGAGGTCCCTCCTCGCCTCGTACGCAGCGTGCATTGCGTGGCCGGACACGTTGCCCTCACAAGCGAATTGGCGGTTCGCTTCGATCATGGGCGCCTGAAACCTTGGTATCGCCAGGTTGGACGAAGCGTTGTCGCGGTGGCCGGTCCCCATTCAATCTGGTTCGACTGTCCTCTCGCGCCTGTTTGTGATGCGCAATCGGTGCAGGTCGAAATAGATTTGACGGCCGGTGAGCGGTGTGACTTGGTGCTGACTTGCTGCCGTTCTCATGAGCCGCCACCTGCTGCATTGAACGTGGACCAGACGCTGCGTGCGACTTTGCTCGATTGGTCGCAATGGGGGGCGCAGATCGACTTGGGCGACGACCGATACGCCGACGCGATTCGGTCCTCGCTCGTGGCGCTCAGGGGGCTCACCAATCGCGTGACTGGCGGTATCGCCGCGGCGGCAACGACTTCATTGCCTGAACTGATCGGTGGCGACCTTAACTGGGACTATCGCTATTGCTGGCTGCGCGATGCGAGCTTTACGATGCTCGCCTTGGCCGGCACCGGCTTGCGCGCGCAGGCGCAGGCCTGGCGCGATTGGCTATTGCGCGCGCTCGCCGGTGAGCCCGCGCAAGCACAGACAGTTTATACAACCGACGGCGACCGTCACCTCTTGGAATGGGAGTGCGCGTGGCTAGGTGGCTACGCGCGCTCACGTCCCGTGCGCTTTGGCAATGCGGCGGTGACGCAATCGCAGCACGATATCTACGGTGAGCTCATCGACGCACTTTACGTCTCGAGATGCCATGGCATGCCGCCCGGCGACGAAGTCTGGTTTCTCGAACGTGCGCTCATCGAGCATGTGCGGCGGATCTGGAAGGAGCCAGACAATGGACTATGGGAATCGCGCAGCGGCCTTCAGCACCATACGCTTTCCAAGATGATGACGTGGCTTGCACTCGACCGGGGCATCAAGAGTGCGCTGCGTGAAGGCCACGACGTGCCCATCGACGACTGGAGGCGTGACGCGCGTGAGATTCGCGAGAGCGTGCTCACACACGGCTTTCACAGCGGCGTGGGCGCCTTCACGCAGACGTACGGCAGCGATCGGCTGGACGCAAGTCTGCTGCTCTTGCCCTTGCGCGGCTTTCTGCCTGCTGACGACGCTCGGGTCGTCGGAACGGTCAACGCCATCGAGCGGAATTTGATGCGCGGCGGTCTCGTGTATCGCTTTCTAGGCGATGACGAACCCGGCTCGGGGCCACCAGAAGGTGCCTTCATCGCCTGCAGCTGCTGGCTTGTACAGGTCCGGCAGATGCAGGGCCGGCATAGGGAAGCTAAGGAACTGTTCGAACGGGTGCTGGCGCTGCGAAACGATGTGGGATTGCTCGCTGAAGAGTTCGATACCGGTCTGAAACGCCAGTGCGGCAACTTTCCGCAAGTACTCTCTCACGTTGCGTTCATCAACGCCGCCCGGTACTTCGACGACCCCGATCATTCGCTAAACGCCCTCTGAGACACAGCCACGAGCATGAACAACGACGCGGCCGACGGCACTCCTTCCCGAGAAAACCTTCACGGCGGCGGCTGGCGCGTCGCCGTGCTCGCGCTCGCACTTCTATTGACCGCGAGTCCTGCCGTCACGCATGCCGATGCGCCGCTCAATTATTTTCTTCATGCCGCCGGTCCCGCCGCGACGCCCACGATGCGCCTCGGCTGGGCGCTTGCTGCGCTGGTGACGGTCGTCGCGCTGATCGTCGTGGTCCTGCTCATTGGCGCGATTGCGCGCCGGAGGTCGAGCACCGAACGCGATGAGCGACATGTTCACGCCGAAGGCGGTGGCATGCATTGGGTGTGGATCGGCACGGCAATTTCGTCCGTCGCGCTCTTCGCGGCGCTCGCTTATGTGCTGTTCACGCTCGAATCGGTCGCGTCGCCTGGCCGCGAACCGACTCTTATTATCACCGTCACCGCGCAGGACTGGTGGTGGAAGATCGACTACGCGGGCGAGCCTGCGGTCACCACCGCGAACGAAATTCACATTCCGGTGGGCGAGCCCGTGAAAATCGAACTCAAAAGCGCGGACGTCATTCACGCTTTCTGGGTGCCGCTTCTCGCGGGAAAGACCCAGACCATACCAGGCGTCGTCAACGAACAATGGATTCAAGCAGACCGCGCGGGCGTGTATCGCGGCCAATGCACGCAGTTTTGCGGCGCCCAACATGCGCATATGGCCTTCGAAGTAATCGCCGAGCCGCGTGCACAATTCGACGCATGGTATGCGTCGCAAGCGAAGCCGTACGCGCCTGTGGGCGCCGCCGCCGACGTGCGCGCAGGCGCTGAACTCTTCAAAGAGCGTTGCGCCGGCTGTCACACCGTTCGCGGCACCGATGCGAACGGCGCGCAGGCGCCCGATCTTACGCATCTGAACGCTCGCCGGCTGATTGCAGCGGGCACGTTGTCCAACACCGAACAGAACCAGCTCGACTGGATTCAACACGCGCAGCGCATCAAGCCTGATTCGCTGATGCCATCAATCGCGCTCTCCGCCACCGACGCCGCCGCGCTGACGGCCTACCTTCGGACCTTGCAATGACCGAGCAAGCACCTTCGCCCCCGCCCCTACGACGCACGCTCACGCTCGGCCGCATCGAGCCCGGCAGCGATGAAGAACGCGCGTTGCGCGAAATCTGGGAAGCGCCGCCGGGATGGCGCGGCTGGCTGTCGACGGTCGATCATAAGAGCATCGGGCTGCGCTATCTCGTCACGGCGTTCGTGTTTCTGATTGCGGGCGGCGTCGAAGCACTGTGCATGCGCGTGCAACTCGCGCGCCCCGATGCGCACGTGCTCACGCCCGAGCAATACAACCAGCTCTTCACGATGCACGGCGTGACCATGATTTTCCTCTACGCGCTGCCCGTGCTGTCGGGCTTCTCGAACTATCTTTGGCCGCTCATCCTCGGCGCGCGCGACATGGCGTTTCCGCGCCTCAACGCGCTGTCGTACTGGATCTTTTTGTTCGCAGGCCTCTTTCTCTATGCGAGCTTCCCCTTCGGTGAAGCGCCCAACGCGGGCTGGTTCAACTACGCGCCGCTCGCGGGCCTTACCTACAACACCGGACCTAACATCGATGTCTACGCGCTCGGGATGGTGCTGCTCGGCATCTCGACCACGGTCGGCTCGATGAACTTTGTCGTCACGTTCCTGCGCATGCGCGCGCCAGGCATGTCGGTCGATCGCGTGCCGGTGCTCGTGTGGGGCACGCTGACGGCCTCGGGCGGCAACCTGCTCGCAGTGCCCTCAGTCAGTCTCGCGTTTTTGCTTCTGTGGCTCGATCGGCGCATCGGCACACACTTCTTTGACGTGATGAATGGCGGGCGCGCGCTGCTCTGGCAGCATCTCTTTTGGATCTTCGCGCATCCGTGGGTCTACGCGGTGGTGCTGCCGGCGATGGGCATTGTCTCGGATGCGCTACCGGTGTTTTGCCGCAGGCCGCTGGTCGGCTATTTGCCAGTCGCCTTGTCGACGGTCGCGACCATGACGGTCGGTTTTGTCGTGTGGATTCACCATATGTTCGCGACGGGCATTCCCGCGCTCGCGTTGTCATTCTTCGGCGCAGCGAGCATGGTGATTGCGATTCCCAGCGCGGTGGCGACCTTTGCGTGGATCGCCACCATCTGGACCGGACGTCCCGTGTTCCGGGTGCCGTTCCTCTACTTTTCCGGGTTCGTGTTCCTGTTCGTGATCGGTGGCCTTTCCGGCGTGCTGACTGCCGCCGTGCCACTCGACTGGCAGCTGACGGACACCTACTTCGTGGTCGCACATCTGCATTACGTCTTACTCGGGATCAACGTCTTTCCGGTGATCGGCGGCATCTACTTCTGGATCCCGAAGTTCACAGGACGCATGATGAGCGAGCGCATCGGGCGCATCGGTTTCTGGATCCTGTTTGTGGGCTTCAACGTCGCGTTCTTCCCGATGCACATCGCGGGTCTGCTGGGAATGCCGCGCCGGATTTATACCTATGCGCCGGACATGGGCTGGAACACGGTGAACATGATCACGTCGATCGGCGCGTTCGTGTTCGCGCTGGGCGTGCTGATCTTCCTGGTCGACTTCGTGTACAGCGTGCGCCGCGGACCGGTCGCGGGCGACAACCCGTGGGACGCGCCTACGCTCGAATGGTCAACAACATCGCCCCCGCCGCCCTACAACTTCGCCGTCGCGCCGCGCATCGCAAGCCGCCATCCGCTGTGGGAGGCGCGCCTCTCCGGCAAGATGCGCTCGCAACTCGAGGTGGGCTACGTGCTCAATCGCGGACGTGAAGCGCTCGGCACGACCGCGCTCGACGGCGACCCTGATGTCATTCTCCTAATGCCCGAAGACTCGTACGCACCGTTTTGGCTTGGGGTGGCGTCGCTCGTGTTTTTCACGGGACTGGCCTTCACCGCGTGGTGGCTCGCGGGCATCGGTTTACTAGGTTGCGCGGCGGCAATCGTCGTCTGGCTGTGGCCGAGGCGGGAGCTCGGCCAGCGCGATGATTCACCAGACGATGACGCGCCCAGTAAAAACAATGCACCTGACCCACGCGCCGGAGCCACATCATGAGCGACTTTGTGGAAAGCCTGCCGGAACGCAAAACACTGCCCATCGGTAGTCCGGGCGAGCGTTCGGGCGGATGGTGGGGCGTCCTCACGCTGATTGCGACCGAGGCGGCGCTGTTCGGCTACCTCATCTTCTCCTATCTGTATCTCGCCTCGCAGACCACGCAGCAGTGGCCGCCCGAAGGCATGCCGAAGCTTGGCCTCGGTGGGGCGAACACGTGCATCCTTTTGTCGAGCAGCGTATTCGTGTGGGCGAGCGAGCGCTTCGTGCGGCGCGGCAAGCGCGGCATGGGCGTGTTGATGCTCCTGATTGGGATCGTGCTCGGCACGATCTTCGTCGGCATTCAGCTCAAGGAATGGCACGATCATCCTTACGGTTTGACAACGCATCTCTATGGCTCGCTCTACTTCACCATCACCGGTTTTCACCTGATGCACGTGCTGGTCGGCCTCGTCGTGCTGGCGTTCCTCACGCTCTGGACCGCACTCGGCTACTTCGACTGGGCGCGTTCGGCGGCGCTCACCATCGGCGGACTGTACTGGCACTTCGTCGATATCGTATGGCTGTTCATTTTCGCGACGCTTTATCTGTCGCCCTATGTGCTCGCGAGATGATGATCAACGACCGCTCTTCCCCCATTGAGAAGCGACACGAAGCACGTCCGAGCGGCGTGTCGCTCACGCTCGGCCTGTTGCTCGCGCCGGCCGCATGGTTCGTGCAGACGAACCTCGCGCAGACGATCGCCTCATGGGGGTGCTTTCCGCATGAACGGCCCGTGAACCAGCCCGCGATGTCGTGGCTTCAACATGGCGAGCTGATCCTCGCATTGCTCGCCCTGCTCATGGGGGTCGCAGGCGCGGCGATCGCGTGGCGTAACTGGCGGCGTACCGCCGTGTTCGCGTCCGCGGTGAAAGAGCAAAGCGCTATTGATCGACACACCGCGCGCGACGTGTTCATCGCCCGCGCAGGCGCTCTGGCAAGCGCGCTCTTCGTGTTCGCGCTGATCGCAACCGATCTCGCGTGGCTCGTCGTTTCTCCTTGTGGGGGGCGCTGATCACCATGAGCTTTAAACAACATGTGTTGCTCAGCATGACTGCGATGGCGGCGGGCTTCATGTTCTGGTGTCAGTCCACCTGCGCGCAGGAAACGCCCTCCGCGGCGCTGGTCGCACGTGGCGCGTATCTCGCCAAGGCCGCCGACTGCGCGGGCTGCCATACAGCATTGCCCAAAAAGGGACAGCCGCAGCCGCGCCCATTTGCGGGCGGTTTGCCGATGGGCTCACCCTTCGGCACCATCTGGTCGAGCAACATCACGCCCGACAAGGAACACGGCATTGGCGGTTATAGCTATGAGGACTTCGCACGCGTCTTGCATCAAGGTGTCGCGCCCGGCGGCAAGCATCTGTACCCAGCCATGCCCTACCCCTCGTTCTCGAAAATCAATGATGAAGACATGCGCGCGCTCTACGCCTACTTCATGCATGGCGTCGAGCCCGTGAATCAGGCGGCGCCGGAAACAAAGCTGCCGTTTCCGTTCAGTCAGCGCTGGATGCTCTCGCTGTGGAATCTCGCCTTCGCGCCAAATGATCCCTTCACACCTGAACCGAAACGCGACGCGCAGTGGAATCGCGGCGCGTATCTCGTGCAGGCACTCGGACACTGCGGCGCCTGTCACACCCCGCGCGGGCCCGCGTACAACGAGACCGGCTATACGCAAGAATCGAGCGCCTACCTCACAGGTGGCACCAACGATCACTGGTACGCGCCAAATCTCACGGGCCTCGCGGGCCCCGGGCTTGGTCGCATCTCGGCGCAAGACATCGCGTCATTCCTGAAAACCGGACACGGCGCGGGGCTCATCACGTTCGGAAGCATGGTGCAGGTCGTCGAAGACAGCACGCAGTATCTCAGCGACCAGGATCTGAATTCGATTGCGTCCTATCTGAAGGCCCTGCCCGCGCAGGGCAGCGGCGGCACCTACGATGCGCAATCCAGACTGGCACAGCAAAGCGTCGCCGCCTTGCACACCGGCGATCAGCAACGACCCGGCGCGGGACTCTATCAAGGCATGTGCGCGCGTTGTCACCACAGCGATGGAAGGGGTGAGCCGCTTAAGTATCCGCGGCTTGCAGGGAACCCCGCCGTGCTGGCGGAAAAGCCGGATTCGCTTGTGCGTCTTCTTTTGCAAGGCGGGCATGCGCCAACGACCATCGACGACCTGCCGTCAAAGGAAATGCCCGCTTTTGGACCAAAGCTCACGGACACCGAAATTGCGCGCGTATTGACCTTCGTGCGCAGCGCGTGGGGCAACAACGCCAGGCCGGTCACCACGCGCGATGTCCAGAAGATGCGCGATGCAGTCGTGCCCCACCATTGAGCGGGCAGCAGCCGTCGGTTCTAGCCGGCTCATCTAGATCGGGACAACCCGTTGAATAACGGCGGAGGGCTCACCCTTGAGCACCGCAAACTGAGTCTTCTGATCTGTCCGCCAGAAGCGAATGTCGAACGTCAGTTCGCCAATGTGTAAGTCTCTCAGCGTGACATCAGGGAGCCAGGGTGGCAAGACTGGATCGACGAAGAGGACTCCACTGGGCGCATCAGGTTGAAGGCCAAGAATGGCGTAGAGCAATGAGAAAACAGATCCCGCGGCCCAGGCCTGAGGCACGTTCGCGCCAAGATACTGGACGGGAAAGCTTGACGCATCACGATGCAAGCCGGCATAGAGCTCGGGAAACTGATTGAGCATGAAGAAGCGGCCCGCCGACCACACGTCATGAGCAATCTCGCCGGCCTCTTTTGCATAGCCGTAACGCTTGAACCCCTCGGCGATGAGCCCATTGTCATGCGGCCAAACCGCGCCGCACTGATAAGAATAAGGGTTGTAAGCTGGGTGAGCGGCCGATAGTGTGCGAATGCCCCACCCACTCCACATATCCTCGCACATGAGCCGGGCGACGACACGACCTGCACGCTCAGGCGGAACGATGCCGGACCACATGCAGTGACCGGGATTCGAAGCCACAGTCATGACCTTATTCTTGTCGGCATCTAGTGCGAGCGCGTAAAAGCCAGCTTCCTCATCCCAGAACGTCTCATTGAATCGGGCGAAAAGTTGGGCCGCCTTCTCGCGCAAGGTCGCCGCACGCGCGTGCTCATGCAGCACGTCGTAGATCTTCGCCATTCGCATCCATGCATCGTAGACATAGCCTTGGAGTTCACAAAGCGCTTTGGCGCCACCAACTTGCGTTCCGTCTGGATAGACCACCGCGTCGCCGGAATCCTTCCAGCTCTGGTTCTCGAGTCCGTCCGGCGAACGCGTCTCGTATTCCTGGAACCCATCGCCATCCCGGTCGCCGTATTGGTCGATCCAGTCGAGACAGCGCTCCGCAGTGGGCAGGTGTCGCCTCAGCAAATCGAGGTCGCCTGTACAGCACCACGCAGTATGCAAGGTAATGAGATAGAGCGGCGTCGCGTCGGCCGTTCCGTAATAGGGCGTATGAGGCACGAGGTTAAAATGGGCGAGTTCGCCGAGGCGCAGCTCGTGCATGATCTTTCCCGGTTCGGCGTCGCGATAGTCGTCCCGATCCTTCGCCTGCCGGGCGCCTAGCACTGCTAAGGTTCCACGCGCAAACGAAGGATAGACCAGCGATGTCTGTAAGGAAGTTATCAGGCTGTCGCGCCCAAAGAGAGCCACGAACCACGGAAGTCCCGCGGCCGGCACGACATGCGTGTCGGCCTTAGGCGCCGACCCACTTATCGGCAGGCGCAACGCGGCCAGGTCATCGGTGGCCTGCTGAAATACGCTCCTGAGCGTCTCATGACTGCTCTCGAGCTTGAGGACGGCGCTATTCCACTGGGCAAGCCGCTTGCGGTTTTCCGATAGTTCACTGTGAGAGCTGGCGCAGGAGACTGGTGCACGGAACTGATCACGCCCGTCTGAGAGATCGTATCGCAGACAGCAATGCCAGCGGGCGCCAGGCTCCATCGCAAGGTCAAATGTCATGCGCCCATTCGCGTAGGCGGCCAAAGACCCACTGCTGCACGCGCTCACCACAACCGCACGCAGGAAATCTTGATTGCGATATGCGGTGATCAGACGCTGCCCAGATTCTGACCACGTCGTCGAGATGCGCCCGCGGCGCACGAAACGACCGGATTTCACCTCGAAGAGGTCGGCAAAATCACTGCGTATGCCGATCTCGAGATTAAAGCGCACCTTCGAGGCGCCATAATTAACCAGATCGAGATCTTCGTGCAGGCCGCCGCCGATCTCACGGCTCAAGGTGAGGCCGACCGTATGGGCCTCGACCGGCCCAGCCTCGGTGAGAAAGGCACGATTTGTCAAAAAAATCTGCGCTGCGAAGGCGGCCGTCGCGCCACCGTTGAGCAGATCCCACGGTTGCCCGTTCGCGTACACGGTCCAATGGCTGATCACGCGCGTATCGTAGAAGTAGTAGCCCTTTTGTGATTGGCCGCTCATCTGACCATCGGTACCCGTCAGAAGAACCGCGTGGCCCTGGTGAATCGCAATCTGCGGCGGCCCGACCTTCACTTCAAGCGACATAACCTTCTCCCTCTACGACGCACTGGGCCAGACACTTCCCCACGTCGACCATAGATGCAGCAAAGTATGCTCCACCGTTTATATCATAACGTGATACTCTTGATTATGGTTCAGGTTCGGATTGCTTCCGCTCGACTTCTTCCGTCCCGGTGGGTCGCCAACGCAGGACGAACACCTCAGATGTGGATAGTTCTCGATAACCTCTCGATCATCCGAGGTCAGTTTCTTTCGTGAGGCTGAATCGTTCGGTCAGCCGAATTCATGGCCTAGCCATAGCGTCAGCGTTCGCGTGGCTTTGATCTATCTCTTCAAGTAACGGGAGGGGAACATGTTCTTTCAAGATAAAGTCGAAGCGTGGGCAGCGAGCGCTAGCGAGCACGTCCCCGTGCCCGCGCGACTCGTGTTGTGGGACGGGCGTCAAATCAGTCTGGGTCATTCGGGCGAACCCAAAGTTGTTCTGTATGTTAAGCAAGCGGGAGCGCTACGACGATTGCGTCGACCCACGATCGATGCAATCGCACAAGCGTACGTCAACGATGAGATCGACATCGACGGCCGTATGCCCGACGCAGTCGCACTGGCGTATGGGCTGGCGCAACGGGAAAGTCCTTCAAACACCCGCGCCCCACACTTTTCTCTAGCTGACCACAGCAAACAATCTGATCGCAAGGCGATTCAATTTCACTACGATGTGTCGGACGATTTCTACCGCATCTGGCTTGGGCGGACGATGGTCTATTCCTGTGCGTATTTCGAAAACGGCACGGAGGATCTCGACAGCGCGCAAGAGAAGAAGATCGATCACATCCTGAAAAAAATCGCGCTTCGACCGACGCAATCGCTCCTCGACATCGGGTGCGGCTGGGGCTCGTTGGTGATCCGGGCCGCGCAGCGATTCGGTGCACGATGTACCGGCATTACGCTTTCCGAGAAGCAGTACGAGTTCGCAACGCAGCGGGTGCAGGAGGCAGGCCTCACAGATCGGGTAGAAATCCGGCTTCAGGATTACCGGGATATCGACGGTCAGTTCGATCGCGTCACCAGTGTGGGCATGTTCGAGCATGTCGGGCGCGCGAACCTCGGAGCGTATTTCGCGAAGATTAGTTCGTTGCTGGCGCCTGAGGGAATCGCAATGAATCATGGAATCACATCGACGGACCCAGATATCGCCTGGTCGCCGGCCGTTGATGGCAGTGGTTTCATGGACAAATACGTGTTTCCGAACGGCGAACTGTCGCATATCGGGCAAGTCCTCGACGCGATGCAGCGCGGTAATCTGGAATCAATTGACGTTGAGAATCTACGGCGCCACTACGCTCGCACGCTGACGCTGTGGGCAGAGACATTCGAAAAAAATGCGGATTCGATTCGGCAGTTGGTCGACGAACAAACGTTTCGGGTATGGCGCATCTATCTCGCGGGGTGCGCCTACGGCTTTCGATGCGGTAATCTATCCATCTATCAGGTCGTCTGCCGCAGAGCGGGCGCACAAGCCGATTCACTCGCATGGTCTCGCAGGTATATGTACGAGTGAATTCACGAAGCCATGCCGCGAACAGCTCGACGCACGGATCCGTGGCGGTTGACGAAACTCTCGAGGAGCCCCCAAGCTAGAGCCCGCCCGCGCGTACTCGACGTGGACCGAACGGAGTGACCCACAAAGACAGCGACCAGACACAGCTTCCCACGCGGGAAGCTAGCGTGCAACCATCGAGCCAGCAATCTGATCCGCGAGCTTGCCGAGAACCTTGCTCATCGCGACGGCCTTTGCGTCGACGTCGGTGCCTGTCACAACAGCTCGGAGGGTCGCTTGCTGCGTGAACACAATATGATCTGGCCATCGCGTCACAAGCGTCCACGTTCCATCGATCGTCGGTCCCCCGTTCGAAGGTAGTTCGAGGTGAGTCAAGTTGACAACGAGCGCGCGCGTGTCCGCGCTCGCTGGAAATGCTTCAGTCATCGCCGAGCCTTTCTTCCGGTGTCCAGCGACCGGGTACCCGCGCTCCACCTAGAAGGTCAATTCCATGGGGATTCGCACGG
>JFHF01000070.1 GCA_000648925.1 Caballeronia jiangsuensis
ATGCTTTGCGGCGTTTGCGGCAAAGGCGTTCTGCGCGCGGCGCTCACGCCGGTCGCGACAGACGTGGACGTGCTCGCTACGCCCGACGACCGTTGCGCAGGCATCGACGTCACCGGACTGCGCGGGCGATCCACGCGAGGCGCGGGCGTCGAAGGCGTGGACGCGCGCGGTTTGTCGGCGGCGACGGACGCGCGCAAGCCCGAGCCCGAAGGCTCGAATGCCGACGCCCGGCGCGGCGCGAATGCCGCCCCGGCCTCGCGATTCGCCGACGTCGCCGACGGGTTCAGCCAGTCCGCAGGCACGACCGGCTCCGTTTGCGCGACCGGAGGCGAGACGCCCGCGGCCTCGAATGCGGGGCGCTTCGCGTAAGCCTCGGCGGTGGCGATTGCGCTCGCGGTGGCCGCCGACGCGCGGCTGACGGCGCTCTTGCCAGTCGCAGGTGGGCGCCACGGCGTCGGACGCTGATAACGGGTGCTACGGGGGCCGGTGGGAAGGCCGAGCGTCGGCTCGTCGTGCGACGTGCGCGGCGGCGGCGCATCGAAACGCTCGGCGCGATGGGCACGTTCCTGCGAATCGCGCGCGGCTCGTGCGCGGGTGCGGCGTTCGAACCAGCTGCCTGCCTTGTCGCGCGCTTTTTCGCGACCCGGCGAGCTCTGGCGCGGCTCGCTTTCGCGCTCGCGCGGCGTGAGCCAGTTTTGCGGCAGGCCGAAGCCGAACGCTTCGTCCGCCCACGCGAGCACCGAACGCCAGCTGAATTCGATCAGCCAGGGCAGGAAGATCGCGAGCACGACGGCCGCGATCGCGGCTGCGCCGCCGAGATGCGCGGGTCCGCTCAACGCGGTGGCGAGCGCGCGTCCGCAGCGATTGATGTTCGCCTGCGTTTCGAGCGAGTTTGCGAGCGCGCCTTCGAGCGTGCTGCTCGCGAGCAGCACGCCGACGAAACCGAGCCAGAGGCGGATCGTGCCCGGGCCGCGCACGCCTTCCCTGCCCGGCAGCGCCAGCTTGACGATGCGCCAGAGGAGCGGAAGGAACCAGACGACCGATGCACCGAACCAGCCGAGAACTACCATGTGCATGCTTGAGCTTGAATCAATGTTGGGTGAAACGAATCAGGTTGTGACCCGAAGACTGCGCCCGGCCGCGCGTGTTGGCCGGACTGTTCGATCGAGCAGTTTAACGGGAAACCGCGCGGGAACCGCGCGGGTGCCGCGCACGCACGACGCGTGTGCCGCATGTACGCAACACATCACTTCGCGCGAGCCGAGAAGGTGAGCACCTGGCCGTCGTCGAGCGTCAGTTTCAGCGCGGGCGGCGGATTCATCTGCACGCCGCTTTTCGCGATATGCGCGAGCGCGTCGAGATAGGGCCGCTCCAGCGCCGCGCCCGCACCCGAGACGCACGCCATGCGCGTGCCGGCGAGGGGGCCGAAAGTCAGCTTGCCGTCCTTCAGATCGTAGGTGCCGCTGTAGCGGTTGCAGCCCGAAAAGCCGCTCGCCTGGCGATGACCGTTCGCGGTCGAGAAATCGAGCGTGAGCGGCCGCGCGCCGTTATCGCCCGCGTGCGGCACCGCGCGCGGCTGGCCGCTCGCGTCGGTCCAGCTCGTGAGATCCCATTGCGTGTCGTCGAGCAATTGCGTGGCGGCGGGATTATAAGGATCGGTGGGCGGCGCGCTCGCATCGGGATGCTTCGGCATCGCGCAACCGGCGACGACGCTCGCCGCGACGACGAGCGCGCACGCGCGGGACGCAAGCGAAAGCGCCGCTTGGCGACGCGACAGGAAATTTGACGATGAGTGCGCCGAACGAAGAGCGGACGCGCGAAGGAAATGCGTGGGCATCGATGATCCTGAAGCAGGCGAAACCGTAAGGGTATCGCACGCGTCCTGCGATTTGTCTAGCGCCCGCAAGCAACAAAATGTTTGCCGCGGCTGTCATCGATAGACGATGCGCGGGGAATTCCGATCCGCATTCGCGTGTCAATACCGTTTGTGACGACGCCGTCAATAGGCCGGACGGCAGAGTGTTGCGGCGGGCGCTGCGTGTTAACATCGCGCCCAATTCCGCCGCTTTCGCTTTACTGGCCTCGTCACCCGATCGATTCCCGGAGCACTCATGCAGACCGATTCATTTCGTCCTGATGCCTTGCGCATCGGCACGCCGCTTTCCGCCAACGCCACGCGCGTGATGCTGCTCGGCGCGGGCGAGCTTGGCAAGGAAGTGATCATCGCGTTGCAGCGCCTGGGCGTCGAAGTGATCGCGGTCGATCGCTATGCGAATGCGCCGGGGCATCAGGTTGCGCATCGCGCGCACGTCATCGACATGACCGACGCCGCCGCGCTGCGCGCGCTCGTCGAGAAGGAGCAGCCGCATCTGATCGTGCCGGAGATCGAGGCGATCGCGACCGATGCGCTCGCTGAAATCGAAGCGGCGCAACTCGCGACCGTCATCCCGACGGCGCGCGCCACGCAGCTCACGATGAACCGCGAAGGCATCCGGCGACTCGCCGCCGAGGAACTCGGCCTGCCGACATCGCCCTATGCGTTCGCGCAATCGCTCGACGAGATGAAGGCGGCGATCGCCACGATCGGCTTTCCGTGCGTCGTGAAGCCGGTGATGTCGTCGTCGGGGAAGGGGCAATCGGTGCTCAAAAGCGACGCCGATGTCGAGCCGGCATGGAACTACGCGATGGCGGGCGGGCGCGTGAATCACGGCCGCGTGATCGTCGAGGGCTTCATCGACTTCGAATACGAGATCACGCAACTCACCGTGCGCGCGGCGGACCCCGAGAGCGGCGAAACGCAAACGTACTTCTGCGATCCGATCGGCCATGTGCAGGTCGCGGGCGATTACGTCGAATCGTGGCAGCCGCAACCGATGAGCCCGGCCGCGCTCGAAAAAGCGCGCGATGTCGCCGCCAAAGTCACGACCGCGCTCGGCGGACGCGGGCTTTTCGGCGTCGAGCTTTTCGTGCGCGGCGACGACGTCTGGTTCTCCGAAGTGAGCCCGCGTCCGCACGACACCGGTCTCGTCACGCTCGCGACGCAGCGCTTCTCCGAGTTCGAACTGCATGCGCGCGCGATCCTCGGCTTGCCCGTGGATACCGCGCTGCGCGCGCCCGGCGCGTCCGCCGTCATCTACGGCGGTCTGGATGAAACGGGCATCGCGTTCGAAGGCGTGGCGCAAGCGCTCGCGGTGCCGGGCGCGGACTTGCGGCTGTTCGGCAAGCCGGAGAGCTTCGTGAAGCGCCGCATGGGTGTCGCGGTCGCGACGGGCGCCGACACCGACGAAGCGCGCGAGCGCGCGAAACTCGCGGCGTCGAAGGTGCGGCCGGTTTCGGCAAAATGACCGGCGCGCGGGCGCCGGCGGGAGCGTGAGCGTGAAATGGAAAGCGCTGGCCGCGCTCGTCGCGGCTTCCCTGGGACTCTCGGGCTGCGGACTTGCAGCGGCGCCGTGCCGCATTGCCTCGGCGGGGCTGAAGATCGTGCCGGTCGTCGGGCATGTCGCGGCCGCGCCGACCGACGCATGCGCCGAAGTGATCGATCCTTGATCGCCGGCGCGCGCATCGACTTCGAAACCATCGCGAATCGGATGATGAAGAAAACAATCGCACTCATGCTCGCGTCGCTCGTGGCACAGTCGGCGCTCGCCATGCCGCTCACCGTGCCGCAGATCCAGACCGCGTCGACGCAAACCACGCGTTACGACTGCAAGGACGGCAAGAGCGTGTCGGTTCAGTACACGAACACGCGCAATCGTCAAAGCTTCGCGGCGCTGACCGTCGACGGGCGCAAGCTGCTGTTCGTGAACGTGATCGCGGGATCGGGCGCGAAATACGTCGCCGATCAATACACGTGGTGGACCAAGGGCCCGCAGGCGAACCTGTACGACGAAATGGCCGCGAAGGATTCGCCGCCGCTGCTCGCGGATTGCGAAGCGCGCAAGAAGTAGGCGCGCGGCATGCCGGAGCGCGGTCCGGCCGTGCTTTCGCGCCGCGGGAGCGCACTCGCGTGCGGTGCTACAATGTGCGGCTTTCCGGCTGTGGAAATCGCGGCCGGTCCGAATTCCGGATTTTCGGCATCGCCGTTCGATGCCGGCTGAGCGGTACACGGGCCTCGAGCGAACCGCCGCTCAGAAAATCGGGGATGCCGCTTGCCTTCAAGGCGTCATCGAAGCCGTGTCCCATCTGAGCGCAGGCTCGATACCGGCCGCCCCGTGCAGCGCGCACTGTGTGCCTGTTTGATGCGCCGCGTGCGCCAACGAAACCCATCCGCGCAAGCAAGCGGTCGCGACGTTCGACCGGACGATTCGACCGATTTTTTACGCGCGCCGCATCGAGCGGCACTTTAGCGAAAGCCAATATAGTCACCATGTCCGATTCCGCCGCCACGAACACGTCCACCGCAGGGGCCGACGCGTCGACGTTCGACCAGTTCGGATTGTCCGCCGACATCCTGAAAGCGGTGAGCGAGTCCGGCTACACCACGCCCACGCCGATCCAGGCGCAGGCGATTCCGGTCGTCCTCGCGGGCCGCGACGTCATGGGCGCCGCGCAGACCGGCACCGGCAAGACCGCGAGCTTCTCGCTGCCGATCATCCAGCGCCTGTTGCCGTCGGCAAACACGAGCGCATCGCCCGCGCGCCATCCGGTGCGCGCGCTGATGCTCACGCCGACGCGCGAGCTCGCCGACCAGGTCGCCGCCAACGTCCAGACCTACTCGAAGCACACGCCGCTGCGCAGCACGGTGGTGTTCGGCGGCGTCGACATGAATCCGCAGTCCGACGCGCTGCGCCGCGGCGTCGAAATCCTGATCGCGACGCCCGGACGCCTGCTGGATCACGTGCAGCAAAAGACGGTCAATCTCGGCCAGGTGCAGATGCTCGTGCTCGACGAAGCCGACCGCATGCTGGACATGGGCTTTCTGCCCGACCTGCAGCGCATCCTGAATCTGTTGCCGAAGGAGCGTCAGACGCTGCTGTTCTCGGCCACGTTCTCGCCCGAAATCAAGAAGCTCGCGTCGACGTATCTGCGCAATCCGCAGACGATCGAAGTCGCGCGCAGCAATTCGACCGCGACCAACGTGCGCCAGATCGTTTTCGAGGTGCACGAGAGCGACAAGTCCGGCGCGGTCGCGCAACTCATTCGCGAGCGCGAACTGAAGCAGGTGATCGTGTTCTGCAACAGCAAGATCGGCGCGAGCCGGCTGGCGCGCGTGCTGGAGCGCGACGGCATCGTTGCGACGGCGATCCACGGCGACCGCACTCAGAGCGAGCGTATGCAGGCGCTCGACGCGTTCAAACGCGGCGAGATCGAGGCGCTCGTCGCCACCGACGTCGCCGCGCGCGGTCTCGATATCGCCGAATTGCCGGCTGTCATCAACTTCGATCTGCCGTTCAACGCGGAAGATTACGTGCACCGTATCGGCCGGACCGGGCGCGCGGGCGCGTCGGGCGACGCGCTGTCGCTGTGCAGCGCGAACGAGCGCAAGCAGCTCGCCGACATCGAGAAGCTGATCAAGCGTCCGCTCGAAGTCGAGTCGCTCCAGGTGACGACGCGCGTGCGTCACGACGGATCGGCGCCGCGCCGCGATGAGCGCTTCGGCCGTCCGGAGCGCACGGAGCATCGGCATGCGTCACGCGACGAGTCCGGTTCGCGCCGCCGTCCGGCGGGCGCGCACGATCGTCCGCGCGGCCGTCAGCAGCCCGTCGACGAGTTTTTCCTGAAGCCGTATGAGCCGTCGCCGTCGGCGATGAAGCGTCACGAGGAAACGGTCGAACCCGAGCGCAAGACCGCGCCGAAGCAGCCCCTCGCGGCATTGCTCGGCGGGCTGGGAATGCCGCGCAAGTCGTCGTGATGTCCTGAAGCCGAATGAAAAAAGGCAGCCCTTGCGGCTGCCTTTTTTGCTTTAGGGCGATGGATCTAGCGCGCGAAGCGCTTCGCCCATTCGGCCGTCGCGGCGCTGTAGAACGTGTCGAGCGAACCGGCCGAAACGTGGATGTCGAGATGCCTCGCCGCCTCGACGAGCGCTTCGAGCGGCGCGTGCCGATCGAGCGGCGCCGCGCCCGTCTGCTTGCTCAGTTTTTCACCGGCATCGTTGTTGACGACGTCCACGTGCAGATAAGCCGGCGTCGGCACGCCGAGGCGCTGCTGCAGATAGATTTGCCGCGCGGTCGAATCGAGGAGATCGGCGCCGCGCACGATATGCGTGATACCGGCGTCGGCATCATCGACGACGACCGCGAGTTGATAAGCCCACAGCCCGTCCGCGCGCTTCAGCGCGAAATCGCCGACTTCCGTCGCGAGATTCTGCGTTTGCGGCCCTTGCCAGCGATCGACGAACGTAATGACCGCCGCATCGCCATCCGGCACACGCAGCCGCCATGCGCGCGCGGGCTTGCCGTGCAGGCCGTCGCGGCATGTTCCCGGATAAGCGAGCGTCGCGTGGCGCGCATGCGTGTGCACCAGCGAATCCGCGATTTCGCGTCGCGTGCAGCCGCACGGATAGATGAAGCCCGCCGTCTGAAGGCGTTCGAACGCGGCCTGATACGCATCGCCGCGTGCGCTTTGCCAGACCGGAGCTTCGTCCGAATGCATGCCGAAATGCGCGAGCGTCGCGAGGATTTCATCGGCGGCGCCGGGCACCGTGCGCGGGGCATCGACATCTTCGATGCGCACGATCCAGCTTCCGCCGTGCGCGCGGGCATCGAGAAAACTCGCGAGCGCGCTGACGAGCGAGCCCGCGTGCAGCGGACCGGTGGGCGAGGGCGCGAAGCGGCCGCGATAAGACATCGAGCGCTTAAGCCGCGCGGCTGACCTTTGCGTCGGGATGGCAGGCCGGGCATGTCTCGCCGGGCGTGTAGAACGGCGACGTCTGATCTTCCACCGACACCACCGCGCGGCAGCCGAAGCATTGCGCGGTCGCGGTGGGCTGCAGGCTCGGATCGAGCGCCGTGCGGTAATCGAACACGAAACATTCGCCGGTGTAATGCGCGCCGCCCACTTCCTCGAAATACTTCAGAATGCCGCCTTCGAGCTGATACACGTGCTCGATGCCGACTTCCTTCATGTGAATCGCGGCCTTTTCGCAGCGGATTCCGCCGGTGCAGAACGACACGATGGTCTTGTCCTGCAGATCCGCGCGATTCTGCTCGATCACCGCGGGAAACTCGCTGAATTTCGTGATGCGGTAATCGAGCGCGTTGTCGAACGTGCCGACATCAACTTCGAACGCGTTGCGCGTGTCGAGCATCACGACCGGACGGCCTTCGTCGTCGTGGCCGCGGTCGAGCCAGGCTTTCAGCGTGGGCGCATCGACGGACGGCGCGCGGCCGAGTTCCGGCCTGATCGCGGGCTTCTTCATCGTGATGATTTCGCGCTTGAGCTTCACGAGCATGCGGCGAAACGGCTGCTTCGCGGAAATGCTTTCCTTGAACTGAAGATCGGCGAAACGGCCGCCGAAGAGCGCATCCGTGCGGATATAGTCGATGAATTCGCGGACTTCGGCGATCGGCCCCGCGATGAAAAGGTTGATGCCCTCCGGCGCCAGCAGAATCGTGCCTTTCAGGCCGAGCGCGTTGCAGCGTTCGGTGACGAGCGGCCGCCACGCGGGGCCGTCCTCGATGGTGACGAATTTATAGGCGGAGAGGTTCAGAATGCTCATGATCGGATGACGCGCAAACGGCTGTAACGGGTAAAAAGTGCGCGGATGAATCGCGCGCAAAACACGTATTATCCCGCAAACGGCGCGTGGCTCTCCCGGATTCGATCCGCCGCGTCGCCTCGCTTTGCGCGTGCGCAATTTCGGGCGTGCGCGCGGGCCTTATCCGTTCGGCCAACGCGATCGCCGCGCCCGATTTCGCGTATGTCCCGCATGTACAATACCGCCATGTCAGATCCCCGCTTCGTTCATCTCCGCGTCCACTCCGAATTCTCGATTGCCGACGGCATCGTGCGGCTGGACGACGTCGTCAAGGCTGCCGCAAAAGACGGACAAGGCGCGCTCGCGCTGACCGATCTCGGCAACGCGTTCGGTCTCGTGCGCTTCTACAAGGAAGCGCGCGACAATGGCGTCAAGCCCATCGCGGGCTGCGATGTCTGGATCACCAATCCCGCCGATCGCGACAAGCCCGCGCGCCTCCTTCTTCTCGTGCGCGACAAAGAGGGCTATCTCAATCTGTGCGAGCTGTTGAGCCGCGCGTGGCTCACGAACCAGTATCGCGGCCGCGCCGAGGTGATGGTCGAATGGCTCGAAGAAGGACTGGCCGCCGGACTGCTCGCGCTCTCGGGCGCGCAGACGGGCGATATCGGCATGGCGCTCGCGGCGGGCAATGCAGCCGCCGCGCAACGCAATGCCGAGCGCTGGGCGGCGCTCTTTCCGAACGCGTTCTACATCGAATTGCAACGCGCGGGTCAGCCGGGCGAGCAGGCTTACGTTCAGGAAGCGGTCAGGCTCGCCGCGAAGCTGAAGCTGCCCGTGGTCGCGACGCATCCGCTGCAGTTCATGACGCCCGACGACTACACCGCGCACGAAGCGCGCGTGTGCATTTCCGAAGGCGATATCCTCGCGAATCCGCGTCGTCAGAAACGCTTCACGAACGATCAGTTTTTCCGCACGCAGGACGAGATGTGCGCGCTCTTCGCGGACATTCCGTCGGCGCTCGCGAACACCGTCGAGATCGCCAAGCGCTGCAATCTGACGCTCGAACTCGGCAAGCCGAAGCTGCCGCTTTTCCCGACGCCCGATGGCATGTCGCTCGACGACTACCTCGTGCAGTTGTCGAAGGAAGGTCTCGAAGTCCGTCTGCAACAGCTTTATCCCGATGCCGCCGAACGTGAAGCGCAGCGCGAAACGTATTACGCGCGCCTCGACTTCGAGTGCGGCACGATCATCAAGATGGGCTTTCCGGGCTACTTCCTGATCGTCGCCGACTTCATCATGTGGGCGAAGAACAATGGCGTGCCGGTCGGTCCGGGCCGCGGTTCGGGCGCGGGTTCGCTGGTCGCGTATGCGCTCGGCATCACCGACCTCGATCCTTTGCGCTACAACCTGCTGTTCGAGCGCTTCCTGAATCCGGAACGCGTGTCGATGCCCGACTTCGACATCGACTTCTGTCAGGAAGGGCGTGACCGCGTCATCCAGTATGTGAAAGGCAAGTACGGCGCCGATGCCGTCTCGCAGATCGCCACCTTCGGCACGATGGCCGCGAAGGCCGCGGTGCGCGACATCGGCCGCGTGCTCGATCTCGGCTACATGTTCACGGACGGCATCGCGAAGCTGATTCCGTTCAAGCCCGGCAAGCACGTGACCATCGCGGATGCGATGAAGGAAGAACCCGCGCTGCAGGAACGCTTCGACAACGAAGACGAAGTGCATCAGCTGCTCGAACTCGCGCAGCGCGTGGAAGGGCTCACGCGTAACGTCGGCATGCACGCGGGCGGCGTGCTGATCGCGCCGGGCAAGCTCACGGATTTCTGCCCGCTCTATACGCAGGGCGAAGACGGCGGCGTCGTCAGCCAGTACGACAAGGACGACGTGGAAGCCGTCGGCCTCGTGAAGTTCGACTTTTTGGGCCTGACCACGCTCACCATTCTCGACTGGGCCGAGCGCTATATCCGCCGGCTCGATCCGTCGAAGAAGGACTGGAATCTCGCGCAGGTGCCGCTCGACGATCCGGCGTCGTTCTCGATCCTCAAGAAAGCGAACACCGTCGCCGTGTTCCAGCTCGAAAGCCGCGGCATGCAAGGCATGCTGAAGGACGCGCAGCCGGACCGCTTCGAGGACATCATCGCGCTCGTGGCGTTGTATCGTCCGGGCCCGATGGACCTGATCCCGAGCTTCTGCGCGCGCAAGCACGGACGCGAGATCGTCGAATATCCGGACCCGCGCGTCGAGCCTGTTCTGAAAGAGACCTACGGCATCATGGTCTACCAGGAGCAGGTGATGCAGATGGCGCAGATCATCGGCGGCTACTCGCTCGGCGGCGCGGACTTGCTGCGTCGCGCGATGGGCAAGAAGAAGCCCGAGGAGATGGCCAAGCATCGCGAGATTTTCGCGGAAGGCGCGGCGAAGAACGGCCTCACGCGCGAGAAGGCCGACGAAACCTTCGACCTGATGGAGAAGTTCGCCGGCTACGGCTTCAACAAGTCGCACGCGGCCGCCTACGCGTTGCTCGCGTATCACACGGCGTGGCTCAAGGCGCATCATCCGGCGGAATTCATGGCGGCCAACATGTCGCTCGCCATGGACGACACCGACAAGGTGAAGATCCTCTTCGAGGACTGCATCACGAACGGCATGGCGGTGCTGCCGCCGGACATCAACCGCTCGGCGTATCGCTTCGAGCCGGTCGCGGAACCTGACGGCAAGCGCTCGAAAACCATTCGCTATGGTCTGGGCGCGGTGAAGGGCAGCGGGCAGAACGCGATCGAGGAAATCCTGCGTGCGCGCGAGGACGGCCCGTTCGTCGATCTGTTCGATTTCTGCGAGCGCATCGACCGTCGTGTCGTGAATCGTCGCACGGTGGAAGCGCTGATCCGCTCGGGCGCGTTCGACACGGTACACGCGAATCGCGCGCAACTGCTCGCGTCGGTGCCGCTCGCGATGGAAGCCGCCGATCAGGCCGCCGCCAACGCGATGCAAGCCGGTCTCTTCGACATGGGCGACGCGCCGCTCGCGAAACACGAGTACGTCGACGAAGCCGAGTGGTCCGACAAGAAGCGTTTGCAGGAAGAGAAGACCGCGCTCGGCTTCTATCTGTCGGGCCATCTCTTCGATGCGTACAAGGGCGAAGTGCGCCGTTTCGTGCGCCAGAAAATCGGCGAGCTGAAAGAAGGTCGCGACAAGCTGGTCGCGGGCGTTATTTCGGCGATGCGCACGCAGATGACGCAGCGGGGCAAGATGCTGATCGTCAATCTCGACGATGGCAGCGGGCAGTGCGAAGTCACCGTCTTCAACGAGCAGTTCGAGGCGAACAAGGCGCTCTTCAAGGAAGACGAACTGCTCGTCGTGCAGGGTCAGGCGCGCAACGACGCGTTCACGGGGGGCATCCGCTTTACCGTCGATACGGCGATGGACCTCGAGCGCGCGCGCAGCCGCTATGCGCAGTCCGTGAAGGTCGAGATGAACGGCAACGCCGATGCGTTGCGCCTGCGCCGCGTGCTCGAAGCACATGCGGCGGGTGCCGAAGCGCCTGCGCCCGTTGCCGCGCCGCCCGCCCGCGATAACGGCCGTTCGCGTCAGAGCGCGCCCATTCCGAACGGGCTGAACGTGAGCATCGTCTATCGCAGCGAGCATGCCGAAGGCGAAGTGCGCCTCGGCGACGCGTGGCGCGTGAAGCCGACCGACGAACTCATCACGGCGCTGCGCGGTGAATTCGCGGGCAGCGCGATCGAAATCGTCTATTGATGGGCGGCGGCGTGCCTCGGCATGCCGGCTGCGTTGTCAGCGCGTGTCGTTGAGGCGGGCGAGCTTCAGGAAGCGGTAGTAGACGGTTTGAGCGTTGAACACCGCGATCATGAAGCCTGTCCGGCCGTCCAGAAACCCGCGACGCAGAAAGTAGGTGCGCACGAACGCCCAAAGCCCGCGCGTCACGGCGATCCCCAGGCTGCCGCGCTTGCCAGCCGCATGACGTTGCAGCGCGCCTGCGCTGGAATACGCATCGAGCTTGCGCAGAACGGTCTCGAAGTCTTCGTACGAGTAGTGAAGCAGCTTGCCTTCGAGGCGGGCAACGGGCGTCGCCGGGTCGAAGACCAGCCGCTCGTGCACGAGGTCATCCGAGAAGCGCGCCGCGCCACGTCGAAAAAGCCTCGCCAGGCGGTCGGGATACCAGCCGCTATGCCTGACCCATTCGCCGCAGAAGCTCGAAAGCCGGTCGACCGTGCAGACATCGGCGCGTGGCGTATCGATGGCCGTGCGAATGGCCGCCGCGAGCTCCGGCGTGACGATTTCGTCCGCGTCGATGGACAGGATCCAGTCGGTGGAAAGCGCGTCGAGCGCGCGATTTTTCTGCGGCCCGAAGCCGGGCCACTCGCGCTCGATTTGTACGCGCGCGCCATGCGCCTGCGCGATCTCGGCCGTGCCGTCGGTGCTGCCGCCGTCGATCACGACGATATCGTCCGCGAAGGCGACCGATTGCAGGCACTGCGCGAGCCGCGCGGACGCGTTGTAGGTGATGAGAGCGATGCCGAGTGTGGGTCGGTTCATTTTGCTGGGCGGTATGCCTGACGCGGGCGGCAGCGAGACGAGTTTCGCCCCGGCGACCCGCCGATTGGCCCCGTGATAGCCGGTTTCAGGAGAACGGGGACTGTATAATGTCACACATCAGTCTTGTCGCAAGAACCCGGACGGGAAATGCGCGAGACGGTCATAGCGCTTGCTATCGCATATCTCTCGTGGCGCCACGTTCCGGATTCACTTTCCGAAAGCAATTCTTACCACGGTCGCAACGGGCTTTCCCGCAATTTTCTGAATGAAGCGAATCTTAGTAGTCAAGGTCACTTCGATGGGCGACGTGATCCAGGCACAGGCTGTCGTCGCGGACCTGCATCGCGCGTTTCCGGGCGTGCAGATCGATTGGGCCGTCGATGAGGCATTCGCGGACATATTGCGCTGGAATCCCGGGATTTCCCGTGTGCTGTATGCGCCATTGCGGCGCTTCAAGAAAACGCGCAGCGCGAAAGATTTCGCGGCGATCTGGGCGTCGATCAAGGAACTGCGCCGCGAACGCTACGATGCGGTCTTCGATCTGCACGGCGTCTACAAGAGCGCCATCATCTCGTTTCTCGCGCGCGCGAAACGCCGCTTCGGTTACGACAACGTCAATCTCGGCGAACGCGGCGCCGCGTTCGCCTATTCGGACCGATTCGCGCCGCGCCACGACAGGAACGCGTGGGACGGCATGCGCCGCGCGCTGAGCGAAGCGCTCGATTATCCGATCGAACCCGTTCCCTCGATCGTTCTCACCGTGCCTCAACCCGCCGTGCCGCCCGAGACGGTGAGGCACGCGCCGTATGCGCTGCTGTTTCATGCGACGTCGAAGGAAGAGAAGAAGTGGCCCGTCGCGAACTGGATCGCGGTGGGACAGTCGCTCGTCGAACGTGGCGTGACGCCTTTGCTGCCGTGGGGCACCGATGCCGAGCGCGACAATGCCGAAGCCATCGCGAAAGGCGTGCACGGCGCGCACGTGCTGCCGAAGATGACGGTCGTCGAGCTCGCGCAGTGTATCCAGTTGAGCGCGCTGGTCGTTGGAACCGATACCGGTCTCGTGCATCTCGCGAGCGCGCTGCGCCGGCCGACCGTGATGATCTTCAGCGCGACGTCGCGTCCGCTTTTCGGCATCGACATTCCGGACTTGTGCATTTCGATCGGCGACGACGGCAGGCCGCCCTCCGTCGCCGAAGCGCTCGACGCCATCGAGCATGTAAGGAAACCGGCTTGAAAATTCTTCTGACGAACTTCCACCGCGGTCGGGGCGGCGGTCACGATACCTATATTCTTGCCATCGCGCAGGCGTTGTCGCCGCAGCATCGGATCTTCGTCGCGGCGCCGGCCACGAGCCGTCTCTTCATGCAGGCGGGCGCGTTGCCCGGCGTCACGGCGTTTCCGATCGACTTTTCCGCGAAGTTCAAGGATCTCGCGAAGCTGCCCGGAGAGTATCGCGCGCTTCGGGGTCTGCTCGAACGCGAGCGCTTCGACGTCATTCACGTGAATGGATCGCCGGATCATCGGCTGGTGATGTTCGTCATGCTCGCGTGGAAGGGAAAGCGTCCGCGAATCGTCCTGACGAAGCACAACTCGATCCGAATCAAGCACGATTTCCTGACGAGACTGCGAGCGACGCGCGCCACCGACGACGTCATCGCCGTCTCGGACTCGACCGCGCAACTGATGCGCGAGTCGGTGTACGGGCGTTGTCCGGTCACGGTCATCAAGAACGGTATCGATACGGTCGGCCGCTATGCGCCGCGCGATCCGCAGGCGGCGGCGCAACAGCGCGGCGCATTGCTCGGGCCGCGCGCGGGCGACCGGCTCGTGATCGGCACCGTGACCGGCTTCGACTGGTACAAAGGCACCATGGGCATGATCGAGGCGGTGGCGGCGCTGCCCGAACCGCTGCGCGACGAGGTGATGGTGGTCGTGGCGGGCGTCGAGCCGAACGCCGAGCAGCGTCAGCAAATCGAGGCGCTCGGCATGAGCGGGCGCGTGCATGTCGCGGGATTCGTCGAGGACGTGCCGGATGTGATTGCGTCGTTCGACATCGGTTTCGTGCTGTCCTATGCGATCGAAACCGTATCCTTCGCGTGCCGGGAAATGATGGCGATGGGCAAGCCCGTAATCGTGTCGCGCTACGCCGGCTTGCCCGAAAACATCGACGACGGCGTGGATGGCTGGATCGTCGAACCGCGCGACACCGCGGGCCTTTCTTCGCTGCTGCAGACGATCATCGCCGGGCGCGATCGATTGCCGGCCATCGGAGCACGAGCGCGCGAGCGAGCGGTCCGTGAGTTTTCGGACGAGCGCTTCATCGCGGACACTGAAGAAGTCTATCGGCAGGGCGGCGCGGCGCGCGGCGCCTGACGGCGTACGCGTACACTGCATCCCAATATTGCTTTTCTGCGCGGAGTCGGGTATTTCGCGAACGGCCTGGGCGGCAGCGACTGAACAACGGCGCTCATCGAGGCGCAACGAAAACGCTCGGACGAGCGCGCACGGCATCTTTACGACACTATGGAAATCACACGGATCTGGAATACGAGCTTGTCGGGTCCTGACTCTTACCAGTTGATCGCGGCGAAATGGTTCGCGGTTGTCACGCTCTGGCTCGTGCCGATTTCGACGGCGGGCGTCAATCTGGGCTCGGCGGCGTGCGCCGTGTTCGCGCTGACGTCGCCGGAAGTGTGGCGACGGGCGGGCGGGCTGTGGAAGCGCTCGCGTGCGGCGGTCATCGCGCTCGCGCTCTTCGTCGCGCTGGCGTTGAGCGTCGCGTACACGGCCGCGCCGACGAGCGAGGCAATCGACTTCCTGATGAAGTATCGGAAGCTCCTCTTCATTCCGCTGCTGATTCTCGTCTTCGCCGACAGCGAACGCACGAAATGGTCGGCCCTGGCGACGTGGGGATTGTTCGCCGCGCTCGTCCTCTCGATGGTGCTGACTTACACCAATTTTCTTGGCTGGACCGCGGTCGGGCCCCGACACGGCACGGACCCCGTCTCGAAGCCGTGGGTGTTCAAGGACCATATTTCCGGCGGCCTGATGATGGCGTTTCTCGTGTGTCAGTCCTGGTCGCTGGCGGGCACGACGCGCAACCGGACTGCCAGGATCCTGCTCGCGCTGGTTTCGCTGCTGGCGATGGGCAATGTCCTCTTCGTGCTGCAGGGCCGCACGGGTCAGGTCGTCGCGATCTTCTACATGGCGATCTTCCTCGTCATGCAGGCCGTTCAGTTCCGCAAACACGACAAGGTCTCGCGCTGGATCGCCGGCGTGGGCGCGATCATGATCGCGGTGTGCATCGCGGCGTTCGTGCTGTACGCGAAAGACTCGCGCCTCGCCGGCACCGCGCAGGAAATCACCCAGTTCGAGACGCAGAACAAAGTCACGTCGATGGGCCTGCGATACGAGTACTATCGGCGCAGCATCGAGTTGATCGCGCACAGACCCTTTTACGGATACGGCGCCGGCAGCGTGCGCACGGAGTTCGAGCGTCTCCAGAGCGCGAACGCCGGCGCGAATTTCGTCATGATCGGCAATCCTCACAACGAGTTCCTGCTGATGGGCGTTCAACTGGGCGTCGTCGGCGTGGCGCTGCTCGTCGCGCTGTTCATCACGCTCGCGCTAGAATGCAGCCAGCTTGCCGCGCCCGAGCGAGGCGTCGCAATCGGCTATCTGTTCGCGTTCGCATTGGGATGTTGCGCGAACTCGCTGCTGCTCAATTTCACGGAAGGAAACTTGCTGGTCTTTCTCGTTGGAATACTGCTTGCCGCGGCGCCCCGCCGCGAGAGCCAGTCCCGCGCGTCGAGCGCGGGTGCGGCTCCAAACTGACTATCTGTAGTCGCCGGGCGCCCGGGCGATGAGCGAGCGAGACTGCTCGACGCGCAGGGCAGCCGACGAGTGCGGCGAGTAGGAGATCACCTCTTGAATAAACAGGCAACCTTGCGCAAGACGATCGGCGGCACCGACGTCTCGTCGCCAATGGCCGTTTTGAAGCGGCTCTGGCCGTACATCCGTCCGCTGCTCGGCATGGCGTTGCTCGGCATCGCGACGATGGGCATCGTTGCCGCGAGCGAGGCCGGCATTCCGATGCTGCTCAAACCGCTGCTCGATCACGGCTTCGGCTCGAAAGGCAGCGATCACGCGCGCTGGCTCGTGCCGCTCGCCGTCGTGGGGCTCGCGCTCGTGCGCGGCGCGGCGCAGTACGCGTCGGGCTATTTCCTCTCCTATGTGACGAACAAGATCCTGCTGCAACTGCGGCTCGAAATGTTCCACCGCATGATCCACACGAGCGCGGGCTTCTTTCAGCGCGAGACCGCGAGCACGGTCATCAACGCGATCGTTTTCGAGGTGAATCAGATCCTGAACGTGCTGTCGAGCGTGGTGGTCACGCTCGTGCGCGATTCGCTCACGGTCGTGTTCCTGCTCGGCTATCTGTTCATTCTCAACTGGCGCCTCACGCTGATCGTCGCGGTGATCCTGCCCGCGATCGGCTGGCTCGTCAGCAAGATCAACCGCCGTCTGCGCCGTTTGAACCGCGAGCATCAGGCGCTGACGAACGAACTGTCGTACGTCGTCGAGGAGACGGTCGGCGGCTACAAGGTCGTGAAGGTGCATAACGGCGAGCGCTACGAGATCGACCGCTTTTCGGAGATGAGCCATCGCCTGCGCGGCTACTCGATGCGCATGCAGGTGTCCGGCGGGCTCGCGCAGCCGCTCACGCAGTTTCTCGCATCGATCGCGCTGGCTATCGTGCTGACGATCGCGGTCGTGCAGTCGGCGCACGATCAGACGACCGTCGGCGGCTTCGTCGCGTTCGTCACGTCGATGCTGCTCGTGATTTCGCCGCTCAAGCATCTCATCGACATCAATCAGCCGATGCAGCGCGGCGTGACCGCGGCGGAACTGATCTTCGGCCTGATCGACGAACCGGCCGAGCCCGAGGGCGGCGGGCGCCGTCTTCCGCGCGCACGCGGCGAAGTCGAATTCCGCGACGTGACCTTCAGCTACGGCTCCATCGACCGGCCGACGCTCGATCGCGTGTCGTTCAAGGTTGCACCGGGCGAGATGATCGCGCTTGCGGGCCCGTCGGGCAGCGGCAAGACGACGCTCGTGAATCTGCTGCCGCGCTTCTTCGATCCGCGCGCCGGTCACGTGCTCGTCGATGGCGTGCCGGTCAACGAATACAGCCTGCACGATCTGCGTAGTCAGCTCGCGATGGTCAGTCAGGACGTCGTGCTGTTCAACGATACGATTGCGGCGAACGTCGCGTACGGTCAGACGCCGGATCGCGATCGCGTGATGTCGGCGCTCGTTGCGGCGAATCTGTCGGAGGTGGTGGCGTCGCTGCCGGATGGCATCGATACGCTTATCGGCGGCAATGGCATGCGGCTGTCGGGTGGGCAGCGTCAGCGTCTCGCGATCGCGCGCGCGATCTACAAAGACGCACCGATCCTGATTCTCGACGAAGCCACCTCGGCGCTGGATTCGGAATCGGAGCGGCACGTGCAGTCGGCGCTCGAAACGCTGATGAAGGGACGCACGACGCTTGTCATCGCGCATCGGTTGTCGACGATCGAGCGCGCGGACCGTATCCTCGTGATGGAGGCGGGGAAGATCGCGGAGCAGGGCAGTCATGCCGAGTTGTTGCGCAAGGATGGGTTGTATGCGCACCTGCATCGGATTCAGTATCAGCAGCAGGCGGCGTGAGGGGTGAAGGCGGGTGAGGAATTTCTTTGCGTGAACATATAAGAAATTCCTTGGTCACGCACATTGCGCCAAACGGGATCATGTCCTCTCTGATGCCGGGGCGATGCGAACGTCGCCGAGCGTCATAATTTGAACACGACGTCGTACGTGTTCAAACCGTCCGCACATACGAACGTCCCATACATTTCGTTATGCTATCAATCTCGACCCTCGAGACAACGCGAGGAATCATGCATGTGGAGTTCGGCGTGCAGGACCACCACGGTGGGGGCGGTGGATGCAGAGCGTAGAGTTGGAAGAGTGTATAGAACGACGCTGCACCTTGTACGAGCAGTTCACCTATCAGGATGAATACCAGAGCCAGCCCGCATTCATGGCGCTCTCCGACAACGAACGGCGCGAGCAACGCGAGCGGGATAAGGAGGACTTCCTTGAGTGGCTGTGGCTCAGCCCGTTGGCCGGCGGACTAGCCGGGAAGATCGGCTTGGAAGAACTGCAACGACTACGCGAGTTCGCCAAAGCGTGCGAGTTGGCTCTCGGCCGAGCGGATCTGCACCACGACACACTCGAAGCGCTGATCAAAGAAGCTGTAGAGGACGATTTGATTATCCCGGTCATCGATCGTACGGAGGAATTCAGCGGTGGCTATACGGCTCCGGCGAGCGCTTCGCCGCCGTCGTTCTCTGGCGGTCTGCTTGGTGGCGCGCCGAGCGCGGCAATGTCGTCGCTGTCGGGTGCGCTAAGCGGCGAGCCGATTCTGTCGGGCCCATACGATCCGGCGACGCAGGGTGCACGAGTGATTGCGGCGCGCACGGCAACGGGCGATGCGGGCGGGGCCGGCGGCAACTTCGACTTGCTTGGCTTCGCCAAGGTTGCAGCCAGCGCAATCATCGGCGGCGCGACGAGTGACGCGGCAGGTGGTGAGTCGTCGCCTGATATGTTGTTCGCCAAGAGCTTTGGCGGCGAAGGCGCCAGCGGATCGCTGCCTGCCGATGCGCGGCCATTCGACTATCTGCCGGATGAACCAAGCGGCGAGGTTAATGAGTTGGCCGGGATGCCGTTCAATGGCGAACCGGGGACGTGGATCTCAAGCATGCCGAGCACGATGCCGCAGTTGCGTCAGTACGGGCCGAACGGCACGCCGCTGACGGACTTCGATTTTGAGGCGCATCATGGCAATCCAAACCCGCACGCACATAACTGGGATGGTTATCGCCGGGACAACGGTGCACATGTTTCCCTTCTACCCTGGTAGATCGACATGAACGATGAGGCTTTGGAGACATGGGATTACTTCCACGACTGGTACTTGGACAGCTTGAGCATCGGCCCGAATATCGAACCTCGGACGTTCGCGCTCGGACTGCATCTCGGAAGCCGGCGCGCAGTGGTGACCTTCAATGGCGCGACGTGCGTAGCGGTTGATCGTCTCGGTTTGCTGAATATCGTTTATGGGATTCATGTCATCTCGCCGGAGGACACGAAGTATGAGCGCGCCTGTAGGGTGCTTTCTGCCGGCGAACGTCTTACGGACAGGAAGGCAAGCACGCTCGCCTTCGTGTACTCGACGCTAGGCGCGGAACTCGCCATCGAATGCGATTCAGTTGACGCGCGCGTATTCGATGAGGACATCGTCGATCCGGGTTCGACGTGGCGCCGATGAATCAAATACGAATCGATCCGCCTCAATCCTCACATCAACACAATGTCATACTACTGCGGAATTAAAAATCCGCTTATTTATCATAGATTTGCAAGATTTTTCGTTGGCATAGTCGATGTTGGCTACCCATCTGGCTACCCATCGCCCGGCGACGCGCGCAGAGGAATGCGGGGTCGGCGGTGTCCGCCGATCTTCTTTTATTGGTAAGGCTTTTCTGGGTGTTCCGCTGCTGAGTCCACCAAACTGCAGGAAGGGACTCTCGGACCGCGCTCCGAAGCTCCCTTAACCGCGTTGTGTTGTCCATCATCGTCGGGAAACTGCATCACGTACAATCCAGGACGATTCGTTTGGAAGGAAATCAGAGCTGCCATGGGGCATCAAGGAGGTATTTCGAGAATGCAGACGCGCGCCGATGACAGCCAGATACCGGCCTTGGATGGCTTGCGGGGCTTGGCGGCGATGTGGGTGTTTTTATGTCATGTGCAAATTCTTACCGGCATGAGGTTCGTTCCGATTCTTTCCTACGGCGAACTGGCGGTTGATTTATTCATGTTCCTTTCGGGGTTCCTTATGGCCCATCACTACGTGGAGCGGCGTGCCGACGAGCCATGGAACTCGGGACGCACTTGGTGGAGATTTTGGTGCAGGCGCTTCTTCCGAATTACCCCGGCCTATTATCTGTTGCTCTTGATTTCGTTCGTCGCCGGCCACCAGCTTGCTGATGCCCGCGCCTCCATCGCGCATTTCTGGCCGGCGACGGCAACACCAGACTCTCGTTATCTTGATCACAGTATCGGGAACGTTTTGGCGCACGGTACCTATTTATTCGGCGCTTTGCCCCAGTATTCGTTCAACACAGCATTACCGGACTGGTCGATTGGCTTGGAAATGCAGTTCTATGCCGTGTTTCCTCTGCTGATGCTGCTAATTGCGAGACGAGGACTCCTCATCGTGATCACTGGGTTAGCGTGCGTTACTTTTGCAGCTCAGGCGATTGCACCGAGCCTCTTCGCGCTTTTTCCGATGCCCTCATTTTTGCCAATGAAGTTGTACATGTTCCTCGCTGGTATGGTCGCGGCACTGACGCGAGACAGATCGCAAGCAACTCGAGGGCTATTGCTCGCTACAAGCTTGCCTTCGATTCAATTCGCGCTACGTCCGGAAGCCATGTCTGGCGCACGCGTTGTGCTTGTCGTTGTCCTTTTCATGCTCCTTTCGGCAGAATTCGTTCGACACGGCTCAGGTTTTATGCCGGCAGTACGCACTCTGCGCAGATGGCTCGGCACGCGGATAGGTAAGGTATTGGGCGATCTCGCGTATGGCTTCTACTTGATCCACTTATTGATTCTTCTCCCTGTCGCCGGATACCTTACAAAAATCGAATGCTATCTGAGCGCTTCCGCTCCGGTTCGTTTTTTCGTAGTTGCCACGGTCGTGGGAGCGGTGACACTTGGGCTTTCCTGGATCCTGCATCGAGTTGTCGAAAAACCAGGAATCTCGCTCGGCAAGCATCTGCTCAAGCGTCGGTTTGGCGTATCGGCGAACCTCCGGGCGTCGACCGATGACTGACCTTGCCCCCGCAAAACGAATCCCTTGCTGAGCGTTTAAACTCAAGCAAGGAGAGTTAAGAAGATGGGCATGACGAAGCGGGCGCGCTACACGCTCGAATTCAAGCTGGAAGCGGTTCGGCTGGTCAGGGCCGGCCAGAGCGTTGCGGCAGTGGCTGCGACGCTGGACGTGCCAATGCAGTCGATATCCAACTGGGTCAAGGCTGAGCAGCAAGGCAAGCTCAGCGGAGCCGGAACAAAGCCGGTCAGTGCGGAGCAGATGGAATTGTCCAGACTTCGTGCCGAAGTGGCGCGCCTGAAGATGGAGCGTGACATCCTAAAAAATGCGTGCGCGTACTTCGCGAAGGACTCGACGTGAAGTACGCCTTTATCGAACACAATCGTCGCCACTGGCCGATTTCGGTGTTGTGCGAGGTGCTGGAAGTCAGCCCCAGCGGTTTTCATCAGCGGCGGCAACGCGCCGCTCAGAACAAGCCGCAGCGCAGTCGCGTGAGCAACGACGCGCTGCTGGCACACATCAAGGTGATTCACTCGGAGGTCAAGGGCGAATACGGTTGGCCGCGCATGTGCAAAGAGCTGGTTGCGCGCGGCGTACGCGTGGGCAAGGAGCGGGTTCGCAAGCTGATGGCGCAGCACGGCATCCGTGCCCGGCACAAGCGCAAGTACATCGCGACGACGAACTCGAATCACGGCCTGCCGGTCGCGCCGAACCTGCTGGAACGCAACTTCACCGCGACGGCGCCGAATCAAGTCTGGACGAGCGACATCACGTATGTGGCGACGGCTGAAGGCTGGCTGTACCTGAGCGTCATCATCGACCTGTTCAGCCGGCAGGTGGTGGGCTGGTCGATGCAGGCGCATATGAAGGCCGAGTTGGTCACGGATGCACTGCGCATGGCATGGTTTCGACGCCGCGCCGAGGCCGGCGTGATTATCCATAGCGACCGCGGCAGCCATTATTGCAGCGGGCTCTTCCAGGACACGCTCAAGGCGTACGGCATGCGGTCGTCGATGAGCCGGCGTGGTGATTGTTGGGATAATGCACCGACCGAAAGCCTGTGGGGTTCGCTGAAAGTCGCACGACTGCACGGTCGGCATTTCGCCGCGCAACGTGCGGCGATGGACGAGATCGTCGACTGGCTTGGCTTCTACAATGCTCGCCGACTGCATTCGACATTGAACTACGTCAGTCCCATGACGTTCGAAAAGAATTGGGCCATCGCTCAACAGGGGCAAGCGGCCTAATGGCCTCGGCTATGGGATTCGTGAAACAGGGGCGAGGTCAGACTGTCGTTTTGCCATCCGCCTCGGAGTCTCCCGCTAGCTACCCATCCAGCTACCCATAGTGGGCGCGATTCAGTGAGATAGGATGATACGGGATGACACAAGCAAAAGCGAGAGAGGCTTGGATTTACAGAGGTTTCAGGCGTCCGCTGACGCCGGATGAGACGCGATGACATTTACATCAACACAATGTCATACTGCTCCTGACTAAGATTACTCTCCACCTGCAACGAAACCGGCTTCCCGATGAAATCCATCAGCATAGCCAGATGCTGCGATTCTTCTTCGAGAAATAAATCGATCACCTGCTGCGAAGCCACGACCCGAAACTCACGCGGATTGAACTGCCGCGATTCGCGCATGATTTCACGCAGCACGTCATAGCACACAGTGCGCGGCGTCTTCACCTGACCCTTGCCTTCGCATATCGGGCACGGTTCGCACAACACATGAGCGAGTGACTCGCGCGTGCGTTTTCGCGTCATCTCCACGAGCCCCAACTGCGAAAACCCGTTCACCGTCACGCGCGTCCGGTCCCGCGACAAAGCCTTCTTCAGTTCCCACAGAACCTGATCGCGGTGCTCGACATTCTCCATGTCGATGAAATCGATGATGATGATCCCGCCGAGATTCCTGAGCCGCAGTTGCCGCGCGATCGTATGCGCCGCTTCGAGGTTCGTCTTGAAGATCGTGTCGTCGAAATTGCGCGCGCCGACATAGCCGCCCGTATTGACGTCGATGGTCGTCATCGCCTCGGTCTGGTCGATCATCAGATAACCGCCAGATTTGAGATCGACGCGCCGCGACAGCGCCCGCTGAATCTCCGCCTCGATGTTGTACAGATCGAATAGCGGACGCTCGCCGGTGTAGTGATGCAGACGCGGTGCCACCGCCGGCGTGAACTCCGCCGCGAAGTCGGCGAGCATCTGATACGTTTCGCGCGAATCGACCTGCATGCGCGTGGTCTCGTCGTTGACGAAATCGCGCAGTACGCGTTGCGCGAGGTTCAGATCCTGATAGAGCAGCGTAGTGGGCGGCACGCGCTGCGCCTGAGCCACGATCGTCGCCCAGGTCTTGCGCAGGTACGCGACATCGGCCGCGAGTTCTTCGCTCGTCGCGTCTTCGGCGATGGTCCGCACGATATAGCCGCCTTTCTCGTCGGCGGGCAGCACGGCCGTCAGGCGCGCGCGCACGGCCTCGCGCTCCGCCTCGCTCTCGATCTTCTGCGAGATGCCGATATGCGGCTCCTGCGGCAGATACACGAGCGTGCGTCCCGCGATGCTCACCTGCGTCGACAGCCGCGCGCCCTTCGTGCCGATCGGGTCTTTCACGACCTGCACCATCAGCGACTGCCCTTCGAAGACGATCTTCTCGATCGGCACATGCGGCGCCGACGAATGCGGCTCGCCCGCGATACGCGGATGCCAGATATCGGCGACATGGAGGAACGCGGCGCGTTCGAGGCCGATATCGATGAACGCGGATTGCATGCCCGGCAGCACACGCACGACACGGCCGAGATAGACATTGCCGACGCGTCCGCGCGAAAGCGTGCGCTCGACGTGAAGTTCCTGAACGGCGCCTTGCTGAACCAGTGCGACGCGGGTTTCCTGCGGTGTGACGTTGATCAGGATTTCTTCGTTCATGGCCTGTTTAGAATGCGACGCGCGCCACGCGCAAGAGTGCTGCTGTTTCGAAAAGGGGCAAACCCATGATACCCGAATAGGACCCGTCGATTCGCTCGATGAACTCCGCCGCGCGTCCCTGTATGCCGTACGCGCCCGCCTTGCCGAGCGGCTCGCCCGACGCGGCGTAGCGTTGCAGCGCAGCACGATCGGCGCGTGCGAAGCGCACCGTCGAGCGCGAGAGCGCGGGTTCGAGCAGCGCGCCATCGGCATCGACGACGGCGAGCGCCGTCAGCACTTCGTGCTCGCGGCCCGCGAGGCGTTCGAGCATCGCGACGGCGTCTTCCTCGTGCTGCGGCTTGCCGAGGATCAGGCCGTCGATGGTCACGGTGGTATCGGCGACGAGCACCGGCGCGCTCGCATGGCCGCCCGCAACGAGCCGCGCGCGCGCCGCGTGCGCCTTCAACGCGCAGACGCGCACGACATACGCATCGGCGGATTCGCCCGGCAGCTCGGCTTCGAGCGCTTCGGCGTCTTCATCGGGACGGGGAAGGAGGAGTTCGTACCGCACGCCGAGCTGACGCAGCAGCTCCTGACGGCGCGGGCTTTGAGACGCGAGATAAACGAAGGGATGAGTCGGCATCTTGAAGTCGGTTCGAATGGCGCGCACGGCATTCGATCCGACATCGAAAAAGCCTCACGCGCGATGATAGGGATGATTCTGCGTGATGCTCCACGCGCGGTAAAGCTGTTCGGCAAGCAGCACGCGCACCATGCCATGCGGCAGCGTGAGGCTCGATATGCGCAGCATCAACTCGGCGCGCGCTTTCACGGCCGGGTCGAGCCCGTCCGCGCCGCCGATCACGAACGCGACATCGCGTCCATCCTGCTGCCAGCCGGGCAGGGCGTTCGCGAGTTGCATCGTGGTCCAGTCGCGGCCGCGTTCGTCGAGTGCGACGACGCGCGCGTTCTTCGGCAAGGCGGCTTCGATGCGCTGCTTCTCGGCCGCCATCACGCTTTCGGCATTGCGCCCCGACGAGCGCTGCTCGGGCTTGATTTCCTTCAGCTCGATGCGCAGTTCGGGCGGCATGCGCTTCGCGTATTCGTCGAAGCCATTCGTGATCCAGTCGGGCATCTTGTGTCCGACGGCGAGGATGACCAGCTTCATCGAACGACGCGGCTTCAGTGCTTGCGCGTGGTCTTGCGCGCGGGACGTTTGATCGCGGGTGCGTCGTCTTCCTCGTCCTCGTCTTCATCGGCGGTGACGTTCGCGCCGCCGAACATGTTCGGCTTTTGCAGCTTCACGCGCACGGGTTTGTCGCCCCAGACTTCTTCGAGGTTGTAGTACTGGCGCAGCGCGGGTTGCAGGATGTGAACGACCGCGTCGCCGCAATCGACCAGCACCCATTCGCCGATCTCTTCGCCTTCCGTGCTGATGATATCGCCGCCGGCTTCCTTGACCTTCTCGCGCACGCTATTGGCGATTGCCTTGGTCTGCCGGTTCGACGTGCCGCTCGCCACGACCACGCGGTCGAACAGCGACGTCAGATGGGTGGTGTTGAACACTTTGATGTCTTGCGCCTTGACGTCTTCGAGACCGTCGATGATCGCGCGTTGAAGCTTCTGAAGTTCCATGGTTACCGTGTCTGGTACAGGTGATGTTGAACAATATAGTCCCATACAGCCGATGGGACGTGATCGCGGGCCTGCGCGCGGGCATCGTGTTCGTCTGTCATCGTGCGCGCTTCCTCGCGGATCGCCGTGGCGGATACGTCGATGAGAAGCGTCTCGTCGATGAGCACGTGCCCGTGCGGGCTCGCTTGCAGTGTTTCGGGCGACGCGGCGCGCTTTTGCACTTGCGCCGCGACCACCGCCGGCAGCGTCGCGACATCGAATCCGGGGCGCGTCTCCACGCAGACATGCGCGTAGTCGAAGAGCCGCATCCATTGATGCCACGAGTCGAGCTTGACGAGCTGATCCGCGCCCATCAGCAACGAAAGCGATGCGTCCGCGCCTTCGCACTCGCGCCAGCGGGCGAGCGTGTCGACGGTGTAGGTGTCGCCCTGGCGATCGATTTCATCGGTGGCGACGATGACCTGCACGCCGTCGAGTTCGAGCGATGCCGCCGCCGCGCGCGTCATCGCCAGCCGATGCTCCGGCGCCGATACGCCCGCCTTCTGCCACGGCTGACCGGCGGGCAGCAGCACGAGATCGGTCAGCCGCAGCAACTCGACGAAACGCCGCGCGAGCGCGAGATGCCCGTTGTGGATCGGATCGAAGGTGCCGCCGAACAGGCCGACGCGCTTGGCGCACGACGCGCGAGCCGATGCGGCCTGGGTCACAGCCATTCCCGCCGCACCAGGAAATCTTCGTAGAGCCGCGCTTCCGGCGTGCCGGGCTCGGGTTGCCAGTCGTAGCGCCAGTTCGCGACGGGCGGCATCGACATCAGAATCGATTCCGTGCGTCCGCCGCTTTGCAGACCGAAGTGCGTGCCGCGATCGAACACGAGATTGAATTCGACGTAGCGCCCGCGCCGATACGCCTGAAACTCGCGCTCGTGCGCCGAATACGGCGTGTCGCGGCGGCGTTCGATGACCGGCAGATACGCTTTCAGAAACGCATCGCCGACGCTTCGCATCATCGCGAACGAGCGCTCGAAGCCGGGCTCCGAGAAGTCGTCGAAGAAAATGCCGCCGATGCCGCGCTGCTCGTTGCGATGCTTCAGATAGAAATACTCGTCGCACCACGTCTTGAAGCGCGGATACAGCTCGGCGCCGAACGGATCGAGCGCGTCGCGGCAGACCCGATGGAAATGCCGCGCGTCGTCCTCGTAGCCGTAGACCGGCGTGAGATCCATGCCGCCGCCGAACCAGAAGATCGGCGCTTCGCCCGGCTTCGTCGCGGTGAGCATGCGCACGTTCATGTGCACGGTGGGGCAGTGCGGATTGCGCGGATGCATCACGAGCGACACGCCGAGCGCTTCGAAGCCGCGTCCCGCGAGTTGCGGACGCGCCGCGCTCGCGGAAGGCGGCAGCGCGTCGCCCTGCACGTCCGAAAAGCCGATGCCGCCGCGCTCGAAAAACCCGCCGCCTTCCAGAATGCGCGTGACGCCGCCGCCGCGCAGATGCGCGCCGGGCTCGCGGGTCCAGGCATCGGTGGCGAAGGCGGTGCCGTCGAAGGCGCCGAGGGTATCGGCGATGCGCGTCTGCAGGCCCGTCAGATAATCGCGGACGGCTGCGATATCGTGGGCTGCGTCGTGTTCGTTGTGTTGTTCCGCGCTGCGGTTCGGTTCACTCATCGATTGCTGCGTGCGCCCTGTAGGCGGCCATGAATGGGCGGGGGTTAACCCTTCGTTTCGAAACTCTGAAAAGCACGCTGCCGGACACGAGGTCCGGCAGCGCGTCGGCTCATGCGGCGCAAGCCGCGCGGTGCCGCTTCAGTGCTTGTCGGCAGGCTTGTCCGCCGACTGCTTGCGGTTCACCGCCCGATAGCCGATGTCCCGGCGGTATTGCATGCCGTCGAAGGAAATCTGGTTGACTGTATCGTAGACCACGGATTGCGCGCCGCGCACGGAATCCGCCAGACCGACGACGCACAGCACGCGTCCGCCCGAGGTCGTGAGTTTCCCGTCGGTAAGCGTCGTGCCCGCGTGGAAAGTGACGGAATTCTCGGTTTCCGCCGGAATGCCGTTGATGCGGTCGCCCTTGCGCGGCGTTTCCGGATAGTTGTGTGCCGCGAGCACGACACCGAGCGCCGTACGGCGATCCCAGTCGAGATCGACGGTGTCGAGCTTGCCGTCGATCGCCATTTCCACGACCTTCGAGAAGTCGCCCTTCAGGCGCGCCATGATCGGCTGCGTCTCCGGATCGCCCATGCGGCAGTTGAATTCGAGCGTTTTCGGATTGCCGTTCGCGTCGATCATCAGGCCGGCGTACAGGAAGCCGGTGAAGCGGATGCCTTCGCCTTCCATGCCGCGCACTGTCGGCTGGATGATTTCGCGCATCACGCGTGCGTGCAGTTGCGGCGTGACGATCGGCGCGGGCGAGTAGGCGCCCATGCCGCCCGTGTTCGGACCCTTGTCGCCGTCGAGCAGGCGTTTGTGGTCTTGGCTCGACGCGAGCGCGAGCACGTGCTTGCCGTCTACCATCACGATGAAGCTCGCTTCCTCGCCCGCGAGAAATTCCTCGATCACGACGCGCGCGCCCGCGTCGCCGAGCTTGTTGTCGGCGAGCATGGAATCGACGGCGGCGTGCGCTTCTTCCAGCGTCATCGCCACGACGACGCCCTTGCCGGCCGCCAGTCCGTCCGCCTTGACGACGATCGGCGCGCCTTTCGCGTCGATATACGCGTGCGCGGCGGCGGTGTCGGAGAAGGTTTCGTACTCGGCCGTCGGAATGTTGTGGCGCTTCATGAACGCCTTCGCGAAGTCCTTCGAGCTTTCCAGTTGCGCGGCTTCACGGCTCGGCCCGAAGATTTTCAGGCCGCGCGAGCGGAACAGATTGACGATGCCCGCGGCGAGCGGCTGCTCTGGCCCGACGAGCGTGAACGCGACATGCTCCTTCTCGACGAAATCGGCGAGTTCCGCCGGGTCCGTGATGTCGACGTTGCGCAGACGCTCGTCCTGCGCGGTGCCACCGTTGCCCGGCGCCACATAGACGATCTGCACGCGCGGCGATTGCGCGAGCTTCCAGGCCAGCGCGTGTTCGCGGCCGCCGGAACCGACGACGAGTAACTTCATTTGAATCCCCGAAATCCTGACAAAAAGCGGCTTGAGAAAAAGCGGCGGGCGCATGGCCCCTGACTTGCGCGCATGACGGCGGTCGATACGTCGCGAAGGCGGCTCGCGCTGACATCGGCTGCGTCACGCGCCTTCCAGGGGCGATGCCGCGCCGCAAAGATCGCGCGGCGCTGCTCCGGCATGCGAGCCGAAGCGAAAGATGTTCCATGCGGGGCGGGGCGGCTTTCGTTTGCGCCGCGCCCCGCGCGATACGAAGCTCAGTCTTCGTTGATCGCGGCGTTTGTATAGACTTCCTGCACGTCGTCGAGATTTTCGAGCGCGTCGAGCAGTTTTTGCATCTTCGCTGCGTCGTCGCCGGTGAATTCGACTTCCGTCTGCGGTTTCATCGTCACTTCGGCGAGTTCCGCCTTGAAGCCCGCGGCTTCGAGCGCGTCCTTCACCTTCTGAAAATCGTTCGGCGGGCAGATCACTTCGATGCTGCCGTCCTCGTTCGTCACCACGTCGTCCGCGCCGGCTTCGAGCGCCGCGTCCATCAGCTTGTCTTCCGGCGTGCCGGGCGCGAACAGGAACTGGCCGACGTGATCGAACATGAACGACACCGAGCCGTCCGTGCCCATGTTGCCGCCGAACTTCGAGAACGCGTGGCGCACTTCCGCGACGGTGCGGGTGCGGTTGTCCGTCATCGTGTCGACGATGATCGCCGCGCCGCCGATGCCGTAGCCTTCGTAGCGGATTTCTTCGTAGTTCGCGCCATCGACGCCGCCGACGCCGCGCTGGATCGCGCGGTTGATGTTGTCCTTCGGCATGTTGGCGTCGTAAGCCTTGTCGACGGCCAGACGCAGGCGCGGGTTCGAATCGGCCTCGCCGCCGCCCATGCGCGCCGCGACCTGGATTTCCTTGATGAGGCGCGTCCAGACCTTGCCCTTCTTCGCGTCGGCCGCGGCTTTCTTATGCTTGATGTTGGCCCATTTGGAATGACCCGCCATTACCTTTCTCCATCGCGCTCGGGCGTCGAGCCGTGCGCCTAGTGTGCTGTCGTGCTTGCTTTGATGCCGAATGTGTCTGTCCGCGCCATGCTTCTCAGGCGGCTGCGGGTTCGCTCGCGGATCGTCGGATCCGGCGTTACCCGAATGGGAGCAGACCGAAATTTTAGCATGGCGGCGCGCGCTCCCAGAACCGCTGCGCGCCGGCCGAAACGGGAAAAATGATGCAAACCGCGTGAAATTCCGGCGAATCGCGGCGAAATCGTGCGAAGGCGGCGGTAAACGCAAACCGCCGCGCGGATGGCGCGGCGGTCGAAGGCGAAAACGCGGAATGAAACGGACGCTCAGTTCTTCGTGCCGAACAGGCGGTCGCCCGCGTCGCCGAGGCCCGGAACGATATACGCATGCTCGTTCAGATGCGAATCGAGCGACGCCACGTAGAGCTTCACATCCGGATGCGCGTCCTGGAACACCTTGACGCCTTCCGGCGCCGCGACCAGCGCGACGAACACGATGTTCTCGCTCAGCACGTTGCGGCGCTTCATCACGTCGACGGCGTGCACCGCCGAGTAGCCCGTCGCGACCATCGGATCGCACAGGATGAAGACGCGCTCTTCCAGATCGGGCGGCAGGCGCACGAGATACTCGACCGGGCGATGATCCTCCGCCCGATACACGCCGATATGCCCGACGCGTGCCGACGGCACCAGATCGAGCAGGCCGTCCGACATGCCGATGCCCGCGCGCAGCACCGGCACGATCGCGAGCTTCTTGCCGGCGATCACGGGCGCGTCGATATCGACGAGCGGCGTTTCCACGCGTTTGGTCGTGAGCGGCAGGTTGCGCGTGATTTCATAGCCCATCAGCAGCGTGATTTCCCGCAGCAGCTCGCGGAACGTGCGCGTCGACGTGTCCTTGTCGCGCATGTGGGTGAGCTTGTGCTGGATCAGCGGGTGATCGAGGATGAAGAGATTGGGAAAGCGGCTGTCTTGTTTCATGGGTCTCGCGCGCGCGGCGCGTCCTGCTCGTGTGATGTTCTGCCTGCGACGCTCGGGGAGCGACAGTGGCGACAGTTTACCCAAAAGCCCGCCCGCACCTAAGAAGAATCGCGCGCCTCGTTCCATACGGCCGCCGACGTTGCCGCCCCGATTCTTCTAGAATTGCGCGATAGACATGAGACCCGCGTGCGCCACGGCGCGCATGTTCGACCAACGCATAAACAAAACTGGAGGATCGACGATGGATATGGGAATCGCGGGCCGCACCGCGCTGGTGTGCGCGGCGAGCAAGGGCCTCGGACGAGGCTGCGCCGAAGCGCTCGCCGCCGAGGGCGTGAATCTGGTCATCACCGCGCGCACGGCGGAAACGCTCGAAGCGACGGCCGCTCACATCCGCACGCAATACGGCGTGACCGTCACGACGGTCGCGGGCGACATCACGACGCCCGAAGGCCACGCCGCCGCGCTCGCCGCGTGCCCATCGCCCGACATTCTGGTCAACAACGCGGGCGGGCCGCCGCCGGGCGACTTCCGCACCTTCACGCACGACATGTGGATCAAGGCGCTGGAAGGCAACATGCTGACGCCGATCGAGCTGATCAAGGCGACCATCGACGGCATGATCGGGCGCGGCTTCGGGCGTATCGTGAATATCACGAGTTCGTCGGTGAAAGCGCCGATCGATGTGCTCGGCCTGTCCAACGGCGCGCGTTCCGGGCTCACGGGCTTCGTCGCGGGCGTCGCGCGCAAGGTCGCGTCCACCGGCGTCACGATCAACAATCTGCTGCCGGGCACCTTCGACACCGACCGCATCGCCGTAACGATGGAAGCGCAGGCGAAGGCGCAGAACATCTCGATCGAGGACATGCGCGCGCGCCGTGCGCAGAGTCTGCCCGCCGGACGGTTCGGCACGTCGGAGGAATTCGGCCGTGCGTGCGCGTTTCTATGCAGCGTTCACGCGGGCTACATCACCGGTCAGAACCTCCTGATCGACGGCGGCGCTTACCCCGGCACGTACTGACCAAGGACCACGCACATGACCACACGCGTCGCGCTGATCGCGCACGACATGAAGAAGGACGACATCGTCACGCTCGCGGGCGAGTTCGTCGACACGCTCGCGCAATGCGATCTCGTTGCGACCGGCACGACCGGCGGACGCATCGCGGCGGCGCACGGGCTGGAGATCGAGCGCAAGCTCTCCGGGCCGCACGGCGGCGACTTGCAGATCGGGGCGGAACTGGCGGAGGGCCGCGTGAATATCGTGATCTTCCTGCGCGACCCGATGACCCCGCAGCCGCACGAGCCGGACATCAACGCGCTCGTGCGCGCCTGCGACGTGCACAACGTGCCGTGCGCGACCAACATCGCGACGGCGCGCATGATTCTCGACGACCTGCGCCTGCGTTTTGCGCGGGCCTGACGAACCGAAGGAGACGAACGAGCGATGACCAAGGCAATCCGATTCGACAAGGCAGGCGGCCCGGAAGTCATGAAATGGGTCGACGTGGACGTGGGCGCGCCGGGCAAGGGCGAGATTCGCGTGAAGCATCATGCGGTGGGGCTGAATTTCATCGATGTGTACTTCCGCACCGGCCTCTATCCGATGCCGCTGCCCGGCGGCCTCGGCATGGAAGGCGCCGGCGAGGTGACGGCGGTGGGCGAGGGCGTCACGCAATTCAAGCCGGGCGATCGCGTCGCGTATGCGTCGCGTCCGCCGGGCGCGTATGCCGAAGAGCGCGTGATGTCGGCGGACTACGTCGTCAAATTGCCCGATGCGATCGCCTACGAAGACGCCGCGTCGATCATGCTGCAAGGCCTGACCGCGCAGTATCTGCTGCGGCGGACGTATCGCGTGAAAGCGGGCGATACCGTGCTGATCCACGCGGCAGCGGGCGGCGTCGGCATGCTCGCGTGCCAGTGGGCGAAGGCGCTCGGCGCGACGGTGATCGGCACAGTCGGTTCGGACGAGAAAGCCGAACTGGCGAAGGCACACGGCTGCGATTACCCGATCGTCTATACGCGCGAGAATTTCACGCAGCGCGTGCGCGAGATCACCAACGGCGCGGGCGTGCCGGTGGTCTACGATTCGATCGGCAAGGACACGTATATCGCCTCGCTCGATTGCCTCGCGCCGCTCGGCCTCTTCGTCAGCTTCGGCAATTCGTCGGGGCCGCTGCCGCCGCTCGATTCCTCCGAGCTTGCGGGGCGCGGCTCGCTGTATTTCACGCGGCCGACGCTCTTCAGCTACATCGCCAAGCGCAGCGATCTCGATGCGATGGCGGCGGAACTGTTCGACGTCGTTTCGTCGGGCAAGGTGAAGACGAACGTGCGCCAGCGCTATCCCTTGTCCGATGCGGCGCGCGCCCACGAAGACCTCGAAGCGCGCAAGACGACCGGCTCGACGATTCTCCTGCCCTGAAGTCGCGCCGAAGGGCGGTTCGTCACCATAACGAGCAACTAAAAAACCATGAGCGAGCCGTCCTTTACCGTCGTCCTGATCGAGGACGACAAGCAGATTCGCCGCTTCGTGCGCGTATCGCTCGAAGCGCAGGGCATGACGGTCCATGAAGCGGAGACGGGACAGAAGGGTCTCGTCGAAGCGGCGACGCGCAAGCCCGATCTCGTGATCGTCGATCTCGGCTTGCCCGATACCGACGGCATCGACGTGATCCGCGAGCTGCGCGGCTGGACGGAGTTGCCGATCATCGTGCTGTCGGCGCGCACGCAGGAAGAAGAGAAAGTGGCCGCGCTCGACGCCGGCGCCGACGATTACCTGACGAAGCCTTTCGGCGTTTCGGAACTGATGGCGCGGATTCGCGCGCATCTGCGGCGGCGCAATCAGGCGCAGGCGTCGGAAACGCCGGTCGTCGCGTTCGGCGACGTGAGCGTCGATCTCGCGCTGCGCCGTGTCGTGAAGAACGGCGAGAACGTGCATCTGACGCCGATCGAATATCGTCTGCTATCGACGCTCGTGCGGCACGCGGGGCGCGTGCTGACGCATCGGCAATTGCTGGTGGAGGTGTGGGGGCCGTCGCATGTGGAAAGCCCGCACTACTTGCGCATCTACATGGCGCATCTGCGCCAGAAGCTGGAGCGCGATCCCGCGCAGCCCGAGCATATCGTGACGGAAACGGGCGTCGGCTACAGGCTCGTCGGCGCGGCGTGACGGATCGTGTGGGCGGGTTCGAGCCTGAGCGAATCGAGCACGATGTCGATGGGTTCGTCGCCGCCGACGAACGCGATCATTCGATTGTTGATGCCGCATGTTACGCATTGCAGCGCGATGCGCGCGACGTCGGCGCGCGAGACCTCGGGCTTGTGCTTCGTGAGTTCGCCGGCGAGCGCGATCGCGCCGTGCGCCGGCTCGTCCGATAGCGGTCCGGGCCGGAGAATCGCATAGGGCACGCCGCGATGCGCAACGTATTCGTCGGCTTCGCGCTTCATCCGCGAGTAGTGGCGCAGTGCGAACCCGCTGCGCTCGGGGTAGAACGCTGACAGCGCGCTGATGACGACGAGTTGCTGTACGCGGCGGCGTTTTGCGGAGTCGGCGGTGCGCATGACGGCATCGCGGTCGATCGCGCGTTGCTCGTGCACGCTGTCCGTTTCCGCCGATCCGGCTGCGTAGATTACGTGCGTGATGTCGTCGAAGGCGTGGGAGAAGTCGTTGGTGAGATCGCCGAGGAGGATTTCGGCGCCCATCGCGGCGAGTTCGCTCTTGTGGGCGGATTTGCGCAGCATGGCGCGGAAGGGCATGGCTTCGGCGTGGAGACGCTGCGCGATCAGTCGGCCCGTGCGGCCGTGGGCGCCGATCAGCAGAACCTTTGGCGTTTTCATGCGGGGATGCGTCCTTTGCCACGGTTTCTGTGGCTAGCCTTTACCCGACAAAGTAGGCGATTTTTGCGCTGCGCGCTGGGGGGCGTGTTTGCGTTTGCAGCAATTTTGGTTTTTCGCTGGGTCCCGGTTTCGTGTCGGTTTATTAGCGTTGCCCCTGTGCGGGGCGGCAGTCACTTTCTTTGCTGCTGCAAAGAAAGTAACCAAAGAAACAGCTTCTCACCGCCCGCGGTCACACGCAGTTTGGCCATGCTTGCCAGCCGCCAATGGCACTCGCCTAAGTGTCGCCCTCGAAGGACTAACCGGGCTTGGCTCGCGCACGGTCTGCCG
>JFHF01000071.1 GCA_000648925.1 Caballeronia jiangsuensis
AGCAGCAAAGAAAGTGACCCCCGCCCCGGGGAGGGGCAGTGCTAATAGACCACCGCGATAACGGGACCCACCAAAAGCCAAGAAGACAATTCACTCCACCGCATTAGCAGGCCGCCCACGCCCCAGCCGCCGAGCGCGCCGCGCCTCGGCACGAATACGAAACCGATCCATATAAAGATAAACAACAGGCGTCGTATAAAGCGTCAACATCTGACTAACGATCAACCCGCCGACAATCGCGATCCCAAGCGGCGCGCGCATCTCCGACCCTTCTCCGGTACCGAACGCGAGCGGCAACGCGCCGAGCAACGCGGCGGCGGTCGTCATCATGATCGGGCGAAAGCGCAACAGACACGCTTCGCGGATCGCGTCCTGCGGCGTCTGCGCACCATGCCGCGTCGCCTCGATCGCGAAATCGACCATCATGATCGCGTTCTTCTTCACGATGCCGATCAGCAAAATCACCGCGATCAACGCAATGATGCTGAACTCCGTCTTGAACAGCAGCAGCGCAAGCAGCGCGCCGATACCCGCGGACGGCAGCGTCGAAAGAATCGTGATCGGGTGGATATAGCTCTCGTACAAAATGCCGAGCACGATATAAACCGCCGCCAGCGCCGCAAGAATCAAAAGCGGCTGGTCGTTGAGCGATTGCTGGAACGCCTGCGCCGTGCCCTGGAAGCTGCCGTGGATGGTCTGCGGCACGCCGATCTCGGCCATCGTTTCGTAGATGGCGGCCGTCGCGTCGGACAGGGACTTGCCCGGCGGCAGATTGAACGAGATCGTCGACGCGACGAACTGGCTCTGGTGATTCACCGAAAGCGGCGTATTGCCCGGCCCGAACTTCGCGATGGCCGACAGCGGGACCATCGTTTCCTTCGATGTCGATACCGCCGCGCCCGACGACGAACCGTTCTTGCCCGTCGCCGCAATCGCGTTCGTGGCGGAGTTCTTCACCGCGGCGAGCGCGAGGGCGGCCGTGGTGTCGCTCGTGCTCGTCGATGTTCCGCCCGCGCCGGTCGATCCGGTCGCGGCAGTGGATGCGGTCGAGGTCGTGCCGGAGGTCGTGGTCGATTGCGTCGACGCCGAACCGCTCGCCGTGCCGCCCGACGTGCTGATGTAGAGCTGCTTGAGCGTCTCCGGGTCCTGCCAGTACTTCGGCGCGAGCTCCATCACCACGTGATACTGCGACAGCGGGTTGTAGATGGTCGATACCTGACGCTGGCCGAACGCGTCGTAGAGCGTGTTGTCGATCTGCGCGGGCTTGATGCCGAGACGTGCGGCGGTCGAGCGGTCGAACGTGACCATCGCTTCGAGGCCGCCCTGTTGCTGGTCGGAGTTGACGTCGGTGAGCTCGGGGCGCTTTTGCAGCGCGTCGGTGAGGAGCGGCCCCCACTTGTAGAGATCGGATGTCGTGTCGGACAACAGCGTGAACTGATATTGCGCGTTCGACTGCCGCCCGCCGACGCGAATATCCTGCACCGCCTGCAGGAACGTGCGCGCGCCCGCAACGTCCGCGAGCGGCTTGCGCAAGCGGTTGATCACCTGATCGGCGGACACCTTGCGCTCGCTCTTCGGCTTGAGGGATATGAACATGAAGCCCGAATTGGTCGAACGCCCGCCGGTGAAACCCGCGACGCTATCGACGGCCGGGTCCGCCTCGACGATTTTCATCATCTCCGCGAACTTCACCTTCATCGCCTGGAACGACGTGCTCTGGTCCGCCTGAATGCCGCCGATGATGCGCCCCGTGTCCTGCTGCGGGAAAAAGCCCTTCGGCACGATGACATACAGATAAATATTCAGCCCGATGGTCGCGAGCAAGACCAGGAGTATCGTGCGCGGATGCGCGAGCGCCCAGCCGAGCGTGCGCGCATAGGCGCGCTGCATGCGGTCGAACTGACGTTCCAGCCAGCGCGCGACGCGGCCTTCTTCCTTGCGGTCGTGCGGTTCCTGAAGAAGGCGCGAGCACATCATCGGCGTGACGGTCAGCGACACGACGAGCGACACCGCGATCGCGAGCGAAAGCGTCAGCGCGAACTCGCGGAACAGCCGCCCGACGATGCCGCCCATCAGCAGGATCGGCAGGAACACCGCGACGAGCGACACGCTGATCGACAGCACCGTGAAGCCGACTTCGCGTGCGCCGAGTATGGCGGCCTCCATGCGCGGCACGCCTTTCTCCACATGCCGCGTGATGTTCTCCAGCACCACGATCGCATCATCGACGACGAAGCCCGTCGCGATCGTCAGCGCCATCAGCGAGAGATTGTCGAGCGAGAATCCGAGCAGATACATCGCCGCGAAGGTGCCGATGATCGAAATCGGCACGGCGACGCTCGGTATCAATGTGGCGCGCCAGTTGCGCAGAAACAGGAACACGACCATCACGACGAGCGCGACCGCGATCACGAGCGTCAGCTCGGTATCGTGCAGCGACGAGCGGATGGTGGTCGAGCGGTCGGCGGTCGGCGTGATCTGCACGTCGGCGGGCAGCGCCGCCTGCAGTTGCGGCAGCATCGACTTCACCCGGTCGATGGTTTCGATGATGTTCGCGCCCGGCTGGCGATACAGAATCACGAGCACCGCGCGCTTGTTGTTGATGAGGCCGAGGTTGCGCAGGTCTTCGACCGAATCGACCACTTCGCCGACATCCGAGAGCTTCACCGCCGAGCCGTTGCGGTACGCGACGACGAGATCCTTGTATTGCGAAGCCTTGCTCGCCTGATCGTTGGTGTAGAGCTGAACGCGGGTGCCCTTGAACTCGATCGCGCCCTTCGGGCTGTTCGCGTTCGCCGACGCGAGCGCGGCGCGCACGTCCTCCAGCCCGATGCCATAGTGAAAGAGCGCGCCCGGCTCCAGCTCGACGCGCACCGCCGGATTCGCGGAGCCGCTAACATCGACTTCGCCGACGCCCGGCACCGTCGATAGCGTCTGCTGCAGCACGGTCGCGGCGGAGTCGTAAAGCGAGCCCGCCGTGCGCGTGGGCGACGAGAGCGCGAGCACGAGAATAGGCGCGTCGGCGGGATTGACCTTGTGATACGTCGGGTTCTGGCGCAGCGAGGTCGGCAGATCGGCGCGTGCGGCGTTGATCGCGGCCTGCACGTCGCGGGCGGCGCCGTCGATATCGCGGTTGAGGCCGAATTGCAGCGTGATGCGCGTCGAGCCGACCGAGCTCATCGACGTCATCTCGCTCACGTCGGCGATGGTGCCGAGATGCCGCTCAAGCGGGCTCGCGACGCTCGTCGCAACCGTCTCCGGGCTCGCGCCGGGCAGCGATGCCTGCACGGAGATCGTCGGAAAATCGACCTGCGGCAACGGCGCCACGGGAAGCCGCACGAACGCGAACATGCCCGCGAGCGCGATGCCGACGGCGAGCAGCGTCGTCGCGACCGGCCGGGCGATGAAGATGCGCGACAGGTTCATGGCTCAGCGTCCCTCACTCGCCGGCGCCGGGGGCGTGCCTCGATGAAAACGCGCGCGCAGCTTGCGGGCGAGCGAATCGAAGCCGAGATAGATCACCGGCGTCGTGAAGAGCGTGAGCAATTGCGACACGATCAGACCGCCGACGATCGCAATGCCGAGCGGATGCCGCAGCTCCGAGCCCGCGCCCCAGCCGAGCATCAGCGGCAACGCACCGAGGAGCGCGGCCATCGTCGTCATGAGAATCGGGCGGAAGCGCAACAGTGACGCCTGGAAGATCGCCTCGCGCGGCGACTTGCCCTGGTCGCGTTCGGCTTCGAGCGCGAAGTCGATCATCATGATCGCGTTCTTCTTCACGATGCCGATCAGGAGCACGATGCCGATGATCCCGATGATGTCGAGATCGTGCCCGGTGATCATCAGCGAGAGCAGCGCGCCGACGCCCGCGGACGGCAGCGTCGAGAGAATGGTGATCGGATGGATGAAGCTCTCGTACAGCACGCCGAGCACGATGTACATCGTCACGATGGCCGCGAGAATCAGGAACAGTTCGTTCGACAGCGACGCCTGGAACGCGAGCGCCGCGCCCTGGAAGCGGATCTGGAACGACGCGGGCAGGCCGATGTCCTCCTTCGCCTGCTCGATAGCCTTTACCGCTTCGCCGAGCGACGCGCCCTTGGCGAGATTGAAGGAGACGGTCGTCGCCGGGAACTGGCCGAGGTGCGTGACGAGCAGCGGCGCTGCGCGTTCATGGAACTTCGCGATGGCCGAGAGCGGCACCTGCCCGTTGCTCGCGGTGGAAGAGGGCAGGTAGATGCCGTTGAGCGTGTCGCTGTAGTGCGCGTCAGAAGGTTCCGCTTCGAGAATCACGCGGTACTGGTTCGACTGCGTGAAGATGGTCGATATGATGCGCTGGCCGAACGCGTCGTAGAGCGCGTTGTCGACGGTCGCGGGCGTGATGCCGAAGCGCGCGGCGGTCGCGCGGTCGATCTCGATATACACCGACTGGCCGTTCTGCTGCAAATCGGTGGCGACATCGGTGAGGACCGACGTGTGTTGCAGGCGCTCGACGAGCTTCGGCACCCATTCGGCGAATTCGGACGGATTCGGGTCCGTCAGCATGAACTGGTATTGCGTCGGGCTGACGGTCGAATCGATCGTCAGGTCCTGCACCGGCTGCATGTAGAGCTTGATGCCGGGAATGTCCGCGACTTCGCCCTGAATGTTGCGGATGATGTCGCTCGACGTGTTACTGCGGTCGTCGCGCGGCTTCAGGTTGATGAGCATGCGCCCGCTATTGAGCGTGATGTTCGTGCCATCGACACCGACGAACGAGGTCAGGCTTTCCACGTCCGGGTTCTGCAGGATTTTCTGCGCGAGCGCCTGCTGCTGCTCCGCGACGGCCTGATACGACGCCGCCTGCGGCGCCTGCGTGATCGCCTGGATCACGCCGGTGTCCTGCGTCGGAAAGAAGCCCTTCGGAATGTAGACGTACAGCACGGCGGTGAAAACGAGCGTGAGCACGAACACGAAGAGCGTCGCGCGTTGACGCTCAAGCACCCAGGTCAGCGCGACCGCATAACGCCCGATCACGTAATCGATGAACTGGTGCGCGCGCGCCTCGAAGCGCTTGCTCTCTTTCGGCGGCGTGTGGCGCAGAAGCTTTGCGCACATCATCGGCACGAGCGTGAGCGAGACGATCGCAGAAATGACGATGGTCACCGCGAGCGTGATCGCGAATTCGTGGAACAGGCGGCCGACCACGTCGCCCATGAAGAGCAGCGGAATCAGCACGGCGATGAGCGAAACCGTCAGCGAGATGATGGTGAAGCCGATCTGCTTCGATCCCTTCAACGCGGCTTCGAGCGGCGGTTCGCCTTCCTCGACATAGCGCGCGATGTTCTCGATCATCACGATGGCGTCGTCGACGACGAAGCCTGTCGCGATGGTCAGCGCCATCAGCGAGAGATTGTCGAGCGAGAAGCCGCACAGATACATGATCGCGAGCGTGCCGACGAGCGAGAGCGGCACCGACAAGCTGGGGATGATGGTCGCGTAGACGTTCGCGAGGAAGAGATAGATCACCAGCACGACCAGCACGACGGAGAGCGCGAGCTCGAACTGCACGTCGCGCACCGATGCGCGGATGGTCGTGGTGCGGTCAGTGACGACGCGTACGTCGAGCGCGGCCGGCAGCGCCTGCTGCAACTGCGGCAGGATTTTCTTGATGCCGTCGACGACCGCGATCACGTTCGCGCCCGGCTGGCGCTGCACGTTCAGGATGATCGCGGGTGTCGCATCGACCCACGCGCCGAGCTTCGTGTTCTCCGGACCCTGCACGATGGTCGCGACGTCCGTCAGCATGACCGGGCGGCCGTTGCGATAGGCGACCACCGCGCTCTTGTAGGCGTCGGCGTCGGTGAGCTGGTCGTTCGCGTTGATCGTGTAGGCGCGCGTCGGGCCGTCGAAGTTTCCCTTCGGCGTGTTGACGTTGAGGTTCGAAATCGTCGTGCGCAGGTCGTCGATGTTCAGGCCGTACGATGCGAGCGCGCGCGTGTTCGCCCGGATGCGCACGGCGGGACGATTGCCGCCGCTCACCGACACGAGGCCCACGCCCGCCACCTGCGAGATTTTCTGCGCGAGGCGTGTGTCGGCGAGATCCTGGACCTGCGTGAGCGGCAATGTTTTCGAGCTTACCGCGAGCGTCATGATCGGCGCGTCGGCGGGGTTCACCTTCGCGTAGATCGGCGGCGCGGGAAGGTCGGACGGCAGCAGGTTGCCCGCCGCGTTGATCGCCGCCTGCACTTCCTGCTCGGCGATATCGAGCGGCAAGTCGAGGCTGAACTGCAGCGTGATGACCGATGCGCCCGCCGAGCTTTGCGACGACATCTGGTTCAGGCTCGCCATCTGCCCGAACTGCTTTTCGAGCGGCGCGGTGACGCTCGATGTCATCACATCCGGCGAAGCGCCCGGATAGAACGTCTGGACCTGGATCGTCGGATAGTCGACGGCGGGCAGCGCCGAGAGCGGCAAAAAGCGCAGCGCGACGAGGCCGACCAGCATGATCGCCGCCATCAGGAGCGCCGTGCCGACCGGACGCAGAATAAAAATGCGAGATGGGTTCATGCCGGATTCATTACGTGATGCCTGCGGTTACTGCTGCTGCGACTGCTGACGTCGATGCCCGCCATGCCGTGCGCCCGATGCCGCCGAAGCCGGCGCGGCCGCCGATGCGCCGGACGCACCGGACGCAGCCGACGCCGCCTTCGCCTTCTCGGCCGGGATCGTGATCTTCGCGCCTTCCTTCAGGCGGTCGGAGCCGTCGATCACCACGCGCTCGCCCGTTTGCAGCCCGGACTTGATGCTGGTGCGCTCGCCATCGACCGGACCGGTCTTCACGTTGCGCACCGTGACGGTGTTGTCCGGCTTCACGACATACACGAACGCACCGGACGAGCCATTCAGCACCGCGGAAGTGGGCACGATGGTCGCGTTTTTGATCACATCGACGAGCAGCTTCGTATTCACGAACTGATTCGGGAAGAGCATGCTCTCCTTGTTGTCGAAGGTGGCGCGCAGCTTCACGGTGCCGGTGGTCGTGTCGATCTGGTTGTCGACGGTTTCGAGGAAACCCGCTTCGAGCGGCGTGGTGTTTGCGCGGTCGTACGCGGTCACCGACATCTTCGTGCCCGCGTGCAGCGGCTTGAGAATGGCGGCGAGGTTGTCCTCGGAGGTCGTGAAGATCACGCTGATCGGCTGCAACTGCGTGATGACGACGACGCCGTTGGTGTCGCCCGTCGTCACGTAGTTGCCCGGATCGACCTGACGCAAGCCCACGCGCCCCGACACCGGCGCGGTGATGCGCGCGTAGGTCAGGTCGAGCTTGTAGGTATCGACATTCGCCTGATCGGACTTCACCGCGCCTTCGTATTGCTTCACGAGCGACGCTTGCGTGTCGACCTGTTGCTTCGCGATGGAGTCCTGCGAAAGCAGCGTCTGATAGCGCTGCAAGTCGAGGCGCGCGGTCTGCAGTAACGCCTGGTCTTTCGCGAGCGCGCCTTCCGCGTTGCGCAGCGAGATTTCATAGGGACGCGGATCGATTTGCGCGAGCACGTCGCCCTTTTTGACCATCTGGCCTTCCCTGAAGGCGACATCGACCAGCGTGCCGTTCAGCTGCGTCTTGACCGTGACGTTCGCGAGCGGCGTGACGGTGCCGAGCGAATTGATGACGACGGGCATTTCGCCTTGTGTGACGGTCGCCACGTGCACCGGTTGCGGCTGGTTCGCCGCTTGCGCACCGCGCCGTCCGCCCTGACGCGCGTCCTGCGGTGCGTTCGTGCCGCCGGTGCTGCCGCGATTCCACGGATGCCACCATGCGATCGCGCCGGCGACGATCAGCATCGCGACGATGAGCGGGACGATCCGGCGCCGCCGTTGCGCGGGTTCGTAGGCGGCGGGCGTTGGAGGCGTCGGGCGCGGTTGCGCGGAAGGATTCTTTTGGTCGTCCATCGGTTCGGTGGCTGGGTCTTTCAAATCTGTACGGAGCGCGGACGGGCGGCGGTCGCGGTTCGGACGCGCAAGGCGATGCGCCGCGCGCATGAACCGTGACCGAAGCGGAGGCCGTGAGAATGCGGGGGCCGTCGAAAGCGGCTGGAAAGCCTGCCTGTCGATCAGGTCGGGAATCCGGCGCGGCCCCGGTGCGCGCGAAGCATGATGCTACGTCTCGCACCCGAGGCCGTCTACCGGCCATTCTTTCTGTTGATTACGACTGTTACACGGGCGCCGACGCGAGCTTTCGATGGGCTTCGCTCGCGCGCCGTGCAGTCGCGTAGTCTAACCGGCGGCGCGTATCGCGTTCGTCGCGCGCGAGCCGCCGATTTCGCGGGTGATCTGCTCGATGCAATCGAGCAAAGCCGGCGCGACTTCGCCGGTGAGTATGTCTTGCGGGCACTGATGCGCTGCCCCGCCGCAATTGACCGAATACCGTTCCTCCGACGGCCCGACGAAGCCCGCCGCGACCGCGTTCAGCCCCTGGTGCCATTCGCCGACGGAGGTCGCGAAGCCGAGGCGCAAGGCATCGTCGAGGCCGCGCTGCAAGCCGCCCGCGATGGCCGGCCAGTCGTCGCCCGATGCGGTCTGCAGACTGCCGATGAGCGCGCGCCGATCCGGCTCCGACAGCACCGCGAGATACGCGCGGCCGACCGCCGTGCGGCACAGGTCCATCCTGCCGCCGACTTCGAGCCGCGAAACCAGCACGGCGGATCGTGGCCGAATGGCATCGATTACAACCATCTCAAGACGATCGCGCACGGCGAGGTGCACGGACAGGCCGGTACGTTCCGCTAGCCGGATGAGGAACGGGCGCGCCCGAGCACGAATATCGAAGTTGCGTAAGAATCCGTTGCTCAGTTCGAGAACCGAAGCGGTCAGCACGAACCGCTCGCTGTCGGGCAATCGCAGCAGCAGGCCGGCGCCGACGAGCGTCGCGGTGATGCGCGATACCGTTGGCTTGGGGATGCCGGTCCAGTCGGTCAGTTCGCGATTGCTGACGGGCGCATCCGCGGCGGCGATCCGGCGCAACACATCGAGCCCGCGGGCGAGCGCCGTGACTTCTTCGCCGTCTTTTTCCCGGGCGCGTTCCCGGCCTGGCGACCGTTCATTTTGCATAGGCATTCGTTTTGTGAAACATTGTTTTATTCGATGATGGGTCGCAATTCTACAGGGTGACACCGCGAAACTTGCAAACGATGCAAGCCTTCACGATAAGCTGCATACACGATGTAACTTTTCCCGCAACAGTCGCACCTTGAACGGAACTTGGGCAGTTGCCCGGACCGTGAAGTTTTGCTTGACTTGGGCAGCGATCCCGGAAAAAATGGAACCGAATTTCGAAACCGCGGTGATGTGCGCATCGGCGCTTTCCGCTCAGGGATCGAAATACAGGCTCTCAGGTTCTAGCACGGCCCTCGGAATGGCTAGAACTTTTAAGGCGCTACGGCAACGTAGCGCCTTTTTTTTTCGTACTCGCTTAGTCCACGCGCGTTGGCGAATATACCTGAACGGCTACGAGCCGCTTGGATGCCGCGCGCGGTCGTTGAATCGGGATGCAGGGGAAGGGTGGTGCGAGGCGGGAAATCGGCGGCGAAGACCTTCACCGCGCGATGTCAAAACGCGGCGCAGCGGGCGCCGCGTCGAGGAAATCAGTACATGTTGTTGAACACGCGAGGCTGCCTGAGCAGGCGTTTGCCGCGCGCAATCCAGTAGACGCTCGCGCATACGAGCAGCAGAGCGACGGCCAGCACCACGAGCGGGGAAATGCGTTCCGGCGCGGGCGGGCTCGTCGCGATGAACAACGCCGTCAGGAATGCCACGCCGGCCTGATAAAACGACCGGTTGGCGAGATTGCGGCGCATGCGGGGCGTGGTGAAGCGGGAGACGGGGGCGCGAGTGAACGGCTCGAACAGGATCAACCCTGCGACCAGGGCGACAGCGAAATTCATGAGAAGCATGGAGCGAGAGACTTAGTGGGGGGGCGGGACGCCCGCGAATATATGTCAGCCCGATACGCTCCAAAACCAGAAGTCTCTTAAATGTAGAGGGAAGATTCTATTCGCCGCTTTTCACGGGCGGCGCTTCCGTTGGCAGGTGTTCGTAAGGACCGGCGCGGCCCTCGCGCGCCAGTCAGGTTCCCCTGCGATGCAAGGTTTCAGAGTTCGATTCGCGTGCCGAGCAGCGTAAGAAACTGCCGGATCCACGCCGGATGCGCAGGCCATGCGGGCGCGGTCACGAAATTCGCATCGGTCACGGCGTCGTCCACGGCGATATCGGCGAAAGTCGCGCCGGCGAGCCGCACTTCCGGCGCGCAGGCCGGATAAGCGGAAATGCGCCGTCCCTCGATCACGCCCGCCGCCGCGAGCACCTGAGCGCCGTGGCAGACAGCGGCAATCGGCTTGTTCGACTGCGCGAAATGGCGCACCAGTTCCAGTACGCGATCGTCGAGCCGCAGATATTCCGGCGCGCGGCCGCCCGCGATCGCGAGGGCGTCGTAACGGGCCGGATCGATATCGTCGAAGCTCGCGTTGAGCGTGAAGCGATGGCCGGGCTTCTCCGTGTAGGTCTGGTCGCCCTCGAAATCGTGGATCGCCGTTTTCACGTAGTCACCGCGCCGCTTGCCCGGGCAGACTGCATCGACCGTATGGCCGACCGCCTGCAGCGCCTGGAACGGGACCATCGTTTCATAGTCCTCGGCAAAATCGCCGGTGAGGAAAAGAATCTTCTTCGCAGCCATCGCTAGACCTCGTCAGGAAATGGGTTGTCGGATGCACCGTGCCGCGCAAAGCGCGCAACGCGGACCAGTCTACTATTCATGTCACGCTTCGCATGTGACACGCCGGAACTGCGTTCCGGAGCGATATCGCAGCGGCAGCGTATGATGTGCGCGACTTTCGAGATCACGAATCGGGCAGAAGGTAACACCATGCAAATGAATCCCATGAGCCGCATCGCCGTGGCGCTCGCCGCGCTCGGCGTGCTGGCCGCGTGCGAGAAGCACGACGCAACCGCGGGACAGGCCGCGGGCGCATTCAACAACCTCGCGAGCCAGACGAGCCAGAAGTTCGATCAGGCGGCGAGCTATGTCGGCGCGAAGGTCGATGCGGCCAAGCAGTCGGCGCAACAGAATGTCGATAACGCCGGATCGATGCCCGACGTGTCGGCGAGCAGCGTCGCCGCATCGGCGCGATCGAATTTCGACAGCGCCGCGAGCGCCACGAACGCCGCCATCAACAATGCCGCGAGCGCGACGGGCGCCGGCCTGCAATCGGCGGGACGCAAATTGCAGGAATGGTCCGCGACGAGCGGCGGCGCGTCGAATCCGCAGGCGAGTGCGCAAGGTTCGGTCGCGAGCCCGGCAGCCGACGGCAGCAGCGGCACCCGCACGGAAATCGATAAATAGCGCTCATTCGTCTGAGAAAACAGGGCGAATCCGCTTAACATTCGGTTACGTCCCGGTTGGACGGCGTTCCTTTCGCAGCCGCTAAACTGGCGGTCTTTCAGAAATCGAGACCGTTATGAAGTTACGCAAGCTCGCGCCCTTGCGCGCAGCGGCGTCTGTCGCGATGTCCTGGATGGCGGCGCTCGCGCTTTTTTTCGCCGCGCTCGTGCGCCACGCGTCGCGCGGTTTTTCGCTTGTCATGTCGTCGGTGCTTGCCGTGCTCGTCGCGTCGATCGCGCTCTCGACGCCCGCCGCCCAAGCCGCTCCCGCGCTCACGCTGCCCACTTTTCAGGAACTGATCACGCCGGCCGCGCCTGCATCCGCGCCGGATGCCGCGTCCGCGCCCGCCATGTCCGACGCCGACATGGTGCGCTCGCTCGACAACATCATCTCCACGCTCGACAGCGACAAGCAGCGCGCCGCGCTCGTTTCGCAACTGAAGCATCTGCGCGATGCAAAACGCGCGGCCGACGCCACCGTTCCCGCATCCGGCGCGGCGGCGGCTTCGGCGACGACGGACGCAGCCGCGAGCGGCACGGCCGCGGCAGGCGCGACGCCGACGTCCGGCTCGACGGCATCGTCGGTCGTAGCGACCATTGCGCAGAACGCGGGGCTGCTCGGCGCGATCGCGTCGGCGCTCACCAACATCGAAGCGGACGTGAAGCGCGGCAAGACGCCGATCGCCTATTGGATCGGACGATTCAACGCCGCCGGCAACGAGCTTTTCACGATCGTCACAAGCCAGAGCCGCGAGACGTTCGGCCGCACGCTCTTCAACTTCTTTGCGATGCTCGCCGGCTGGGGCGCGTGCGCGCTGACGCTCGTCTATCTGCAGCGGCGCGTGCAGGCGCGTTACGGCATCGACACCGGCCTGCACTCGAATCCGACGACGCGCGAGCTGCTGCTCTTCACGCTGCGCCGCGTGGCGCCATATCTGTTCGCGTTTCTCGCGGCGCTGACCTTCACGCATTACATGCCGCTGTCGCTCGGCCGCACGCTCGCGATGGTCACCGCGTACGCGATCGTCGCAGGCGCGGTGTTTTCCGCGATCTGTCTCATCATGTTCTCGCTGTTCGGCTCGGCGCACCGTCGCGTCGCGGTGAACCTGCTGATCATCCGCGCGCGGCGGCTCCTGTTCCTGATCGGCACGCTCGGCGCGCTCGGAGACGCCGCCGCCAATTACGACGTCGCGCAGCAACTGGGCACCAATCTCGCCGGCCTCATTTCGACCTGCGCGAACATGGGCGCGGCGGGCCTCACCGCGTATTTCGCGCTCGCGTTCCAGCGGCCCGTCGCGCATCTGATCCGCAGCCGGAGCTACGAGCAGCGCAACACGCGCAAGGCCGCGACCGAAACCTTCGAAGTGGTCGCGTCGCTGTGGCAACTGCCGCTCTTGCTGCTCGCGTCGGCGTCGGTGGTGGCGACGCTGATGGGCATCGGCACGTCGGAGAACGTGTTGCAGATGGCGATCGCGACGGCGGGCCTGCTCGTCATCGCGTTCTTCCTTTCCGCGATCATCGTGCGCATCACGCGGCCCAAGTCGCGCAAACCGCGCCGGCAATCGGCGTATGTGCGCAGGCTCGTCAAGTTCGTCGGCACGATGATCGTAGTCGGCGTGTGGCTCGTGTTCCTCGAACTGTCGTCGCGTTTCTGGGGCTTTTCGCTCGCCCACATGGCCGAGGAGAGCGTGGCCGCGCGCGGCATCACGCACGCGGTCGCGATGATCGTGCTGACGTTCTTCGTCGTGTGGCTGATCTGGATTCTCATCGACACGGGCATTCAGGAAGCGCTCAGGCCGGACGCGACGCGGCGCGGCGGGCGCGGCCCGAGCATGCGCGCCCGCACGATGCTGCCGCTCGTGCGCAACGTCGTGTTCGTGTTCCTGCTGACGGTCGCGGCGATCGTCACCGCCGCGAATCTCGGCCTCAACGTGACGCCGCTGCTCGCGGGCGCGGGCGTGATCGGTCTCGCGGTCGGCTTCGGCGCGCAGTCGCTCGTCGCGGATCTGATCACGGGGCTCTTCATCATCATCGAGGACACGATCTCGGTCGGCGATTCGATCGAGGTGGAGGGCGGTCACGCGGGCATCGTCGAAAGCCTGACGATTCGCACCGTGCGCCTGCGCGACGGGCAGGGCGCGATCCACGCGATCCCGTTCTCGCAGATCAAGACGGTCAAGAACCTGTCGCGCGATTTCGCCTATGCGGTGTTCGAGGTGCGCGTGCCGTTTTCGGCCGACGTCGATCAAGTCACGCAGATGATTCGCGAAGTCGGCGCCGAGCTGATGGACGATTTCCGCTATCGGCTGGAGATGCTGGGGCCGGTCGAGGTGTGGGGACTGGACCGTTTCGATCCGAACTGGATGGTCGTGAAAGGGCAGATCAAGACGCGGCCGCTACAGCAATGGAGCGTCGCGCGGGCGTTCAATCTGCGCATCAAGCGCAAGATGGACGAAGCCGGCATGGAGATTCCGGTGCCGCAGATGCACGTGCAGATGACCCGCGACGCGATGCTCGGCGCCGACGCCGCCGAAGGGCGCGAGCGCGCGCGGCGCATCTGGACGGGCGCGGCGCCGCCGGCGGTGGAAGAAGAGGCGACAGCCGCGGCGCGCGACGTGTCGCACGAGCCGCAGCCCGCGCCCCCGCCGACCGATCAGTCCGTGCAGATTCCGCCGCAGATCCCGACGGCGTCCGAGCCGGGAAAGGGCTGAGCCCGCTTCAGGCTGCGAGCAGATCGTTGACGTGCGTGGCGATCTGCTCGCCCGCGACGCCGTAGACATGCAGCGACACGGCGCGCGCGGCGGCATCGGCGCAAAGGCCGAGTTGATGAATCGCGCCACGTCCCGCGCCCACATACGACACCGCGCCCGGCGGGCGTGGATGACGCCGCGTTTCGATCGCGCGATGCTCCGCCGCGTCCCAGCGATACAGCGTTTCCTCGAGCGTGCCTTCCATCACCGCATAGCCGCACCATGTCCGATGACCGTGCACCGGGCTCGCCTGTCCTGGCGCCCAGACGAGCGCGGCGATCGCATAGCGGTTGAGCGGATCGGCGGCAAGCAGATGGCGGCAATAGGTCTGCGGATTGCCCGCGCGCTGATCGGGGCGCAGAACTTCCGGATCGGCGATCGCCCGTTGCAGCGCGAGTCGCACGCGCTGCCCGAACGCAGCCTGCGGACCCGTTTCGGCGGCCGCGAAAGCCGCATCGAGCTCGCGGCACAGTCGTTCGAGCGCCGGGCTTCTGCGGGCAGCGGATTCGGACGCCGGCGAAGCCGGAGGGAAGGGCCGCGCCGGGCGGCTGACATGTTCGAGTTGCATAGTGGATAAGCCGTCTTTTCGTTGTTAGCTGATCCACTCATTTATACCGGCTTGCCTCCAGAATTAGTTTCCATATAATTTCGCTCGACCATCGAGAAATAGAATAATTTCCTATAAGGGGTGCAGCATGGGAATGGACCTCATCGACCGCAAACTGCTCGAATTGCTGCAGAACGACGTGACGATGCCCATCGCGGAACTCGCGCAACGAGTGAATCTGTCGCAGACGCCTTGCTGGAAGCGCGTGCAGCGTCTCAAAGAGACGGGCGTGATCCGCGCGCAGGTGGCGCTATGCGATCCGAAAAAGCTGGGTGTCGGTACGACGGTATTCGTCGCGGTGCGCACCAATCAGCACACGCAGACGTGGGCGGAGGATTTCACGCGCGCGGTCCGCGATATTCCGGAAGTGGTCGAGGTGTATCGGATGAGCGGCGAAACCGACTATCTGTTGCGCGTCGTCGTGTCGGATATCGACGATTACGACCGCGTATACAAGCAACTCATTCGCGCGGTGCCTTTGTACGACGTGAGTTCCAGTTTCGCGATGGAGCAGATCAAGTATTCGACGGCGCTGCCGGTGCGCCCGACGCTTGCGCCTTGAGCGCGGGCGAGTGCATTAACTTAGGATGATGAAACAAAAAAAGGCCGCCCGGGCGGGCGGCTCATCACGTCCGGTCACAGGTAATCCCGGCACCTGCACCTTCCACCCTCGCCGGGATCGGACGCGCATCGAATAGCATTCAGTATCGTCGTCCGGACGGGCTCTCTACAAGCGGCGCGGTGCAGCAGAGAATTTCGCGACCGGCGTGCGCGTATCGAAACGACATGAGCGCAAGTGCCGCGAATCGACGCGCCCCGCAATCCAACTGAAACCCGATACGGGTACCATGTCGGGTCATTCCCGAAACGTCGCCACGAACCTTTTCATGAACCACGATCCCCGCGATTCTCGCCGCCCGGACGGTAAGCCGAAGAACCCGACCCGCGCCGTCAGCGTGTTCATCGTTGTCGTGGTGCTGCTCGTGATCGGCACGATTCTCTTCAACGCGATTCGCGAAAAGCGCGAGTTCGATCAGCAAAACGCGCAACCGTCCGCCGCAAGCGACGTGCGTCCCGCGGTCCCCGCGATCGGCGCATCGCAGTAGCGCCCACGCGACGTTCACACCGGCAGGCGAATCTGCGCGGCGTCCTTGCCGATAAGCGATGACGCCGTCAGCATCTGCTTGCATTGATGCGCGAGCAGCTTGAGGTCGTGAAGCGCATCGGCGGACAGCGATTGTGCGCGCTCGGCATCGACGACCATCTTGTCCAGATCGCGCCGCAGCTCCTTGAGCGCGTCCGCCTGCGCGGGCGGCGCATCGGGCTTCGGTGCGGCAGGCAGCTCGCCCACGGCGTCGGCGAGGTTCTCGCGCACGACGCCGAAGGTGCGCTGCACCGGTTCGAACGGCTGGCCGCCTGCTTCGTTGAGCGACTGCAAAAGCGGCGCGGCAGCGGTGATCTGCGAGGCGAGCACATGGCTTTGCACGAGCAGATCGTTCAATTCGGCGACGTATCTCTGTTGAGCCTTCGGTTCGAGCATCATGCGCTGGAACGCCTGCGCGAGATTGGCGAAAGCGATATGCACGTTCTTGCGCGCGAGCCGGTAACGGAAATCGCGGTCGAGCGCGGTCGCGGCGACCGTCGCCGCAGCGGACGCGCCCTTGCTCGCCGTCGCCGCCGTGCTCTCCCCGATACTCACCGACGACAAGCGCTGCGCCGTCGCGCTCGCGGCTTTCATCGCCGAATCAGCGACCACGGCTGGATCGAGCGGCGGCGTGGTGGCGTTCGGCTCGTTGGCGGCGGCGGTTGTGACGGCCACCGTTTGCGCGGGCGCCTCGACAACCGATGACGACGCTACCGCGCCCGCATTGGCATCGGCGAACACCGCGCGATCGACGGGCGTTTCCACCGCCGACGAAGAAGCGGCGCGCGCCTTCTCTGCCGGCGTGGCCGGCTTCGCTCGCCACCACCAGCTTGCTTCCAGATAATTGCGCGTCGCGGCGAGCAGATCCTTCACGAGCTTGCCCATCAAGCGGTATTCCCAATAAGGGAAAAGATGGCTCGCCGCGATGGCGATCGCGCAGCCGACGACGGTATCGATCGCGCGCTCGCCGATGAGCCGCAAGCTGCCGGGCGCGAGCAGGTGGAACATCAGCAGCACATACGACGACGTGAACACGACGCTCGCCGCGTAGTTGAAGAGCAGGAGGCTATAGCTCATGACCATCGACGCGAACATCACGACGAGCAGGATATGCGGCTCCTTCACGAACAGAATCAGCGCGATGGTCACCGCGCAGCCGATCGCCGTGCCGATGATCCGCTGCGTGTTGCGCTGCTTCGTGAGCGAGTAGCCCGGCTTCAGGATGATGACGGTGGTCATCACGATCCAGTACGCGTTCGTGAGCGGCAGCAGCCGTCCGAGCCAGAAGCCGATGCCCACCGCGATCGTCACGCGCAGCGCGTGTCGGAAGCTCGGCGAGGACATCGTGAGATTCGAAAATATCTGCATGAATGGCACGCGCCGGCTCGATATGAACCGCGAGAGCGCGTGATCGATCTGCACTTCGGTTTCGATCGCGCTCGCGCCGTCGCGCGTGCGGCGGCGCATCTTGTCGATGAGGCGCGTCGCGCTCCAGAGCCGCCTGAACACCGCCGCCGCCGCCGTATACGCTTCCGGATTCTTCTCCGGCAGACCGTGCTTGCGCATCAGTTCGAGTTCGTATTCGATCGCGCGCAATTCGGCCTTCATGCTGATCTGCCGGCCGGCCGGATTGTTCTGCAGCACCGCGAGGCCGATTTCTTCGAGATCCGCGCTCGCCTTGCGCATCAGGTCGCGATAGAAAATCAGCACGTCGGAACCCGCAAAGGTCTTTCTGACGAGCGGATAGTCCGTATGCGCGCCGACGAAGAACTCGTGCAGATCCACCACGTTGATGAACAGATTGAAGAGCCGTGCGCGCCGCGCGTCGAGCTTGCCGCTCTTCACTTTCGGCAGGTTGCGCAGCACGATGTCGCGCGCCGCTTCCTGCCGCTCGACGGCCGCGATCTGCTTCTCGATGAGAATGCGGTAGCACTCGTCGAGATCGGCGTCGCCGTCATAAAACTCGGCGCGCGCGAGCAGATACTCCGCGCAACTGAAAATGCTTTCGGCGAGCGCCTGCTGCTCGATGCGATACACGAGCAGGCGGGACACGAGCGTCGCCCAGTAGGTGTACCAGAGGCCGCCCAGAAGAATCCACGAAGCATTGATGAGCGCCTGCATCGGCGTGAAATGCTCTTCGAGCGTGACGACCATCATGAAGAGCGTGGCGAAGCTGATCTGCGGCCAGCGATTGCCGTACACGACGATCAGCGACAGCACGAAAGCCAGCGGCACGATGGTCAGCCAGAGCGCGATCGGATGCGCGGTCGCGATACCCGTCGCGAGCGCCGCGAGAAAGCCGATCGACGTGCAGGCGAGCATCTCGTTGTGCTTGTGCCTGAGCGGGCCGGGCATATCGACGACGCACGCGCCGAGCGCGCCGGTCGCGATCGTGAAACCGAGCTCGCGATTGTGAAAGACGATGAGCATCAGGACGGCGGGCAGCGACACGCCCAAAGCGATGCGCAAGCCGCCGAAGAAATACTGGCTGTAAATGAACTTCCTGATTTCGAACGAATAGCGCATCGACTTCCTGTTTTGACGCTCGTTGATGTTCTGGGGACGAGTCGAGAAACGAGTCTAACCCAACTCTCCCGGGCTTCGGACCTCGGCCATTCGGCCAGGTTCTCGTCGCCGCGCCCGCTTTGCTATGCTGGCGCCTGGACTTACAAAGCTTTTCAAATCCCGCCATTCCAGGCCGCATAGCAACGGCGCTTCCATGCTCGAACTCTTTTATTCGAATCGTCACGAGACGCTCGCCGCTGCGCTTTTCGAGGACCTCGACGCGTTCGCGATGCGCGAGAGCGATCCCTTCGCACGCGAAGCCGTCATCGTGCCGAGCGCGGCCGTGCGGCGGCGGCTCGAACTCGACATGGCCGAGCGCTTCGGCATCTGCGCGAACGTCGATTTTTGCTATCTCGCGCAGTGGCTCTGGGCGCAGATCGGGCGCGTGCTGCCCGTGGCCGTGCACTCGCCGTTCGCGCCGGACCGGCTTGCGTGGCGTTGCTACCGGCTGTTCGAAGATCCGTCGATCGGCGATTCGGCGCGGCTATCGACATATCTCGACGCCGCCGACGATTCGATGCGCTACGAGCTCGCGCGGCGCATCGCGACGGTCTTCGATCACTATCTGACATATCGGCCCGAGTGGCTCACGCACTGGCAGGCGGGCGGCTCGATTCTCGCGGGCAGCGGCGCCGATACCGAAGCGCGCGGCCCGCGTCTCGCGGGCGCGAACGATATCCAGCGCGAAGACGAGCGCTGGCAGGCGGCGCTGTGGCGCGCGCTGCTCGCGGACCTCGCACACGATGCGAACGGCGCCGAAAAAGATCCGACGCCGCCCGCGTACCGTTTTCTCGCCGATGCGTCCGGCCTCGATCTCGATGCCGTGATGCATGCGCAATGGCCGCGCCGCATCAGCGTATTCGCCTTGCCGACGATGCCGCCGCTGCATATCGCGTTGTTGCGCGAGCTGTCGCGCTGGATCGACGTGCGCGTCTATGCGCAGAATCCTTGCCGCGAGTTCTGGTACGACATCGTGAGCGAGGCGCGCGTCGAGCAACTCGAACTGAAGGGCGAAGCCGATTATCAGGAAGTCGGTCATCCGCTGCTCGCGGAATGGGGCCGACAGACGCAGGCGCAACTGCACATGCTGCACGAGCTGACCGAAAGCGCGGCGTCGAGCGAGCGCCAACTCTTCGAGGACAATCCCGCGCCGACGTGGCTCGCGCGCGTGCAGAACGGCATCCTCGCGCTCGATGAAGAAAGCGTCGAGCCGCAGCCCGAAACGATCGTCGGGAACGGCATCGAAGTGCATGTCTGTCATAGCCTGTCGCGCCAGCTCGAAGTGCTGCACGACCGTCTGCTCGACTGGTTCGACGAGATCGAAGGACTGGAGCCGTCGGATGTGCTCGTCGCGTTTCCGGACCTCGCGGTGGCGGGGCCGCTCATCGACGGTATCTTCGGCACCGCGCCCGCGGGCGCGAGCAACGAGCGGCGGCGCATTCCGTATCGCATCACGGGCCTGCCGCCATCGCAGGCGAATCCGGTCGCACGCGCGCTCATCGACTGGCTCGCGCTCACCGAGCGCAGCGTCGGCGCGCCCGAACTCGTCGAATGGCTGCGCGTGGATGCGATCGCGGCGCGCTACGGCATCGACGCCATCGCGCTCGAAACCGCGCAGGCGTGGCTCGCCGCGGCAGGCGCGCGTCGCGGATTGCGGCCCGACGAAGTCACCGCCGCCGACGTGCCCGCCGCGCGCCACACGTTCGCCGACGCCCTCACGCGCCTTTATCTCGGTTACGCGCTGCCGGGCGGCGGCGCGCCTGTCGACGAATGGCTGCCTATCGAAGGCGCGAACGGTTCTGATGCCGAGTTGCTCGGCCGTCTGACGCGCTTCGTCGACGATATCGGCGCGTTCGCCGAGCGCATCGCCACGTCGCGCACCGCGCGTGCGTGGGGCGATCTGCTGCTCGACGCGCTCGAACGTTTCTTCGACGCGGGCGTCGCGTTCACCGACGCCATCGGCGACGTGCGCCGCGCGATCGATTCGCTCGTCGTCGCGATGGACGAAGGCGCGGGCGAAACCGACGTATCGGCTGCGGTGATCCGCACCGCGCTCACCGATACGCTCGACGATCCCGCGCGCGGCGGGGTGCCGTGGGGCGGCGTCACGTTCTCGTCGCTGACGAGCCTGCGCGGGTTGCCTTATCGCGTGGTGTGCCTGCTCGGCATGGACGACGGCATGCTGCCGAGCCTCACGCGCGCCGACGAGTTCGATCTGATGGCGCGTTTCGGCAAGCTCGGCGACCGCCAGCGCCGCGACGACGAGCGCAACCTGTTCCTCGATCTCATGCTCGCCGCGCGCGACCGGTTCATGATCGCGTACACGGGGCGCAGTATCCGCGACAACGCGGTGCTGCCGCCCGCCGCGCTCATCGACGAACTGCTCGACTATCTCGCGCAGTCCGTCGCGGGCAAACATGCCGCGCCCGACGAACTCGCAGCGGCGCGCGCGCGTTTCGTGTTCGAGCATCCGTTGCAGCCGTATGCGCCGGACTATTTTCACGCGGACGGCCGGCTCTTCACCTACGAGCCCGAGCGCGCCGAACTCGCTCGCGCGCTGGAATCCGGCAAGTCGCAGTCCGTCGCGCGTTTTTTTTCCGCGCCATTGCCGCCGGAGGAGGACGTTCAGACCGTCGCGTTCGACGACTTCGTGCGCTTCTGGCGCCATCCCGCGCGCGCGCTGTTGCGTGACCGCCTCGGCATCGCGCTCGTCGATGCCGAAGCCGAACTCGACGAAACCGAGCCGTTCGAACTCGGCTTCGCGGGCCGCGATGCGCTCGCCGCACGCGTGCTGCCCGCGCTGCTCGAAGCCGCCGACGACGGCGAGCGCGCCGCACGCGAACGCGCGAGACGCGTCGCGCGTGCGAGTCCGGAAATGCCGGGCGGCGCGACGGGCGGCGTGTGGCAGGCGCGCGAGCTTCACGCGCTCGGGCAACTGGCCGAACGCGTGCGCGCTTCGACATCGGCGGGTGTCGAGCGCCTGCCGTTCTCGCTCGATCTCAAGCCGCGCTGGCCCGACACCGCGGGCATCGCGCTCTTCGGCGCTTATGACGACGCACTCATCGACGTTCGTCCGATAACGCTCGTCGGCACGCTCAACGCGCTGACGCCGCAAGGTCAGGTTATCTATCGCTACGATGCGCCGCGTGCGCGCGATTATCTGTCCGCGTGGCTCGCGCATCTCGCGTATTGCGCGGCGCTGCCCGATGGCCCGCGCCGCACGATCTGGCATGGGCGCGGGTCGCAATCGGCGGATTTCGAACTGACGCCCGTCGCCGATCCGCTTGCGCATCTCGCCGCGCTGGCGTCGCTCTATCGCGCGGGACGACGCATGCCGCTGCGGTTCTTTCCGAAGAGCGCATGGCTCAAGGTGAAAGAGGGCGACGCGAAAGCACAGGCCGCGTGGGAATCCGAACGCACGCGCGCCGAATCCGACGATCCGGTGTTTCGCATCGCGTTTCGCGGCGCGGACCTCGCGCTCGACGATGCCTTCGCCGCGCTCGCGCGCATCGTGTTCGAGCCGCTCGTACAGCATCTGCGGAGCGGCGCATGACCAACCTCACGACATTCATGGATGACACCGGCGTGCAGGAACTCGACGTCTTCTCCTGCGCGCTCGATGGCGTGAACCAGATCGAGGCTTCCGCCGGCACGGGCAAGACCTGGAACATCTGCGCGCTGTATGTGCGCCTGCTGCTCGAGAAGCGCCTGTCCGTCGAGCAGATTCTCGTCGTGACTTTCACGAAGGCGGCGACCGCCGAGTTGCACGAGCGCATCCGCTCGCGGCTCGCGGGCGTCGCGCATGCGATCGAAAACGGCGATGCGGCCGGCGATCCGTTCATCGAGCAGCTCTTCGAAACGACGCTCGCCGAGATCGACGCGGACGAGGCCGCGAAGCGCTTGCGCATCGCCGTGTCCACGTTCGATCAGGCCGCGATCCACACGATTCACGCGTTCTGCCAGCGCGCGCTGCAGGAAGCGCCGTTCGCCGCCGCGATGCCGTTCGCGTTCGAGATGGAAGCCGACGACAGCGCGCTGCGTTTCGAGCTCGCAGCGGATTTCTGGCGCGAGCGCGTGGAGCCGGTCGCGGCGCGCACGCCGTCGTTCGCGTCGTGGCTCGTCGCGAAGGGCGCGGGGCCGGCATCGCTCGATGCGCAGCTCGCCCGGCGTCTGAAAAAGCCGCTCGCGGCGCTGCGCTTCGGCGATACGAATGCCGCCGAAGCGGCCGACATGCAGGCGTTGTTCGACCAAGCCTGCGCGTTGTGGAACGCCGAACGCGACGGCATCGCGAAGCTGCTCTTCGACGCCGAAGCCATCCTCAACAAGACGACGCACAAGCGCACGATCCTCGACGCGGCCATCGACGCGTGGGCCGACTATTTCGCCAATGCCGACTGTCACGCGCCGCCGCCGAAGGAAGCGCTCAAGCTCACCGCGACCGCGCTCGCGAAGGGCACCAAAGGCAAGAACACGCCGCCCGCACACGCGTTTTTCGATCAGGCCGATGCGCTCGCCGCGTCCGCCGCCGCAGCCGAGGCGTCGCAGCGCGCGATGTGGCTCGACATCGTGCGCGAGTGGCTCGATCACGCGCCCGCGGAACTCGCCGCGAGAAAGCGCGCGCGCCGCGTCGTCTCGTTCGACGATCTGCTGTCGAACCTGCATCACGCGCTCGTCAAACACGCGTGGCTCGCCGAGGCATTGCGCGCGCGCTATCCGGCGGCGCTCATCGACGAATTCCAGGACACCGATCCGCTGCAATACGAGATCTTCAGCCGCGTGTTCGCGCCGCACGGGCCGCTTTTTCTCGTCGGCGATCCGAAGCAGGCGATCTACAGCTTTCGCGCCGCCGACCTGCACACGTATCTCGCGGCGCGCGACGGCGCGAGCGCGCGCTATACGCTCGCGGTCAATCAGCGCTCGACGCCGCAGATCATCGAGGCGTGCAATCGCGTGTTCGAAGCGAATCCGGCGGCGTTCATTCTCGATGGTCTCGACTATCAGCCGGTGCGCGCCGGCACGCGCAAACGCGGGCCGTTCGTCGATGGCACGCCGGCCGCGGCCTATGCCGATATCGCCGATTTCTGCGTGTGGATGCTGCCGCACGGCGAATCGGCGCTCCTGAAAACCACCGCGCAGCGCGACGCCGCCGAAGCCTGCGCCGCCGAGATCGCGCGGCTCTTGCGCGGTGCGCAGCGCGGCGAGGTGACCATCGGCCGCGCGCCGCTTTCGGCGGGCGATATCGCCGTGCTCGTGCAGACGCATCGGCAGGGCAGTCTAGTGAAGCGCGTGCTCGCGGCGTGGGGCATCGGCAGCGTCGAGCTTGCGCAGGCGTCGGTGTTCGGCTCGCCCGACGCCGAGCAGATCGAGCGCGTGCTCGCCGCCATCGACACGCCGGGCGACTTGCGCCGTCTGCGCGCGGCGCTCGCAACCGACTGGTTCGGCCTCGACGCCGCCGCGCTCTGGCGGCTGGAGCACGCGGACGCGGCCGATCCGCACGGCGAGCCGATCGATTCGACGAGCTGGGTCGAGCGATTCTCGCGTTATCGCACGATCTGGCATGAGCGCGGCTTCGCGGTGATGTGGCGCACGCTCGCCCGCGAATTGTCGATCGCGACGCGTCTCGTCGCACGGCCCGACGGCGAGCGCAGGCTCACGAACGTGAATCATCTGGCGGAGTTGCTGCAGGCGCGTTCGGCCGAGCAGCCCGGCATCGCGCCGACGCTGCGCTGGCTTGCCGCGCAACGCGAGCAGCAGGGTGGCGGCGAGGAAGCGCAATTGCGCCTCGAATCCGATCGCAATCTCGTGCAGATCGTGACCGTCCACAAGTCGAAGGGACTGGAATACGCGGTCGTGTTCTGTCCGTTCCTGAACGACGGCGCGTCGCGCGAGCGGTCGAAATCGGGCCTGCCCGATGCACGCGAGTATCACGACGACGCGGGCGAAGCCGTGCTCCATTACGGCATCGAAGGCGATGAAGACGATCACGTGAGCGCGGCGATCGCGCGCGAGCAGGCGGCCGAGCGCGCGCGCCTCGTCTACGTCGCGTTGACGCGTGCGGTGTTCCGCTGCTATGTCGTGGCGGGTTTCTATGTGTCGAACCGATCGACGAAGGAATCGCGTCGCAGCGTGCTCAACTGGCTCGTCGCGGGCAGCGGGAAAGACTTCGATGCGTTCTGCGACGAGCCGCCCGAGGAAGCGGATATCGTCGCGGCGTGGAATGCGGTCGCGGCGCGCTCGGACGGCGCGATCGGCGTCGCGCCGTTGCCCATCATCGATATGCGCGAGCCGCTCGTCGCGGATGCGGCGAATCAGCACGAGATCACGGCGCGCGTGAATCAGCGTATCCTGCGCGATCGCTGGCGCATGGCGAGTTTCAGCTCGCTGATCGCGGCCGGTGCGCGCGACGAGGCGAATCAGGCGCAGCCCGCCGAAGCGCGTCCCGATCACGACGAACTCGCCGCGCTCGATGACGCCGCACGAATAGCGCCATCCGCGCGCGACGAATTGCAACTCGCGCCCGACGACATACTCGCGTTCCCGCGCGGCGCGGCGGCGGGCGAGTGCCTGCATCGCATGTTCGAGCTCGCGGATTTCACCGAGCCGTCCGGCTGGCCCGCTGCCGTCGAACGCGCGCTGCACGAGCATCCGACGCCCGCGCCGGACGCGCTCGCCCCGCGCCTGCGGCCCATGATGCTGCGTCTGCTCGCCGATACGGTGGCCGCCGAGATCGCGCCCGCCATGCGGCTTCAGACCATTGAGATGACGCGTCGCATGAACGAACTGGAGTTCCTGTTTCCGGCGCAGACGCTCGATTTCACCGCGATGCGCCGTCTGCTCGCCGCGCACGGATTCCCCGACGTCGCCCTCGAAAGCGGCGCGTTGCGCGGGTTTATCAAGGGATTCATCGACATGATCGTCGAGCATGAAGGCCGTTACTGGATCATCGACTGGAAATCGAATCATCTGGGCGATGCCGTTTCCGACTACGCCGCCGCGCCGCTCGCCGTGGCGATGGCGGAACATGCATATCACCTTCAGGCGCTCATCTACGTGGTGGCGCTGCATCGTTATCTGCGCGCGCGCCTGGCGGACTATGCGTACGACAAGCATATCGGCGGATATCTGTATCTGTTCGTGCGCGGCGTTCGTCCCGACTGGCGGGATGGCGAATCCGCGAGCGGCGTGCATCGCGGACGGCCATCGCTGGAACTGGTCGAGGCGCTCGATCGATTGATGTCGGGAGGCGTCGCATGAGCACGCTCGATTCAATGGAAGCGGCGCGTCCCGTGCCCGCGCCCGCGGACGAAAGCGCGGCGCTGGCCGAAGGCTTCGCGCGGCGTCTGAGCGCGCTCGCGGCGCGGCTGGGCGCCGACGAGCGAAGCGTGCTGTGGGCCGAACGCGCCGCGCTCGCGATGAGCCGCGCGACCGCGCAAGGGCACGTGTGCCTGCCGCTCGGCGCACTCGCCCGGCGTCACGATGCGCACTTCAACGAAGCGCGCGACGCGCTGCTCGCGAGCGGCGTCGCGTGCCTCGCGCGCAGTAATGCTCGCGGGAGTGCCGCTGATCTGTTGCCGCTCGTCATCGACGAAGATGGGCGGCTTTATCTCGCGCGTTACTTCGACTACGAGCGGCGGCTCGCGGAGGCGCTCGTCGAACGCTCGCGCGATGCGCGCGTGCCCGTTTCGCGGGAGCACATCGCGCAGCAGGCCGGGCGCATCGCGCGCTATTTCGGTCCGCGCGAGGACGATGACATCGACTGGCAACGTGTCGCTGCGCTGGTCGCGCTGGCGGGGAGGCTCACGATCGTGAGCGGCGGGCCGGGCACCGGCAAGACGACGACGGTGGTCGGTGTGCTCGCGTGCCTGCTCGATGCCGATCCCGATGTGCGCATCGCGCTCGCCGCGCCGACCGGCAAAGCCGCGCAACGCATGCAGGAGGCGCTCATCGAGCGCGCGGACAAGCTGCCGCCGGAACTCGCGGAGCGTCTGCCGCGCACGTCGTTCACCTTGCAGCGGCTGCTCGGCGTGCAGTCGGACGGGCGCTTCCGGCATCATCGCGACAATCCCTTGCCGTATGACGTGATCGTCGTCGATGAAGCCTCGATGATCGACGTCGCGCTCGCGGCGCATCTGCTCGAAGCGGTCGCGCCGGCGAGCCGTCTCGTGATGCTCGGCGACAAGGATCAGTTGTCGGCCGTGGAAGCCGGCGCGGTGTTCGCGGAACTGAGCGCGCAGCCATCGTTCAGTGCATCGGGCAAGGCGCGCATCGCGGCGGCGCTATCGATCGATGCGAAGCGGCTCGAAGCCGCGTTGCCGCATGCCCGGACGCCGACGAGCGAGGCGCAACTCGGACTTTTCGACAGCGCGCCCGCCGACGACTCCGAAGGCTACGGCGCGCTCTTCGATACGCTGCCCGATGACTGGAGCGGGCGGGGCGACGAAGGCGAAGGCGCGCTGACCGATTGCGTCGTTTGGCTGCAGAAGAATTATCGATTCGGGCTCGATTCGGACATCGGCCGTCTTTCGATCGCGATCCGCAACGGCGACGAACAGGCCGCGCTCGATGCGCTCGATCCATCCGGCGCGCGCGCGGCCGTGCTCTTCGACGACGGCGACGCGGCGCTGTCCGAGCGCACGCTCGCGCGCCTCGCCAAAGGTTTCGCGCCGTATGCCGAAGCGCTGTCCGCTGCGCTCGATGGCATAGAGGCCGATCACGCCCGGCTCTTCGACGCGCTCAATCGTTTCCGCGTGCTGTGCGCGACGCGCAAGGGACCGCGCGGCGTCGATGAAGTGAACGCGCGCATCGCCGCGAAAGTGCGCGAGCAGGCGGGCATCGCGCTTGCGCTTGGTGCGCAGTGGTTCGCGGGACGGCCGGTGATCGTCACGCGCAACGACTACGCGCTCGGGCTTTTCAACGGCGATATCGGGATTGCGCTGCCGGGCGTGGACGGATCGCTGCGCGTCGCGTTTCGAATGGCCGATGGCGCGCTGCGTTACGTGTCGCCCGCCGCGCTGCCGCCGCACGACACCGCGTTCGCGCTGACGGTGCACAAGTCGCAGGGATCGGAATTCGAGCATGCGGCGCTCGTGTTGCCCGGCGCGTTCGTTCGCGTGCTGTCGCGCGAACTGGTGTACACGGCGATCACGCGGGCGAAGCGCAGGGTGGAAGTCATCGGCTCGGCGGCGATTTTCGCGCAGGCCGTGAGGGAACCGACGCGGCGCGATTCCGGACTTGCGGCGAGAATGCGGCGTCTCACATGAGCGCAGGACAAAAAGGAGCCGACCGATGACGATGACCGACAGCCTCGCTGTGCCGCCGAACGAAATCGAGCTGACGGCCGTGCGCGCGCAAGGCGCGGGCGGTCAGAACGTCAACAAGGTGTCGAGCGCGATCCATCTGCGCTTCGACATTCGCGCGTCGTCGCTGCCGGAGTACATCAAGGATCGCCTGCTCGCGCTCACCGACAGCCGCGTCACGCGCGACGGCGTGATCGTCATCAAGGCGCAGGAACATCGCACGCAGGACATGAATCGCGCGGCGGCGCTCGCGCGGCTGGATGAGCTCATTCGGAGTGTCGCCGTCACGCGGCGCAAGCGGATCGCGACGAAGCCGACGCGCGCATCGCAACGGCGTCGCGTGGAGGGCAAGGTGAAGCGCGGCGCGATCAAGGCGGGAAGGGGGCCGGTGCGGGGGGATTGAGTGGGCCAGCCTTGTTGCGGCTTCGGGGGCATATCGGAGGGACCCGCACTCAACCGCTGATGCCGCAGCAACACTGACGGAACTAGGCCCGCGCGCGGCGGGCCTTCAACGCTCAACGCGGCGGCGCGGCGTTTATCCCCGCGCACGCTCGTAGAACTCTCGCGTTACGCCCCGAAGCCTGAATATCGTTCCTGCTGGAATCCCCACAAAAAAAAGCAGAGCGCTCACGCCCAAAACGCTACACGTCCAGACGGCCCCGGCATCCGACTCGATCATCGCGACTTCCAACAGGGGCAGTAGAGACCCAAACACCGCTGCATACGAAACCGGCCAAAATTCGGGTTCGGGCCTTTTGGCTTCCGTAATCTCGGCGTAGCCGTTCCCCACGAGATTCAAACGTAAGCCTTCAGCGTCCGGCATCGCGACCAGTTGCGGCCCCTGTCCGAATTGAACCGTCTGTGCGGCCAGTGCTTGCAGTAGCAGCGGACTAGCCGGACCAGGCACGCCTAGCGCCTCGTCGAGGTCGATCAAGGCCAGAGCCGGTTCGCTATCCTTCGCGATGGCCCGCACGATATGACCGTCCCGCTTCGCCAGATTGCTGACCCATACATTGCGCAGCCGTTTAAGGGGCGTCGGCTCGGCCGTCTGCAATGTCGCGAGGGCATCGGCGATTTCGTCGGTGGTCGTCGGAATGGAGCGGAACAACCGGGCCTTGGGTTTAAGCTTCGTATCGCCCAGCATCTGCCACGATCCGAACAGAAGCCCGACCGCCGCTTCGGATACCGGAGGCGCGCCGTCCTCGTTGAACTGACACGCCAGCATCAGGCATAGGTCCGGCATGAGCTTCCGCTCTCGGTAGCCGTAGTCGTAGCGCACCTTCTGGTTTTCCATCCATTCATCGAAAATGCTCGGCACGTCCTTCAACGTGTAGCGAGACAGGGCGATGTGCTCATGCGCGATTTCCAGCTTTTGAAGCACTCCGCGTAAGACTGCCAAGTGCGCATCCTGCGTTGATTGAAGCGCAATATGCACCGTTCGCTTTCCGGTAAAGCGCTGAAGCGTTCCGACAACGGGCGCAACGAGTTGCGTCAGAACGTCCTCAAGCTTCGTAGCAACGATGACATCGCCTTCGGCTCGCAAGGTCAACACCTTGCCTTTGTTCGTCGGTGCGCTACCCTCAAGCCCGAGGATGCGCTCGGCAAGCTCAATCTCAGGCGTAAGCGTCACTGTGTCGAGAATGCACAGGTTCCACTGTGACCACGTGCGCCAATTGTTGAAGTTGTCTTTACAAAGAAAATTCCACAAGTCTGCGCGGTTGTTCCAGTCGTCGGATGATAAATAGAGCAAACCGCAGAATGCTCCCCAAACCAGGAGCGGCACGCCCAGCGCAAAGCCAAAGAACCTGGCCGATACGACCGACTCGCCTTGTTTCCAGTTCAGAATCGTGATGATGAAGCCCGCGACGAGCACCACGACGAATGCAAGCGCGGCTACCCAGATGGACGGCGGTTCGATGTGCTTTTCCTCGGGAACGTTTGGAACGCGCCATGTCCTCATGCGATGTCCATTCCCTTGGTAGTAGCGTGGACAACGCTGCCGCATTGGCTCCGACATCCATCGGCGACCCACTTGCGGCCGTCTTCATCGTAGCCTTCGCCGCTTTCAATGATGGGGTTGTCGCCGTGTTGCGGGCACGTAACGATGTCATGCAGCAGCGCGACCATGCGCCCGTCAATGTCGAAGTTGGAAGACGCGGTTTTGACGACGCCGCCATGTGAAGTCGGATCGCCTTTGCATACTGGATTTTTCATGTTCAATCTTTAGGAACAGACAGGACGCCGGGGCGCAATGCCCCGGCTTGGATAGGTCGGCGGCGCGTTAGGCGCTCAACCATTCCCAGAAGAGTCTCGACGCGTCGACATTGGCCAGATCACGGGCGGGAACCGGTTCGCCCATGCGGAAACGTTGCTGATACTGTGGATAGGTGAGATCGCCCTTGCTGCCGTACGAATAGTCTTTCGCGCGCAGTATCCAGCGACCCTCGCGCGGACACGTGTCGCCGGGTTTGCAGACGGTCGCGCGCGCGAGGTCCGCCTCCCATTCCCAACGGTCCCAGCGTTGGAAATCGAGATCGGGCGCGGCCGTGCCTTGCTCGAACTTCCTCACGAACTGATCGCGGGTTCCGGCAATCGACGCAGCGCGGTAATAGCCGGATTCGGCCACCGTCGCACCGGGCGTGAGGAACGACACTTCCTTGGCCTTACGGGTTTCGAAGTCCTTCCACTCTTCGGGCGTCGAGGGGAAGTCGTGGTCGAACGGTATGCGATAAGGACTCTTGTAGTCGGAGTGAAAGTCCACATACCCCAGACTCGGCGCAACATCAGGCGCGCTCGCATCCAACGCAGCAACTAAATTGAAGGTGTATGTACCCTTTGGAATCTTAATCTTCGGCAATGCAAAGAATTTAAATGTAATCGAACTGTAGGGAGCGATCGTGACGTAAGTTACGTTTTTTCCCATGGACGTGGTAACTGGATGTCCCGATATTTCCGACTCGTTCAGCAGCGGCATGCCCGCAAGATTTGTGTCCCAAATCAGCTTTCCATCCGCGCTCGATCCTTGAACATTCAGTTGGTCACCTTGGGCCGATTCCAAGTCGTCCGGGCGCCGGAAACCAATTGAAAAGGCTCCTCTATTACTAAATTCGATCGCAATCATAAATCCATTTTTTTCTTGCTTCACGCTTGCGACTCGGGCGTCGAGTTTTACGACCGTCCGTCCGTCCGTTACGTATCGCTTCATTGACGAATTGAAGCGATGAAGCGAATTAAAGAGCGTTTCAGGTAGCTCATACATTTTTCCGGAGAGCGTGACTTCCTTCCCATCGCGCGTGCAATCGACATAGTACGCCGGAGACGGCTCCACGACGCGGACTTCGTGTGCGGGGCCGTTCTCTGCCGCGTTGCATAGTTGATCGTGGATTTCCGTCGCTTGCTTTAAGTCCTCCGGCGATAGTCGAGCATCAAAGATTCCTATTCCATTGAAATCGTCGCTGACAGTGTCCGACAAGCCAATCCGAACGTTTCCAGACAGCCAAACACCTAATTGGTTTGACCCATAGCCGTGACCACCTAGTTGAACGATTCCGAACCCTTCGCCTGTACCACCGAGGTTGATTGGAGTGTTTGAATTCATTCCAGAAACTTCTTGGTTGATTGTAAAAAATGATGATGCAAGAGCTATGAATACGAATAATTTACGTATCACTCTAGCGGGGTTCATAACCAATCCTCCAAGTCTTGGCAGTTAGTTCGGAGAAGTGCTTCCTGACGCATTCCAAATAATGCGGCCCGACTAGCGCGTTTTCATTCCAGCAACCGCCGCCCATCAGATTCTCGTTGGATTCAATCTGCCATTTTTCTCTATTTTTGTTCACATCTCCAAGATTAAAATCAAGCTCTTGATTCCCGTCAATATACATCGCGTGCGGCCACCCGTTATTTTTCCAATATTCGTCAGGAAAATTAAAAAGGTGCCCGCATTCGTGGTCGATCACACTTGCGCTTGGCATAGGCGTAAAAATAATTTTCTCACCATTCGCTCGGACCGGCCCATTTTCTTCACCCCATGCGCCGGAGTCCGCGCGTTCGGCTTGGCGGAAAAGGTAAATATCCCTGTCGTGCTCTCCAACACTGGCACCTTTGATACTGAGTAAGAATTCAACTTTAAATTCAACTTTAACGCGACAACCGCAAGATGCGCCTTTTGAGCATCCGTCAAGAATTAATTGACTTCGATGGCCGTTTAGCGTTCTTTCAACGTGCCGCTGTACCGCTTTTAAATCGAATTTCGGACTCAGACTTTCGCGATAAATCATCATCAAGTCATCTTCAACAACTTTCTGTCCGTCGAAGCTTCCCGTAATTTTTTGGGAATGCTGTCCGCTTTGATAGGGAATAGTCTGCGTGGTCCCTGAGATTAATATAGGCGTTCCAGAAGCGTCTACTTTGACGAGATCGACGGGTATGATTTTGACTCGAACAGTAGCCACTGCACGCTTTTGCTCTGGGTCGTAAGTTAATTTGAAAGCAGTTTGATTTGTGGAACCCCAAAGTCCTATTGATTTTCCATTAGGAAGTTTGATAATGTTCCCGTTATCATCGACCGCCTTATAAAGCCCTGTTGGCAATGCGTCGAAACAGTCCTTTTCAAGTTCCTTCAACTTCCAGTCACACCAGACCGGTTTGGCGAGCTTGACCGGGTCCGGTTCCGGGTCCGTCTCTTTTGGTTTGGGAGATTTTTTCATCTCACCCTTTGAATCATGATCTGCCTCCGGGGCATCCGATGATGGTTGTTCCGTCGCGCTGACAATAGCCGGCAGCGCACTCGCCGCGCTCGCGTCGAACGTGGCCGGCGGAGGGGGCGCAGAAGGCACCGCGCCTGTGTTCTGAGGCTGCTCCCAGTTCACTTGCTTCGATTCCGGCGGTGACGTTTTTTCCGCGAGGCTGTCGGAGTACAGCCACGCGTCGCAGCCCGTTTTAAACGGCACTACGACAGGCGAGAACGAGGGGCCAGCCAAATGCATGATCTCCGGCGCAGACTTCTTCATGCCCGGAAGCTTGAGTTGCAGCGGCTTGGCGCTACCCAAGGTGATAGTCCCGTCCTTCAGTTCGACATACGCGCCGCCGCATTCGAGCATTAGTTCCTTGTCAGCGCGCACATGCACCGCGCCGTTCGCGCTCGTTACGATGACATCCTTCTGCGCCGCAAGCGCGAGCACATCGGATTGCGCTTGAATCTCAACCGGCCCCTTGGCGGCCAGCATGCGAATGCCCATCGTATTCGCGAACAACGACAGCACTTCTCGCGCCGCGATGGCGACGTTCTTGAATGCGCTGACATTGAACCCGCGAGAGGTCGCCACACTCACGTCCTTGCCCGCACCGATCATCACGCGATCCGGCGTAGCCAGTCCGATGCCGTGCGGCGCGGAAAGCGCAATGACCTGCTTCTTGATGTCCGCGAGTTCGTCCTTGAGCCATTGATTTTCGGCCTTCAGATCTGCGATTTCGGCCTTCGACGCGCTGGCTCCTTGCGCCAACGCATCGGCTTGCGCTTGCGTACGCTCAAACAACGCGGTCGCACCGCTCGTATCCGTGATCTGACCTTGCGCCTTGCTCTGCGGCTCGGTCGAGATCAACAGACCCTGACCGGCCCTCAGTGCCCCTTTCGCATCGCTGCGCAGCTCGAATCCGAATCCGCGAAGCCGGTCATCACGGCTGACCGCATGACCAAGGTTCAGTTGTGACTTACCCGGTTCGGTGGCGATCTTGATATGTTCGTGATTCTCGCGGTCCTCGACCTGAATCGTATTGTTGCGGACCGTGTGAATGACGACGTTACGCGTGCGCCATTTATGTTCCTGATGAACCGGGTCGGTATCCTGCGAGTTATGCAGCGCATGGAGTATGTAGGGAAGGTCCGGATTGCCCGCAAAGAAAGCGATGGCAACCTCCGCACCCGGCAGATAGGGCATGTGAAAGCCGGTCTGCCACTTGCCCGCGAACGGTTTGGCCAGCCGCAGCAAGCAGCTATTCAGACCCGCTACGCGCTGTTCCCGGTCGTCGTGAAACTGGACGATGTACTCGCCATGTCCATCGATATACGGACCGCTGAATCCCCG
>JFHF01000072.1 GCA_000648925.1 Caballeronia jiangsuensis
TAGCCTATTCTGGCCTACAGTCCGCCGAAGCAATCAAGGCCGGAAAGACAAATTATGTCGTTGACGTTACCGGAATCGCGGCGAACTTAAAGGGAACGACAGAAAATCCGGTCATGTTCGTAGGTTTTGTAAGTGGTACCTTTGTATTCTACGAAACTCAGACACGAAGAGTCGCTTTCGTGAAACAGGCGGAGAACGCGCCATTGATCCTGAGGCCCAATCCAACCACATGCACAACCACTGTATTTTTTCACTGCGCTCCAGCTCCCCCTCATGTCGCAGCCGGTCATCAACTGCTCAGCAGTGCTACTGGTCCGCTGCATTCGTCCCACTGAACTCTCGGGGCTCGAGGAAAACTGGCTTGGATGACCGGGCCACCCAGTTAACCGCCGTTGAACCCCAGACAGCGCGACCGGCAGTTGTGGGTCGGGAAGAGGCGTTGGTCAGCGAAGGCCATGCGCTTCGCATCAAGCGCAGGAGCTTGCTGTTATGACTCTTCGTCGGGCTATATTCGCGGCATCGCCAAAGTTACCCGACGAGCTGGCGACGCCGATGCGCCGGGTCATAGTAGATCTCCTCTACTTCACGGTCGGCCATGTAGATAACGACGTCAACGGTCGTGATGACGGTTTTTAGAATTACGTCGTAGTCTACTGTGCGGCCCACCTCCGAGGCTTTGACGAGGGTTGCAATCCGGGCAAAGGTCGTTGCCGCGTTGTCGGCATGCGTCGAAAAGATGCCGCCTGGATGGCCGGTATTCGCGCCCGTGAGGTAGTCCCATGCGGCGTCGTCGCGCAGCTCAGTGAGGAAAATCCGGTCCGGAGAGAGTCGCATCGCCGCTGTCAGGCATTCTTTCGCGGATACGCGGCCGTCCTGCCTGCCATACATCATGTAGCCGACCTCATACTGCTTATCGGCTTCAACCTCATGCACGTCCTCAATCAACAGCACGCGCTCAGTAGGCGGCACTTCGGCCAGCAACGTTCGTGTGAGCGTCGATTTGCCCGAACCCGTTTTTCCGGAGACGCAGATGTTTTTCTTGGCGCGCACCGCCTCGCGCATGAAAGCCACCACGTCGCCGCGATCGAGCAGGCCGAGCAGCATATCTTCGACCGGATCGAGCTTGAGCATGTCCTCAATCGTGCGGCGCCTCGCGTTCACGAAGCGTCCCTCGTCGCGCAACTGTTCAAGTCCCTTACTTACCTGCAGATGTTTTCGGAAGCAGATCAGCACCGTTCCTTCCAGCACAGCCGGCGGCCGCACGATGACGCCGCGCGTGCCGTTCGGCAATTTCACGTCCATGATCGGAGATGGACCCAGGCCGTTGTACGACAGGAGCGTGTTCGTCAGATTGTTGACGTAGGCGGGCGTGATCGAAGGTTCGTCGTGCAGCTCACGCCCGTCAACACGGGCAGTGACCACCTGCCCGAATTTATTGACCCGAACCTCAAAGACGGCCGGATCATCGAGATATCGGAGCAAGGGCGCCAACGTCAGGCCGACCGCGTGATCTGCGGCGATAAACGACTGGACTCTATGGAGTGGCATCAACGTTCAACTCATACACGTTGCTGAAATCGAGGTCTTGGCGCACGAAGATGGCGACATGGTCGCCTTGTTGGTCGTACAGCGTCGGCGGAATGTTGATGGTCGCGGCAAGCGCTTCGCGTGCGAGCGAATCAGAGGTTTGCGACGTGTTATCGAGATTGATGTTCGTCCCGCCGTTGCTCGCCTTGTTCGCCGCATACTGGACACCCGCGTTGCCGAAATCGGAGATGATCGAAATGAGGATCGCAGGGCCAAACCGCTCCCAAAAGTGAGAATCGACCTGCCCGGGAATGCCGGCGCTCCCAAGGGCGTTAGTGCCAGGGCTGTTCAGATTGATCGTCGCACCATCCGGATTGACGAGGCGTGTCCACAGCGCAAACACGCGAGCCTGCCCGTTCTTAATGCCGCCGCTCGCTTCACCGACGACCGTTGCACCCTTGTCGATAAGACGGACCTTGTGATCGAACGAATAGACGTCTTGGCTCACATGACATTTGATCTGGCCGGGCACGGTGGTATCGAGCTCGGTGGCCATGCCGCACTGGATCATCGAGCCGGCTGGGACCGTCAGGCTCGGATGCTTGAACGTGCTTGCCATGACGCGCCCAATGCCTACGCCGTTCATGCGCGACGCGAACGCTACGCTGTCCGCGCTGGGCGGTGTTGATCCCGCTCCCGGTTCGGGCTCCTGTGATGCTAGACGGTGGACTGCACCGGATCCGCCTTGTGGCGCTTCTTGCACAGTCGAACTATCCGCGCCGAGCCGCCGCTGATACGCCCTTTCTTCTTGCGTCAGCTCGCGCTTTCCCGCGGGTTGCGTTCGTGTCAGCTGTGCCTGTTGCGGTGGCGACGCCGCAACGGCAACTGGACTGGCAGGCTTCGGCGAAGCCGCGCCGTTCGGGTCGGTCGAGAAATCGTACTTGGGCATTATGTTCGACATCTGCTGCTTAGCCTGCATCTCGGCAGCCGCCGGCGGGTGCAGCTTACGGTACATGATCAAGCCAATGAGGCAGAGGCCGACAAGGACCATCAGTGCTACAAAGGCACGCATACCTTGAAGGCGGTTCCGGGACGCGACGACGGTTCTGAACGAGTCGCGGCCGCCGTCAATTGGTCGGTCTTCGTCGACCAACTCATCAATGTTCTGCACCCGCCGGCTCATTCTTCATCCTCGCTTTTCATGACCCGTTTGAAGCCCGGAACGACCGTACCGCTTGGCGTCGCGCCGCGCGACGGATCGAACGCGCCGTTGACGATGCCGATCACCTTCTGCTGTCCGTAGCGCACGCGCCACTCTTTGGCCGTGGTTTCAGCGACGATGATGTTATGGTCCGCGCCCTCAACGTGCGTATTGACCGTGCTTTCCTTGCCATCCGGACTGACGACAAAAATCTCCGGCAGCTCAGCGTTCGCTGCGAACTTGAAGTAGGTGAAGCGAAAGTCGTCCCACACGTTGAGCGGCGCAATTGACGCCGACGCGGGATCCGCGGACATTTGATAGTCGATGTTAAAAGTTGCATTCGGATTTGTTCGCGCCATCGCCCCTTTCAGTTTCGCTCTAGCGATCGCGGCGTTCGCTTGCGCTGCCTCCGCTTTCGGATACTGGTAGTTCAGCTCGATGGTTGCCTGCTTCATCGACCACGGGTTATTGATGAAGGCACGCACTGGCTGACCGTCTGGCCCTTGCTTCGTGTAGTGGCCGATGAAATGGAGCAGAATGTTGTACGTGTGCTTGTCGGTCACGATCGTGAGGTTGGTATCGCTCAGATCGGCGGTTGGGCGGATAAAAAAGTTATTGCCGCTATGCGTGAATTGCCACGCCTTCGTGTCACCGAACGCGTGTGTGACGTAATTCTCATCCTTGCCGACCGTGATATGAATCTGGATGCCGAGCACGGCGTTCAGTTCGACCGTATCAAGCGGGTTATAGATGACCGACTTGATGCGGTAGTCGTACGGCGAATTCTTCTTCGGCGACACGGCCATCGCCGGCGAAGACGCAAGCACCACGGTAGCCACCAGTGCGCTAAATCGGCTCAGTCGCACCGGGCCAACGAGTCCGATCAATCCAATGCGCTTCATGGTCAGCTCCCCACCTTGCCCACGTTTGCCGGACTTTCCGGGTTGGGCCTGAAGCTGGTGACCTGAAAGCCAGCTGGATTGATGAATCGCTCTGCAGCGGTCATTGGGCGGCGTACGTAGTCGTAGGCAAGTGTGGCGATCCAATATTGCGGCGGCTCGGTATTGGGACGGTCCCGGTACCGTTTCGTCGTCGTGTAGCGAACGGTCGCGACACGATGCTTCGTATCGGCAATCACCGAATTGATATGGACCGCGGTGCTTTCCGAGTCGCCAAGCACCTTGTCTTTGGGCTTTGCGCCGCGATATTGCTGCAGGTAGTCGTCGGCGACCTGACCAGCTGCAGTGAGGCGCACAAAGTCATAGTCGCTTTGTCCAGCATAGAAATCGTAGGCCTCGCGATGGATGACGAACTGCGACACCCAATACTGATCCGTCGCTTCGTCCAGTCCCATATTCTGGGTGACGATCGACACTTGCGACAGCTCGCCGGTGGACTTGTCGAGCGTAAGCAGATATTGTGGCAGCGGTTGTGCGTAGCGCAGCATCGTGCCGCCCGCCACCGCCCAGGCGAGCAGCGCAAATGCAGCAAAGCCGCCGGCGACTTGCCACGCACGCTTGCGCGACAGCAAAAGCTCATCGAGCAAGTCCACTTCGGCGCTGCCGCGCTCTTTTCGGTACGCATCCATTTCAGCCCGCGTGACGGCTTTCCGCTCGGCCCGTGCGATCGTGTGCTGATCATTCTTCATCACTTCCGATCTCCGACCTTCCGTTGCTCGACAGGCGTTCTCACCGGAATGACGGCTCTGCCGACAAGTTCGCTCGGCAAGGTCTTGTTCACCGGAACCATGCGGCTCATGTCCGGCTCCGGAGGCGGCTTGAGCTTGCTCGCGCATCCTGCGAGCGCGAGCGCCGCAAGGAGCGCGACGGTAAAATGAAATTCCACCTTCGAGGTCCTCTCTCAGTGATCAATCGTCAACGTAGGACTGCTTGAAATTTACAGCTCAAAGGTTGCGTCTGCATTACCATCATGCAGATCGGCGCGAACCACGCGCAAGACCGTTGGTTGCTGCTTGCGCACCTTGTCCGTTTGATGTGGCGTTGCCTGCTGCACCGGAAGATGCTGAAGAACCGCGCGAACCTGCGCCGCCTGATTGACTGGCACTGCCCGCGCTGCTGCCCCCGTTACCGCCGTAGCTCCCGCCGCCATCTCGGTTCTGTCGCATATGCCGGAAAATATCGGCTGCCACGCCTTGTCCCCAGGACGAGGCCATGTGGGGGATCTCCTTGAGCATGAACCACGTTATGACGAGCAGGAGCATGCAAGTCACGATGGCAACCATGATCGGCGAGCTGGGGTTATCCGCCGCCGCTGCTCCGATAGCCGCCTTAAAGAAGTACAACAGTAACCCGAATACGGCGGAGAAAAGCGCTGCCACCAAGCCGTAGTTAATCACCGACCCTATCCACCTGGTGAACAGCGTCGTCGTGCTTTCGAACAGCAGCAAGAAGATGAAGATTGGGCCGAAGCAGACGGTGATACCGAGCATGACTTTTGACATCAGGATCAAGCCGGCGCCAATGCCGCACATGACCGCCGTAACGAATAGGACCGTGACCCCAAGGACAAGATTAGCCAGGTTTGGGCCGCTCAATACACCGGCATTCTCAAAAGCCTTTTTCGCGACGTTCAACCCATTGTCCATTGCCTGATCGATCGAATTGGCGATCGAAGATTGCGCATTTGCACCGGACTGACCGTTAATGATAAAGACCGAAGCCATCTCGTCAGGAATGTGCAGTGCGGTGGTGGCGAGCTTCGTCTGATACCACCCGCCGGCGCTCGCAATGCCGATGATGATGGCGTATCGCACGAACCGGTTGACGAGCGAGCTTAACGGTTCGCCGTTTGGCCGGCCCATGAGGAACAACCCCTCAATCATCAATGCCATCGTCAGGCCCAGCGCGACCATCGGCGTGGCAAAGCTGATAACGTTTGACAGATTCGTTGCCACGAACTGAGACACAACCGTGTCCATGTACGTGAAGATCTGCGACGTTGCGTTATAGGTGGCCATGACGGCTTCCTCCTATTTTCCGAATGCGACGACCTGCGCTTGTGCAGTCAAGGCGTTTTGGCAATCAGGCGTCACCTTCTGCGCCGCGTCGTTATTGCACTCGGACACCTTTGCCAGGCGCTCGTTGTCATGCTGCATGTACCAATCCTTAGTTTGAGCCGGGTGGTCGGCATTCTTCCCGCAAGCGGAAAGGACCAGGAATGCGAGGAGCATCAGGGCTGCTTGTTTCATGAGTGATAGGTCCTATAGAAGAGGTCAGGGTGTAAGGTTCGGGGCCGTATTGTCGTCCGAGGCCGTGCCGATGCCGTAGCGGCGCGCCGCTTGGACTTGCTGCTGCTGAAGAATCTTGTCCTGCGACTGCTGCAACGACGCCATGAGATTGAGCTTGGTCTGTTCAGCCTCAATGGCTCCGCGCGCCGTCGCGATGCGCGCCTGAAGGTCTGCAATCTCCTTGGGCGTGCTGGTCGCGTCGATCTGGCTAGTCAGCGATTGGATGGTGTTCAGTTCCGCCATTTCATTGTTGTATGCCTGTTCGCCCATAGCCCGATCGGTCGCGCCTTTCGCTTCGACTTGGCTGTTGGCATAGTCGAGCGCGTCTCCGCGTCCCATACCGTCGATCTTCGACTTGATAACATTGATGATTTCCGTCGTGCGCGTGTTGTAGCCCGAGCTGCCACCGTTAAGCGCATCGCCGTACACCTGCGACCAGTTTGACGGTAGGTTGGTGCGCAACGTCGCGGCGTCACCAGGAAGTAGGCTGCCGAGCCCCGTGCTGCCGGTGAGCGACCGATATTGAGCTTCCTGCGTCTGCAGCTGACTTTTCAGCGTCGTGAGCTGTTGGCTCAACGTCGCGACCTGCTGGACCCATTGAACTTGCCCAAGCGGGTCCGTGACAACCACCTGTGCTTGAGTCGCAAGGGGCGAAAGTCCCGCCGCACATGAAACAGCAATGACAAAGCGTGATATCTGCATCGTCTCAGCTCCGAGTTATGCCTTCCGGCGAACCGCATCGAAGTACACGGGCATCCACTGATCGGGGTCATCGGTCCCCAGACGCCGCATGACGTTATCGAGCCGCTCGGCGTTATCGGGCGTGCCGGAAAGAATGGCAATCTCATCGTCCATGCCCGACAGGTCCATCGCGGCGAGCGCCGACTGGTTGCCCTGTTTGACCAAGAACTGGCGACTGTCCTCTGGGATGGACAACATCGCGTCCAGTTCGGCCTGCGTGAGCTTGAGATAGTCGAGGTAATCGGAAGGCGTGGCCTCCGGGTTGTAGAGCATCACCTTGGTCACGCACGCCTGCACGATCGTCTTGCCAATCGTGCTGTCGAGCGCATCGTTGGCCTCCTGCGTCGCGAAGACGTAGATGCAATCCTTCTTTCGGTCAGTTTTTAGGCCGCGCTTGACTTCGAGCGTGATAGTCGGGTCGTCCAGGTATTGGGCGAACTCATCAAACGTTTGAATGACGCGGCGCTTGCCGTCGATAGATGAGCGCACGCGATAGAGCAGATACATCAGCAGCGGCGTGCGAGCGACCGGCGCCTTTTGACCTGGGCCTACAATGAAATCGGTCAGGTCGAACCCGAACACGTCGCGCTGGCTCAGGTCCAGCGCGTCCGAATCGTTGTCGAACAGCCATCCGTGCTCTCCGCCACGGCACCACGGTTCCAGCAGCGATGCGAGCGACGGACGCCCGGTGGCGCCCGTCTGATAGGGACGAGGAATGTTCTGCACGATCGCTGTGAAAGTCCGCGTCTCGACCTGCTTGAAGAGCGATTCCTCGCCCATGACCGCCTCAACGGCATCGTTGATTTGCTTGACTTCGTCGTGCGTGATGGATCCCGCCAGCGTCGTTTCCGCACAGATCCGAACCAGGCGCTTCACCATGCGAATATTCGCCGTCGTCGGCGGGAGCTGGGCGGGTTGCCAGCCAGTCGGATCGCCATCTCGCAGAACCGTGTATCGCCCACCCAGCGCGGCGACGAGCGGATACATGCCGAGCCCGACGTCATAGATGAACTGGCGAGGCCTGAACTTGGTAGAAAACGACTGCAAGGCATTCAGCAAGGTCGACTTGCCCGAGCCCGTCTTGCCGAGCACGATGGCGTGACCCGGCGGGCGCTTGTCGAGCGAATTCTCATTGATTGGCGACGAATGCCAGTTGAAGAACAATGGCCCGCCGGTGACCGTCTTAAGCAGCGCGACGGCAGGTCCCCACGGGTTGCCGTCGGGCTTACCAACCATGAAGTTATGAAACGGCGCGAACGAGAGGAAGTTCATGCTATTGATCGGCACCGGGCGGGGCGCAAGCGCGTGATTTCCGGGCAAGCGCGACCACCATGCGGCGTCCGACGCAAGACCAACCGATCCTGCGACAACCGAACATGAGTTCAACATCACGCGTGCCGCTCGCGCACGGCGCTGGGCCTCTTTCGGCGTGTCGGCGCTCACGTGCAGGCACCCGTAATACCAACCCATCGTGACGCGACGGGACACGACGTCATCCGCCGCATCAGCCATTTGCGCAATTTGCGAGCGGCTCTTGTCCTGCGTCTCCAGCATTGCCTTTTCCTGATTCGACAGGAATACGCTCGCGGCCATGCTCGACATACAGCAATATTGCTGCGAGAGCACGAACTCGAAATCCGCTTCCATCAGAATGTTGAGCTGCCCGGGTTCGGTCGTTTCAGGGAAATCAATCACTTCCACGCCGGCGATGTACTTGTCTGAGTCAATGCGGCGACTCTGCATAACATCGCCGAAGAGCGAGCTCACCATTCGGTTGTACAACATGCTTTCTCGCGCTCGATCGCGAGTGACGGGCACCGGGTGCCACTCGTCGTTGGCAAGGAAGCTGAGAAATTCGAGCGCGCTTGAAAAGGCGAATTGCCGACTTGGCGGCGACACGACGTGCGAGGCCGCCGCAGCATTCTCAGCGTCGGTGCCTTTGGCGTCATCCACGGCCAAAATATCGCCGGCGTCCGGTTCCTCTTCCGGTTCTTCGGCTTGCGTTGCCGCGATACGATTGCCGCGTTCATCGCGGTAATACACACCGAGCGTCTCGATGCCGTAGGCGCGCATCGAGCCGGTAATCTGCGACGCAATGTCTTCAAGGCTCGCGATGGCCTCGGCCTGTGTCTCAAGCAGATCATCGCGCGACGGTCGCTCGAAGCGCGCAAGAAATTTCTGCGTGAAGTCGCCGACCGGGTTGTACACGACGGTCAGATACCAGTCGTTGGTCATCAATGGCACATCTTCGAAGCGCTTGCAGTACTTGCGATCCAGCTCCCGGGCGAACGTTGCGGCGAATTCGCTTTGCGGGTAGCGGTCAGTCCGATGATGATGCAGATGCACCCAAAACTTGACGTGCTCGTTGCCCACCGTCTTGAACAGCTGGTTTAAGTCGCGGCGCCAGTTGATGTGCTCCCAATCAGAAGCACACTCGTGCGAACGGCCTCGGACGCGGAACGTCATCAGATATTCATTAGTGACGGTACTAATGATCTGGTCAGTGACGTGATATGAGTAGGGCAGAAACTTGACTGCCGAAGGCTCCTTTCGATAGTCCCTCTCGGTCTTCGCCTTGCGCACGGAGACGGCCATTATGTCTTCACCTTGTAGTTCACCGGTGAATAGCTCGAACCGCCCCAGCGCTTCGTGAACGGCGAGTCGATAAGATTCACCGCTTTTGTGCTGAACGCCAGGCCGATGATTCGGAACATCCGGTCATCGTGTTTCGTGATGCAGAAACAGACGAACCACAGGAAGGCGAAGAGCAGAAACGTCCAGAAGTGAATAAGCATGAACATGGCCCCGCACACCATGAAAATGAGCAGGAATGGGGTGCGCGGTATGCCTGCGTAGGTAGGCAAGCGCGTCGCGCCTTTGAATAGGGGAAATTCGCCTGCTTTCATAGTCCCACCCCTGAAGTAGACCCTTGTCGGTCGCGGTTAGGCGATGCCGAACAGCCCGACGAGATACGAGGCAGAACCGACGACGATGAGGCCGACGACGCAGCGCACGGCGAAATCCGCGCGAACCAGGTGGGCGATCCACCCGATGGCGCAAGCGATGATGAGCAAAGCGGCGCCGATCGGGATCCACTCCATCATCCACGCCTGCAGAGAGGACATGGCCGAGGTGCCGGTGTCGACGCCGGCCGCAAATGAGGTTGATGAAGCGAGGAGGGCGACGGCGAAGGCCCATGCCGGGAGGAGGGCCCGATTGCAGGTGGTGAAAAGAGGCGCGACAGGGCGAACGAGCTTGCGGATAGCGACGACTTTCATCAAGGTTCTCCGGGGTTCGGGTTCCAAGCGGATAGCAGCAGCACACAGCTTTCGACTCCGCATTTTTCGCGAAGCCATTCAACCAGCAATCTCAAGTCAGCCCAATAGCGCACCTCCTCTTTCGCCTGGACTCTCAGCGAACACATGACAACGTTTGCGCTGTCGTCGCCTATCTCGAAGAGCGGAAACCATTGCTTGGTGTCGACACGTTGGATCGAGACGGCCTGCAGCCGACCGCGCTTCACTTCATCTTCGAGCTGTCTCTGGGGGATCAGGAACACTTGCATTCGTCACGACTCCGGGCTTCTCCGAGCCGAATGCGCCGGGATCGTCGTGAGCGAACGCGCCTTGACTTTCGTCGTCCCTGTCAGCGCTGGCTGCGATGGCCTTAAGCAGCCTCTTGCCGCCGGTTTTGTCGTCGGTTTTATCGCCCTTTGGGTCGCGATCGTTGGCGGCGGCAGACACGGGTTGCGCTCCACTCACCGCGCTCACGTCACTCGACAAGGCGGGGATTTGTAGAACTCGCGCCTGCGCGACGACGGCTTTCACATAGCCGTTCGAAAAACCGCGCGTTTGCGAACCCGTGTTGTAGCAGGAAAGGGCGTGCAGCAGGGCTTTTTGCCCCTCGCCATGATTCTTTATCGCCCGCGCGTAGCAGTCCGTGAGCACGGTGGCCGCGGCCCGCAAATTGGTGCATGCGTCAAGCAACTCGCGACCGGTCAAACCGAGTGCCGCAAAGTTGCCTGAATTCACCTGCCCATAGCCCACATCGAAATTCATGTCGTGTGCCTGCAGCCAATCGATTGTCGCGGCTGCTTCCTCGGCATTAGCAGGCTGGCGCGGGAGGCGATAATTGCCGTTGACATTGATCGCGAGTCGCTGGCTGGTCGATTCATGCGCCACGATGGAAGCCATCGTCATGGGATGAACGTTGGGATAGCACCGGTTCGCAAGCGCTACGATCTCAGCCGGCGTTGCTGCCGCCCCGATCGAGGGCGCGCATGCGAGGGACACTGCGAAGAGCACCGACAAAGACAGAAGGCTACGCATCATTATTCCTTGAAATTGAAATTTCAAAGCATAACGCTTATGATAGACAAAAAACGAGCGACGTCAACGACAACTGAGAAAAAGCCCGAGGAGCCCAGAAAAGCGGTGCGGACGCTGAACGGGATCCAGTTTGTTGCCGTGTCGGAGAAAGCGCCCAAGGGAGAGCCTCGCTACCGCGACCCCGCCAACCCGTTCAACACCTGGAGCGGTCGCGGCAAGCGGCCCGACTGGTTGAAGGCCTATCTGGAACAAGGCGCGCAGCTCTCAGACTTCGAAATCTGACGAACGGAGATTGAGCAATGGGAAAGGTCGTCCCGCTTTCAGCCGCACGCAAACGAAGGCTGTCGGAAGCCTCGAAAGCTCACGACACGGGCACGCCCCAACGTACTCCCTCTCGGCGTGTCGTACGCGCGATGAAGAGTGTCGCGCTGGTTTTGCTACGCGCGTTGTGGTTCGGACTGGTGGACGTGTTGCTGTCGCTACTGCTCTTTCTCGCGCGGCCCGCGAGAGTCGTATTCAAGCTCGGCATCATCGGACTTCTTCTCATTTTGGTGATTGAAGGGATGAATCACTGGCGAGATACGCGCCTGTCGATCATTGCAGGAGTTGCAATCTTGGCTTCGATCTTGATGCTTGGATTCTACGATAGATTAATAAATTGTCTTATCATTAACAAGCATAGAAACCGCTAGGAGTCGGCATGAGGCGTTATATCGTTGCAAGTATTACGTCTTTAACGATTGTTTCGGCATTTTCTTCCGCATTCGCCAAGGATCCCTGCCAATCGCTAATTTGCATGATGGGCAAGGTTCAGGGCGGCGTGACCGGAAACGGTAGCAGCCAAGATGGGTGCGCGCAGGGAATCCAGGATTTCCTTTCAATCGTCAAAAAGCATAACGGTCATTTAGATCTGACCGCGACGCCCAAAGCGCGCAGGGACTATTTGAATTCTTGTCCTGGCGCAGCCACCGATTCGTCTTCGGTTGATTCGATTATTTCCAACTTCGGAAACGCCACGCTCTGATCGGCTGATCGCATCCAGAAAAAGGGGTGCATTTACGGTCGCTCTCGCCAAAATAACAATGGGAAAGATTGAAGGTCGGATTAAGAAGTCCAATTCTGAGCAGCCTGCGATCCGAAGAACCATCGGATTCGATTGTCGCCGGCTCTGCAAGTTGGTTTGCCTCATCGCGGCGAAGATTGACCTGCTCGCGAAGGCGAATTCTTCAAAGCGCTGAAGTGTTAGTCTTCAATGATGGGAAACAAACTTACCGAACGGAACGACCGCTTGCGCAAGCAACGAGTCAAATGGCGACGCGAAGTAGAAACCGTTGAGGGCTATTGGAAGGATTGCGCTGATGAAGATCGGGACGACATGCGATCTGAGCTGCGGCGTCAATTACCCGTGTTGGACGCGGACATCGAGGCAAGCAACGTCGATGACTTCACGAAAACCGATTTGCGAACGCGAGGCGGCGTCCTGATGAAACACGTTTCTGACAGGTCAGGCTTCAAGACCACCCGGCGCCGCAAAAAAGCGCTCAAATTACGGCGATTCGAACTGGTCGCGCGTTGCGCTGGCAGTCATACTGCGAGCGGCCAGAGTTCGGACGGAGCTTTCACGCCGGACGCAACGAACAAGAACGCGTTCTCCCGCCGACCATGCCGGCCTTTCCTTGGTTGATTTTGGTCGGCGACGTGCCGGACGCATGGTGGGCTTGCCATATCGAACCCGTCCGGACACAGCATGAATGAGCCGGCGATAGTTGAGCCATGCGCGCCATCCTGCTGGGACTCAGGTAAGATCGCGTTCGATCTCAAGAAGGAGACGACGGATGAATAAGCAGGAATTGATCGACGCCGTTGCTGCGAAGGTGGACATGAGCAAATCCGCGATCGAAGAGACCGTTAATACGGTCATCGGCACAATTTCGAAAGAAGTGGCCGCGGGCAACACCGTTCAGCTCGTGGGCTTTGGCAGCTTTTCACGCGGTAAGCGGGCGGCACGCACCGGTCGCAACCCGCAAACGGGAGAGGCCATAGAAATTGCTGCTGCTAAGACGGTCAAATTTAGCGCCGGGAAGGCCTTCAAGGATGCTGTCAACGGGTCGTGAGAGAAGTGTCAGCTTCCATCTCCGCAGCCTTAGAAGAGTTGGCTATTCAACGGCGAGAGATTCACGAGTTTAACTGCCGTTAGGCGCTCACTCCCATCCGCATGGATGGACCTGATCATGATGCGCTGGCCGCGCGCTTCGCCTAACACCTCGACAATGCGATCGCGATAGCGGGCAAGCGTGCCGCGCGGCGGTTTGCGCTTCATACCGTGGACGGTCGGGGAGGGCATAGACGGATATTCGCTGATGCGTCGATGACATTATGCACACGCCCGAGATCGGTGCCGGTACGTGTTTCCTTACTGCAACAGTAGATCAATGCCTACGCGTCGCACTGCTGTTCGCTCTTCGCCTGTTCACGGTCGCGGCGTTTTCGCGCTTATGCGCATCAGCGCCGGTGAGAGACTTCATTCTGGCGGCCCGATAAACCGTCTATGTGCACCCGATATCAGGGATGTGCGAACACACGACGATTCTCGGGCCATCATCGGACTCAACGCGCCCTCTTGGGGAGCGGGATCGAAGAACGGCCACGAATACCCAGGGAGATAAAGATGGCAAATCGACTGCTTCTCGGATTGGTGATCACGGCGCTGACCTCAGTTGCCTTAGCGGGCGAGCATTACGTTGAAGTATGGAACCCGCCTGAGGTTCGCGGCAACGTTCCGGCTGTGACGGCTCAGGTGCGTAAGCCGCTTAAGAAGCGCCACGTGAGCATTAAGGCCGTGTCATCTACCGCCACACATCCCGTCGTAAAAGCACCTGCGACTAAGCAATCGGCCACGGCCAGGCACGTCGACATCCCGCCGGCGTTCGACGACATCCCGCGTCAGATCACCCCTGAGGGTAACATCTTGCGCGTAAGCCGCGGCCCTGCATCGGCATCAGCCGCTTTGCTACACTGACCGCGTTGTCAGTCCAGCTCTCTGAACGTTTTCCGCAGATGTCTACGCCCCACGCGAAGCGAAAGTCCGTCCGCTCGTCCGCCCGAAAATCCCCCGGCTCCCTCACCAAGGCGATGCTCTTGCCATTGCCCGAGAGTGCGGTACGCGAGGCGCGTCATCTGACTTGGGTGGCCTGCAAAGCAGAAGCCGGCAGCGCTTATCTGGTTAATGAACTGGTGCGGCTCGTGTACCTGACGTACTACGTCCAGGACGCGGGGTATGGCGACACCGAGCTCATGGTGTATGCGCGCGCCGAAGCCGCGCTTGAACGCTGTTTGGAGAAGGCCGAGCGCGACAGCGTGTGGCAGTTTGAGCCGGACGACGCGCCGCTATTCGAGGCGATCCTGCGACAAGGAGACCGCCAGCTGGATGGTGTGCCAAGCTATGTGTACATGGACGCATGCGCGCGCCTGGATCGGTTCACGCTGAGCGGACGACGGTCGCCGCTGCCCAGTGCGGCACGCATGCAGTAACGATCGCTTTCGCCGGCAAAGAAGTTGCCTGGCCGAATCGGGACCGCCGGACCAGCGTTGCGTGTCACAATATTAGATGTACTAACTGAAATGCGTTAATCTTCCTTATGTCAAACAAAGCGCGGCGCAGCCATGTTGAGGCTCAATCCCTGAAGGGACGAGCGCGCGTTGCGCTGACCAGCAATCCGTAGTTCACACGAAGCTGATCCTGCCTTCGCGGAGCAGGGCTTCGTAGCGGGCCATGATCGCTTCGCGTGAGAGGCTGGCGGAGCCATCGCAGAGCGTGACCGCCATTTCGGCGGTTCGATAGGTCTTACCCGTGTGCCGGGCGGTCCGTAAAGGATCGTGTTGGTTGGTGCTTTCATGTGGCGCTCAGGTGCGGACTCAGGAAGAAGAAGGGATGGCGATGGGCTCGAACCAGACACTGGCGACCGACCTTTCATACGGCTGATCGCCAGTTCAAGATCGGCGAGTTCGACGATTCGATAACGGTGACTCAACGCCCCATCCATGTCGTGAGCCGGCAGACGGTGCGACAGTTGGGGCACGACCAGCGCCTTTTTGATCACGATGACGTCGTTGTTGAACTCGATATCGATCGGAGACGCATTCGGTTCGAGGCGATAGGACCGACTCGGAGGCGTAATTCCACGCACCGACCGGAAATGGAAGTTCGCGTCAAGCAGTTCGAGCGCGGCCTGCCACAGTGGCCAGTTGATTTCATCCGCCATACTTTGCACGCTCCTGCTCGATGAAACTGCGGCTTACCTCTTCAACATCGCCTGGCTTGCACGTCACCGTGCCGGAATTGCCGCGCTCGTTGCGCCGTCTGAAGCGCGGCTGCTCCATCCCCAGCAGCTTGTCGAGGGCTGTCCAGTAACTTTCTATGCCTCGTTCCTTGTCTCTTCCACGAGCACCGATTTCATAACCGCCGGACAGGCGACAGTCGGGAAGAAAGAAGGTCTTCTTGCCACTGTCTTCCCGGTAGAAGGGGACACGCACGAAGTTGTCAGCACGGTGGCCTCCCGCAGCATTCGTTTGCGCAAGCTGCTCTTGCAGATATCTCAGGCTGACGTCTTCAGTGTCGCCAGGCTGGCAGGTCACGATGCCTCTGTTTCCGTTACCGTTTGGGCGGCGGAACGCGGGCGAGGCCATGCCTTTGAGAAAAGCCAGCGCTTCCCAGTAGTCGGCGATGTATTGTTCGTCTCCTTTTTTGCCGACTTGATATCCCTTCGGATGCCTCAATGCCGGGGCAAAGAAAGTTTTCGAGCCATTCCCCTCGACATAGAACGGAACCGATATGAAGTCGCCGGTCGTAAATACCGGGCGCGGCTTAACGGCTGCGACGGGCGTTGTCAATTCGCGCCACGCATCGATGAGCGCCGCCAGTTCGTCCTCCGAGCCGATGCCAACGCGCTTATACCTATAGCGCGCGTTCTCGTGCACGGCTCGGCCAGTCGCGGCTCGGCGGGCTTCGGCCCAGGTTTGCAGTTGCGTCGCGTCGTGATCAATCGCAGAGGCGACAGCCTCGATGTTGAACGCGACTTCGACCGCATTGGACCGACATTCTCGCCATACACGGCGATGGTCGTGACCGACGAATGTCCGATTCTGCGTTGAAATCTGAAATACCCCGACTCCGCTTGCGACGGCGTTCCGACGGCGGTAAATGCCTGTGCGAGCGCCTCTCTTGTTTTCACCCAATCCATTCTGTTGCCGGCCCTCTGCTTGTTCCGTTTTTTTGTTGTGTCGATCAGTTGAATTCAATCTCGCCAGATACGTGTATTCGGCAACCTGTCGCAAAACTTGATCAGAGAGTCTTGTGTGAGCGCTGGTCCACAAATCAGGCGGAGAAATTATGTAACATCCTGTTACATTCTGAAAGTTTGCGTGTATAGTAGTTCACTGTGCAAACGGGGATGTAATGATCAAAAAGAGAATATCGGTGAGTTATCGTGTTTCTCCGCGCTTCAAGGCATTGCTCGAGCTTGCCGCCAATCGCGACAACCGAAGCCAGACCAATCTGCTCGAAACCTTGTTGTTCGACTATTGCCGCGCACAAAAAATAGAAATAACTCCCGAGAGACCAGACACCGTGAACTACTAGCCATTCCTCAGCCAGGCGTTTGCCGGCGGCGACCTTTGCTGCGCGACGCCCATCGTTTTCTGTCGATCGCATTGACGACGCTTGGCCGCCATGCGATGGCGCTTGTCCGCTCGCGCCTCGCCTGATCGCTGCGTTCTGATGCGTTTGTTTGGGTAAATCAAGATTCGTGCGCTCATGAACTCAACGTCCGATTCGCTTTCGCACCTGCTGCATTACTTCGTCTTTACCGCGCTGTCGATCGCGTTCGTCCTGTTTCTATGGCAGTTCGTCTTGCCGTTCATTCGCGTACGTGCACGATTGCTCGGCGTTAGCAAGGCAATCGAGGAATTGAAATCGGCGGCCGGGCATGTCGATGCCGACCAGATTGGCGGCACCATAAAGAACGAGGCGCTGCGTCACTGCTGGGACGAGTATCGCGACACGCTTCATGCGCAGAAGACGGTCAATGCGTCCGGCGTCACGCAGACCGGGCGCTGGCGCGCAACAGCGATCGCGAGCACGTTCTTCACGGAGCAGGCGCTCATCAACGCGCCGCTGCGCACCGAGTTCTACAAGCATCTGCCGGGCATTTTGACGGGGATCGGCATCATCGGGACTTTCGGCGGGTTGATTCTCGGTCTCAATGACTTCAAGATCACCGACGATCCGCTCGTGGTCCGCGCCAGTCTCGAATCGCTGGTGTCCAGCGTGGGCGGCGCGTTCAAACTGTCTGGCCTGGCCATCGTGCTCGCCATGTTGATCACGACCGTCGAAAAGTCGATGGTCAACAAGCTGTACACGCATCTCGACGCGCTGTGCGGCCTGATCGACGGGCTGTTCGACTCCGGCGCAGGCGAAGAGTACCTGCAACGTCTGGTCGAGGCTTCCGAAACCTCCGCAACCCAGGCGATGCAGATGAAGGAATCGCTCGTCACCGACCTGAAACAGGTGCTGAGCGAACTCACGCAACAGCAGATCCAGGCCATGCGCACGACGAGCAGCGACCTCGGCGCATCCATCACGAACAGTCTGTCCGAAGGGCTCGCCGAACCGCTCGCGCGCATCTCGAACGCCGTGCAGACAGTCGGCAACAGTCAGGGCGAAGCGGTCAGCCGCATTTTGACCGACGTGTTGTCGAGTTTCACCGCGCAGATGGAATCCATGTTCGGCTCGCAATTGCACGGCATGAACGAGATGCTGCTGAAGACCGCGAACACGATCGAGTCGGCGTCGCAGGGTTTTGGCGCACTTGCCGCGCAGATCCAAGATGCCGGCACCGGCGCCGCTGACGCCATGGCCCGACGCGTCGAAGAAGCGCTCGGGCAGATCCAGAACCATCAGAGCGAGGCGAACGCGCAGATGCAGGCATTCGTCGACAGCCTGAAGGACAGCGTGGCGCGTGGGCAGGCGGAATCGGCAGACCTGACTCAGAACATGCTGCGGCAGATGAGCGAGAGCACCGCTTCGTTCGTCAGAACGCTTCAGGACCAAAATCAGGCGAGCCACGCGCAAGCCGCCGCGCAACAGGGCGAAGCCAATGCCTGCATGCGCGCCTTCGTCGATGAATTGAAGGACGGTGTGGCGCGCGGCCAGGCCGAATCGGCGGACCTGACGCGCGACATGCTGCGTCAGATGAGCGAAGGCACATCCTCGTTCGTGAAAGAATTGCAGGACCGGAACAACGCCAGCCACGCCGACGCCGCCGCGCGCCAGGCCCGCGCCAGCGAGCAGATGCACGTGTGGATGGAAGAGACGCGCGCGAGCATGGCGCAAGGCCAAAACGAAGCGGCGCAGGCGTCGTCCCGTTTAATTGGCCAGATCGGCGACAAGGCAAGCGAGATGATCGACGCGCTGAAGGCCCAGACTTCCTCCGCGCACGAAGAGCACGGCAGACGCCAGGCGCAACTCGCCGCGCAGATCGCCGATTTGCTCGACAGACAGACGAGCCAGATCGACAAGGTGACGCTGGCCGTGCAGGAAGGCAGCCTCGCGATGCGCGATGCCATCGACAAGCTCAACGCGGCGACGCACGGCAATATCGAGCGCATGGGACAGGGCGCGGAACGTCTGCACGACGCCTCGACGCGCTTCGCCGAAAACCTGCTCGGCGTGAAGGCCGCCACTGACGGCGTGGCGAACACGGCCGAGCGCTTCAGCCAGGCGGCGGCGTCGCTCGATGGATCGCTCGGGGCCGTGCAGCAGGCGCTGGCGGATCAGCGCACCGTGCGCGACACGCTCGCGGACATGGTGTCGGAACTGCGCACCGTGGTGGAAACCGTGTCCTCGGAAGCCTCGCTCAAGCGCGAGCTGGTTCAGTCGATGGAACAGGCGGGCAAATCGCTTCGTGAGGCGCAGGACGCGACGCGCGACCATCTCGACGATCTGATCGAGGATCTCGCCGAAGTGCACCAGGAATTCGCGGACCAGGTCAGAAAGACGCTGCGCGAGAGCAACAGCGCGTTCCATACGGAACTCGCGCAGGCGACCGGGCTGCTGAAGGGCGCGATCGTCGATCTGGGCGACGCGTTCGACCGTCTGCCCGCCGCGGCCTGATTCGACATCGAGGTGACGCATGTTGGGTATTCAGACACCGGCGCGCCGCCGGAGCCGCGACGATGGCGAGAAGCCATTCTGGATCTCGTTCTCCGACCTGATGACGGCGCTGATGGTGTTGTTCCTCGTCGCGCTGAGCGTCGCGCTCCTGGCGGTGACGAAGCACGTGTCGGAGGCGGAGCGCGAGGAGAAGCAGCGCGCCGAACAGATCAGCGCGCTGATGCAGGAAGTGCGACGGGTGGCGAATCAGTTCGACGGCGTGCGCGTGATCGGCACGACGATCGATTTCGGACCGCGCGGCCGCTTCGAGCGTGAAGGGCAGAACACGCTGTCCGAGCCGCAGCGTGCGCTGCTGCGCGAGTTCACCCCGCGTCTGCTCGAGCAATTGCGGACCACGGAGGCGGGCAAGAACTGGTTCAAGCGCGCGACCGTGGAAGGCTACGCGAGCCGCAGCGGCAAGTATCTGTTCAATCTGAACCTGAGCCTCGAGCGCAGCGAGCGCGTCCTGTGCGAACTTCTGCGTGATCCAGGACACGCTCAACCCGCGCTGTCCTTCGCGGACCGCGCACTGGTCGCGACGCGCTTCTTCGTCGGCGGCGCGTCGTTCAATTCTTTGCGCGCGACGGCGGACGACAGCCGCCGCATCGAAATCAAGCTGGAGTTCAAGTCGCGTCAGGAACGCAAGGACGAAGCCACGCAGATCGCGCCCGGCGCGGATGACGGCGCTCTGGAACAAGCTCTCGACCTGAAAGAACGATGCCCGCTGATCGACCGCTGACCCCATCCGGCGCGCGGCTGCGCGAGGCCATGCTGCGCAACGGCCCGTCCCTGACGGCGGATGCGCGCGTCATGAGCGTGGCGCTGCGCGAAATCAGACGCGCGTTCGGTGGCCGCGACGACACGCCTTCGCTCGATCAGTTGAAGATCGCCCTGCGCACGTTCTTCGCGGGCCGCCAGGGCCTGAGTCCGACACAGATTCGCTATGTCTGCTACGGCGTGGCGGTCCCGCTGGACGATCGACAGGGCGAACGGCTGATCGACGATCGCGCGTTATTTAGATCGCTGATGGCGCTGCTGGGCGACTACGAACAGCAGGAACGGCGCTTTCGCAAGTTCTATCAGGGCCTGTTGCAGGGCTACTTCAGCTTTACCAGCGATTCCGGCCAGCAGTCCGACCCGCATGCCAACTGGGTCGGGCTCCGCCGCTATCTCGACGAGCGTCTGCCCGCCGTGCACGCGAGCGCCAGCGAGCGCGGCATCGTTCCCGAATGGCTCGATACGCTGCGCGAGCACGCCAACCTGCTTACCGATGACCCGTGCAGCCGCTATGCATCGCATCTCGCCAGCGGCAGGACCGCCGAGCTTGCGCAAGTCTTCGATGGACTGGGCATCGACTCCAATTCCTGGGTCTGGGAAGAAGTCGTCATGGCGTACGTCCGCTCGGTCTGCGAGCGTGATGACGCGGAGTTCCAGGACGCGCTCGGCGACGTACTCGCCTACGTCAACGGACGCGCGGATATCAAGCTGCCGCAACTGCTCGCCGTGCGCGCGGCGGCGCGGGTGATCAGGCGCTATGCGAAATGCCGCAACCGCCCCGAACATGAGCGGCTGCGTGACACCTGCCTGACGCTGATCGGCAATCCATGGATCGATCCCACCGCCTGGGATGCGCATGTGAACCACGAACCCGCGCGGCAGATGGTGGAAGGCTGGCTGAAGCGCCGCTTGATCCGCGACTTCTTCGAACTACTGGCTAAGGACGGAGCCGCGGACCTGCGGCGGTTGAACTACTGGCTGAAGTGGGAGCCCGAGATTTCCGACATGTGGTTCGTGCTCGGCCGGGACGCGCAACGAAACAAGAGCGCGGCGTTCACCAATGTCCGCAAGCGCATGGCGGGCAAGGACCGCATCCTCGCCGATGCCGCCGACGACAATAATGCCTTCGTCATGCGTGTCGGCTCGTTGCTGGTGGTCGAATTCGGCGTGACCGGCAATGCCTGCTACGCCTTCGAAGCGTCGCGTTTTCCTGTTGATCTCGACGCGCCCGCCTTCAGTCTCTACGGCATGAAGAACCGCAGGGTGGCGGCACTTTGGCTTTCTCACAGCGGTTACACGTGGGAACAGAATTTCGATATGAAGCTGCGCGGCCTTCTGCGCACGACGCCCGCGACGCCTGCTACGCCGCGCGCCACGGCCGCGCCGTCTCGCGCCGCTGCCACGCCGCCACGCGCGACTGCTACGCCGCCGAGCCGGCCGCAGGTCACCCCGCCGCCCGTTTCCCGCGCGCCGAATCGCCCCGCCGGCCCGTTCGATGGCCTCATGCCGCGCGAAGCGTCGCCGCTCGTCTCCCCGCCGCCGGAGCGTCCCGCCGCGCCACTCGAGGGCCTCGTCCCGCGCGACGCCCGCCGCACCCGCGCGGAGTCATTCGACCGCGAGTTGCGGGATGTCCTGTCGCTGTGCGAGCTGAGCGGTTTCGAGTGGGAAGACAACCGGTCGAATGGCGGCGCGTTGTGGGTGCTGCTGGAACAGCGACGCCAGCGTCCACATCTCGCGAATCGGCTCGAGGCGCTCGGTTTCGAATTCAAGCCAGGCCAGGGTTTCTGTCTGAAGTGAAGGAACGTTCATGCTCGCGAAAATCTTTGGCTGGGGAAAAACAGGTAAATCGGATGCGGGAAAAGCATTCGCGCCCGATGCCGCCGCCGCCGTCCCGGTGCTGACGATCGACGAGCACGGCTTGCGCTACGCCTCACCCGCGCCGCTCGCCAGACAATGGCTCGCCTCGCCGTACGACTATCCTGCTCACGCCGAACTCGGCGCGCATCTCGCGCTGGTGGCGCAGGAGGGCTTCGGCGTCGCCGTGGGGTCGGCCGTGCTGCTGTCGTGGGAACACGTCTACGGCATTCTGCGCAGCGATGAATTGCGTTCCTTCCGCGCGCCGTTGCACTTCCCGCCCGACACGCTCATGCGTCCGCGTGTGACCAACGCCGGTGCGCTAGGCGATGCGGACTTCGGGCTACGCATCGACGAATGGGTGGACGCTCAGGGACGCGGCGCGCGGCCTGCGCCACGTCTCATCGGCAAAGTGCTGCGTACGGGCGATGCGGATGCGCTGCTGCCGGCGTCCGTCAGCGATATGCTCGACCTGTTGAGCCGCTTCCACGCAACGCCGGCCGACGCGCGCACGCTCTCGTTCAAGGAGCACATCTACGGACGCGTGCGGACGCTCGCGGCCGAGAGCGGCTGTCCGGTCTCGGACTACGTGGCGAGCACCATCGTGCTTGCGCCCGAACATCTCAGACTCGATGTCGAGCGGCGCGGCGAAGGTGCGGCCGCCGTCCTCGAAGTGTCGCCCGTATTCGAAGGTGCGCCTGACAACTGGGTCGCACATTTCGACCGTCTGCCGCTGGACGATCGCTACAGCATTCCCGAAGGCCCGGCGCTCGTGCGCGTCGTGCCTACGCCCGAAGTGAAAGCCGTGCTCGGCGAAATCAAGCGTCGCATGCCGGGACGACGCGTGACGGGGACGCGTGCCCAGGCGTTCGTGCGCAATCCCTTCGCGACGCTCGGCGAAAGCGCCCGCAAGGTGCTCGACGCCAGCGAGTTCGAAGTCGCGTGCGAGGCGGCGGGGATCGTCTTCAAGTCGTTCCTGCCGCAGGTTGAGCGCGCCGAGAGCGGGGAGATCGTTCGCGTCGGCCTGCTCGTGCAACCGATCGCGGCCAGCAATGAAGAAGCCGCGATGACATGGTTCGCGTCGCCCGATGAACTCGCGCGGTTCACCGGCCGTCTGTCGCGCGCACTCGACGACGGCTCGCAGTGCACCGCCTGGAACGATGACGAACTCGAAATCGTCGGCGACACGTCCGAGCATCTGGAAACGCTGTCCGGCTGGCTGCGGGAATGGAAAACGCCTGCGCTGTGGACGGCGTCCGAAGTGCTCGATTTGCGTCACTATTCGGAGCGTATCGACGAGATCGGAGTGGAGAAGCCGTTTGCGGTGCCGGTCATCGCGAAGAATCGGGAAGAGGGCGGCTGGTTCGAGGAAAACACGTCCATCGGACTGCGCGTCGACGATCCTTCGGGCGGCACGCGCTATGTGCCGTTCGAGTTCGGCGAGATCCCATCCCTCCAGGAGTCCGTCAACGAGGCGCGAGCGGCCGGTGCGGACCGTGTGACGCTGCCCGGCCTCGTGCAGCCGATTCCCATCGCCGAAGCACAGCGCGCACTTGAAGCCCTTGCTCGCGCCGCAGCCGAGGTGCAGCGCGGCGCGTTCACGCCGCGCGTCGCAGCCTTGCCGGCCGCCAGGAAGCGGCTGATCATCAAGCGCAATTTCGAGGACATCGAATATAACGAGGTGCGCGCCGACGCGCTCCACATGCCGCCGGATCGCGCGCCCGCGATGCCAAAGACGCTGCGGCCTGAAGTCGTGCTCAAGCCGCATCAGGAAACAGGCGTGGCGTGGCTTCAGCATCTCTGGGCGCTGTCGCCCGCCGCGTGCCGCGGCACGGTGCTTGCCGATGACATGGGCCTTGGCAAGACCTTGCAGTTGCTCACATTCATTGCCTCTTGCTTCGAACGCGAGCCGCAGCTCGAACCGGCGCTGATCGTCGCGCCGGTCGCGCTGCTCGAAAACTGGCGCAACGAACTCGCGCGCTTCTTTGAGCCGGACACGCTGCCGCTGCTTCTGCTTTACGGCGACACGCTCAAGTCCTTGCGTGCGAGCCGTCAAGAGATCGATGAAAGTCTCGCCGCGCAGGGCGTGACGCGACTTCTCAAGCGCGACTGGATAGGCGGCACGCGGCTCGTGCTGACCACCTACGAAACCATGCGTGACCTCGAGTTCGCGCTCGCGCGTCAGTCGTGGTCAATCATGGTGTGCGACGAAGCGCAGAAGATCAAGAATCCCGCTGCACTCGTGACGCGCTCGGCAAAGAAGCAGAAAGTGCGCTTCCGGATTGCTTGCACGGGAACGCCGGTCGAGAACACGCTCGCCGATCTGTGGTGTCTGTTCGACTTCGTGCAGCCCGGCATGCTCGGCGCGCTGAATCAGTTCTCGCGGACGTATCGACGGCCGATCGAGGCGAAGACCGAGGAACAGCAGGCCAAGGTCGAGGCCTTGCGCAAAGTCATCCAGCCGCAGATTCTGCATCGGAAAAAGACGGACGTCGCGAAGGACCTGCCCGTGCCGGTCGAGAACGAGGCGTGCAAGCGGTTGCCGATGTCGCCCTATCAGCAACGGCACTACGAGGGCGCACTCGCGACGCTGCGCGCGCAACGCGAAACGAATCCGTCCGCGCAATTGCAGGCGCTGTTGGCCATCCGCAAGATTTGCACGGATCCGCACGGCTTCGCGGAGCCCGACGTGCGTGACGTGCCGATCACACGCCTCGTTGATGATTCGCCAAAGATGGGGTGGCTCGTCAAGACACTGAAAATGCTTGCCGCCGATGCAGAGGGCCGCCACAAGGTCATCGTGTTTTGCGAGTTCAGGGAGTTGCAACTGGTTTTGCAGCGTGTCGTTGCCGCGATGTTCGGCTTTGCGCCGAGCATCGTGAATGGCGACACGTCGGCGGACCCGCGCGCCATTGGCAACCGTCAGCAGCTTATCGATGCCTTCCAGGCGAGCGACGGATTCGACGTCATCATTCTTTCGCCGCTGGCGGTCGGATTCGGCGTCAATATCCAGGCGGCCAATCATGTCATCCACTTCACGCGCACGTGGAATCCGGCGAAAGAAGACCAGGCCACGGCGCGTGCTTACCGTATCGGGCAGACGCGGACGGTCACGCTCTACTACCCGGGTGTGATCAGCGAAGCCTTTCCGAGTTTCGATGTCCGTCTGGACGCGCTGTTGCAGCGTAAGCGCGCGCTCGCCGCCGACATGCTGAATGGATGCAGCGATCTCACAGCTGCGGACTTTGCCGATTTCGGCTGACGCGAAGTTTCTCTCGTTTCCCGACGAACATGAACCGTCCCGCTCCAACCGACCCGAATGGCATGAAGACCGAGTCCTGGCTCGTCTCATGGATCGGCATGACCGACCTCCAATGCGCGTAAGCAGGCAGCGGCGATGCGGATCCGGTGACGGCCTGTTTGGTTTCTTTCTGACCGGCTGCAACGTGAACTCGCGTGGAGCGTGCGGATGCGTGCGAGCAGTTGCGCATCAGTCAACGTTGGACGCTTGAGAGGCGTTAAGGCGTCGTCAAGTACCCGTCCTCAAAACACCGCACGGAACGACCGTTCCGATCCGATATCTGCCCTTGGAAATGCAGCGGCTCAAATGGCAGCAACGGGTCCCTTTCGCCGCGCGGAATACGCCGTGGGTGTTTCGACAGTTCCGCCGTCGATTCACGTCCCACGCGCTCGCGCAAGCGGATCGCTGCGAGGGTGGGCCAGCCTACGAAGCGCGATTGCAGGTTGGGAAGACGAAAGGGCGCGACGACGCGCGTCGCGCCGGCCAGAGGCAAGCCGCGGAGGCCGAGTGAATCTGGAGCGACATTTTTTCGGTCGACGCTACCGGCAGCGGCAGCAAGATCGGGCGAGGGCGGATCGAAAGCGCAGCACGACCGACTGCATCTCATTAGTAATCTTAACGAAAAGGCGTTAATGTTACTTATGTAAACAAAGCGCGACGTTGCCGCGTTGAGGCTCTATCTCTGAAGCGACGAGCGCGCGTTGCGCTGACAAACAACCCGTAGTCCACCGATGAAGCACGCAGAAATTCGCTTCTGGGATCGGCGGTCGACGGCCGACCGCGCCGGTCGTTCTGTTCGGCCATCACCTGTCATTCGACGGTAGAAGTGTCTGCCGATGTGATGCAGGTTGGACCGGGGCGAAGGCCGGCATCGAGCGTGCGCGAAATTGGCGTGCTGACCGGGCAAAGCCGGCCAGGCGACGCCGAGATTGCCCGTAGAATCGGCCGCCGGCGTAAAATTCGGTCCGGCGAACGTGAGCCGGTTCGATTTGTCGCTGGTTGCGGTAACGACCGTATGACCATCGGGCAAGATGAGCGGACCCGACGATACGCGACGATTCGCATCATGCACGCGGAATCGCTCAGTGAATCCCTGTGCCGGATCGAACGTGTAGCCGACGACATCCTGCAGTGCGTCGGAGACCATCACGGTCGGCGGCTCCCCCTTGTCGCTTTGCCAGATTGCGACGTCGGATAGCGGCCAACTCGTGTCGGTGGGCAGACAAACGGAGAAGTCCGTGCATGATGGAGGTTCGGAGGGAACGTCGAACGACCATGGCGGCAGCCAGTCGCCTGTCACCGTGCCGGGCGACGGTTCCGATACCAGGACGTCGCCCAGCACGGCGCCGCTGGTGGCGGACGCGACCAATCGCAGGGACGTGTACGCCGGTATGCTGTAGACCGCCGGCACGATGATGGCTTCGACGCCGTTGCTGCTCCAGATGTTCGGCGCAGCGTTGGCGTCACCGCGGCTGCTGTATTTGGTATTGCCCCAGCGCTGTGGAAATGGCGCTTGATAAAGCCATCCGCCACCTGCAGAGAATTTGTGCAGCGTGGACTCGTATCGATAGACGCTCGTCTCTCCCGCGATGAGAACGCGGGTCTCGGCGACTACATACACCGATCCATCCGCACCGACCACGGGCGAGGACGTCACCCATTGTCCGGCGGGACTTCGCAGCGAAGAGCAGACAACGGCTGACTCTCCGTAGTCGGCCAAATGCACAGATCGGGCCAATCGCGCGGTGCACCGGCGGGTTCTAAGCTAACCGACTGAATTTGCGCGGTTTGCGTGCGGAGGTTGTTCTCTTCTGAGCTTGCGCCGCACCGAGGAGAAAATAATGGAATGGTGGTCTACGGCAGACACATCGCTTGTTGCTGTTGACAGGCGCCCACCCTTGAAGCGCCGCTCGACGACGAGATGGACCGAGCCTGGAAAATCCAGCGCTCGGTTACGCACAGTGCGCAAAGAACTTAGAGTGCCGCTCATGTGGCCTCTTGATTCAGACCTATACCGTCCTATCACAACTATGAGAGGACAAACTCGATGAACCAAGGACCGCGACGCCTTTCCCCTTTTGAAGCAGGCGCGGCGTCGCCACAGAGGCGGCCAAGACGGCCGATGAAGCGCCCTGCGTCGTGTCCATCGCCTCGCAGCCATGTTTGGCGAGCAACGCCATCGGCCAGCAGCCGCGAAAACGCTTTTGGCGACGTGCGCCGTTGCGCCGCAAAGTCGGGCAAAGCCTTGCAGGAGACCGCTGTCCGGATCATCGACGTGTCGGCAACTGGTTCAATTCGGCGTCGGCGGCAACAGACCGGGTCGTCAAAAACAGCAACTCCGCTGGATCCTTTGCCGAGTTTGATCGTCGCGAGAAAAGAGGGCAATCACTTTTGCATGTTAATCGGCTTCGCTGTGAATCGCTGCCTGCACGAGACTCAGCTTTCATCCCTTTGCTCAAGATACGTAAAAGCCGGTCGTCCCATCGCTGGACTGCCCGACGCTGCGCCGGTGTTTCCGAGGAAACCAATATCGCCGCGCGCCGGCGGCCGTTTCCATCCTCGTAACAAGTTACCGAAACGCTCGTGTCGAGCCGGTGCGCAAGCGGCCGAGTCAAGCTGGGAGACGTCATGCCGTTATACGGGTGCAGGTCGGGAATATGGCATCCTATGTACACACGCGTATTTACATCGTGCGGGCAATGGTCTATAGTACGTTCTATGTACACACGCAGCAGGAGCGGCCATGCATACCACCCGCGTTTTCAAGAATGGCAACTCACAGGCCGTTCGTATCCCCGCCGATCTCGCCTATGACCGCAGCGACGTGGAACTTGAGATCGAGCGCGTGGGCGATGAGATTCGTATCCGTCCCGCGCGTCGACCGCTGGGCGGCGTATTGAAGAAGTTCGCCAAATTCGGGCCGGATTTCATGGCCGAAGGCCGCGGCGAGCACGAACAGGCCGAGCGTGAGGGATTGTGATGCCGTGCTTCATGCTTGACACAAACATGTGCATCTACCTCATGAAAAACCAGCCGGAACAAGTAGCGAAGCGATTTGCTGAGTGCTACGTCGGGGATGTTGTCATGTCCGCAGTGACATACGCCGAACTTGAATACGGCGTAACTGTTTCTGCGAACCGTGCCCGTGAGCGCCGCAATCTCGCCGCGCTTATCGAGGATATCCCGGTTGTTCCGTTCGATGCCGCCGCGGCAATGGCCTACGGGCCTGTTCGGGAAGCAACGCGTGAGCGCAAGAAGGATGCTCTTGACAAGCTGATTGCCGCTCATGCGATTGCGCTGGACGTTGTCATGGTGACAAATAACGAGCGCGATTTTGCGAGCTATCCCGGTGTCAAGATCGACAACTGGATTAACGGGTAGGACTCAATGAATATGCGGAATATGAATGGGTTCACGCTGAGTCGCCTTCGCCGACAAAGGATGCCACGAGCCGACTCGTGTTCAGCGCTCAAACATTGCTTGTCGTAGATGGTTAGTCGTACTAACGAAAATGCGTTAAGTTTCATTATGTCAATCGACCAACGTCTCGGCGGGGTCGGGTCTCGGCGCCGCCCTTACTTCCGCAGTCAACGCAAAGGGCGTCAACGGGCTCGCGCGGGCATGTCATGCAGCAATGAAAACTGGGTTCGTTTAGCCGAAGCCGGATGCGGCGACGCAAGCGCTGTAAGTCATGCCCATAAGGGGACAATTCAGCACTTGGGTCGAACGCCGTAACGATAACTGGCCAATTACATGCCACGCGCGGTGGCGCGCGCCCCTGAACGATGAAGCGTGCGGCGAAGGAATGCGCGAGCGAGCGATGCACAGCGACACGTCTTCACCCGGGGGCGTCATGCCTTTCTCGACGTTTCGTCGAAAATGCCGCGCCCGATGAGGATGATCGCGTATTCCAATGCATTACGTTGAGCCTCGGGCGCAGTCTCCGACGGTCGGGAAGCACGCGGCAGGTGCCAGTCGGCGAGTACCTCGCCGCCCTTGTCGATGCGCACGATTGCGACGTAACCGTCGGGCGAGGACGTCCGCGTTTGAAGCTCGAGCACCGGGAACGTCAGAATGCCGACTGTATAGTCGCCCCATGTTTCTTGAAGTACGTCAAGCATCGGATGACTCCAACACCCGGAAGCTTGTCCTGTCCGGGCAGAACGGATCTGATATCTTGTTTCTGGTCCAGCTGGTCTCGATTTGAATGAGTCGCTATCGTCTCGTCGCGCCTCGGATCCTCGGCTCAGGCATCTCCCCCTCAGGGGCGAGCGCAGCCTTCCGACAGTAAGCACTTGCCTTGTCTATGAGAGATGCCAGCGTTCCACACGCAGCGATTCGGGCATCTGGGCGATGGCCAGACCTCCTTTCAGCTTCGCGTTACTATTCCCATGGGCCGTACTGGATTCGAACCGGTGACCAACGGATTAAAAGTCCGTGAGTTTTGAGATTTATCGAAGTTGATTGAGGTTGTGTAGGCAAGAAAAATCAAACAAAAACAATGTTGTAGTTTGTGACCCACGGATTATGTGTTGCTCGATGTTGCCCGATTGCCATAGAATTTGCCTACACAGTGCCTACACGGCGTGGGCGAATAGGCAAACGAATGGCAAAGACGAATCTCACGGCGGCGCGCGTCGCATCCCTCCAATGCGAGCCGGGTAAGAAGCAAACGATCG
>JFHF01000073.1 GCA_000648925.1 Caballeronia jiangsuensis
TAATAGACCGACACGAAACCGGGATCCGGCGAACCAAACCCAGCCCCAACCCCAAACCCAACAAACTCACTCCCGAACATCCCCATCCCCCTGCCGCAAACTCATCGGCATCTCCGCGGCGATTTCCTTCTCGATATCCCCCGAATCGCGCTCGCGATTAAAAAGCGCATTGAGCAGGATCGCAAACACGGCAGCAAGCGTGATGCCGCTATGCGTAAGCGGCCCCGCCCACCCCGGCATATGCGCAAAAAACGTCGGCGCGACGAGCGGAATCACCCCCACGCCAAGACTGATCGCGATAATGAGCAAGTTGTTCTTGCTATCGAAATCGACCTTGCTGAGGATCTTCACGCCGGTCGCCGCGACCATCCCGAACATCGCGATCCCCGCGCCGCCGAGCACGACCACCGGTATCGAAGCAATCAGATTCGAAAGCTTCGGCAACAGCCCCAGCAAAATCAAAATCACGCCCGACACCGCGACGACCCAGCGGCTCTTCACACCCGTAATCCCGACAAGCCCGATATTCTGCGAAAACGACGAATGCGGAAACGTATTGAAGATCCCGCCGATCACCGTGCCGAGACCATCGGTGCGCAGTCCGCGCGTCGCATCGACGCGAGAAACAGGCCGCATCGCGAGATCGCCGAGCGCGAGAAACATACCGAGCGATTCCACCATGATCACGACCATCACGAGACACAGCGACGCAATCGCCGCGAGATCGAAAGTCGGCATGCCGAACGCGAACGGCCGCACCGGCGCGAACCACGCGGCCTGACCGACACCCGCGAAATCGACGAAGCCGAGCGGCAGCGCAATCACGAAGCCAATCGCCATGCCGAGCAACACCGAAATATTCGCGATGAACCCCTTCAGATACTTGTTGATCAGCAGAATCGCGAGCAGCACCACAGCCGCGATCATCAGGTTCTTGGGCTCGCCGAAATTCGCCGCGCCGCGTCCGCCGCCCGCCCAGTTGATCGCCACCGGAAAGAGCGTCATGCCGATCGTCAGAATGATCGTGCCCGTGACGATCGGCGGAAAGAAGCGCATCAGCCGGCCGAAGAACGGCGCGATCAGAATCGCGAACACGCCCGCCGCGATCGTCGCGCCGAAGATCGTCGTGAGCCCCGCGCCGGATGACGCCATCGCGACCATCGGCCCGACCGGCGCGAAGCTCACGCCCATGATCACCGGCAAGCGGATGCCGAACTTCCATACGCCGATGCACTGCACCAGCGTGACGAGCCCGCACGCGAAAAGGTCCGAGCTGATCAGGAACGCGATCTGATCCTTCGGCAGCTTCAACGCCGCGCCGATGATGAGCGGCACAGCGATTGCGCCCGCGTACATCACGAGTACGTGCTGGATGCCGACCGCGAGCATCTGACCGATGGGCAGCACTTCGTCGACGGGATGAATCGTTTGGGCCATGTGCGCTCCGGCAGGTCAGGGACGTTTGAGTCGGTCGCCCGAGTATTGCATCGGGCCATAGCGGAAAAAATATTCGCGCTGCTATACACGGCATCGCATGTCGGACCTTCGTATCGTTCTATGGACGCGCGCGCCGCCGCAGGATATTTGACCGCCCTTCGTCCACCCGGCCGCGAACGACCGGAAGCAATTGCCGATTGGCCCCGGCACCGTCGAATCCTTCGCGCTACAAGGCTTTCCGGACTGTCGAATTTTGAGATGACGTGCTACATTCCGAGCGCCTTGCGCCGCGTTTATTGCGATCATGTTCGCCGCGACGCAACAACCAACGCCCGGGGCTAGGCGCCCAAATAACATCAATCGCACAGGATCTCGGCATGGAAATGGTCGGCGGAACGCGGCTTGCCCAATTGTTCACCAGCAATCAGGAGCAACTGCTCACGGAGTGGTTCGCGCAACAGCACGCCATCGCTTCGCGGCGCGGACTCGTCGGGGAAGCCGAGTTGCGCAATCAGTTCACGCAGTTCGTCTCGCTGCTGATGTCGGCGCTGGCTTCATCCGAGCGCGTCGATTTCAGGACGACCGCGTGGCAGGAAGTGCGCGCGTTTCTCACGGAGATGTCCGCTCAGCGCGCGCGTCAGGGCTTCACGCCGGTCGAGACCGCGATGTTCGTGTTCTCGCTCAAGCAGCCGCTCTTCGCGCGTCTGCGCGATTCGCTCGGCAACGATGCCGCGACGCTCGCCGATCTCACCTGGACCATCAGCACGCTCTTCGACGAACTCGGTCTCTTCACGACCGAAGTCTTCCAGACGAGCCGCGAGCAGGTCATTGTGCGTCAGCAGCAGGAACTGCTCGAACTGTCGACGCCCGTCGTGCAGTTGTGGGACGGCATTCTCGCGCTGCCGCTCATCGGCACGCTCGATTCCGCGCGCACCCAGGTCGTGATGGAGAATCTGCTGCAGAAGATCGTCGAGACGGGCGCGGCGATCGCGATCATCGACATCACCGGCGTGCCGACCGTCGATACGCTCGTCGCGCAGCACTTGCTCAAGACCGTCGCGGCGGCGCGGCTGATGGGCGCGGACTGCATCATCAGCGGCATTCGTCCGCAGATCGCGCAGACCATCGTGCATCTGGGCGTGAACCTTTCGAACGTCACGACCAAGGCGACGCTCGCGGCGGCCTTCATCGTCGCGCTGCAGCGCACCGGCAAGTCGGTGACGGGGGCGTACGGACAGGACGCCGGGCGCGCGGTCCGCTCGGGCGACGGCCTCGATTCGCTGCAACCGGAATGACGCCGCGTCTCGCCATTCGAAGCACGCATCGAACGCAACGCGACTGAACGGGGTCCCAAGCGATGGAACGCATTCCGATTCTCAGGATGGGCAAGCTCTTGCTCGTCACCATTCAGGTGGACATGCACGACCGGCTCGCGCTCACGCTGCAGGACGATCTGACGAGCCGCATCGTGAAGGACGGCGCGCGCGGCGTGCTGATCGACATTTCCTCGCTCGATGTGGTCGATTCGTTTATCGGACGCATGATCGGCAATACGGCCGCGATGGCGCGCGTGCTCGATGCGGAGACGGTGGTCGTCGGCATGCAGCCGTCGGTCGCGATCACGCTGGTCGAGCTCGGGCTCACGCTTTCGGGCGTGCGCACCGCGCTCGACGTGGAGAAGGGCATGGCGCTCCTTGCAAGGAATGGCACGGTCTGACGGCCGCATGCGAACGACGCCATGACGATCTACAACTCCACAGCCGCGCCGATCTCCACTTCGCCGCCCGACACGCTGCCGATCCGGTCTGACGAACAGATCGTGCGGTTGCGCCAGTTCGTGCGGGAAAAGGCGGTCGCGCAGGGCCTGTCTCTCATCGATCAGACCAAATTCGTGACGGCGGCGAGCGAGCTGGCACGCAACACGCTCATCTATGGCGGCGGCGGGGACGTGCATTGCTATTTAGTCGAGCGCAACGGCCGCCGCGGCCTCACACTCGAATTCGTCGACAACGGCCCGGGCATTCCGGATATCCAGCGCGCGCTGTCCGATGGCTTCACGTCGGGCAGCGGCCTGGGCCTCGGTCTCGGCGGCGCGAAACGCCTGTGCGACGAATTCGACATCCGCTCGGCACCAGGCGAGGGCACGCACGTCTCGATCACCAAATGGAAACCGTTCTGAAGGAATCGATGGCCGCGCAGCAGCGCTTCGAGATCTCCGAGGCGAGCCAGATCGCCTATGCGCGGCGCTCGATCGGTGAACTCGCGCGTGGTCTCGCCTTCGACGAGACCACCGCGGGCGAGCTTGCGATCGTCGTCACCGAATGCGGCACGAATCTGCTGAAGCACGCAGAGCGCGGCGAACTGCTGATGCGGCCGCTCGTCGATGCAGGCGCGGGCGCGCCCCAGCGCTACGGCATCGAAGTGCTGTGCATCGACAGCGGGCCGGGCATCCACGATCTGCATCGCTGTTTCGAGGACGGCTACACGACCGCCGGCAGCCCCGGCACCGGCATGGGCGCAATCGAGCGCCTGTCCGACGAGCTCGACATCTGGAGCGCGCCGGGACGCGGCACCGTGCTGCGCGTCGTGTTCTGGAATGCGCCGGGCGCGGTGAATGCGCCTGCCGCGCAACTGACCTATGGCGTCGTGAATCTGCCGCTGCAAACGGAAACCGTCAGCGGCGATGCGTGGGCATGCCATGCGAATCAGGGCGAGTTCACCGTGCTCGTCGCCGATGGTCTCGGTCACGGTCCGCTCGCCAATGTCGCGGCGATCGAAGCGGCGAAAGCGCTCGCCGCAAACGGCGATCAGCCGCTCGACCGCATCATGGAGGTCGCCAACGGCGCGCTGCGTCCGACGCGCGGCGCGGCGGTCGGCATCGCGCGCATGCCGGCGCTCGCGTCGATGGCGGGCATGCCGGTTTCATTCGCGGGCATCGGCAATATTTCGGCGAGCGTGTGGACGGAAAGCTCGCACAGGCATCTCGTGTCGCACAGCGGCATCGTCGGCCATGCGGCGCGGCGCGCGCAGTTGTTCGACGTGCCGTATCCGCCGGACGCGCTCGTCGTGCTGCATTCGGACGGGCTCGCGTCGCGCTGGGATCTCGCGCGCTATCCGGGTCTCGCCATGCGGCATCCGGCGCTCGTCGCGGCGGTGCTGTACCGCGACTTCTCGCGCGGCAGCGACGATGTCACCGTGTTCGTTGCCCGCGTGAACGGAGGCGCATGATGACGCAGCCGCTCTACGCGATGCATATCGAAGACGAGCGCGACATGGTCGCGGCCCGCGTGAAGGCGCGCGATGCGAGCGCGGCGCTCGGCTTCTCGCCGCAGGACCAGACGCGCATCTCGACCTCCGTGCTCGAAGCGGCGCGCACGGTGCTGACCGCGGGGCAGCCGGCGCGCGCCGAATTCCTGATCGATCACGCCACGCGCCCGCGCCGCTTCGTCGTGCGTTTTCTGGCGGGCGCCGGCGCGGGCGAGCGTCTGCGCGCGATGCGCAGCGACGACTCGCAAGCCGCGCTCGGCCTGCTCGCGGCGCAGCGTCTGATGGATCAATGCGCGATCGCCGACGAAGCGGACGGCGTCACGTCGATCTCACTCGCGAAGGCCTTGCCCGATGGCGTGGCGTGCGACATGCAGGCGGTCGGCCAGGCGCTTTCGCGTCATTCGGGCGCGGACACGGCGGCGGAATTGCAGCGCCAGAATCGCGAGCTGATTGCCGCGCTCGCCGATCTGCGCGAGCGTCAGGAAGAATTGACGCGTCTCACGCGCGAACTCGAAGACACCAATCGCGGCGTCGTCGCGCTCTATGCGGAACTCGATGCGCGCGCGGATCATCTGCGGCGCGCGGACGAATCGAAGTCGCGCTTCCTCTCGAACATGAGCCACGAGTTCCGCACGCCGCTCTCGTCGATCCGCGCGCTGTCGAAGCTCCTGCTCGACCGTATCGACGGCGAACTGACGGAAGAGCAGGAAAAGCAGGTGCGCTTCATCCGCAAGGCCGCGGAGGATCTGTCGGAGACGGTCGACGACCTGCTCGATCTCGCGAAGATCGAGGCGGGCAAGATCGAAGTGCGTCCGGCCGAGTTCGAAGTCGATACCTTGTTTTCGGCGCTGCGCGGCATGTTGCGGCCGCTGTCGCCCGGTGGCGCGGTCGAGCTCGTGTTCGAATCGTGCGAAGGCCTGCCGCCCATCCGCACCGACGAAGCCAAGGTCGCGCAGGTGGTGCGCAACTTCGTGTCGAACGCGCTCAAGTTCACCGAGCGCGGCGAAGTGCGCGTCGCCGCGAGTTACGACGAGGCGCGCCGCCTCATCACGTTTGCCGTCAGCGATACGGGCATCGGCATCGCGCCGGAGCATCAGCAAGTGGTGTTCGAGGAGTTCGGCCAGGTCGAGAACCGGCTTCAGCAATACGTGAAAGGCACGGGGCTCGGCCTGCCGCTGTGCCGCAAGCTCTGCAAGCTGCTCGGCGGCGACGTTTCGCTCGAGAGCGAAGTCGGGCGCGGCTCGACCTTCAGCGCGACGATTCCCGCTCACTACGGCGCGGATTTCGACGCCGCGCATCATGCGGCAAGCGATACGCGGCCCGCCGTGCTGATCGTCGCGAGCAATCCGGTCGAGCGCCTCGACTGCGAGGCCGCGCTGCGCGATTCGTCGTATCGTGCGATGAGCGCCGCGACGCTCGACGAAGCCGGCCGCCTGCTCGCGCGCACGCAGCCCGCCGCGCTCCTGCTCGCCGTGCGCCCCGCGCCATCGGAAGCGTGGATCTGGCTCGCCGCGCTGCGCGCGCAGGCCGCAACGCGCAGCATTCCGATCCTCGTGCTCGGCGATGCCAACGATCGCGATGAAGCGCAGGCGCTCGGCGCGACCGTGTTCATCGAAAAGCCGGTCGGCGGCCGAGCGCTGCCGGGCGTGCTGGACGCGGTGACGGGCAAGGGACCATCATGAGAAGCGACTGGAGCGAGGTGCTGATCCTCAACGTCGATGACAACGACGGCGCGCGCTATGCGAAAACGCGCATCCTGTCGCGCGCGGGCTTTCACGTGATCGAAGCGGCGACGGGCACCGCCGCGCTGGAACACGTGCGCGCCGACGCGCCCGATCTCGTGCTGCTCGACGTGAAACTGCCCGACATCAACGGGCTCGAAGTCTGCCGGCAGATCAAGGCGTCGGCGGATACCGCGAGCACGCTCGTGCTGCAGACATCGGCGGCGGCGGTGCATAGCCTCGATCGCATTCGCGGTCTCGAAGGCGGCGCGGACAGCTATCTGACCGAACCCGTGGAACCGGCCGAGCTGATCGCGCATGTGCGCGCCTTGTTGCGCGCGCGGCTCGCGGAAAACGCGCTGCGTGAAAGCGAAGAGCGCTTTCGCCAGCTTGCCGAAAATATCGACGATGTGTTCTGGATGCTCGATCCCGCATCCGGCGAACTGCTTTACGTGAGCCCCGCCTACACGCATCTCTTCGATACGGGCGGCGGCGCGCCCGCGCCCGTGCCGGGACCGGATCACTGGTCGGGCGATATTCTTCCGCTGGACCGCGATCATGTCGCCGATGCGTATCGGCAACTGCTCGCGAACGGCACGCCGTACCAGGTCGAATATCGCATCGTGCGCGCGAGCGGCGGACCGCGCTGGGTGGCGGAACGCGCGTTTCAGGTGCGCGGCGCGGCGGGGCATCCGGCGCGGCCGTATCGCATCGCGGGTATCGTCAACGACATCTCCGAGCGCAAGGCCGCCGAACTGTTGCTGCGCGAAGCGGACCGCCGCAAGGACGAATTTCTCGCGATGCTCGCGCACGAACTGCGCAATCCGCTCGCGCCGATCCGCAATGCGGTGGACTTGCTCGATCCGCATCGCGAGCCGTCCGTGCAGCACTTCGCGACCGTGCGCGCGATCATCGACAGACAGGTGCGGCATCTGAGCCGTCTCGTCGACGATCTGCTCGACGTCGCGCGCATCACGCAGGGCAAGATCACGCTGCGTCAGGAAGCGGTCGATCTCGCGGTGGCGATCGCGGCGGCCATCGAGACCGTGCAGCCCGCGCTCGAACGCAAGCGCCACACGCTGACCGTGAAGCAGCCGGATGCGCCGCTCTATATCCTCGGCGACAACGTGCGGCTCTCGCAGGTGTTCGCCAATCTGCTGTCGAATGCGTCGAAGTACAGTCCCGAAGAGGGCGAGATCGCGATCGAGACCGAGCAGTTCGGCGATGAGGTGCGCATCGTCGTGCGCGACAAGGGCATCGGCATCGCGCCCGACATGCTGCCGCATATCTTCGATCTCTTCGTGCAGTCGGAGACCTCGCTCGAACGGTCGGAAGGCGGGCTCGGCATCGGCCTGCCGTTGGCGGAGACGCTCGTCGAATTGCAGGGCGGGCGCATCGAGGCGTTCTCGGCGGGACCGCAGACGGGCAGCGAGTTCGTCGTGTGGCTGCCGCTCGCGCTGGATGCGCAAGTGGCCGTGCAGGGCGTAGGCGATGCGCCGGTGAGCGTGGCGAGCGGCAAGCGCGTGCTGCTCGTCGACGACAGCGTGGACGCCGCCACGGCGATGGCGCTGCTGCTCGAAGCGGACGGCTTCGATGTGCGCACGGCCCACGATGCGATCGAAGCGCTCGCGCTCTCCGATGTCTTCGTGCCGCAGATCGTGCTGCTCGACATCGGCTTGCCAGGGATGGACGGCTATAGCCTCGCGGCCGAGATGCGCATGCGCCCCGCAACCGCCGACGCCTTGCTGATCGCGGTGACGGGATACGGCCAGGCGCACGATCGCCAGCGCTCGAAGGAAGCGGGCTTCGATCATCATCTCGTGAAGCCGGTCGCGTTCGCGGAGATTCAGCGCGCGGTGTCCGCGAAGTTCGCATAATCAGGATATCAAAGTATCTTGCACTGCCGCATCGCGCTGCCGATTCCGGCATCAGCGTTTTCACCTAGCAATTCGAGGTTGACTCACGCGGTCGCGCGTCCGAAACTTTAGCCATACCGGTGTGATCACAGGTCACACGAACCGAATCGTTGCGGCAGCCGAACGAAAGTACGGAGGCAAGATGGTGGCGACACGCTCGACGACGGATTTACCCGCGCTCGAATTGGTTGCACGCGAAACGATGGCCGGCCGCGTCTATGCGCAACTGAGGCAGGCGATCATGACGGGCCGCTTCGCGCCCGGACAGTTGCTGAGCCTGCGCAGCGTCGCGGAAGCGGTCGGCTCGTCCACCATGCCGGTGCGCGCCGCGCTCACGCGTTTGCAGGCCGAAGGCGCATTGATCGATGGCCCCGGCCGCGCGCTGATGGTCCCGCCGATGACGCTCGAACTGCTCGACGAATTGCGCGACGTGCGCATCGCGCTGGAAGGGGCGGTCGCGAAGCGCGCGGCGTCGCGCATGACGCGTGCGCATCTCGAAGCCTTGCAGTCGATCTTCGACACGATGGACGCGCATGTCGAAGCCGGCGACGTGCCCGCGTATCTGCGCAGCAACTTCGAATTTCATATCGCCATCTACACGCATGGCGCGAGCGATCTCACGCTTGCGACGATCCAGAACCTCTGGATGCGCATCGGTCCGTTCCTGAATCTCGTCGCACCCGACATTCCTCACATGCGCCGTTCGATGGCCGCGCATCGCCATATCGTCGAAGCGCTCTGGAAAGGCGACGGCGAAGGCGCGCGCGCGGGCATCGAGGAAGACATCGGCGATGCCGCCGCCGATTTGCAGGAACGCCTGCAAGGCGGCGACATGTCGAACGAAGCAAGCGCCTGAGTCGCACGGCAACGACAACAAGAAAAGGAGACATGCATGACGGTTCTTCAGATGCTGAAACCGCACGCGGGCCTGCGCGTGCTCATCACGGGCGGCGCATCGGGCATCGGCCTCGTGATCGCGCGCGCGTTCATCGATGCGGGCGCACGCGTGCACGTCTGCGATGCGAGCCCCGACGCGATCGATGCGCTGACGAAAGCCGAAGCGAGCGCGGAGTGCAACGCGATCACGTCGACGCTCGCGGATGTATCGGACAAGGAGGCCGTCGAGCGCGTGTTCGCCGATGTGCAGAGCGGACTCGGCGGGCTCGACGTGCTCGTGAACAACGCGGGCATCGCGGGGCCGACGGGCGGCATCGAAGAACTCGACGTGAACGAGTGGGAAGAAACCATCGACGTCAATCTGAACGCGCAGTTCTACTTCGCGCGCCGCGCGGTGCCGATGCTGCGCGACGCACATGGCGGCGGCACGATCATCGCGCTGTCGTCCGTCGCGGGACGGCTCGGCTACGCGTTCCGCACGCCGTATGCCGCGACGAAGTGGGCGGTCGTCGGCATGATCAAGAGCCTCGCGATCGAACTGGGGCCGTCGAACATACGCGTCAATGCGATACAGCCGGGCATCGTGAAAGGACCGCGCATCGAGCGCGTGATCGCCGCGCGCGCGAAGCAATTGAACCTGCCGTATGAAGAGATGGAGAAGCAGTATCTCGCGAAGATTTCGCTGCGCCGCATGACCACGCCCGAGGAAATCGCGGCCACCGCGCTTTTTCTGTGCTCGCCCGCGGGCAGCGGCATCTCGGGGCAGGCGATCTCGGTGTGCGGCAACGTGGAAGTCCTTTAAAACAACGAGGATCACATGGCAACGAAACGCAAGGTCATCATCACGTGCGCACCGACGGGCGCGATCCATACGCCTTCGATGTCGCCGCATCTTCCGGTCACGCCGCAACAGATCGGCGATGCGGCGCTCGCGGCCGCGAAGGAAGGCGCCGCGATCCTGCATCTGCACGCACGCGATCCGAACGACGGTCATCCGACACAAGACCCCGCCGTGTTTCAGGAGTTCCTGCCGCGCATCAAGGCGAATACCGATGCCGTCATCAACATCACGACGGGCGGCAGTCCGCATATGACCGTCGCGGAGAGACTGAAGCCCGCGCATCACTTCAAACCGGAAGTGGCGTCGCTCAACATGGGCTCGATGAACTTCGGCCTCTATCCGATGCTGGAGCGCTTCAAGGACCTCAAGCACGAGTGGGAACGCAAGCATCTGGAGAACAGCCGCGATCTCGTCTTCAAGAACACCTTCGCGGATATCGAGTACATCCTGACGTCGTGCAGCGCGAACGGCACGCGCTTCGAGTACGAGTGCTACGACATCTCGCATCTGTACAACCTCGCGCACTTCGTCGATCGCGGGCTCGCGAAGCCGCCGTTTTTCGTGCAGAGCGTGTTCGGCCTGCTCGGCGGCATCGGGCCGCATCCCGAAGACCTCGCGCATATGAGACGCACCGCGGATCGACTCTTCGGCAAGGACTACGTGTGGTCGATTCTCGGCGCGGGCCGCAACCAGATTCCGCTCGGTTCGATCGGCGTGGCGCAGGGTTCGAACGTGCGTGTCGGTCTCGAAGACTCGCTGTGGATCGAGCCGGGCAAGCTCGCCGAATCGAGCGCGGCGCAGGTGAAGAAGATTCGCCAGGTGATCGAAGGGCTGTCGCTCGATATCGCGACGCCCACGGAAGCGCGCGAGATGCTCAAGCTGAAAGGCGCGAGCGACACCAACTTCTGACGACGGAGGGCATCGTGAACGCGAGGCTGAAAGTAGTCGCGATGCCGACGGGCTGGCTCACCGTCGATCGCTCGTCGCAGGTGTATGGCCGCTACTTCGGCCAGCAGATTAAGGTGCCCGTGTGGTCGACGGCGATCGTCGGCGCGCAGAAGAAGATCGTCGTCGATACCGGCATTCACGATCCGGGCTGGGTCTCGAACTTCGTGTGCCCATGCGATCAGGCGCCCGAAGAAAAGCTCGAACGCGCATTGAAGGAGTATGTCGGCTGGAGCGCGGACGACGTCGATATCGTCATCAACACGCATCTGCATTACGACCATTCCGGCGGCAATACGCTCTTCAAGAATGCGCGCTTCATCGTGCAGGCGGCGGAGTGGGAATACGCGGGCCATCCGCTGTCGACGCAGGCCACGTACTACCAGGAGTTCCTGATCGGCCGCGAGCCGCTCGCGTATTTTCGCTGGCAGTTCGTGAATGGCGTGACCGATATCGTGCCCGGCGTGCGCGTCGTGCCGACGCCGGGCCATACGCCGGGACATCAGTCCGTCGCGGTCGATACGGAAGACGGCGTCGTGCTGATCGCGGGCGATTGCGCGAACTGCATGGAGAACATCGTCGATCTCGTGCCGGTGGGCATCGTGCATGAAACGCTCGCGGAGATCGGCTCGCTATCGCGCATTCGCCAGATCGCCGATTTCGTCATACCCGGACACGACCCGAACGTCGTGCCCGGCAGTGCAGGCATTGCCTTGCCCGCGAGCGCTCGTCTGCCGCACGTCCGTTGATGGAAGCGCCCGCTTCATAACCATACGAAGACCGGAGGAAGACATGAAAGCATTGACGCAGTCGATTCGTCATGCGGGACGGGCCGCGCTCGGCCTCGCGTTCGCGGCGGCGCTCGCCGTCTCGGGCCAGGCGCACGCGGCCGGCAAGTACAAGATCTTCTTGTCGATGAGCTATGTCGGCAACGACTGGCAGACGGAAGCCGCGAACATGGTCAAGGCGATGGCCAATACGCCCGCCCTGAAGGACAAGGTCGATCTCGAAGTGCAGGTCGCGGGCACCGATGCGCAAAAGCAGATCCAGCAGATCAATTCGATGGTGCAGGCCGGAGCCAAGGCCATCGTCATCTATCCGATCTCGCCGACGGCGCTCAATCGCGCGATCAAGAATGCGTGTTCGAAGGGCGTCGTCGTCGCGGCGTATGACGGCGAAGTGACCGAGCCGTGCGCGCACAACGTGACGATCGATCAGCATCAGGCCGGCACCGTTACCGCCGAATGGCTCGCCAAGACGCTCAACGGCAAAGGCAACGTGGTGATGATCACGGGCGTGCCGGGCACGTCCGTGGACCGCGCGCGCACCGAAGCGGCGAAGGCCGTGTTCGCGAAGTTCCCCGGCATCAAGATCGTCGCGGAAGGCACGGGCATGTGGAGCCAGGCGACCGCGAAGACCGAGCTTTCGAAGATTCTCGCGACGAATAGCTGGGACAAGATCGATGGCCTGTGGATGCAGGTGGGCTGCTTCACGGCGGCGTCGATGCAGCTCGAAGCCGGCATCGCCGACGACAAGATCAAGCCGTGCGCGGGCGAATCGTCGAACGGGCATCGCGTGCAGATGCTGCCGCCGGGTGAGGTGAAGGGACAGGGCGGCTATCGCTCGATCGGCTATCGCTCGATCTCTTACGGCGCGCCGCCGTACTCCGGCGCGATGGCGCTCAAGATGGCCGTGAAGAAGCTCGACGGCGGCGACTTTCCGGCGCGCGTGACGCTGAAGCTGCCGCTCGTGCTGACCTCGGAGTCGAAGCTTTGCAAGACCGGCAGTATCGACGAGCTGAAGGCGGGCTGCACCGCGTTCCCGCCGGATAAAGTGCCGCCGGGCTGGTTCGCCGACATTTACTCGGAAGACACGAAGGAAGTGGGCTTCAACGCGGCGCTGACGGGTAATCAGGACTGAGACCGGGATCGAGGCATGACGATGAACGACGCATCATTGGCGATCGATCTGTCGAAGGTGACGAAGCGCTTCGGCGCGACCGTCGCGCTCGATGGCGCGTCGTTCTCGGTGAAACGCGGCGCGGTGCATGCGCTGCTCGGCGAGAACGGCGCGGGCAAGTCCACTACGGTCAAGCTGTTGTCGGGGTTGATGCAGCCCGACGCGGGCAGTATCCGCGTGATGGGCAACGATGTAACGATGAAGAGCCCGAAGGACGCGCATCGCGCGGGCGTGCAGACGGCGTTTCAGGAGATGACGCTCGTGCGCGATCTCACGGTCGCGCAAAACCTGTTGATGTCGTATGAGCCGACAGGCTTTCTCGGGCGCATCAGGCAGCGCGACGCGCAGCGGCAGGCGGCGGAATGGCTCGACAGGCTCGAACTGCCGGATGTGCGTCCGGGCGCGTATATCCGCGATCTTTCCTTGCCGGTGCGGCAGAAGATCGAGATTGCGAAGGCGATCGTGCGCCGCCCGAAAGTGCTGCTGCTCGACGAACCGACGTCGGCGCTGTCGGGCCGCGATGTCGCGTGGCTTTCGAGGCGCATCGACGAACTGAAGGCGAGCGACGTGACCTTCGTGTTCATCTCGCATCGCATGCAGGAAGTGCGCGAGTTCTGCGACAGCCTCACGGTGTATCGCAATGGCCGCGACGTGGGCGCATTCGACGCCGCCGATATCTCCGATGACGAAGTGATCCGCCTCGTCATCGGCCGCTCGATGGAGGCGAAGTATCCGCCGAAGGTCGCATCCGCGATAAGCGACGCGACGCCGGCGATCGAGACGCGCAATGTTCGCGTCGATGGTGTGGTGACCGATTTCGATCTCGCCGTAAAGCCCGGCGAAGTGCACGGCATCGCGGCACTGCAGGGCATGGGGCAGCGCGAATTGTTCGAGGCGCTTTTCGGCGCGACCTATATCGACGATGGCGAAATACGCATCGACGGCAAGCCGGTCACGCTCACCTGCACGGCGGATTCGCTGAAGGCCGGCGTATCGACGAGCTTCCTGCCGGAGGATCGCAAGACCGAAGGGCTGTTTCTGCGCCTGCCCGGCGGCGAGAACGTGTCGCTGCCGGTGATCGGCCGCTATTCGCGCTTCGGCCTCATCGATCGAAAGCGCGAGCAGGCCGCGATACGCCGCTCGCTCGCGCAGATGGAGGTGAATCCGCGCGCGCTCTACAAGCCGTGCCTGTCGTTCTCGGGCGGCAATCAGCAGAAGATCGCGATGGCGAAGTGGCTGCTCACGCAAAGCCGCGTGTGGCTCATGTTCGATCCGACGCGCGGCATCGACGTCGGCACCAAGCATCAGATCTTCGTGTTGATGCGCGCGTTCGCGGCAGCGGGCGGCTCCGTGCTGTTCTATTCGACCGATGTGCCCGAACTCGTCAACGTATGCGACCGCGTCTCGGTGATGTATCGCGGCCGCAATGTCGGCGAACTGACCGGCGACGCGCTCACCGAAGAGAACGTGATGCGCAAGATGCTTTCCAGTTGAGAGGTTGCTCATGAAGATAGCCGTTGCGTCGCCCGATAGCGAGGTCGTGCGGCCGGGCGCGCGCGTGGGTTGGGGCGCGCGCATCGATCATCATCGCGGGCTCATCATCGCGATCAGCGCGTTGCTCGCGATGCTCGCCGGGTGGGTCGCGCTGTCCGCGACGCCCGTCGGGCTCTACGACATCGGCTCGGTGATTTCGAGCGCGACCACGCTCGCGCTCGCGGCGATCGGTCAGACGATCGTCGTGTTGTCGGGCGGTTTCGATCTGTCGGCGTCGGCGGTCGTGTCGCTCGCCAACGTGCTCGCGGTGCGCTTCGTGCAGGGATCGCCCGTCGAACAATGGGCGGGCGCGGCGCTGATTCTCGCGATAGGCGGCGGCATCGGCCTCGTGAACGGCGCGCTGATCGCATGGTTTCGCCTGCAATCGATCGTCGTCACGCTCGCGACGATGTTCATGGTGCAGGGCCTTACGCTGCTGATCCAGAACAAGCCGGGCGGCAGCGTCGGCGACCAGTTCGGCGCGGTGCTCACGGCCGATCTCATCCCCGACAAGATGCCGATGTCCGCGGCCCTGCTGATTCTCGCGTTGCTGATCTGGTCGTTCATCAAGCGCACGCGCTTCGGCGTGGGTCTCTATGCGCTCGGCAGCGATCCGGACGGCGCATACGCGAACGGCATGCCGGTCACGCGCTATCGCATCTCCACCTATGCGCTCGCGGGCATGTTCTACGCGGCGGCGGGCCTGTATGTATCGGCGCAGACGGGTTCCGCCGATCCGCTCGTCGGCCGTCCCTTGCTGCTTTCGATGTTCACCGCCGTCGTGCTCGGCGGCACGCTGCTCGGCGGCGGGCGCGGCGGCTGCGTCGGCACCGTGTTCGCCGCGATGACGCTCATGATCACCGTGAACATTCTGCTCGTGCTGAACGTGTCGGCGTTCTTCACGACGATCGCGGAAGCCGTGATCCTGATGCTCGCCGTGCTCGGTTCGTCGATCGGCAAGCAATCGGCGGCGAACGAATGCGCGCGTCACGCCGCGCAGTGGTTCAAGGCGATACGAACCGGAACACGCGCGCGCGACGACACTCACGCGCGACGCGTCACGTTCGAGGTCGATGATTTTCGTCCGGTCGAGAACACGGAGTTGAAGGGCCGCCCGATTGCGGACTGGATCGAACGCAATCGCGAATGGGTCAAGTATGTCGTTCCGGCGTATCTGCTGTTCTTCGCGGTGGTGATCATCACGGGCTTCGTCTACGGCCCCGGCGTGCTCGTCAGCGCGAACTTCTACACGAGCCTGCTCACGCTGACCTTGTTTCTCGCGATTCTCGGCTTGGGGCAGGGCGCGGTGATTCTGACGGGCGGGCTCGATCTCTCGATGCCCTGGCTCATCACGCTATCCGGCGTGCTGTTGACAGGGCTCACGCACGGCATGAACGGCGCGGCCGCGTGGGCGGTGCCGGTGGTGCTGCTCGTCGGCCTGCTCGTCGGCGTGTTCAACGGCGTGGGCGTCGTGATGCTGGGATTGCCGCCCATCGTCGTCACGCTTGCCGCGAACGGCTTGCTGCAGGGTCTCACGCTGATCTATTGCAACGGTTCGCCGCAAGGATGGTCGCCCTCGGCGATCAGCGAATTCACCAACGGGCGAGTCGGGCCGCTGTCGCTCGCGGCGTGGAGCGTGCCGGTGTTTCTCGTCATCGCGCTGGTGCTGCTGCATCGCACGCCGTTCGGGCGTCGCGTGTATGCGGTCGGCAATTCGCCTGTCGCCGCGAAGCTCTCGGGCGTGCGCGTGGGCACGACATTGATCGCCGTCTATTGCCTCTCCGGTCTTTGCTCGGCGATCGTCGGCCTGCTGCTCGCGGGGTTCAGCTCGCAGGCGTTTCTCGGCATGGGCGACCCGTATCTGTTGCCGTCGATTGCCGTGGTCGTGGTCGGCGGCGCGCTCATCACGGGCGGTCGCGGGCACTATCTCGGCGTGTTCGGCGGCGCGCTGCTGCTCACGGCGCTCGGGACCTTGCTCGCGGGAACCACCGTGCCGCCCGCGGTGCGGGACATCATCAACGGGCTCGTCGTGCTGGCCGCTGTCATCACGTTGCGGGACAAGAAAGGCTGAACCAACTCGAATGAGGATCACACACAGATGCAAGCGAAGAACATTGCGGTGATCGGCTCGGGCCGCATCGGCCGCGCATGGGCGATCGTGTTCGCGAAGAGCGGCTTCGACGTGAAGATTCACGATGCATCGAAGGAGATGCTCGGCGGTGCGATTCCGTCGATCCGCGAAAGCCTGGACGATCTCGCGTCCTTCGATCTGATCGATGAACCCGTCGATGCGATCGTCGCGCGCATCACCACATGCGAAAGCCTTGCCGATGCCGTCGCCGATGCGGATCTCGTGCAGGAGAACATCGCGGAAGTGGTGGAGGCGAAGCGCGCGTTGTTCATCGAACTGGATCGCCTGACGAAGCCCGATGCGCTGCTTGCGAGTTCGACGTCGGGCTTGCCCGCATCGACCTTCACGGAAGGTATCGAAGGGCGCGCGCGCTGCCTCGTCGCGCATCCGGTCAATCCGCCGTCGCTCGTGCCGCTCGTCGAGTTGTGCGGTGCGCCGTGGACTTCGCATGACGCGGTGGAACGCGCCCGCGCCATCTACGAACGAGCGGGACAAAAGCCCGTGACCGTCAACCGGGAGATTTCGGGGTTTCTGCTCAATCGACTGCAAGGCGCGCTGCTCGACGAAGCGTTGAGTCTCTACGAGCAAGGCTATGCGAGCGCCGCCGATCTCGACACCGTGATCCGCGACGGGCTCGCGATGCGCTGGTCGTTCATGGGTCCGTTCGAAACCATCGACCTGAATGCGCCCGGCGGCGTGGCCGATTACGCGGCGCGTTACGGCGGCACATATCGCACGATCGCAGCGGGGCGCAAGCCGTTCGACTGGCCCGCCGACACGCTCGATAAGCTCGATACGGAGCGCCGCGCCGTGTTGCCGCGCGAGCGTATCGAGGAACGAAGCCGCTGGCGCGATCGCCGTTTGATGGCGTTGCTCGCGCATCGGCGCAATGACAAGGACGGTGAAGCCTAACCCAAGGAGACGACGATGCCCGAAGTACGCTTGCTGGTCGATGCGAACAATCATCTCGGAGAAGGGCCGCTCTGGGACGTCAAGGAGGAGCGTTTGTACTGGATCGACAGCACGGCTGCGGAGATCTATAGCTGCCGTGCCGATGGCAGCGACGTGAAGCGCTATTTCGTGCCGCGTCATATCGGCTCGATGGCCTTGCGCGAGCGGGGCGGCGCGGTGGTCGCGCTCGCCAACGGCCTGCATTTCTACGACTTCGACGCGCAGACCGTGCAGTTCATCGCCGACCCGGAAAGCGACGATCCCGAGACGCGCTTCAACGACGGCAAGGTGGATCGACGTGGCCGCTTCGTCGCGGGCACGATGTCTTACGACTTCGATCGCTATGACGCCGATCGCGGCCAGCGCTCGACGCGCAGCGGCGGACTCTACCGGCTCGATACGGATGGCAAGGTCACGCGGCTCGACAGCGGCATCAGTTGTTCGAACGGCCCATGCTGGAGCCCCGACAACAAGACGTTCTACTTCACCGACACATACAGCAAGGAGATGTACGCGTACGACTACGACATCGAAACCGGCGCGGCGACGAACAAGCGTTTGTTCGTCTCCGCGCACGACATGGCCGGCACCTTCGATGGCGCGACCGTAGACGAGGAAGGTTACGTCTGGTCCGCGCTCGTGTTCGGCGGCCGCATTCTGCGCTTCGCGCCCGACGGCAAGCTCGATCGCGTCGTGCCGTTTCCCGTGCGGAATCTGACGAGCGTGATGTTCGGCGGACCGAATCTCGACATCCTCTATGTATCGACGATGGGCCGCCCGATGTGGGGCATTCCGCAGAAGGAGCGCGACAAGGGCGGCTTGTTCGCGGTGACGGGCCTCGGCGTGCGTGGCATTCCGGAGCCGCGTTTCGCGGGTTGATGCATGAGCGTTATCATTCGGGCCTCAGGGTCACGAACGGTATCGCCCGATATGGATACGAACAAGCTCATCGCGTCGCTGCCCGCGCGCATCGACGCGATCGTCTCGCGCGGCGCACAGGCGCATCCCGATCACATCGCGTTGCATGAGGACGCGCGCACGCTGACGTACGCGCAACTCGACGATGCCGTCGATGCGCTCGCCGCGCGTCTTGCAGCGGCGGGCGTGCGAGCCGGCGATCGCGTGATGCTGATCGGCGAGAACAGCGTCGCGCTCGTCGCATCGCTCTTTGCCGCGAGCCGTCTCGATGCATGGGCGCTCGTCGCGAATGCGCGCCTGTCCGCTGTCGAGCTCGATGCGATCCGCGCGCATGCGACGCCGCGCATCGCGCTCTATACCGTGGAAGCATCCGACGATGCCGCGCGTCATGCACAACGCGACGGCGCCGCGATCGAATCGCTCGACGCAACGCCGATCGGCGCGTTCGCGCTGAGCGCCGTCGATAAGGCTTCCACGCAGGAACCGCACGGCCTGCCTTCGGACCAGCAATGCGCGGCGCTCATCTACACGACGGGCACGACGGGCGCACCGAAGGGCGTGATGTTGTCGCATCGCAATCTGCTCTTCGTCGCGGCGGTATCGAGCACGCTGCGCCGCGTGAGTTCCGGCGATCGCGTCTATGCCGTGTTGCCGATCTCGCATGTGTTCGGGCTTGCGTCCATGTGTCTCGGCTCGCTCCATGCGGGCGCGTCGTTGCGGCTCGCGGCACGTTTCGATGCCGAGCGCGCGGGACGCGTACTCAGCGAAGAACGCATGACGATCTTTCAGGGCGTGCCCGCGATGCACGCGAAGCTGATCGATCATTTCACGCCGCGCGGCGGGCTGAATGCGCCGTCGCTGCGATTCGTCTATTGCGGCGGCTCGCCGCTCGACATGACGCTGAAGGCCGCTGCCGAAGCGTTTTACGGCGTGCCCTTGCACAACGGCTACGGCATGACCGAAAGCAGTCCGACCGTGTCGAACACATTGCTCGATGCGCCCGCGCACGATTCTTCCGTCGGTCCGTTGATACCGGGCGTCGAGGCGCGCATCGTGCCGCTCGCGCAAGCAGACGACGCCGACGATACCGGCGAACTATGGATTCGCGGCCCCAACGTGATGCTCGGCTACTACCGCGATGCGGCACAAACAGCGGCCACGGTGACCGCCGACGGCTGGCTCAAAACCGGCGATCTCGCGCGCTTCGAGAACGGCAATCTGTATATCGTCGGACGCAGCAAGGAACTCATCATCCGTTCGGGTTTCAACGTGTATCCCGCCGAAGTGGAGCAGGCGTTCAACAGTCATCCCGCCGTGCTGCATTCCGCCGTGATCGGGCGAAGCGCGGTGGGCAACGAGGACGTGCTCGCGTTCGTCGAACTGAGGCCGGGTTGCACGGCGGACGAGCGCGAACTCGCTCAATGGGTGAGCGCAAGGCTCGCGCCATACAAGCGGCCTTCCTCGATCCGCATTCTCGATGCGCTGCCGGTGTCCGCGAGCGGCAAGGTGCTCAAGCATCGGCTCGGAATGCTCGCTAGTTAGTCGCGGATGCGACTGGCTTGATCGCGGCTTTCGTGTCCTCGCCCGCGCCGCCCAGCGACTGGAAGAGCGCAGCCGTGTCTGACAGGCGATTCGCTTGCGCGACCGCGTAATCGAGCTGCGTTTGCAGCGCCTGACGTTGCGTGTCGAGCAGATCGAAGCGGCTCACGCCGCCCGCCGTATAGCGCGCGCCCGTGGTATCGAGATTCGCTCGTGCTTCGCTCGCCGCGATCTCGCGCGCCTGCTCGGTACTCGCGTCGTTCTGTAGCGCGGTCAGACTATCGGCGACTTGCTGTAGGGCTTCCAGCACGGTTTGTCGATAACCTTGCATGGCTGCATCGTAGGCCGCTTCCGCCGATCTCTTCTTCGCGCGCAGTTCGCCGCCATGAAACAGCGGCTGCGTGAGATTCAGGCCGACATTCCATACGTTCAGGCTGTTGAGCATGTCGTGGATGTTCGTGCGCTGGCTTCCCACGCCCGCCGATAGCGAGAACTTCGGATAAAGATCGGCCGTCGCCACGCCGACATTCGCGCTCGCCTGATGCAGCAGCGCCTCGGATGCGCGGATATCGGGACGTTCGCGTGCGAGCGTCGAAGGCAGCGTGAGCGGAACGCTGTCCGGCAGACGCAGCGAATCGAGCGTGATCGCATCGAAATCGGCGACGGACGGCTCGACGCCGAGCAGCACCGCAAGCCGATGATCGGCCTGATCGCGCTGCGTGACGAGCGATGGCAGACCCGCGCGCGTTTGCTCGACGAGCGTGCGCTGGCTGCGCACATCGAACGATGCGACGCCGCCCGCTTGCAGGCGGCCTTCCATGATCGACAACTGCCGCATCTGCGCATCGACGAGGCGCTCGGTGAGCGTGATCTGCTGCTGCAACGAAGCGCGCCGGATCGCGCTCGCGACGACATTGCCCGCGATCGAAAGACGCGCCGCGTCGAGTTCGAAGGATTGGTAATCCACTTGCGCACGCAACGCTTCGAGCGCGCGCCGCTCGCCGCCGAAGACATCGAGCGTGTACGACACGCTGACCGAGGCATCGTAGAGCGTGAAAGGCCCGGGGCTCGGAATGGGCACGCCGAACGCGGCGGGGTCCACCTTTTGACGCGTGCCTGAGAGCGAGGCATCGACGGCGGGGAAGTATGTCGCGCCGGCTTGCGCGCGATAGTCTTCATGCGCTTGCAGAAGCTTCGCGCGAGCTTGTTCGAGCGTCGGGCTGTCGTTCAATGCGCGATCGACGAGACGGTTCAGCGCATCGGAGCCGAATTGCGTCCACCAGCGCGGCAAAGCATGATCGATGGCGGGAAAGCCTTGCGTCGCGACGGAAGTCTTGACATAGGTCTGCGTGTCGGGCGGCGCGGGCGCGTGAAAGTCGGGGCCGACCGTGCAGCCGCACAACACGAGCGCGCAAAGGGAAAGAAGCGGTTTCATCGTCGTCTCCCTAATCCAGCGTGCGCCGGTAGAAGCGCAGCGCAATGCACATCACGATCACGGTGAAAAGCGCCATCGGCCAGACCGAAGGCCACAGGTCCGCCCAGCCGCTGCCCTTGAGCAGAATGCCGCGTATCAGGCGGTTGAAGTAAGTGAGCGGCAGAAGATTGCCGATTAACTGCGCCCACGCGGGCATGCCCGCGAACGGAAACATGAAGCCCGAAAGAAGGATGTTCGGCAGGAAGTAGAACATGGTCAGTTGCATCGCCTGAAGCTGATTCTGCGCGAGCGACGACAGCGTGATGCCCACCGTCAGATTCGCGGCGATGAACAGCAGCGCGGCGAGATAGATCGCGAGGGGATTGCCGACGAACGGCACATGAAACACGAAGCGCGTGGCTCCGAGAATGATCGTCGCTTGAATGAGGCCGATGAACACGTAGGGCACAATCTTGCCCGTCATCACTTCGACGGGGCGCACGGGTGTCGCGAGCAGGTTCTCCATCGTGCCGCGTTCGCGTTCGCGCGTCATCGCGAGGCCCGTCATCATCACGAGGGTCATCGTGAGGATCACGCCCATCAAACCCGGCACGACGTTGTATTGCGTGATGCCTTCGGGGTTATAGAGGTTGTGGACCTGCACGTCGAATGCGGCGGGCCCGCCATTCAAACGCGCGAGCGGACCGGTGAGGTCCTTGCTCGCTACCGACTGCACGAGCGCGGACAGTGAATTGCTCGCCTTGCTGACCGCGTTCGGATCGGTGGCGTCGGCTTCGACGAGCAGCGCGGGCCTTTCGCCGCGCAACAGCTTGCGCGAGAAATCGGCGGGAATGTCGAGCACGAAAAGCACGCGGCCTTGCGCGAGGGCGCGGCGGCCGGCTTCGTCGTCGGGCAGCGTTTCGACGATATCGAAGTAGTCGGAGTGCTCCATCGCGGAGATGAAGCTGCGCGAAAACGGACTCTGATCGCCGACGATCACGGCTGTCGGCAGATGCTTCGGGTCCGTGTTGATTGCATAGCCGAAGAGCGCGAGTTGCACGATCGGCAGCCCGACGATCATGCCAAACGTGATGCGGTCGCGCCGTAGCTGCAGAAACTCCTTGATCACGATGCTCCACCACCGCGTGATGGAGAAGCGCGCGAACAGTGCGAAGCCAGCGCGCGCTGTCATGACGTCACCTTGAAGTTGTCGGTCGAGTGGCTCATCAGATAGATGAAGACGTCTTCCAGCCCGGTTTCGATGCGCTCCGCATGAGTTGCGCCGTCTTTCGTCGCGTCACGCACGGCCTGTTCGAGCGCTTCGTGATCGCTGCCGCTCACATGCAGCGCCGAGCCGAACACGACCGTCTGGTCGATGCCGGGCGTCTTGCGCAAGCGTTCCGAGAGCGCACTGAGATGCTGACCGTGGATGCTCCACGTAGCGAGATTCTGCGACGCGATGACTTCGTTCGCGGTGCCTTGCGCGAGCAGCTTGCCGTAAGCGATATACGCGAGCTTGTGACAGCGCTCGGCTTCGTCCATGTAATGCGTGCTGACGAGCACGGAGATGCCTTTCGCAGCGAGACGATGCAGCTCTTCCCAGAAGTCGCGGCGCGCGGTGGGATCGACGCCCGCGGTGGGTTCATCGAGCAACAACAGTTTCGGCTCGTGCAGCATGCATGCGGCGAGTGCGAGCCGTTGCTTCCATCCACCCGAAAGCGAGCCCGTCAATTGCTTCGCGCGGCTCTGCAAGCCCAGCGCTTCGAGCGCGCGATCCACGGCTTCGCGGCGGTTCTTCATCTGATACATGCGTGCGACGAAATCGAGATTCTCGCGGATGGTCAGGTCCTCCCAGTACGAGAAGCGCTGCGTCATATAGCCGACGTTGCGCTTGATCTCCTCACTCTCGCGCACGATGTCGTAGCCGAGACACGTACCGCTGCCCGAATCGGGCGTGAGCAAGCCGCACATCAGGCGGATGGAGGTCGTCTTGCCGCTGCCGTTCGGACCGAGAAAGCCGAAGATTTCGCCGCGCGCGACCTGCAACGACACATCGTTGACGACGTGCTTGTCGCCGAAACGCTTGTTGAGGTTGTGGACGTCGATGACGTAGGGCGTGTCCTGCGCGTTCATTGCAACCTCACCGCGACGGGTTGGCCGGGATGAAGCTTCGCCGCATCGGCGGGCTGAGGATGCGCCTCGACCATGAACACGAGCTTCGCGCGATTTTCGTTGCTATAGATGACGGGCGGCGTGTATTCCGCCTGATTCGACACGTAGGTGATCTTCGCGGGCACGTCTTCCGCGCAGCCGTCGCAATGAATCGATACCGCGCGCCCCGCCGCGAGACCGCCCACCGCATTCTCCGGCACGAAGAAGCGCACCTTCACATTCTGCGGCGGCAGCATCTGCACGACGGGCGTGCCCGCCTGCACCCATTCTCCGACGCGATAGAGCGTGTCGTACACGAGCCCGTCCGCCGGCGCCGCGACACGTTTTTGATCGACCTTCCATTGCGCCTGGACGACGAACGCCTGCGCGGCGGCCACTTGCGCGCGCTGCGCTTCGATCTGCTGAGGACGGCCGGGCAAGCGCGCGATATCGACCTGTTCGGCGAGATCGCGCACTTGTGCGGCGGCGGCATCGGCATTGGCCCGGGAATCGTCGAGTTGCCCTTTGGCGATGCCGCCGGCGCTGAACTGCGCCTCGTCGCGGCTCAGTTGCAATGCGGCCTTGCGGGCGTTCGCGCGCGCCTGCGCGAGCTGCGCGCGCACCGAAGCGACCTCCGGCGCGCGTTTGCCTGTGAGGATGTCTTGGAGCTGCGACTGCGCGGCGGTGAGTTGGCGTTGCGCCTGATCGAGCGCGGCGGTTTCATCGACGGATTCGAGCGCGAACGTGCCCGCGCCCGCTTTCACCGTTTGCCCGCGCGAGACGGTAAGCGCGGCGAGCTTGCCCGATTGCGACGAGCCGAGATAGACGAACTCTCCTTCGACATAGCCTTGATAGACGTCGCGGTCCTGATGAGAGCACGCCGCGAGTGCCGCGGCGAAAAGCAGATAGAAGGGTATGCCGGTCATGCGGCTCATGGCGCGCTCCATGATCAGGTATCTTTCAATGTCTTGGTTGGTGTACCAAACAATAAACGAGACGAGTCGTTACTGTCAAGCGGTGCGTGCGTGGGGCACGCGCTTCCGCGTACAAGACAAGGATAGGAGAGGGACGGCGCCAGCGAGACGCCTGACGTGGCGTTTAGAGCGCTTTGACGATGAAAGAGGCGATGAGGCGCGGCTCGTCGAACATGGTCGCGAGCTCGAAGAAGAACAAGAACGCGAGCATGTAGCCCACGGCGGGCCGGTGTTCCATGAAGCGCACGAAATACGGCGCAAAGCGCGCGCGCAGCGGGGCGCGCGTGACGATCCATGCCGAGGCCGCGCCGATGGTCGCGCCCGCGATCACATCGGTCGGATAGTGCAGCCCGAGATAGACGCGCGGCAGGCACACGAGGATGATGCAGTGCAGGATCGCGAGCACGCCGATCCATCGCCAGACGAGAAAGATGCCGGCCGCGATAGCCATCCACAGGGCGGCATGATCGCTGGGAAAGGCACTCCACATGCGCAGAAAATTGCCCGTCTCGTTCGTCAACGGGAAGGTCAGGTGAATATTCGGATCGTAGACCGGCCGCAGTCGAAAGGGCAGAGCGAGCGCAGCGAGCCTGCCGAGCACAAACGCAATGAAACCCGACACGAGAATGGCGACGACCATCTCGCGGCGCCATTGCTGGGAATCGCCGGCCTTGAACCAGATCGCCCAGAGAATCGCCAGTGGAAGGACGCCTTTCGTTAGGTAAAAATCGGCAATCGCGTGGACGGCATGAGTAAAAATGACGGACGAGGCCGCGATATGCACGAGCCAGGTCTGGATCGACGTGTCAAAAGCATTCACGCGACACTTCTCCGTCCATTTATGAACATTCGATGAAAAGCGTACGAGTGCAAGCGCACGTTGTTAGTGCGCCGCCTCGCATAACTTGTCGGACAAACGCGTGCAGGCAGGATGACGACAGTACGACGCAAGCGTGAGCAGGCATCGCGTGTGCTTCGCCGTTACTGCAATGAGCGAATGCGACAGCGACATGGATACTCTTCTAAAGATCGCGCAGGAATGCGGCTTTTCGGTGGTGCTGGAAGGCCGGATCGGCACCCAGGAATACAACAGCGTGAGTGGTCCGCTACAGGCATTGGAGAAATTCGCGGAAGTCATCCGCGACGCGGCCTTGCAGGAACAGCCGCGGCAGAACGAATGACATGCCGCGTTTATAGCGATCCGCCTTCCGCTGCTTCGTGCGGGATCATCCATCCAAAGAAGACCTGGGCCTCAGCAAGCTTGCCATCACGAATGGTGAGAACCTCCGTGTTGCGAAACGCGCTGTCGTCCTTCATGCGCAGATCGTAGGTGACGAACACGTGCTCGCCATCGCGCACGAGATGGACGAACGTGAAATCGGCGATCGCGCGCGACTTCGGCCAGCATCGCGCAAAGTAGGTCGCTCGATCGAGGCGATTGTCGCGTGGACTCGTAAAGTGAAAATCGTCCGCGACGAGTGCTTCGATCGCATCACGGTCTTTCGTGACATAAGCGTCATAGACGCGCTTCGCTATCGATATCGGATCGGGGAGGGTCATCGGGTATCTCCTTTGTCACGGCGCACGCTTCTTCGTTTGCGCCAATACCATATCGACGAATGAAGGTGCTTTCGCTCGACATCATTTTCGAATCGGCGTATCCGGATGTAACCTTTGCGCGTTTGCAGCATTCGCATAACATTGCGATATCCGCGTGAATTGACATCGATAACAACGGAGACGCCACGATGAAGGGAAGAAAGGGACAACGCCTGCTTGCGCTGATGATCGGCGCATCGCTGTTCGGGCCGCTTACGGCGCACGTCGCGCTCGCCGATGCGCCTTCGGACGAAACGATTGCCGTAGCGGGGCTCTCACAGCCATCGGACATTCTGATCGATCGCTGGGGCGTACCGCACATCTTCGCGGCCAACGACAGCGATGCGTTCTTCGTGCAGGGCTTCAACGCGGCACGCGATCGCATGTTCCAGATCGATCTCTGGCGCAGGCGCGGACTCGGCGAGCTTTCGGAAGTATTCGGCCCGGCCTATGTGGAGCAGGACAAGGCCACGCGGCTCTTTCTCTATCGTGACGACATGGCGACCGAATGGCAGCGCTATGGTCCCGATGCGAAGCCTGCCGCGACGCGCTTCGCGGCAGGCGTCAACGCGTATATCGACTGGCTCGCGGCGCATCCGGATCGCATGCCCTATGAATTTCGCAAGATCGGCTATTGGCCGGCGAAATGGAATGCCGACGACATCGTGCGCATTCGCAGTCATGGTCTCACGCGGAACCTGACGAGTGAGGTCGCGCGTGCGCGCGTTACGTGCAAGAGTTCGCTCGACGCGGATGCCGTGCGCTTCGGCCTGCAGCCGCAGTGGAAGGCCCAGATGCCCGCCGGCCTCGATCCCTGTCTCCCCGATGATGTCCTTAAGATCTTTACGCTCGCCACGCAAGGCGTGCGCGTGACGAAGGAGTCGATGAAAAGCGCGGATGCATCGACGACCTTGATCGCCGCCGCCGAAAATCCTGAGGAAGTCACCGAAGGCAGCAACAACTGGGTGATCGCGCCATCGAAGTCGGCGACGGGCCGCGCGATCATGGCGAACGATCCGCATCGCGCGTACGCGGCGCCGAGCCTTCGCTACATCCAGCAGATCAGCACGCCGACGCTCAATATCATCGGTGCGGGCGAGCCTTCGGCTCCGGGCATTTCGATCGGGCATAACGGTTCGATCGCCTACGGTCTCACGATCTTCAATATCGATCAGGAAGATCTCTACGTGTACGAGCTGAATCCGGCGAATCCACGGCAGTATCGATACAAGGGCAAGTGGGAGCCGATGCGCGTCGTGCGCGAGCAGATCGCGGTGCGCAACGGGGCGCCTGTCAACGCCGAATTGCTGTTCACGCGTCACGGGCCCGTGATCTATACGGAAGAAGGCAAGCATCGCGCATTCGCGGTGCGCACCGCGTGGCTGTCGCCGGGAATGTCGCCGTACTTCGATTCGATGCGCTACATGCGCGCGAAGAATTACGCGCAATTCAAGGCTTCGCTTGCGACCTGGGGCGCGCCGACCGTCAATCAGGTCTACGCGGACAAGGACGGCAACATCGGCTGGGTGCCGAGCGGACTCGCACCGATACGCCCGAACTGGGATGGCCTCATGCCCGTGCCCGGCGATGGCCGCTACGAATGGGCGGGCTTCTGGCCGCGCGACGCGATGCCCTCCGTCTATAACCCCGCGCAAGCCTATTTCACCACGTCGAATGAAATGAATCTGCCGGCGGGTTATCCGTATGCCGAGCGCAAGCTCGGTTTCGAGTGGACCAACGGGTCGCGGCATCAGCGTATCGACGAAGTGTTGAAGTCGCTGCCCAAGGTGTCGATCGAAGACTCGGAGCGCTTGCAGAACGATATCGTTTCGATTCCGGCGCGCAGGCTCGTCGCGTTGCTCGCGCCGCTTTCGAGCGATGATGACGACACGCGCGCCGCACTCGCGATGCTGAAAGGCTGGGACGCGCACATGGGCGCGAATTCACCGCAAGCCGCGCTCGAAGAAGTGTGGCTCTCGCGCCATCTCGGACGCACGTTCAAGGAAGCGGTGTTGCCGAAGGACGCGGCATCGTCGTTCGGTGCTCCCGATACGGCCGTGATGCTCGATACGCTCGAACATCCCGAAACGCGTTTTGGCGATAACGCGCAAGCCAGACGCGATGCGGTTCTGCTTTCGAGTCTGCGGGATGCCTATGGGGAAATGCGGCATCTGCAAGGTGACGATGCAAGCCAGTGGCAATGGGGCAAGCTCCAGACGAACCTGAACGCGCATCCCCTCGCCGATATCGTCGATGCGGATATGCGCGCGAAACTCAACGTCGGGCCTATCGGAAAGGGAGGCAGCGCCTATACGCCGAATCAGTCGACCTATCGCGCGAGCGATTTCCGCGAGACCAACGGGCCTTCGTTTCGCGTGGTCGTCGATGTCGGCAACTGGGACAATTCGCGGGCGGTGAATCTGCCCGGCGAATCGGGCGACCCCGATAACCCGCATTACCGCGATCTCGCGCAGATGTGGCTCGACGGTCAGTACTTTCCGTTGCTGTATTCGCGCTCGGCCGTCGAAGCCGCGACCGAGAAGCGCGTGCATCTCGTGCCGGACGCGCATTGAGCATCGGCTTCGCGGGCGTCATTGTTGCGAGATCGGCAAGGCATCTTCAACGCGAGCAGCGATGATCTTCGCGGCGCCTTGCGTCACAATTCGATCGCGGTGGACGGGCGCTGGCTGGCGCCTTGCCGGACTCCTCATCCGGTTCGTCCGCCGCGCTCCCATCCTTTACTTCCTTCGACGCCTGCTTACGTTCGACGCAAATCGTGTGTCGACGTGGGAATAGATCGCGGCATGTCCGGGTTAACCAATCGAAGCCTCTACGCTTGAAACCTGGATCGAGTGAGTCGAAGCCGCGCAAGGGCCCTGTGCGTTCGATGAGGTTCGTGGATCGCGTGCGATCCGGTCAACCTTTTCTGTCGGAGTGTGAACATCATGAACGCCATCGCCAAATTCGTCGTTTCCCTCGCCGTTGTCGCCGCGCCCACGTTTGTTTTCGCGCAGAGCCAGAACGCTCCGCTGACGCGCGCACAAGTGAAGGCCGAGTTGGTCCAGCTCGAACAGGCCGGCTATTCGCCCGCCATGGGAGAGCAAGCCGACTATCCCGCGGATATTCAGGCCGCGGAAGCGAAGGTCGCTGCGCAAAAGAACGCGAACGCGACGAACGAAGCCTACGGTGGCACGAGTGCCGGCGGCGCATCTTCCGGATCCGGCTCGATGCGTGCGCCCATGTCGATGAAGCATGGTTCGATGCCGGCATCGGATTGCGTCGGGCCTGCGGGATTCTGCACGCCGTTCTTCGGAAGTTGAGTCGTCGGGCGATTATCGAGCGCGGAAAGATCGGTAAAGGCTTTCCGCGTTCGCAATCTCCGTATTGAAGTTTTTGACGTGCACTTGCGGCTCCAGAAAATAATTTGCGTGGGGGGCTTGCGAGGAGATCATCGGCCCGTCATAATCTCGTTCTCTGCTGCTGATGCAGCGACGCAAGACGGAAGTTGATGTAGCGAGTGTCTTGCGATGTGCTCTTTAAAAACTAACAGCCGATAAGTGTGGGCGCTTGATGCGAGTGCGGTTTCAGTCTTTCGGGGCTGAGACAACAA
>JFHF01000074.1 GCA_000648925.1 Caballeronia jiangsuensis
AAAACCAAAAACCAAACCCTCACCTCACCCAAACCATCACGGCGTGAATCAAAATCCCCACCGCTCCCCCCACCAACGTCCCATTCACGCGAATAAACTGCAAATCCCGCCCGATATTAAGCTCGACATCCCTCACAAGAGTCGCGTCATCCCACTGCTTGACCGTCGCGGCAATATGCTTCGCGATCCCATCCCGCAACTCCGGCGCCAGCGCCTTCAACGCATCGCGCATATGCTCGTTGATCGAATCACGCAGCGCCGGATCACTGCCGAGCGCTTCGGCAAAACCGCCAGCCATCGCCACGACCTTCCCATGCAGCGCCGAATCCGGCCGCTTGATATCCGCATCCAGCCAAGCGATGAACTCGTCCCACAGCCCGTTCACATAATCGCGCAGCTCAGGCCGCTCGAGCCATTCGCGCTTGTGCTCGTCGATGCGCGCCTTGAACGAAGGATCCGTCTTCAGCCGCCCGACGAATCGCTCCACGGCTGCATCGAAAGCCTTGCGGCGCTCGTGCTCCGGATCGCTGCTCACGTCGTGCAGCCATTGATTCGCGCCGCGCACCAGACCCGCCGCGAACTTGTTGCCGAGGTCCTCGGCGTTCAGTCCGACAAAACCCAGCATGCCGATGAGCTTCGGATACTCCTCGCCCGCCACCGCGACGATGCGCGTCGCCAGCATCTCCTGCACCTCGGGCTTGTCGAGCCACGCGGCCATCTGCTTCAGACCTTCATCGAGCAACAGTTGATGCCGACGGTCGGACGTCAGCGTCGACAGCACACTGCCCGCCGCGCCCGCGAGATCGAAGGAATCCGCGCGACGGCGCAGCGTGTCGTAGAGCATCGTCTTCACGCGTTCGTCGTCGACGAAAGACAGCAACTGGCCGACCGCCGTCACCGCCTTCCTGCCGAGCAGTTCCGAATTCTTCGGCTCCGCGAGCCACGTCGACAGACGGCTCGCCGGATCGAACGCGTTCACGCGCGCGACGAGCGCATCGGTGCCGAGAAAACGGTCGCGCACGAACACGGCCAGGTTGTCCGCGACGCGCGCCTTGTTCGCCGGCAGGATCGCCGTGTGCGGAATCGGCACGCCGAGCGGATGGCGAAACAGCGCGACGACCGCGAACCAGTCCGCGAGCGCGCCGACCATCGCGGCTTCCGCGAACGACGATACCCATGCCCACACGCCCGCATCGTGCTGGCTTTTCGCGAGCGCGAACAGGCAACCCGCCGCGACGAGCAACGCGGCGGCGAACCATTTCATTCTTTTTAGCGCGACGGCTTTGTCCTGCGTTTCCATCTATGTCGATTTCATGGTTTTGGTGAGGCCGAAAGCTTACCAGCAGTACGCTGCAAATCCCGCAGGACATCGACAGCCCGCTCGCCGTCATCGACGGGAACGAAGATGTGATCGTGGTACGCCGCCGCGATCACATTGCAACTGATGTTCGCGTCGCCGAGCGCACGCGCGAACGCTGCCGTCAGACCGACCGCGTTCAGATCCGAATGCACGGTCAGCGTGATCCACGCCGCGCGAAACAGCGGTGCGATGCCCGCCGCCTGCGCCGCGCGCTCCTCCATCACGACCGTCAATCCTTCGCGCTCGCGAAACGTCGCGACGATGCCCGCGCCGCTCGCCACCGCATCGTGCGGCAACGACGCGAACACGTAGACGCCCGGCTGCAGCTCGGGCTGCATCGATGCGATCAGCGTATCGAGATCACGCAGCATTTTCGGCCTCGCGTGTACGTCCCAGAACCGGCCGCAGCGCCGCGCCCGTGTGGCTGCGCGGATGCGTCGCGAGCGTGTCCGGGTCCGCCGCCGCGACGATCGTACCGCCGTTCACGCCGCCCTCGGGCCCGAGATCGAGCACCCAGTCGGCCTCGGCGATCACATCGAGATCGTGCTCGATGACGATCACGCTATGCCCGCCATCCACCAGCCGATGCAGCACGCGGATCAGCTTCGCGACGTCCGCCATGTGAAGCCCGACGGTCGGTTCATCCAGCACGTAAAGCGTATGCGGCGGCTTCTGGCCGCGCCGCGTGATGTCGTCGCGCACTTTCGACAACTCGGTGACGAGCTTGATGCGTTGCGCCTCGCCGCCCGACAGCGTCGGCGAAGGCTGGCCGAGCGTCAGATAACCGAGGCCGACATCGCGCAGCAATTGCAACGGATGCGCGATGCTCTGCATCGACGCGAAGAATTCGACGGCCTCGTCGATCTCCATCGTCAGCACTTCGCCGATGTTCTTGCCGCGCCAGGTCACCGCGAGCGTCTCCGGATTGAAGCGCTGGCCGTGGCACACGTCGCACGGCACCTTCACGTCGGGCAGGAAGCTCATCGCGATGGTGCGCACGCCCTGGCCTTCGCACGCCGGGCAGCGCCCTTCGCCCGTGTTGAACGAGAAGCGCGACGGCGTATAGCCGCGCGCGCGGGCTTCGAGCGTATCGGCGAACAGCTTGCGGATGGTGTCCCACATGCCGATGTACGTCGCCGGACACGAGCGCGGCGTCTTGCCGATCGGCGTCTGATCGACTTCGAGCACGCGATCGATCGCCTCGAAGCCGGTCACGCCACGGCAGCCCTGCCACGCGTGCGCGACATCGAACTTCGGACGCGGCGCCTCGCGCGCGAGCACGCTGGCGCGCGATCGCGTGGCGGGAGCATCGGACTGCGCCGCCTTGCGCGCACGCCGCACCGCAGGCGACGACAGCACCGAGCGGCCGACGGCATCGAGCAGATTGGTCATCAGCACGTCGCGCGCGAGCGTCGACTTGCCCGAGCCCGACACGCCCGTGATCGCGACGAGACGATTCAGCGGCATGCTCGCCGTCACGTTGCGCAGGTTGTGCAGCGTCGCGCCTTCGACCGTGAGCCATTGTTCGGGCGTCGCCGGACGTTTCGCGGTCCCGGCACGCACTTCGCGGCGCGGCTGCAACGGATGCACGATCGGGTTCGCGAGAAACTGGCCCGTCAGCGACGCCTTGTGCGCCGCGAGATCCGTCACGGTGCCTTGCGCGACCACCGTGCCGCCGCGCTTGCCCGCGCCCGGCCCGATATCGATGATGTGATCCGCGCGGCGAATCGTGTCCTCGTCATGCTCGACGACGACGAGCGTATTGCCCTTGTCGTTCAGCTTCTTCAGCGCCGAGAGCAGGATGAGGTTGTCGCGCGGATGCAGACCGATGGTCGGTTCATCGAGCACATAGCACACGCCTTGCAGATTGCTGCCGAGTTGCGCGGCGAGACGAATGCGTTGCGCTTCGCCGCCAGAAAGAGTCGGCGCGGCGCGATCGAGGCTCAGATAGCCGAGCCCGACTTCTTCGAGAAACTGGAGTCGGCCTTCGATTTCGCTGACCACGTCGCGCGCGATATCCGCATCGCGGCCTTTCAGCTTGAGCGCAGCGATCCACTCGCGCGTATCGCTCACGGTCCAGCGTCCGACTTCCGTGATCGGATAATCGCCGAAGGTCACGGCGCGCGCGACCTCGTTCAGACGCGTGCCTTCGCAATCCGGGCACGGCTGATCGACGATATCGTCCGGCTCCTGATCCACCGAACCGATGCTCTGCTCGCGCCCGCGATCGTCCTGCGCGAACAAGGTGTCATCGAATGCGGCGCGCTGTTCGCGCGTGAGCTTCACGCCCGTGCCGACGCATGTATTGCACCAGCCGTGCTTGCTGTTGTACGAGAACATGCGCGGATCGAGCTCGGGATAGCTCGTGCCGCAGACAGGGCACGCGCGCTTCGTCGAGAACACGCGGGTTTCTTCCTTGCCGCGTCGCGCGCCGTCCTGCCACGAGCCATGCAGATCGTCGAGCGGCGCGCACAGATGCATCACGCCCTTGCCGATCTCCAGCGTTTCGTCGAGCAGGCGGCGCAGGTCGGTTTCGTTGTCCGCCGATACGACGAGATCCGCCACCGGCAATTCGATCGTATGTTCGCGGAATCGATCGAGCTTCGGCCACGGACTCACCGGCAGAAATTCGCCATCCACGCGCAGATGCGTGTTGCCGCGCGCCTTCGCCCATTTCGCGAGATCGGTGTACACGCCTTTGCGATTCACGACGAGCGGCGCGAGCAGGCCGACATGTTGCCCCTTGAAATCGCGCATGATCTGCGCTGCGATCGATTCCGAGCTTTGCGACTGCACCGGCGTGCCGTCGTGGATGCAGTGCTGGATGCCGAGCTTCACGTACAAGAGACGCAGGAAGTGCCAGACTTCCGATGTCGTCGCCACCGTGGACTTGCGCCCGCCGCGCGACAGACGCTGCTCGATCGCGACGGTCGGCGGAATGCCGTAGACGGCATCGACTTCGGGACGGCCCGCGGGCTGCACGATGGAACGCGCATACGCGTTCAGCGATTCGAGGTAACGCCGCTGGCCTTCGTGAAAGAGGATATCGAACGCGAGCGTCGACTTGCCCGAGCCGGACACGCCCGTCACGACGTTGAACTTGTTGTGCGGGATATCGACATCGAGCGACTTCAGATTGTGCTCGCGCGCGTTGACGATGCGCACGACATCTTCGCCCTGCAACGCGCGCCGCGCGCTCGCGACTTCCGCCGCGAGTTGCAGCGGCACGCCCGCGCGCTTTTCCGCCGCGCCGGGCGCCATCGCTTCCTCGTAGTCGATCAATGCGCGGCCCGTATGCGAGTGCTCGCAAGCGGCGACGTCATCGGGCGTGCCGACGCACACGACCTGTCCGCCGCCATCGCCGCCTTCGGGACCGAGATCGATGATCCAGTCGGCCGCGCGAATCACATCGAGGTTATGTTCGATGACGATCAGCGAATGCCCGCGTTCGAGCAGTCGGCGCAGCGCCTGCATCAGCTTAGCGATGTCGTCGAAATGCAGGCCGGTGGTCGGCTCGTCGAACATGAAGAGGCGGCTTTCGCTCGTTTTGGCTTGCGATGTTTCAGCGAGGAAACCCGCGAGCTTCAGACGCTGCGCCTCGCCGCCGGAAAGCGTCGGCACCGGCTGGCCGAGCTTCACGTATTCGAGGCCCACATCGACGATCGGCTGCAGCACGCGCAGCACTTCCTTGTCGTTTGCGAAGAGCGCGACGGCTTCGCTGACCGTCAGTTCGAGCACATCGGCGACGCTCAATTGACGATCGCCACGTTCGATCTTCACTTCGAGCACTTCAGCGCGATAACGCCGCCCATCGCAATCCGGGCAGCGCAGATAAACGTCGCTCAGGAACTGCATTTCCACGTGCTCGAAGCCCGAGCCGCCGCATGTCGGGCAGCGTCCGTCGCCCGAGTTGAAGCTGAACATGCTCGCGCTATAACCGCGCTGCAACGCGAGCGGCGCCTTAGCGTAGAGCTTGCGGATTTCATCGAACGCGCCGACATAGCTCGCCGGATTCGAGCGCGCCGTGCGCCCGATCGGCGACTGGTCGACGAACACGACATCGCTCAGATGCTCCGCGCCCTTCAATGCGCGAAACGCGCCGGGCGTTTCCGTCGCCTTGCCGAAGTGACGCATCAGCGCGGGCGCGAGCACGTCCTGAATCAATGTCGATTTGCCCGAGCCGGAAACGCCCGTCACGCAGACGAGACGTTGCAGCGGAATATCGACCGTGACGTCTTTCAGGTTGTGATCGCTCGCGCCTTCGAGCGTGAGACGCGGCGTGTTCGCATCCACGACGCGCCGGTTCCAGTTCGACGCATGCGCGACATGCTTGCGGCCGCCGAGATATGCGCCGGTCAGTGTGTCGGTGCCTTGGATGTCATCGGGCGCGCCGTCGTAGACGATCTGCCCGCCGCGCTCGCCCGGTCCCGGTCCCATGTCGATGAGACGATCCGCCGCGAGCATCACCGATGGATCGTGCTCCACGACGACGAGCGTATTGCCCGCGTCGCGCAGCCGGTGCATCGCCTCGACGATGCGGTTCAGATCGCGCGGATGCAGGCCGATGCTCGGCTCATCGAGCACGAAGAGCGTGTTCACGAGCGACGTGCCGAGCGCGGTCGTCAGGTTGATGCGCTGGACCTCGCCGCCTGACAGCGTGCGGCTCTGGCGATCGAGCGTCAGATAACCGAGGCCGACATCGCAGAGATACTTCAGACGCGTGCGCACTTCCGCGTGCAGCAACTTGAGCGCTTCGTCGAGCAAGGTCGAAGGCAGCGTCAGCGAATCGAAGAAGCGGCGGATGCGCTCGATCGGCATCAACATCAGATCGTGCACCGTGAGGCCCGGCAGCGCTTCGAGTTGCGCGCGCGTCCAGTCGACGCCTTCCGGCATGAAGCGATTCGACGGCGGCAACACCGCGTCGGCCTGCTCTTTCGTGCCGAGACGCCACAGCAGCGACTCGGTTTTCAGGCGCGCGCCGGCGCAAACCGGACACGTCGTATAGCTGCGATATTTCGACAGCAGCACGCGGATATGCATCTTGTACGCCTTCGACTCCAGATAATCGAAGAAGCGCTGCACGCCGTACCACTGGTTCTGCCACTTGCCGGTCCAGTCGGGCGAGCCCTTGATGACCCAGTCGCGCTCTTGCTGCGTGAGATCCTTCCAGGGCACGCCGAGACGGATGCCCGCCTTCGCGCCGTACTTCACGAGATCGTCCTGATTCTCTTTCCACGCGGGCGTCTGCAACGTCTTGACCGCGCCTTCGCGCAGCGTCTTTTTGTCGTCCGGAATGACGAGCCCGTAATCGACGCCGATCACGCGGCCGAAACCGCGGCACGTTTCGCACGCGCCGTAGGCCGAATTGAACGAGAACAGCGCCGGCTGCGGGTCCGCGTAGCGCAGATCGCTTTCCGGGCTGTGCAGACCGGTGGAGAAGCGCCAGATTTCCGGCTCCGCGTCCTCCTTCAGCACGTAGACATCGACGCGGCCGGTGCCGCGCAGCAACGCGCTTTCGATCGCCTCCAGCGCACGCGAGCGCTCCGTGTTCTGCAGGCGAAAGCGATCCGCGACGACATCGAGCATCTGCCGCGCGCCGGATTCCGTCTGGATGCGGCGCTTGGCCTGCACGCGCGTATAGCCGCTCGCGGATAGCCATTGCTCGACTTCCTCGTCGCTCGCGGTATCGGGCAGTTCGACGGGAAACGTGATCGCGAGACGCGGATCGTCGGCGCGCGTGCGTTCGAGCAGCTCCGCGTAGATCGTTTCGGGCGTGTCGTGACGCACGCGCTGCGACGTTTTCTTGTCGAAGAGTTCGGCGGCGCGCGCGTAGAAGAGCTTCAGGTGATCGTTCAGCTCGGTCATCGTGCCGACGGTCGAACGCGAGCTGCGCACCGGATTCGTCTGGTCGATGGCGATGGCGGGCGGCACACCGTCCACGCGATCGACCTGCGGGCGGTCCATCCGGTCGAGAAACTGGCGCGCATACGCGCTGAAGGTTTCGACGTAGCGGCGCTGGCCTTCCGCGTAGAGCGTGTCGAACACGAGGCTCGACTTGCCCGAACCCGATGGCCCGGTCACGACCGTCATCTGGCCGGTGTGCAGGTCGAGATCGAGATTCTTGAGGTTGTGCTGACGTGCGCCGCGAATGCGGATTGCGTTGTTCGATGCCAATTTTTCAACCGGTTCAATAGGTTAGGCGGCTCTCTGAAGCCTTGGGCGAGGTTGCACGAGTGTTCGGAAGTGCATGGCCGCCATAGCGAACAGTACTGTACACGCATACAGTGTTTGTCGCCAAACGTGTCAGGAGTGTCCGCTTCCCTGCGCAAGACGCTCGCCTGACCGGCGGCTCACTTCAGATGCGCGATGACGGCATTCGCGACGGCGTCCGGTGCCTCGCGCAGCGGAAAATGCCCCGCGCCATCGATGACCACGCGCCGGTATCCCGCCGGAAAATACTTGTCCTGCCCTTCCGAGCTCGCCGGTTCGTCGCAGGAATCCGCGCCGCCCTGGATCATCAACGCAGGCACGTCGATGCGTTCGATCGTCGCGAGCCGTGCGTACAGTTCCGCGAGCGCCGGATCGGACGGCTGGTCGCTACGCCAGCGACGCCGGTATGCGTTCAGCGTGATCGGCACCCAGTCGGGATTCTCGAAGGCGCGTGCGGTCGCGGCGAATTCGATTTCGTCGAACCAGCCGGGCGGCGACCACGTTTCCCACTGGATGCGCGCGAAGCCTTTGGGATCGGCGGCGACGGCATCCGGGCCGCCATCGAGCGACATGAACCATTGATACCAGAAGCGCCGCGCCTGCGAGAAATCCGGCAATTCGAAGACGCCGCGCGGCTGATAGGCGAGCGCGAGCGCGGCCATGCGGCGCACGCGATCCGGAAACAGCGCGGCGATCGTGTACGCGGCGCGCGCGCCCCAGTCGTGACCGACGACATCGAATTGCGCGATGCCGAGCGCATCGGCGAGATCGACGGCATCGTTCGCGAGCGCGACGCCCGAGCCGTCGCGCACGGTGTCATCGCGCAAGAAGCGCGTGCCGCCCGCGCCGCGCAACTCCGGGACGATGGTGCGATAGCCGGCTTCGTTGAGCCGCAGGGCGACCGCGTTCCATGCGCGCGCCGCATCGGGCCAGCCGTGGATCAGGAGGACGACGGGACCATCGGCGGGACCGGAATCGGCGTAGGCGATATCGAGCGTCGGCGTGCGGGCGTGGCGTCCGAAGTCCAGCATGGCGAGACTCCTGCTTGACGAAAAAGCCATTCTAAAGCGAGTCGCGTACGTGAGTCGCGCGCCGGATTCGAGGGCGCGACGACAACGGACCTTCGGCTCTGAAAGGCGTGTCCCCAGTCTCAAAATTAATTCGCGATACGAAGTGTTATCATCGGCTTTTTGCCGGAGTTCGAGCGTGTTTGAAGGAATGTTGTCCATCTCTCCCACTGCGCGATGCAAGTGCTGCGACGGTTCGAGCGCGCTGTGCGGAGTGGTCGACTTGTCGCGCGGCGGTGCCGACCACGCTGCGGGAAAGAAAGTCGATCCGTACTCGGGCGTGCCCATTTACTACTATCGATGCGAGCGGTGCGGCTTCACCTTCACCCCCGCTTTCGACGAATGGACATCGGCGCAATTCAGCGAACATATCTACAACGCCGACTACATAAGGCAAGATCCGGATTACGTCTTCGCCCGCCCGGACGATAATGCCCGGACAATCGCCGAGCAATTCTCCCCCTTGGCGAATGTAAAACTTCTGGACTACGGCTCAGGGTCGGGCGTGCTGGAACAGCAACTGCGCGTGCGCGGTTTCCGTGACGTGCGCTCTTACGATCCCTTCCACAGCAGCTCGGATCCGAGTGTTTTGCAAGACCACTATCGTGTCGTTTTCGCGTTCGAAGTTTTCGAGCACAGCGTCGATCCTCGTCAATTGATGCAGACACTTGCCGCCTTGCTCGACGACGATGGCGCCATGCTCATCAGCACCCTCTTCGTACCGGACAATATCGCGTCCGAAGGCATCGACAAATGGTGGTATTGCATGCCTCGCAACGGCCATGTCTCGTTCTTTACGCCGACATCGTTGTCGCTGCTGGCGTCGCAGGTCGGATTGAAGGCCGCCTCATTCAACAGCGGCTTTCATCTTCTGTTGCGATCGGAAACGCCCGACTGGGCGAAACCGTATCAACTCATGTCTTCGCCGGACTAAGACAGCAAACTGTTACCATTTCGCTTAAATTTGAAGCAATGAATTTTCGCTCGTTTTGTTAGTCTTTCTAAGCATCATCACATAAAGGTTATTTAGCAATGCCTTTTGTGGCGTGCACCCAGCAAACATCATAAAAACGGAAGATACAAATATGAGCACCTGGAAACAGTTCGCGAACATTACATTGGACGCCAGCACGAATACGCTTCCCGGCGGGAACGCTTACCACTACGAGAAATTGCCAGCAGGAGTCTACAAATTCAGGATCGATCCCAACTCCCGTGGCGTCAATTACGCTAGGTATGATGCAGGTTTCGCGTATAGCAAAGCCGCGGGCATGATGGTCCTCAATGCTCCACAGGACGAGAGTCTCGGCAATACCTTCTATTACGGCCTCAACTGCACGGACGGAATGGCGTCCGAAGTTATTCACGCTGCACCCGCTGGCGCCGGTTTTGACCTCTTTTTTCAAGACTGGAACACGGGCGATAACGTGGGGTCTGTGACCGTCATTGTCGAACAGTGGCAGCCTTAAAGAGTCAGAACTCAGGCGCTGCTTCGCGCGACGACTCGCGCGAAGATAGTTGACGCGAATGACGCTGGACGCTTGATCCGATCGCTCGGAATGAATCGGCAAGCGTCTCACGCCCCGATCAGCACCCCGCTTCTCACCGCCTTCTCCCCCGTCACCCGTCCCATTGGCGCGCCCGCGTGCACGAAACGGATCGCGCGTCGCATGTAAAACACGCCGTCGTTATTCGTGGTGACCGTGGTCACCGCGTCGGTGATCGGATCGACGATATCGAACACCGGATCGCCCGCTTTCAGACGCGCGCCCACCTTCGCCCGATACACCACGATCCCGCTCACCGGCGCGCTCAACTGCTGGCTGCCCGCGAGCGGCGTCGCGGCTTGCGCGAGCGGCGGCGCATCCTTCCCGTCGCCGTCGATTACGCCACGCGCGATCAGATATTCGACGATGGCATCGGCATCATGCGCGGCCGTGTCGTAATCGACATCACGCTGCCCGCGATGCTCGATCGTCGCCGCGATATTCGGCGCGCCGAGCGGCGTCTTCTTGCCGAGCCGCTCGCGGACTTCGTTCCACAAGAGCGCATGAACCTCGTCGAACGACTGCCCGCCGGAATCCGTCGCGAGCAGCACGCCGTTTGCGCCGAGATGGCGCGCGAGCGGCTCGATCGCGGGCCAGCTCGCCGGGCTCGTGTAGATGTGCATCGTCGCTTCGAGCGAGCAATGCAAGTCGAGCACGATATCGGCTCGTGAAGCAAGCGTGAGCAGCGCGAGCCGCAACGATTCGAACTCGTTCTTCGCGGTCATTTCGCCGAGCATTTCGACGAGCGCGCCGCGCAGAAGGCGCACGTTGTGCGCGGCATCGGCGGACGAGAAGCGCGCGCCCACGCGCTCGATCAGCGCGGCAGCGGGCGGCATCGGAAAATTGCGGTTGAAGTTGTGGCCGCTGTTCGCCTCGAAGCGCCCGAGAAACTGCCCGAGCACGTGCTGCGACAGCCCGATCGGATTCGCCACCGGCACGAGCACGATCTCGCCGCGCACGCGGCCTTCGGCGTCGAGCGCGGCGAGCCGCTTCTTGAGCGTCCATGCGGTTAGCATCGCGGGCGTTTCGTCGGCATGCAGCGAAGCCTGAATGTAGACCGTCTCGCCGTCGCGCCCAGCGTCGCCGAAATGAAAGCTGACGAGTTCGCGCGACGTGCCGAGCGTCGTCGAGACGAGTGAATGGCGTTTCGTTTGCATCGAAGAATCCTTAGTCGCCGTACACGTCGAAGTCGAAATACTTGCGCGCGATCTTCTGATACGTGCCGTCGGCGCGCATATCGTTCACGGCCTTGTCGATCTTCGCCTTGAGCGCGGTGTCGTCCTGGCGCAGGCCCATGCCGACGCCGTGATCGCCCATCGAAAGCGGCTCGCCGACGAACGCGAAGCCCGCGCCGTGCGGCGTCTTCAGGAAGCCGTGCTCCGCTTCCACCGAGCCGAGCAGCGCGGCATCGATACGCCCCGTGGTCAGGTCGTTGAGCACGCCTTCCATGCTCTGATACGACACCACCTCGACGCCGCCCGGCTGCCAGTTCTTCAGCGCGTAAGTTTCAAACTGGCTGCCGCTCTGCACGCCGACGCGCTTGCCGCGCAAGCCCTGCGCGCTCGCGGTGAGCGGCGTGCCCTGCTTCGCGATCAGGCGCGAGCGGAACTGAAAGAGCTTGGTGGAAAACGCGATCTGCTTCATGCGCTTGTCGGTGATCGCCATCGACGACATGATTCCGTCGATCTTGCGTGCCTGCAGCGCGGGAATCATCCCCGAGAATTCGAGCTCGACCCACTGGCAGCGCATCGCGATGCGACGGCAGATTTCATCGCCAAGCTCGACGTCGAAGCCCGCGACGTGGCCATCGGGCGTCTTCACGTCCATCGGCGGATAGCCGGGATCGATGCCGAGGCGCAGGGCGTCGGCGTCTTTCGCGTGAACCGGCGCGGCCGCGACGAGCGCCGCGGCCAGGAAAAGTGAGCTGAGTCTGAACATGAACGCGGTGTCTCCATATGGTTGCCACCGATGGTAAAGGCGCAAAACGCTCGCAAAAAGAGGCGTTTTGCTTATCATGATCATTTTTCGAGATCACCCGACGGAGACGCCGAGCGTGGATTTGACTCTGACGCAGTTGCGCATGTTCGTGGCCGTCGCCGAGGCGGGCAGCGTGCGCGCGGCCGCGCGGCGGCTCGATGTCGCCCAAAGCGGCATCACGCAGCAGTTGCAGAAGCTCGAAACACTGGCGGGCGGACCGCTTTTCGAGCGCGATGTGCGCGGCGCGCGCCTGACGCCCGTCGGCGAGCGCCTGCGCCTGCGCGCCGATCTGATTCTCGGCGAGTGCAGAAAGACCGAAGACGAGATGCGCCAGTTGCGCGGCGAGCTGACGGGGCGCGTCGCGCTCGGGCTTGCCGCCGAAGCGACGATGCGCCTCTTCCCCGCATTGCTCGAAAGCTATCGCGAGCGCTGTCCGCTCATCGACGTGCATCTGACGAGCGCGACCTCACGCATGTTGACGTCGTGGGTCCGCGACGGCAGCCTCGATTTCGCGCTCGCGCTGATCGCGCCCGACGCCGACATCCACGACATGGACACCGCGCCGCTCTTCGATACAGAAGTCGCGGTGATCGCGCGGCGCGGTCATCCGCTCGGCGGTTCGCGCGCACTCCGCGATCTTCGCGAGGCCGAGTGGGTCAGCACACGGCAACGCGGCGGCGGTGCGCTCGGCAACAAGCTGTCGGCGCTGTTCGAGCAGGCGAAGCTCGGGGCGCCACGTATCGCCGCAACGACGGAAGCCGTGTTCGACACGCTGCACTGCATCGCATCGAGCGATTACATCGGGCTCGAACCCGCAAGCCTCGCCGGGCATCCGTTCTTCCGCGAGCACGTCGAGATCGTGCCGATCGCCGAGCGCGCCGCGAGGACGCCGGTGTGTCTGCTGCGGCGCGCGGGCGTGCCGCTCACGCCCGCGGCGCAGGAACTCGCGACGATGGCCGTCTCGTTCGCGCGGATGCTCCCGGCTCAGCGCGACGCGTGACGCGTGCGCGAGCCCTTCGCTGCGTTGGCGCGGCGCGTTGCCCAGCCCTTCTTCGCGGCGGCTGACCGATCCGCCGCCGAGCGCCGGCTCGACGCCGCATGAGACTGACGCGAGAGCGCCTTGTGCGAAGCAGCCTTGGTGCTTTCGCGCTTGAGTGCGCGTGTCGACGCAGCCGAGCGCTTCGCCTTCGATTCGGTGCTCGGGCTCTTCTTCGTGCGATGCGAAGCCTTCGTGTCCTGCGCGGCCTTCTTGCGCGTGGCCTCGGACGTCGTGCCCTTCTTCGGCGCCTTCATCTTCACGCCCGAGCGGCGCGCTTCGGACAGTCCGATCGCGATGGCCTGCTTCGCCGACTTCGCACCGTGCTTGCCCTCGCGAATGTGATCGATCTGTTCCTTCACGAACGCACCCGCCTGCGTGCTCGGGGACTTGCCTGCGCGCTTCGCTTTCGATGCGCGCTCGAGGGTTTTCTGTTCGGGCATGTCGGACCTCCTTATGAAGTGGACTTGCCCCTCGCGGGCGAGCAACGTGCGTGCCCGCATTCTCCGCTGCAAACGTTTGGCGTATTGGCGACACCATCCACGCGAACGTTTGCCTTGCTATCCGGCATGCCCGGCAAACGCTGACCTGATCCGAAAGACGGCGCTTTCGGCGCACTCTTCGAACTCGCGATTATTTCGCGAATAGGTTAAAGCCCGTCAAGACGTTGCCGTTAACGGGCTTATCCATACCACCCAGGTCGATTCGATTTGAAGCCTGTTTTGCCTTGTGTTCTCGCGTTTGGCCCGGGCGGCCGTGGATATGATCCAAATCGGTAAGCACTTCCCTCTGGCACTGCAAACCCAACTCTCACTCATCAAGGAAGCAACATGCAAAAACTCCTGAAAGCCTTCGTGCGCGACGAACGTGGCGTCAGCGCCATGGAATACGCGATTCTCGCGGGCATCGTCGTGGTCGCGCTGGTGGCCGTCGGCTCCGCTTTCAGCACCAACATGACGGACATCTTTTCGAACCTGACCACCAAGGTTAAGAACGCCGCGGGCAGCTAAGCAGTCGCGCCCCAGGTCCGGGCCTTCGCAGGCCCGGACCTCGATCTGCCCCAACCCGATTCGAGCCCATCGTGACCGTACTGTCTCTCGTCATTCGTCTTGTCGTGCTGGGCGCCTTGCTCTGGCTCGCGATCACCGACGTGCGCACCCGACGTCTGCCGACGAGCATCGTCCTCACGATCGGTGCACTCTTTTTCGTCGATGCGCTCATCGCCGGCATGCCGCTCGACGATGTCATCTCGCATCTGCTGCTTGCAGTCGTCGTGTTTCTGGCCTGCGCCGTCCTGTTTGCCGCGCGCATGCTCGGCGGTGGCGACGCCAAGCTCGCTTCCGTCATCTTTCTGTGGGTGGGATTCGGCCTTTCGCTCGCCACGCTGACGCTCGTCTCGGTGATCGGGACCGTGGTGTCGCTCGTGAGTCTCGCCACCCGCAACATGAATCCCTCTCAGCGCTTCGTGCCGCTGCGCGCGCTCGCGATGTTCTCCGCGGCGCGCGGCGTTCCGTACGGCGTGGCGCTCGCCTTCGGCGGCGGTTTCGTCATCGTGCTGCCTGCCCTGCTGCACCTCATCTCGACGCAATAGGACGACGTCTCCATGTCCAACATCATCAAATTTGCCGTGCTGCTGGTCGGCGCACTTCTGATTGCGCTGATCGTGCGCGTCGTCCTCGCGAGCGGTTCTCACACCGCGAAGCCCGCCGTGACGAGCGAGAAGGTGCTGGTCAGCGCCGCCAGCCTGCCGCAAGGCCTGTTGCTGCGCGACGAGGATCTCGCCTGGAAAGATATCCCCAAGGCGGATATGCCCGCCAACGCCATCGTTGCGGGCGTCGCGAGCGCGCCCGATCTGAAGGGCGCGCTGCTGCGCCATCCGGTCGCGGCCGGCACCGTCCTCGTGTCCGACGATGTCTTTCTGCCGAGCGCGCCGGGCTTTCTCGCGGCGACGCTCAAGCCCGACATGCGCGCGGTCTCGGTCGCCGTCGACGATGTGTCCGGCAACGCCGGCCTGATCCAGCCGGGCGACTATGTCGACCTGCTGCTCACCCAGCAAATGGACCGGCGCACCGAATCCCCGGATCTCGCGGTATCGAGCGAAACGGTGGTCGAGCATGTGCGCGTGCTCGCCGTCGGCTCGGAAATCAAGCGGCCGAAAAACGATGGCGACAACGAAGTCGCCGTGGCCCGCGCCCGCACCGTGACGCTCGAAGTCACGCCGCGCATGAGCGAGGTCGTCGCGGTTGCGGCGCGGCTCGGCAGCCTGTCGCTAGCGCTGCGCAGCTTCGCGACGGTCAGCCGCGATCCGGCGGCGCCCGCGGGCGCGTCGGCGCCCGAGCGCAAGCCGATCTGGGCCGGCGACATCTCCCGCGCCGTGCGCGATCTGCCGCGCACGCGCCCCGCTCAGTCGGGCGCGCCGAGCGCCGCGCCGGCCATGCCGCGCACCGTGACTATCTACCGCGGCTCCGAGAAGTCGGATACGTCGAGCGTTGCCCAGGCGGGCGGTTCGGGCCAGGGCGTCCCGCCGCTGCCCTCCGTGCCCGCGGAGCGTTGACACCGTGCCCCCGTTCGAAAGCGTGCCATCGCCAGGATTCACATTCATGAAAACGCAGTTCAGTTCGAGTCGCATGACGGGTCGTGCGGATAGAGCGCCAGTCGCCCCGGTTCTGGCATGCGCGGCGCTACTCGTGTGCACCGCCGCGCATGGCGCGCAGCCAGCGAGGATGCCGCACAATGCCGGCGCGCCCTCGCCTGTGCGCACCGCGAACGTGGCTCGTCCCGGCATGACGGACGAGATGGCGCCGGCCAGTGCGCAAGGCGCGCTCGTGCTCGACGCGGGCAAGGGCACGATGTTGCAACTGAATGAAAACGTGGTGTCGGTGTTCGTCGCCGATCCCGCCATTGCCGACGTGCATGTGCCCTCGCCCAAGGCGGTTTTCGTGCTCGGCAAGAAAACCGGCACGACGACGCTCTACGTGCTCGGCGCCAACAACCGGCCGCTCGTGCAGCGCACGATCGTCGTCTCCCGCGACATGATCACCTTGCGCGCGATGCTCGCCGCGCGCTTTCCGACCACGAACGTGAAGGTCGCAACGGGACAGGGCTCGCTGATGCTGAGCGGGCAGGTGTCGAACTCGGCGGATGCCGACGCCATCGTGCAGGCGGTGACGCCCTTTCTCGCCGACAAGGAAGTGCTCGTGAACCGCATGACGATCGACCGCCCGCTGCAGGTGCAGTTGCGCGTGCGCATCACCGAGGTGGATCGCAACATCACGCAGCAGCTCGGCATCAACTGGCAGGCGATGGGCAACGCGGTCGGCAACTTCTATGGCGGCATCTTCAGCGGCCGTCCGATCTACAACCTGAGCCAGCCGCTCACCGGCGCCAACGGCGCCGTGACCTATCCGGTCAATCTGCCGACCAACAACGCCTACTCGATCCTCGGCGCCTTCAAGACGAACAACGTGGACATCCGCGCGCTCGTCGACGCGCTGAATCAGGAAGGCCTGCTCACGGTGCTCGCCGAGCCGAATCTCGTCGCGCTGTCGGGCCAGACGGCGAGCTTTCTCGCGGGCGGCGAGTTCCCGATTCCCGTCTCGCAGACCAACGGCGCGATCACGGTCGAATTCAAGCAGTTCGGCGTCAAGCTCGATTTCACGCCGACCGTGCTCACGGACCGGCGCATCAGCCTGAAGGTGCGCCCGGAAGTCAGCCAGATCGACACGACCGCGAGCGTGACCACCGGCGGCGTCACGGTTCCGGGACTTTCCGTTCGCCGCGCGGATACGACCGTCGAGCTCGCGAGCGGCCAGAGCTTCGCGATCGGCGGGCTGCTGCAGAGCAATACCAGCGACGTCGTTTCGCAGGTGCCGGGCCTGGGCTCGATTCCCGTGCTCGGCAAGCTGTTCTCGTCGACGAACTACCAGAACAACAAGACGGAGCTCGTGATCATGGTCACGCCGTATCTCGTCGAACCGACCGATCCGTCGAAACTGCGCACGCCGCTCGATTCGCTGATCTCGCCGTCGAGCGATGTCGAATACAGCTTCCGGCGCCAGAACGGCGGAGCGCCGGCGCAGGCCGGACAACCGCGTCTCGTCGGCGCGGCCGGCTATGTCTATTGAGCCCGTCATGAAACACACACGACTGCTTTCGCTTCTTCTCGCCGGCACGTTCGCCGTCGCCGCCGCCGGCTGCTTCAAGCCGCCGCGCAACATGCCGAACGAAACGGTGATCGGCTACGACGGCGCTTCGGCCGTGCCGCCCGATTGCGACAGCCTCGCCCGGCCATCGCTGCTGACGGACGCCGGCATCCGCCGCCCGAGCATGCAATGGGGCTGCGCGACCTACACGAATCTGGCGGCCCAGCTCGCGCGCCCGGAAGACGCCGTGCATCCGCAGACGCTCGGGCCGGCGAACGCGGCGGTGGCGGCGAGCGCGGTGCGGCGCTACGAGACCGGCCGCGTGATTCCGCTCGACAAATCGACCTCGCGCGACAGCAAGTGATGCGACGCACTACAGCCAGAAGCACACAAGGCCAGCCATGAGCACAGAGTTCTCCTTCTCGAAGACCAAGTCCGGCACGCGCAACGCGGATTTCATCGCCTTCGTGTCCGATCGCAAGACCGAGCAGATCGTGAAGAGCTTCGTGCTCGAACAGGCGATGCCGCACGCGCATATCGTCGTGGGCAACGTCGACGACGCGATCGCGTATCTCGCCCGCGTCGACCGCTCGCCGCTCTTCCTGCTGGTCGATCTGCAGGACTCGGTGATGCCGCTGTCCGACCTCGGCCGCCTCGCCGAAGTGTGCGAGCCGTCGGTGCAGGTGGTGGCGCTCGGCGAGCGCAACGACGTCGGCCTGTTCCGCAGCCTGCTCAAGATCGGCGTGCGCGATTACCTCGTCAAGCCGATCACGGTCGAACTGCTCAAGCGCACGGTCAATGTCTCCGAGGGCAAGGTGAGCCCGGTGATGCTCGCGCGCGCCGGCAAGACGATTGCGTTCACGGGCTCGCGCGGCGGCGTCGGGGTGACCACGCTCGCGCTCAACGTCGCCCGCCATCTGTCGGAAGACACGCACCGGCGCGTCGCCTATGTCGATCTGAACCTGCACGGCGGCGCGGCCAATTCCATGCTCGGTCTGCAGAGCAACAACGGGCTCATCGACGTGCTGCAGAACGTGCATCGCCTCGATCCGCAATACGTGGAGCGCACGCTCGTCGCCAAGGGCACCCGGCTCTACATGCTGTCGGCGGAACACGACTATGGCGCCGCGCGTCCGTTCGGCCCGGGCGCATTGCCGCGCGTGCTCGAACTGCTGTGCGACAGCTTCCACTACGTGATCCTGGACATCGGCACGGTGACGGACCCGCTCGCGCAGGAAGCCTTCGATCACGCCGCGCGCGTCTACGTGGTCGCGGACCGCTCGGTGCATTCGACGCGCGAGACGATCCGCCTTCTGCGTCATATCGAGGACCGCGACAACAATCCGCCGACCTCGCTGCTGCTGAACAACCCGAACGCCGTGACGGGCGGCAAGGTGCAGGCGAACGACTTCATGACGGCGATCGGCCGCAACGTGCTGTATGAAATTCCGTTCGAGGCGAAGTCGCTCGCGACCGCCGAGAACCTCGGCGAAGCGCCCCGGGAAAAAGGCGCGAACGGCTTCAATCAGATGATCACGCGCATCGGCGGTGACCTCACCGGTCAGCAGATGAACGCTGAGCGCTCGTTCTTCCAGAAGCTCCGGCTCAGGAGAGGCTGATGTTCGGACAGAAGCAGGTTCCCCGCCCCGAGCCCGATCCGGACGCGCCGCCCGGCGCCGAAGCCGCGCAGGTCGCCGAGGCGCCGCCGCCAGTCGCGCCGCTCGCGCGCGCGCACGCGTCGGAAGGCGGTGAAGTGCTGGTGCGCTCGGACCTCTTCCGGGTGATCCGCAACGGCGTGTTCGCGGCGATGAACGCGTCGGCCGCCGTCGGCAAGACACGCGAACAGATGAAGCCGGGCGTCGAGCAACTCGTGCTCGACGTGGCGGAGCGCGAGCGGCTGAACATCACGCTCGCGGAGCAGGGGCAGATCGTCGGCGAGTTGCTGAACGACATGTTCGGGCTCGGTCCGATAGAACCGCTGCTCGCCGACGACACCATCACCGACGTGCTCGTCAACGGTCCCGATCAGGTATGGGTCGAGCGCCACGGCCGGCTCGAACTCACCAACTGCAAGTTCCGCGACAACACGCACGTGACCAACGTCGCGCAGCGTATCGCGGCGGGCGTCGGGCGGCGTGTCGACGAAAGCAGTCCGATGGTCGATGCGCGTCTCGCCGACGGCAGCCGCGTGAACGTCGTGCTGCCGCCGCTCGCGATTCACGGCGCATCGATCTCGATTCGTAAATTCTCGAAGCGCAACATCACGCTGCATCGCATGTCGCAGCAGGGCAACCTGTCGGGCGCGATGGCAACCGTCCTCAAGCTCGCGAGCACGTGCCGGCTGAACGTGATCGTCTCGGGCGGCACGGGCTCGGGCAAGACGACGCTGCTCAATGCGCTGTCGCACTTCATCGGGCACGGCGAGCGCACCGTGACGATCGAGGATGCGGCCGAACTGCAGCTCGTGCAGCCGCACGTCGTCAGCCTGGAAACGCGCCCCGAGAATGCCGAAGGGCTCGGCGCCGTCACGCAGCGCGATCTCGTGCGCAACGCGCTGCGGATGCGCCCGGACCGCATCATTCTCGGCGAAACGCGCGGCTCCGAAGCCTTCGACGTACTTCAGGCGATGAACACGGGCCACGATGGCTCGATGACCACCATCCACGCGAACACGCCGCGCGACGGCATCACGCGTCTGGAGTCGATGGTGATGATGGCGAACGGCAACCTGCCGCTCCTGTCGATCCGCCGGCAGATCGCGAGCGCGGTGCACATGATCGTGCAGATCGAGCGCATGCGCGACGGCATGCGGCGCGTCACGCGCATCACCGAACTGGTGGGCATGGAAGGCGAAGTCATCATCACGCAGGATCTGTTCACGTTCCGCTACGACGCGAGCGCGTACAGCGAGGAAGTGAAAGGCGTGTTCGAGACGGGCGCCGTGCGGCCGGCCTTCGCCGCGCGCGCCGCGTATTACGGTCTCGAAGACGCGCTGCTGGAGGCGATGCGGCCATGAGTAACGTCGACCTCATCACGTTCGGCACCTTCGCAGTCGCCCTGCTGCTCGGCGTCATGCTGCTCGTGGTGCAGGACATGCGCCGCCAGCGTCCCGACGCGCGCATCCAGGCGCGGGTGCAGGCCGCCTTCCCCGCGGCCGGTTCGAATGGGCGCGAGACGCGCCACGAAGACTCCGACCTCTTCACCTTCAGCCGCAACGACAACATCTTCAGCCGCTGGTTCGCGCCGAAGATCGCCCGCCTCAAGACGGTGGCCGGCGCGAGCGGAATGCGCGCGGTGATCATCGCGGCGGTGCTCGCCGAGGTCCTCGCGCTGGCGATGTCGAAGCTGCTGCCGCTGCCCGCGTTCGCGACGCCGGCGCTCCTCGTCGGCCTGCCGGTGCTCGGCGCCATGCAGGCGTACCGGTTCCTCGTCGAACGTTTCAAACGCCGCTTTCTGGATGGCTTTCCCGATCTCATCGACCTGATCGTGCGCGCCGTGCGCGCGGGCGTCCCGGTGACGCACGTGATGGGCGTCGCGTCAGCCGAATGCGCCGAGCCGCTCAAGAGCGAATTCCAGTTGATGGGCGACGGGCTCAAGGTGGGTCTCGATCTGGAAGAGGTGCTCGCCACGGCGGTCACGCGCATCGGCATCGCGGATTTCTCCTTCTTCTGCGTGTGCCTGCTGCTGCAGCGCGAGACCGGCGGGCAGCTCGGCGAGACGCTGGAAAATCTCGCGGGCATCGTGCGCAGGCGCCGCGAAATCCGTCAGAAAACCAAGGCGCTCACGGGCGAGGCGCGCATCACGACCAAGATTCTCGCGTCGGTGCCCTTCTTCATTCTGGGCAGCATGTTCATGCTCAACCGCGCGTATCTGATGGTGCTGTTCAACACGTCGGGCGGCCAGAAAGTGCTGACCTGCGCCGCGATTTCGCTCTCGATGGGACTGTTCATCGTTCACAAGATGTCGAAACTGGATACCGCGCGATGAGTCAGGACAACATCGAAACACTCATCAACCTGCTGATGCTGCTCGCGCTCGTCGTCGCGATCTTCATCTGGTGGGCGACCAAGCATGGCGGGGTCCGCGGACGCATCGCCGAGCGCACCCGGCAGGCTGCCGTCGTGCAGCGCAATGAAACCGCGCTCGCCGAAGAAGACGACGACGAAGGCTCCATGGCGCGCTTCACGCACCGTCTCGCGCGCCTGGGCGACCGGTTGCCGCTCTTCGATGCCAAATACCGCGCGAAGCTGCGCACGCAGATGGTCCGCAGCGGTTATCGCAGCCAGTCGGCGGTGTCCGTGCTGCTCGCGATCAAGTTCGTCGTCGGACTCATCTGCGCCGCGTTCGCCGTGATGCTCGGCTCGCACATTCCCATGGTCGGCGGCTATCCGGCGGTGCGCGGCGCCATGATGCTGCTGGTCTTCGTGGTCGGCATGATCCTGCCGGAATACGTGCTCGCCTTCTTCGCGTCGCGGCGGCGCAAGGCCATGGCGTCGTGCCTGCCCGATGCGCTCGATCTGCTCGTCATCTGCACGAACGCGGGCAACAGCCTCGGCGTGTCGATCCGGCGCGTGGCCGACGAACTGAAGACCATCTGCCCGCCGCTTTCCGGCGAGTTCTCGCTGACCGCCGACGAACTGAAGCTGTCCGGCGACAGCACGCGCGCGCTACAGGCGCTCGCCGATCGCATCGACCTGCCGTCGATCCGCGCGCTGATCGCCACGCTCACGCAATCGATGCGCTACGGCACGCCGATCACGCAGGCGCTGCGCACGCTGTCGCACACCGAACGGCTTGCACACATCGTGTCGCTCGAAGAAAAGGCGGCCAAGCTCGCACCCAAGATGGCCGTGCCGATGATGCTCTTCATTCTTCCCGCGGTGATGCTGATCGCCGCAGGCCCGGCCGTCATTCAACTCATCAGCGTCTTTGCAAAAAAATGAAGACCATACAGATCCCACTTCCCGGCATGCGCCGTCTCGGCCTCGCGGCCTGTTGTGCGACGCTCGTGGTCGCACTCGGCGCATGCACGACGACCACCCGCCAGAGCGTCGACAGCCGCCCCGTCATGCGCAATTCCGCGCCCAGCACGATGAGCGAGCTGCGCATCGCCGACACGGCGCTCGATTCGGGCAATGTCGAACTCGCCACCTCGCTCTACGAAAAAGCCGTGCAGGCCGACCCGCAATCGGTCGCGGGGCTGACGGGACTCGGCAACACGCTCTACGCCGTCGGCGACTTCACGCGCGCGGGCGTCTACTACGCGCGCGCCAGCAAGACCGACGCGAGCGCGACCGCACCGCTCATCGGACTCGCGCGCGTCGCCATGCGCCAGCGCCGCTTCGACGACGCCATCGCGACCTATCGGCGTCTGCTCGCGCTGACGCCCGACGAGCCGCTCGCATCGGCCGGGCTCGGCGCCGCACTCGACATGAACGGCGATCACAAGGGCGCGCAGGCCGTCCTGCGCGAAGCGCTCAGGAAGAATGTCGGCGATCCGCTGCTCTCTGTGAACCTCGGGCTGTCGCTGACGCTCTCGGGCGATCCGCGCGAAGGCGCGAACGTGCTGCTCGACGTGACGCGCTTTCCCGCCGCGCCGCCGCAGGCGCGCCAGGATCTCGCCCTCGCCTACGGGCTGCTCGGCAACCGCGAGGCGGCCGCCGAAATCCTGTCGCGCGATCTGCCGAAGGCATCGGTCGAGGACAATCTCCGTTACTACGACATTCAGCGCGAACTGATGTCGAGGCGCACGACACCGGCATCGGCCGTTTCTTCGGCGCAGCCCGCGTCGCCGGCCGCGATTCCGACCGCCCTGGTGCAGACGACGCGCCTCAAATGAAAGCCTCCGCGCGCCGCCTCCGACTGCCGGCCGTCGTCACGCGAGTCCTGCGCGACGAGCGCGGCGTCGCGTCGATCGAATTCGCGTTCGTCGCGGTCTTCGCGATCATCCTCTTCCTCGGCACGGTCGAGCTCGCGCTGGAGATGATCGCCGATGCATCGGTGCAGGCCGCCGCGCAGGCGGCGTCGCGCGTGGGCCTGACGACGACCGCGCCGAGCACGGGCAACCGGGTGCAGGAGGCGCAGGCGATCGTGCAATCGATCCTCAGCGGATGGAAGAACGTCAGCGGGACCATCACGGTCACCGAACTGAACTACGGCAACTACGGGTACGGCAATGTCGCCAGCTCGACCTACACGCCGACGCAGGACATGGGCGGATACGGCGACGTGGTCGCCTACAACATACAGCTCAAGATGCCCGGCATCACCGGCATCCCGAAGCTGTTCGGCGTCAACGAGCTGACCTTCGAGCGCAACTTCATCGTGCAGAACGAGAAATGATGACGAACAGCCAAACGGTGCGATCCATCCGCCGAAAGCTCAGCCGCATGCTGCGCTCGGATCGCGGCAGCGTGTCGATCGAGTTCGTCCTCATCGTGCCGATGATGCTGATCGTGCTGCTCGGCTTCACCGAGGTCTACCTGTACATGCGCGCGGTCAGCGCGGTCGATCGCACGGCATTCACGCTCGCCAATACCATCGGTCAGATGACTTCGATCATCGCCGACAACAACGACACCACCGATGCGAACAGCTATGCGTCGCTGTGGCGGGACGCCGCGCTGCTCGCCGCACCGTATCAGTTGCAGGCGAACGGCATGGTGTACGTGACCTTCCTGTGCGATCCGGATTCCAGCAGCAAATGCAAGGACATGGATAACTCCATGACGGCGGTCACCCCGAAGATTCGCTGGACAGCGTCTCCGACTTCATGGACCAACAGCAAGAGCTCGGGCATGGCGTCGAGGATTTCGAGCACGAGTCCGCTGCCCGCTTCGTGGCCTTTTCGCACGGGGGATTCGGCGATCATCGTGGAAGTATTTTTGTCGTACAACCCGTTCACCATGACCTCCAATTTAATCTCGGGGCTGCCGGGTCAGCAGACCGTGTACCGCCGCGTGTATGTGCGGCCGCGTGCACCGAGAGCGTTCTACTGACGCTCGCGGGATCACCGACGCCCACATGCAGATCAAACGGAAAGGGTTCAGGCTCATGACGATTACGTCGACGCTCCGCGCATACCGCCGGTTGCCGAAACGCGCAGAGGGCAGCGTCGCGATGATGTTCGCGATGTGCGCGAGCATCATGATCGGCTCCATGTGCGTGTCGCTGGATTCGATCGACTATGTGATGACGCAGGGCCGCATGCAGATGGCGCTCGATGCCGCCACTTTGTCGGCAGGCGTCGATCTCCAGCGCTACGGCAACACGCCGACCGGCACCAGCCTCTCGAACTGGCAGAAGGATGCGCGCGCGTACTACGATGCGAACAGTCCTTCCGGCGTACTGGGCTTCACCATGCCTGACGCGAGCTTCAGCGCGAGCGTATCGGGCGCGCCCGCCACCGGGCAGACCATTCACCTGTCGGCGTCGGGATCGCTGCCCCTGCTCGCGCCGAAGGTTTTCAGCAACACATCGGGTAGCGGCTCCGGCACGGGTTCCGGCGGCGGCGGGCTATCGCCGGATACGTCGACGGTATCGGCAAACAACACCGCCCTGCGGCTGCCGCAGAGCACGCTCGAACTCGTGATGGTCCTCGACAATACGGGTTCGATGAAAGACCCCGCGAACGGCGTGTCCGGTCCGACCAAGATGAGCGGCCTGCAGGCCGCGGCCAACTCGCTGATCGGCGATCTGCTGCCGAGCGGAAGCACCTCCCCAAGCAAGAACTTCATCGGGCTGGTGCCGTTCGCGAGCACCGTCAACACGACGGGCGCGCTGCCATCCGGCGGAAGCTGGCTCAGCGCGACGCTGCCGACCTACAACACCAGCAATGTGACGACGGGCGCGTGGAGCGGCTGCGTGATCGAGCCGCGCACCAACAACAATCTCTCGCCCGAAGCCTACTCGCCGGGCGACCCGCGCAAGTTCCAGCGTTACTACTACAACGTGCCGCCGAGCAAGCTGAAGGTGGTCACGTATAGCTCGTCGAGCCGGTATAACTCGTGCAACACGTCGGGCAGTTCGTCGTCGACTGTGTCGAACGTGCCGTTCACCATCGGCTCGTCGGGCTCGGCGAACAAGTGCAACAGCCCGAGCGGCGGCACGGGCACCGGCATCGGCACCCAGTTCGACGAGACCAACACGACGGGGCAGAACCTGACGCAGAATTCGGGCTGCCTCGCCACTTCGATGACCTTCCTCTCGCAGAACGCCACCACGCTCACCACGGCCGTCAACAAGATGACGCCATCGGGCTCGACGATCATTCCGGTCGGTCTCCTGTGGGGCTGGCGGATGCTGGAGCCGACGTGGTCGCAGAACCTCGCGGGCACGAAGAACGGCTGGACTTCGACCGACCCGAGCCTGCCCAAGCCCACCGACGGCTCCGTGCAGAACCTGCAACGCGTGATGATCGTCCTCACCGATGGACTGAATCAGATCGGCGCGGCGGGCTCCATTCCCAACACGCTGTATTTCAACGGCCTGTCGGGCGTGGGGACCAATAGCTTGTCGGCGCCGACGGTGATCCGGGCCAACGGCAGCCAGATGACGGACGGGCTCACGGATTCGTCGGAGCTGCATGGCGGCAGTCCCATCGATACTTCGAGCGGCAACAATGCGGGCTATCCGGACGATGCCAACACCTACCAGTTGGCCATCTGCTCGGCGATCAAGGCGGCGGGCATTACGATCTATTCGATCACGTTCGGCGCGTCCGCATCGAGTTCCACCGCGCAGACCACCATGCAGAACTGCGCGAGTCCGGGGAACTATTATCACGCGCCCGATAACACCACGCTCGATAATATCTTTCAGCAGATCGCTGGGAATTTGGGGGTGTTGCGGCTTACTAAGTGACGCGCTGGCGCTTGGGGCTTTTTTGTTTCGCTGGATCCCGGTATCGTGTCGGTCTATTG
>JFHF01000075.1 GCA_000648925.1 Caballeronia jiangsuensis
AGGGGTGTGTCAATCTTGTCCGATATGCGGATGACTTTGTGATCACAGGACGTTCGAAAGAATTCCTGGAACACGAGGTGCTCCCGGCAGTTGTAGACTTTCTCCGGGAAAGAGGGCTCGAGCTTTCACAGGAAAAGACCCTCATCACGCACATTGACCAGGGTTTCGACTTCCTTGGTCAAAACATCCGGAAGTTCGGCGGCAAGTTACTTATTCGGCCGTCGGATAAAAGCGTTCGTTCGCTGATGGAAAAGATTCGAGCGGTGGTCAAGATCAACAAGCAGGTGAAGCAGTCAACGCTGATTCGTCTCTTGAATCCGATCATCAAGGGCTGGGGGAATTATCACCGGCACGTTGTCTCGAAAGACACATTTCACAAAGTGGATTACTTGATTTGGCAATGTCTGTGGAGGTGGGCAAAACGCAGGCACCCGAGGAAACGTCTCCCATGGATCAAGAACCGATACTTCCATCGGGTCGGTCCTCGGGATTGGATCTTTGCGGCAGATGAGCGAGATCCCGAGTCGAATGATGTAAAACTGTTCAAGGTTCAACACTTGAGCAAAATAACCATCGTTCGGCACGTCGCTGTTAAAGGCGAGGCGAATCCTTACGACCCTTCGTGGGAAAGCTACTTCGAAGAGCGACTTAATCTTCGGATGGCGAGATCACTGGCAGGTCGTCGGGTGCTTCTATCGCTGTGGATTTCTCAAGGCGGTAGGTGCGCTCACTGTAGAGAGAAGATCACCAACCAAAGTGGATGGCACGTTCATCATATCCGTTGGAGATCGAGAGGCGGGACCAGTAGTATTTCCAACCTCGTATTTCTGCATCCAAATTGTCACAGACAGGTTCACAGCCGAGACATCGAAGTTCGTAAGCCGGCTCCTTGATTGGAGCTTAGAAAGGCTTGAGCCGGATGAAGGGAAACTTTCAAGTCCGGTTCTTAGGGGAGGGGAAGCCAGCAATGGCTTTTCCTTACCCGACTTTTCAAAAGCCAAGCTGTTCGGCGACGAGGACATCGCCCAGGCTGTGCTCGCCACACATCTCCCGAAGGAACAAAAAGCCCTCGGCCGCAAGGTCAAAGGTTTTGATCTAGAAATGTGGAAGGCGAAACGCGAGTCGATCGTCTATGTCGGATGCCGCGAGAAGTTCGCGCAGCATCCCGGCCTGCGAACGCTGTTGCTCGCGACGGCGCCGACCGAGCTTGTCGAAGCGAGTCCCTACGACACGATATGGGGCGTGGGTCTGGGCGAACATCACCCAGACATCACGGACAAATCGAAGTGGCGTGGCCAGAACCTTCTGGGCAAGGCACTGATGAAAGTCCGCGACACGCTGTCAACGTAATCGCTTTCTTAGCGCGCCCGAACGGCGCATCGACAAATACTGGCTACCTTCGGGTGGCCTTTTTCATTTATAGGAGGCGATTTGAAGATCGCACATTTTTCTGACCTGCACTACGCGCCGGGCAACATCGAGGAGTCGGATCGATGCTTCGGTTTCGGCATTGACCATGCGGTGCTCGCCCATGCCGACGTCGCAGTCATCTCGGGTGATGCGACGGACCATCGTCTCGACGCACACGCGCCGTCGTTGAACCGCCTTGCAAAGCGCATCAACGGACTGAGCGGCAGCATGCCGGTCCTGATGCTGCAGGGCACGTTCTCACATGAGCCTCCGGGGACGCTGCGCAACTTTGAGCTGATGGCGACCACGCATCAGATCTACGTTGCGGAACGCGTGCAGCAGGTGAGCCTTCACGAGGGGCGGTTCTACCCCTCGGACGGTCCGGTGTTCTCGGACGAGGAGCTGCGCGAGGTTCTGGCAATCGGCGCTGATGTCGTGTTCACGTGTCTGCCCACGGTCAATAAGGGGGCGCTGGCGGTCGCTGTTGGTGCCAAGGAAGCCGGGACGGGTCTTGAAGCCGTGCTGGGCGACTATCTCGCCGCAGCAGGGCGGGTCAACCAGCAGCTTCGTGCCGCAGGCATCCGCACTGTTGGGGTTTCACATGGCACGGTCAACGGTTGTACGACTGAGCACGGCGTGACGATGGCGGGGTTCGATCATGAGTTTTCGCTTGGTAGTCTGTTCGAGGCCGAATGCGATGCGTTCATGCTTGGGCACATCCATAAAGCGCAGCAATGGGAGCGAGCGGGGCGAGTCGTGGCCTATCCGGGCTCCATCGGGCGATTCCACTACGGTGAGGAAGGCGACAAGGGCTTTCTGATGTGGAATGTCGAGGTGGGAAGCGCGCAAGCCGATCTGGTCGTTACGCCTTCTCGGCAGACCATCTGCGTCGATTTTGACGGACCGCCCGACATGCAGCGCCTGACGGCAATCGCGCTCGATGCGACCGACAAGTTCGTGCGAATTCGTTGGCAGGTCGACGAAGAGCACAAACAGTCAGTGGACCGCGACGCGATCGCGGCGCTGTTCGGCAACGCGGCCGAGCTGAAGGTCGAAGCTCGCATTCTTCCCGTCGTCCGGTCACGCGCCCAAGGCATCAGCCTCGAAACCTCGATTGACCGAAAGCTCGAGCGGTGGTGCGAGCACGCTGATGTTGATCCGGCGCCTTTGCTTGACCGGCTGCAGTTGCTGGAAACGGGGGACGCGGAGGCAATCGCCGCTGGCGTGCTGGCGCGACTGAGCGACGCTGACGCATTGTCGAGCATATCCGAGCCTGCGCCGGTGACGGCCCACGTAGTTCCGGATGGCGATGTCTGCGACGATGCACTGCCCATGCCAGATGCGACGGTGGAAATCGTCGAGTCGGCTTCGGCAGATCAGCTTTCGTGGCTCAACGATGATTTGTTCGCGGCTTAATTAGCAAATGAGGTAGCCGCGCATGCAGGGGAGGCCAGTACGGCTCCTTTGCTTGAACACGCAAGCCGTGTTCCGATAGCCGACCATCAACGTCGCTATCGAAACAGAGGTTTCACCGCGTCTTTGACGCATCGATTCGTAGTGGCAGGACCTTTCTCTAGCAGTTTCATTTCTTCTTTCACCCTGGCGGGGAGCGATCCCTACCGGGGCCGCATTCCGCCCACCATAACGGAGTGCATCATGTTTGGTCTTTATCCTGCTGGCCCGAACTGGGTTCGCACCTTTGCGTTGGGCGACTGCTCATCGCGTGATCTTCAAAAGTCGTTGGTCGATCTGGCCGGCTTTACCGCTGCGATCCACCATCAGCCGTTCGGCCAGTACCGCGGCGCAGTGCTGGCGCAGTTCGGTCAGACGCTGTTGCTGCTCGCTACGACCCCCGGCGCTTGCGAGATCGCCGTTACGCCGACCGTTGAAATGCAGCACCTTCTGTGGTCATATCAGGAAGGGTATGCAAGCCAGTGGTCGCCTGCCGAGATCCGTAGCCTCACCGGGCATAGCGGTTGGTCCGAGCTTTTGACGAATGCGCGTCGCGAGTTCGGCAGAGTCTGCGACAGCGTGGCGGCCGCACTAGACGGGACGCTTCAAGCGCCCAAATCAGCGGTGCAGCCTATGCCGTCGGTCGTGATGAACGAGCCGTTTCCCAACGAGGACGACGACGCTTTCTATGCGCAGATGGCCGCTATGTCGGCTTCGATGAGCGTGTCGGAGGACGTGTCATGCGGCCTCTGAAACTGACATTGGAAGGCTTCGTTGGCGTGCGCGATGGCATGAAACGCGACAGCGTGACGCTCGATCTGGAGACGTTGCCGGATGGCCTGATCGCTTTGACCGGCCCTAACGGGGCGGGCAAGACAACGATCATGGACAACTTGCACCCGTATCCGATCATGCCGTCGCGCGCGTCGAAGCTGTCGGTCGACGCCTTCTCGTACTGGGATCACATCTGTGGCACCAGTGCGTTGAAGGAACTCGAATGGGAGCACGACGGCATTCGCTATCGCTCGTCCTTCACGTTTCGCAAGCCCGGCAAGACAGGCAAGGCGGAGTACTACCTTGCCTATCGTGGCGTCGACGGTACGTGGCGGCCGGTGTCCCTGCCGGACGGAACGGTGTCGGACGGCAAGGCGGAGTCGTATAACCGCTGCGTCGAGGCGATCAACGGTTCGTTGGAAACGTTCTTCACGAGCGTGTTCTCGGCTCAGAACCGGCGGCCGCTCGCGTCCTACGGTGCGGGCGAGATCAAGACGCTGCTGGCTGAACTTCTTGGCATCGACCACCTGAAGGCATTGTCGGCGAAAGCCGGTGAGGTCGCGAAGGTGCTCGGCAAGTCGCTCGAAGGCATCCAGTCTGAGCTTGGTGCGCTCGCCGGAAAGCGGCAACGTAAAGCAGACGCTGAGCAGTCGTTCGTCGCGCAGGGCAACACCTTGCGTGCCGCTCGGGAGCAACGCGACGCCGCGCTGGAGCATGCGAGCAAGCTGACTCAAGAGCGGGCGACGCTTGCGGCCAAGCAGGGCGAATCGGCCACGACCGAAGCGCGCCTGCGAGAGCTGGGCGTGCGCCGCGACGAGTTGGGGCGTGCCCTGAAAAGCGCGGCCGACGACGAGCAAGCAGCGGCGGTTCGTTGTCAGCAGCGCGTTTCCGTGCTGAGTCGAACCGTGGCCACGCACCAAGCAACGCTGGCTCGCCGCGAGGCGATCCTCGGTGCGGCGGCGAAGCGCGAGGAGGCCGAGTTGGCGATTGCGCGCGAGGAAGCGAGGTTCGCTCCCCTGCAGCGCGACATTGCCGATTTGGAGGTCAAACGCGCGACGTTGACGACGCTCGATGCAACGCTTACCAGCTTGATGAACCAGGGCACGACGAAAGCCGCGCACTTCGACACGTTGAGCAAGCAGGCAGCGGTGGCGGAGCAGGTGCCGTGCGTCGGTCATTCGATGCATGCGAAATGTCCGCTGCTCGCGCAAGCCTTTCAAGCGAAAGAGCAAGCGGAGGTGCAGCGCGTTTCGGTGGCGAATCTTCGGGCGGAGTATCGCGAGAAGAAAGCGCAGGCCGAAGCCTTGGCACTGGTGCCGGCTGAATTGGCGGCGAAGCGTGTTGAGATGCTCGCCATCACCGATGCGGCCGCGCAGTTGCGCCGCGCCTTGCAGGCGGCGGCAGAACTTGCCGCCACTAAGCCATTGCTGGATGCAGCCGTGTCGGGACTTGAAGCGGCGCAAGCTGAGTTAAGTTCGATCGCCAAGGAAAGTGCCGCACGTACCGCCAAGTACCAGTCTGAGAAGACGCGTATGGAAGCGGAGCTTGCGCGCATTACCGAGGAGGTCGGGCGACTCGCGTCGGTCGACGCTACGGCAGCGATTGCGAAGCTTGACCGCGACATCGCAGCGAATCGGGAGACCGTCGCGGCGCTGGATGGTCGAATCGAGCAATCGATCCGCGCGCAGAGTGTGTTGCAGGCCGAAGCGGAAGGCCTGGCGCTGGAGTTGGAGAAGTTCTCGGCCACGCAGTCTCGTGCCGATCGCCTTTCCGACGAAATTGCTCATTGGAAGCTGCTGGCTAAGGGCTTGGGCAACGACGGCGTGATTGCGTTGACCATCGATGACGCGGGTCCAGCGCTGACGCACACCGTCAACGAGCTATTGCTCGCGTGCTACGGCATGCGCTTCACGGTGGAGATCCGCACGCAGCGCACGCTCGCAAGCGGTGAATTGCGCGAAGGCTTTGAGATCCTTGTTCACGACGCCGAGTCCGACAGCAGCAAGTCGGTCTCCGTCATGTCCGGCGGTCAAAAGGTCTGGATTAACGAGTGCCTCACGCGGGGCATCGCGCTCTATCTCGCGCAGAACACCGGTCAGCCGTATCAGACCTTGTTCAGCGACGAGTCAGACGGCCCGCTCGATCCCGAGCGCAAAGTGCAGTTCATGCGCATGAAACGCGAAGTGCTGCGCCAAGGCGGGTATCAACGGGAGTTCTTCATCTCGCAGACGCCCGACCTTGTCGCTGAGGCCGACGCAGTCATCGACGTTCAGGCGCTTGCCGCCTGATCTTCTTTTAACCCTTGTGGGGAGTCGCCCCCACAAGGGGCGCTTCTCGTTCCTCTTTCATTTTCTCGCGCCCTTCGGCGCTTCCACTATGGCAAACCTTTTGATGCTGCTGCTCGCGGCAGCCGGCAGTCCGTCTAATTCGAATGCGGTGCCTCACCGGCCGCCTACGCAGCAAGCTGCACCGGCTAATTCTCAGTCGCAGCCGCAGCGTCCGCCGTACTTGCGTCGCGCGGCTGCGTTCGATACAGGCCGTTTGCGTCGCATCTGACAGCGGCTCTTTCTCTTCACTTCTGACCGGAGCCTTCCATGGCCTATTCCTGCACCGATTTCGTTGACGACGTCCTGAACGACATGGTGATTCGAAGCTGGATCAAGCCCGACCAGTATGGGCCTGGCGACCCGCAAGCTCAGTGCGATGCGGTATTGGGCGCAATCGGCGACGCGGACGTATCGCTTCGTCTCGCCGCTGACGCCAAGCAGTTTCATGCCGAATTGCTCGATGCCGTCGAATCGCTCGCCGGAGTCGCTGAGCAGCACGGCGCGCTCGCCCTCGCGAATGTCGTCTATCTCCAGACGGCGATCTTGAAGGGCGGTGTGATCGAGCTCACGCGCAAAGAAGCGGACGCGTTCTCTTTCGTCAGAGACCTGCCCTCGGGCGGTCGCTGGTGGCAAAGCGTAAAGCTGATCGAGTAAGCGGCGCGAACCGCAGTCCAATTTCTTTTCTCAACCCTTGCGGGCAAGCGGCCCGCGAGGGTCGCTCCGCGTTCTTTCTGTGGAGTGTTTTCATGTTTGAAGCAGCGAAGCTGGGTGCATCGCCTGAGCAGTTCGCCAACCTCGAAGGGGCGATTGGTTACATCGCCGGCACCGCGACGCACGCGGGTGAAGTTCGACCGTGGGTCCGCAACGTTGATACGAAGGTCTTCCTGATCATCGGCGGCAGAGTGCAACCGCAAAACGGGGTGCGCCAATGACGCCGCCCTGGCTGGAGCAATACGCCAGCGGCCAGAAGACCGGCTACGCGCAAGCCTTCATGGCGTACGCCGAGTACTACGGAGTCGACGGATCTGCTGACGATGACCCGGAAATCGAAGAGCGGATCGCCATGCACCGGCAGCCGCTTGTTGGTTACGCGAGTCGCACGGGCACCCGCCGCAACCTGGCCGCACTCAAGGGCGCCGACTGGCGCTTGTTGGTCTCGGCTAAGGGCGAGTTGCGTACCGAGGGCTTCGATCGCTACGCGTTGGATAACGGCGCTTGGACCTCGTACCAGCAGGGTCAGCCCTTCGATGAGCACGCGTTTGCGGTCGCCGTCGAGCGACTCGGCGAGCGGGCCGATTGGCTTGTCCTTCCGGACATAGTCATGGGCGGGATGGCCTCGCTCGACTACTCGTTGAAGTGGCTGGAACGACTTCGCGGGATGCCGTGCCGGATGCTGATCGCAGTTCAGAACGGTATGCAGGTCGACGACCTCGCCTCGTTGCTGTCGCCTGCTGTTGGCATCTTCATTGGCGGTTCGACAGAGTGGAAAGAGCAGACGGCGCACGTGTGGGGTTCGCTCGCGCGACGCCGCCACTGCTACTTGCACGTCGGTCGCGTGAACTCGGCGCGGCGCATCCGCATCTGTGCGGCCGCCGGTGCGGACAGCTTCGACGGTACCAGCGTGAGCCGGTACGCGAAGACGCTTCCTCGGCTGGATCGAGCAACACGGCAAGCAGACATGTTTGCCGCAGCGCACGACGGTCTGGAAGAGGCGCAACGAGCGACGGCTGACCTTTTGATTTGACTTAGACCATTAACCCTTTCGGGAGCGCATCCCGAAAGGGTCGCTCCTATTTTTTGGAGCGAAAAAGATGGAACAGGAAATTCTCTCGAAGATGGAAGCTGCGATTAGCGTTATGCAGCGTTACATCGAACAGGGCCATAGCTTGAGCTGCGCCTATTCAGGCGGCAAGGACAGTACGTGTGCTTTGGTGTTGATGGTGGAAGCTATTCGCCGTGCCGGCGGCACGACGATCACCCACCACGTTCAATCGGCCGACACGACCATCGAGAACCCAACGATCGCGAACTTCCTGCACTCGGTGCTGGACGAGTTGCAGTTGTATATCGAAGCGTCGGCGTTGCCGGTGCAAACCCATGTCACGACGCCTTCGTTGGCAAGCCAATTCGTCGTCTCGACGATAGGGCGGGGAACGTTGGCGCGCACGCCAGAGAACGGTGTGCGAGACGGTAGACGGACCCGTGCATGCGCGGATACTTGGAAGGTACGCCCGGGAGGTCGCCTTCGAACATTGCTCGAACGCCAGGCGGCAGATGACGGCGCTCGCGAAGTCATAACGGTGCTGGGCCTGCGCAGGGATGAAAGTACCTCACGTGCGGTGGCAATGACCGAGCGACGCGATAACGCCGATCATCCGGTGAGAAGCAGAACCGGGGCGCTCACACTTAGCCCGTTAAGCGAATGGTCCTCCGATGATGTTTGGACGATGCTCGCGCTGCTGGCGGATGCTCAAAGCCTGCCGTTTCCATCGCCGTTGATGCCGCGCACGATACATCGCCTGTCCGAGATTTATCGGGCAGGGAACGGTGGAACGTGTGGTGTCGTGGTGGGCGACTCCGGGGCTAGGGCTTCTTGTGGCAGTCGTTTTGGATGCGCCATATGTCTTGTCAGCGGCGATCGCGACAAGTCGCTTGAGGCCATGATCGAGGATGAGCACTATGGGCATCTACGGCCGCTGAATGACTTCCGCAACTATCTGCTCGCGATCCAGTGGGACATGTCGCGGCGAGAGTTGGTCGGGCGTTCGCTGAGCGATGCGGGCTACACGCGCATCCAGGCAGACACGTACAGCTACCTGACGCGTGTTGACCTACTGAAAATGCTCTGCAGTATCGACGCGGCTGAGCGCGACCGCGCAGAAGCCCATTCTGGCGCACTGTCGAGCGGATCGATTCCGGATACGGAGGAGAATCGGCTGCTGTGTGAGCCGCAGTTCGAGTTCGTGACGCCGCAGCAGTTGGTGGCCATCGACTTCTTCCTGTCGATGCATCACTACGCGCCGCATGCGTTCCCGGCACTGGCGGTCTGGCATGACGTCAATGTGTTGGGGCGTCGCTACCCGATTCCAACGCTCGAATCGCTTCCGAAGCCGGATATCGTTCTGCACGGCTGGTATCCAGTCGGTCGGTACGACAAGGAGGCGCCCGCGACGGGATTGCGCTCGTTCGATGCTGAACAGTGGAATGCGTATCGGCATCCGGGTCGGCCGGGGCGATATGCGAGGACGACGGGCGGCGAGCAGACGGTCTATTTCGAGGAAGCTTCGCAGTTCGAGGTGGATGCGGAAGCGGCATGCCTGTTCGTCACCTGCACCTACGACACAGCTTTCATGCTGGACACGCAACATCGCGACGCGATCGATTCAGCGCATTTCTGGCTGAACGAGGGCATCGTTAAGTTGCCGATCGGCATGGCCCAGCGGTATCAGGACATGGCGAAGCGCGGGCAGTACTTCTCGCGACTCGCGCAACGTCTGAACCTGACGCCGGCAGAGCTCGATGCGCATCTGATCGAGAACGCCATCGGCGATGACGACCACCAAGCGCTGTTGGGCTATGACCCGACGCAGTTAAGTCTTTTTGCAGAAGCGGCCTAGCTGCGATCAAGCTTTGAAACGCGTCCCAGGGCTAAAACCCTGGGACGTTTTTTTTTCCGAGATTGAAAGCATCAAAGTCAGGCGAGGGCAGCGTTTCGCCGGGTTGCACACCGAGCAGTTGCAGCGCATGCACGACCGCAGCGGTCTCCCGTGTAAAATTCAGCACGATCCGTTCGCCCTCCATGATCACTTCAGTACCGGAGTAGACGCTGAACGCGTGAAGCGCGAGATTCAGCGCCCGGGCGAGCTCACCGTCTCTCGTTTTTTCATCAAAGATTGGATTCATGTCGTGCTCCCGGCGAGGTGGCTACTGCGTCGAGTATGCATCCGTCCAAGCTAAGCAACTCACCAACTCAGAAATGTCGCTCCCTCGTCTCGGCGTGCTCGGCCTGTTCCCACTCTCAACTGCGATTGGCTTCGCCCTCACACTGCCCGGCTCAGCCTCGAATTCGACCACGCTCGGACCGACGCAACTGGTCCTGGTCGTCGGTATTGTCTGCGGGGTTGCGGGTTTCGGTGCCGGATACGTCGCTCGCTCGCACAAGGCGGCCGAGAAAGAGCGCGGTGGCTGGCGGCGTTCAATCTACAACCCAAAAGAATTTCGGCGCGTGAAGTAGGTGGACAGCTGCTCACTGCGCGGATGGAAACGATGGCATATATCAGTTCTGAGGTAACGAAGCTCCTTGCCGAGCAAGCCGCATTGGAAAAAGCACTTAGCGAGGCCCGTGAGAAAGAGATGCGACTCGCACTGATTGAGATCGTGCAGAAGATGCGCGAGTACGACATCAGTCTGAGCGAACTTATGGGCCGCAGGCCTGGCGAGCAACATGCTGAGGTACAGCCTAAGTATCGAGACCCAGTAACGGGTGCAACATGGAGCGGCCGTGGGCGGGTGCCGCATTGGATAGTCGGTCAAGACCGCAACCGATTCTTGGTCACCAGCGGGGCGGGACTGAGTACTGAGCGCCAAGCACCGTTGTTCTTCGAAACGCGCTGATCTCGTCCAAGCGCTAGGCGAGCGCAGACACTGGGAGACACATGAAAGTCGAATACCGCGAATGGACCATCGACTCGCATCCCAAGAAAGTTGGGCACCACTGGCATTCGTGGTGCGAGGTAGAACGACCGCCCTGGGAAGACGAGGACGACGGTCAGATCTTCCATTTTTCGGACATTGGGTATTTCGACACCGAGAGGGCCGCTCACGAGCGCGCGATCGCATGGGCGAAAGCTTGGCTCGACGAAAACTTTTGAAGATTGCGGGGATGCTTAGGGTTCGCCATCACTCAACGGTGGAAAACTCGGATGTTTGCGCGGGATGCCGCCTTCTAAACAGGCTCAGGCCTTGCTAAGTTTCCCCAACACGGGAGGTGACCATGCTCAACTCACTTTTCGGCCTTTTGATGCTTGCGGTGGCGTTCGCCGGATGCGTCACCGCTCTGCCGTACGGTTACAGCGATTCCACATATGGTCCCGGCTACTACACGCCGGGTCCCAGCATCGGCGTTGGCGTCGGGGGTGGCGGCTTCGGTTCGGAAGTTGGCGTCGGCGTGGGCGTTGGGTTCTGAGCTCGCAATCAACCAATGGCAAAGCGTCCCATAAGCTCGGGCGCCTCATCCGCGGGTGTCCTTCCGGAGGCAATTGCGCCGCAACTCGCAACCCTCGCGAGACGTCCGCCCGCGACCGGTGACTGGCTCTACGAGATAAAGTTCGACGGCTATCGCCTGATGTGCAGGCTGGACTCGGGGCGGGTCAAGCTCGTCACGCGCGGAGGCCACGACTGGACCGAGAAGATGCGCACGCTGGCGACCGCGATCAAGGAAATCCCGGTCGACAATGCCTGGCTGGACGGAGAGGTGGTCGTGCTCACCGAGACAGGCATTCCCGATTTCAACGCGTTGCAGAACGCGTTCGACCGACGCAGCACGGCGCAACTGACTTTCTTCGCGTTCGATATCCCTTTCCTCAACGGACGTGACTTGCGGGAAGTGCCGCTCTCGCAACGCAGAGAGCTGCTCGGCGAGCTGATCGCACAGACGGCAAGCGAACGCGTGCGCTTCAGTGAGTCCTTCACCGATGATCCTGAATCACTGCTCGCTTCGGCGTGCCGGATGCGGCTCGAAGGGATCATCGGTAAGCGCGCAGATGCGCCGTACCGCTCGGGTCGCTCGACCGATTGGTTGAAACTCAAGTGCCTTCGCCGGCAAGAGTTTGTCGTCGGCGGTTATACCCGTCTAGCGGGCGCGAAAAGCGGTCTGCGGTCGTTGATGCTAGGCGTGCATGAGCGAGACGGCAGCCTGCGGTTTGCCGGGACCGTGAAGGCGGAACTGAAGCCGCGCCCGCTTGCTGAGCTCGAAAAGAAGGCGGTGAAGCTGATTTGCGACGATCCGCCTTTCTACAACCCGCCCCCGCGCGAAAAGGATCGCGACTTCCTTTGGCTTGAGCCCGAACTCGTCGTTGAAGCGTCGTTCCTCGAATGGACGCCGTCGGGCGAGGTACGGCATCCGGTTTTCCAAGGCATGCGCGAGGACAAACCCGCCACAGCCGTGACGGAAGAAAAAGTCGTCGATGTGGACGAGCCCGAGAGCCTGCCGCAGGCGAAGGGAACCACGCGGGTGTCACCCAGGGCGGGAACGCTTGTCATCGCGGGCGTGAAAGTGTCCAACGCGGAACGCATCATTGATGACGTGACGCGAATGAAGAAAATTGATCTCGTGCGCTACTACGACGAGATTGCGGAGTTCGCGTTGCCCTACCTGAAGGATAGGCCGGTGTCGCTGGTACGCGCACCGGAAGGCATCCAAGGCGAGTTGTTTTTCCAGAAGCACGAGGAGCGCTCTAAGATTCCCGGTATCACGCGGTTGCCGGTAGAGATGCACCCTGGCCACCCGCCGCTGCTGGTCGTCGACCATCACGAAGCGCTCATCGGCCTCGCTCAGATGAACATGGTCGAGCTGCATAGCTGGAACGCCGTGCAGCCGAACCTCGATCATCCCGATCGCTTCATCCTCGACCTCGACCCAGACCCCGAGCTGTCGTGGCAGATGATGGTCGATGCGGCGACGCTCTCCAAGGTCTTGCTCGATGAAATCGGACTAAAGAGTTTCATCAAAACCAGCGGCGGCAAGGGCTTTCACATCGTTGTGCCGCTCACGCGCCGGCAACAGTGGGACGAAGTGAAAGACTTCTCGCACGCGGTCGCGCGCTACATGGCGCGCCTGATGCCCGAGCGATTCTCCGCCGTTCTCGGACCGAAGAACCGGGTCAAAAAGATCTTCATCGACTATCTACGCAACAGCAAAGGGGCGAGCACGGTCGCGGTTTTCTCAGCGCGGGCGCGAGCGGGCGTGGGCGTCTCAATGCCAATCGCATGGGATGAGCTGACAGACATCGGCCGCGCCGATCAGTGGACGATAAAGACGGCTGCGGCGCGCATGCACTCGCTCAAAGCCGATCCATGGGAGGGGATTCACCGCACGCGGCAGGGCATCACTGTGGGGATGCGGAGGGCGGTGGGCCTGCGCTGAGCCATGGCCGGTGGGCTTGTGCCGAAGCTTTTCCGACAGAGGGCGAAAAGGCGATTGAAGTGATGATCCGTGGATCAACGCGCGAGGAACTCGCAACCCTCTGAATTAAGACGCTATTCCAGAACTGTAAGCAAACTTAAAACTACTCCGGCGAGCAAAATTCAATCGGTAATATTGCCCTCGGTTCGTCATTCAGTAGGAAGACAAGACGGAGTTTTCGTCTTTTGTGACAGCCAAACATCAACGGCATCAACGAATGCCCGGTTATCAGAACCTGAGAGAGAATCCGATGATCATCTACCATGGCGGAGCGGCCTTCGAGCCGCATGTCTCCCGTAACGGCAACACTTTCGTGGCAACCGCGGCAATCTTGGAAGAAGACGGCCATGCGACCTCGTTAGGAAAGTGGGGCTTTTTTGCCAGCGAAGACTGCGCGATGCACTTCGCGATTCGATCCGCGACGGCCTTCATCGAGGGCGATGAATTGCCAGTGCCGCCTATCAGGCTGTCTGCATAGGGCCCTGATCTAGCCGGGCGGCAGCGTGCGGCATTCGTTCTGATACCAGAAGTCGACAAGTCGCTGAGCCGCCTGCAGATCCTCCGGATAGTAGGGGTCGTCCCAGAACGGCGATGGATCGTATCCTGCCTTTCGCAACGCGGCTAACTCCGACTGGTGCTCCGCCATTGTCGGGTTTGCATTCGTCCTAAGCGCCGTTAGGTCGTGGCACTCGCGCTCCGTGAGATACCTGCCGGGCGGTGGCATCTCGCCGACGGCTACGCAACCGGCGAGCAAATACGCCGACGCCAATGCGGTCGCCAAGTGTTTCCGTGTCCCGCCCACGATTGCCACCGGCATTAGTCCCCGCTGCCAAGCTCGCTGTGCTTGTGCGAATGCGTGGCCGCATGGACGAGCTCGTAGTGAGCGCCTTTGCCACTCCGGGTCGGCGGAAAGTGTTCGCCCTCGACGCACGTCACCTCGAAGCCAGAGCCGCCATCGCCTTCCTTCACGACCTTGTAAATACCCGAGGTCTGAACTTTCTCGCCGGGCTTGTGCTGTTCTGCCATGAGTTCCTCCGCGCTTTCGTTTATAGCTGGGAAAGAGCAAAGATTGTTCCGCCCCGATTACTTCCGGCTGAGATAGCGATTGAGGAGGGGCGTGGCACTTGCGCCGTGCACGAACACCGACAGGACGATGGTTGCCAGCACGATCTGCAGGAGCGGCCCAACGCGGTCGTGCCCGGCCTGTTCGAGAGAGAACAACAGGTAGTAGAAGGCGCCGACGCCGCGAAGGCCCAACCATCCAGTCAGAAACCGCTGATGGCGGTCCATCGACGAGCCAATCAAAGACAGGGTGCTGCCGAGCGGGCGGGCCACAATAAACAGGAAAAGCACCGGCCAGACAACGGACCAATGGACGAGCTCTCGCCAGTGCGCGGATACGACGCTGCCGATGACGACCATCAGGCCCAGTTCGACAAAGCGTTCGACCTCGACCGAGAAGCCCATCATGTTCTCCGCGATATACGCGTGAGCCAATTCTGGATCTTTGGCAGCTTCTTCCCGCTGCCCACGCTCGACCGATTCCAACACCTCGCTTGGCGGCTTGTCACCCGTTGCCTTCATTTCCTGCCGCCGCAGTGCGACGCCGGCGGCGAAGACTGCGATGAAGGCGTAGCCGTCGACGATCAGGGTCGCACCGTAGGCTAAGGCAACGAGCCCAAGGGCAAGAAAGCCTTCCAGCCCAAGCGCGTGATCGTACTTCGTGCGCAGTCTCGTCACCAGCACGACCACGCCGGTACCCAACGCCCAGCCGAAGAAGAGTGCGCTCGCCAGCCCCCACGCGATAGCAAGGGCAAACGTCCACGGATTTTCGCTGCCCAGACTGCCGACTCCGCAAAGCGAGAGAGCAATGTAGACCATCGGAGAGGCCGCACCGTCGTTGATTCCGCCCTCCGACGACAATGCGAAGCGCAGCGGCTCATCGTCGCCCGCTTCCTCGACGCGCAATTCGTTGGCCAACACGGGATCGGTCGGCGCGAGCGCGGACGCCAGCAGCAACGCCGGCCCTGCGGCGAGCCCGAGACCCCACCGCGCGGCGACGAACATTACTGCGATGGTCAAGAGCATGGCTGGACCGGCGAGGCGTAGCGTCAGTCGCCAAAGCGGCCGGGAAAGCTCGACGCGCAGATACATCCCGATGGCAAACAGAGACACCACAAGTCCCGCTTCGGTAAGCGTGCGAAGCAGGCGCACGTCGCGCTCGACGTCGATCGTCAACAGTCCGGCGCCCGCCGGCCCGAGGAGAAAGCCGACGATGAGGTACACCATTGCGCCGGTCATCGGCAGCCGCTCAACGAGTTTGCGGCCCAGCGCCATCAGCACCATCAATGCCCCGACGATCAAGAACCAAACGGCTTCGATCGTCATCAGCGTCTCCTATTAGAGCTTCTGCAGTCTGCGGAACTGGTTGAAGTGGCGAATGGCCAACGTTGCCTCGCCCAGTTCTTCATGGATACGCGCGGCGTTGAAATGGGCATCAGCGAAGTCGGGATCCTGTTCAATGCAACGCTCATAGAACTGCAGTGCCTCGCGGAAGCGGCCCGAATCTTCAAGCGCCACCCCAATGTTGAAGAGCAGCACCGGGTCGTTCGCGCGGTATCGCAGCGCGTCTTGGTACACCGCTATCGCCTCGTCGAACCGCTCGCTGTCCATCAGGATGCCGCCGAGGTTCAGCGATGCGTCGGTATAGTCGGGCGCGCGTTCGAGCGCTTTCCGATAGGTCGCTTCCGCAGCATCGAGGTCATCGTCCTCCAGAGCGCGCGCCTGCCGGAACAGGCCGACAGCTTCTTCACGCGCCCGCTGCTCGCGCGGCGCTTGCATGGAGGTGACGTTTCTCGACACCTGCGCCTGCTCGAAATCCAGCAGAAGTTGGCCGGTCTCCGCATCCCACTGGCGGCTTGCCTCATCCCGCACCGCAACCCGATCGCCGACAGCAGCAATGCGCACGCCAGTGAGCGATCCCTCACGCCCCCAGCTCTTCTGGAGGTGATCGAGCGCGCGGACGATTTTCATGGGGGAGACACCCGCCACTCGGAGCGCATGCGCGGTCCTCAGCATGACGATGTCCTGGAAAGTGAAGCGCCGCTCGCCTTTTTCGCCGCTTAGCGGTGATACGAAACCCGCCGCGATCAACCGTTCAACGACGCTGCGCGATACACCCAGCATGCGCTGCACATCGCGAAGGCTGTACCCATCGTCTTGCATATCACCGTTTCGTGCCAGTTTTCCGCGCCGGTGCCGGTTGCTCCTCAGTGGCCGCACGGCGCACGGCACGACGCTTGGGCGCCGGGGTAGCTTCGGCCGCTTCTTCCGCTGGCGCGGCGGTGCTCGCGGTCTTGCGTGCCGCGCGCGGTGCGGCTGGTTGTTCGGCCGCCGGCTTCTTCTTCAAGCTCGCCCGGAGTGCTTCGACGAGATCGATAACTTGCGCGCCGGGTTGCTCGATGGCGGGCGCGGCGGTGATCTTGTTGCCCGCGATCTTCTTGTCGATCTCGGCGAGAATGCGTTCTTTCTCTTCGTCTTTGTACGCGGCGGCGTCGTAGCTGTCGACGCGGTACTGATCGATCAGTTGTTCGGCGAGTTGTAGTTCCGTCGGCTGAATGTCCGTCTCTTCAATGCCGATATCGGCCTGCGAGCGAACCTCATCGGCATAGAGCAGCGTCTGAAGAATTAGGCCGTCGTTGCCGGCGCGCACCTGAACCATGTGCTGTTTGCCCTTCCACGTCCAACGGGCTACCGCGCAGGTGCCGCTGTCTTTCATGGCTTCCTGCAGCAGCCGGTACGGCTTACCGCCGCGCTTGTCGGGGGCGAGGTAGTAGGGCTTGTCGAGGTAAATTGGGTCGATCGCATCGGTCGGAACAAACGACACAATGTCGATTGTGTGGCTTGCGCTCGCTTCCAGCGCGTCCAATTCCGACTTCTCGAAGATCACGTACTTTTCTTTCTCGAACTCGTAACCCTTGACCATATCGGCGCGCTCGACGACTTTCCCGTCGTGCGGGCAGACGTATTGCTGCTTGAGCCGGGTGCCGCACTCTTTGTGCATGAGGTTGAAACCCACGCCTGATTTGCTCTCCGTGGCCGTGTAGACATTCACCGGCACGGATACGAGACCGAAACTTAGCGTCATTGAAGCGATCGAGCGGGCAGCCATAGGAAACCTCTCGCGTAGGTTATCTGGCCGGCCACAGTCGACGCCGCTCTTGGCGGCGCATCACAGCTACGCGGCAAGGCCAACGGGCGTTTTGCGCAAAATGAGTGCCACACCTGTCAGCCCAGTCATGGCAACGAAGGAGGCGGAAGGGGTTCCGCCTCCTGTATATTTTTACAACGGAGGGCAAAACCAGTGTGCACGAGCTACGAGTCTAATCCGAAAGACGCGTTCGACGTCTTCAGTCTGTTCCCGGTGCCGAACTTCGACTACAAGCCGGAAATCTACAAGGACTATGCTGCGCCGATCTTCCGCCGCGTCGAAGGTGAGTATTTGACTGACGCTGCGACGTTCGGCATGGTGCCGCGCAAGTTCATCCCCCAGGGCGTGAAAGCCTTCGATACGATGAACGCGCGGTCGGAATCGGTCGGGCAAAAGACAAGTTTTCGCACTGCGTGGACCAAGCTGCAACTCGCCCTGATCCCGTGCCGCCGGTTCTACGAGCCAGACTACGAGACCGGCAAGGCAGTGCGCTGGCGCATCGGCATGGCCGATGGCGCGCCGCTCGCGATCGCTGGGTTGTGGCGCGCATGGAAAGAGCCCGCCGACGCTTCAACGAGCCTGTCGATGACGATGTTGACGGTCAACGCCGACGATCATCCGCTGATGAAACGGTTTCACAGGCCCGGCGCGGAAAAGCGGTCCGTGGTAATTATCCCGCCGACCCAGTATGAGGACTGGCTGTCCTGCAAGAGCACCGACGAGGCGCGCTCGTTCCTGCAGCTGTATCCGGTTGAGGCGATGCACGCGGAGCCCTTTCCTCTGCCGCCTCGAACGGCAAAACCGAAGGCAACGCCTAACGTTGATCTGGCGCAAGCATCCCTGCTTGCGGACGATGGCGGTTGAGTGCGGGCAGGAGCACCCCGGTCTCGACAACAGGGGAAAGGCGATGGCTACCTATCGCGCGGCGTATGTATTGCCTGAAGCGGGTTCAAACGGCGTCGGCGTGCTGCTGACGACGGAAGAGCAATCCACCTTGACGGACGACGAATTGATGGCCGTTGCTCGGCAGGCGGCCGCTGCTAATGGCGTGGAAGGCGAAATTGTTGTTGGCGACTGGCGTGACTGATGCGACAAAGGCGTCGCATCTCTTCAATGGCACGAAACGCGAGAGCAAAGAGGTCCACTTTTGGACGCCTGACCGTCACATCATCGTTTCTTCGTCGAAATCCGGGTCGACCATGTAGCCACCAGTGCGGCCGGCAACGGCCACTGGGCGTTCGCGGAGCGAGTACTTGAAGGTCTGCCACGTAATCCGTCATCGCAACAGAAGCTGTCCAGCGTTGAATGCGTAGCGCATCATCCTACCCATCAAACAGTTAGGCCGACGCGAAGCTCCTGCCCCAGCGGCGGCCATAAGAGATGCTTCAGGCGCGGCTGCCGAGCGCGCGCTCGATCTTGCGGTCGGTCTTGTACTGGCCAAGTGCGAAAACGGACCAGATAGCTGCCGGGATCCAGCCGATCAGCGTGATTTGCAGCAGAAAGCAAATGATCCCGGCGATCGGACGGCCGATCGTGAAGAACTGGAGCCAAGGGATGATGATGGCGAGAAAGAGGCGCATGTTTAATTCCTTAGTGGTTCGACGAGACCGTGATAACGGCCTCTTAGATAAAACATTAACGAAGCGGAAGTACGTTGCTGCCTCCGCCACTGGCTCGATTAGTTGACGACCAGAGCGCCGCCATTGCCGAGGCCGCCCTTGACGTTCTGCGCCCGGTACTGGCGAACAGCGCCGACTAGGTTGTTGAGCGAGTCGGTGAATGCCGCGACAACGACCTTGCCCTGTGCCGTGCGTGCATATGCGCCGCCGCCCGCAGCGCCAGCGCCGCCGAAGCCGCCTGCGAACACGCCGGAGAGCATGCCGAAGTCGACGTTGCGCGCCGAACCTTCAGCGGCCGCCAACTGGACGCTGGACCGGTTATCGACAAGCGTCAGCATGGTCGACGCTTCCTGCGCCTTCATCGTGCCAGCGGCACCGGCGAGCACACCGCCAACCACGGGCACGAATGCGAGCAGACCCGCTGCGCCGCCGCCCGCGTCGCGATTGCTGAACGTGACGCTCGGGCTGATCGTGTAGTCGGCCGCGACCATCTGGCCTTTGTGCATCTTGGAGGTCTTGCGCAGTTCGCCCGAGGCGTTCAGCGCGCGCTCGCCCATAGCCGTGCCGAGGGCGCGGCCGCGATCGACGATCACGAAGCAGTTGCTTTGCTGCACGAGCAGCTTGAGGACCGGCACAGTCGAGCCGAGCTGGTATTGACCAGTGAGAAGCCCGTACCACGGCGCTTCCGTATCTTCAACAATGGCGACGGTGCCGAGCGGCGCCGGGCAGTGCTGCAGGCCTGCATTGGCGTTCTGCGACGCTTCGCCGGCAGCGGAACCGGTCGCCGCCGTCTTGGCGGATTGCGCGCCCGGCTGCATCTGTGAGCATGCGGACAGGGCGAAAACGGACAGGGCGGCGATGCCGATCAATTTGAGCTTCATGTTTCCTCGTTGTTGTGTGTGTGGTCCTTTGTATTGGCTTCCTGCCAAACGGACCTTTAATCAAAATCACTTTCATGCTTCGCAACATCGGCTCAGCGTGTCTGGCGTCGTGGGTCTGCCAGGGCAGCGGCCCGCATGCGAAGGCTCGTTGAATTCGGTACTACACCGGCTCGCTCCAGCGAGCCGGGTCCTGCGCGCGTTTAGGGAGGTGTCGCCCGCCGTCTGGAGCCGGGAGTCAAGGGGCAGGGGTGCTACGTGCCGGGGAGGTCATTGGCGACGCGGCGCAAACTCTCCCAGGGCGATAACAAGGCTACCGGCCAAGAAACGACGGCAGGACCGAAAAGAGGCGTCTTTTTGATGCTCTTTCATCGCTGACTGCCTAACGCCATCGGCGCTCAAGTGGGGTCACGCGCCACCACACTCCATCAAGGCTTGATGCCTGCGCACGGATGCGACGCATCGCCCCGCGCTTTACCATCAGTCCACCGTCCTTCACGAACGCCATGCCTTTCAGCGCTTCAGTGGTGTAGCGCTTTCTCAGCGTCGCGTAGATGCGCGTCATGACGACTTCCCGACCGAAGCAGCGGCCACCTTCGGAGGGCAGTCGAAGCCGGTCCGCTCCCCGCGGATCACTTCGACATCCGCGCGGTTCGCCCGCACGAGAACGTCTCGCGACCCGTTTGTTTCGTCGAAGAGCCGAACGTAGGAACTGCCGCCCACGCCATGCCACACGGCGCGGGCATCGCGCGTCCCCCACTTATCAGTGGTCGGAAGCTTGCAGAACTGCACTTTCACTCCGCTCGCCGTCGCGATCGCAGCCAACTGCGTGTGTTCAGCGTCAGAGAAGACTACGACTTGACCCGGCGCCGAGCGCACGCTGAGATTGACCATTGCCAGATTCAACAAGGCGGGGCGGGTTGCTACGAGCAAACCGAAGATCGTCATCGCAAGAAAACTCACGGTCAGGCGGATGCTGGGTCGCTGTGCCGTGGTGGTGGGGACGATGAGCAGGAGGATCCCGCCGATTAGGCCAGCGGCCGCGAAAAACAACAACGTCGCGTGCATCCGCGCATCGGGCGATTGATCTCTCAGAAAAAGCAACGTGGAGGCAAACGCGAGCGTAGCGATCAACGACATGAAGACCGTTGCTCCGTTATCGACTGCGCGATGCAGCGAAGCTGCCGGTGGCTCCCCGCGCCGCTTGAGGCGGAAGTTGTTTGCGACGACGAAAAGCTTGAGCGCCCACAACGCCGCAAAGGCACCGAAGCCGATGCCAATCAGCGCAATGCAGGTAAATGAGAACGCGGCGGATGCGAGGAAGAACGCATCGCCGAGCGACAAGCCCTCGGGCACGATGCTTTCGAAATAGCAGTAGGCGATCAACACAGCACCGCCGAGGAGGAGGACCGCTTTCCACGCGGTCGCGAAGGATGCTTGGATGACGTCGATGAGCGACTTGATCAGTTTCATCGCGTCGACAGGCTCTTTCTTGTTGGGTTCCATGGGACCTCGCTTAGTGACGATAGCGACGCGAGTTCGTTCGCGTCATAAACCAGCCTATCGACACCATCGCGAAGTCAAGGAGCCTGCCGCCGCTTCACACCCGAGAGAAGAGAGAAGAAGCTTCCGTTGCTTGGACGCGCGTCTCCGAGGGGAATAACGCGGACCGGATACCGCTCTCGTCCGGCTTCGCCTTGGACTGAAAGCGGATTGTCCGGATGCCCGCGCTCGCGAGATACGCGTCGCGCACGGCGTCACGCGCGGCGTCGTGCGTCCGGTCATCGAGCTCGACAACGGCGACAAGCGCAAGCTGTCTGTCGTAGACCAACCGCGTAGTCCACCCGCTTTTGCGAGATCCGTCGAAGGTCGATGGTGCGCTGCTTTCCGTTGGAGATCGGCTGGATGAGCGCTGACATCGCGACTTGCGGAAAAATCAACGCCTCGGGAAGCGCGCGACGAAGCCGCTCAGCGACGCTCGCTCGGTGAGCCGCGTTACCGGCTTGATGAGGTAATCGACATGCATCGGTTCGCGGCGCTCGGCGAGGAACTCTACCTCAATCGCCATCGCATACAAGGCGATCGACGTGTGGTCGAAACGGATTGCGAAACCGGTGAGCAGCGCACACTGACCATCCGAGAACTCACGCCTGCGTATGACGAGATGCAATGGTCCGGCCGCCGTTTCTTCGATGACTGGACGGATTCAAGCGCCGGCCGCAGTGGAGAGCGCGCCTGCCAACGCTGGACATTCAATACCCAGGACTACGTTGACCAGCAGGGCGACAGAGAGCTGAGCTTTGTCCCTCAGTGGGCCCATACCCGCAAGGTCGCAGAGTTGAAGAACACTCGGAACCTCGACGTGTACAGCCTGTACGGAAGGCTCACGCAGTTCGACGAACGAATCGGGATGCCCTTCTCGTGGTACTTCTACGGGCTGCATGGCAACTTGGTGAAGAGCGGACAAATGGAGCGGGTGCTAGAAGCAGCGGAAGCAGGGTTGATAGTCTTGCTCGAGCACGACTATCGTGTCCTGCGGCGTTGGGCCGACGCGCCCTATGGCTTCTAATTGCGGGGCAAACTATGACAAGGACGAAGCGTTGGAGCTACGCGGAGATAACGGGTGCGGCCGAAGAGGAAATCGTATTCTGGATGAAGCAAGCGGCGACCCACGCGCGGGAGGGGCGTCCCGGTCTTGATGACTATGCTCAGGGTGCAGCGCGCGGTGTGTTCGGGCTTTGGCGATATGTGACAGGAGGCCATCAAAATAGAGCCGACGTCAATCGGCTTGAAGCGCTGACGCACCGCAGACTGGATGCCGATCCTGCAGAAGGCTAGCAATTCGCGACAACATCAACATAGGGAGTTCGGATGGAACCGACTGAACGCTCTTTTGAGCCCATCGACGCGGACGACCTAAGGCGGTTTGCTTCAATCGCTTCTCAGGACCGCGACGATTTTTTCGCACGCCACGGTCGTCCTCAATATTTTTTATGCTCGGCGCTATGTCAGGGCGCCGCTAAGCACTACGTTGACGGTATGAATGGCGTGAAGGACATCGATATATGGTCGTTCTTTGTCAAGACCGCTGGCGTCACGGACTTCAATGCAAGACGAAGGGTGGAGCGCGATCTCGGACCGTCGAAGTTCGGCGTTCACCCTCGCGACGCGGAACGGGGCTTCTCTGGTCGCCGGGTAGACCTTCTTGGTCGCTCAATCGTCGTTGGCTCAGACGAACGTCCGATGGAAGCTGTTCGTCGTTATCTTCGCGAATGCAAGACTGGGAGCGCCTGGCACCTTAGAAAGAAAGCAGTGGTGTTGCTGGAGCCCTTGGAACTGGCCGGCACTGTGGTGTGGCCGGAGTAGTCCACGAGCGAAACAGCGAAAATCGAAGGTTTCACCGAGCGCGTTATTCGGTCCTAAGCGCCGTCAGGCCCTTTGACGGGCGCAAGCGACGACAACAAGAACCTGCCACGCTCTGGCATCCGAACGCCCTAGATGCGCCGGGCGTTCAATCAAAAAACAATCACGAATGATATGTGCTCGACGGAGGATGGAATGAGGAACGCAGCAGTGGCAGAACTCTACGGCAAAGCGGCAGGACGCTGCAGCATTTGTTCGATCAAGCTATTCGAAGATCAAGTGAAGCTCGGCGAGATGGCGCATATGATTGCTAAGCGTCAACGCGGTCCGAGGGGAGAACTGCTCTTCGACGGCGACTTAAACTCTTACGAGAACTTGATTCTGTTGTGCCCTACTGACCACACTCGCGTCGACAACGACCCCGATTCATATCCGCTCCGGTTGCTGCGTCAACTGAAGGCCGACCACGAGCGCAAAGTTGAGCAGATGCTCAGTCCTTCGCCCCGGCGCCAGCACGACAGTAGTGGCCTCTACGCGCTCGCTCGTTTTATGCCGCTAACGCAGATCCCAAGCCTGCTGGAGTTCTTACCGGGAACGTTCTATCATCGATTGATCGAAGTCGCTGAGGCGTTTCGCACCTTTCCCATTGACTATCCGCACTGCCGGCCATTCGCAGATGCAGAACTTGAGCGTAGGTACGCTGGTTTCGAAGCTGCATTTCAGAAGCTAATGTCAGTGACGGACGGCTACTATCACGGGTCGTACGGAGCTTCGTCGGTTTATTACGCTCCTTTTGATCGTGACGTTCCTTGGGCCGAAAGAGGTGAGGCGCGTGCTTCCATTGAAAGTGCGGTTCGCGAGCTCATTCCCGTTCACCACCAATTTCTGAAGTATGTCCAGAACAACTACCCAGACGTCAACGTCGCTGCATATCAAGAGCGTTGAGCGCTATTTTCTACGCTAGGGCGCGCCCTCTGCAATCGGGGCGCTGCTTCCGTCATAGAGGCGATAGGCATGCCGGGTCTCGATCGACAACCGGAAGTACGGACCGCTCCATATTCGTCTTTAGATTATTTCTCAAGCGATGGGAGGACGATCTGCCAACGCCTGGCGTCTTCCCAGTAGCCGTATTTGTCCTCTGCCGGGATCGACTGTTCTTCGACGTAACAGTGGTTCTTCATGTCGTACCATCGCTTACCGGGAGACCGGCTCCAAATTGCGAAGGCGGCTCGCGACATCCCTTCCCGATCCGATAGCAGCGGTGTGCGCCTTGAGGCCTCCTTCATCAACGTCGAAAATAGTCCCTTGCCACGCATGTCGGGCTCGACCCAGGCACGCAAGACCTCGAGGAAGTGCATACCGGACAACGACAGTGGTTGTGCAACGAGAAACGCGTGGAATACTTCACCCGCCCCAATCCAATAGCCAGTGGCGTCAGGACGCTGGTTAATCGCGCACTCCCACAACGACATGGTCGGCTCACCGTTGAGCGGACGGATCAAGCATGAGTGCACGCGATCGAAAGCTGAGAAGCTCGTGATGAACTCGGTATCTGGCTGATCAGGGAGCTTGGCGACCATCGTTAAAGGCTGGCGACTGCGGAGGTTTCGATTTTAGCTTAGGTCGACTTTGGGAACGTCCATTGCGTTCCCTTCCCATTAGACTCGCGCTCGTCGGAGTGCAATCGGGCGGCGGGTGAGACTGCCCGCCTAGTGTTCAGTGAAAGTTGCGGCTCGACGTCGCTAAGTGACCAAGGAGCGCGGTCATGTCGACGAGTCGATTTGCGACAAGATGCTTCACCTCGCCTTCCTTCTGCCATACGCCATAGACCCCGAGGAGGGAAGCGCCGAGTGCTTCCTTTCTAAACTTCTCGACCAACGACGGCCAGACGATCACGTTGATCTGCCCGGTCTCGTCCTCCAACGTGATGAAAAGCACGCCGTTTGCCGTGCCCGGTCGCTGGCGCACGGTGACAATCCCGCATGCCTTGGCAAGCCGCCCGTTCGGATATGTCGCAAGCTTCGACGCGGCGAAGATCTTCTTCTCGTTGAGCCGTTCACGCAGCAAGGCAAGAGGGTGCCGGTTCAACGTCAGGCCCGTCGAGCGATAGTCGCTGACGATCTCCTGCGCCTCGTTCGGGGCCGCGAGTATCGGCAATTCTTCCTCGCGCGTGGCGGCACGCAACAAGTCTTTGTCGGGTACGGCTGCTACCGCCTGCCAGAGCGCCTCTCGTCGGTTGCCAGATAGCGCGGAAAGGGCGTTCGCGTCTGCGAGCAGCTGCAGGTCGCGGCGATCGAGGCGGGCACGGTTGGCAAGATCGTTGACCGACTCGAAAGGGCGCACCGCTCTCGCGGCCTCGATTCGCGCGGCCGACTCGTCCCGCATGCCGCGAATGAGCGACATGCCAAGACGCACTGGCGCCATTGAGCCGTCGCCTTCGAGAAACGAATCCCAGTTGCTGATCGTGACGTCGATCGGCAGCACACGGACCTTGTGGCGCTTGGCATCCTGTACCAGTTGCGAAGGCGAGTAGAAGCCCATTGGCTGGCTGTTGAGCATCGCGCATAGAAACGCTGACGGTTCGTGGCACTTCAGCCAGCAGCTAGCGTAGACGAGTAAGGCAAAGCTCGCTGCGTGGCTCTCCGGAAAGCCATATTCGCCGAAGCCCTGGATCTGCGCGAAGATCGATTCAGCGAACTCACGGTCGTAGCCACGATCGAGCATGCCATTCACGATGCGATCGTAGTAATGCTGCAGTCCGCCTTTACGCTTCCACGCGGCCATCGCGCGGCGAAGCTGGTCGGCCTCGCCGGCACTGAAGCCTGCTGCGAGCATCGCGACCTGCATCACCTGCTCCTGGAAGATCGGCACCCCGAGCGTCCGAGCGAGCGCGGTCTCCATCTCAGGCGAGGGGAACGACACAGCCT
>JFHF01000076.1 GCA_000648925.1 Caballeronia jiangsuensis
AGCAGCAAAGAAAGTGACCCCCGCCCCGGGGAGGGGCAGTGCCAATAGACCGACAAGAAAACGGGATCCGGCGAACTTGACAAAACATCCGCCGAACAAACATCCGCTCTAGAGCTGCTGCTGCACCCAACCAGTAACGCCGGCGAGCGCGGCCGGCAGATTCGCCGGTTCCGTTCCCCCCGCCTGCGCCATATCCGGACGACCGCCGCCCTTCCCGCCGACCTGCTGCGCAACGAAGTTGACGAGTTCACCGGCCTTCACCTTCTTCGACGCATCCGCCGTCACGCCCGCGATCAGGCTGACCTTGCCGCCTTCCACCGACGCGAGCACGATCGCCGCGCTCTTGAGCTTGTCCTTCAGCTTGTCGACGGTTTCGCGCAGCGTCTTCACGTCCGCTCCTTCGAGTTGCGCCGCGAGCACGCGCACGCCGGACACATCGACGGCCTGCGACACGAGTTCATCGCCTTGGCTGGCCGCGAGCTTCGACTTCAGCGCGCCGACCTCCTTTTCCAGCGACTTCACATGCTCCTGAACCTGCGAAATACGCTGCGTAAGTTCGGAAGGTTGCGCCTTCAAAACGCCCGCCGCCGCGTTGATGCGGGAATCGAGCTCCTGCACGTAACGCACGGCATTGTCGCCAGTGATCGCCTCGACGCGCCGAATGCCCGCCGCGACGCCGCCTTCCATCACGATCTTGAAGAAGCCGATATCGCCGGTGCGCTGAACGTGCGTGCCGCCGCAAAGCTCGCGCGAGAAGCCGAGATCGAGCACGCGCACGGTGTCGCCGTACTTTTCGCCGAAGAGCGCCATCGCGCCGCCCTTCACCGCATCGTCGTACGGCATCACGCGCACGACGCCCGGCGCGTTCGCGATGATCTCGTTGTTCACGATCTGCTCGACGCGGCGGATTTCATCGTCCGTCATCGGCGCGTTGTGCGCGAAGTCGAAGCGCGTCTTGTCGGCATCGACGAGCGAGCCTTTTTGCTGCACGTGGCCGCCGAGCACGTCGCGCAGCGCCTTGTGCATCAGATGCGTGGCCGAGTGGTTGCGCGCGGTGCGGGCGCGGCGAATGGCGTCGATTTCAGCCTTCACGACATCGCCGACCTTGAGCGTGCCCTGCTCGACCGTGCCGTGATGACCGACGACATCGGCCTGCACTTTCAAGGTATCCGCGACGGCGAAGCGCACGTTCGCGTTCGCGAGCACGCCCTGATCGCCGACCTGGCCGCCCGATTCCGCATAGAACGGCGTGTGATCGAGCACGACGACCGCCTGCTGGCCGTCCTTCGCCTCGTTCACCGATGCGCCTTCGACATACAGCGCGAGGATTTTCGCGTCGTCGAAGATTTCCTTTTCGTAGCCGTGGAACGTGGACTTCGCGCCCGCGTATTCGAGGCCCGCCGCGATCTTGAACTTGCCCGCTGCGCGGGCCTGATCGCGCTGACGCGCCATCGCGTCGTCGAATGCGGGTTCGTCGACCGTCACGCCGCGCTCGCGGCACACGTCGGCGGTCAGGTCGAGCGGAAAGCCGTAGGTGTCGTGCAGCTTGAACGCCAGTTCGCCGTCCAGTTGCTTGACGCCCTTCTTTTCCAGATCCGCGAGTTCGCCTTCGAGAATCGACATGCCGTGCTCGATGGTCTCGAAAAAGCGCTCTTCTTCCTGACGCAGCACGTCGGTCACGCGCTGTTGCGCTTCCTTCAGTTCCGGGTACGCCGCGCCCATTTCCGCGACGAGATCGGTCACGAGCTTGTGGAAGAACGCGCCCTTCTTGCCGAGCTTGTAGCCGTGACGGATCGCGCGGCGCACGATACGGCGCAGCACGTAGCCGCGGCCTTCGTTGCCGGGAATCACGCCATCGACGATCAGGAACGAGCACGCGCGGATGTGGTCCGCGATCACCTTCAGCGAGTTGTTTTCCAGATCTTCGGTGTTCGTCTCGCGGCTCGCGGCCTTGATGAGCGTCTGGAACAGATCGATTTCGTAGTTGCTGTGCACATGCTGCAGCACGGCGGCGAGCCGTTCGAGGCCCATGCCCGTATCGACGCACTGCTTGGGCAGCGGCGTCATGTTGCCCTGGGCGTCGCGGTTGAACTGCATGAACACGAGATTCCAGATCTCGATGAAACGGTCGCCGTCTTCTTCAGGAGACCCCGGCGGGCCACCCCAGATTTCCGGGCCGTGGTCGTAGAAGACTTCGGAGCACGGACCGCACGGGCCGGTGTCGGCCATCTGCCAGAAGTTGTCCGATGCGTAACGCGCGCCCTTGTTGTCGCCGATACGGATGATGCGCTCGACCGGCACGCCGATTTCCTTCGCCCAGATGTCGAAGGCTTCGTCGTCTTCCTGGTAGACGGTCACCGTGAGCTTTTCCGCCGGCAGGTTATAGACCTTGGTCAGCAGTTCCCAGCAATAGTGGATGGCGTCGCGCTTGAAGTAATCGCCGAACGAGAAGTTGCCGAGCATCTCGAAGAACGTGTGATGGCGCGCGGTGTAGCCGACGTTCTCCAGATCGTTGTGCTTGCCGCCCGCGCGCACGCTGCGCTGCGCGGTGGTCGCTCGCGAGTACGGACGCGATTCGCTGCCCAGGAACACGTCCTTGAACTGGACCATGCCCGAGTTGGTGAAGAGCAGCGTCGGGTCGTTGCCGGGCACGAGGCTCGACGAACGCACGATCGTATGGCCCTTCGATTCGAAAAACTTCAGGAATTTCTCGCGTATTTCGGCGGCTTTCATAGCGTACGGGGCGTGTCTTCGGTTCTTTGATGGTGCTCGCGGGCGGCTCTCTTCGAGCGCTGCCGGCGCGGCGAGGGTGATTGTCGATTATACGGGATTCGCCGCACCGGACCGGACGCGTGTCGCAGCGGCCGGCATGCTCTAAAAAACCGTCGAACCGGGCGCTTACTTCGAGAATCGCAGATCTTTCACGAAGTTGTACACGTCATCGGGACTCGGTCCTTCCAGCCGATCTCCCGCCTTCTCGGCCTCGTAGCGCAGCGTGACCTTTTTGCCGATCATCGACTTCTTGAGATGACGCACATCGTCGTTGTCTGCGAAAAACCACTCGTCCTTGCACGGACTGTGGTGAGCCATGTCGCAATAGGCTTCGATGACCTTCCCATTGGAAGCGCGGACGAAGATCCGCGCGTCGTCCGTGAATTCACCCTCTGCCATTACGCCCGTTACCGTCGAAGCGGCGGCGATCACCGGCGTTGCCATCATTACGAGGAAGAACAAACGAAATCTGTTGTGCATATGCGGTTATTCCCTTGTTGTGAAGCCGCGGATCGTAACCCGCGCAGACGAGCCGCTATCGCGCATAAGCGCCATGTATGCGAAATTTACGAAATTGATCAATAACCAGGCGAGACACATTCGATGGGAGCCTTGAGCCATATCCGCGTGCTGGACCTGACCCGCGTGCTGGCGGGACCGTGGTGCGCGCAGACCCTCGCCGATTTCGGCGCGGACGTCATCAAGATCGAGCGGCCCGAAACCGGCGACGACACGCGCCACTGGGGCCCGCCGTACCTGAAGACGCCCGGCGGCGAGGACACGCACGAGGCCGCGTACTATCTCGCGGCGAATCGCAACAAGCGTTCCGTGACGGTGGATATCGCCACGCCGGAAGGCCAGCGGATCGTCCGCGAGTTGGCCGCGCAAAGCGATGTCGTGCTGGAGAACTACAAGGCCGGGCAACTGAAGAAGTACGGGCTCGACTACGAATCGCTGAAGGCCGTGAAGCCGGACATCGTCTATTGCTCGGTCACGGGCTTCGGACAAACCGGGCCGTATGCGCAGCGCGCGGGCTACGACTTCATCGTGCAGGGCATCGGCGGGTTCATGAGCATCACCGGCGAGCGCGACGGGCAGCCCGGCGGCGGTCCGCAAAAAGCCGGCGTGGCGATCGCGGACCTGATGACCGGCATGTACGCGACCATCGGCGTGCTCACCGCGCTCGCGCACCGCGACCGCACGGGCGAAGGGCAGTACATCGACATGGCGCTGCTCGACGTTCAGGTCGCGATGCTCGCCAACATGAACACGAATTTCCTCGCGAGCGGCAAGCCGCCGGTGCGCTGGGGCAACGCGCATCCGAACATCGTGCCGTATCAGACGTTCCAGACGAGCGATGGCTGGATCATCGTCGCCGTGGGCAACGACGGGCAGTTCCGCAAGTTCGTCGAGACGGGCGGCCGCGCGGAACTCGCGGACGATCCACGTTTCGCGGCGAACCCGTCGCGCGTGCGCAACCGCGACATCCTCGTGCCGATTCTGGCGGACATGGTGCGGCTGAAGGGCAAGCACGAATGGATCGCGGAACTCGAAGCCGCGGGCGTGCCGTGCGGTCCGATCAACGATCTCGGCGAAGTATTCGAAGATCCGCAGGTGCTCGCGCGCAGGATGCAGATCGATTTGCCGCATCCGACGGCCGGCACGGTGAAGCTGGTCGCGAGCCCGATCAAGATGAGCGCGACGCCGCCCGAAGCGCGCACGCATCCGCCGTTACTGGGCGAGCACACGACGAGCGTGCTCGCCGACGTGCTCGGTTACGACGAGGCGACAATCGCGCAATTGCGGGCGTCGAAGGCAATCTGAGCGGATATCAGCGAACGCCGGCGCCGATCAGACCGCCCGCCGCCGCGCCCGCGACAGTGCCGATCGGCCCGCCCGTGACCAGATAGCCGAGCGCGCCGCCCGCGGCAGCGCCGACTCCGGCGTGCGCCTGCTGGCGCGACACGTTTGCGCAGGCCGCGAGGCTCGATACGAGCGCGGCGGCGGCGGCGAACCGGAGTGTCGTAAGGGCGATCTTCTTCATGATGGGCTTCCTTGTTTTATCGTTGTGATGTGTCGTGCTTTTCTCGCATGCCTGCGATCGATGCAGGCGAGCCGATCTTAGAATCGCGCACCCGCGCCTTTCAACGCGATTTACGTCCCGTTACGGCGGTTACGAAGCGCGTTATCGCGCACACGCCGTGTAATGGAACTCGCAAAAGGAGGCGACTGTGCGAATCGCGCGACGAACGCCGTCGCGGCCTGCCCTCGATGGTTGCGTAAGGTAGAATCGACCCAATATTCAATGCATTCGTACGCGTTTCTGGCCGGCTGGCCGCAAGGAACGCTTCCCGAACCGTTTCACGCGCGCGAGCGCATCCGCTGGCACTCTCTTTCGCATGAACACCGATCGCAACGACGCTCCGGCGCCATCCAATTTCATTCGCAACATCATCGAAGACGACAACCGCTCCGGCAAATGGTCGCAGCGGGTCGAGACGCGCTTTCCGCCCGAGCCGAACGGCTATCTGCACATCGGCCATGCGAAGAGCATCTGCGTGAACTTCGGTCTCGCCGCGGCATACGGCGGCGTGTGCCATCTGCGCTTCGACGATACGAACCCCGAGAAGGAAAGCGTCGAATACGTCGATTCGATCATCGACGCCGTCAAATGGCTCGGCTTCGACTGGAACAAGGACGGCGCGGAGCACAAATACTTCGCGAGCGACTACTACGACAAGCTGTACGAGTTCGCCGAGATGCTCATCGCCAAGGGCCAGGCGTACGTCGACAGTCAGACCGCCGACGAGATGCGCGCGACGCGCGGCTCGGCCACCGAAGCGGGCATCGACTCGCCGTATCGCGACCGCACGCCCGAAGAAAACCTCGACCTCTTCCGCCGCATGAAGGCGGGCGAGTTCAAGGAAGGCGAGCACGTGCTGCGCGCGAAGATCGACATGGCGTCGCCGAACTTCAACATGCGCGATCCGGTGATCTATCGGATCCGCTTCGCGCATCATTACCGCACGGGCGACACGTGGTGCATCTACCCGATGTACGACTACGCGCACTGCGTGTCGGACGCGATCGAGAACATCACGCACTCGCTCTGCACGCTGGAATTCGAGGATCATCGGCCGCTCTATGACTGGTTCCTCGCGCAGCTCGCGGACGACGGCGTGTTTCAACGTCCGCTGCCGCAGCAGATCGAGTTCTCGCGCCTGAATCTCACGTACGCGATCACGAGCAAGCGCAAGCTGCTGCAGCTCGTGCAGGACAATCACGTCGACGGCTGGGACGATCCGCGGATGCCGACCATCGTCGGTGTGCGCCGGCGCGGCTTCACGCCGGAAAGCATCCGCTTGATGGTCGAGCGCGTGGGCGTCACGAAGGTCGATTCGTGGATCGACATGAGCGTGCTCGAAGGCGCACTGCGCGACGATCTCGACGAGAAGGCGCCGCGTGCGATCGCCGTGCTCGATCCGCTCAAGCTCATCATCGACAACTATCCGGAAGGACAGAGCGAGTCGTGCAGCGCCCCGGTGCATCCGCATCATCCGGATCGCGGCGTGCGCACGTTCCCGTTCTCGCGCGAGTTGTGGATCGAGCGCGAGGACTTTCAGGAAACGCCGCCGAAGGGCTATTTCCGCCTCTTCCCCGGCAACAAGGTGCGCCTGAAATACGGCTTCGTCGTGGAATGCACGGGCGCGGACAAGGACGAGAACGGCAACGTGATCGCCGTCCATTGCAACTACTTCCCGGACAGCCGGTCAGGCACGGAAGGCGCGAACAACTACAAGGTGAAGGGCACGATCCACTGGGTCAGCGCGGCCACCGCGTATGCGGCCGAAGTGCGCCTCTACGACCGTCTCTTCAAGGAACCGCAGCCCGGCGCGGGCGGCGCGGAATTCCTCGATGCGCTCAATCCGGATTCGAAGCGCGTCGTGAACGCGTATCTCGAGCCGAGCGCGCGCGATGCGAACGCCGAAGACCGCGTCCAGTTCGAGCGGCACGGCTATTTCGTCGCGGACCGTGTGGATTCGCAGCCGGGCAAGCCGGTGTTCAACCGCATCGTGAGCCTGCGCGACAGCTGGGGCAAACCGGCCTGACATCGACGTAACAAAAGCGCCGCGCAGCCACGCGGCGCACTCGGTGAATCTCGCCGGACTCACCGCACGCCGCTTCTAACGAGGACATCCATGAAGCTGCCGCATGCCTTCGCGCCGCATCGCACCTGGGCGCAACGAAGTGGCGCCCTCGCCTCGTGGCTTCTGCTCGCATCCGCCGGCGCGCATGGCGCCACCGCTGCCGAACTCGCCACGGCGCAGGCGACCGTCGATCAGATGCCGCCTTCCGCGACGCTGCGCAAGATCGTGGAGAACGGCGCGATCGTGCTCGGCACGCGCGAATCGTCGGTGCCGTTCTCGTACACGGTCAAGCAGCAGCCGGTCGGCTACTCGTACGACATCGCGCTGAAAGTCGTCGACGAAATCAAGAAGCGGCTCAAACTGCCGAATCTCGCGGTGAAGAACGTGCAGGTCACGTCGGCGAACCGCATCTCGTATGTCGTGAACAATCAGGTCGATCTGGAATGCGGCTCGACCGCGCATGTGGCCGACCGCGATCCGCTCGTCGCGTTTTCGAACAGCTTCTTTCAGTACGGCATCCGCATGGCCGTGAAGAAGAAGTCAGGCATCCGTGACTATGCGGACCTCGCGAACAAGACGGTGGCGACCACGGCGGGTACATCGGATGAGCGCATGTTGCGGCAGATGAGCATCGACAAGAAGCTGAATCTGCGCATCATCAGCGCGCGCGATCATGCGGAAGCGTTCGCCGCGCTGAAGTCGGATCGCGCGGTGGCGTTCGTGATGGACGATCCGCTTCTCTACGGCAAGATCGCCCAGGAAGGCGCTGCGCGCAACGAATATGCGGTGACGGGCGCATCGCTGGCGAACGAGGCGTATGGGTGCATGATGAGGAAAGGCGATCCGGTGTTCAAGCGCATCGTGGATGATGTGATCGCCAATATGCAGCGTTCTGGCGAAGCTGCGAAGCTCTACGACACGTGGTTCATGCGGCCGATTCCGCCGGATGGTATGAACCTGGAATTCCCGATGTCGCCGGAGATGAAGGCGTTGTTTGCCAATCCTAATGATCGTACGGTTGATTGAGTTGGTTTTCGCTGGATCCCGTGTGCGGGACTGAGTTGGGTTTTCGCCGGATCCCGGTTTCGCGGTGGTCTATTAGCACTGCCCCTCCCCGGGGCGGGGGTCACTTTCTTTGCTGCTGCAAAGAAAGTAACCAAAGAAACAGCTTCTCACCGCCCGCGGTCACACGCACGTTAGTCATGCTTGCCAGCCGCCAATGGCACTCGCCTAAGTGTCGCCCCCAAAGGACCAACCGGGCTTGGCTCGCGCACGGTCTGCCACATCGTACCTCTCACCTCACTGGTTCAGCACCAAATGGCTCCGGCCCGCTTCGCGGCCGATGGGTCAATCGGATCGGCGTGCGCTTCTTCGACGGTTTCCCCTGCATACCCCACGGCAGCGCGTAGCGCTGTGCCGATGCTCTTTCGTGCTGAACCAGCGCGCTGAATCGTCTCGGGCGGCAGACCGTGCGCGGTCCAAGCCCTTGTCTGCTTGTGAGGGCACTCGCTACTGCCGGGCCATTCAGCCAATCGCCTGTGCCGCGGCCGGTGTGAAGTGCTTAGGCTGGGGATAGCTGTTTCTTTGGTTACTTTCTTTGCAGCAGCAAAGAAAGTGACTGCCGCCCCGCATAGGGGCAACGCCAATAGACCGACACGAAATCAGGATTCCACACAAAAAAACCCTAAAGCCTCTCATGCAACTCAACAAGCGATAACGTCGTCTGAAACAACCGCGCGAGGCTGCGGCTCGCAAACGTGTCGACATCGGCCGGACTGACCCAGCGATAGGCATCCATCTCGGGAATCATCGTCCCGTCGCTATAACGCGGAAAGTACGATTCACACACACAGTTCTCGATCAGAACTTCATCCTCACTCACCCGCACGGCGAAAAGATGCAGATCCTTGTCACGACGATAGACAAAGCGCCCAAGATCCTTAAGCCGCCCGGCGGGCAACACGATCCCCGTCTCCTCGACGAGTTCACGCAAAGCCGCCTCGCGCGGGCTCTCGCCGGGCTCGGCGGCGCCCTTGGGCACGTCCCAGTGCGTGGTTTCGGTCGCGTGGCACAGCAGCACGTCGCCCTGCCCGTTCAGGATGACCACGCCGCACGATACAGTGCGGGCACTCATCGACACCGTTCCCCGTTCATCACTGCTTCTTGAGTTTCCACTTGCCGTCGCTCCCCTTGCAGGCGACCGGCGTCCAGGTCTGCGTCTGCCCTTTCGCATGTGCGACGAGCATGACCTTGCGGCACTTGAGCCCGCCGGAATCGAAGGTTTCCTGTGGCGTCACGGTGCCGTTGATCGGCACCGTGTTGCCCGCGCCCTTGTTGTCCCAGTCGAGCGATTCACCGTCCTTCTTGGTATTGAGCGCGATCTGCGCGGCGTTGTTGAGCGCCTGCAGATCGCGCTGCTTCATGTAGGTGATCGGCGTGTTGTTCAGGAATCCGAGATTCGCGGCCGATGCGGCCGTGCTCGCGCCAACGAGCGCGGCGGCCGCGAGAGTCAGGGAAGAAGCGCGAGCGAGCGCTCGATGTGTGATCGGCATTGAAGTGTCCTCATTGCGGATGAGTATGCCGTCTGCAAATGCGGCCAGAGCGGCAACGGCGATTCATCAACTCGGCCCGTGTGGGCGGTCGCAAGGAGAATAGCATGACGCGGCGCGCTCGGCCGCCGCGCCGCACGGGCGTGCGCTAGTTGGAAGCGGACTTCATTTCGTTGATGCCGATGCCCTTCTGCGAGTTCTTGTCCTTCGCGGGATCGTAGCCGTCGGTGAGCGTGTCGAGGAACGCGACGACGTCCCTGATCTCGGCTTCGTCGAGCGCGGGCTTGTCGCCCTTCTTGCGATCGAACGGCGCCTCGGTGTTGATGTTCTCCCAGTAGCGCTTCGGCAGATCGTCGAACTTCTGGACGACGCCCTTCTTCGACACCGGATAGAACTTCTCCGGGTTCGTGTCGCGCTCGACGTAGAAGCGCACCACGTCTTCCAGATTGTGATAGATGCCGTTGTGGAAGAACGTCTTGCGCAGCGCGACATTGCGCAGCGTGGGCGTGCGGAAGATGCCGCAATACTCGTCCTGACCCGTCAGATCGCGGCGCTCGGGACCGCAGGCGCCGAGATCGTGGAAATTCGGGTTCCTGTTGACCGGCAGCGCACGATTGCGCGGCACGCCGATCGCGATCAGCCCGAAGTCGCTGAACTGCGGCGGCGAACCGTCCTTCGCCCGCTGGCTGATGTGACACGACGCGCAGTTGCCCTTGTTCTCGTCGTTGAAGAGCTGGAGGCCGTGCATCTCGGCGTCGTTGAGCTTCGCGCGGCCCGCGAGGAACGCGTCGTACTTGCTTGTGTACGGATAGAACTTCTCGGGCGTCTGCTCGAACGCTTCGAGCGATTGCAGCACCGCGGCGAACGCCTTGTCGTCGCTGTCGAACACGTTGGCGCCGAACGCCTTGCGGAAGTCGTCGGCATAGGGCGATGCCTTCACCGCGGCCGTCACCCTGGCGGGCGTGCTGCCCATTTCGAACGACGACAACAGCGGAATGCGCGCCTGGTCCGAGCCATGATCGACGCGGCCGTCCCACGTGAGGCCGCCGGTCGGGCCGGCATCGACGCTCTCGTCGCCTTCGTCGTCGGAATCGTGAAAGTGGCGCGTGAACGCCGGCACCGACTGCAGATACTTGAGCGACGGCACCGCGCGGAATCCCGGCCGATGCATGTCGTTGCCGCCCAGTTGCACGGACAGCGCGTTCGGCGGACCGAACGCATGACTCGGGCTATGGCACGACGCGCACGCGAGCTTGCCCGACCCGGACAGCGACGGATCGAAGAACAGCTTTTCGCCCAGCGACGTCATCTGCTTCACATGCGCGAACACTTCCGCGCGCGACTGGCCATGCGGCGCCGTGTTGGCCGCGATGCTCGTCGCGGCCTGCGTCTGCCCGCTCGCGCTCTGGTCCGCCGCATGGGAATCGCAGCCGCTCATCGCCACCGACAGCGCGACGAACGCGAGACCACAGAAGACGGACGGCAAACGCATCGAAGACATGGACGTGAGGATCGGAATTGAAAGATGCCGAAGCGTATGTCGTGCGCGTGTCTTTCATGTGACAAGCCGCGACGCTGTCATGCCGGGGCCGCCGGGCGAAATTTATTAAGCGAACATTACGCAAACGAAAGCCTTATTACATGGCGGCGTCAATTTGCATTGCGACACTGCGCTCGCCGGCGGGTAAAGGCTTTCCGACGACGACGCCCGCGCCACGCGCCGGTCCCCAACACAAGAGAGAATCTCAATGAACAAGAAACTCGTTTGCGCGGTGCCGCTCGCGGCGACCGTCGCATTCGGCCTCTACGCATGCGGCGGCGACGACCATCAGACCAGCGATATTTCTTCGGTGAAGAACGTCGTCGTGATTTACGCGGAAAACCGCAGCTTCGATAATCTGTACGGGCACTTTCCCGGCGCGAACGGTCTGCAGAACGTGACTGCGGCGAACTCGCAGCAGCTCGATCGCGACGGCAGCGTGCTCGCGACGCTGCCGAAGATCTGGACCGGCCTGACGGCGAAGGGCGTCACGCCCGCGATCTCGGAAGCGATGACGGCGAACCTGCCGAACACGCCGTTCGCAATCGACGATCCCAACGGCTTCAACACGCAGCTCAACGTCACGACGCGCGATCTGTATCACCGCTTCTACGAGAACCAGATGCAGATCGACGGCGGCAAGAACGACAAGTTCGCCGCATGGGGCGACTCGGGCGGTCTCGTGATGGGCCACTACGACACGCCGCCGGACAAGCTGCCGCTCTACAAGATCGCGCAGCAATACACGCTCGCGGACAACTTCTTCATGAGCGCGTTCGGCGGTTCGTTCCTGAACCACCAGTGGCTCATCTGCGCATGTACGCCGATTTACCCGAACGCGGACACGAGCGTCGCGAAGGGATCGATTTCCGCGGTGAATCCGGATGGCGTGTCGCTCAAGACGAAGACGAATCCTCCGCCCTCCGCGATGACCGGCTCGGCCGACGCGCAGTTCGTGAACTCAGGCACGCTCACGCCCGACTTCTTCGCGGTCAACACGATGCAGCCGCCGTATCAGCCGAGCGGCAACAAGCCGGTCACCGGCGGCGATGCGAACCTCGCGGACCCGACCCAGCCGACGACGCTGCCCCCGCAAACGCAGCAGCACATCGGCGATCTGCTGAACACGGCCGGCGTGAGCTGGGCATGGTACGGCGGCTCGTGGGCGGCGGCGCTGGCGGACCGTTCGGTCATCAACGGCGCGGTCAATGTGGTGCCTGATTTCCAGACGCACCATCAGCCGTTCAACTACTTCGCCGATCTCGCACCGGGCACGGCGGCGCGCGCGCAGCATCTGCTCGACGGCGGCACGAACGGTTCGGAGTTCATCAAGGCGATCGATGCGGGCACCCTGCCGCAAGTCGCGTTCTACAAGCCGCAGGGCAACCTGAACGAGCACGCCGGTTATACGGACGTCGCGCAGGGCGACCAGCACATCGCCGATCTGATCTCCCATCTGCAGAAGAGTCCGCAGTGGAAGAACATGGTCGTCGTCGTGACCTACGATGAAAACGGCGGCTTCTGGGATCACGTCGCGCCGCCGAAGGGCGACCGCTGGGGTCCGGGCACGCGTATTCCGGCGCTCATCATTTCGCCGTACGCGAAGAAGGGCTTCGTCGATCACACGCAATACGACACGACGTCGATCCTGCGCTTCATCACCAAGCGCTACAGCCTGCCGGAACTGCCGGGCCTGAAATCGCGCGACGACGCACTCGTCGCCAACGGCGGCAAGGCGATGGGCGATCTGACCAACGCGCTCGACTTCTCGCAGTAAGCGACATCTGCCGGTGCTGTAACGAGACGGGCCGCGGCTTTTACGCCGCGGCCCGTTTTTTTGCGCCGATGCTCACGCGCCCGCGAAGAGCGTCGCCAGATCGTTGTTGCGCGCGCCGCTCGCCTGCGCCAGCACGCGCGCTTCCAGTTCGTCGATATGCGTGCGCATCTCCGTGAGCGCGGCGGCAAGATTGCCGTCCTCCAGGGCATCGACGAGTCGTCCATGCTCGTCCGATGAACAGTTCGACAACTTCGACGGATCGAACAGCGCCTTGTAGAGCTCGGTCTTCGCGACGAGCTTCGCGAGAAACGCCTGCACGTCCTGTGCGCCCGCCAGCTCCGCGAGCAACAGATGGAAGTGGCCCGCGAGACGCACGCATTCCTCGACGCTTCCCGCCTTCAGCGCGCGCTGCTCGGCCTTGACGTGGGCGCGCAACGCACGCCTCGCCTGCGTGCTCAGCGTGCCGCACAGCACCGCGACGATGCCCGCCTCCACGACCTGCCGCGCGCGATACACCTCGCGGATATCGCCGGGCGTCGGCGACGGCACGAACGCGCCGCGATTCGCTTCCAGCGTGAGCTTGCCTTCGGCGCCGAGCCTCGCCAGCACCTTTCGGATCGTGCCGCGCGTGCAGTCGAACGCGGCGGCGAGCTCGCGCTCGACGAGCTGCGCGCCGGGCGCGAGCTTGCCGTGCAAAAGCGCGGAAGTGATCGCCGCGTACACGCGTTCGTCGGGCGGCGTCGCCGCCGCGGCTTCGTTGGATGATGTGTCCTTGCGTGATGCCATGGTCCCTGGTCGTGCTTGCGTTGAATCGCATTGTATCGAGTGCAGACGCGCTGGCGTGAATTCGGTCTATCAGGTTCAGCGTATTTTTGGTTGACCAAACACTGATAAAATGGTCAACCAAATCGCATGAATCACCGGAGGATTCCATCACATGAAACCATCGACCTGGATCGTCGACGCACGATCGTTCGAGTTCGCGCGATGAACCCGCGTGCATCGAACCTTGCGTGGCTCGCGGTGATCGTCGCGATCGGCCTGAACCTTCGGCCGCTGCTCACGTCGATCAGCCCGTTGATGGGCGTGATTCTGAACGCGACGGGATTGTCGTTTCGCGGCGCGTCGATGCTGACCGGCCTGCCTGTCGTCGCGATGGGCGTGTGCGCGTTCGGCGCGAGCGCGCTTGCTCGCTCCGTCGGCCAGGCGCGCGGCGTGGCGATCGGACTCATCGCGATCGTTGCCGCCTGCGCGGGACGTTTCTTCGCCGGAAACGCGGCTGCGCTCATCGCGAGCGCGGCAATCGCGGGCACGGGCGTCGCAGTCATTCAGGCGCTCCTGCCCGGCGTCATGAAGACGCGCTTCGCCGCGCGCCTGCCCTTCGCGATGGGCCTCTACTCCGCGTCGATCATGGCGGGCGGCGGACTCGGCGCGAGCATCACGCCGGCGGTCGCATCGCGCGTGTCTTGGCAGGCGGGGCTCGCGTTCTGGGCGTTGCCCGCGCTCATCGCGCTGGCGGTGTGGATGCTCCTGATGCGCGCGGACGCGTTGCCTCGCGCATCATCGGCAGGTTCCGCGAAGCCCGCGCCGTCGCTCTTTCTCAATCGCCGGGCGTGGACGCTCGGGATCTTCTTCGGGCTCGTCAATGGCGGCTATACGAGCCTCGTCGCGTGGATGCCCGCGTACTACCAGCAACTCGGCCGCGGCGTGACCGAGAGCGGCGCGCTGCTTGCGATGCTCACGGTATTCCAGGCATCGTCGGCGCTGCTGCTGCCGATGGCGGCCGCTCGCTTCGGGCGCGGCCGGGATCGTCGTCCGTGGATCGCACTCGGTCTCGTCGCGCAACTGGCGGGCTTCGGTCTGCTGCTCGTTGCCCCGCTTTCGGCGCCGCTCGTGGTCGTGGCGTTGCTCGGCGGCGGGCTCGGCGGCGTGTTCGCGCTGTCGCTCGTGCTGACGCTCGATCACGCCGACGACCCCGCACTGGCCGCGCGGCTCGTCGCGTTCGTGCAGGGCGTGGGCTTCGTCATCGCGGCGATCGCGCCGGTCGTCGCGGGTGTCGTGCGCGATGTGAGCGGCGGCTTCTCGATGTCGTGGATGATGCTGGCCGCGAGCCTCGTCGCGATGATCGCGCTGAATGTCGTGTTCGGGCCGCGCAGCTATGCCCGCGCGATGCGCCAGCAAGACGGCGCGCTCAACGCACCGCGTGACATGCGAAGAACTCGTCGAGCAGATCGGTCATCTGCCACACGGGACACGGGCGGCGGCAATGCCCGTCGTAGCCCGCTTCCCTGAGATGCGCGATCGGTTCTTCGGGCAGAAAACCGCTCATCGCGATGATGAGGCGATTGGCGTCGTCGTCGAGTTCGCGTAGCGCGCGGACCAGCGCGTAATTGCCGCAGCCTCCGACGCGCGTATCGAGAAATAGCACATGCGGACGCCATTCCCCGGCGATGTGCCTGAGCGATGACGCGTCCACCGCGAGTTGCGCGGGAAAGCCCTTCAGTTCGAACAAGGACGCGAGCGATGCGCCGAGCACGCGCTCCGGCAGCGCGAGCAGCACGCGCCGCGACTCCGGTTGCAGGCGCGACTGCTTGCGGTTCCATAGCGAGCATTGCGCGAGGCTGGATTCGTATGCTCGTTTGTTCAAGTCATTCCTCTGGCGTCGATTGGGCCTGTCGCTGTCACCGTTATGGCGCAGCGCGCGCCACGATGACGCATCGGCGCACCGTGGATGGGCGGAACACTCGTTTGTACGAGATGGTTAATTTTTCCGATGCGTTGCGGGGCGCGGGATCGCGGGGATCGGGCGCGCGCACGCAGGTCAGGGATGGGCAGGAAGCGGGCCAGGCGTGCGGAATGCGTCGATTCGATTAGTCATGCTGACGTTGTCGGGTGCCTGCGCGGACACCACAAAAGCAAAAAGCCCAGTCCAAAGACTGGGCTCGACGCAGGTCGTTTGGCCCGCCCTACACGACTCGAACGTGTGACCTACGGCTTAGAAGGCCGTTGCTCTATCCAGCTGAGCTAAGGGCGGAGAACCGGAGCGCGCGGCAAGGGCAGAAAGCAGCCGCGCGAATCAGAAGAGATCGCGATTTTACCTCATTCGCCGCCCCGCTTGGCCCGAGTTCGTCACACCGGCTGCGGATGCATCATGAACCAGCCGAGGAAGAAGATCCCCGCGATCACGCAATACACACCGAACGACGCGAGCTTGCCGTGGCCTTCGAAGTAGCGCATCAGGAAGCGCACGCTGAGATACGCCGCAATGCCCGTCAGCACGCCGCCCAGCAGCGAATCGGCCAGTTGCCCCGGCGCGTGGAAGAGCTTCGGCAATTCGAGCACGCCAGCCGCGAAGATGATCGGCGTGCCGAGCAGGAACGAGAATTCCGCAGCCGCCTCAGCCGTGAGTCCCGCGCCCACGCCCGCGATCATCGTCAGACCGCTGCGCGAAAAACCCGGAATCAGCGCGCCGATCTGCGCCAGGCCGACCAGAAACGCCTGTCTGAACGTGAGCTTCTCGGGCGCCCGCATCGCGCGGCTTTTTTGCAGACGGTCGCCCAGCCACAGGAGCACGCCATTGACGATCAGCGCCGCCGCGACGATCCGCAAGTCGTGAAAAATAGCTTCGAGCCGCTTTTCGAGCACCAGCCCGACGATGCCCGTCGGAATCGTGCCGATGATGAGCGCCCACATCATGTGGCCGTCGTCGTTCTTGCGGCCGCCGAGCGACGCGAAGAAGCCGCGGATCAGCGCGATCCAGCGCACGCGGAAATACCAGAGCAGCGCGACGGCCGTGCCCAGGTGCAACGCGACGAGAAACGGCAGCAATTGCGGCGCATGCTTGTCGATATGCATGCCGATCAGGCCGGGAACGAGCAAGGTGTGGCCCAGACTGCTGACCGGGAAAAGTTCGGTCACGCCCTGGAGCACGCTCAGAAATACGAGAAACCACAGAGTCACGCGTCGGTCCTTTTTTGAGGAGGAAGAAGGACGCGCCGTGCAGTTCCATCCCTCGCATCACGCGAAGCCGAACGAGGCAAACGGGAAATTGGAACAGGAAGGAAAAATCGATACGGCGCGCAAACGGGACCGATTATGCCGGTGGTGAAAACCCGCGCCAAGCGCAAACCGCACACAAAATGCGTCGACAGTCAATCGTCGGGAAAACGAAGAACAATCGCAAACAGAATACAGGCAATACGAAAGAAAGCGCGCGGCGTGGCGAAGCCGCGATTGCGCCGTCAGATCGTCAGCTTGTAGAGGAAGATTGCCGTGCTCGCGCCGAAGAGGGCGAACATCGCGACGCCCATTGCCATCGCCAGATCCATGACTGCTCCTTGTCCGTCTGATTCCTAACACTCGGAGCATATAACAACATATCGAATGAGGCTTGGTCAGTCGCAATTTCCCGCAAAGGGTTTTTCCGGACGGAATTCCGAGGCAGAATCGTCGGGGTCGAGCCGCGCCCGATCGCCGTGCGCGGCGCCTCGCCATCCAACGGAGCGCCTGCCATCATGTCACCGGAAACTGACGTCATCGAAATCGAGCGCGACGGCGCCGCCATCCAGCTCGCGCCGCAGGCGGGCGGAAGGCTCATGACATGGCGCGTCGGCGGCGAGCCGGTCGTGCACTGGCCCGACGCGCCCGACTGGTCCAATCCGGCCAAGATCCGCGGCGGCAATCCGCTGCTCTTTCCGTTTCTCGGGCGTCATTTCGTCGATGGTGAAATCGGCAAATGGCGCGATCCGGAAGGCGTCGTGCATGCGCTGCCGACCCACGGCTTCGCGCGCAACCTGCCCTTCTCCTGCACGCGCGACGCCGACGGCCACGGCCTGCGCATGACGCTCGTCGACAGCGACGCGACCCGCGACGGCTATCCGTTCGCGTTTCGTTTCGAGGCGGCGTATCGCATCGTCGACGGCAATACGCTCGAGGTCGAGCTCACGACATCGAATCCGGGCGAGGTGGCGCTGCCCTACTACGCCGGGCATCACTTCTACTTTCATCTGCCGCACGGCCAGCGCGCGGAGAGCAGCGTCGAGCTGCCGCACACCGAGCGGCGCCGGCAACTCGCGGACGGCTCGATCAGCGAGGCCGAGCCGGGCCTGCCGCGCTATTCGCTCGCCGATCCGGGCATCGTCGATACGTTTCACTGCCTCACGCGGCAATCCGACGAACCGATGCTGGTCAAGCTCCCCGGCCTTACGCGCACGATCGGCTTCGAACTCCAGCAGCCGGACTCGGTGCCGTGGTACGCGGTGACGACCTGGACCGAATCGGACACGTCGGACTTCTATTGCGTCGAGCCGTGGATCGGCTTGCCCGATGCCATCCACAACGGCCGTGGCCTGCGCTGGCTCGCGCCGGGCAAGACCGAGACGGCATCGCTCAGGCTCGTCGTCACACGCGACGAGTGAGGCGAAAGACGCCGGCGTGAGGCGTCTTTCTGTCCGGGGAAACCCGAGACGGTAAAATCCTGCCTTTCGATTCGCCGCGCGACAGTGCACGCACTTTTCGCGGCGGTGCTTTACGAGGTCAGGTTTGCAAAAAAGAATTCGACGGCTCGTCTGCGCATCGCTCATCGCAGTGTTGGCCGCTTGCGGAACGGGACCGGTGGCGCCGGGCTTTTATCGCGTCGAGCGCGGCGACACCGTGTCCAAGATCGCGCGTGAGAATCGCACGTCCGTGGCGAACATCAAGCGCTGGAACGGGCTCACGAATCCCGACGCCATCGAGGTCGGACAGGTGCTGCGCATCGCGCCGCCGGCCGGCAGCGTATCGGCGCCGGAGCCATCGGCTGCGGGAACGGCCGGCAGCGCGCAAGCGTCGTCGCAGAACAAGGCGGGACCGGGCGTGACGCTCGTGTGGCCGGCGCAGGGCAACATCATTCGCGGCTTCGACGGCAAGAACTCGAAGGGCATCGATATCGCCAATGCGGCGGGCACGCCCGTCGTTGCCGCCGCGACCGGCAATGTCGTCTACGCGGGAAATGGGCTGCGCGGCTACGGCAACATGCTGATCATCAAGCACGATGACGAATATCTGACCGCCTACGCCCACAATCGGGTGCTGCTGGTGAAGGAAGGCCAGACAGTGCAGCAGGGCCAGCAAATCGCCGAAATGGGCGATACCGACAGCGATCGCACGATGCTGCATTTCGAAGTGCGTTACATGGGCCGTTCGACGGATCCCGCGCGCTATCTACCGCCGCGCTGAAGGCCCGGCGGACGTTACGAGGAAGATTGATGAGATTGACGATGAGGATGCACACGGCCGCGCTCGGCGCGGCTCTGGCTTTGACCGGCGCACTCGCAGGATGCGCGCAGACGGCGACGATGACCTATCTGCCTTCGGGCGACACGGGCTTCGCGATCAACTGCAGCGGCGGCGACGCAAGCACGACCTGGGCGGCGTGCTACAAGCAGGCGGGCGAAATGTGCGGGGCGTACGGCTACGACGTGGTGTCGAAGGATGCAGATAACGGCGCGACCGCGGGCGGGTCTGTCGGCGGGATTTTCGGCGCGAACATCAAGAACCGCTCGATGGTCATTCGCTGCAAGCAGTGACGCCCGCGCCGTCAGGTGTCGAACGTTTCGTCTTTCGGCTTGTTCGAGCCTGGCGGACGCCAATGCCCGGATAACGGATCGATATGCGCCGCGAACGCAACGAGCGATCCAACGGCGAGCGGCGCGACGGCGGCGAAAACCCAGAGCAGATCCATGACAGATACACTTTGAAACACACTGCTCGAATCATACTTGCCAGGCAAATATTCCGCTTGAGCGAATCCTCCGAATCGTGCGGCAGGTAGCGTTTCCCGAATTCGAACCGTGCGCCGGCATACGTCGATCCGGGCAGCGGCTTGCCTCCCCGCTTGCATCCCGTTACGCGCCGAAACAAGCGCATACAGTCACGAACCGGTGATCTTCCTACACTGGCGACAGCCCGCGCACGATATCAGCGCGAACAGTCGACGCGGGTCAGAAGCTCCGATGTGCCCGCATCGGGGCTTCGCCTTTTGTGCGGTTACTGAGGCTTGGCGGGATCGGTGACCATCGACGGCGGGGTCATGTCCGTCGGCACGCCCTTGTAGTCGGGCGGATCTTGCGGCTCGTGCTTCTGATGAGCGGAGTCGGCGCAGGCAGCGAAACCGATCGCGATGAATACGGCGCAGACGATGTTGAAAACGATACGCGGCATGAGACTCCCGGATGAGCGTCGAAAAGACAAAGGGGTTACAAGCCGTAACTTGTAACCCCTTCGTGTATCGTGGTCGGAGCGAAAGGATTCGAACCTTCGACCCTCTGATCCCAAATCAGATGCGCTACCAGGCTGCGCTACGCTCCGACGAGCCGCAGATTGTAACGCGCCCCGCGAGCATCCGCAATGCCGAACGCGGGCACGCAACTTACTGGTTCATCCGAAAGCGAACCTCATCACCCGGAGACGATCAATGAATCTCATCCTCTGGCGTCACGCCGAAGCGGAAGATCAGGCGTCGAGCGATCTCGCGCGCCAGCTCACGCCGCGCGGACGCAAACAGGCGCAAGGCATCGCGAAGTGGCTGAAGTCGCGCGTCGGCGATGACGCCGTGCTGCTCGCCAGTCCCGCGACGCGCACGATCCAGACCGCCGAGGCCTTCGGCGACCGCTATCGCGTGATCGACGCGCTCGCGCCGGGCAACGGCGCGCAAGCCGTGCTCGATGCGGCGGGCTGGCCGGAAGGCGTCGCGGAGACGGTCGTCGTGATCGGGCATCAACCGACGCTCGGCCGTGTCGCCGCGCTCCTCATGACCGGCCACGAAGCGGATTGGTCGATCAAGAAAGCGGGCATATGGTGGTTTCAGGGACGCACGCGCGGCGGCGATGGCCACGTCGTGCTGCGCGCGGTGGTCAATCCCGATCTGCTCTGAGCTTGGCAGCGGCGGCGTAAGCTCGCGTTCATGCGCGTGTCGTTTCATCGAAACGTCATTGCGATGCCATGCGAGCGTCACCGTGCATTACTACATTGGCGAGGACTTGAAGCCACAGCAACGTCCTGTCGAGGAATGCCAATGCAAGATTTGCCGACGCCTTTCCTGCAACTCGGAGCGTCATCGCTCTCGCTCGATTCGCGCCGTCACCTTCCGCGAACGTCGGAAACCGTCACGGGCCGCGAGCGCCTGCAAGTCACGTGGGCGCGTGACGAAGACGCGCTGCGCGACGCGCAACGCCTGCGCTACCGCGTGTTTTCCGAAGAAATGGGTGCACGTCTGTCCGGCCCCGCGGGCCTCGACGTCGATGCCTTCGACGCCTATTGCGATCACCTGCTCGTGCGCGATCTCGACACGCTGCAGGTGGTCGGCACGTATCGCGTGCTGCCGCCGCATCAGGCCGCGCGCATCGGCCGTCTTTACGCCGAAAGCGAATTCGACGTGTCGCGTTTGACGCACCTGCGGCCGAAGCTCGTCGAAGTGGGCCGGTCGTGCGTGCATCCGGACTTTCGCAATGGCGCGGTGATCATGTCGCTGTGGGGCGGCCTCGCCGCGTACATGATGCAGAACGGCTATGAAACGATGCTCGGCTGCGCGAGCGTCGGCATGATCGACGGCGGGCATTACGCCGCGAATCTCTACACTTCGCTGCCGCCCGATGCGCTCACCGCGCCCGAATATCGCGCGTTCCCGCACACGCCGCTGCCCGTCGAGGAACTGCGCACGGGCGCCAACGTGAGCCCGCCGCCGCTCGTGAAAGGTTATCTGCGCCTGGGCGCGAAAATCTGCGGCGCGCCGGCCTGGGATCCGGATTTCAACACGGCCGACTTCCTCACGCTCTTTCGTCTGTCCGAGATCAACGCGCGTTACGCACGGCACTTCATCGGCGACATGCAGGCACGCTGAAGCCCCGATAAAAAAAAGGCCCCGCTCTACGGGGCCTTCTCATCGCGGCATCAGTCGTCCGTGTACACGACGCGATACGGCCGGCCGATCTTCTCCCATTCCATCGCTTCCTGGACGAGGCTGTAATCGGTGAGCGGATTGTTCGTCACCCATTCGCTCGGCAGATGCACGTCGAAACCGCCGCCCGCTTTTTTCACCTCGATGCCGGGCAGCCCGACATCCGCGCGGCGGCGCGACAACAGCGCCGCGAGCCGCAGACAGAAGAGCAGCGTCCACTCGACGTCGCGCGCCTGTGCGAGCTTGCCGAGCTTGCCAGCATGGCCGAGCACGAGCGCGGCGAGGCGCGCCTGATCGGTGCGCGAGAAGCCGGGCATGTCGGCGTTGCTCGCGATATACGCAGAATGCTTGTGGTAAGCGCTATGCGCGATCGACAAGCCGATCTCGTGCAGCGACGCCGCCCACGCGAGGAACATGCGGTTTTCCTCGCGCACGTCTTCGTCGGGTTCGCCGAGCTGATCGTAAAAGCTGATCGCCAGTTCGCCGATGCGTTCGGCCTGCGCGGCATCGACGCCGTAACGGCGCTTGAAGCCTTCCACGGTGACCGTGCGCATGTCCTGATGCTGCGAGCGCCCGAGCAGGTCGTACAGCACGCCGAGACGCAGCGCGGCGTCGGTCGTATCGGCGTATTCGATGCCCAGTTCCTCGAACACGCCCAGCATGATCGACAGGCCGCCCGCCAGCACCGGCACGCGATCGGGCTTCAGCGCGATGAGCTTCAGCCGGTTCACGTTCTCCGCCTTGATGAGCGCGCGTTTCAGCTTCTCCAGCCCGCCGCGCGAGATGCCGTGCGTGATGCCTTCGTCGTTGAAGCCGTTCGCCTCGATCAGTTCCGCGAGCGCGCGCGCCGTGCCCGACGAGCCGATCGCCTGATCCCAGCCGGTGCCCTTGTATTCGCTAGAGATGATCTGGATTTCGCGCTTGGCGGCGAGTTCGGCCTGACGCATCGTGTATTCGTCGACGTTGCCCGCCGGGAAAAACTGGCGGCTATGGCTCACGCAGCCGATGTAGAGGCTTTCCATGTGAATCGGCGTGTAATGCGAGCCGATGATGAACTCCGTCGAGCCGCCGCCGATATCGACCACGAGCCGCTTGCCCGCACTTGCCGGCACCGAATGCGCCGCGCCCGCGTAGATGAGGCGCGCTTCCTCGCGCCCCGCGATCACTTCGATCGGGAAACCGAGCGCGGCTTCCGCTTCGACGAGAAAGTCGTGCGCATTCTTCGCGACGCGCAGCGTATTGGTGGCGACGGCGCGCACCTGATCGGGATGAAAGTCGCGCAGACGTTCGCCGAAACGCTTCAACGCGTCCCAGCCGCGCACCTGCGATGCGCGGTCGAGCATCTTGTCCTTCGACAGGCCGCCGCCGAGCCGCACGGGTTCGCGCAGCGCGTCGACCTGATAGATCTGGCTGCCGGCGGGCGTTTCCTCGACCCGTCCGACGATCAACCGGAAACTGTTCGATCCGAGGTCGACGGCGGCAAGTAGATGGGGATGTGTGACCATCGGAGTTCCAGATTCGTGAAGTGGGAAAGGCACTGTCACAGCGGCGCTGTTGCAGCGCACGAATTCTATTCTATGCCGACGCGGCCAGCGGCCCTTGCCGACTCGTTCGGACCGCGTGTTTGCCGGAATCGCGCGTTTGCGCTAGCGACGCTATCCGCATTGTGAGTAGAATTTGTGAAATTCGTTCTGTCTTAAAAAAGACATCATACTGTGAGAGCATCCGAGAGTTCCTTTGCCCATCTGATCGAGACACCTTCCCTCCCTCCGATGTCCATACGCTATCCGCTATTCAACCGCGAACTGGGCATACTAGGTTTCAACGAGCGCGTCCTCGCGCAAGCCGCCGACACGACGGTTCCCTTGTTGGAACGCCTGCGCTTCATCTGCATCACCAGCAGCAACCTCGACGAATTCTTCGAAGTCCGGATGGCGGGTCTGCAAGAGCAGATGCGCGACAACCCCGGCTCGCTCTCGCCGGACGGCATGTCGTTGCAGCACGTCTACGATCTCGTCTCCGAGCGCGCGCAGCGTCTCGTGCGCCAGCAATACTCGATGCTGCACGACATCGTGCTGCCGGCGCTCGAAATGGAAGGCATTTACTTCCACGGCGCGGAGGACTGGACCGAGCAGCAGAATGCGTGGGCGCGCGAATACTTTCACAACGAACTGCTGCCGGTGCTGACGCCGATCGGACTCGACCCCGCGCATCCGTTTCCGCGCGTGTTGAACAAGAGCCTGAACTTCGTCGTCGAGCTGGAAGGCACCGACGCCTTCGGCCGTCAGGCCATGATGGGCATCGTCCAGGCGCCGCGCGCGCTGCCGCGCCTCGTGCGCATGCCCGAAGCGCTGTCGGGTTATCCGCATGGATTCGTGCTGCTGAGTTCGTTCATGCAGCACTTCGTGAACGAGCTGTTCCCGCATCTCGTCGTGCGCAGTTGCAATCAGTTTCGCATCACGCGTAACAGCGAGCTTTTCGTCGACGAGGACGAAATCACCAATCTGCGCGTCGCGTTGCAGGGCGAATTGCCGGCTCGTCATCTGGGCAACGCGGTGCGTCTCGAAGTATCGGCGGAAACGCCTCCGCATCTCGTGCGGCGTCTCCTCGACGAAGGTCAGTTGAGCGAACGCGATTTGTATCGCGTGAACGGGCCGGTCAATCTCGTGCGGCTCATGCAGTTGCCCGAGATGGTCGATCGCCCGGACCTCAAGTTCGTGCCGCATATTCCGTCTGTGCCGAAGGCGATCGCGAACACGTCGAATCTCTTCGATGCGATCGATCAGGGCGATATCCTGCTGCATCATCCGTACGAGAGCTTTCAGCCGGTGCTGGAGTTGCTGCTTCAGGCGGCGAAAGATCCGCAAGTCGTCGCGATCAAGCAGACGATCTATCGCACGGGCACCGATTCGCCGCTGATGGACGCGCTCATGCAGGCCGCGCGCAATGGCAAGGAAGTGACCGTGGTCGTGGAGCTGCTCGCGCGTTTCGACGAAGAGACGAACATCAACTGGGCGTCGCAGCTCGAAGCGGTGGGCGCGCATGTCGTGTATGGCGTGGTCGGCCACAAGTGCCACGCGAAGATGATGCTGATCGTGCGGCGCGTGTCGCAAGGCGGCAAGCTCGTGCTGAAGCGTTATGCGCATCTGGGCACGGGCAACTATCATCCGCGCACGGCGCGTCTCTATACCGACTTCGGCCTGATGACTTCCGATCAGGAAATGTGCGAGGACGTGCATCACGTCTTTCAGCAACTGACCGGCATTGGCGGGGAGATTGCGCTGCATCAGCTATGGCAATCGCCGTTCACGCTGCATGCGAAGCTCATCGATGCGATTCGCGCCGAGGCCGAACATGCGCGTGCGGGACGGCGCGCGCGCATCGTCGCGAAGATGAATGCGTTGCTGGAGCCTACCGTTATCGCCGCGCTTTACGAGGCGTCGCATGCGGGGGTGAAGATCGATCTGATCGTGCGCGGCGTGTGTTCACTCAAGCCGGGTGTTGAGGATCTGTCGGAGAACATCACGGTCCGGTCGATCGTCGGGCGCTTTCTCGAGCATCATCGCATCTTCTATTTTTATGCGAATGGCAAGGAAGATGTGTTTCTTTCCAGCGCGGACTGGATGGATCGAAACTTTTTCCGTCGCGTGGAGGTGGCGTTTCCGATTCGCGATCGGCGGTTGAAGCGGCGAGTTATTGCCGAGGGCTTGTCGGTTTGTCTCGGGGATAATCAATCGGCTTGGGTCATGCAGAGCGATGGGCATTATCGGAAGCGGCGGCCCGGGAAGTCTATTCGCAATGCGCAGTTGGGGTTGCTGGCGAAGTTTTGTTCTTGATGGGGTTTTGGTTGGTTTGTTGGTTTGTTGTTGTCGCCGGATCCCGTATTCGGGTTGGTTTATTAGCACTGCCCCTGTGCGGGGCGGCAGTCACTTTCTTTGCTGCTGCAAAGAAAGTAACCAAAGAAACAGCTCTCCCCAGCCTAAGCACTTCACACCGGCCGCGGCACAGACAATTGGCTGAATGGCCCGGCTGTAGCGAGTGCCCTCACAAGCAGACAAGGGCTTGGACCGCGCACGGTCTGACAAACCATAACCTTGAGCGCGCTGGTTCAGCACGAAATAGCTCCGGCACAGCGCTACGCGCTGCCGTTGGGTATGCAGGGGAAACCGTCGAAGAAGAAGCACATGCCGCCCCGATTGACCCGTCGGCCGCGGAGCGGGCCGGAGCCATTTTGTGCTGAACCAGTGAGGCAAGCGGCGCGATGCGACAGACCGTGCGCGAGCCAAGCCCGAATGGGCCTTTGGGGGCGACACTTAGGCGAGGGCCACCGACGACTGGCAAGCATGGCCAACGTGCGTGTGACCGCGGGCGG
>JFHF01000077.1 GCA_000648925.1 Caballeronia jiangsuensis
CACTGCCGCCCCGCACAGGGGCAACGCTAATAGACCAAAAAGAAAACGGGATCCGGCGACAAACCAAACAACCCGCCCCAAAACTAACCCCCAAAACCATGCAAAGCCCGAACCCACATCCCCACGCGGCTGGGATCAAGCCGCCCCCCCCTCCCATGACGCTCATCACACAGCGCCCCGCGAAACCCGGCGATATCCGGCGCAAGCCTGCGAATCCTGTCGAGATCGCCCCAGCCAAGAGAACCAGCGACCGCAATCATCGTCCCGCGAGCGCGCGCATCGACGATGCATGAAGCCAGCACGCCCACATCGACGCAATCGAACAACGTGCGTCCGTTCTTGCTCGCCGTATCGAACACGATGCCGACGAAGCCCAATTGAACCGCCAGCGCGGCCAGCTCACGATCCACGCCGTCATCCGATAGCAACACCGGCACCACCGCCGCCGGCAGGCTCGCCAGATGCCGCAAGCAGGCGGAAGCCCCAGCACCGGGCGTCACCCCGACCTTCACATAATCGACACCCGCCGCCGCGACATCGAGCACGCGGGCGGTCATCTCGTCGAGCGCATCGTTGGGCAAGTCGCCGATCGTCGCGCTGATCGGCCGCACCGCATAGCGCGCGCGCAACGCCCGCACGATATGCGCAATATCGCCGATCACCACGCCGCCCAGCGCGCCCGCGTCCGGCTCCTTCAGGTCGATCAGTTCCGCGCCGGCGTCGGCGGCATCGAATGCTTCGTCGGCCGAGCGGACGCTCGCGAGCAATGCGGTCATCGTCAAAACTCCAAGGGAAATGCCACGGAAGACGCTTCAGGTCAGCGCTTTGGCGCGATGCGCCTCGATTGCCCGCAAGAGCCATTGCCATGCTTCACGCTCGACATCGCCGGCGGTCTTGTCGATCGCGATCTTCAGATATGCAATCTCGCTGTCCACTTTCTCCGATGGCAGCATGAAGAGCCGGCTCACCAGAATCGCGCCTTCGACGACAGCGGCCTGCGCGCGATTGAAGCCCGCAAACGGTGCGTGCGTCGCGCGATGCACGCATGCCATGCGCAGCGTCGGACGTGTTTCATCTTCGACAAGTTCAGCGAGACGCAGCTCGGTATGCGCAAGCGTGGATGCGAGCCGCACGCTCGGCACCGTGTCCGCGGCGAGCGTCGGCCAGTCGCGCGCATAGCCCGTCACGCAGCCCGCGAACACACGCACGTCCGTCGTGAAGTTGATGACGGCGCTCTGCGTCGCGATGACGTTGTCGAGCGTCGTCGATGGCCGGAACGGCGCGAGGATCGCGAAACCGTCCTCGAAGCGCACGCCCATCGGCGCGATGTGGGGCCGGCCATCGCGATCCGCGGTCGTGACGATGGTCTCGTAAATCATGATGGTCGGCGAAAGTCTTCGAAGCCGCACGAAATGACCGCGAAACGCTTCGGCGCGGCTTCGTGCGGGTTTGATCCGCGTTTAGCGGGTGGCGATATACATCGTGATTTCAAAACCAAAACGCATATCGGTGAAGCTTGGCGTGGTCCATTGCATGCGCGTTCCTCCATGTGAGTCGAGTGGATGCCTCGGTTACCGCTTCAATGATTTGCCGATGCGGACGAATCCGCCAGGCGGCCGGGAGGGGGCCGGCACTTCGACGATGCAAGCGTCATGCCAATGGCATGAAGCGGATGCCGAAGAACGCGGCTCGCTCATCGTGAGCGCCGACTGTGACGAAATCAGAACAAAGTGTCCCACTCGCGCAGCCACAAACGCATCAGGGCTAATCCCGACTAAGGCATCGCTTATGGTCCGGCAAGTTATTCGTGACTTCCTTTCCTCTCGGTCAGTGCGTAGTCTGGAATCACAGCGGGCAACACAAGCGCGACGGTCGCTTCAGACATCGGGGCGCACGTCACTCTCATCTCACTGTCGAGGAAACGGAATGAACGACTTCAGCAAGGCCGCCGTCGAGGCGGCGCGCAATCCGTCCGATCCGCGCTCGCGCTATGCGGCCGGCGTCATGAAGTATCGCGAGATGGGCTACTGGCAGCCCGACTACACGCCGAAGGAAACGGACGTGATCGCGCTCTTTCGCATCACGCCGCAAGCGGGCGTCGAGCCGGAGGAAGCGGCCGCCGCCGTCGCGGGGGAATCGTCGACGGCGACGTGGACCGTCGTGTGGACCGATCGCCTCACCGCGTGCGACATGTATCGCGCGAAGGCGTATCGCGTCGAACCCGTGCCGAACGCACGCGCCGACGAGCCGCAGTACTTCGCGTACATCGCCTACGAGCTGGATCTATTCGAGGAAGGATCGGTTGCGAACCTGACGGCGTCCATCATCGGCAATGTGTTCGGCTTCAAGCCGCTGAAGGCGCTGCGTCTGGAGGACATGCGCATTCCGGTTGCGTATCTCAAGACATTCCAGGGTCCGCCGACGGGCATCATCGTCGAGCGTGAGCGGCTCGATAAATACGGGCGGCCGCTCCTCGGCGCGACCGTGAAGCCGAAGCTCGGGTTGTCGGGGAAGAACTATGGACGTGTCGTGTATGAAGGGCTGAAGGGCGGTCTCGACTTCCTGAAGGACGACGAGAACATCAACTCGCAGGCCTTCATGCACTGGCGCGACCGCTATCTCTTTGCGATCGAAGCCGTGAATCGCGCGCAGGCCGAAACCGGTGAAGTGAAGGGCCATTACCTGAATGTGACGGCCGGCACGATGGAGGACATGTACGAGCGCGCCGAATTCGCCAAGGAACTGGGCTCGTGCATCGTGATGATCGATCTGGTGATCGGCTGGACCGCGATTCAGTCGATGTCGAAATGGGCGCGTCGCAACGACATGATTCTGCATCTGCATCGCGCGGGGCATGGCACGTACACGCGGCAGCGCAATCACGGCATTTCGTTTCGCGTGATCGCGAAGTGGCTGCGCATGGCCGGCGTGGATCATGCGCATGCGGGCACGGCGGTGGGCAAGCTGGAAGGCGATCCATTGTCGGTGCAGGGCTATTACAACGTGTGCCGCGACGCGCGCAACGAGCCGGATCTGTCGCGCGGGATTTTCTTCGATCAACCGTGGGCGGGTTTGCGCAAGGTGATGCCGGTTGCATCGGGGGGTATTCACGCAGGACAGATGCATCAACTGCTCGATCTCTTCGGCGATGACTGCATTCTGCAATTCGGCGGCGGCACGATCGGGCATCCGCAGGGTATTCAGGCCGGTGCGACGGCCAATCGCGTTGCGCTCGAAGCGATGGTGAAGGCGCGGAATGAAGGGCGCGATATTGCTAATGAAGGGCCGGAGATTCTCGAGGCCGCTGCGCGGGGGTGTACACCGTTGAAGCAGGCGCTCGATACCTGGCGCGATGTGACCTTCAACTATGCTTCGACGGATACGCCGGATTTTGCTGTTACTGCTTCGGTGGTTTAGGTTTTTTTGTCGCTGGGTCCCGTGTTCGTGTCGGTCTATTAGCACTGCCCCTGTGCGGGGCGGCAGTCACTTTCTTTGCTGCTGCAAAGAAAGTAACCAAAGAAAGCAGCTCGTCTAAGCCCGCGGTCACACGCACGTTGGCCATGCTTGCCAGCCGCAGGCGGCACTCGCCTAAGTGTCGCCCTCAAAGGCCCAGTCGGGCTTGGCTCGCGCACGGTCTGACAAGCTAGTTGTTTTTAGGGCGCTGGTTCAGCACGAAAGAGCTTCGGCACAGCGCTTCGCGCTGCCGTGGGGTATGCGAGGGAAGCCGTCTATAGGAGAGGCATTAGCAAAGAAGCGCGCGCACACCCGATTGACCGGTCGGCCGCGAAGCGGGCCGGAGCTATTTGGTGCTGAACCAGTTTGTTGTGTGATGCGATGTGTCAGACCGTGCGCGGTCCAAGTCTTTGTCTGCTTGCGGGGGCACTCGCTAGTGCCGGGCCATTAGGCCAATCGTCTGTGCCGCGGCCGGTGTGAAGTGCTTAGGCTGGGGATAGCTGTTTCTTTGGTTACTTTCTTTGCAGCAGCAAAGAAAGTGACCCCCGCCCCGGGGAGGGGCAGTGCAAATAGACCGACACGAAATCAGGATTCTACGAACGCAAACGCGAACGAAAGAGCAAAACCAAACACTAAGGATATCGAAATGAACATAACGCAAGGAACATTCTCCTTCCTGCCCCCGCTTACGGATGAGGAAATCTCCAAACAAATAAATTACGCCCTAGACCAAGGCTGGTCATGCTCAGTGGAATACACCGACGATCCACATCCCCGCAATACGTATTGGGAAATGTGGGGCTTGCCGATGTTCGACCTCCGCGATGCCGCCGGCGTTCTGATGGAAGTAAACGAATGCCGCAAAACGTATCCGAACCACTACATCAAGGTGAACGCCTTCGATTCGGTACGTGGTTTCGAAACGATGCGTCTGTCGTTCATGGTGAACCGCCCCGAGCAAGAACGAGGCTTCCGCCTCGAACGCCAGGACGACAAAAACCGCGTCCAGCGCTACGCAATCCGCACCTACGCAACCGATCGCCCGAGCGGCGAGCGCTATTGATGAGGAGAAGACATCATGAGCGCCGCAGCCACGCTCGAAGAAGAAGCGCCGCTTCAAACCACAGCCGACCTGATGGCGCTCTACCGCGAATCGCGCATCGGCGAAGTGCTGGCGGAACTGGATCGCGATCTCATCGGCCTCGCGCCAGTCAAAACGCGCATCCGCGAGATCGCCGCGCATCTGCTCGTCGAGCGCGCCCGCAAGACGCTCGGTATCGCATCGGGTGCGCCCACGCTGCACATGTGCTTCTCGGGCAATCCCGGCACCGGCAAAACCACGGTCGCGCTGCGCATGGCGCAGGTGCTGCACCGGCTCGGCTATATCCGGCGCAATCATCTCGTTTCGGTGACGCGCGACGATCTGGTCGGCCAGTACATCGGTCATACCGCGCCCAAAACGCGCGAAGTGCTCAAGCGTGCGATGGGCGGCGTGCTCTTCATCGACGAGGCCTACTACCTGTATCGCCCGGAGAACGAGCGCGACTACGGGCAGGAAGCCATTGAAATACTGCTGCAGACGATGGAGAACCAGCGCGACGATCTCGTCGTGATTCTCGCGGGTTACGAGTCGCGCATGGAAACGTTCTTTCACAGCAATCCGGGCTTCCGCTCGCGCATCGCGCATCACCTCGTATTTCCGGACTATGCGCCCGACGAACTCCTGCAGATCGCCGAGCACATGCTGACCGACATGCACTATCGCTTCGACGAAGACGCGCGCCGCGCCTTCGAAGCGTATCTCGCGCACCGCATCAAACAGCCGAACTTCGCCAACGCGCGCTCGGTGCGCAATGCGCTGGATCGCGCGCGCCTGCGTCAGGCGAATCGTCTGTTCGCCGCCGCCGAAAACGGCAGCGCCATCGCCGACGCCGATGCATTGATGCAACTCGACGCGAGCGATATCCGCGCGAGCCGTGTGTTCACCGATTCATGACGCAAAAGGAGAGCGCGATGCAGGATGGACGCACGACCTTATCGAAGTTCCTGATCGACACGCTGGACCGCAAGCCGGGTCCGCAAGCCGCGAGCGGCCTGTCCGCGCTTCTCATCGACGTGGCCGCATCGATCAAGACGATCGCCGCCGCATTGACGCGCGGCGCGCTAGGCGGACAGCACGGCTCGGCGCAATCGGTCAACACGCATGGCGAGGAACAGAAGAAGCTCGACCTCGTGACCAACGATATCTTCCTGCAACACTGCGAGTGGGACGGTCTGCTCGCGGGCATGGTGTCGGAAGAGATGGAGCGCGTCTATGCGATTCCCGAGCCGTATCCGCGCGGCGAGTATCTGCTCGCGTTCGATCCGCTCGATGGCTCGTCGAACATCGATATCAACGGCGTGGTCGGCTCGATCTTCTCCGTGCTCAGACGCGTCGGCGATGAAAGCGGCCCGCCGGACGATGCATCGTTTCTGCGCCCCGGACGCGAACAGGTCGCGGCGGGCTATGCGATCTACGGACCATCGACGATGCTCGTGCTCTCCGTCGGCAACGGCACGCACGGCTTCACGCTGGAACGCGATGTCGGCAATTTCGTGCTCACGCATTCCGATATCCGCATTCCCGAGGATTCGTGCGAGTTCGCGATCAACGCATCGAACGAGCGCTTCTGGGAGCCGCCCGTGCGCCGCTACGTGCAGGAATGCAAGGATGGCCGCACGGGTTGCCGCGCGCAGGACTTCAACATGCGATGGATCGCGTCGATGGTCGCGGAAGTGCATCGCATCCTCATGCGCGGCGGCGTGTTCATGTATCCGCGCGACTTCAAGACGCCCGAGATGGAAGGTCGCCTGCGTCTGCTCTACGAAGCGAGCCCGATGAGCTTTATCGTCGAGCAGGCGGGCGGGCTGTCGATCACGGGACGCGAACGCATTCTCGATGTCGAACCCGAGGCATTGCATCAGCGCGTGCCGGTGATTCTCGGCTCGCGTAATGAAGTCGAACGCATTCAGCGCTATCACGGTGATTACGATCGCGGCGAGGACAAGCCGTTCACGTCGCCGCTATTCAAGGAACGTTCATTGTTCCTGCCGGAGACGGAAGCGTAGAGACGCATCTGAAACAGCGCTCATTACATAAACACCAGGGAGGCAGCGCATGTCAGTCAAACATCCGATCGTCGCGGTGACCGGCTCCAGCGGCGCCGGCACCACCACCGTCATGAAGAGCTTCACGCATATCTTCAGGCGCGAAAAAATCAATGCGCAGATCGTCGAAGGCGATGCGTTTCATCGTTACGATCGTCTCGGCATGCGCGAGGCGATGAAGCAGAGCGAGCGCGACGGCCGCGTCAATTTCAGCCACTTCGGGCCGGAAGCCAATCTGCTCGAAGAACTCGAATCCCTGTTCGATACCTACGGCCGCACGGGCGGCGGCCAGTTTCGCCACTACGTGCACGATGAAGGCGAAGGCGCGCAGTACAAGCAGGACGCGGGCACCTTCACGCCGTGGGAGGACGTCACGCCAGGCACCGACATGATGTTCTACGAGGGCCTGCACGGCGGCGCCGTGACCGACAAGGTCGATATCGCGCGCCATGCGGATCTGCTCGTCGGCGTCGTGCCGATCATCAATCTCGAATGGATTCAGAAGCTGCATCGCGACCAGACGATGCGCGGTTACTCGCACGAGGCCGTAGTCGATACGATCCTGCGCCGCATGCCCGATTACGTGAACTACATCTGTCCGCAGTTCTCGCGCACGCATGTGAATTTTCAGCGCGTGCCGACGGTGGACACGTCGAACCCGTTCACCGCGCGCGAGATTCCGCAGCCTGACGAGAGCTTCGTCGTGATCCGCTTCGCGAAGCCGAAGGGCATCGACTTTCCCTATCTGCTGACGATGCTGCACGACTCGTTCATGTCGCGGCCGAATGTGATCGTCGTGCCCGGCGGCAAGATGGGTCTCGCGATGCAGCTCATCTTCACGCCGATGATTCTGCAACTACGCGACCGACGCGCGCGCGCCTAAAAGATTTCTCATCTTGTATCAAAGGAGGCATCTCATGAATGCCGTCGCTGAAGCTTTGCCCAGACTTCATCGCTCACCCGATACGCGACAGATGGCGAATGCGCTGCGCATGCTCGCCGTCGATGCCGTGAGCCAGGCGAACTCCGGCCATCCCGGCATGCCGATGGGCATGGCGGACATTGCGGTCGCGCTGTGGGGGCGTCATCTGAAGCACAATCCCGCCGATCCGGACTGGCCGGATCGCGACCGCTTCGTGCTGTCGAACGGTCATGGCTCGATGCTGCTCTATGCGCTGCTGCATCTGAGCGGATACGACTTGTCCATCGACGAGATCAGGCGCTTTCGCCAGATGGGCAGCAGGACGCCGGGGCATCCGGAAGTGGGCGTGACGCCCGGCGTCGAAACGACGACCGGGCCACTCGGCCAGGGCTTGACCAATGCGGTCGGCATGGCGCTCGCCGAGGCCTTGCTCGCGCGCGAATTCAATCGGCCGGGGCATGAGATCGTCGATCATCGCACGTATGTTTTCGTGGGCGATGGCTGTCTGATGGAAGGCGTGTCGCATGAAGCGGCGTCGCTCGCGGGCACGTTGCGGCTCGGCAAGCTCACCGTGCTCTATGACGACAACGGCATTTCGATCGATGGCCATGTCGACGGCTGGTTCACCGACGATACGCCGAAGCGCTTCGAATCGTACGGCTGGCAAGTCGTGCGCGCGGTCGACGGCCACGATGTCGAAGACGTGTCGCGTGCGTTGCAGGAAGCGCGCGAGTCGGATCGTCCGACCCTGATCTGCTGCAAGACGGTGATCGGCCTGGGCGCGCCCAGCATGGCCGGCACGCACGACGTGCACGGCGCACCGCTTCCCGCAGACGAAGTCGAAGCGACGCGCCGCGCGCTCGACTGGACGCATGCGCCCTTCGAGATTCCGTCATCCGTTCGCGCGCTTTGGGACGCCCGCGAGCCGGGCGCGTCGGCGCAGGAAGCGTGGAATCGCCGCATGGACGCGTATCGTCGTGTGTTTCCGGATGAGGCCGCCGAGTTCGAGCGTCGCGTGCGCGGCGCGCTGCCCGCGAACTGGCGCGACATGGCGCATACGCTCGTGCGCGACGCGGATCGCGCGCGGCAGACGGTGGCGACGCGCAAGGCATCGCAACTCGCAATCGAAGGCTTGTCGCGCGCGTTGCCCGAACTGCTGGGCGGCTCGGCCGATCTGACCGGATCGAATCTCACGCGCTGGAAGGATGCGGTGGATGTGAGCGCGGCGCCGGAAAAGGGCAACTATATCCACTTCGGCGTGCGCGAGTTCGGCATGAGCGCGGTGCTGAACGGCGTGGCGCTGCATCGCGGCTATCTGCCGTTCGGCGGAACCTTCCTCACGTTTTCCGACTACTCGCGCAACGCGTTGCGTATGGCCGCGCTCATGAAAGCGCGCGTGGTGTTCGTCTTTACGCACGATTCGATCGGCCTTGGCGAAGACGGCCCGACGCATCAGCCGATCGAGCATGCCGCGAGCCTGCGCATGATTCCGGGCCTCGACGTATGGCGTCCCTGCGATACGGTCGAAACGATGCAGGCGTGGGTGAACGCGGTCGAGCGCGACCGGCCTTCGTGTCTGCTGCTGTCGCGCCAGAACCTGCCCTTCGTGCAGCGCGATGAAGCGCAGATCGATGGCATCGAGCGCGGCGGCTACGTGCTCCTCGACTGGCCATCGACATGCGAACGCGATGCGCGCCGCGTCGTCTTGATCGCGACCGGCTCGGAAGTGGCGCTCGCGCTCGCGGCCGTCGAGCCGCTGAAGGAAGAGGGCATTCTCGCGCGTGTCGTGTCGATGCCATCGACGACCGTGTTCGATCGCCAGTGCAACGTGTGGCGTGAACGCGTGATGCCCGAAGGCGTGCCGCGCGTCGCCATCGAGGCCGGCGTCACGGCGTTCTGGCGGCAGTACGTCGGATTGAAGGGCGGCGTGATCGGCATCGATCGCTTCGGCGAATCCGCGCCCGCGAGCGAATTGTTCGCGCACTTCGGCGTGACGACCGCGGCGCTCGTCGATGAAGCGCGCCGCGTGGCGGCCTGAAATTTCGCACCCTGCATGGAGACATCACGATGGCTTTCATCGCATTGAGGCAGTTGCTGGATCACGCGGCGGAGCACGCTTACGGCGTGCCTGCGTTCAACGTCAACAACATGGAACAGGTTCACGCGATCATGCAGGCGGCCGAGGCGACGAAGAGCCCGGTGATCCTGCAGGCTTCGGCGGGCGCGCGCAAGTATGCGGGCGAGCCGTATCTGCGGCATCTGGTGCTTGCGGCCGTCGAGGCGCATCCGGATATTCCGGTGGTCCTGCATCAGGATCACGGCGCGAGCCCGTCCGTTTGCCAGCAGGCGATACGCTCGGGCTTCACGTCGGTGATGATGGACGGCTCGCTCATGCCCGATCAGAAAACGCCCGCCGAATACGACTACAACGTGGAGGTGAGCCGGCGCGTCGTGGAGGCGGCGCATTCCGTGGGCGTGTCGGTGGAAGGCGAGCTGGGCTGTCTCGGATCGCTGGAGACGGGGCGCGCGGGCGAGGAAGATGGCGTCGGCGCGGAAGGTACGTTGAGTCACGATCGATTGCTGACCGACCCCGACGAAGCGCGCGCGTTCGTCGAGGCGACGGGCATCGATGCGCTCGCGATCGCCATCGGCACCTCGCACGGTGCGTACAAGTTCAGCCGTCAGCCGACCGGCGATATTCTCGCGATCGATCGCATCGCCGAGATTCACGCGCGAATTCCGGATACGCATCTCGTGATGCACGGGTCTTCTTCGGTGCCGCAGGAATGGCTTGCGATCATTCGCGAGCACGGCGGCGAAATTCCGGCGACGTTCGGCGTGCCGGTGGAAGAAATTCGGCGCGGCATCGCGAACGGCGTGAGGAAGGTGAATATCGACACGGATATCCGCCTCGCGATGACCGGCGCGATGCGCAGGGCGATGGCGTCGGCGAAGTCGGAGTTCGATCCGCGGCATGCGTTGAAAGCGGCGACGGCGGCGGCGCGGGACTTGTGTATCGAGCGATTCGAGGCGTTCGGGTGCGCGGGACATGGGGATCGGATCAGGCCGATGGCGCTGGAGGCGATGGCGAAGCGATATCACTGAGGGAGCGCCGCTCGTTGTCGTTGCAGCGGTGGCGGGCGGCGCTGGCTCAGGCGGGGATCGTGGCGTCAAGGTATTCGGAGAGTTCGCTGTCGACTGTCAGAAATCTGAGCACTTCCGTTCGCGCCTGCGCGACTAACAGACGGTCGAACGGATCGCGATGCAGATCAGGCATGTTTCGGACTGCGAGAGCATGTTTGAGTTGGACCGGAAGCACGATGACCGGCTGATCGTCCAGTTCGTCGATCGCGCGTTCGCCGTTTGGCTCCAGTTTGCCGCGTGCGGACTTGATCGACAGTTCCCAGATGCTGGCCGTGCTCACGAAAACCTGGTCGGCCTCGGCGATTAGCTCGCGAAAGTCGGTCGGCATTCTGCGGTCCTTCGCAACACTCCAGATGTAGACGTGTGTATCGAGCAGTAAGCGAATCATCGGCTCTTGGGCGCAGGATCGGCGTCGTAGATCCGGGGTTTGTAAAACTCCGCAATGATGTCGTCGGGTAAGGGTTTGACCAAGTCATCTTCAAGCACGCTTTCGTCGTCGACGTATCCGATGATCATTGAGCCCACCGCTTCGGGATCGCCATGGGAGAGATTTCCGACGGCCTTTACGCGGCGTAGCAATGCCGGATGCTCACCGCCGATAGCAACTTCTTTCCCCTGCGCCACCAGTTCCAGCACCTTCTGCAAGTCCTTCTGCGCTTCTTCGACACTAAAGATATACACGATTACTCCGGATAACTAACAAGAGTTTCCATGCTATCCGACTCCGACCTACCCGCCAATATGCCGAACGGCCAACCCAGCAAATTGGGAGCTATCTCATGCCCACAGAATCTCCGACCGCGGAACTCGGCGCGACAGCGTCCGCGTTCAAGCTGCCCGCGACCGACGGCCAGACTTACACGCCCGACTCGCTAAAGGGCGCGAACGGTCTCGTCATCGTGTTCATGTGCAATCACTGCCCTTACGTGAAGGCCGCGATGCCGAATCTGATCCGCGATGCACAGGCGCTGAAGGACATCGGCATCAACGTAGCGGGCATCAATTCGAACGACGCGACCGTCTACACCGACGATGCATTCGATCGCATGGTCGCGCTCACGAAAGAATGGAACCTGCCGTTTCCTTATCTGCACGATGAAACGCAGGAGATCGCACGAGCCTACGGCGCGGTCTGCACGCCCGAATGCTTCGGCTTCGACCGCGATCTGCGGTTGAGGTATCGCGGCCGGATCGACGCATCGCGCAAGGAAGCCTTGCCCGACGCGCGCCGCGATCTGTTCGAAGCGATGCGCGCGATAGCCGCAAACGGAGAAGCGCCCGAAGCGCCCGAAGCGCAATACCCGGCGCTCGGCTGCTCGATCAAATGGAAGCCCTAGCGCTTCTTTTTCGTGCTGCCGGGCGCATGCCACGCCATCAGATCGTCGTCCGGCCGATCGACTTCGCATCCCCAGTCGAGCGGCTGATCCTGATCGAAGCGCTTGCCTAGCTGCCAGGCGATCTCCGCGCGCGCAAGCTGCACGCCGAGATAGAACGCATGACCGCCATCGTTCTCGACCTTGAGATTGGGATAGAGCGCGAACGGATCGACCGCGACATGATGACCATCGCGGTTATAGACATGAATGCCATCCGCCGATACCTGCACGCGAAAATTCGGATCGCGTATCGCGGCGGCGAGGGCGGCGATCTCGTCGGCATCGTACGGAAAAGGCCGCTTCGCATGCAGCGCCGACAGATCGGCGGAAATGCCTTTGGGCAGCGTCTGCGTTTCGCGTGCGGCATGCATCACGCGGCGCGCGACATCGGCTTCGCGAACGGCGCGCCTTGCATGAAGACTCACCGAAGTCGTCAACACGGCAGCGATGCGCAATTCCGCCGCCATGCCGAACAGCACCGCGTTGATGCCGCTCGTGTCCGCCTCGGTCAGCTCGGTCACGTTGCCGACGCCCATCATGATCGGCACATCGGGATAGCGTTCGCGCAACGACACGTAACGCGCGATGGACGCCGCGAGCCCGAACGGAATCGGATCGAGAATCGGGTCGGCGAGAAAGGGTCGGCCGCGCTTCGTCATCGCTTCGATGGCGGCATCGAGCGAGGCGACATCGGCGGGTTCGCGCGGCACGAGAATCGGCGTCGAGGCGATTTCATCCGCGATCCACAACGTGTCGGCGTTGAGGCTCATCACGTAGTCCGCGCCCGCGCGTCCGCCGCGCACGAGCTCTTCGTCGCGCATCGAATCGACGCTCACGCGATAGCCTTGCTCCTTCAGCATCGCAACCGCATCTTCGAGATGCGGAAAGGCCGTCTCCGGCAGGCAGCCGACATCGATTACATCCGCGCCCTGACGCTTGTATTCGCGCGCGCGCGCCGCGATGCCGTCGAGATCGAGGCGCGGCGCATCGACGATCTCCGCGAAGATTTCCGTCTCGTAGCGCGACAGGTCCACATGCCGCGCTTCGCGCCCGAAAAACTGCGGCAAGTCCTTCACTTCCTCGGGGCCGCGTTCGACCGTCACGCCGTAATGGGCGGTGAGGGCATCGAGATCGCCACGGCATCGGCCGGGCACGATCATGCGGCTCGTGCGTTCGCTCAAAGGCGTTTCGACGCGACGACGGATCATGTCGGCGGTCATCAGTCCCGCGACCTGCAGACCGATCTCGCGGACTTCCCACGTGAAGGGCGATCCGACTGCGGCGGGCGCGATGCTTTCGAGTACCTGATGAAGGCTCAACTGCGCGAGCCGCCCCGTCAGGAAGACGATGTGTTCCATGCGAGCTTCAGGTCCGACAGGCGTTGATCGAGCGCGGCCCTGAGATCGTCGAGCGAGCGGGCCACGGTGGTATGCGCGAAGCGCGCGAGCCGCTCGACGTTCTCGAACTCGATCGCGCGCGGCCTCACTTCGACCCATTCGTGCGGGGTCTGCGTGATGACGCTCGGCGCGGTATCGCATGCGAATACGATGCCCGGCACGCATTGCTTGCCGGCTTGCGCATAGAGATTGGTGGGCAAGGTGTCGGAGATGCCTAACGCGCATTTGGCGACGGTATTGCTCGTCGCGGGCGCGATCACGACCGTGTGATATTCGCCGTGATAGATCATGCCGACGGGCACGCTGCTCGCGCTGTTGTCGCGAAACACCTTGAAGTGCTCGCGCAGCTTGGCGAGCGTCCAGCCGTAGAGCGGCAGCACTTCCTCTCCGGCAGCGGAAAGAAACAGATCGACGCCGGGAAGCTGCCGTGCAAGCGCGATCGACTCTTCCAGCATATGGCCGGAGCCGGTCACGCACCACGCGAAGCGCGCGTCGGGCTTGAACTCGTCGAGCCGGCGGGCGGGCGTGGGATCCGTCATGCGTCGGGCGTGTCGTGCGACAGGCGAATATGCAGGCGATGCATCTTCCGGTACAGCGTATTGCGGCTGATGCCGAGCACTTTCGCGACATTGCTCACGTTCCAGCGATGCTCGTCGAGCAATTGCAGCACGGTCTCGCGCTCTTTCACCTGAATGGCGTTGAGCGACGATGTATCGGCGTCTTCGGTCAGATGCGGCGCCGGCGCAACCGGCGCACGCGCCGTAGTCTGCGTGATCGGTGCGGCGCCGTTCACGATCTCCGCCGGCAGATGCGCGCAGCGGATCTCGGGGCCGTCGCAGAGCGCGATCGCCATTTGCAGCACATGCCGCAACTGGCGGATGTTGCCCGGCCACGGATACGACAGCAGCGCCTGCCGCGCTTCGGCGGAGAGCGCGGGGGGATCGTCGGATTCGGTTTCGAGAATATGCGCGATGAGCGCGAGCGCATCGGCGCGTTCGCGCAGCGGCGGCAGATTGATCTCGATCCCGTTCAGCCGGTAATACAGGTCCTCGCGGAACATGCCCGTCTGCACGAGTTCGACGAGATTGCGGTGGCTCGCGCTGATCAACTGAAAATCCACCTTCACGATGGTTTCCGCGCCGAGCGGCGTGACTTCGTGCTCTTCGAGCACGCGCAGCAGACGCGCCTGCAAGGTGAGCGGCATGTCGCCGATTTCATCGAGAAAGAGCGTGCCGCCGTTCGCCTGCACGATCTTGCCGCGCCGTCCTTCGCGCTGCGCGCCGGTGAATGCGCCCGCGCGATAACCGAACAACTCGCTTTCGATCAGATTCTCCGGCAGCGACGCGCAGTTCACCGCGACGAACGGACCCGTGCCGTTCGGGCTGATGCTGTGCAGCGCATTGGCGAACACTTCCTTGCCGGTGCCGGTCTGACCGCGAAGGATGATCGGAATCTTGCGCTGGATCACGCGCGCCGCGAGCTGGATTTGCGACGCCATGCGCGGATCGCCGAATTCCAGATGCGCGAGCTTGTCGAGACGGCCGGCCGTGGCGGTCTCGCGCATGTCCTTCTTCGGCGCCTTCGGGCGCGCGGCGGGCGCGGACAGGTCGCGCGAGACGGGATCGTTCATCAGGATGCGCGTCGCGCCGCTGCCGCCTTCGCGCGGCGTCTGCGCGGTGAGGAAGAAGCGGCTGTTCGCCTTCGCGCTATAGACCGTCACGGGATGGAACGAGCCGCGGATGCTGCGCGCGATCATGTCTTCGAGCGATGCATTGAACGCTTCCTCGATGCGCTTGCCGCACAGTTCGGCCGGCGAGCGCAGATCGAGCTGGAAGAGTGCGCTGCGGCTCGCGGCGAGCACGACGCCATCGTCGCTGACGGCGAGCTTGCCCGCGTGCAGCGTGCCGACGAACTCGGGGCGGCTATGGAAGTGGATCATGTTCGCGTGCCGGTAGCGCGCATCGATCAGACGATTTTCGATCATCTGCCGCGACATGCCGACGAGCACGAGCGAATGCTGTTGCAGGAGCTTCGAGCGGCTCGTCACGTCGAGCACGCCGACGACGGTGCCGCGTTCGTCGAAGATCGGCGCGGCCGAGCACGTGAGCGACGTATAGCGCGGATAGAAGTGCTCGTGCTGGCACACGGCGATGCAATCGCGCTCGATGAGACACGTGCCCATGCCGTTGGTCCCGGCCTCGCGCTCGCTCCACAGCGCGCCGACGCGCAGGCCATCGGCTGCGACGGCTTCGCCGAACGGCACCGACGACACCTGATGCACGATGACGCCGTCCGCATCGACGAGCACGACGGCGAGTTCCGGGTCGGCGAGCTGCTGATACAAGGTCGTCATTTCCAGCTTCGAGCACGCGATGAGATCGGTCGCGGCTTCGCGGCGATCGTTGAGCTCGTGCTGGGTGAGCACGGGCGGCATGACGAAGCGGCCCGGATCGAGCCTGAATTCCGTGAGGCATCGCAGCCACGATTGCGCGACCGAATCGCTGGCGCGGCGTGCGGCCAGCGGATTATTGACGATGTTCAGCACTTCCCGGACATGCGTGTCTACGTCAGCAAGCGACGACATGGGGGCAAGTCTCCGTTGCGCCGCGTTCCGGTGCGCGCGTGTCGCGCGGCCGTCCGGCGCCGAATCTGTTGTGTTTTACGCTGGCGCTGCGGCTTTCTCTGCCTGTTTCGATTTCGCGGATATTTCCGCTCGCAGGCGCGCCTCGTGGCCGGGTGGTCGGGATGGTTCAGGTGCTGTCTGGGACCCGATCCGGCCCGGTTCTCAAAAACTTTACATCCTTAGACGCGTAGGTTCAATAAGTAGTCGCATAGAGTAGGGCGAACTCGCCCGGTTTTTGCTTGCAGCTTACGGATGACTTCGGCGATGGGCGTCGGGGGTTCTTTAGGGCCGCTTTGCGCGGCGATGAGCATATGGGCCGATTCGAACCGATTCGCGAAGCTGTTTATGTTGCGCCGCAACCTGCTGTTGCCGATGGGCGCGCTGGCGGTGCGATGGATATCGTGTATATCGAGGGACTCACGGGGCAGACCGTTATCGGCATCGATACGAGCGAGCTGCATGATCCGCAGCCGGTGCGGCTAAGTCTTGCGATTGGCGTGCCCTCGATTCGCGCTTGCGTGACCGATCGGATCGAAGATACGGTGAATTATGCGGCAGTGCGGGAGGCGATTCTTTCGCTGCTTGCGTCGCATGGGTTGCAGTTGCTTGAGGCGCTGGCTGAGCGCATCGCGCAGCTGGTCATCGCGGATTTTGGCGCGCATTGGGTGCGGGTCGAGCTTGCCAAGCCCGCGAAGTTTGATGATGTCGAGGCGGTGGGGGTTGTGATCGAGCGGCGGCGGGGTGTTGTCGATGGTCGGGGTGGGGGTGGGTCCGTTAGTCTTGCCTGGATTGGGCGGGGGTATGTGCCGGGGTGACGTTTTGGTTTTGGTCGCTGGGTCCCGTGTTCGTGTCGGTCTATTAGCACTGCCCCTCCCCGGGGCGGGGGTCACTTTCTTTGCTGCTGCAAAGAAAGTAACCAAAGAAAGCAGCTTCTCACCGCCCGCGGTCACACGCACGTTAGCCATGCTTGCCAGCCCGCAATGGCACTCGCCTAAGTGTCGCCCCCAAAGGACCAACCGGGCTTGGCTCGCGCACGGTCTGCCGCACCAAATGTTTTAGCGCGCTGGTTCAGCACGAAAGAGCTTCGGCACAGCGCTTCGCGCTGCCGTTGGGTATGCGAGGGAAACCGAAGAGGGAGCGCACGCGCACCCGATTGACCCATCGGCCGCGTAGCGGGCCGGAGCTATTTGGTGCTGAACCAGTGACGCGAGCGGCGCGAGGTGTCAGACCGTGCGCGGTCCAAGCCCTTGTCTGCTTGTGGGGGCACTCGCTATTGCCGGGCCATTCAGCCAATCGTCTGTGCCGCGGCCGGTGTGAAGTGCTTAGGCTGGGGAAAGCTGTTTCTTTGGTTACTTTCTTTGCAGCAGCAAAGAAAGTGACTGCCGCCCCGCACGGGGGCAGCGCTAATAGACCGACACGAAATCAGGATTTCATAGACGCCCGGAACCCGGCAAAAAAAACACCAAATCACTTCGCCGCAGCTTTCTGAATCCCACAAGCCTTATAAGCATCCCTCTGCAACTCGCGAAATTTCCTGGTCTGAGCCTTAGCCCGATCGACACGAAACTCCGCCCCACCTTCCCCACCTAAAGCCGCGTATTTAGAAAACGTAGACTGCTCGACGTAATCGTCATAAGGCAACACCTCAGCGATCTTGTCGATCGCACAAGAGCACTTATACACGTTGGCGAAATCGTGCCCATTGTCGTCCATGCATCCGAGGACATACTCCACGCGCCCTTCGGTCGGATAATCGTGACTCTTGGCGGGCGCGCCACCCCCGGTACCCGTCGCGGCGATCGACAGCGGCGAAATCAGCGAGAGGCAGGTGAGCACCGTCAACGCGCAGCAACGTGGGGTCATGCGATAAGCCTCGTAGTTGTATTGATCCAGATCGGCCGGCACGCAAACAACAGCTCCGCACCGGCCACGCTCCGCTTCAGTCCGGCGAGAACGGATGCGACATCGTTCCCTTCTTCGATACTACCTCTTGCGCCGACGGCTCGCCCGCCACCGCGCGCGCGAGCGCTTCCTTCGTCGCCTGATAGTTGAAGTCGTGGATCTTCTGGTCGTCGTCCGCCTCCCAGTGGATGAACACGCCGACGCAAATAAACAGATCGTCGGCTTCATCGGCGGGAATGACGCCGCCTTCCACACTATCGGCGACGGCCATCGCGACCGCGCGCTGCGCCGGGCCGAACATCTGAACCGCCTGTTTTGCGCCCTTGATCGTCACCTTGTTGAAGAGAATCGTGTTCGGCTTGGTCAGGAGATTCGGCGCGACCACCGCGAGCAGCGACGTGAAGCCATCCTTGTTGTTCGTGAGCGCGTGGCAGAACGCGGTCTCGGCAGCGGAACCTCGCGGTCCGATGATCAAGTCGATGTGCGCGACTTCGTTGCCATCGCCGACGAGCGACTCTCCTACCATGACGCGGTTGATCTTGGCCATGCTGTTCCTCCAGTGATGTGTGGTTCCAGGGACTAGCGACTTGCTCTCGACTCGCGACGGTAAGAATCAAAGCCGCGCAAGGCTCGCGGTTCGGCCGGCGTTCCGATCCGACCGCTCAACCGCGAAACTCCTAACATGTTCCGTGCCAATTTTTTGTCCGCGCGGGCAGACTTCATGCATTCATCGCCGATATCACCAGCCCGACGAAGAGCGTCGCCACCGCGAGGTCCGCGCTCGTGCCCGGATTGATGCCGCGCGCCTTCAGTTCGGCATCCCAGTCATCGAGCGCCGGCGATTCGACAGGACTGCCCGCCGAGCGCCAGTTCGCGCGATGCCGCGCCGCGTCGCGGGTGACACTTTGCGCCACCGCCACGCCCTGCTTGCGCACTATGTGCGAATCGGGCCAGCCGGAGAGAAACGCGAGGAACGCGTCGAGCATCGCGCGATGTTCCGTCGACGCCGTGACCGGGCCCGCCGCGCCGAAGACATCGGCGAAACCGTTCTCATATTGACGCGCGATGCTGTCGCGATCCGCCGCGAGGGTCATCGCCGCGCGCAAGGTCACGGTCGGCGGCGCGTGGACGGGCTGCTCGGCCGCGTCGCCCAGGCCGCCCGGATTCGCGAGCGCAATCGCACGATAGGCAAGGCGCGCATCGTCGATATCCAGCTCCACGAGCACGCGCTCCGTCGCCCGATGCCAGCGCGCCGCATCGACGGATTCGTGCGCATCGAAAGACTCCAGCGCGGCGCACAAGGGCGCGGCGAGCAGCACGATGCCGAGATTCGTATTGCAGCCGGCAGCATCGAAGGTGCGGCGCACGGCGTCGAGAATGCGCGCGCCCACGCGTGCGTGCGGCGTGAAGAGGCCCGCCGCCGCCGCGCCCGCGCTCGCGATGAATTGCGCCGACGTCATGCCGTGTCCCGCGCTCGCGACGCTCACGTTGCCGGGCTTTCTCGTCTCGACGTCGAGGCGGCACGCGCGCAGAAACGCGGTGCGCGCGCGCCCGGCGAGCGGTGCGTCAGAAGCGTTCATTGCCGCTGGCGAGCGCGAGCGCGCCTTTCGATGCAGGCAGCTTGCGATCGAGCAGATCGTCGACGATGAGCGTCGCGATATCGAGCGGCGTCACCGTTTGCAGGCCGCGCCACGCCGCCACGCCGTTCACTTCGAGCACGACGGGCCGCCCGCCGTCCGAGGCAATCAGATCGACGCCCGCGTAATCGAGCCCGAGCGCCGCCGTCGCGCGCACGGCGATGTCCGCGAGCGCGGGCGACAGTTCCGCCGCCTCGCAGCGCGCGCCACGTGCGAAATTGTGAATCCAGTCCTCGCCGCCGACGCGCTTCATCGCCGCGACCGCCCGACCGCCGATCACGAGCACGCGCCAGTCGAAGCCGGGCGCGCCTGCATCGACATAACGCTGCAAATAGGCGACCTGACTGAACGACTTGAGCGACGGCAGCTTCAGGCCGGGTTTCTTCAGCCCCTTGCCCTGCGAACCGAATAGCGGCTTCATCACGACCTGACGGCCCGCGGCCGCTTCGCGCATCAGCACGCGCTGCGCATGTGCCGCGGATTCGCCGGCCCACGTCGCGGGCGTCGGCACGCCGTAGCGATTGAGCAAGAAGCTCGTCATCGATTTGTCGACGCTGCGTTCGATCGCGCGCGCATCGTTATAGACGGGCACGCCGCATTCGCGCAGCGCGTGCAGGATGCCGAGGCGCAGCGTCACCTGCTCGAAGGTGCCGCCCGCGATGCCTCGTACCAATACCGCATCGGGCAGCGTGTGACCGAAGCCGGGAATCGCGAGGCCGTGCGGCTTCCATGTGGTGTCGATGCGGCAATCCGCGAGATCGACGCAGCGCGCCTCGACATCGCGCGCGCGGAAGGCTTTTTTAAGGCGTCCGGTGTGCCAGCCGGTTTCGTCGGTCATGATCGCCACACGCAATGCCGGCACGCTCATGACGCGCTCCATTGCTTCTCCAGCAGCGCTTCATCGACCTTGCCGCCGTGATATGTCGCGCCGCTTTCCAGGCTCGACACCCACACTTCGGCGGGCGCGAACAGCGCCGGGTCGATCTGATAGAAGTCGTAGTTGAACGACGTGAAGATGTCGGCGAACGGTCGGCCATAGTCACGCGCATTCGACGACGGCAATTCGGCCGCAAGGCGCTTCGCGACGGCATCGCCCTTCACGGTCAGATGCACGCGGCCGCCGTAGAGAATCGCGTCGTTGGTGCGGCCCATAGCGGCAATGCCGTCGGGAGCGGGCGGCGGAAGCGGCGCGCTGCCGCTGCCTTCGACGATTTCCGCGAGATCGACGCCCAGCACGTGCGTCTTGTGCAGCGCAACTTCCACGATGCGCGCAACGACCTGCACCGTGCCCGCCACAGACTGTGTCGGCGTCACGGCGATCACGAGACGCTCCGGCGCGAGGCCGCAGTCGTTGAGCACCTTGTCGATGACGACCTGCGGCGGCAGACGATCCACCTCCATCACGAGCGCGCCGCGATCGTGCCGGTCGCGATATCCGAGTTCGTCGAACAGCGGCTCCTTGCACGCGAGCGCGCGCGCCGGGCCCGAACCGAGCGAGAAGAATTTCTTGCCGCCCGTCTGTTCCTTGGTCGCCGACAGGCTCCAGCCGGCGTACTGGCTCGCGAGACAGGCGAGGACCGGATTGCTCGTATGCACCTCGATGAAAACCGGCCAGAGCGGCGCGCTATCGAGCGCGACGCGCCGCGCCACGCGCCCGAGGCCGCCCATGCAGATGCGCGCGATCAGGATGCCGGCCTCCGCGCTGCCTTTGGCGTTCACGCCCGCATCGACGATCACGGTGCCGCCGTCCGTGCGCGTCACATCGACGTGAAGGCGCGCGGCATCGTCGATGAGACGCGCGACGAGCCGCTCGCTCGATGCGTTGACGCTCATCGCGGCGTCGGTCTGGAAAGTTGAAGTCATGGTCTGGATAAGGTGTCGATGCGTTGCAGGAGGCGCGCGTGCTCGCGGTCCAGCGCGTCGCGCAGGTCGGAGAACGCGGGCGCGGACACGGTCATCGTGCAGACCGGCTGGCCCGTTTCGATGCGCGCGCCGACGAGCGGCACGTCGTGGCACGCGGGATCGTCGAAACATGCGTCGCTGAACGCGGGCGATGCGGTAAAGCCTTCGTGCGCGAACACGACGCGCTGCCCCGCATGAAGCGTCGGCGTGTGCGCGGCCGTGTCGGGCGCGTGCGGCAACTCGCCGTGCAAACATGCGTCGAGATGCGCGCCGATCAGTCCGCGCGGCCACGCGTCGGGCCAGGCGGCTTCGTAAAGCGCCATCGTCGAGGACGGGCGCGTGTTGATTTCGAGCACGCTGAACGTGTCGCCGTCGAGCAGGAAGTCGATGCTGTTGAGACCGGTCAGGTCCGTTTGCCAGACAATTCTGTCGATGGCCTCGACGATGCGCGACGCGATCTGACGCGGCAAGCGCACCGGCCCGAGCGAGCCCGCGTGGACGAAGGGCAGACGTCCCGCTGCGACCGTCAGTTGCTCCGCGAAGCCGATCACCGTGGCCTCGCGATGCGCGGCGACGAAGAGCGCGGACATCGAACGGCCTTGCGCGAGCCGCTGAAAATACGCGTCGGCGGGTAAGTGCCCGACTTCATCGGCCCATTCGATATGCGTGCCGCCGCAACCGTCGGAGCGCTTGACGAGCCATCCGTGGCGATCGTCGGGAGGCGTGTAGCGCACGTCCGGATGCGCGATGTGCGCCTCGTCGAGCAGCGCGAAAAAGCGCCGCGGATCGCGCACCGCGGCCGCCTGCGCCCCGTTGCCGATGAAACGCGGCACGCGCGGCGCGCGCGCGAGTTCCCCGGCGAGCGATTCGAGGCCGCCCGTCACGATGAGGCCGAGCATGCGCGGCAGGCGCGCCGCGCGTTCGAGCGCATCGTAGAGACGCGCGCGATCGATCGACAGACCATTGCCGCCGATATCGAACCACATGCCCGCGTGCTCGCGGGTGTCGCGGTCGCCGAAGATATCGAGCGCGACGACGTTCAGCCCCGCGCGCGCCGCCGATTGCGCGACGAGCCGCGCCGACAGTCCAGCGACGGCGACGCGTGGCGCGCGGGCGGCATCGGCGGGTGTCATGAGCTTTGTCCGGCGACGATCGCGCGGGCTTCGTCGAATGCTTCCGGAAAGCCGAGATAAACGGGCTTGCCGCCCGTGCGCATACGCAAGAAGAGCCGATGCTCCGCCTGATATTTCACGTTGCCGATCGCGAGCGCGCCGATGCCGACGGCGTCCTGCCGCGCCGCGCCCGCGAGCGGCTTGCCGTCGTCCATCACGTTGACGCCGGCGATGCCTTCGGGCGGCACGGCGTTGACATCGGCGGCGATCAGGAGGTTCTTCGCGTGTGCGAGATCGGCGGACTTCATCACCTGCACGCCCGCGACGGCGGTGGCGAACACCACTTCCGCGCGCGCGAGCTCGCGATGCAACTGATCGGGCGAGCCGGTCGCGACCCCCGAGGTCGCGATATCGAAGCGGCGATTGATCTCGTCGCTCACCTGCGTCGCGCGCGACTGGCTCGAATGGCTCGCGACGGCGACGTCCGCGCCGAGCGATGCGGCCATCGCCGCCGCCACGCGGCCGACTGCGCCCGTGCCGCCGAGTATCAGCACGCGCTTGCCGCCGAGATCGACCGAATGCGCGGCGCGCAGATGCTTTTCCGCGAGCGCGACGAGCGCGGCGGCCGTGGTGTACGCGCCGCTCGGATCGGTGAATACGGAGACTTCGAAGGGCGGGACCATCGCGTTGCGGGCTTTTTCGAGCATGTCGGCGGCGAGCATCACGTCCCGTCCGCCGATGAAGATGCCGGTGCGCGACACGCCCTTCGGCCCGCGCGAGAAGATCGCGTCCTGCGTGAGCTGCACGACGCTGTCCTCATCGACATTGCAGTAGGGCACGAGGATCTGATAGCCCGCGTCGGCGGCCATGTTCACGTCGAACGGGCTCATTTGCGGCGTGCTGGTGAACATGTGCAGGACGTAGGGTCTTTCGGTGGCTTCGGGCATGGCGATGGACTCGTTGGGCGTGTGGGTGTCGAGTTGAATCTGTCGATGCGCGCCGCGTGCTCAGGCAGCGTTCGCGCCGTGATGACGATGATCGGCCGCGCGCCACGTCGCGCCGCGATTGCGTCCCGCGGCGATGGTGAACGTGAGCGGCACGCCCGGCGAGACGCGTTGCGCGGCCGCGAGCGCGCGTTCGGCGTCCTGTGCGCTCGCGACGAACGCGAAGCCGACCGGACCCCACGACGTCTGGCCGATGCCCGCTTTCGTTTCGGCGGCGACGGCTTCGAGCGCGCGCGCGACGGCGGGGCTGGCGAACACGCCGCCCTGCACGGGCGCGAAGTATTCGCCGATGGTCTGTTGCAGGTCGGAGATGGCGTCGGCGTAGGTGTCGAAATCGCTTTCCGCGACGGCGGGCAGGATGCGCATCAGCACGAGATGGGCGAGATGCGCGGCGAGCGGCGCGGGGAAGGGCGCGAGCGATGCGAGGCCGCGCTTTTCTTCGTCGCCGTGGAGGCCTTCGCGCGAGGTGTCGTCGATGAGCAGCACGCGCCATGCATCCGGGAAGGGCTGGCGTGCGATGAGCGGCGGCAGTGTGACTGCGGATACGTTGCGCGTATCGCGTCCGCCGTCGACGATCAGGCCGCCGTGATCGAAGCCATGTATGCCGATGCCGGAACGCGCGCCGCGTGCGAGGATTCTGGCGATGTCGGCGGTGCTGGCTGCGTGGCCTCGCACGCGGGCGAATGCGGTGCCGAGCGCCAGCGCCAGTTGCGTGCCGGAGCCGAGGCCCGTGTGGGGGCGCGGTGTTTCATGTACTTCGATGTCGATTGCCGGGCCCTGGCCTAACGCCGCTTCGAGTTGCCCGAGATGCTGTTCGATGCGTTCGCGCTGGGCATCGCTGAGCGCGCCTTCGATGATCGCGGTGCGTCGCGAGGCGGGCGCATGACGCGCGGTGATGCGCGTGCCGTGTGCGTCGATGGCGAGTCCCACGCTGCCGAATGCGCGGCCCAGGGAGCCGTTCGGGTCGATGAAGCCGAGATGCAGGCGCGATGGCGATTCGACTGTGATCGCCGTGGGCGAGAGGCTTCCGGGGGAGGTCGGCATCGGGTGGGGTTCCTTTGGGGCGGATTTTTTTTGAGGCCTATGGGATAGGCAAATCCTGTACCAAGTTGGTTTTTTTTGGTTTGTCGCCGGATCCCGTTTTCTTATTGGTCTATTGGCACTGCCCCTGTGCGGGGCGGCAGTCACTTTCTTTGCTGCTGCAAAGAAAGTAACCAAAGAAACAGCTCTCCCCAGCCTAAGCACTTCACACCGGCCGCGGCACAGACGATTGGCTGAATGGCCCGGCAGTAGAAAGTGCCCTCACAAGCAGACAAGGGCTTGGACCGCGCACGGTCTGACTCATCGCACCACACGACAAACTGGTTCAGCACCAAACAGCTCCAGCCCGCTACGCGGCCGATGGGTCAATCGGGTCGGCATACGCTTCTTCTTCGACGGTTTCCCTCGCATACCCCACGGCAGCGCGTAGCGCTGTGCCGAAGCTGTTTCGTGCTGAACCAGCGCACTGAATCGTCTCGGGCGTCAGACCGTGCGCGAGCCAAGCCCGATTGGGCCTTTG
>JFHF01000078.1 GCA_000648925.1 Caballeronia jiangsuensis
CGCCCGAGACGATTCAGTGCGCTGGTTCAGCACGAAACAGCTTCGGCACAGCGCTACGCGCTGCCGTGGGGTATGCGAGGGAAACCGTCGAAGACGAAGCGTATGCCGACCCGATTGACCCCTCGGCCGCGTAGCGGGCCGGAGCTATTTGATGCTGAACCAGTAACGCAAGCGGCGCGACGTGACAGACCGTGCGCGAGCCAAGCCCGGTAAGTCCTTCGAGGGCGACACTTAGGCGAGGGCCGCCTGCGGCTGGCAAGCATGGTCAAACTGCGTGTGACCGCGGGCGGTGAGAAGCTGTTTCTTTGGTTACTTTCTTTGCAGCAGCAAAGAAAGTGACTGCCGCCCCGCACAGGGGCAACGCTAATAGACCGACACGCCCACGGGATCCGGCAACAACAAAAAGAAGCCCCAAAAAGGAATCGCAAAGACATGAGCCTGAAAGACCAACTGAAAGACCCGACGCTGCTGCGTCACACCGCCTACATCGACGGCGAATGGCAAAAATCCGACAACGGCGAAACGTTCGACGTCACGAACCCCGCCAACGGCGAATCCCTCGGCACAGTACCGAAGATGGGCGCGAACGAAACGCGCCGCGCCATCGATGCGGCAAACGCCGCCTGGCCCGCATGGCGCAAGAAGACCGCGAAAGAACGCGCAATCATCCTGCGCCGCTGGTTCGACCTGATGATGGCAAACGCCGACGATCTCGCCCTCATCCTCACGACCGAGCAAGGCAAGCCGCTCGCCGAGGCAAAAGGCGAAATCACCTATGCTGCCTCGTTCATCGAATGGTTCGCGGAAGAAGGCAAGCGCGTCGCCGGCGATACGCTCGCGACACCCGCCGCCGACAAGCGCATCGTCGTGACGAAGGAACCGATCGGCGTTTGCGCCGCCATCACGCCGTGGAACTTCCCGGCCGCGATGATCACCCGCAAGGTCGGCCCGGCGCTCGCGGCTGGCTGTCCGATCGTCGTGAAGCCCGCCGAAGCGACGCCCTTCTCCGCGTTCGCGATGGCCGTGCTCGCCGAGCGCGCAGGCCTGCCGAAGGGCGTGCTCAACATCCTCACCGGCGATCCGAAAGCGATCGGCGGTGAAATGACCAGCAACCCGATCGTGCGCAAGCTCTCCTTCACCGGCTCGACCGGCGTGGGCCGCTTGCTGATGGCGCAAAGCGCGCCGACGGTCAAGAAAGTGACGCTGGAACTCGGCGGCAACGCACCGTTCATCGTGTTCGACGACGCCGATCTCGACGCCGCCGTGGAAGGCGCGATTGCATCGAAATATCGCAACAGCGGGCAGACCTGCGTGTGCACGAACCGCTTCTACGTGCACGAGCGCGTCTACGATGCGTTCGCGCAAAAACTGGCGGCGGCGGTCGGTAACCTCAAGGTCGGGCTCGGCACCGAGAGCGGCGTGGCGCTCGGTCCGCTCATCAACGAAGCGGCCGTGCAGAAAGTGGAATCGCATATCGACGATGCGCTCGCGAAAGGCGCCGCGCTCGCCACGGGCGGCAAGCGTCACGCGCTCGGTCACGGTTTCTTCGAGCCGACCGTGCTGACTGGCGTCACGACCGACATGAAAGTCGCGAAAGAGGAAACCTTCGGCCCGCTCGCGCCGATCTTCAAATTCTCGTCCGACGATGAAGTCGTGCGCCTCGCCAACGACACCGAGTTCGGTCTCGCGGCGTACTTCTACAGCCGCGATATCGGCCGCATCTGGCGCGTGGCAGAAGCGCTCGAATACGGTATGGTGGGCATCAACACCGGCCTGATCTCGAACGAAGTGGCGCCGTTCGGCGGCGTCAAGCAGTCGGGACTCGGGCGCGAAGGCTCGCATTACGGTATCGACGATTACGTCGTCATCAAGTATCTCTGCATGGCGGTCTGATCGCGCGTCGCGCCGGTTAGATACGAGAAGCCCCGACACTCGTGTGTCGGGGCTTTTTGTTTCCGCTCCGCCGAAAGATCGAATCGTCAAAGGCATGTGCGGCGTCGAACCGTTAGAATCGGCTCCATATCCCGCACGGGCGTGCAGCGCTCGTCTTTCTGCCGCTTCTTCGATCCCTCCAGGAGCGCTATGCGACGCTCGGCATTCTTTCTCCGCTTCATCGGCATCGGCGTTCTGTTTCATATCTATGTCGGCGTGCGGCTCATTCCGGACGCGCCCGTCGGTCTGCCGCTCAAGGTGCTGGCGGCGATACTGCTCGCGGTATCGGTCGTCGTCATACCGCTCGGCATGGCGGCGCGGCAGATCGAACCGCAGTCGCTCGCGGATCGCCTCGCATGGCTCGGGCTGACCGCGCTGGGCTTCTTCTCGTCGCTGCTTTTATTGACCTTCGCGCGCGACGTGATTCTGTTCTTCGTGCATCTCGTCGACTGGCTGCGCGGCGTGCCCGTCGGTTCGCCGGTGTTCGTCGCCTATAGCGCGATCGTCGTGCCGTGCCTGGCCGTGCTCTTTTCGGCGATCGGTTTTTACAACGCGCGGCGACGCGCGCCGGTCGTGAGTGTGGATGTGCCCATCGATAATCTGCCGGCCGCGCTCGATGGTTTCACGATCGCGCAGATCAGCGACATCCACGTCGGACCGACGATCAAGCGTCACTATGTGGAACGCATCGTCGCAGCCGTGAACGGGCTCGAGCCGGATGTGATCGCCGTGACGGGCGATGTCGTCGACGGCACCGTGCCGAATCTCGCCGATCACACGCGCCCGCTCGCGGGGCTCAGCGCGCGGCACGGGACGTTTCTCGTGACCGGGAATCACGAGTACTACTCGGGCGCGGACAAGTGGATTGCGGAATTCCGGCGCCTGGGTTTGACGGTGCTGCTGAATCAGCATGTCGTGCTGAATCATGACGGCGCACAGGCCGTGGTCGCGGGCGTCACGGATTATGGCGCGGGCAGTTTCGATCCGGCGCATCGCAGCGATCCCGCGAAGGCGATCAGCGGCGCGCCCGACGATGCAACTGTGCGCGTGCTGCTCGCGCATCAGCCGCGCAGCGCTGCGGCGGCGGCTGAGGCAGGCTTCACGCTTCAGCTTTCGGGACACACGCATGGCGGCCAGTTCTTGCCGTGGAATTTTTTTGTGCGATTGCAGCAGCCGTTTGTGGCCGGACTTGTGAAGTTCAATGGGCTTTGGGTTTATACGAGCCGGGGTACGGGGTATTGGGGACCGCCGAAAAGGCTGGGGGCGCCGTCGGAGATTACGCTTGTGCGGCTGGTGGCGGCGAGGGGTGTGTGATGACAATGGTGACGTTTACCGCGGATTTGCGGGGAGCGGCGCTTCGCGGTCCGTGCGGACGGTCGACATTTTGGGCGGCCTTCAAGGCACAACGGACGTTCGCCGCGTCGCATTGGAAAGCGGGACGTCGGCCTTTGCGGACATTGGTGGTCGGGGTGGATACGACCGTACCCTGATGCAGGGCAGCCGCCCGATGCGGTCTTTCGAATTGCGGCTGCCACCTCGGTTTCGAATAATCGCATCGGCCAACGTGTCGTCAAATCCCCGAAGGACCGGCCCCTGCGCAAATCTAGGCTTGCGCAATACTCAGAAGACTCTCACGCGACCGCGCAAATGATGAGGCTGTCACCCAGATTGCTCCATTACAAAAGCGGCAACATTTGTGGAGAGGCTTGGGTGAACAGACGGACGGGGCTTCGCACTTGGCGCTCCCATACCGGCGTTCGAGGGACGATGTTGGCGGGTTGCTCAAGACTACGTCTCGGCGCTTGAGAGGACGAAACCCTATCGTCTTTTCGGTCGAGACTGTCGCGGTGATCGGGTGAAGTTCCCGTCGGACGCTAATGCGACATTGCCTTTCATAACATCTGCAAACGTAGCTCCATTGAGCCGATATCGTGTCATGCTGGTGCGGAATCCCATTATGCAAAATGGGCACTTGGTCCACGCGAGGTACTCGCGAAGATCTTCGTTCGGGCTCAGCGTCGTCGAATTGTTGTAGACATACGAGTTTAACCCACGCCATTCCCAGAAGTCGTTCTCCACGAGTCCGTCCTTGCCCGGCTTCCTGAACCGGTAGGCCTTGAAGCCATAGAGTAGGATGTTGTACTCGTCCCGGGTCAGCTTGACGGGCGCAGCCGAAAAATCGAACAGCCCTTCTTTCGCGAAATGCGCGATGGTCGCTTTGGGCATAACGCGGTTCAGACGAAGGGATGTCATGTTCGGGTCGAGCGGCGAACATCGTTTATCGATCCACTTTTCGAATGGAAAAGACTGGATGTGCCCATACCCGTGGCAATGCGGGCAGGCGTTGCGATAGAGATTGAAAGCGAACTCCGCAGGAGCGATGCCATCCACCAGGCGTGCCTTGAGGCTGAACAGACGTGTTCCAAGATAGCTGAACGTGCCCGCGGCCCTGCGTTGATTCTCAGCGGGAACGGCCACGACACCGCCGCCTTTCACGAATGCCTCGTCGAACGAACTGGCCCGCACGAGCATCTTCCACGGGTCGTCACGATGAACGATTTCGCTGTGCCGGTGCTCCGCCATGACCGCCGCGACAATGGATGCCGGCACCCGCTCGTACCGCTCGAGATAGCTGACAAACGGATTGAAGAAGTACGTCATTCCTGGATCGATTGCTTGCTCCATCTCACGCCGCGACCGGAACAACCTGAAATGCGGATCGTTGATGTCGAGATGAAAGTGCGCTGCAAACTGCGTCTCCCAGGCGAAGTTCTTCTGGTCGAGATAGAAAGGATGCAGAAGGGCAAAGCGCTTGGCCTCGCCCGTGCGCTCCGCAATCGAAGCGGGTGTCGGACCCGCCGAATCCGGAAGGGCGCGGCGATGCGCGAGCGTGCCGGCCGCCTCGAACACTTCGGCGTGGTCGAGGCTTGGAAAGGTTCGTTCGCCCCAATAGCCCGCCGTAATGGTTTGCTGCGTCTTTTCGCCCGGCGCCCGGCCCAGATCGATGACGTAGTCGCATCGATAGATCAATGCAGGGTTGTGTTCGATCAGAACGACGGTACAGTTCCCGAGATAGGTTTCGAACGCCTCGTGCAGTCGAAGGACAGCCTGGTCGTCGAGTCCTCGGCTCGGTTCGTCGAGGATGACCGTCGCTTGCTTGTCCGTCAGAGCGGCGGAATGGGACAAAATGAATCGCGCAAGCTTGAGGCGCTGAAGTTCGCCCCCGCTCAGGGTGGCCGTCGCGCGGCCCAACGTGATGTGGCTTAGTGACAAGGCATCGAAAATTTCCCGCACTTTCGACATGAAACCCAACCCGCCGCTCGTATCGATCCGGGCAATGTCCGAATTCAGAAGTTCAACGATGCTTTTTCCTTCCGCCCTGGCAAGTGCCACTTCCGGCCGATAGCGCGAGCCGAAGCACACGCCGCATACGCGGGTTCCGTCGGAGCCTCGCCCTTCGCACGCCGGACATGCACCACGCGCATTGAAGCTGAAGTCGCTCTCGGTCATATGCGGCGCATTGGCCTTGGCATAAGCCTTCCGTATTTCGTCGAATACCTGAAGATACGTTCCGACGATCGACGCCGACGACTTTCCCGGCGGTTTGCTGTCCAATCGCTCGACCCGCGCGCCGGCGCCGACCAAGGCGTCGTAAAGCATCCCGAACACGAGCGTGCTCTTTCCTGCTCCGCTAGAACCCACCACGACCGTCATCCGCCCTCGAGGTATCCGGAGGCTCGTGATACGAACGTTCCGCCTAGGCTTGACGGCGACGGTAATGAAAGCGCTCTTGCGTTGAGTTGTCACCGCGCGCGCCGCCTGCCAGGGCATGAGCCTCGATGTAGATTCAGGTTTGATCAAGGAACCGCCATCCGGTCCGGCGCCCGGCCCGATGGTCAGAACACGGTCCGCGATCTGTCGGTACAGCACGTTGTGCTCGACGACGATCACGCAGTTGCCCCGCCTTTTGAGTTCGAGTATCGCCTCGAGCACGGCAAGGTTATCGCGGTATTGCAAGTTGGCCGATGGTTCGTCGATCACGACGAGCCGTCCCGATTCGCCCGACGTGAGCACATCGAAAAGCTTGAGCCGCTGCACTTCTCCTGAGCTCATTGCTGCCGTCGATCGGTCCAGGCCGATATGGCCGATCGCTAGGTTATCCAGAGTTCGCAGCCGTTTTTCCAGCCGCTTCGCATCGTCCGGATCGAAAGGCAGTACGCTCGATTCGAGAAGCAGGCCGTGAGCACTGAGCCGCAGGTAATGATCGAACGGCTGCCCATTGATGCGCACGGCGCGGGTCTGATAGCCGTAACCTGTACCTTCGCACTCGGGGCATTCCGACTCGGCCAGATAGGCCCTCGCGTGCTCGTCGGACTGATTCGCCAGCAACTTGTCAGTCAGCAGATCAACCACTTTCGCATGTTCATCGGCGCGCAGTTCGCCGAGGGACTTGTTCGTGTCGATGCCCAGCTTCCGAATCAGCGTCGACAGTCCTGATGGCAAAAACTTGAAGCCGACGTAGCGCCCCGCCTTCGTCAGCGGAACGTTGAGGAATCGCTCGGACAAGGGCGTGGTCTTGTCGATGACTTCATCGTAGGCAGCGGCGATGTGCTTGCCGGCCCCCGCACAGGCCGAGCATCGACCGGACAGTGAAGAAGCGGCCGACTTTGAGAGAAGCGTGGCGGTGGGTTTGCGGAACAGCGTACCGTCGGGCAGGTGGAAGAAATATTCGTCGAAGTTCAGATCGACGCCTTCGCCGAACAGCAAAATGCCTGATCGTGCGAGGTCGGCGATCATCAGATCATCGGCGCAGTCATCGACCGCAACCGAAATTTCGAAATTCGCGAGGCTCGTCTTCGGCAGCTTGCCGAGCGCGACTTCCCGGACGGTTGCACGGCGTTCGTCACGCAGAAAGACCGTGCCAAGACGATGTTTGCCCACGCGCAGACGGACGTCGGCCGTGCTGACGTCCGCGTACGTCCACAACACGGCGTAGAGTCGCGCCTCGGGATGAAACTTGCCCGCGAACTGGCGAATCTCAGCCAGCGACGGCTTTTCGATGTGAACGCCACGATGGACAATTTGTCCCTTCTCCACGAACAGCTTGCGAAGCTCCCCTTTGATTCCGGTGCGCGTTCCAAAGGTGGAGCTCTCGGTTTGCAACAGCGCGCGCTGCGAAACGGCGGTGCAGGCTGGCAGTTGCGTCGCGTCGCGGAAATGCGGCCTGACCGCGTAGACGTACAAGTCATCCGTCTTTCGCCGCATCGCCTCCTGGCGCTTCGCTTCGGCAGCCACGACGTCGGTCACCAGTGTCGACTTGCCCGATCCGCTCACGCCGGTTACGAGAATCACTTCACCACCGATGTTCCCGTGAAAATCAAGATCCTTCAGATTGTTCTGCGTGATGCCGAGGATGGAGAAATCATGCGTGTGCAGCTTCTTCGTCATAAAGATCGAATATTCGTGGGATTATTTTTTTATACGCAGAGCACATCGGACTCTTGCCGTTCTGGCGATACAGGGGGCAGCCGCCCGCACAGACGAAGCGGAATTCGCATTTGCGGCAATCGGCACTGAGGCCCAGATGCCGGGCATATCCGCGCCGGATTATATTGGCGAGACTCTCGTCTTCTTCGAGATTACCGAGCGGCTGGCCTTTCTCGAACTCCGTGTGACAGAAGTAGACCGAGCCGTCCAGATAGATGGCGGCGCCCGACGTGCCCATCGAGCACGGATGCGCCTGAGGAGACAGCGTTCTGAGATCGGAGATGACGATGCGTTCGCTCGCGGGATAGCCGGTCCTGATTCCTTTACTGACCTTCCCGTGCATCGCCTCGAACGCCTGCTCGAACTCTCCTGGAAGGATATGTCCACCCTTCGCGTCCGAGAGGCGGAAGACGAGGTCGTCCTGAACGAGGGCTTCGACTAGATCGCCAATGCCCGGACTGTTTTCCGAGGTCGCAGTTATCATCACGCCCGGCTTGATGCCGTTCTCGCGCAGGACTTCAAGATTCTTTTTCACCACTTGGAAAGAGCCCCGGCCGTCGACGGGAAAGATCCGGTTCCTGTCATTGAACGCGGCAAGGCCGTCCAGCGAAACGGATATGCCGATCTTCTCCTTGCGGAAGTAGTCGAAGATCCTGCGGGTTAGGAACGTCAGATTCGTGATCAGTCTCGCGTGCAGCGCGATGCCGGCCGCGTCGAGCTGCCGCCGGAGTGTGATCAGCTCGTCGGCCCAGCTGTCGAAGGCAAGCAGCGGCTCGCCGCCGGCGAGCTTGACCGATACGCTCTTCAGCCCCTTCACCGCCAGCAACTTTTCGCCGAGCAACGAGAATAGATCGGGACGACGCTGCCGGGTGCTGTTGAGCGACGGTATATAGCAATAGGTGCAAGACAAATTGCACCTGTCGCTGGTTTGTAACCAGAGTTGCAGATTCTCGACCGCCGGTTCCGGAGCCGCCCGGGGCTCATCATCGCTCGTGACGATTCCTTCAAAGGCGAGCCGTTTCAACACGTCGAGGTCTTCGGGGCCGGGAACGAAAGACGCGCCGCTCAGCAACGCTTCGACGACCGCCCTCGATCGGTCGTCGAGCACGAAGGTCTGTCCGCCGGCGTCGTCTCGGGCCACGTAGTGAACGTCGCCGTGACTGCGAATCGCGCGACGGCCTAGCCTGAATGAATGGTTGAACGAATACGTCATACATCGAACCTTATGGTCGCCAATTCGCGTGACTGGAATGAGCGGCCATCGTGTTCGAACGCAACCGTGCACTCGGAGCGCCGATGGAGCGCGCAATGATTGGAGACGATCAGCAGATCTCCGCTATCCAGCACAATCTCCTGCGCGATGTCGCCGCACACCGCTTCGATCGCCGCCTTGAGCGGCAAGTCGCTGAACGAGGAGACTCGCTCGGCCTGCATCAGCGACGTGTGTAGCTTGAAGATTCGCTCGCCATCGAGTCGATGCAGTAGAGGAAGAACGATGGGTGCCCTGCCAGTGAAGTTATATTTCACCGGCAGGTTCAGAAGCTCGGCCTCGGTGATCCCGAACACACCGCGGATTCGCTCAAGAAAAGCGTCGCGGTGAACCACCTGATTCCGTCCGTAAAAGGGGTGCCTCGGGTCCGGCCGAATGCACAGCAGGGCGACGAATTCAGGCGGTCGGGGCTGGAACATGAAATCCGTGTGATATCCGCCACCCGACCTTTGCTCGGAGAGGTTCTCGCTATAGGGAAGCACCCTGAACTGATGGACTACTCCGCCTACGCGCGCCGAATGGAACAGCTTGCGCTTCGACACCCTGTTCAACTCGAGTTCGAGGCGTGCCGCATCGGCACCAAATCCGCGAATAAGCTGGAATCCCTCGCGGCGTATCTTGGCTACGTCCACGTCGCACGCGGCGACGCTCCTGGAGCGAACGGCAAGACTCGCAACCCTGCCCCGAGTGTCTTGAAGATGCATGAATCCGTCGGGAGGCGAGGTGTCAGGCTGCTTTCGCGGCCGGAAGCAGTTTCGAGCCGCGGCTGTCGATCTCGTCGATGTGGCACGGGCAGAGCTGCGGGCATTTCTGCGCCTGCAGACTCTCCGAATACAAGGCTTCGCCGAACAGCCGCTGCCACAGCTTCTCGGACTCACCCTGCACTTCGCGCCATTGACGCTCGTTTTCCTCGCCGAGCATGCCGAAATAGGGATAGTGGTGCAGATACTTGCCGAAGAGCTGTTCCGAGTCACGCATATAGGCACGCGTGTCCAGAATGTGCATGTGCCAAATTTCGTCGATATCGCCGTTCGGCACGAGTTGCGTGCCACCGAGCGCCTTCGTCACTGCCATGTAGCGCTTGTAATTCTGAACCGCCTTGTGCGCGCGAACTGATGTCCACGTTTCCACCTTGGTCTCGATGATTTTCTGGATTGCGAGATCAAAGTTCCATGCCTCCGTGAGGCTCATTGCTTCCTCGAAAACTGACGCATCGAATTTTGCGACGTTCATTCGTTCTCCATAAAAGTTTGCTTTTTATCACTTCGAGTATCTTACGCGCTACTCCGTTTTCGGAAGCGCGGTGATGAACTTTAGCGAATTCAGCAGACGTCAGAAAGTACACAACCAAGAAGAGACTAAGGAGAGCCTCCAACTACCGCTGAGCTTGTGCGACCCGCGAGCGTTCAGCGATGACGACCTGCTGCAGGATTCGTTGACTTTGCCCACGCCGATTCCTCTTGACATGCCGGCCGAGGAGTTAGTCCCCATCGCGGCAGCGAAAGGGAGCTCCAGACTGCTGTGGCTCGGCCTAGCCGCAATGCTTGCGTTTGCAGATGCTCTGGTACGTCTCGGCGCCGACCTGCTCTCTCTCGCTTTGCGCGTATATGAGCAAGATCTGCGTGTGATGTCTTCGTCGCTGCTCGGTCGGCAAGGTCGCGCTTTGATGAATTACTGTGGGGCCCTTGTTTGGTCGCCACGATCGGAGCGTGTGATTTAATGCGGCGAATTGAGTGGATGCAATCGGTCGGCGTCATCGACGCCATAGCGTATTGATGGTCTTCGACGAAGCCGCCGTCCTGGAGAATTACGACCGCTGTTGGGCTAGCCGCAAACAGTTCTGAAGAGTCGGCTGGGTTTTTAGGTGCGCTGGTACCCCAGACTACCACTGCCGGGATCCCGCCACAGTGCCGACATAGAAATCAGGCCACCTCAACGTCCGCCAAGGCCGATAATGTGCCATCTCCCCCACGACCTCAACGTCCTTTCCCGGCTCATTTCTCACGCACCAACATCAACATTGCTTGACGGCAACGATCGCATGTACGCGACCACAGCCCATCCCACAACTTCTCCTCCCAAAAAACCTGCAAAGCCCCCCAAAAAAAACGCGCGGCCCAACCGCACCGCGCGTCCACCGCTCAGAGACGAGCGCCGCGCCCGAACACGGGGATGAACGGACACTCTCGAACTGGCAGGCGGGGCCCCGCCAGCGAGTGCCTACAAAATAAGAGAACACCGACGCAATAACCACAAGACTTCTCTTAATCACCGCAATCTCACGGACTGCGAACGTTCATCTCCCCTTCACCGACACCGCCGCCGGCGTCGTCGCATAGACGCTCTTGTGCGGAGCCGTACCCTCCCTCGGCCAATCGGAGCGTTCATCGAAAAACCATTCCGCGCGCTCGCGTCCCTTGCGGATCAGCGCATGAATCAGCGCCGGATTGCGATCGAGCTTCGATGCATAATCGAGCGGCCCCGGATAATCCCTGGCGTCGAGATGCATCTGCACGACGCGCACCTTGATCGGCTTGTAACGCCTCTCCAGCGATTTGTCGGCTTTCAGCAGTTCGTTCACGCGCGTCGTGAAATAAAGCTCCTGCCCCAGCGCGAGATTGCCGGACAGTTCGTTGCGCCGGTCGATGATCTCGTTCGTCGATTCAGGCAACTCGCGACGATACTGCGGATTGATCTGCACGACCCAGATCTCGTCGGGCCGCATGTCGAGCGCGAAATCGGTGAACTCGCGCACCGGCGGATTGCTGCTGAAAAGGCCGTCCCAGCACATGCGTCCGTCGGCCTCGACCGCGCGATACAACGGCGGCACCGCGGCCGATGCAACGAGTTGATCCTGATCGAGCTTGTCGCCGGGAAAGATCACGCGATCACCGGTGCGCACGTCGGTCGCGCCGACGAGAAGCGTGGGCTGCGCGCGTCGCTTCGGGTCCGCCGGCAGCGACGCGAACGGCAGATGCTTGTCGAGCAGCTCGCGCAGGCGCTCCTCCGCGACCGGCGGATAGAGATACGGGCTGATTTCCGCGTTGACGGGCAGCCGCGCGTACCAGGTCCCGACCGCATTCGCGACGATATCCGGCCCGTCGCGCGCCTCCAGATCCTTCCAGAAACCGGCAAGGCGCCGCCTCGCGTCAGGAGGTCCGCCGAGCAAGAGCCCGGCCCACACGAGCGCGCTGCACATCGCGCCGCCCGACGTGCCGGACAGCGCGACGAGCTCGAACCTGTTGAGGAACTCGCCGCTCAGCAACCGGTCGAGCACACCGGCGGCGAACGCCGCATGGCTGCCGCCGCCCTGACACGCGATCGCTACTTTCGGAATGGCCGCCATCACCGCACCCCTCTCGCGTCCGTCGACATCGGACGTACGCTACAGGATAGGCGACGCGCGCCGCTATGCCAGCGCCGCCAGCACCTGCTGCGTCGAACGAATGCGGCCGATGCGCGGAAAGATGTAGCGGCAGGTCGATTCGTGCGTGTCGGCGTGCAAGTCGCTCATCGCGTCCTCGACGAATATCTGCTGATAGCCGCGCTCGTGCGCGCCGCGTGCGGTCGAATCCACGCCGATGGCCGTCGCGATGCCGCCCAGCACGATCGTCCCGATGCCGCGCCGGCGCAGATGCGAGTCGAGATCGGTGTTGTAGAACGCGCCCCACTGCCGCTTGGTGACGACGATATCGGACGCCTGCACGCCCAGTTCCGCGCTGAGCTCGCTCCAGCCCGCAGGCTCCGGCGCTTCCTGCGCCTGTCCCGCGTCGGTGACCGGACGCAGGCCGCCCGGTCCGTTCGGAAACGCCACCTTGACCAGCACGACCGGTGCGCCGAGCGCGCGGAAGCGATCGGCGAGCGCACGCGCGTTGGCGAGCACGCTCGCGGCGTCGTGAGGTTGCACGGGCAAGGCGGCGATGCCCGCCTGCAGATCGATCAGCACGAGCGCAGTTGTCGCGGGATCGAGCTTGAGTTCGGGAGCGTTCATTTCGAAAGTCGCGAGTAAGGTGGATGAGTGCGCGATCTCAGACTTCTTGTTGCCGGAATTCGAGCGCCGCGCCATTCATGCAGTAGCGCAGGCCCGTGGGCTTCGGTCCGTCGTCGAAGACATGGCCGAGATGTCCGCCGCAACGCCGGCAATGCACTTCGTTGCGCATGTGGCCCGTCGCATCCGCGTGGGTCGCGACGGCGCCATCGACGGGCTTCCAGAAACTCGGCCAGCCGGTGCCGCTGTCGAACTTCGTCGCCGACGAGAACAGTGCAAGCCCGCATCCCGCGCACGCATACGTGCCCTCGCGACGCTCCTTGAGCAGCGGGCTCGCGAACGGCGGCTCGGTACCGCCGCGCCGGAGCACTCGGAACTGCTCGGACGAGAGACGGCGGCGCCAGTCCGCGCTGCTGTGATCGATCTCGTACGATCGGGCGGGCGCCGAAGAACCCGCGCCGCCGTTGAAGGCGGCGGCCATCACACCGAGAAAATTGCGCTTCGTGCGTCTCATGATTTTCATCCGATGACCGCTCTCATGCTCTCATCCGCCAGCCGGCGCCGCGCTACGATTTGAGCCGGTATCCCGTCCTGAAGATCCACGCGACGATCGCGATGAATACCGCAAGGAACACCAGCGTCATGCCGAAACTCACGCCGACTTGGACATCGGCGAGACCGTAAAAGCTCCAGCGAAAGCCGCTGATCAGATAGACGACCGGGTTGAAGAGCGCCACGGCCTTCCAGAACGGCGGCAGGATATTGATCGAATAGAAGCTGCCGCCGAGAAACGTGAGCGGCGTCACGATCAGGAGCGGAATGATCTGCAACTTCTCGAAGCCGTCCGCCCAGATGCCGATGATGAACCCGAGCAGGCTGAACGTCACGGAAGTGAGCAGCAAAAATACGATCATCCAGACAGGATGATCGATTCTGAGCGGCACGAATAATCGTGCGGTAAGAAGAATGATCAGTCCGAGAATGACGGATTTGGTCGCGGCCGCGCCCACGTAGCTCAGGACGAGCTCGAAGTGCGAAACCGGCGCGGACAGCAGTTCGTAGATCGTGCCCGTGAACTTCGGAAAATAGATGCCGAAGGACGCGTTGGCGATGCTTTGCGTGAGCAGCGACAGCATCACGAGCCCCGGCACGATGAACGCGCCGTAGCTGATGCCGTCCACTTCCGGAATGCGCGAGCCGATGGCCGCCCCGAACACGACGAAGTAAAGCGATGTCGAAATGACGGGCGACACGATGCTCTGCATCAGCGTACGCCCGGCGCGCGCCATCTCGAAACGGTAGATCGCGCGAACGGCGTATAGATTCATTTGTTTTCCCTGACGAGACTCACGAAGATGTCTTCGAGCGAGCTTTGCGTCGTTTGCAGATCCTTGAAACGCACGCCGGATTCGTCGACGTGGCGCAACAGCGCGATGATGCGCCCCGGCTCGTCATGCGCGTCATATGTGTAGGTGAGCTCGCCGCCGTCCGCCGAGCGCGTGAGGCCGTAAGGCTCGAGCGGCGCGGGTATTTGCGCGAGCGGCTGTTCGAGCTGCAGCGTGAGTTTCTTCTGCCCGAGCTTGCGCATGAGTTCGCGCTTCTCCTCGACCAGCACGATCTCGCCGCGATTGATAACGCCGATGCGGTCCGCCATCTCCTCCGCTTCCTCGATGTAATGCGTCGTGAGGATGATGGTCACGCCGTTGTTCTGCAGCTCGCGCACGAGGTCCCACATGTCGCGGCGCAACTCGACATCGACGCCGGCCGTGGGTTCGTCGAGAAAGAGAATCTCGGGCTCGTGCGCGAGCGCCTTCGCGATCAGCACGCGCCGCTTCATGCCGCCCGAGAGCGTCATGATCTTGTTGTCCTTCTTCGCCCACAGCGAGAGCGATTTCAACACCTTCTCGACATGCGCCGGATTCTTCGGCCGGCCGAAGAGCCCCCGGCTGAACGACACGGTCGCCCAGACGGTCTCGAACGCGTCGGTGGTGAGTTCCTGCGGCACGAGGCCGATCATCGCGCGGGCGGCGCGATAGTCCGTGACGATATCGTGGCCGGCGACGGTGACCTTGCCCTCGCTCGGATTGACGATGCCGCAGATGGTGCTGATGAGCGTCGTCTTGCCCGCCCCGTTCGGGCCGAGCAGCGCAAAAATTTCGCCGCGACGGATCTCCAGATTCACGTCCTGGAGCGCGCGGAAGCCCGACCCGTAGGTCTTGGACAGATTGGAAACGGTGATGATGGTTGGCATGGCGTGGACGATAGCAGATACCGCGCGATCCGGCTTGGACGAAAGGGGTCGTCCGTTCGGCCGATGTTCGCCGCGCCCGGCGCTGCCTACAATGCACTGCTGAATACCAGGAGCCGACATCATGCTGTTCGAACAGATTCAGACCACATGCCTCAACGACGCGGACCTGCCGTGGGTGCCGTTCACGCCGTACAGTGCGCGCGTGCTCGTCAAGTATTTCAAGCTCGATCCGATTCGCGGCGAGGTCATCGCGCTCATGAAGGCGCCAGCGAAAGGCCAGATGCCACGGCATCGGCATACGGGAACCGTGATCGTCTATACGGTCGAGGGACGCTGGAAGTATCGCGAGCACGACTGGATCGCGGGGCCGGGAAGCATCGTGTACGAGACGGCAGGGTCGAGCCACACGCCGGAAGCGCTTGCCGCGGATTCGGGCGGGGCGGACATCGTCACGCTCAACATCATTCAGGGCGAACTGCTCTTCGTGAACGACGACGGACAGGTCCTCGCAGCCGAAAACTGGAAGAGCGGCTGGGACCGTTACGCTGCCTTCTGTCATGCAAACGGCATCGCCACGAAAGATTTGACGGCTTTCGGGTAACGTCGGGGTCGCGGCCACTGGTTAGAATCGATGTCTGGACGCGCCTCGCGCGCTTTCGACCCTTTCCAGTTTGCCGGCCGCTCTCGGCCGGCGCAGATCGAGGAGAAGCAAAAGCATGAAGATTCAGACCGTCGGCATCGTCGGTGCGGGAACCATGGGCAACGGCATCGCGCAGGTCGCGGCCGTCGCGGGCTTCAAGGTCGTGCTGATCGACGTCACCGACGCCGCACTCGCGAAGGGCGTCGCCGCGCTCACGGGCAGCCTCGAGCGGCTCGTGTCGAAGGACAAGCTGGAAGCCTCCGCGCGCGACGCGGCGTTGCAGCGCATCGAGACCTCCACCGATTACGCGCGTCTCTCCGAAGCCGATATCGTGATCGAAGCCGCGACGGAGAACGTCGAGCTCAAGAACCGCATCCTGAAGCAGATCGAAGGGGCGGCCCGCGCGGATGCGATCATCGCGTCGAACACGTCGTCGATCTCGATCACCTCGCTCGCCGCCACGCTCGCCACGCCCGAGCGCTTCATCGGCATGCACTTCTTCAATCCGGTGCCGCTGCTGCAACTCGTCGAAGTGATTCGCGGCGTGCAGACGAGCGATGAAACCGCCGCCGCCGTGCGCGAACTCACCGAGAAGCTCGACAAATCGCCGATCGGCGTGCGCAACTCGCCGGGCTTCGTCGTCAACCGCATTCTCGTGCCGATGATCAACGAAGCGTTCTTCGTGCTCTATGAAGGCGTCGCGAGCGCGGAGGAAATCGACGCGGGCATGAAACTCGGCGCGAATCATCCGATCGGCCCGCTCGCGCTCGCGGACCTGATCGGCCTGGACGTCTGCCTCTCGGTGATGGACGTGTTCCTCAAGGACTTCGGCGATTCGAAATACCGCGCGTGCCCGCTCTTGCGCGAACTCGTCTCGGCGGGGCGTCTCGGGCGCAAGACGAAGCGCGGCGTGTATCGGTACGACTAGGCCGCGTCGAAATCGAGCACCGGTCCGGCGGGCACGATGCCCGTCGGATTGATCGTCCGATGGCTCTCGTAGTAATGCCGTTTGATGTGCTCGAAGTTCACCGTCGCCGCAACACCCGGCATCCGGTAGATCTCGCGCGCGTACTTCGAGAGATGCGGATAGTCCGCGATGCGCCGCAGATTGCACTTGAAGTGGCCGACATACACCGCGTCGAAGCGCACGAGCGTCGTGAATAGGCGAATGTCCGCTTCGGTGAAGCGCTCGCCCGTCAGATAGCGGCGCGTGCTCAGGCGCTCTTCGAGAAAATCGAGCGTGTCGAAGAGTGGCGTCACCGCTTCCTCATAAGCTGCTTGCGTCGTCGCGAAGCCCGCCTTGTAGACGCCGTTATTGACCGTGTCGTAGATGCGCGCGTTGAGCGCGTCGATCTCTTCCCGCAGCTCGCGCGGATAGTAATCGCCCGGTTTCGCGCCGATGCCGTCGAACGCGGAATTCAGCATGCGGATGATCTCCGACGACTCGTTGTTGACGATCGTCCCGCGCGCCTTGTCCCACAGGATCGGCACGGTCACGCGGCCGCTGTAACGCGGATCGGCCGCCGTGTAGACCTGATGCAGATAACGCGCGCCGTTGATCCTGTCGGGCACGACGCCCGGAGCGTCGTCGAAAGTCCAGCCGTTTTCCAGCATCAGCCAGTTCACGACCGATACGTCGATCATCCCTTCCAGCCCCTTCAGCGCGCGCACGATGAGCGTGCGATGCGCCCACGGGCACGCGAGGCTCACATACAGGTGATAGCGCCCGGCTTCGGCCTTGAAGCCGCCCTCGCCGCTCGGCCCCGGCGCGCCATCGGCCGTCACCCAGTTGCGAAACGCAGCGTCCTTGCGCACGAAGCGCCCGCCCGTGGACGCCGTTTCGTACCATTTGTCCTGCCACTTTCCGTCGACGAGAAGGCCCATTTCATTTCTCCTTGTATGCCGCGGCGCAAGACACGCGCCGCGGCGTCGATGCATATCAGTTGGACGAAGGCGCGTCGATGAAGCGCACGAGTTGCGTCATCGTCGCGTCCGGCGCTTCTTCCATCAGCCAGTGGCCCGCGCCCGGCACGACCACGCCCTGCACGTTCGTCGCGACGAGCTTCGCCTGATCGATCAGGAACGTGCCCGACGCGCGCTCGCCGGTGAGCACGAGCATCGGCATCGCGAGCGGCGTTTTAGCGAACGCGGCGAAATCGTTCGCGTCCTGCGGAAACGCATGGAAATACTCGAAGCCAGCGCGCATACGGCCGTTGCGCGCGTATTGGGCCGAATAGTAACGGCGATCCGCCTCGCTCACCGAATGCGCGGCATCGGCGGCGAAGTCGTTCCAGAAGTGCTCGAAATAGACGCGCTCGCGGCCGCGCACGAGCCTCTCCGGCGTGTCGCCGTAGAAGTTGAAGTGCCATTTGTCGCGCAGGAGCCAGACTTTCTGCCAGTCGCCGACGCCGGGCAGGAACGCGTCCATCAGCACGATGCTGTCCACTTCGTCGGGATATTGCGCCGCGTACGCATAAGCGACCATCAGCCCGATATCGTGCCCGACGAGCTTCACCTTGCGATAGCCGAGCTTTTGGACCATCGCGTGGATATCTTGCGCGAGCGTTTTCTTGTCATAACCGGAAGACGGCATCGCCGAGTCGCCCGCGCCCGGCAGATCGGGCGCAATCACGACGCGCTCGCCCGCGAGACGCGTCATCAGCGGCTGCCACATGCGGCTCGTTTCCGTATAGCCGTGCAGCAGCACGACAGGCGTCGCGTCGCCCTGTCCGGCTTGCAAATAGTGAATGTCGACGCCGTTCGCATCGATCGTGCGGGACTGGATCGCGCTCGCGGCGGCGGCCGGCTGGGGTGCGCGCGGCGCGTTCGCGGCATGCGCGGCCGGCTGCAGGGCGGCGGCGGCCAGAAGCACGCCGGCGGCGCGGCGCATCGTGTGAAGGAAGGCGTTCATCGTTCAGCTCCATCGAAGGTTGGGTTTATCCCGATGACGCTCATGTTGATCCGCCACGCCGCTTTTGCCGTACGATCCGGACGATGAACTCGTGCGATGGAGTCGAACATGTTGTCAGAGGAAGAACTCTCGCTGCTCGATGCGATCCGCGAAACCGGCAGCCTCTCGCGCGCGGCGGCGCGCCTCGGCAAGGCGCCGTCGACGGTGTCGCATGCCGCGCGCCAACTGGAAACGCGCTTCGACGCGCTGCTCTTCGACCGGCGCCGCTACCGCCTGCAACTGACGCCCGCTGGCCATCTTCTCGCCGACGAGGCGTCGCGCCTGATGCTCGACGTGTCGCGTCTCGCGCAGCGCGTGAAGCAGATCGCGAGCGGCTGGGAAGACCGGCTGTGGATCGTCTGCGACGAAATCCTCGAATTCGAGACGCTCCTGCCCGTCGTGCAGGCGTTCGATGCGCTCGATTCCGGCGTCGCGCTGCGCATCACCCACGAAGTGCTGAGCGGCACCTGGGAAGCGTTGCGCGACGGCCGCGCGGATCTGATCGTCGGCGCGACCAACGAGCCGCCGGCGATTCCGGGCCTGCGCTGGTTCGAACTCGGCGTGATGCAATGGGTGTTCGCGGTGTCGCCGCGTCATCCGCTCGCGACGATGAACGGTCCGCTCAAGCGCGATCAGATCGCGGCGCATCGGGCGGTCGTCGTCGCGGATTCGTCGCGCTCGGCGGGGCGCGCGTACGGCGTGCTCGGCGGACAGGCCGCGTTCGCCGTGCCGACGATGCGCGCGAAAATCCTCGCGCAGCGCCAAGGGCTCGGCACGGGCTGGGTGCCGCGGCATCGCGTGCAATCGCTGCTTGCGCGCGGCGAACTCGTCGAGAAGGAAACCGCCGATCCGCGCGAGCCGAACGTGCTGTACGTCGCGTGGCGCGGCGATCACGAAGGCCGCGCGCTGCAATGGTGGAACGAGCAATTGAGGCAACCGCGCCTTGCCGAACGCCTGGTCGTCGGCATCGACGCGTTCGCGTAAGACCCGGTTACAAATTCGCCGTCAAATGCGCGACGGAAATCGCTCCGTCGCGCCGTTCAAGTTCTCGTCGCAACCTGAAACGACGGGACACGTCATGAAAAAAACATCTTCGCCGCTGCGCGCGGCGCTTTCGGCCGCCGTGCTCGCGCCGGTCATCGCGGTTTCGTTTGCTGCCCTGCACAGCACGCCTGCCGATGCGCAGGCCATCATCGTCGCACCCGCCGCGCCGCCCGCGCCGCGCGTCGAAGCGCCGCCGCCGCCGCGCGCGGGTTATGCATGGGATCCGGGTCACTGGCGCTGGGCGCATGGCGGCTACGTCTGGGCGCCGGGACATTGGCGGCCGGTGCGCGCGGGCTATCGCTGGATACCGGGACATTGGGTGCAGCACGGTCCGAACTGGCGCTGGGTCGAAGGTCATTGGGCATGAGCCGCACCACGTTCGCATCGAGGTAGCCCATCATGATGAAAGCATTGATCGCAGCGGGGCTCGTCGCCGTGATGCTCGCCGGATGCGTCGTGTATCCGGCGCACCCTGTCTACTATCGCGGGCCGGTCGTCGTTTACTGAGCATGCGTACCAACGCGATAACCCGCCCAGCGTCCGGGCAATCCGACACCCGACAACACATTGAAAGAAGAAGATCCGGACACCGCGCTCATTGCCCGCGTCGGCAATCGGGAACCGGGAGCCATCCGCGAGATCGTCGCGAGGAAGCTCCCGCGCATCGTCGCGCTCGCGGCCCGGATGCTCGGCGACCGTGACGAGGCCGACGACGTGGCTCAGGAAGCGTTCCTGCGCATCTGGAATATCGCGCCGAAGTGGCGGCGCGGCGAGGCGCGCTTCGATACGTGGCTGCATCGCGTGACGCTCAATCTGTGTTACGACCGCCTGCGCCGTCATCGCGAGACGACAATGTCGGACGATCTGCCCGAACAGGCCGATGTCGCGCCGCTGCCCGACGAGCGGATCGAGGCCGCGCACGCGAACGGGCGCATCGCGGCGGCGCTCGCGAAGCTGCCCGCGCGCCAGCGCGAGGCGCTCGTGCTGCAGTACTACCAGGAATTGCCGAACGCGGACGCGGCGGCGCTGATGGGCGTGAGCGTCGATGCGCTGGAAAGCCTGCTCGCCCGCGCGCGCCGCAATCTCAGGGCCGCGCTCGCGGATCTCGCACAGTCAGGCGGCGACGCCCCGAAGGAACATCGATGACACCCGAACGATTCCGCCATATCACCGAGGCTTACGGCGCGTCGCCGGAACGCTGGCCCGCCCGCGAACGCGACGCGGCGCTCGCGCTCGTGAAGGCCGGAGATGCCGAAGCGCTCGCCGCGCTCGCCGAAGCCCGCGCGCTCGACGGCATGCTCGACGCTCACGCGGTCGCGGCGCCCGGTCCGGAGTTCGTGCGGCGCATCGTCGATTCGGCGCCCACGCGGCCCGCGCGCGCTTTCTGGCGTCGCCCGCGCATCTGGTTCTCGGGCGTGGGCTTCGTCGGCGCGGGCGCGGCGGGCGTCGCGGCGGGGGCGCTGCTGGTTTCGCTGCTGGCGCCCGCGCCGGGCGAACCCGCGCACGGCGGATGGTTCGAGCAATCCTATTCGGGCACGGCCTTCGGCGGCGCCCCTTCCGACTGGAGCGATCAATGAGCCTGCGCACGCTGAAGACGCTCGCGGCGGTATCGCTCGTGCTGAACGTGTTTCTGCTCGGATCGATCGCGGGCGGCGCTTACTGGCTGTCCGGGCCGCTGGCGCAGAAGCGCACGGAGGCCGCGCAGCAACGCGGCATCCGTTTCGCCGCCGCCGATCTGTCGGCCGAGCGCCAGAAGGAACTGCGCGACGCCTTGCGCAAGACGCGTCGCGAAAGCCTGCCGCTGATTCGCGATGCGCGCGACGGACGCATCGATCTCGCGCATGTCCTCGCGGCGCCAGATTTCGATCGCCATGCGCTCGACGATGCACTCTCGCGCACGCGCGAAGCCGACGTCGCGTTGCGCGCGCGCATCGAAGGCACGGTCGCGGATTTCGCATCGACACTCACGCCCGACGAACGGCTGAAGCTCGTCGGCGCGATGGAGCGCTACGGTCCATTGCGCGCCGTTCCGCCCGACGAGCGTCCGCAGCAATGACGCAAAGCGACGGGTTTTCCTCGCGCACACGTTTAACCGGTATCGAGCACTTCGGAGCACGTCATGGCCATCGCGCCGCAACTTTCGCCAGCCGCCATCGCGGTGAATCGTTTCGGGCTCGGCGCGCGTCCGGGCGAGCCGCTGCCCGCCGATCCGCGCGGCTGGCTCATCGAGCAGGCCGATCCGCGCGCAAGTGCGTTTCAGGCGATGCCGCCCGCGTTGAGCGGCCAGCCGTCGAGCGCCGCGCTCGCCGCGCAGTTCGCCGATCGCCAGCGCGCGCTGCGTGATGCGAGCGACGCCGACAAGCCCGCCGTGCGCAAGCAATACGGCGAGCAGATCCGCGACATCTACCGCAACGCCGTCGATGCGCGCGTGACGAGCGCGCTCACGACGAACGCGCCGTTCATCGAACGCCTCGTGCACTTCTGGGCGAACCACTTCGCCGTGTCGATCGAAAAGCCGCCCGTCGCGATGCTCGCCGGATCCTTCGAGAACGAGGCGATCCGCCCGCACGTGCTCGGCCGCTTCGAGGACATGCTGATCGCGGCCGAGCGGCATCCGGCGATGCAGATCTTTCTGGATCAGGCGCGCTCGGTCGGCCCGGACAGTCCCGCCGCCGCGCGCGCCGCGATGCGCAATCCCGACAACAAGCGCGGCCTCAACGAAAACCTCGCGCGCGAGATCATGGAGCTTCATACGCTCGGCGTGCGCAGCGGCTACACGCAGGCCGACGTGACCGAGTTCGCGCGCGCGCTGACCGGCTGGAGCCTCGGCGCGATGACGGCGAACGCTGCGGGCAATCCCAACGATCCGACGCCGCCCGGCGCGTTCGTGTTTCGCCCGCGTGTGCATGAGCCGGGCGTGCGCACCGTGATGGGCAAGCAGTACGCGCAGACGGACGAAGCGCAGCCGCTCGCCGTGCTGCACGATCTCGCGAATTCGCCCGCGACCGCGCATCACGTCGCGGAAAAGCTCGCGCGCCACTTCGTCGCGGATACGCCGCCGCCCGCGCTCGTCGACAGGCTCGCGCGCGTTTTCAGCGATACGGGCGGCGATCTGCCGTCGGTGTATCGCGCGCTGGCCGATGCGCCCGAAGCATGGCCAGGCGCGCCCGCCAAGTTCAAGACGCCGTGGGACTGGACGGTGTCGTCGCTGCGCGGGCTCGGCCGTATCGACATGCAAGGCGTGCGCGCCGCGCCGCTTCTGACGCAGCTCGGCCAGCAGATATGGCGCCCCGGCTCGCCCGCCGGTTACGACGATATCGCCGCGAGCTGGGCCGCGCCCGATGCATTGGTGCGCCGCGTCGAGCTCGCACAACGTTTCGCGGCCCGCGCGGGAGACCGGCTCGACGCCCGGACGCTCGGTCCGCAACTGCTTCCCGGTGCGCTGTCCGATGCTACCGCGAGCGCCGTGTCGCGCGCCGAAAGCGCGCCGACCGCGCTCGCGCTCCTGCTCGTGTCACCCGATTTTCTGAGGAGATGAAGCCATGCTGACGCGTCGTCAATTCCTGTGGTGCGCAAGCGCGAGCGCCGGCGCGATGCTCGTCGCGCCGCAACTCGTGTTCGCCTCCGCCGAGACCGACCGGCGTTTCGTCTTCGTGATCCAGCGCGGCGCGGCGGACGGACTGAACATCGTCGTGCCTTATGGCGATCCCGCCTACGCGACGCTGCGCGGGCCGCTCGCGCTCGACGCATCGACCGCGACGAAACTCGACGGCACTTTCGCGCTGCATCCGTCGATGAAGCAGGTCGCGCAGATGTATCGCGACAGGCAGGCGCTCTTCGTGCATGCGGTGGCGTCGCCGTATCGCGAGCGCTCGCATTTCGACGGCCAGAACGTGCTCGAAACGGGCGGCAACGCGCCCTATCAAATGAAAGACGGCTGGATGAACCGGCTTCTGTCGATGCTGCCCGCGCCGCGCGCCGATGCCGTCGCGTTTGCGCCGACCGTGCCGCTCGCGTTGCGCGGACGCGCCGAAGTGACGTCCTTTGCGCCGTCGTCGTTGCCGCAGGCGCCCGACGATCTGCTCACGCGCGTCTCGCAACTCTATGCGGGCGATGCGCAGCTTCATCCGCTCTGGGACGCCGCGATGCAGGCGCGCGGCCTCGCCGCCGACGCGGGCGCGCGTCAGGACCCGGCGAGCCTCGGCAAGCTCGCGGCGAGCTTTCTCGGCAAGCCCGACGGCCCGCGTATCGCGATGATTGAGACCGGCGGCTGGGACACGCACAGCGCGCAGAACCCGCGCCTCGCCGCGCAACTGAAAGCGCTCGACACGATGCTTGCCGCCCTGCGCGATGGACTCGGAGAGCACTGGGCGAACACGACGGTGCTCGTCGCGACCGAGTTCGGCCGCACGGCGGCGGCGAACGGCACGGGCGGCACGGATCACGGAACGGCGTCGGCGGCGATGATCGTCGGCGGCGCGGTGGCGGGCGGGAGCGTGCTCGCGGACTGGCCGGGGCTTGCGAATGCGTCGCTGTATCAGGCGCGTGATTTGAAGCCGACGATCGGGCTCGATGCGGTTATTGCGAGCGCGGCGGGGGAGACTTTCGGCATCGATCCGCAGCGCGTCGGTGCGACGCTGTTTCCGGATTCTGGCAGTCAGGCATTCGGGCGGCGGATTTTGATCGGTTGAAGCGGTTGTTTTTTCGCCGGATCCCGGTTTCGTGTCGGTTTATTAGCACTGCCCCTGTGCGGGGCGGCAGTCACTTTCTTTGCTGCTGCAAAGAAAGTAACCAAAGAAACAGCTTCTCATCGCCCGCGGTCACACGCAGTTTGGCCATGCTTGCCAGCCGCCAATGGCACTCGCCTAAGTGTCGCCCTCGAAGGACCAACCGGGCTTGGCTCGCGCACGGTCTGCCGCCCGAGACGATTCATGGCGCTGGTTCAGCACGAAAGAGTTTCGGCACAGCGCTACGCGCTGCCGTTGGGTATGCGAGGGAAACCGTCGAAGAAGAAGTCTGTGCAGACCCGATTGACCCATCGGCCGCGAAGCGGGCCGGAGCT
>JFHF01000079.1 GCA_000648925.1 Caballeronia jiangsuensis
GTTTCGGTTCGTGTCAACAAGATTCGAAGCGTTTTCTTCTTGCCAACCGCGCTCAGAACCTTCTACAACCCATCCCGAGCACACCACCGATACCGCCTTACTCCCGCTTCCTTCGCGTTCATCGAATCGCGAAGGAACGGAATTCTAGTGAGTGAGATCGAGAAGCGCAAGCGCTTTCTCGAAGAAAATCAACGATGCCTGAAGGCTGGCTTTCGCTTCTCGACAAACGCCGCCATGCCTTCCTTCTGATCTTCGGTGGCAAAGAGCGAATGGAACAAGCGCCTTTCGAAATGCACACCTTCGGCGAGCGTCGTCTCGTACGCGCGGTTGACTGCCTCCTTGGCCATCATCACGGCGGGAAGCGAGAAACCGGCGATGATCGTCGCGGCTTCGACAGCCTCATCGAGAAGGCGGTCGGCGCCGACGACACGCGACACCAGCCCCGCACGCTCAGCCTCGCTCGCGTCCATCATGCGGGCGGTCAGGCAGAGATCCATCGCCTTCGCCTTGGAGACAGCGCGAGGCAAGCGCTGAGTGCCTCCTGCGCCGGGAATCACACCCAGCTTGATCTCGGGTTGACCGAACCTGGCCGTATCAGAGGCGATGACGATGTCGCACATCATCGCAAGCTCGCAGCCGCCGCCGAGCGCGAAGCCTGCAACCGCCGCAATGATCGGCTTGCGAATCGTGCGGATCGTTTCCCAATTGCGCGTGATGTAGTCGCCCTTGTAGACATCCATATAGGAATAGCTGGCCATCATGCCGATGTCGGCTCCGGCAGCAAAGGCCTTCTCGCTACCGGTCAGGACGATCGCGCCGATGTTCTCGTCGGCGTCGAAGGCCTTAAGCGCGGCGCCCAACTCGTCCATCAGCGCGTCGTTCAGCGCGTTGAGCGCTTTCGGACGGTTCAGCGTGATCAGCCCAACCCGACCGCGCGTTTCGACCAGCAAATTCTCGTATGCCATTCGCTCCCTCCTTGGGATCCTCAGGTAAGCCCTAATGAAAAGACGTCGTCACATCATCTCGATAATGCTACCATTACCAACCAACCGGTCGGTTAATTATTCGGCCCGGCAACTTCCCCTCGTTCTCTTCTCGCGACCATGACACATCCGCTATTCACGAAGCACGAAGCGACGCTCGACAAAGCGCTCGCAGCCATCGAAACGCGCGGCTACTGGAGCCCGTTTGCCGAGATGCCGAGCCCCAAAGTGTACGGGGAAACGGCCAACGCCGATGGAGAGGCCGCGTTCAAAGCCCACTTCGGCAAGACATTCGAACTCGATCAGCCTTCGACTGGCGAGACCATCGGCAAAGAGCGCTCGCCGTTCGGCCTTTCGCTCGACATCAGCTATCAAAAAACCGACGCTGACACGCTCATTCGCGCCGCGGCCGACGCGCAGGCGAAATGGCGCGCCGCCGGCCCGCAAGCGTGGGTCGGCGTGAGCCTCGAAATTCTGTCGCGTCTGAACCGCGCCAGCTTCGAAATCGCCTACAGCGTGATGCACACGACCGGCCAGGCGTTCATGATGGCTTTCCAGGCTGGCGGCCCGCACGCGCAAGACCGCGCGCTCGAAGCAGTGGTCTACGCGTGGGACCAGTTGCGCCGCATTCCCTCTGAAGCAAATTGGGAAAAGCCGCAAGGCAAGAATCCCCCGCTCGCGATGCAAAAGCGCTTCTCCATCGTCCCGCGCGGCACGGGTCTCGTGCTCGGCTGCTGCACGTTCCCGACCTGGAACGGCTACCCCGGCATGTTCGCCGATCTCGCGACGGGCAACACCGTCATTGTCAAACCGCACCCCGGCGCGATCCTTCCGCTCGCAATCACCGTGCGCATCGCGCGTGAAGTGCTTCGCGAGGCGGGATTCGACCCGAACGTCGTCACTCTGCTCGCCACCGAGCCCAACGACGGCGCGCTGGTTCAAGAACTGGCCGTGCGTCCCGAAATCAAGCTGATCGATTTCACGGGCAGCACGCAAAACGGCACCTGGCTCGAACGCAACGCGCATCAGGCGCAGGTGTACACGGAGAAGGCTGGCGTGAATCAGATCGTCATCGACTCCGTGGACGACATGAAGGCCGCCGCCCGCAACATCGCCTTTTCGCTCGCACTCTATTCCGGCCAGATGTGCACGGCGCCGCAGAACATCTATGTGCCGCGCGATGGCATCCGCACTGCCGACGGCCAACTGAGCTTCGATGACGTCGCGAAAGCACTCGCGAGCGCCGTCGAAAAACTGGTATCCGATCCGGCACGCGCGGTCGAATTCATGGGCGCAATCCAGAACGAAGGCGTCGTGGAACGCGTTGCCGAAGCGCGCAAACTCGGCGACATTCTGCTCGACAGCCAATCGCTCGCGCACCCGGCGTTTCCCGACGCGCGCGTGCACACCCCGCTCGTGCTCAAGCTCGACGCGCGCACGGACGAAGCCAAGTTCACGAAGGAATGGTTCGGTCCGATCTCGTTCATCGTCGCTACCGACTCGACCGCGCAATCGCTCGAACTCGCCGGCTCGATCGCGCGCACGCACGGCGCGCTGACGTTGTCGGTCTACAGCACCGATGACAAGGTGATCGAAGCCGCGCATGAAGCAGCCATCGAAGGCGGTGTCGCGCTCTCGATCAACCTCACGGGCGGCGTGTTCGTCAATCAAACGGCTGCGTTCTCGGACTTCCACGGAACGGGAGCGAATCCGGCCGCCAACGCCGCGCTCTCCGACGCCGCTTTCGTCGCCAACCGCTTCCGCGTGGTGCAGAGCCGAGTTCATGTTGCCCCGAAGGCCGCGCAAGCGGAAGTCGGCCAAACGGCATAAGCCAAATTACCGACGGGTAAAGGCCGAATCGCCGTGCAAACGGCTTATGCCATTCGGCCTAATGGAAAGCAGCGAGCCGCGCGGCTAGTATCGGCATGTAAGCAAACCGGTCAGCACAGCCGCCGCGGCCAGATTCGGCGACAGAGGATAAGCAATGACAGAGAAGTCCGTGTTGTTCCACGTCGATGTCGAAACGCGCGTCGCGACGTTGACGCTCAATCGGCCCGACAAGCTGAACAGTTTCACGCGCGAGATGCATCGCGAACTGAATCAGGCGCTCACTGAAATCGAGGCGGGCAACGCGCGGGCGCTGGTCATTACCGGCGCCGGTCGCGGATTTTGCGCGGGCCAGGACCTCGCGGATCTGGATTTCACGCCTGGTTCGATGTCGGATCTCGGCGACCTGATCGACGAATACTTCAATCCGCTGGTGCGAAGACTGCAGGCCATGTCGCTGCCTGTCATCGCCGCTGTGAACGGCACGGCTGCGGGCGCGGGCGCGAATCTCGCGATGGCGTGCGACCTCGTCGTCGCGGCGCGATCGGCGAGCTTCATTCAGGCATTCGTGAAGATCGGCCTCGTGCCGGATTCGGGCGGAACATGGCTTTTGCCCCGCCGCGTAGGCGAAGCGCGGGCGCTCGGTCTCGCACTGACCGGCGAAAAGCTCAGCGCGGAAAAAGCGGAGGCCTGGGGCATCGTGTGGCGCGTCGTCGAAGACGCCGAGTTGCAGCAAGCGGCAGCGCATCTGGCCGCACAACTCGCGCAACAGCCGGCGCGTGCCGTCGTCGCAATCAAACAGGCAATCCGCGCGAGCGCGAACAAGACTTTCGACCAGCAGCTCGACCTCGAACGCGATCTCCAGCGCGAGCTGGGTGCTTCGCCCGATTACATCGAGGGTGTCGCCGCGTTCAAGGAAAAACGCGCGCCGCGCTTCGAAGGTCTGTGAGAATCGAATCAATCTGGAGACACCTGTGACGCCACAACAACTTGCGGAAGCCACGGCCAACGCCATGTACGAAGCGGACGCATGCACGCGCGCACTCGGCATCGAGCTGGTCGAAGTGCGGCCCGGCTATGCGCGACTGCAAATGGACGTGCGCCCGGACTTTCTCAACGGTCATGCGATTTGCCACGGCGGCCTGATGTTCACGCTGGCGGACTCCGCGTTCGCCTTCGCCTGCAATTCGTACAACATCAGCACGGTCGCCGCAGGTTGCTCGATCGAGTTTCTACGTCCCGTGCGTGGCGGCGATCGGTTGACTGCCGAGGCGATCGAGCAGACCTTGAGCGGCCGCACCGGAATCTACGATATCCGCGTCACAAATCGGGAAGGCGAGGCGGTCGCGATGTTTCGCGGCAAGTCGGCGCAGATCAAAGGCACCGTGATCCCCGCGTGACGGAACTCGTCAAATAACGGACGTGGCATGAAAAGCCGCGCCGCACAGTCAGCATCAAGGAGACAGCAATGACCACACCGCTGCCGCTCGATCCCATCGAGAAGGCGAGCCGCGACGAACTCGCGGCGCTGCAACTCGAGCGCCTCAAATGGTCGCTCAAACACGCCTACGAGAATTCGCCGGTCTATCGGCGCAAATTCGACGAAGCCGGCGTGCATCCGGATGACGTCACTTCGCTTTCGGACCTCGCGCGATTCCCCTTCACGACCAAGAAGGATCTGCGCGACAACTATCCGTTCGGCATGTTCGCCGTGCCTCAGGAGCGTGTTTCGCGCATTCACGCGTCCTCCGGCACGACGGGCAAGCCGACAGTCGTGGGCTATACAGCGCAGGATCTCGACAACTGGGCGAACCTCGTCGCACGCTCGATTCGCGCGGCCGGCGCGCGCCGTGGCGACAAGGTTCACGTGAGCTACGGTTATGGACTTTTCACGGGCGGTCTCGGCGCGCATTACGGTGCGGAACGCGCGGGCCTCACGGTGATCCCGTTCGGCGGTGGTCAGACCGAAAAGCAGGTGCAACTGATTCAGGACTTCCGTCCTGACATCATCATGGTCACGCCGAGCTACATGCTCTCGATCGCCGATGAACTCGAACGCCAGGGCATCGACCCGGCGACTTGCTCGCTGCGTATCGGCATCTTCGGCGCTGAGCCGTGGACGAACGACATGCGTCACGCGATCGAGACGCGCATGGGCATCGACGCCGTCGATATCTACGGGCTCTCGGAAGTGATGGGGCCGGGAGTGGCGTCCGAATGCGCCGAGACGAAGGACGGTCCGACGATCTGGGAAGATCACTTTTATCCCGAAATCATCGATCCGGAAACCGGCGAAGTGCTGCCCGATGGGGAATTCGGTGAACTCGTGTTCACGTCGCTCACGAAAGAAGCGCTGCCGATCATCCGCTATCGCACACGCGATCTGACGCGCCTCTTGCCCGGCACCGCTCGCACGATGCGTCGCATGGAGAAAATCACGGGGCGCTCCGACGACATGATGATCGTGCGCGGCGTGAACGTCTTCCCGACGCAGATCGAAGAGTTGCTGCTCAAGCGTCCGGTGCTCGCGCCGCACTATCAGATCGTACTCACCAAGGAAGGGCCGCTCGATGTTTTCACGCTGAACGTGGAGCCTTGTCCGGAATCGGCGCCGGATGCCGTGGCGCTCGACAGCGCGAGGGCCGCGCTCGCCTACGACATCAAGGCGCTGATCGGCGTGAGCGCCGTGGTGAACGTGCTCGCGGTGAACGGCATCGAACGTTCGGTTGGAAAGGCGCGGCGCGTGATCGATCGGCGCAACATGACGTCATGAAGCAAAAAAGCTCGCGAGCCATAAAAGCCGCGAGCTTTTTTATCGTCTGCAAGAGACGCGGGAATCAGGAGTTCGGCAATAGCAGCCACATTCTGCCGCCCTGCTTCATGCGTCCGGCGAGATCGCCGGCATCGTCGCCGAGACCCCAGAAGTAATCCGCCCGCACGCCGCCCTTGATTGCCGTGCCGGTGTCCTGCGCGAACACGAGACGATTCATCGGCTGGTTGCTGAGCGGACGCGTCGTCTGAAGAAAGACGGGCGTGCCGAGCGGGATGGCGGAGGGATCGACCGCGATCGAGCGTTCCGGCGTCAAGGGTACGCCGAGCGCGCCGACAGGTCCGTCGCCCAGACTCGCGGGCATCGTTTCGTTCACGGGCATCTCGCGGAAGAACACGAAGCGCGGATTCACGTCCAGCAGCGCGTCGACACGCGCCGGGTTCGCTTTCGCCCAGGCCTTGATGCCTTGCATCGTCGCCTGTGCGGGCGTGAGTTCGCCGCGATCGAGCAGTTCCTTGCCGATCGATCGGTACGGCTGATTGTTCGTGCCGCCGAAGCCGACGCGCATTACGCTGCCGTCTTCCATCGTGACGCGTCCGGAACCCTGCACCTGCAGAAAGAACACTTCGATCGGATCGTCGACCCACACCAGTTCGTTGCCGTTCAATACACCCGAACGTTCGAGTTGCGCGCGCACAGGCAACGCGGAGCCGGGCTTGTAGCGATACGGCCAGCGATATAGCGGGTACTGATACGGCCCGTGACGCGTGCGTGAGCCGCGCAGCAGCGGCTCGTAGTAGCCAGTCACGAGGCCATCGAGCGTGCCGTCGGTGTTGGCAAGCTGGAAGGGCGTGAAATAGGTTTCGAAGAAGCTGCGCGCCGCCGACATATCGAGGTCGTCGAGCCGCAGCGCCGCCGAGCACGCCTTCTGCCAGTTGGCCTGCCGCGAGAGCCGGCTGCAATTCTGACGGAGCGCGGCTGTTGCGCCGATCAGCGAATCGTCCTGCCAGCCCGGCACCTGCTGCCAGCTCACCGCGGTAAGCCGCGATGCGGCGCGCTGTCCGGGGACGGTCGGCGTGCCGGTCGCCGTGCCCGGGCCCGGCTTCACGTAGTTTCCGCCGCCGCACGAGGCGAGCAGGACAGCGGTTGCAATCGATGCGGCCCAGGCCGCTGCTCGCGCGGTCGGCCGCACGAAACGCATACAATGCTCGTTCTTGATGGGAACCGCCATGTCTGATCTGTTCGACGAATATCCAATGCTTATTTTTGCGCTCGAGTCGCTCGTGGCGCTCGCCTTGCTGATCTTCATCGTCGTGTGGACGGCTTCGGGCAAGAAGAAGAACCAGAACCGCTCGAACGATCCGGCGAAACGGCGCTGATACGCGCCGCGTGCCGCCGGTTCCTGCTCAATGGAGCGTGCGCGGCATATGCAATGCAAATTCCGCTACAGGCGCCTCGAAACGCTCGCCATCTTCGGCCACGCAGAAATACTCGCCGCGCATCGTGCCGACCGGCGTCGCGATCACTGCCCAGCTCGTGTACTCGAACTGCTCGCCCGGAGGCAGAAGCGGCTGATGTCCGACGACGCCGAGCCCCTTCACTTCCTGCACGTGATCGTTGCTGTCGGTGATGATCCAGTGTCGCGAAATCAATTGCGCCGCGACCTGGCCGGTGTTGCGGATCGTCAGCGTGTAGGCGAATGCGTACTGCCGGCTATCCGGGTCGGACTGCTCGGGCAAATACCGCGTCTCCACGGAAACGCTGAATTCGTACTGGCTCATCGTCGTTCCAATTCCAGTTCAACTGCTCGCTGCGTCGCCGGACGAAAGCGCGGATAAAAGCGCGCGGACGCGCCGCCATTGGTCTGGCATTCTGCTTGATGCGAGCGGCGCCCGCAACACGATTGGCGCCCGAGCCCAGGTTCGCACGTCATCCGTTGGCCATTCGGACGAGGGACTTGAAGGAAAACGCGGGTTAAAATCACCGCTTTAGGCCGCTACCCGCATACGTCCATGGCGCAATTCCACATCGCTCCCAGCATCCTTTCCGCCGACTTCTCCCGCCTTGGCGAAGAAGTCCGCAACGTCGTCGCCGCCGGCGCCGACTGGATCCACTTCGACGTCATGGACAACCACTACGTGCCGAATCTGACGATCGGTCCGCTGGTGTGCGAAGCCATCCGGCCGCACGTGGACGTGCCCATCGACGTGCATCTGATGGTGCGCCCGGTCGACCGCATCGTGCCCGATTTCGCGAAAGCCGGCGCCAATGTGATCAGTTTCCACCCGGAAGGTTCGGATCACATCGACCGCACGCTGTCGCTGATCCGCGATCACGGCTGCAAGGCGGGCCTCGTGTTCAATCCCGCGACGCCGCTCAATTATCTCGACCACGTGATGGACAAGGTCGATCTCGTGCTGATCATGTCGGTGAATCCGGGATTTGGCGGGCAATCGTTCATTCCCGAGGCGCTCAACAAGGTGCGCGAGGCGCGTGCGCGCATCAATGCGTATCGCGATCGCACCGGCCGCGAGATCCATCTCGAAGTCGACGGCGGCGTGAAGATCGACAATATCGCGGAAATCGCCGAAGCCGGCGCCGATTCGTTCGTCGCGGGCTCCGCGATTTTCGGCAAACCCGACTACAAGCAGGTCATCGACGCGATGCGCGCGGAGCTGGCCAAGGTCGAATCGGGAGCGAAGGCATGAGCGAGATCGCAGCGGCGCAGTCGCCTTTCGTGAACCGTCCGATCCGGGCGGCCATCATCGACCTCGACGGCACGATGGTCGACACTGCGGACGATTTCGTCGCCGCACTGAACGCGATGCTCGCGCGCATCGGCGTCGAACAGCCGGTCACGCGCGATGAAGTCACGGGCTACGTTGGCAAGGGCTCGGAGAATCTGATCCGCAGCGTGCTCGCGGTGCGCCTGTCGCCGTTGCAAGCGGTCGCGCAATTCGACGACGCGCTCGCGATCTATCAAAGCGAATACGCGAAGGTCAACGGCAAGCATTCGGCGCTCTTCCCGGAAGTGAAGGAAGGCCTCGAAGCGATGCGCGAAAGCGGCATCGTGCTCGCGTGCGTGACCAACAAGCCGCATCGGTTCGCGGTGGAGTTGCTCGCGCACTTCGGCATCGCGGATTTCTTCAAGGTGATTCTCGGCGGCGATTCCCTGCCCGCGAAGAAGCCCGATCCATTGCCGATGCTCACCGCATGCGAACGCCTGGACGTCCTGCCGCGCGAAACCGTAGCGGTCGGCGATTCGGAGAACGATGCGCTCGCGGGCCGCGCCGCCGGCCTCGCGACCCTGACCGTTCCGTACGGCTACAACCATGGGAAACCTGTGCAATCGGTGAAATCCGATGGTATAGTTTCCTCGCTGCGCACCGCAGCACTGGCGATCGCTGCCACCTTGGCGCCGCCGGATGCCACACTCACTGAATAAGTCCATCCATTCATGTTTCTCAACAGAAAACGGAGTCTGAGCAGCATCGACCGGGGAGCCTGGCCCTGGCGTCGCTGGTCGCGCTAACCTCGCCCGAGGTTCGCTGAAGCCATGTCGCGAATCGCTTCATCCGCTTCAGCATCCGTTTTTTGTTTCGCTGCGCATTCTCGCGCCGTCCCGTTGATTCGTCGTATATCGAGCCTCGCTCAGGCACGTCTTGTGTCGTGCCGCGCGAGTCGCCTTTTCCGCTTCGACAATTCGAAGCGGCGGGGTCGCCGTATGCGATCATCACGGGATTCGACCGACCGCAGCACCCTGCACTCCCCGATGCCGCGCCACCCTGAAAGCGCGCGTCGCTCAAGGATCGCAACATGACCGAACTCGAATTCCAATCGCTGGCGAACGAAGGCTATAACCGCATTCCGCTCATCGCCGAAGCCCTCGCCGACCTCGAAACGCCGCTCTCGCTCTACCTCAAGCTCGCGCAGACCGAGCGCAACGGCGCGAACTCGTTCCTGCTGGAATCCGTCGTGGGCGGCGAGCGCTTCGGGCGCTACTCGTTCATCGGCCTGCCGGCCCGCACGACCGTGAGCGTGCAGAACGGCAAGACGCAAGTCGTCACGGACGGCAACGTCGTCGAGACGGATGAAGGCGATCCGCTCGCGTTCATCGAGCAATATCAGAAGCGCTTCAAAGTCGCGACGCGACCGGGCCTGCCGCGTTTCTGCGGCGGTCTCGCCGGCTACTTCGGTTATGACGCGGTCCGCTACATCGAGAAGAAGCTCTTGCACACCGCGCCGCCGGACGATCTCAACCTGCCCGACATTCAACTGCTGCTGACTGAAGAAGTCGCGGTCATCGACAACCTTGCGGGCAAGCTCTATCTGATCGTCTACGCCGACCCGACCCGGCCTGAAGCGTATGCCAAGGCGAAGCATCGTCTGCGCGAACTGCGCGCGCGTCTGCGTACGACGGTTCAACCTCCAGTGACGTCCGCGAGCGTGCGCACCGAGACCTTCCGCGAGTTCAAGAAGGACGACTATCTGAACGCCGTGCGCAAGGCGAAGGAATACATCGCGGCCGGCGAACTGATGCAGGTGCAGGTCGGTCAGCGACTCATCAAGCCGTTCCGCGATAACCCGCTTTCACTGTATCGCGCGCTGCGTTCGCTGAATCCGTCGCCGTACATGTACTACTACAACTTCGGCGGCGAAATGCACGTGGTCGGCGCGTCGCCGGAAATTCTGGTGCGGCAGGAAAAGCGCGCGGACGATCGCATCGTGACGATTCGTCCGCTCGCAGGCACGCGTTCGCGCGGCAACACGCCCGAGCGCGATGCCGAGCTCGCCACCGAGCTGCTGAACGATCCGAAGGAAGTCGCCGAACACGTGATGCTGATCGACCTCGCGCGCAACGACGTTGGCCGCATTGCGCAGACGGGCTCGGTTTCCGTGACGGACAAGATGATCATCGAGAAGTATTCGCACGTGCAGCACATCGTGAGCTCGGTCGAAGGCAAGCTCAAGGACGGCATGAACAACTACGACGTGCTGCGCGCGACCTTCCCCGCCGGCACGCTGTCCGGCGCGCCGAAGGTCCGCGCAATGGAACTCATCGACGAACTGGAGCCGGTCAAGCGCGGTCTGTATGGCGGCGCTGTCGGTTATCTGTCGTTCAGCGGCGAAATGGATCTCGCGATCGCGATTCGCACCGGCCTGATCCACAAGGGCAATCTCTACGTTCAGGCGGCAGCGGGCGTCGTCGCCGATTCGGTGCCCGAATCCGAATGGCAGGAAACGGAGAACAAGGCGCGCGCCGTGCTCCGCGCCGCCGAGCAAGTGCAAGACGGCCTCGACAGCGACTTCTGAGGAGACAAGACCATGCTGCTGATGATCGACAACTACGATTCCTTCACCTACAACCTGGTCCAGTACTTCGGCGAACTCGGCGAGGACGTGCACACGTATCGGAACGACGAAATCACGCTCGACGAAATCGCGAAGCTCAACCCGGAGCGCATCTGCCTTTCGCCGGGGCCGAGCAATCCGCAACATGCGGGCATCACGCTCGACGTGCTGCGCGAATTCTCCGGCAAGCTGCCGATTCTCGGCGTGTGCCTCGGCCATCAGGCGATCGGCGAGGCGTTCGGCGGGCGCGTCGTGCGCGCGCAGACCATCATGCACGGCAAGGTAAGCCAGATCGAGACGGACTGTAAAGGCGTGTTCGCCGACCTGCCCAAACACTTCAACGTGACGCGCTATCACTCGCTGGCAATTGAACGCGAGTCTTTGCCCGACTGTCTGGAAGTGTCCGCATGGACGCCGGACGGCGAAATCATGGGCGTGCGTCACAGGGAACTCGAAGTGGAAGGCGTGCAGTTCCATCCGGAATCGATTCTTTCCGAGCACGGCCACGCGCTGCTGGAAAACTTCGTGAAGCACTCTTCATCCGGGAAGCGGGCCTAAGCATATGACCATCACCGCACAGGAAGCGCTGCAACGCACGATCGAGCATCGCGAGATCTTTCACGACGAAATGCTGCACCTCATGCGCCAGATCATGCGCGGCGAGATGTCGCCCGTCATGGCGGCCGCGATCATCACCGGCTTGCGCGTGAAGAAGGAAACCATCGGCGAGATCGCTGCCGCCGCGACCGTGATGCGCGAGTTCGCGAATCACGTCGAAGTCGAGGACAACTCGAATTTTGTCGATATCGTCGGCACGGGCGGCGACGGCTCGCACACCTTCAACATCTCCACCGCGTCGATGTTCGTGGCTGCCGCAGCGGGCGCGAAGGTCGCGAAGCACGGCAATCGCGGCGTGTCGAGCAAATCGGGCAGCGCGGACGTGCTCGAAGCGCTCGGCGTGAACATCGATCTGACACCGGAACAAGTGGCCGCGTCGATTGCCGAAACCGGCATGGGCTTCATGTTCGCGCCGAACCATCATCCGGCGATGAAGAACATCGCGCCCGTGCGCCGCGAACTCGGCGTGCGGACCATTTTCAATATTCTCGGGCCGCTGACGAATCCGGCCGGCGCGCCGAATCAGCTTCAGGGCGTGTTTCATGAAGACCTCGTTGGCATTCAGGTGCGCGTGATGCAGCGTCTCGGCGCGAAACACGTGCTGGTGGTGTACGGCAAGGACGGCATGGACGAAGTGTCGCTCGGCGCCGCGACGAAAGTCGGCGAACTGAAGAACGGTGAAGTGACCGAGTACGAGATTCATCCGGAGGATTTCGGCCTGCAGATGGTGTCGAATCGCTCGTTGAAGGTGCAGGACGCGCAGGAATCGAAGGCCATGCTGCTCGGCGCGCTGAACAACAAGGCGGGCGTCGCGCGCGAGATCGTCACATTGAATGCCGGCACGGCGCTCTATGCTGCGGATATCGTCGATTCGATCGACCTGGGCATGGCCGCCGCCCGCGAAGCGATCGAAAGCGGCGCGGCGCGCGAGAAAATCGACACGCTCGCGAAGTTCACGCAGCAGTTCGCGAAGAAATAACGGAAGCCAATATGAGTGACATTCTGGAACGCATCATCGCGGTCAAGCGCGAGGAAATTCGCGCCGCCGAACAGAGCGCGCCGCTCGAAGAGCTGAAGCTCGAAGCCAGTTCGCGCGACCTGCGCGATTTCGTCGGCGCGTTGCGGGCGAAGCATGCGGCGAATCAGGCGGCGGTCATTGCCGAAGTCAAGAAGGCGAGTCCGTCGAAAGGCGTGCTGCGCGAGAACTTCGTGCCCGCCGACATCGCGCGCTCGTACGAGCAAGGCGCCGCCGCGTGCCTTTCCGTGCTCACGGACGTGCAGTTCTTCAAGGGCAGCGTCGCGTATCTGCAGGAAGCGCGCGCCGCGTGCAGCCTGCCGGTGCTGCGCAAGGACTTCATCGTCGATCCGTATCAGATCATGGAAGCGCGCGCGATGGGCGCGGACTGCATCCTGCTGATCGCCGCCGCGCTCGAACTCTCGCACATGCAGGACCTCGAAGCCTACGCGCATTCGCTAGGGCTCGCGGTGCTGGTCGAAGTGCACGACGCCGACGAACTGCGCGACGCGCTCACGCTGAAGACGCCGCTCATCGGCATCAACAACCGCAATCTGCGCACGTTCGAGACGACGATCGACACGACCATCGGCATGCTGGAATCGGTGCCGGATGACCGCATCGTCGTGACGGAATCGGGCATTCTGTCGCGCCTCGATGTCGAACGGTTGCGCGCGATGCGCGTGCATACGTTCCTCGTCGGCGAAGCGTTCATGCGCGCCGACGACCCCGGCGCGGAACTCGCGCGCATGTTCTTCTGATTTCATCGACAGGAACCGCATGGGCATCGAACGGGAACTCAAACTCGCGCTCGCGCCGTCGCAACACGATGACGTCGCGCGCTTCTTCGACGAACGCACCGGCGCAGGCAAGCCGATCGAGCTTGCCAACGTCTATTTCGACACGCCGGACTGCGCGCTCGCGAAGGCGAAGTCCGCGCTGCGCCTGCGCCGCACGCCGGAGCAATGGCTGCAGACGTTCAAGACGCTCGGAAAATCGGTCGCGGGTTTGAGCAACCGTCACGAGTGGGAACTGCCCGTGAAAGGCGAAGCGCTCGAAATCGACGCGCTGATCGCCGCCTGCGACAACGACGCGGCACGCCAGGCGCTGGAACGCGCCGCGCCCGATCTGATCGCGCTCTTCAAGACCGACTTCCGGCGCATCGTGTGGGACATCGAGCGCGAGGGTTCGCAGATCGAAGTCGCGCTGGATCTCGGCCAGATCACCGCCGAAGTGGACGGCGAGACGCGTCGCGCGGACATCAGCGAGCTGGAGCTGGAACTGAAATCCGGCGAAGAAGGCGCGCTTTCGATGCTTGCCGCGGAACTGCGCGGCGCGTTTCCCGAAATCGTTCCCGAGGATCTCAGCAAGGCCCAGCGCGGATATCTCCTGCGCGAGCCCGAAAAAACCCGCAACGCCCGAGCATGAGCCAACAGCCTTCCCTCTTCGCGGATAGCGAATCCGCGGCTGCGTCGAGTTTCACGACGCTCGAAAGTCAGTTCGAGGCGTTGCCCGCCGACTGGCGCCGCCATCTGAAGCCTTTCATCGACGGCAAGCATTACGCGGCATTGTGCGCATTCGTCGATGCCGAGCGCGCCGCCGGCAAGACGGTTTATCCCGCCGATGTCTTCCGCGCGCTGCGTCTCACGAGTCCCGGCGACGTGAAAGTCGTGATTCTCGGGCAAGACCCGTATCACGGCGAGGACAAGGGCGCGCCGCAAGCGCACGGCCTGGCGTTCTCGGTGCCCGCGCCGGTGCGTCCGCCGCCGTCGTTGCGCAACATCTTCAAGGAAATTCACGCGAGTCTCGGTTTTCCCGCTCCCACGCACGGCTGTCTCGATTCATGGGCGAAGCAAGGCGTGCTGTTGCTCAACACGTCGCTGACCGTCGAGCGCGACAAGGCCGGCAGTCATGCGAAACGCGGCTGGGAGCAATGCACGGATACGCTGATCCACGAAATGGCGCAGCGTCACGACGGACTCGTTTTCATGCTTTGGGGCGCGCACGCGCAGGCGAAGCGCGGTTTGATCGAAGGCACGGGGAAAGCGCATTGCGTGCTGGAGTCGGCGCACCCTTCGCCGCTGTCGGCGTATCGCGGATTTTTCGGCTGCGGGCATTTTGCGCTCGCGAACGAATACCTGACGAAGCACGGACGCGAAGCGATCGACTGGCGATTGCCCGCCGAGCCGGAATTGCTCGCCTGAAAACGAAAAACCCCGCATCAGCGGGGTTTTTTTATCGAAGCGGAGACGCTTAAACAGCAGCAATCGCCTCACGCGCCGACGCCAGCGCAGCGCCGGCCGCTTCCGGCCCCATGTTCAGGCCTTCGGCGTAGATGAAGCTCACCTCGGTCATGCCGAGGAAACCGAGGAACGTCGTAAGGAACGGCGTCTGCGAATCGTTCGGCGTGCCCGCGTACTTGCCGCCGCGCGCCGAGACCACGTACACCTTCTTGCCCTTCACGAGACCTTCCGGACCGTTCGCGGTATAGCTGAACGTGATGCCGGCACGCGCGATCCAGTCGAAATACGTCTTCAGTTGCGACGAGATGCCGAAGTTGTACAGCGGCGCTGCGATCACGACGATATCCGCCGCTTGCAGCTCGGCGATCAGCGCTTCGCTCTTCGCGTTGATCGCGGTTTGTTCCGCGCTGCGCTGATCGGCGGGCGTGAAGAACGCGCCGAGCGTGGCGTCGTCGAGGTGCGGCAGGCTGTCGCCCAGCAGATTGCGCACGACCAACTTTGCGCCCGGGTTGCTTTGTTGCAGCTTCGCGGTCAGTTCGTCGGCGAGCAGCGTCGATTGAGCACCTTGCGAACGGGCGGCGGAGTTGATTTGCAGAATCGTCGTCATGATGGCTTCCTGTTCCTTGATCGGGTTTCGGGCACCGTCGGCACCCGGCTTAGGAAGCATTCTTCGTTTTTCGACGCCCGAGAAAAAGCCATCCAGTCATGACGGATTGTTGCATCGGTAGAACAATCCGCCACACTTTGCCGACTCAGCCTTTCAGCCAGCGCTCGCGCCATTGTTTCGACGGGCCGCGTCCGTCGATGGCCGTCAGCACGTAGCGCGCGATTTCCGGCCCGTCGAGCTTGACCTCGGTGCGGCGCAGTTCGTCGCGGCGGAACGCGTGCACGTCCACCTTCGCGCCCGGCAGATAGCGCGACAACAGCGCGTCGAGATTGGAGCCGGTGACGCGCAGTCCGTCGATCGCGACGAGCACGTCACCTGCCGACAAACCCGCCTTCTGCGCCGCGCTGCCTTCATGGACGACGGCGAGCGTGCAATCCGCGCCGCCCCGCACGCGCGCGCCGAGCGATGGCTTGACCGACGCGCCGTTGCCCGGCAAATCAGGCGTCATCGCGATGCCGAACGGCTCGAACAGCGCATCGAGCGGCAGATCGCGCGTGCCGCGCACGCCGTCGCGGAAAAGCGAACGCAGGTCCGCGCCGGTCGCTTCGGCGAAGAGCGCCTCGACGTCTTCCTCCAGAATGCCGCGCGCCCGGCCGTTGTAGAACTCGCGCCCGTAGCGCTGCCACAGGAGGCGCATCACGTCGTCGAGCGATTTGCGGTTGTCGGTTTGCGCGCGAATCGACAAATCGAACGCCAGCGCGACGAGCGAGCCCTTCTGGTAATAGCTGACGATCGCGTTCGGCGCGTTTTCGTCGGCGCGGTAGTACTTCACCCACGCATCGAACGAACTTTGCGCGACGGATTGCTTGAGCCGCCCCGTGCCGCGCAGCACGCCGCCGATCGTCTTGCCGAGCAGATTGAAGTAGTCGCCCGCCGAAATCAGGCCGCTGCGCACGAGCAAAAGGTCGTCGTAGTAGGACGTGAAGCCTTCGAAGAGCCACAGCAGCGTCGTGTAATTCTCCTGCGACAGATCGTACGGCGCGAACGCCGCCGGCTTGATGCGCTTCACGTTCCACGTATGGAAGTACTCATGGCTGCACAGGCCGAGATACGTGCGATAGCCTTCGGTCGTTTCCGGGCGGCCCTGCACCGGAAGATCCGTGCGATTGCAGATCAGCGCCGTCGATGCGCGATGCTCCAGCCCGCCGTAACCATCGCTGACGGCGACGGTCATGAACACGTAGCGTTCCACCGGCGCCTTCTTCGTGCGCGGCTCGAACAGCGCGATCTGCGCTTCGCACACGCGCTTCAGATCCGCGGCGAGCCGGTTCATGTCGAGATTGACGACGCGCCCCGAGATCACGATGTCGTGCTTCACGCCGTGCGCGGTGAAGCTGCCGAGCGCGAATTCGCCGAGCGTGACGGGATGATCGACGAGTTCGTCGTAATTCGCCGCTTCGTAGCTGCCGAAACCGTAGCGCTTCGTGCCGCGTGCTTCGGCGAGCGCCGTCGCGACGCGCCAGTTGCGATACGCGCCGCCCGGCGGCGGCTCGATATCGACGATGCACGGCGCCGCGGACTGCCCTTCCACGGCGAGGAACGTGCTCGTCCCGTTGAAGAAGCCGATGGTGTCGTCCAGATGCGCGGCGCGCACCGACATGTCCCACGCGTAGACCTCGTAACGCAGCGTGATCGGTCCGTCGACCGGCGAGGCCTGCCACGCGTGCTTGTCGGTCTTTTCGATCGCGATCTTGCGGCCCGCCGCGTTGAACGCCTGCAGCGTCACGATGTTGCGCGCGAACTCGCGGATCATGTAGCTGCCCGGAATCCAGACCGGCAACATGAACCGCTGGCCGGCGGGATCCGGCTCCGCGACGGTGAGCGTCACTTCGAAGAGATGCGCGGCGGGATTTTTCGGAACGATGCGGTAGCGGACGGGCTGCATCGCTTGCGTGAGCGTAGTCATCTCGATGTCCTTGTTCTTGTTCTGGGCGCGCCTGGCCACGCCCGGCGCCTTGCTTCTTTACGCTGCGCTTTCGCAAAAGCAAGGCCGTAAAAACACAGGAGGCGCATGACGCGCCTCCCTTCTTCGTTCGAGCCGCGCTCAGTGCACGTCGGACAGTTCCTTTTCGAGCCGGTCGGCGGGCACGGCGCCCGGCAGACGCCGGCCGTCGGCGAGAAACACCGTCGGCGTGCCGGTGACGTTCATCGAGCGGCCGAGCTTCAGGTTCTTGTCGATGGCGGTCGTGTCGCACGATGCCGCCATGGTCGGCGTCTTGCGGTCGAGCATCCAGCCTTCCCACGCGTTCGCGCGATCCTGCGAGCACCAGATCGACTTCGACTTGGCCGTCGAATCCGGCGAAAGCACCGGGTACAGGAAGGTGTAGACCGTCACGTTGTCGATCGATTTCAGCGTCGATTCGAGCTGCTTGCAGTACGGACAGTTCGGATCGGAGAACACCGCGATCTTGCGCTTGCCGTTGCCCTTCACGACCTTCACCGCGTTCTCGAACGGCAGTTTCGCGAAGTCGATCTTGTTCGTTTCCGAGAGGCGCGCTTCGGTGAGGTTCTTGCTGCTGCGCGTATCGACGAGATCGCCGATCAGCACGTAGTTGCCGGTCGCATCGCTATAGACGATCTGCGAGCCGAGATTCACTTCGTAGAGTCCCGGCACGGGCGTCTTCTGAATGCTCTTGATGGTGGCGTCGCCCATGCGCGATTCGAGCGTCGACTTGATCTTGTCGGTGGTTTCATCGGCCTGCGCCGAACAGCCGATGCTGAGCGTCACGGCGAGCGCGGCAGCCGTCGCGAGGGCGATACGAAAAGTGGTTTTCATGCGGTTTCCTGTGAGTCGCTTGAGCGTGGCGCCAATGGAGTATCGATAGACTGTTTCAACCAAGCGCCGCCGACACCAGCCAGCGCTTGATGAGCGGCTGCGCGCCGACGAACGCCATGCCGGTGTTGCGGACCGCGCGCGCGAGCGTGCCCGGCACGGAAAAGAGCCGCTGCAGGCCGTCGGTCGCGAACATGAGCTTCTGGATGTCTTCGCGGCGCGCGCGTTCGTAGCGGCGCAGCAGAATCGGATCGCCGAGATCGCGGAACGACTCCTTGTTTGCGATGACATCCGCGAGCGCGGCGACGTCGCGCAGGCCGAGGTTCATGCCCTGCCCCGCGAGCGGGTGAATCAGATGCGCGGCATCGCCGACGAGCGCGACGCGCGGCGCGATCAGCTTGTCGACAGTTTGCAGCCCGAGTGGAAAACCCTGCGCGGGCGTCACGCAATCGAGCGTGCCGAGCATGTTTTGCGTCGCCTGTTCGACCTGAGCCGCGAGTTGGGCGGGATCGAGCGCGAGCAGTTCGTCGGCGTGTTCCGTGCGCGCCGACCACACGAGCGAAACGTGATCGCCGGGCAACGGCAGCAGCGCGATGATTTCGGTATCGCGGAACCATTGATACGCGGTTTCGCCGTGCGGCCGCTCGGTCCGGAAATTGGCGACGACACCCGTTTGCCGATAATCGCGACGATTCATCTTCGCGCCCATCTGCGCGCGCACCCAGGAATGCGCGCCATCCGCGCCGACGATCAGATCCGTTTCGAGCATTTCGCCGCTCGCGAGCGCGACATGCGCGGCGTCGGTTTCGATCGTCATGCCCTGCGCGCGCGATTCGAACCACGAGAGGCTCGGCTGGAAGCGCAACGCGGCATCGAGCGACTGTTCGATCAGCGACGATTCCACGATCCACGCGAGCTGCGGCACCGACGCCTGGAACGCCGAAAAGTGCAGTTCCGCGTGGGCATCGCCGAAAACACGCATGTCGAGCACCGGACCGAGACGCGAGCGATCGAGCGCCTGCCAGACGCGCAGCCGCTCCAGCAGCGCCTGCGAGCTGGAAGACAGCGCGTAGATGCGCGAATCGAACGCCGCGCCCGGCGGCAGGCCGGCGGCACGCGACGCGACGAGCGCGGTGCGCAGGCCGGATTGCGCGAGCGCGAGCGCGGCCGTCTTGCCGACGAGCCCGCCGCCGACGACGACAGCGTGAAATCTGAGGGGATGCGGAGTCATGCGGGCATTATAGCCGTGGGGTTCGAACGGGTTTGCGGGCCGAGGGCGGCGCTTGCGCGTGCCGGCGCGGCGGTACAATAGCGGTTTGCCCGGCCGTCTGACGCGGCCGCAGCGTGGCGGGCGGTTCTCGCCCGCTCTTTGCGCACCATTTTTGACGAAACCCGCGCGGCCCGCGCCGTCTCACCAGTTCGAAGGATCCCATGAGCCTCCAATGCGGCATCGTCGGCTTGCCCAATGTCGGTAAGTCCACACTTTTCAATGCTTTGACCAAGGCGGGCATCGCCGCCGAGAACTATCCGTTCTGCACGATCGAGCCGAATGTCGGCGTGGTCGAAGTGCCGGACGCGCGTCTGAACGCGCTCGCCGGGATCGTGAAGCCCGAGCGCATCCTGCCGGCGGTGGTCGAGTTCGTCGATATCGCGGGGCTCGTTGCGGGTGCGTCGAAGGGTGAAGGCCTCGGCAACCAATTCCTCGCGAACATCCGCGAGACGGATGCAATCACGCATGTCGTGCGCTGCTTCGAGGACGAGAACGTGATCCACGTCGCGGGCAAGATCGACCCGATCGCGGATATCGAAGTCATCAACACCGAACTCGCGCTCGCCGATCTGGCGACGGTCGAAAAGGCATTCACGCGTTATTCGAAGGCGGCGAAGTCGGGCAACGACAAGGAAGCGGCGAAGCTCGTCGCCGTGCTCGAAAAGGTGCGCGCGCAACTGGATCAGGCGAAGCCGGTGCGCGGTCTATCGCTGACCGACGAAGAGCAGCTGACCATCAAGCCGCTGTGCCTGATCACGTCGAAGCCGACGATGTACGTCGCGAACGTGAAGGACGACGGTTTCGAGAACAACCCTTATCTCGACGCGGTGCGCAAGCACGCGGAAGCGGAGAACGCGCCGGTGGTCGCGGTGTGCGCGGCGATCGAAGCGGAAATCGCCGATCTCGAAGATGCCGACAAGATCGAATTCCTGGCTGACATGGGCATGGACGAGCCGGGTTTGAACCGCGTGATTCGCGCGGGGTTCAAGCTGCTTGGATTGCATACGTACTTCACGGCGGGCGTGAAGGAAGTGCGCGCGTGGACGATTCATATCGGCGATACGGCGCCGCAAGCCGCTGGCGCGATTCACACGGATTTCGAACGCGGCTTTATTCGCGCGCAGACGATTTCGTTCGATGACTACATCGCTTATAAGGGCGAGCAAGGTGCGAAGGAAGCCGGGAAGATGCGGGCGGAAGGGAAGGAGTACGTCGTGCATGACGGGGATGTCATGAACTTTTTGTTCAACGTGTAAGCATGAACTGTTGTTCCTGAGTGTTCGTCGACATTCGCAAACTCCGTCAGCCCCTTTAAAAACAAGGGGTTTCAGTTCACCAATGTTCGTGACTGTTCGTTGATTTTCTGGCGATGTGGGGGCATCATAGAGGGCACGCGGGACCATGCCCGATGCCACCAAATAATCATGCCCCCACATCAATCAGACGCCCCTGACAATACAGAGGAAGCCCAAGCCAGCAGCACTCCTTCACCGCAGCGCCCTACGAAGCCGCGTGTTAGTGATGCCGCACTGCGTGCACTGAAGCCCGCCGACAAGCCGTACAAGTATTCGGTCGGCGAAGGGCTTTATCTGGAAGTGTCTCCACAAGGCTCCAAGCTCTGGCGCTGGAAATACCGCCTTGGCGGCAAGGAAAACCGCTACGCCATTGGCAGCTACCCGCAGATCTCCGTGAAAGAGGCACGGGAACAGGTTGACGCCGCCCGTAAGCTGGTCAAGCAGGGCCAACACCCGGCTCAACAGCGAAAGATAGAGCGCCTAAACGCCGTCCATGGGCACGCGAGCACCTTCAAAGCCCTAGCCGACGAATGGCTGTCGCTCAAGGATTGGGAGGAAGTCACCAAAACACGCAGACTCGACATGCTGACGCGGGTCGTGTTTCCCTCCATAGGCGACCTCCCCGTCCGTGCAATTGCGCCGAGCATGATCCTCGACATTCTAAAAAAGGCGCACAGCAACAACGGGCCGTCCGTGATGGCCGAAGCCAAGCGGACGATGTTCGGGATTTTCGAGCTAGCAGCGGAAACCTTCCGAGTTGACGCCAACCCGGTGCATCAATGGCGTGAAGCGCTGCCCAAGAATAAGACCCAGCACAAACGGGCGTTGGAGATCACGGAAATCGGCCAACTACTGAAAGACGTGGACGGACACGGCGGCAACTTGCAAACGCAGACCGCCTTTAAGCTCATGTGGTTGACGCTTGCTCGTCCATCAGAAGTCGTTGAAGCTGAATGGACGGAGTTCGATCTCGATGCTGCCACGTGGCGCATTCCAGCAGAAAGGATGAAAAAGCGTCGCGAGCACGTGACTCCATTGCCGACGCAAGCCGTCGACCTCCTGAAAACCATGGAGATGCTGACCGGCAAGAGGCAGCATGTATTTCCGCACCGCGACGACAGGACCAAACCGATGGTTACGGCTGCGTTTCGGCAGATGTTGCACGCCCTCGGCTGGTCGGGAAAATTCAGCCCGCACGCAGCCAGAACAACCGGCAGTACGCGACTCAACGAACTCGGGTTCTCATCGGATTGGATTGAGCGTCAGCTTGCCCACGCCGAACCCAATTCCGTACGTCGCACCTACAACCATGCGGACTATATGAAGGACCGGGCGAGAATGATGCAGCAGTGGGCCGACCTCCTTGATCAATGGAAGGTCGGCACCGAAAAGATCGTTCCGATTAAGCACGAGAGCGCCGCTTGAACCGATTGCATCAGCAACCGACCGATCATTAATCTGCCGCCTGCCACCTTCGGACGACCACGAATGCCTCGCTTGAGACATCTAAACGCCAGTTTCACCCAGGGTCGCGCTTAAGCACTTCATGCGCTCCCTGTTAGCCCAGCCTTAATCACATTTGCGGCGGGCGTCGTGCTAAACGCTTCGAATCCAATCGAAACACGGCTTGAATTCAGGCATGTTGGTGTCGATATCGGCAGGCCCCATACTTTGAAGCATCGCCTCTTGCTTCAGAATCGCATCCTCCCCCTTGTCGTCCGTTCGGGTGACCTGCTCGATACATCCAGCAGGCCAAACCCAGATGCGTTTGCGCTTCAATAAGTCGTGCACGCTGTTCGCGATTCGCCGTCCTTCGCTGTCCGCGGCAAATAAGGCCCAGGTATCCGCAGCTTGCCAACCATCGTTGCCTTTCGTTGGCAAGCCATTGCCACCCAGTGGGAATGAATGAGCTTGCTTCAGTCGCTGCAAGATCGATTTCGCTTCTTTCAGATCTTCCCCGTCTTTTTCCAACAGAGAAGCATTGCCTTTTCGCGCCTCTATGAAGGCAAAGTCCAAATCGGCCACCGCACACGATACGATGCCCATGGCATCTAGGACGAGAAGCGCCTTCGGGATGTCCGAACAGCTACCAACCGACACGAAGGTAACGCGATCAAGTTCCGGGGGGCACCCCATCAGCCGCTCGTATGCCAGTGGAAGCAAGCGACGGTCGGTTTTGCCCTCACATAGAACTACCCGCTCAGAGAAGTACACTTCTGCAAGGTTACCGAGCTCAAAAAGCGTTCGCGATTGTGCTTCTGCATCGCTCAACGCGGTTTGTACCGCTTGGCGAAGGGGCTTGAGTGCGCTTGTCCCAGTGCTTGCTGATTTCGTTACAACCACCGTATCAGCGGCATTCTCCCGACTCAGCATCAATGGTGAATGCGTTGAGAAGACAACCTGAAAGCCAAATTTTGATAAGGAATGAAGCGTCTCGCGCAGGCGACGCACGCCCTGCGGATGAAGATATAGCTCAGGTTCATCGATCAACAACAACCGCCGCGCAGTCTGTTCGGGATTCTTAGCGCGAGTCTCGGCGAGATAGCGGATCAGCGCCATCTGAATGGCTCTCTGTGCGCCCGTCCCCATCTGGTCGAAACGGCGACGATCGCCGGTTACCTGATCGGTGACATGTAGGTCCCCTGCCTTGAAAAATTCCTTCACGTCGATCATCTGGAGATCAAGGTCCAGTGAAAGCCCCGGAAAGAAACTTACCAGCGCGCGCGACGCTTCGGTATCAAACGTTGCCAAGTGTCCCGAGCGATTATTACCACTGGCAGTTAGAATGTGACTGATCGTGTCGAGTGCGCTTCTGATGTCTGCGTGTGCCGCGAGCACCGGCACCATGATTTCATCAAGCAGCGCCTTGATCGTCGTACCGGCCTTCGCTTTCCCTAGATCCTCGGAGAGATCATCCATTGCCGCTATGTGCAGCGCCTCCGGGAGCAACACTGACACAGCTTGTGGAAGTCCTGTAGGGTAAGCTCGCCATTTGTCAGGGTGACTCAAGTCCCCGCACGCGTCGATATCCCAGACTTCTTGGGCTATTGAGTTTTTTCCAGTCCCGGTCGCAACCGCCCGCACCCAAAGCGTCTCATTCCGGCAAAATGGCTCAATTGCTGCGCGATGACGTTGATCCGGAATGCGGTCCAGTAGTTGGGCAGAAATCCCAGTTATGCAAGCGACCACAACTATAGGTTGCTTCGAATCAGCGAAATCGGTCGATGCGAGCGTCACGGGTTTAACTACCCACTTGACTGCGTCCAAAATCGTGGATTTGCCAACGTTATTCTGCCCAACGAGCGGGGTAAACTCATCCAGAGGAAGTGAAACATTCCGGCAAGTACGAAAATTTTCAATAGCGATATGACTGATGCGATGCATATGTGACCCTCTCTCTTGAAGCTTTTCGTTGTTGAATTGATCGAAAGCCATCATCACTGGCTTTTGCTACAAGATCAAGGCGCGGTCGAGTATCTTCCCGTCCTGTTCTCCACCATTTCAGTCAGCACTATGAACGATCAATGCCCACAAGGAATCAAGCAGGTCACGCCCCACAACTGGCTCGAGATCGACCCCGCATGGACAGGCATTCACATGCCGTCGTCAAGCGAAGGTCCCGAAGCTGCTTGGGCCGAATATGTGATGCAAACCAAGCTGAACCGATCGGTGCCTAACGATGTCGCGACGCTCTTTTCCGTTGCGCAAAGTATGATCGTGTATGGACTGTTCTTTTATCCTTTGATGACCCAAGGCTGCGACC
>JFHF01000080.1 GCA_000648925.1 Caballeronia jiangsuensis
AGCAGCAAAGAAAGTGACCCCCGCCCCGGGGAGGGGCAGTGCTAATAGACCGACACGAAATCAGGATTCCACGAAACCCGTCCGGGAGGCGCGGTCTCGCCTCATCCTCGCGTAAACCCCTAGTTGCAAGCCGATTTTCGTTCACGGACACTTCGCAAACCGATTTGCAATCTCAGAAACTAAGCAAATCCATTTGCAAAACCTTCGACAAGGGGTCGATCATGAAACTCGCCGCAAAACTCGCCGTAGCCGCCATCACCGCCCTTTCCCTCATAAGCGCGGCACGCGCCGAGACACTCGTCGTCGCATGCGATACCGCGTTCGTGCCGTTCGAGTTCCGACAGGGCAACGAATACGTCGGCTTCGACATCGACTTGTGGAAGGAAATCGCAAAAGATCTGAAGATCGACTACAAGCTGCAGCCGATGGACTTTAGCGGCATCTTGCCCGCGCTGCAGACGCATAACGTCGATGTCGCGCTCGCGGGCATCACGATCAAGGACGAGCGCAAGAAGGTCATCGACTTTTCCGACGGCTACTACGACAGCGGCTTCACGCTGATGGTGCCGGTCGACAGCGCGATCAAGGGCGCGGACGACCTGAAGGGCAAAACACTCGCGGTCAAGACCGGCACGTCGTCCTTCGATTATGCGAAGGCGAACTTCAAGAGCACCGACCTGCGCGCGTTCCCGAACATCGACAACGCGTATCTCGAACTCGCGACCGGCCGCGTCGATGCCGCGATGCACGATACGCCCAACGTCCTCTACTACATCCACACCGCGGGCAAGTCGCGCGTGAAGGCGGTCGGCGCGCAGATGATGGCGCAGCAATACGGCATCGCGTTTCCGAAGGGCAGCCCGCTCGTCACGAAGGTCAACGCCGAGCTCGCCAAGATCAAGGCCGACGGGCGCTATGCGGCCATCTACAAGAAGTGGTTCGGCGTCGAGCCGGCAAAGTCCTGATCGCTGGCCTTCCGGAGAACAAGCATGCAGTTCGATTTGTCGGTCATCGTCGACGCTATCCCCGCGCTCATGCACGGCGCGCGTCTCACGGTGCTGATCACCCTTGCAGGGCTCGCGGGCGGCCTGGCCGTCGGCCTGCTGTTCGGCCTGATGCGCGCCTATGGCAACGCGCTGTGCCAGCGGATCGCGTTCACGTACATCGAATTCGTGCGCGGCACGCCGATCGTCGTGCAGGTGATGTTCATCTACTTCGCCTTGCCGCTGGTGCTGCACGTGCGCGTCGATGCGATGACGGCGGCGATCGCGTCGATCATCATCAACTCGGGCGCGTATATCGCCGAGATCGTGCGCGGCGCGTTTCTTTCGGTGCCGCGCGGTCTCAGCGAAGCGGGGCTCGCGCTCGGGATGCCCGGCTGGCGCGTGCTCGCATTCGTGGTCGGTCCGGTGGCGCTGCGGCGCTCGACGCCCGCGCTCGGCAATCAGTTCATCGTGAGCCTGAAGGACACGTCGCTCTTCATCGTGATCGGCGTGGGCGAATTGACGCGGCAGGGTCAGGAAATCATGGCGTCGAACTTTCGCGCGGTGGAAATCTGGACGGCCGTCGCCCTCATCTATCTCTGCATGATCGGCGCGCTGACCTTCGGGCTGCGCACGATGGAAAGGAGAATGCGCATCCTATGAATACGATGAACCACAACGGCCATATGGTCCAGTTCAAGAGCGTGACGAAGCGCTTCGGCAAGACCGTCGTGCTCGATGAAGTCGATCTCGACATCGACGCGGGCGAAGTCGTCGTGCTGATCGGGCCATCGGGCTCGGGCAAGTCGACGCTTCTGCGCTGCATCAACGCACTGGAGCAGATCGATGGCGGCGATCTCGTCGTCGATGGCATCAGCGTGCTCGGCGGCACGCGCAAGGTGCGCGAGATTCGTCAGGAAGCGGGCATGGTGTTTCAGCAGTTCAACTTGTTTCCGCAGATGACGGCGCTCGAAAACGTCGCGTTCGGGCCGCGTCAGGTGCGCGGCATCAGCAAGCCCGACGCCGAAACGCTCGCACGCGATCTGCTGACGAAGGTCGGACTCGGCGCGCGCGTCGGGCACTATGCGAGCGAGTTGTCGGGCGGACAGCAGCAGCGCGTCGCGATCGCGCGAGCGCTCGCGGTGAAGCCCAAGCTCATGCTCTTCGACGAGCCCACCTCCGCGCTCGATCCCGAACTGCGCCAGGAAGTGTTGCGCGTGATGCAGGCGCTCGCGGAAGAAGGCATGACGATGGTCGTCGTCACCCACGAGATGGCGTTCGCGCGCAAGGTCGGCACGCGGCTCATCTTCATGGAGCACGGGCATATCACCGTCGATGGCCCGCCCGCCGAATTGCTCGATAATCCGCCTAACCAGCGTTTGCGCGATTTCCTGCAACACGTCGAATAACCTTATCGAACTACCTGAATTTATGGCGGCACTTGGTTTCATCGAAATTTCCGGCTCGCCGCGCGATGCGGGCGAAGCCCTCGGACGATTCGGCGCTCATGCGGTGCACGCTTATCTGCTGAAAACGCGCGCGTGGGAAACGGTCATGCAATGGCGTGGCAGCGAGACATCGAGCGCGATGGCCGCGCTCGTGCGCGAGCGCTTTCCACGCGTGTGGGAGGAGCTTCACGGCCTGGCCGCCGGACTCACCCTGCCCTTCGAGGACGTCTTCCTCTGGAACTGCCGCGGCGATGTCTGGGCGATGTCGCCCGATGGCTGCACCACCGTGCAGCTTCCCGGCGCTGAGGTGCGGCGCGTCAGTCACAACGAGGACGGCTTCCCCGGTTTCGCGGGGCATTGCGCGATCGCACAGTGCGAGATCGATGGCGGCGCGGGCTTCGCGGCCTTCGTCTATCCCGGCTCGCTGCCGGGCCATACGTTTGCCGTGACGGACAACGGCCTCGCGATGACCGTGAACAATCTGCGTCAGCGCGAGGTGGTCGCGGGCGTGCCGCGCATGGTGATCACGCGCGCGATCCTGGATGCAGCCGATATCGGCGAAGCGGTGTCGATCGTGCGCGATAACCCGCGTGCGGGCGGCTTTCATCTGACGCTCACGGATTGCAGGAGCCCTGCGCTCCTGAGCGTCGAATTCAGCGCGCACGATTGCTCCGTCGTCGAAGTGCAGAAACCGTCGCTGCATGGGAATCACGCGATTCATCCGGCGATGCATGGCTTCTCGCAGATCATCACGGATTCGTCGCTTCATCGGCAACGACGCGGCGATGCGCTGGTCGCATCGAACGAAGCAATCGATCCGCTCGCGATCCTCGCCGATCGCGAAGACGCCGCGCTGCCGATTCACCGCACGCATCCCGACGATCCCGACGACGAGAACACCCTCGCCACCGCCGACATTGCGATTAGCGCGTCTCACATAGAATGGGAGGTTCACGAACATCCCGGGCAGCCCGCCCGGTACCGGATGATCAATGGACACAGGCAAACAGAAGGGACGTCGCGCGGGCGTTGCTGAAGCAGACACGCAGATGCCGCCGCGCAGCGTCGATGGCTTGCGCGCGCTCGTGATACGCATCGGCCGCGATGAAGCCGATGTCTCGCTCGGCGGCAAGGCGCATACCGTGCTCGCGAAGCTGCTCGAACGTCCCGAGGAAGTGGCGGTACGCACGATCACCGATCTGGCGGCATCGCTCGATGTCAATGCGTCCACGCTCACGCGTCTCTCGACACGGCTCGGCTACGCGGGATTCGCCGATTTTCAGAGCGTCTTTCGCGACAGCCTCGCGGAAAGGCACCGGCATTTCTATAGCCAGCAGGCGGAGCGCATCGTTGCGAGCAGCAAGACGCACGCACACGATGCCGCGCCCGAAGTCGATATGGTCGTGAAGCTCGCCCGAGAATCGATCGGCAATGTCGAAGGCTTCATCGCGCAGTTGTCGCCCGTGGAGTTGCGCGGCGCGGCGCGTCTGCTCGCCGATGCGAAGCGCGTGCGCATTCACGGCCTGCGCCAGTTCAGCGCGCTCGCGAGTTTCGTCTGCTATGGCCTCGGCATGATCCGAACCGATGTCGCGCTGCTCGATGCGCAGGGTCTCGGCGTTGCCGAAGGGCTCGCGCAGTTGCAGCCCGGCGATGTCGTGCTCGTCACGAGCGTCGCGCCCTACACGCGCAGCGTCGCGGAAGCCGCGATCGCCGCGAAGGAAGCCGGGCTGGAAGTCATCGCGATCACCGATACTCTCGCGTCGCCGCTCGTGCCGCCCGCGCGTCACGCGTTCCTCATTCCGCACGAGAGCAGCTTCTTCAGCAACAGCATGGGCGCGTATCTCGTGTTTTGCGAGGGCTTGCTCAATCTCGTCGCGGCGCATCTCGGCAAGCGTTCGCTGCAGGCGCTGGAACGACGCGAGCGCCTGATCACGGCGCTCGGCATCGAAAGCTCATGAAGCGGTTCAGATGACGCGTTCGCGCACCCAGCCCGACAGGACATCGATCAGCGACACGATCACGATGACGATCAGCATCACCGCCGCCGTCTGCGCATAATTGAAGGAACGGATCGCCTCATACAGCACGACGCCGATGCCGCCCGCGCCGACCATGCCGACCACCATCGCCGAACGCACGTTCGACTCGAAGCGATACAGCGCGAACGAGATCCACAGCGGCAACACTTGCGGCAGCACGCCGTAGACGATTTCATCGAGACTGCTCGCGCCCGTCGCGCGCACGCCTTCCGCGGGCCTCGAATCGACGGCTTCGACCGCTTCGGCAAAGAGCTTGGCGAGCACGCCGGTCGTATGCACCCACAGCGCGAGCACGCCCGCGAACGGCCCGAGCCCGACCGCGACGATGAACAACATCGCGAAGACCATTTCGTTGATCGCGCGGCACGCGTCCATCAGACGGCGCACCGGCTGCGAGATCCACACCGGCGCGATGTTCTGCGCCGAGAGCAAGCCGCACGGCACCGCGCAGACCAGCGCGAGCGCCGTGCCCCACACCGCGACCGCGAGCGTCACGATCATTTCATGCACATAGGTGCGCCATTCGCTGAAGTCGGGCGGAAAGAAGTCGCGTGCGAACTGGCTCATGTTGCCCGATGCGCCGAGCAGATCGAGCGGACGCATATCGGCGCTCTTCCATGACAGCCCGAGCACGGCGATGACGACGATCCAGCCGAGCATCGACGTCCAGCTACGCTTGGGCGCGCTCGCATGGACCGGACGGACGATGCCGGCCTCGAACGTGGCTACGTCGAGCGGCTTCATTTACTTCGCCGCCGTGCTGTCGAGCGCGGCGATCTTCTGATCGAGCGCCGCGATCTTCGCCTGCTTGTCAGCGGCGTCGAGATGCGCATCGTTCTGCACCTGCTCCTTCTTCTGAAAGAGCGCCATCTGACGAATCGGCACGAGCTGCGCGTTCGACGAATCCGCGAAGCCCGAATAACCCGAGATCGACGCCATCACCGCCTGTTCGCGCGGGTCTTTTTCAGCGTAGTGATCGAAGAAGTTGCGCAGCTTGTCCTTCGTCGCTTGCGGCAGATCGCGACGCCACACGAGCGGGTCCGACGGAATCAGCGGCGACTTCCACAGCACGCGCACCTTCGGATACATCTCCGGATGCTGCGTCTTGATGGTGTCGAGCATGTCGGTGTTGTTGGTCGCGACATCGATCTTGTCGTTCACGATCGCCAACATGTTCGACTCATGGCTCGACGGCAGCACGCTCTTGAACGCGCTCTTCGCATTGATGCCGTTCTTCGCGAACAGATAGTACGAAGGCACGAGCGTGCCCGAGGTCGAGTTCGGATCGCCGAAGCCGAGATTGATGTCCTTCGTGTTCTTCAGCACCTGATCGAGCGACTTCCACTTACTGTTCGCGTTCGTGATGAGCAGCGAGTAATAGCCTGCCTCACCGTTCTTGTACTTCACTTTCGCGAAGACTTCGCCATTCGAACGATCGACGGCTTCGATCGCCGACGCATTGCCGAAGAAGCCCATCTGCACCTTGTTGAAGCGCATCGCCTCGATGATGCCCGCATAGTCGGTCGCGAAATAGGCCTTCACGTCGAGGCCGGTCTGCTTGTTCAGATCGTCGATGAGCGGTTGCCAGCGCTCCTTGAGCGCGGCGGACGAATCCGTCGAGATGATGCCGAAGTTGATCGTCTCGGCAAGAACGGTCTGCGTCAGAAGGCAAGACGCGAGCGCGGCGCCAGCCAGGAAGAAACGGGCTGTTTTCATGATGCGATCCAGGGTTGATGTTGGGTTCGAAACTCAGATGCTCGCGGCTGTTGCGAAGGCCGTTGCAGCTTGCATGTTTGCGCTTGGCGCGCTGTGATTCGTGAGCAGTTCCTCTGCCGACGCGCCATAAAGCTCGCGCAGCACGACGGGCGTGAGACGCTCGCTCGCACCGTCGAACACGACGCGGCCATCGCGCAGGGCGATCGTGCGCGGGCAATATTTCATCGCGATATCGATCTGATGCAGCGATACGACGACCGTCAGATTGTGTTCGCGGTTGAGCGTCTGCATTAGTTCCATGACGCGGCGCGCCGATTCGGGATCGAGCGACGCGATCGGTTCATCGGCGAGCACGATGCGCGCGCGCTGCACGAGCGCGCGGGCCAGCGCCGCGCGTTGTTGCTGGCCGCCGGACAGATTGCTCGCGCGTTCGAACGCGTGCTCGCCGATGCCCATCGCGCTGAGCGATTCCATCGCGAACGAACGCTCGCCGCGCGGAAAACGGCCCGCGAGACGCCGCCACAGCGACACGCGCGACAACGCGCCGATCAGCACATTGGTCAGCACCGAAAGGCGTCCGACGAGATTGAACTGCTGAAACACGAAGGCGACGTCGCGGCGAATCGATCGCACTTCGCGCACGATCCTGCCGTTCTGCTGGATCGGCCGGCCGAGCAGCGTGACGTGCGACGGCGCGGGGTCGGATGCCGTAAAGCCGGCGATATGCCGCAGCAGCGTCGACTTGCCGGAACCCGAAGCGCCGATGAGCGCGACCATTTCGCCCTCCTCCACGCGCAGATCGACGGAGTCGAGCGCCTTGCGGCCATTCCTGAACGTCTTGGTGAGACGCTCGATGCGAATTGCGTCCATAGCTTCCCTCGATGGGCGCGCTCAAACGGCGCGCTGAAACGTTCGGGAGATTCTAGGAAGCCAAGATGACGAGACGGTGACGCGCATGAGACGTCTAGATGAATACATGACTTCGGCGTGCGTCGCTTGAGACGATCGAGCAGAAAATCGATCCGAACGAGCATTCGCATTTCGCTTGCCACGCGCCATGATGGTCGCAAATGCAACAACCATTCGGGAGTTCATCATGAACACGATCCATACGGATGTCGCTATCATCGGTGCAGGCAGCGCGGGGCTTTCCGCGTATCGCGCGGCGAAGGCGGCGGGCGCTTCGGCAATTCTCATCGAAGGCGGCGCGCACGGAACGACGTGTGCGCGTGTCGGCTGTATGCCTTCGAAGCTGCTCATCGCGGCCGCCGATGCCGCGCACCACGCGACCCACACGGATGCATTCGGCGTGCATATCGACGGCGCGGTGCGCATCGACGGGCGCGAGGTGATGGCGCGCGTGAAGCGCGAGCGCGATCGCTTCGTGAGCTTCGTCGTCGCGGGCGTCGATGCGATGCCCGAAGCGGACAAGCTCACCGGCTACGCGCGTTTCATCGACGACAACCTGTTGCTGGTGGGCGAGCACACGAAGGTGCACGCGAAGAGTGTCGTGATCGCGACAGGATCGAGCCCGGTCATGCCGGCGATGTATCGTGCGCTCGGCGATCGGGCGGTCATCAACGACGACGTGTTCGCATGGGACGACCTGCCGAAGCGCGTCGCGGTGATCGGCGCGGGCGTCATCGGGCTGGAACTCGGTCAGGCGTTGGCGCGGCTGGGCGTGCGCGTGTCGGTGCTGGGTGCGCGTGGGCGCGTCGGGCCTTTGAGCGATCCGGATGTGCGCGGATATGCAGAACGCGTGTTCAGCGAGGCGTTTCGTTTCGAACCGCGTGCGCAAGTCGAAGCCGCGTCGCGCGAAGGCGATGAAGTGCACTTGCGCTATGTGTCCGGCGCGGGAGAACTGATCGAAGACACGTTCGATTACGTGCTCGTGGCTGCGGGACGCAAGGCCAATATCGGCGGGCTCGCCTTGCAAAATACGTCGCTCGCACTCGATGACGATGGCTCGCCTGTCTATGACTTGCTGACCTTGCAGGCGGGCACGCATCCGGTATTCATCGCGGGCGATGCGAACGGCGTGCTGCCCTTGCTTCACGAAGCTGCCGATGAAGGCCGTGCGGCGGGTACGAACGCGGCGCGCTATCCGGATGTCGCGCCGGTCGAACGTCGCGCGCCGATCGCGATTGCGTTCACGGACCCTGGCATCGCGATGGTCGGAGCGCGTCACGCCGACCTGACGCAAGGCGCGTTCGCGACGGGCGAAGTGAGTTTCGAAGATCAGGGGCGCAGTCGCGTGATGCTGAGGAATCGCGGGCTGATGCATGTGTATGTCGATCGCGCGAGCCGCCGCTTTGTCGGCGCGGAATGGATCGGGCCGGATGCGGAGCATATCGCGCATTTGCTCGCGTGGGCTTTGCAGATGAAGCTCACGGTCGATGAGATGCTGCGGATGCCTTTTTATCATCCGGTCGTCGAGGAAGGCTTGCGCACGGCGTTGCGGGACGCGGTGGTCAAGCTGGGATGATGGGCGGGGTTGCGGGGCGAGTCGGCGCGGCACGAACTTGTCGGTCGCGCGGACTCGCGATCAGTGAAGCGGTGTCAGGACGAATAGAAGGTAACGTCGCGCTGGCAGCGAGCGCCCCCACGCGTACTTGTTGACGGCGACACTGACTGGTATCGCGTTGGTTATCGTCTTGGATTCCTTTATGCAAGGCGTATCGATCTCCCTGCATACGAACAGCGCGCCGCGCCGCTTCAGGTCCGCGATGCTCAACCAAGGCGTCGTTCCAGGCTTGGACATGTCCCAATAGCGCGTGTTGCCGTTACTGTAGAAAGCGATCGATTGCGCTTCATGGCCAGAACCCGCCACCACAGGAATATCGCGCCGGAAGCGCTGGTTCCACAGGGCGTGCGCTGCTTCGGCGAGTTCCGCACGTGGTTCGGCGGCATCGTCGGTGTTGCGCAGCGCACCCATGTAGCCGATTGCAGCGGTGGCTACGAACACGATCAGCCAGTAGCAAGCAAGCGTACGAACCGCCCGCTCAGGCCTGAACGTGAATCCGGCGCGGTCCAGAACGGCCAGCCACAAGGGCACGATAGCGAACCATTGCGCCATGCCCCACACGGAAGCCATTTGTGTTCTCGAAAGTACCGCGATCATGCCTACGACAATCAGCGGGCCGAGGGCGAGCCACCAGAGGTCCGGGTTGAGCGAAGGCTTCGTGACGCTTGCGGCCATCAGCCGGGCAGCCTGACTTCGTCGTTCACGCACCAGCACGAGCGTCACGATGAAGCTCAACGCGAGATAGCCAATCTGCGCGAGTGTATAGACGCCGAAACGCGCCACGGCGGCCAGAATTGTGCCGCCTGTACGTTCGTCGGCGTAGGTGAGGGTCGGGAAGCGATTGACCACGAGCCAGTGAATGTGCGGTGCCAGCACGATCGCACCTGTCGCTGCGACCAGTAGCACGCGCCAGTCAAAAAGGCGTGCGCGCCAGGCGGGTCGCACGAGCATCGCGATGAACAGCGCGATCAGCAGCACTATCGAAAAGTACTTGCCGAGCACTGCGGCGGCCGCCAGCGCTCCGACTGCAATCGCCTCTCGCCAGCTACGCGTCTGCATATAGCGCACGAAAAAGTAAGCCGTCCACGGCCACACCGAGAGCAGCACCGAGTTTGCGTTGAACTTGATCGCGAGGTTCGAGTAGAGCGGCGATACGGCCATCGCGAGCCCTGCGATGGTGGCAAGCCTGCGCGGTACGAAGCACCGCGAAAGCGCGACGATGCCGAGGAGGCCAATCATCGAATTGGTTGCTGAAAGCGCGAAATAAGCAATGTCCGTATGGGGAAAGACGCGGAACCATGCTGCCGTGATCCACGCGAATAGCGGCGGGTGCTTGGCGTAGCCGGCCTGCCATTCGATACCCCAGACGTAGTTCTCGATCATGTCGCCTTGAATGTCGAGATTGCCGCGAGAAAGCCACGCGCAGATGATCCAGACGATCGCGTGGACAGGCAGCAGCCAGATGAGGCGTCGTGTACGGCCATCGTCAATAACAGATATTGCCGAGGTGGCGGCATCAGGCCGGACGAGTTGAGTGTCTGACATCAGAGATTGATTGTTTAAAGATATGCGTTGAATCGTCAGGCGCGTTGCGAACGCGAGATGTCATGCATCGCTCGATCCGTAGACCTTGCGCACGATATAGACAGGGCGTCGTTTCGCTTCCATGTAAATACGGCCGACGTATTCGCCGATCACGCCGATTCCCACAAGTTGCGCACCACCGAGAAACAGCACCGCCGTGATAATGGATGCATAACCGGGAACGTCAGCGCCGCGAAGCAGCGTGCGCAGAGTCAGGTAAAGCGCGTAGAGAATTGCAAAAGAAGCAGTGGCGCCGCCGATATATGTCCAGACCCGCAGCGGCAATGTGCCAAAGCTCGTAAGTCCTTCGAGCGCGAAATTCCACAGTTTCCATGCGGAAAATTTCGTTTTTCCTGCTGCACGAGAACTGCGGACGTATTCGATCTGCGTCGTGCGAAAGCCCACCCACGCAAAGAGGCCCTTCATGAATCGCCGATTTTCGGGCAACTGTTTAAGGGCTTCTACAACCTGCCTCGACATCAACCGGAAATCGCCTGCGTCGTTAGGAATGAGTGTTTCGGAAATAGCGTTGTGAACGCGATAGAACAGCATTGCGGTGCCGCGCTTGGTCCATGTGTCCGTGTTGCGTTCGGCGCGCTTTGCGAGCACCACGTCGTAGCCTTCTCGCCATCGCTCGATAAGTCGAGGGATGACTTCGGGCGGATCTTGCAGATCCGCGTCGAAGGGAATCACCGCATCGCCGGTCGCGGCGTCGATGCCCGCGGTCAACGCAGCCTCCTTACCGAAGTTCCGCGATAGATCCACGACCAGTACATGCCGATCGTGCTTGCAAGCCATCAGCAACATATCGAGGGTGGCGTCGGTACTGCCATCATTGACGCAAACAATTTCATAGTCCGCGTCCGGCAGACCGCGCAATACAGAAGTGACAGAAACGAAAAACTGGCTAATTACCGCGGCTTCATTATGAAAAGGCACCACGAGCGAAATACGCCGACGCACCACTGGGCAATCTTGATTCATATATTTCATAGAGCGTGCTGAGAGCACGCCAAAAGTAGTGAGCTTCGGCAATCCAATTGCTCGAGCGTGAACGGCCTACGTCGTTGCGATCGCATCAGACTACGTCTGTGCTGTGTCGGTAGATCAGGTTCGCGGGCGCGGCGGATTGAACGAACCGGCTTGCCGTCGACTCTTGCGTCTGCGTGCTCGTCCAGCACGGCAAGAGATCATCACATCACTGCCAGCCGTTCCTTGATAACGAACCCAGCGCACGGGCTGGGCTTGTTGTCACCGGTGTCAGAACTTATAACGCTCCGTCCGAAGGGAATCCAGTTCGACGTCTTCTTCCCACTATCCAAGCGAACCCATGGGCAGCCCGAAAATTACCGCGCGAGTAACATCCCCAAATATAGGAGTTTTCTGAATTGAACTTCGCCGGCGCGAGTTGTTGCATTGCCGTTAATGATCGCCCCACCAGTACATTGAGCGTCATGTCGAAACCACCCGCCCGACCTCCCCGGCAAGAGCCCGACTTGCCGCTTCATACACCGAGCACCGCATCGCTCGCGGTCGCGGCAGCCATCGCGATGATCGCGTGGCTCGCGTTCGCCGCGCAAATGGACATCACCGTCGCGCGTGTGGTCCATCGCGGCTTCACCGTGTTCGACGGCATCGCGCGCATGAGCAGCTATCTGACGAACCTCACGGTGCTGCTGACCGCGCTTTGCTTCACGTGCGTCGCGACACGTGCGCAATTCCCCGTCGCGCGATTGTTTCGAAAGCCGACTGTCGTGACGGCGATCGTCGTATATATCGTGTTCGTCGGCATCGCCTATAACGCGTTGCTGCGATATCTATGGACACCATCGGGTTATCGCGCGCTCGTCAACGAATCGCTGCACACGCTCGTGCCGGCGCTCGCAGCCTTGTACTGGTTTCTGTTCGTGCCGCGCTTTCATCTGTCATTGCGCCGATGTGCGCTCTGGCTCGTCTATCCGCTCTCTTATCTTTGCATTACGCTTTGGCGCGGAAGTCTCTCCGATTTCTATCCCTATCCGTTCATCAACGTCGCCGAACTCGGCTATGAACGCGTGCTCATCAATGCCGCGATGCTCGTCGTCGCGTTTCTCGTGTTGATGAGCGTATTTCTCGTGATCAACCATCGGCGCGAGGACTTGAGCGTAGCGGATCCGGAGGAGGACTCCGGCGATTCGTCCTCCGGCCGCATCGATTAGGCTTCGGCGCGCTTGCGATTCACGACGAGATCCGCAACGAACGCGACCGCCAGCGCAAACGCCCCGCACGCGAAGATCAGCGCGTAGTTGTTATGCGTATGCGAGAACAGGAACGAATAGCCATAGCCCGCGAGCGCCTGGCACAGCGCGAATGCCGATGTCGCCCGGCTCCACGCCGCGCGCTGCTCGGCATGATCGTGCGGCAGGAGTTCATGCACACGGCCGAGCGCGAGCGGCACGATGCCCGTCGTCGAGATGCCGAGCGCGATTGTCGCGACGCCGATCACATACGGGTTCGCGGATAAAGCCAGCAACGCCACCGCGCACGCCTGCAACGCCAACGCAAAACGGTACGCCATACCGAAGCTGAAACGATCGCCCGCATTGCCGCAGATCAGCGGCCCGAAAATCGCAGCCGCGCCATACAACACCCAATAGTTCGCGCCCACTCCGGCGCCACGACCATAACCGCGGGCGATGCAATCGACGAGCAGAATCATCACGGGCACGAGGCCGAGGGCGTTCGCAGCGTATTGCGCGTACAGGAGCCGCAGGCGCGTGCCGCCGTGCGCATCCGTTTGTGTCGTCGCGGCTTGCGCTGCCACAGCGGAAGGATTGGATGCGGGCCAGCCGAACCACGCAATCGCGGTCAGCGCGAGCGAGAAGATGCCAAGACCCATCCACGTGTCGTGCAGGCCGTGATGCAGGAGCTTCGGAATCAGCGTGCCCGATGCCGCGATGCCGAAGCCCAGTCCGATGAAGATCATGCCGCTCGCGAAGCCGCGACGCGCGACCGGGATATGCGGCAGGATCGTGGTCGCGACGAGCACCATGATCGCGCCGCCCGAGAGGCCCGACAGAAAGCGCCACGCGAAGAACCATGCGATCGACAACGGAAACGCGCACGCGAAGAACGCGGCCGTTGCGATAGCCATCAAAAGGCGCAGCGCGTGACGATTGGTCAATGCCTTGGCAATCGCGCGGCCGACAAGCGCGCCCGCCAGATACCCCGCGAAATTCGCAGCGCCGAGCGTCACCGCCTGTGACGACGTGAACCAGTGCGCCTCGATGAGCGGCGGAATGAGCGGCGTGTAAGCGAAGCGCGCAAGGCCGATCGCGACGAGACTCGCGCAAAAGCCCGCGAGCATCGCGAATAGCGCGCGGGCATCGAGTGAAGTGTGCTGATCGGCGCGAATGGCCGATATCGTTTGATCCGACATGATGACGACTCCTGCGGCGCGTTGCGTTTGCACGCGTCCGGACAAAGTGACGTGAAAGGTGCGAGAGTTAGCGCTTGCCGGCGGTGAGACCGAGCGGCGGCAGCTTGAGCATCGCCAACGTCGGCCCGACGGCATTGCTCAGCAACGCAGGCTTCGGATCGACGCGCGCCAGCACGCGCACGCCGAGCAGCACGGCGAGGAGACTGGTGGCGGCAGCGTCGGCGGACATCACGCGCTCGATAACGCCGCTCTTCAGGCCGGCCTTCATGCAGCGCTCGAAGAATGCTCGCATCAGCGCGATCTCCTCGGCGATGAGTTCGCGAAACTCCTCGTCTTCCGGCGATGCGCCGAGCGCCGCGTTGACCAGCATGCAGCCCCGCCGATGTTCGTCCGACACGGAACGCTCGACGATCTCGCGAAAGAACGTGGTAATCGCGCGGTCAGGCGTCATCGACGATTCGAGCCGCTGAATGCGCTCGCGCAAGGTGTGTTCGAGATAGTGATCGAGCGCACGCAGAAAGAGCGCGCGCTTGTCGCCGAAAGCGTTGTAAAGACTCGGCTGCGTAAGGCCGGTGTACTGCACGAGGTCGCGCGTGGACGTGCCTTCGTAGCCGTGCGTCCAGAACGCTTCGGCAACGGCATCGAGCACGCTGTCCTCGTCGAAATTGCGCGGTCGCGCCATAGCCCTGCTCCATCGAATGGAAGGGACCGACGTTTTATATCGGTCGATACAAAACGTATTGTATCGATGGATACAAAACCGTGCAGCATCCCCATTCAACGATGCGGGTCTTGGAATTCGGGGAAATAGACTGAGGAAAGACGAGGCGCTTCGGAGACGCGCGTGCGTCCCCGAAGGCATGAGCGGTATCAGGCTTCTTTCAAATCGAACATCAATAGCTCGACGCCGGCCTGCGCGAAGTTCGCGAGATCGCCGGCGGTCTTTTGGCCTTCGGGCGAGCCGAGCGCGGTCTGAATGGCTTCGAGCGAATCGAACTGCAACAGCGCGACGAGGTGATAGGGCGAATCGCCCGATGCCGCCACGACCGGCCCCGTGCTGATCTCGTAGCGCCGCAAGCCCGGCAGCGTCTTCGCGAGCGGCGCATGGGTCGAAGCATAGTATTCGTCGAATGCCTTCGGGTCGGACGGGTGCTTGTATAGCGCTACGAGCTGGGCCATCGTGGTGTCTCCTGGTGGTTGTACGGCGTTAGAAGAAGGCTTGCATCAATGGGTCACTGCTTTTCGAGTTGAAGATAGATGCGCTGCACGTTCTGCGGCTGCGCGATCGCATAGAGCTTGTAGTCCTTGAACGCGGGAACCTGCACGGTATGCATCGCCTCGGTGAGGCCGATGCCGCTCTTGTAGGCGCGCTTTACGGACACATCCAGCTCGCGAAGATAATCGCCCGTGCGCATGATGTCGTCGCCGCGCAATGGCGCGCCGAAGCCGGGAACGACCGTCTTCAGGTCGAGCGCATGCAGATTCTCCAGCGCGGCGAGCCAGCCGGGAATCTGCTCGTTGCGCAATTCGGGTATGCGTCCGTTCGAGACAAGCCCGCCCGCGAAGAGCACGCCGGTTTGCGTATCGAGCACGGCGAGATCGCCGGGCGTGCTCGCGGGCCCGAAGTGCAGCAGTTGCAGCTTGCGCCCGCCGCTCTCGATTTCCGTCGTGCCGTTCACGGTTTTATCGGGCACCGTGACGCGTGAGCCAGCCATTTCATCTTCGCCCAACGTCTTGCGCAGATTCGCGAGGCAGATCGAGCAGCGCTCGCGGATCAGTTGCGCGGCGCGCGCGTGCGCGAGGATCGGCACGTCGTCGTCACGGAACGCGGCCGCGCCGAACACGAACTCGGGCGCCTGATGCGTGATGATGACGAGCTTCACCGGTAATGGCGTGACCTTGCGGATCGCTTCGATCATCGCGCGGCCATAGCGATACGATGACCCCGTGTCGATCACCGTGACGCCATCCTGCCCGACGATGAAGCCGTTGTTCGACACGATGCCGTGATTCGCGGGTGCGACTGCATCGTTGTCGCCGAAGAATGCGTACACGCCCGGCGCGATCGCGACGGGCGCGGGCATGCCGCTCATCGCCGCGTGCGCGAGCGTGCTCAATGCAAGGAGCAGCATGCAGACGAGCGCCCGCAATCGGCACGCCGTCATTTCATTGCCGATGTCTGCGCGCCGCCCGGTTGCGCGCTCACTGCCACGGCGCCTTCCCACTGCTTGTTTTTCGTATCCTCGATATGCGCTTTTAATTCGCCGTTTCCGGAAGGCACGAAATAGAAGCGGAAATTGGGGTTCTCGCTGATCGAGAAATTGACGTTCGCGATCATCACCGGTTTATCCGCATACGTGACCGAAACCTTGCGAATGAAGTATGCCGACGCGTAGTTGCGCGTGACCTGATTCATCGCCATGCCGGTGCGATTCGGATGGCGCACCATCACTTGCGCGAGTTCGGGCTTGCCCGCAACGGCCTGCCCGTCGGCCTGAATCTTGACCTGTCCGGCAGCGCGTTCGGCGGCGTCCTCGTCCTTGTCGGCGGGTGCGGAGCAGCCGCCCGATGCCTTCACGAAGCGAATCGCGCTATAGAGCTTGCCGTCGTTCGTCTCCGCGATCACGCGCATGAACGTGTAGTCTTCCACGCGCACGCGCGTCTCGATCGTCGCGAGTCCGGATTCCGGCGTGAACTCGAACGAACCCGCATAAGGCTCGGGGTTCTCGTCGATGAAAAGATAGAGCTTGCGGATGTAATGCGTGGGCGTCTGCGGGAATTGCGCGTTGACCGCGATCGGTACGACGGACGCGTCCGCCGCGCGCGCGGGCGCGTCGAGCTTGATGACGGCATCGCCGTGCGGATCGATTGCCCGGCCCTTGAACGTGCCTTCCTTGAAGTCGAGCCAGCGCGCCACCTTTTCGGGATCGTCGTCGGGCTGCGCCGCTTGCGCGGCAAATGGCGCGAGGAGCGCTGCGGCGAGGCTCGCTATCGACATCGCGCGAGCGCCGGACCATGCTGTGTTCATGATGTCCCTCCAATGCTGCACTACTGCTCCCACTCGAGCTCCGCATAAGCGGCCGTCACATTGCGACGGTGATACATGTCGACGAGGAGCCAGTCATCCTTCTTGTCGACGCCGATGCTGTCGACGGCCTGCTGGATCGTTTCGCCCTTCCTGATGGCCGCACGCACATCGCGCGCCAGATCGGCGAGATAGCGTTGCTCGGCGTCGAGCGATTGCTGCCACGGCGGATCGAGCGGACCGTGCCCCGGCACGACATGACGCGGATTCATCTGGCGAATGCGGGCGATATCGTCGAGCCAGCCGGTCACGCTGCCATCGACGACGGGAATGCAGCGCACGAACAAAAGATCGCCCGTCCACAACGTGCCGCTCTTCTCATCGTATACCGTCAAATCATTGTTGGTATGCGCGGTTTTCCATGTGCGCAGCGTGAGCGTGCGTCCGCCGATGTCGAGCGTGCCGATGCCGTCGATAGTCTTTGTCGGCGGGACGATCTCGCTGCCTGTCGCCGCGCTGCCCAGCTCGCGCTTCAGCGCGCGCATGTAGTTGTCCGCGCGCGAGGCTTCGGCTTGCGCAAGCGCCGCGCTGCCGACGAATTGCGGATGATCGCCCTTGAACGCCGCATTGCCGAAGATGTGATCCGGATGCATGTGCGTGTTGATGACATAACAAACCGGCAGCGGTGTGACGGCGCGTATTGCGGCGCGCAACGCGCGGCCTTCGGCGAGCGTGCCGCCCGTATCGATTACCGCGACGCAGCGCGTGCCGACGATAAAGCCCACGTTCGCAATATCGCCGCCGTTTTCGGGCGTTGCGACGTCGTCGTGACCGCGATGCGCGTAATTGCCAGGCGCGATTTGCCTGACCGATAGCGCCGTCTCACCGCGCGCAATCGTCGAGCATGCAATTAGTATGACGAACACGACAAGACGTGAGGCCTGCGCGACGCTCATCGGACGCCGCCCGCTTCGGCGAGGCGTCTTGGCCGGCGCAGACCGAACTGCGCGTATTCGCGCTCCAGAAACGGTTCGGCGTGTTCGAGGAGAAAACGGCGAAACGCGAGACACGTGGGCGACAGTTGTTTCGAGCGTGAATGCACGAGTTGCCAGGTTCGTTCGACGGGCGTGCCGTTCACGTCGAGCACGGCGATTTCACCGGTGCGCAATTCCAGCGACAACGTGTGCAGCGAGATGAGGCTCACGCCCATTCCCGCCATTACTGCCTGCTTGATGGTCTCGTTGCTGCCGAGCGTGACGCTGCGCGCGGGCACGAAAAGGTTCTGCTTGAAAACATGCTCCACGACCGCGCGTGTGCCCGAGCCCGGTTCGCGCAGGAGGAATGTATCGTTCGCGAGTTCCTGCAGATCGAAAGCCTTTGCGTGACGCAACGGATGCGACAGCGGCGCGACGATCACATGCGGATGATAGGCAAGCGGCTCGGCCGTCGTGCCGAGTTCGGGCGGCGGCCGGCCCATGATGGCGAGGTCGGTCGCGTTGTCCTGCAGCAAACGCAGAAGCGTCTCGCGGTTGCCGACGGAAAAATGCACGTCGACCTTTGGATACTGCTGTCTGTAGAGCGCGAGCAGCTTGGGCGCGAAGTAGGTCGCCGAGCTGACGATGCTCACGGCGATCGAGCCGCTGTCGGCTTGCGTGAGCGACATCATCGCGTCTTCGGCGTCTTTTATTTCGCCCAGTATGCGGGTTGCGTGATGCGATAGCTTTTCGCCGGCTTCCGTCAGCGCGAGACGTCGGGCGACGCGTTCGAACAAGGGCAGTCCGATGGCTTCTTCCAACTGACGGATTTGCATCGATACTGCGGGTTGCGTCAGGTGCAGTTCCTCGGCCGCGCGCGCGAAGCTCGGACAGCGGCTGGCTATCACGAAGATTTGCAACTGGCGCAGGGTTAGGGAACGGATGAAGTTCACAGGGGGTTTTTGGGGAGGTGGGTTTGCTCGGGCTTCTATGGGTGGCCTGTGGTCGTGTCGGTCTATTGGCGTTGCCCCTCCCCGGGGCGGGGGTCACTTTCTTTGCTGCTGCAAAGAAAGTAACCAAAGAAACAGCTTTCCCCAGCCTAAGCACTTCACACCGGCCGCGGCACAGACGATTGGCTGAATGGCCCGGCAGTAGCGAGTGCCCTCACAAGCAGACAAGAGCTTGGACCGCGCACGGTCTGTCACCTCGCGTCGCTTGCCTCACTGGTTCAGCACCAAATAGCTCCGGCCCGCTTCGCGGCCGATGGGTCAATCGGGCGCGCGTAGGCTTCTTCTTCGACGGTTTCCCTCACAAACCCAACGGCAGCGCGTAGCGCTGTGCCGAAACTATTTCGTGCTGAACCAGCGCCTTAAAGCATTTGGTGCGGCAGACCGTGCGCGAGCCAAGCCCGATTGGGCCTTTGGGGGCGACACTTAGGCGAGAGCCATCGGTGGCTGGCAAGCATGGCCAAACTGCGTGTGACCGCGGGCTTAAACGAGCTGCTTTCTTTGGTTACTTTCTTTGCAGCAGCAAAGAAAGTGACTGCCGCCCCGCACAGGGGCAGTGCTAATAAACCGACACGAAACCGGGATCCGGCAACAACAAAAACAAAACCTTCACCGACTAGCCCGAGGCACATTCGAGGGCTTCACCGGTGCGCTCCCCGGCTGACTCATATTCTTGAGCGTGCCTTGATACGCGATCGTTTCCTTCTGCAAAGGATGCGCAAAATCATTCCCTTCCCCCGGCACTTCGGTGCGAATCAAAAGCAACTGCCCGGGCACGTCATCGGCCATAACAAAGGTATACCGCTTGCCCGTGTACTTGGAAAACCGCTCCGCATTCGGATCGTTCAAATACGGCTGTATAACCACCTGCCGTGCCTTCTCATGCTTGCCGAGCCCAAGCGATTCGCTCGACACCGGCGTGATCGCCGGCCCCGCCGCCAGCGCCATCCGCACGCGCTGCTGGAAGTAGCGCCGCTGACCGCCCGTCAGTTGCTCCATCTCGGCAACGTCGTGCTCGAGAAAATAGATGATCGCCGGATTGCACGGCAGCCCGCCCGGCACATTGACGTCGCCGGTGCGATCCGTCACATGCGCATCGTTCTTGCTGTTGCCCGGACTCACGACGAGCACGCGCAGCGTGTCCTTGACCCTCGACGGCGGCCCCGAATAATCCACCGCGTAATCGAGCTCGGTCTGCGGCTCGACGCCATTCAAATGAGGCTGCATGAAGAGCAGCTGCTCGGCCGGCTTGATGTCGACGCCCGGCGCGGACGCACCGGACGCGGGCGCATCCGCCGCCACTGCACCGACCGTCATCGTCAGTGCAGCGCACGCCACGGCCAACGCGCAAAGCGAACCCCCGTATGTTCGCTTCATTGCGGGTTTTCCGGCTGCAACGGCAGCAAGGGAACCTGATAGCTCGACAGAATCTGATCGATCTTCGGCTGATTCGATGCAATCCAGTTATCGACCTTGTCACGCCACGCCTTTTCGCCGTATCGCACGCCCATCGAAATCTCATAGTCGAAACGAATCGGCGTGCCAGGCGGGAACGGCACGAGACGCACCTTGTTATCGGAGCGATTCGCGAAGTAACCCGCGATCGGCCCCCACACGAAAGCCGCATCGACGTTGCCCTGCGCCAGATCATGTTCGATCATCTCGCCCGGAAACGCCTCGGGATCGCCGCTTTGCCCCTGATACGAAACCGCCTGACCGATCAGGTCATGACTGAGCAGCCAGTCCGTCGCGGGACTCTTCACGAAGATGCCGAGCTTCATCTTCTTCAACTGCTCGGGCGGCAGATTCATGAGGTCCGACGGCGTTTTGATGCTCGCGTATTCAGGCTTGTTCGGGAACACCATCGCGTACGTGGAATGCAGATAGGGCCGCGTGGTCGCGGTGAGCTCATAACCCTTCGGCACGCCGATGATCAGATCGCATTTGAAGCGCTCCGTCTGCGGCACTTTCTCGCGCAAGGTGTTGCGCACGAAACCCATGCGCTGCGGCCAGTACGTGTATTCGAGCTTGTAGCCGAAATCGCTCGCCATCTGGCTCGCGATCTTGTTCTCGAAGCCCTCGCCCTTCTTGTTCGAGAGCGGCATGTTGTTGGGATCGGCGCACACGCGCAGCACGCCGTCCGCGCCGTCGTTGTTCGGCAGGTCGGGGGGCGGTCCGCCCGCGCCTTGGGCGAACGCCTGTTGCGCCGGGAACGTCGCGAGCGCCGCGCATAGCACGGCTGCGAATCGGAACGAAGCGGCGCGGCTTGCATTGCGATCAGACATCGACACCTCCGGGAAATAGAGCAATCATCGGTGATGCAACGTCCTCATTTTGCATCGATTGCCTGCAGATCGCCCGGGTTGATCTTGCCATCGGAGCGTCCCTTCAGATACGCGAAGAGATTCTCCCAGTTCTTCTGCATCATCTGACTGGAACTGAAATCGGGCATGCCCTTGTCCACGCGCCCGCCGAATACCGTGCGATGGAACTCGTTCTTGTCGAGCGTCTTGAAAGCATCGATCAGCGAAGGGCCGACCATGCCTTCCTGCTTCGCCCCGTGACAACGTTCGCACGCCAGCGCGCGCCAGGTCTTCCATCCTTGCAGCGTGTCGCTGTCGACCTTGTTGCCATCGACGACCTTATACGCGACCGGCTTCATCTGTCCCGGCCCCGGAGGCGTCTGGGCAAACGAAGCCGACGACGCAACAAGCGTCATCGTCAGCAGCAAGAGTGATCGGCCTTTCATACGTCTGACTCCTTGAACATGTCTTGTATTAGGGGTATTTCGGCGCGGCGGCCATTGCAGCCGCCGCGCATTGCCATCGATTGGCGTACATCAACCGGGAAGATCAGCCGCCGGGAATCGCGAAGATGAACAACGTGCCGCCAAGAGCCGTATATTTCGCGAGCTCCTTGTAGCCGCCCACCGCGCCCAGGCCCTCCGTCGACTTCTCGAGACCCGCAGCCATGCCGATGCCGGCCCAGCCGCCGATGCCCGAATACACGCCGACATACTGCTTGCCCTGATACTGATAAGTGAACACGTTGCCGATGATCCCGGACGGCGTCTTGAACTTCCACAACTCCTTGCCGTCCTTGATGCGCACTGCCTTGATATAGCCTTCGAGCGTGCCGTAGAACACCACGCCGCCGGCCGTTGCGAGCGCGCCGGACCACACCGAGAACTTCTCCGGCTTGGACCACACGATCTTGCCCTTCGCCGCATCCCACGCGATGAAGTTACCCATCGCGCCTTTCTCGTTCGGGCCCGGGAACATGGACAGCGTTGCGCCGACGAACGGCTGACCCGACACGTAATCGACCTGGAACGGCTCGTAATCCATGCAGACGTGGTTGGTCGGCACGAGGAAGAGCGACGTACCCGGGTCGAATGCAGCAGGCTGCTGGTCCTTCGAGCCGAGCGCCGCCGGACAGATGCCCTTCACGTTGTGATCCGGACCGGCCTTTTGCGTGGAGTAGCTCGCATTGCGGATCGGCAGGCCGCTCTTCAGATCGACGCTGTCGGCCCAGTTCACCGCCGGGTCGTACTTCTGCGCGACGAGCAGTTCGCCCGATTCGCGATTCAGCGTGTAGCCGAAGCCATTGCGGTCGAAGTGAACGATCGCGGGCACCTTCTTGCCGCCGATGTTCAGATCGGAGAGGATCATCTCGTTGACGCCGTCATAGTCCCACTCGTCGTGAGGCGTCATCTGGTAGACCCACTTCGCCTTGCCCGTGTTGAGATCACGCGCGAAGATCGTCATCGACCACTTGTTGTCGCCCGGACGTTGCGTCGGGTTCCACGTGCCCGGATTGCCCGAGCCGTAGTACACAAGGTTGAGCTTCGGATCCCATGCGTACCAGCCCCACGTGGTGCCGCCGCCGTACTTCCACTGATCGCCCTGCCAGCTCTTGAGCGACGAGTCCGCGCCGACCGGCGTCATCTTGCCGTCGGTCCACGTCATCGTCGATTGCGGATCGATCAGCATTTCGTTGTCGGGGCCGACGCTATACGCCTTCCAGACTTCCTTGCCGTCCTTGATGTTGTATGCGACGAGACGTCCGCGCACGCCGAACTCACCGCCCGAGATGCCGGTCAGCACCTTGTCGCCGAAAACGTGCGGCGCGTTGGTGTTGGTTTCGCCTTTCTTCGGATCGCCGTTCTGCGCGGTCCAGACGACGTCGCCGGTTTTGGCGTCGAGCGCGACGAGCTTCGTATCGGCTTGCTGGAGGAAGATCTTGCCGTCGCCATAAGCAAGGCCACGGTTGACCGTATCGCAGCACATCACCGAGATGACCTGATTGTCCTGCTTCGGCTGGTATTGCCAGATGAAGGTCTGATCCTTCAGGTTGATGGCGATGACCTTGTTGGGGAACGGCGAGTGGATATACATCGTGTCGCCGATGACGAGCGGCGAGCCTTCATGGCCGCGCAGCACACCAGTCGACATGGTCCAGGCAACCTGTAGCTTGCCGACGTTGTTTTCGTTGATTTGCTTGAGCGTGCTATAGCGGTGATTAGAGTAATCGCCCGCTTGCGCCGCCCAGTTCGAGGGATTCTTGATCAGGCTATCGAGTTGCGAGTCGGCCTGGGCCACATATGAATTCAGGCCAGCCGTCGCGACCACCGCCAGTCCAAGAACCAGGGTGCGTAAGTTCATGTCTCCTCCAGAATGGTGATGCCTCCGACCCAGGGATGACCACGCTACCGGGTGCATCGTGCGCGCCTTCAAATGCGGGTAACGAGTTGCGCCTCGTCCAGTACATAGCCGGACTCTTGCGTAGAGAGGCCAATTGCATATTCCATGCCGGTTTAACTCGCGCTGCTTTAAATCGGGAATTTGACGGGGGATGGTGTCGCAAGTGGACGGGTTCCTGTCGGGTGGCGACACATACTGTGTCAAATACGCGAAAAAATGAACGGCATGGAACACAGAAGCGGAACGCGTGACATGACGCGATGCAGCATGTTTTCTTTGGCGCATACTTGGCTGGTCGATTTCTTTTTTTTGGAGGCTTCGCCATGGCTCAAGCCGAGAAGGTCTATTCCGACGAGGAGATCCAGCAGCGTCTGACCGGTGCGCTCAAGCATTGGTATGTGGAGGATGGCTGGCTCAGACGCAAGTTCAAGACCGAAAGCTGGAAAGGGACGCTCATGGTCGTCAATACCGTCGGGCATCTTGCCGAAGCGGCCTGGCATCATCCGGATCTGACCGTTTCTTATGCGTTTGTCATCGTCAAGCTCAAGACGCATTCCGCTAAGGGGATTACCGATAAGGACTTTGCTCTGGCTTCGAAGATCGAAGAAGTTATTCAGTGGCAACCTGGGAAGGAAGATGGGCCTCTTGAGGGCACGCCTTCCGATGATCAGCGGTTTCGGTATATCAAGTATGAGGGGGATTGATTTCGCCGGATCCCGTTAGCGTGTCGGTCTATTAGCACTGCCCCTCCCCGGGGCGGGGGTCACTTTCTTTGCTGCTGCAAAGAAAGTAACCAAAGAAAGCAGCTTCTCATCGCCCGCGGTCACACGCACGTTAGCCATGCTTGCCAGCCCGCAGTGGCCCTCGCCTAAGTGTCGCCCC
>JFHF01000081.1 GCA_000648925.1 Caballeronia jiangsuensis
AGCAGCAAAGAAAGTGACCCCCGCCCCGGGGAGGGGCAGTGCTAATAAACCGACACGAAACCGGGATCCAGCGAAACCACAGGCGGACCAACCAAAGCCCGCCCGCGGCAAAAAAAACCCTTCAACCCACCGGCGACAACGCCCCCAACTTATCGGCAGTGACCTTCTGCAAAGCAATGATCCGCCCCAGAGCCGCATGATTCGCCGTGGCTTCGTCATACATCTTCGCCAGATCGGCCTTGAGCTGGGTCCTCGACCCGCCGTCGAGATAAACCATATGCCCCGACGGATAAAACGTCGCCGACAGATTCTGCCGCACGGTCTTGTCGATCAGCGGCATCTGCTGCAAATCGATGATCGTCTGGTAAAACGGCGTCACGAAGTCATACATCCCGTTCGCGGAAAGCACTTTCAGATCGACGTTCAACGCCATCACCGCGGCGAGATCGCCCGCCGTATAGAGGATGATGTTGCCCTTCGAATCCACGCCCTTCTGCGCGCCCGTCGGATCGGTATGCTTGAAGTCCCAGTTGAGGAACGCCTGATCATTCAGATCGGTGAACGATGACGTCGACGTGAACTTGAGCTGCTCGTTCAGATAGCTGTTCCACATCGTCGTGTAGACGCCGCTCACCGCCGTCATCGTCGGGTCGTTGCCGCCCGAATTCGGGTCGATCTTCCCGGCGATGCCAGTCGAAATCGCCGTCACGCGGCCGTCGTACGAACCGAGCGATTCGCCTTTCGACTTCAGCAAAGTCGTCAGGAAAAGCGAGTTGCCGCGGCTATCGTACGCGGCGATATCGAGACTCCACGCGAGCAGCGTCGCCTTGTCGATGCCTGTGTATTCGGACAGTTTCTCGACCACCTCGTCGTCGGTTTGCGGAAACTTGCGCAGCGCGTTCAGATAATCCGTGCGCGCGAATTCCGCGACTTCCTCCGCAAAGTTCAGAAGATTCGTCGGCGTCGGATGCACGCCGAGTTTCTTGTGATACCACGCGTCCGCCGCCGCCGTCGGCAGCGCGCCCACCGGATTGCCCGCCTGCCGGTAATCGAGAATCGACGATTGCAGCGTGACGCCGTTCAGGTCGATGCCGTCCTCGTGCAGCTTGTACGCGAGCACGCAACTGCGCGCCGTGCCATACGACTCGCCGAACAGGAATTTCGGCGAATTCCAGCGGTTGTTCTTCGTCAGATAGCGTTTGATGAACTGCGCGATCGAAGCCGCATCCTCATCGACGCCCCAGAAATCGCGGTTCTTGTTCGGCTCGATCGCGGCGGAATAGCCCGTGCCGACCGGATTGATGAAGATCAGGTCGCTGCGATCGAGCAGGCTGTCCGGGTTGTCTTCCATCTGATACGGCGCGGGCGGCGTGAAGCTCGGCATCGCCGTCTTGATGCGGCGCGGCGCGAACGAGCCGAGCAGCACGAACACCGACGACGAGCCCGGCCCGCCGTTGTAGAAGAACGTGAGCGGACGCGCTTCCTCCTTCGCGCCGTCCTTGGTGAACGCGACATAGAACATCTTCGCGCTCGGCTTCGAACTGCTCGGATCGACCGTCACGAGATGGCCGACCGTCGCCGTATAAGCGATCTTCGCGCCGCCGACCGTCACGCTGTGATGGGTGATGGCCGCGTTCTCGTCGGCTTCGGTGGCCGCGACCGCGTCGTCGGGACCGTTGCCGTAGGCGACCGGATCGAAATACGGCTGGTCCTTTTTCGCCGTCGTGGTCTTCCTCGGCGCTTTCTTCGCGGCGGCCGCAGTGGCCGGTTCTTCCGCGCCCGAAGGTTTGTCGCTCGCTGCCAGTGGATCGGAGTTCATCGTCGTCGCTCCAGAATCGTCGTCGTGGTTGTTGTTCACTGTCTTACGCCTTTGCACTTGCTTCAACTCTTCGCGGGCGCGAGCGCGGCCGCGATCTTCGCGCCGTCGGGGCTGCCCATGCCGGTGCATGCGTCCCAGCCCGCCGCCGCCGAGAAGCTGCCGTTGTTGCCTTCCGTGATGTCGCGGAACGCCGCCTTCGTCTTGTAGAGCCTCGGATTGACGAAGCCCGAGGGCGACGCGTTGATCGCGTTGATCCGCGCGATCAGCGCAGCCCACAGCGGCGCGACCGCGCTCGTGCCGCCGACGACCGTATCCTCGCCGTCGATCAGCACCTCGTAGCCGGTTTGCGGCGATGCGTCGCCCGACACATCCGGCACGCCGCGCTTTGCGAGCTTTGTCGCCTGGCCATTGCGCGTGACCGACAAACCCGCCTGCCACGCCGGCAACGCGAACACGCCCGAGACGCCGCCGCCGCCCGCCCCGCCCTGGTCGCCGTCGTTCCACACGACTTCCTTCGCGATGCCCGAGCCGGATGCCACGAGGCTCGTGCCGCCGCAGCCGAGCACATACGGACTCGACGCCGGAAAGTCGACATGATCCGAACCGTCGCCGGCGCCGTCCGACGAACCGCTGTCGCCCGATGCCGCGCAGACCGTCACGCCGAGCGCCGCCGCGCTTTGCAGCACGTCGTTGAACGCGCCGATCGACTGCGAGGACCAGTTCGACTCGGGGCCGCCCCAACTGATCGATATCACGGACGGTTTGTTGGTGGAATCGTGCAGCGCGCGATTGACGGCATCGACGAAGCCGGCGTCGCTGTTCGGCGCGAAGTACACGGCGATGCTCGCGCCCGGCGCGATGGCGCCCGCGATCTCGATGTCGAGCGTCACTTCGCCGTCGGGTCCGTTGGGGTTGCCCGTCGGCGCGTTCTTCGCGTTGTCGACGCCGATCGCCACGACTTTCGGCGCCTTCACGCCGAGCTTCGAGAAATACGCAGAGAGATCGGTATCGCGATAACCGCCGCCTAGCTCGATGATCGCGATGCACTGGCCGGCGCCGTCGCCATCGGGGAAATCGTAGAGACGCGCGAGATCGACCGGCGTGAACGAAGCGGGCGCCGCGCCGCGCGCCGGCTTGAACGGCGGACGAAAACGAAAATGCGGACGCGCCTGCGGCTTGCTGTCGAGGCCGAGCACGGCGGTGACCATGTCGTGCATGTCGTCGGGCACCTTGACCGGCCCCGAACGGCCGCGATATTCGCCGATGTTGTGATGTTGAAAGCGTTCGAGCTTGACGTCGAAAGCTTTCTGGAACTGTTCGATGGTGCCTTTCAGCACCACGCTGCGCGTCTCGGTTTCGGCGCGCACGACCGTCAGGCCGTATTGCGCGGCGAAGGCCTTCACCTTCCCGACGTCTTCCGCCGATGCGGTGAAACGTTTGTCGAATTCTTCGCGCGAGACGGCTTGCGCGGGCGCCTCGCCGGCGTCGATGCGCGACATCATCTGCTTGAATCCGGCTTCGTCCTTGCGCCGCAGCATCACGATCACTTCGATCTGCTCGGAGGGATCGCAATCGCCGACACATGTCGCGCCTTCGGGATGAATCTTGTCGCTGCCGCTGACCGGTTGCTTCGTCATGGTATCGATGCTCCTCGCTGGCCATGAGGTTCAAAGGTTCTCGATCCTGCCGCTGCCGCGCTTCGACGCTTTCGGCGCTCGCTGGCAACTTCCACAGCGCACGTTACTTATCGTCTTATTTTCTGGGCGCGAATGCAATTGCTCGGACCGTTGACGAGAGCATGCAGTTCCGGCGAGACAAAACCTGTCCCGGTCTTCAAGGGGATGTCTCTATCGGATTAGGGCTCGCGCGCCTGCGCGAGCTCCTTTATCGACGACGCCTAGTGCGCGCGCTCCTCGTCGTACTCCGGACGCGCGCCCTGCGGCAGCCACGGCTCGCGATGCTTGCACCACAGCTCGTAGTCCGGTTCGAAGAGGCCGGTTTCGTCGAATGCGCCGATCGGCAGATCGACTTCGTCGTGCGTCGTGTATTCCATGTACGCGACCGAGCCGCACACCGGGCAAAAATGCCGGCGACCGTGCTCGGAACTGCGCCACGTCGAAAGGCTGCCGCTCATCATCACGTCGCCGCGCGCGTAAATCGCATAAGCTCCGAATGCGGAGCCGTGCACTTGACGGCACGTCATGCAATGGCACATCCCGACGCGCTTCGGCTTGCCCGCCGCGCGAAAACGGAACGCACCGCATGCGCATCCTCCTTCATGAACCGTAGCCGCCCGCTCATCATCCTTTTGAACGTTCATCGATCTCTCCCGTAAGTACGACGGTTTGTTACGATAACCCTTCACGATCGGAGATGGCATTCATGAGCACATCGAGCACGACCGGCACCACGCGTACCTTGTCCCTGCTGAAGCTGCTTCCCGGCGCCGGATCGGAATTCGGTCCCGCCGCGTCGGACCTCCTCGCCCACGTGCTGTCGCATGATCGCTTCGATGCGGCGGCGAACGTGAGCGCGCCGCGCGAAACCTTTCGCGGCGTCACCGTCGAGGACGCCATGAACGACGAGTACGTGTTTCCGCTCGGGCGCACCGGCCAGTCGATCGTGTTGACGGGCTATCGCATCGCGGCCGGTTTCATCGCCGAACGCGTCGCCGACGAGTGGCTCGAACTCGCGCACAAGGAACGTCTCGCAAGAGGCTTGCCCGCCGTGCCGCAGGGCAGCGAGCCGCACCTCGCGCCCGATCCCGCCGAAGCGGATCAACTCCTCGACCGCGCCTACGATTGCGCGCAGCGCATCCTCGATCCGGCCGCGAGCGAGCAGGTGCTCTCGCTCTTCGAGACGCACTATCGCGGCGGACGGGAATTCCTGCGTCTCACATGGGAAGGTTTGCCGGAAGATCTCGTGCCCGAGTCGCGCCGCCCGCTCGCGGCGCTCGCCGCCGCCGCGCCAAACGGCGAGCGGCGCGAGAAACGCGACTACGATCCCTACGGCCTCGACGGCGTCGACGATTACGATGTCGACCGGCCGCTCGCGTATCGCGAGAAGATCGGGCCGTTTCTCTTCACGATGACCTATCGACACGAGTATCCGCAGGTCGACGACGAGCGTCTCGGCACCGCGTTCGCCGTGTTCCACGAAGCGGGCAGCGACATCGTCGCGGCGGCGGTGCGGCTGCAGCTCGTCAAGGTGCCGCCGCTCACGAGCAGCGCCGATCTCGTCTATACGCTGGACACCTACTCGGGCGAGATGCTCTCGCTCGCGCTCGCCGCCACCGAGGCGCTCGGCCCCGAAAAGCTGTGCGAGGTGTTCAATGCGCATCGCGTGATCTACATCAGCCTGTGGGAAGTGCGCAAGCCGTGGCGCGGCGAGGGACTGGGCGTCGCGCTGCTGCATCAGGCGCTGGAGCGGCTTCCCGTCGATGTCGATGGCCGGCCCAACGCCCTGTGCGTCGCGCCCGAGCCGTATCAGACCGAGATGCGTCACTTCGAGAAACTGCCCGGCGTGCTGCGCGAGGAGCTGAGGACGCCGGCGAAACGCCTGGCCGCGCATCTGACCAACTGGCTCGAACGCTCGAAGCTGCCGATCGCCACGCATTTCTTCGTGCCGATGGCGAGGCACGCGGGCATCGGCTCGGCGGGCGAGAACGCGCGGCTCATCGATCAGATCATGGAGAGCGAGGCGTAGCGGCATGCTCGTCGTCATCGACATGCAGGCGCGGCTGCTACCGCATCTGGATGGCGCCGCGCGGCTGACGGCGCGCGTCGGCACGCTGCTGCGCGCGGCGAATCTGCTGGACGTGCCGGTGGTCGTCACGGAGCAGAATCCGCAAGGGCTCGGCGGGACTGCGGAAGCCCTGCTCGGCGATGTCCGGCTTGCGAAGGTGATCGAAAAGCACACGTTCGATGCGACGCTCGCGCCCGCCTTCGTCGATACACTGCCGCCCGCGCCCGCGACGTTGTGGGTCGCCGGCGCGGAGACGCATGTGTGCGTCCTGCTGACCGTGCTCGGGCTGCTGCGGCTCGGCTATCGCGTGGAGTTGGTCGCGGACGCCGTCGCATCGCGGCGCGTGGAAGATCGCGCCGTCGCGCTCGAACGGGCGCGGCAGGATGGCGCGCGGATAACGACCGTCGAAACAACTATTTTCGGCTGGCTCGGCAGTTTCACGCATCCGCGCTTCAGGGACGTGCTCGCGCTCATCAAATGATCACGGCGCTTGCGTGGACCGGCGGTTAGTTGCGATCGCGCCATTCGGCCAGTGCGTCCGCGACGCGCGCGATCACGTCGCCCCATTGGTTGGGTTGGGTCTGTCGGAACAAACGCGCCTTCGGATACCACACGCAATCTTCGCCGTCGATCAGCCAGCGCCAGCACGGGTTCGAGGGCAAGAGCATCCACACCGGCTTGCCGAGCGCGCCCGCGAGATGCGCGACGGAGGTATCCACGGCGATGACGAGATCGAGCGACGCGATGATCGCAGCGGTATCGGCGAAGTCCTCGACATCGTCCATCAGGTCGAGCGGCCGCAGGTGCGGCGGCAACGTATCGAGTTGCGCGCGCGCGACCGTCGCCTTCTGCAGATTCACAAAGCGAACGCCGGGCAAGCCGAGCAATGGCACGCACGCTTGCGCACCGACCCAGCGGCGGGCCTCGAACGGCGACGGACGAGGCTCAGCCATTGCCGCGATGCCCACCTTCGGCACTCGCGCGGGCAGTCGGCCGCGCCAGTATTCGATGCGCGCCTCATCCGCGGCGATATAGGGCGTGACGTCCGGAATGGTCCTGGTTTCGAGGAGCGCGGGCAGACTCATCATGAAACACCAGTAGTCGTGTCGCGGCGAAGTGTGCAATGCATCGTCGCTGATGCAGGCGTCGACGCCCTCGACCGAGGCGAGCAGCGTGTCGTTGTGCAGCCAGGCGACCGATAGCGTCGAGAGCCCTTGCGCCTTCAGCAGCGGCAGATAACGGCAAAACTGAAACGAGTCGCCGAATCCCTGTTCGTGGATGACGAGCATCGACTTGCCGGCGATCGGCTCGCCTCGCCACTGCGGAAACGGCAAGTCCGGCACGCGGATGCGCCGCCCCGACGAATCGTCGCCGTAGCGGTATTCCATCAACGGCCACGCTTCGGCATACGCTCCGACGCGCAAGAGTCCTGCGGCCAGATTGATCCTGGCTTCCGCGGAAGTCGGATCGATTTCGACGGCGCGCCGGAACGTCGCCAGCATCTCGTCCACGCGCCCGGGGTGCTCCTTGAGCAGGTTGCCGAGCGCGATGTATGCCTGCGTGTAATCCGGCTGAATCCCGATCGCGCGACGGTACGCCGCTTCGGCCTCGTCGATGCGTTCGAGCCCGACAAGAACCGTGATCCGGTAAATGACCTGACCTAGGTTGTAATGCACGGCGCTCAACTCGGGCAATTGTTCGGCCAGTCGCCGATACACGCTCTCCAACTCCGCGAATCGTCCGTGCGCATCGAGTATCGCCGCCAGCCCCTGATACGCGCTTGTCAGGCGTGGATTCAGTTCGATGGCCGCGCGATAAGCGCGCTCGGCTTCATCTTCGCGCTGCAACGCGGCAAATGCGGCGCCGAGTCCGGAGTGCGCATCGGCCCAGTCCGGGCGGGCTTCTATCGCGAATCGAAAATGCGTTTGCGCTTCGTCGGCGCGCGTTTGCGTCATCAGCAGCTTGCCCAGGCTGTAGTGTGCCGAAGCGAGATCGGGCCGAAGTTCGAGCGCCCTGCGCAACGACTGCTCCGCGTCCACGATGCGTTCCTGCAACGCCAGCACGTTGCCGAGGTTGTAGTGCGCTTCGGCGAAATCGGCGTTCAGATCGAGCGCGCGCCGATACATCGCTTCCGCTTCAGGAAACCGTTTGAGCTGCTCGTACAGATTGCCGAGGTTGTTGTGGACGCCCGCGTGCCCCGGATGCCCGGCGACCGCGCGTTGCCAGTACGCCTGCGCGAGATCCGCGCGATTCATCGCGTAGGCGCATGCGGCCGCGAGGTTGAGCGCCTCGGCATCGGCGTCCGGGCGATCGAGCAGCGGCGACAAACCGGCCAGTGCATCGGCATATTGATTCAGCGAGTAATGCTGCGCTGCGCATTGATACGAGTCGACGGACATGACGGACTTCAGGAATTGAAAGGATGCTTCCGGGCCGCGATATCGCTTTTCGACGATAGCGGCGATGAAATCATGCAATTTTGAACCGCGCGCGCGCTCGCTGACGTCACAAAGCGTGACCTATGCCGGATCGGTCAGCGAAACGATCTCCTCCGCTTTGCAGCGTGGACGTGCACGAGCGCAGGAATTCGATGCGAAACGCAGCCGCATGGCATCCGATTTGCTAAACATCACCGGTTGCGGGTCGACGAACGTTCGGTTCCCTTACAGTTGACGGACGCTCACGAGCTCGCGCCTCACGCGCCGCCCGTGAACTCGAGCATCGGCGCTCCGCCCGATCCGTCGCAATCGGTCGCGAGCAAACGCCCACGAAGATTCGAGCCCGACCGGCGCTCTTCCGAACGAGCGAGGAGAACCGATTCCCATGTCCCCAGCCGATAGCCATCCCCACGACGTCAGCGATGCGGCGCAAAAGCCGTCGCGCCGGCGTTTCCTCCAGTCGGCCGCGGCGGCAGCGGCCGTAAGCGCCGCGCCGCTCGCGCACGCGCAACAGCAGAGCGCTGCGACGCCCGCCGTAGCGCCGCCGCCCGCCAGCCTGCCGATGATGCCCGTGAAGCTCACCATCAACGGCCATCCGTATGAATTGCAGGTCGAAGCGCGCACGACGCTGCTCGACGCGCTGCGCGAATACGCGAACCTCACCGGCACGAAGAAAGGCTGCGACCGCGGACAGTGCGGCGCGTGCACGGTGATCGTGGCGGGACGGCGGATCAATTCGTGTCTCACGCTCGCGGTGATGCACGACGGCGAAACCGTCACGACCGTCGAAGGTCTCGCGCCCGACGGCGATACGCTCGCGCCGATTCAGCGCGCGTTCATCGAGAAGGACGCGTTTCAGTGCGGCTACTGTACGCCCGGGCAATTGTGCTCGGCGACGGCGCTCATCGACGAATATCGCAAAGGCGATGCGAGCGCCGTCACCGCAGACGTGCGCTTTCGCCCGGCGCAACTCTCCGACGACGAAATCCGCGAGCGCATGAGCGGCAACATCTGCCGCTGCGGCGCGTATCCGAACATCGTTGCGGCGGTGAAAGCCGTCGCGACGGGCAACGCCTAAAGGAGACGCACATGGACGCGATCTCCTACCAACGCGCCGCCGACATCGGCGCGGCGCTCTCGGCGGCGAGCCAGCCGGGCGCGATGTTCATCGGCGGCGGAACGAATCTGCTCGATCTCATGAAAGGCGGCGTGATGCGGCCGATGAAGCTCGTCGACATCACGCACATCGATGCGCTCAACGGCATCACCGCCCTGCCCGACGGCGGCCTGCGGCTCGGCGCACTCGTGCGCAACAGCGACGCGGCGAATCACGCGTGGGTGCGCGAGCGCTATCCGCTCTTGTCGCAGGCGCTGCTCGCGGGGGCGTCGGCGCAATTGCGCAACATGGCGACGGTCGGCGGCAACCTGATGCAGCGCACGCGCTGCCCGTACTTCTACGACACCGGCTTTCCCCAGTGCAACAAGCGCGCGCCCGGCAGCGGCTGCGCGGCCATCGACGGCAACAATCGCATGCACGCGATTCTCGGCGCGAGTCGTCAATGCATCGCGACGAATCCATCCGACATGAGCGTCGCGCTCGCCGCGCTCGATGCCGTCGTGCGCGTCACCGGCCCGAACGGCGAGCGGGCGATTCCGTTCGCGGAGTTTCATCGTCTGCCGGGCGACAGGCCCGATCTCGACACGACCTTGCAGGCGGGCGAGCTGATCACCTCGGTCGATCTGCCGCCGCCGCTCTTCGCGGATCACTCGAAATATCTGAAGGTGCGCGACCGCGCGAGCTATGCGTTCGCGCTCGTGTCCGTCGCGGCGGCGTTGCAGATGGACGGCGGCACCGTGAAAAGCGCGCGCATCGCGTTGGGCGGCGTCGCGCACAAACCGTGGCGCGCGAACGCGACCGAACAGGCGCTCGTCGGCAAATCGCTCGACAAGGCGACGCTGCAAACCGCCGCCGCGCTCGCCGTGCAGGGCGCGACGCCGCAGCGCGACAACGCGTTCAAGGTCGCGCTCGCGCAGCGTGCGATCGTGCGCGCGCTTCAACAGGCCGGAGGTGTCGCATGACTTTTATCGGAAAACCGCTCGATCGCACCGACGGCGTGCTGAAGGTCACCGGCCAGGCGCGCTATTCGGCCGACAACACCGACGCCAAGCTCGCGCACGCGGTGCTCGTCACGAGCACGGTCGCGAGCGGCCGCATCGCGTCGATCGACACGAGCCGCGCGCAATCGATGCCCGGCGTGCTGCTCGTGATGACGTATCAGAACGCGATGCGTCTGCCCAACGGCGGCGTCCCCGACGCGCAGCCGCCCGCCGTGCGCAAGCTCACGCTGCTGCAAACCAACCAGGTGCGTTACAGCAACGAGCCGGTGGCGGTCGTCGTCGCCGATTCGCTGGAGCACGCGCAGGGCGCCGCGCGTTACGTCGATGTGCGCTATGAAGCCGCGATGCCCACTGCCGATTTCGAACGCGCGAAGGCATCCGCGTATCAGCCGGAAAAGATGATGGGCCGCGCGGTCACGACGAAGCGCGGCGACGTCGATGCGGGCTTGCGGCAAGGCCCGACGCGCCTCGACGCCGTCTACACGACGCCCTACGAGCATCACAACCCGATGGAGCCGCACGCGACGGTCGCCCGCTGGGACGGTCCGAAGCTCACGCTCTACGACGCGACGCAAGGCGTGTCCGGCGCGCGCAGCGCGGTGGCGAAGTTCTTCGGCATCTCCGATGACGACGTGCGCGTGATCTGCCCGTTCGTCGGCGGCGGCTTCGGCTGCAAGGGCTCGGTGTGGTCGCACGTCGTGCTGGCGGCGATGGCGTCGAAACAGACCGGGCGGCCCGTCAAGCTCGCGCTCGAACGCCCGCAGATGTTCGGCATGATCGGCAACCGCCCGTACACCGAGCAGCGCATCCAGGTCAGCGCCCGCGACGACGGCATCATGACCGGCATGCGTCACGACGTCATATCGACGACATCGACATTCGAGGACTGGACCGAAACCTCGGCCATCGTCACGCGCATGCTCTACGCGGTGCCGAATCAGTCGACGTCGCACAAACTCGTGAAGCTCGACATCGGCACGCCGACCTTCATGCGCGCGCCCGGCGAGACGAGCGGCTCGTTCGCGCTCGAATCGGCGATGGACGAGATAGCGTATCAGTTGAAGATGGACCCTCTCGCGTTTCGCCTCAAGAACTACGCGAACATGGAGCCGCAGGAGAAGAAGCCCTGGTCGAGCAAGGCGCTGATGGAGTGCTACACGCGCGGCGCGGAGAAGTTCGGCTGGGCGCGGCGCAGTGCTGCGCCGCGTTCGATGCGCGAGGGCAATACGCTCGTCGGCTGGGGCGTCGGCACGGCGACGTATCCGGCGAACCGCAGCGAAGCATCGGCGGTGGCGCGCATTCTGCCCGACGGCACCGCGATGGTCGCCTCCGGCACGCAGGATCTCGGCACCGGCACCTACACGATCATGACGCAGGTCGCCGCCGACGCGCTCGGCTTTCCGCTCGATTACGTGCGCTTCGCGCTCGGCGATTCGTCGTTGCCGAAAGCGCCTGTGTCGGGCGGCTCGCAATCGGCGGCGAGCGTGTCGCCGGCGGTGCGCGCGGCGTCGATGCAGGCGCGCGATCAGCTCATCGCGATGGCGCTCGCGGATCGCGGATCGCCCGTCGCCGGTCTGGCACGCGAGGACGTGACGGTGTCCAATGGCTGGGTCGTGAGCCTGTCGAATCCGGACAAGCGCGATCCGGCGGCGGCCGTGATCGCGCGCAACGGCGGCCGCGCGATCGAAGCCGTCGCGACGACGCGCCCCGGCGACGAGAAAAAGCAGTACGCATTCCACTCGTTCGGCGCGGTGTTCGCGGAAGTGCATGTCGATGCCGATCTCGGGATCATTCGCGTGCCGCGCATCGTCGGGGTGTACGACGTCGGCACGCTGTTCAACGAGAAGACCGCGCACAGCCAGTTGATGGGCGGCATCGTGTGGGGCGTGGGTTCGGCGCTCTTCGAGAAAAGCGAGATGGATGCGCGCTATGGGCGCTACACGAACGCGAATCTCGCGGAGTATCACGTGCCGGTGAACGCGGATATCGGCGCGCTGGATATTTCATTTGTCGGTCAGCCCGATCCGCATATCAATCCGCACGGCGCGCGGGGTATCGGCGAGATCGGGATAACGGGCGTGGCGGGCGCGCTCGGCAACGCGGTGTATCACGCGACAGGCGTGCGCGTGCGCGATTTGCCGATCACGCTCGACAAGGTTTTGCCGCGGATGATGGTGTGAGGTGGAAGGGGGCACGCGGGCGGTGGTTTTAATGGATGCCCGCGTGCTTTTTTTGTGCTCTTTGCGGATTTCCCGCGATCGGCGCTTGTCGACCCTGAGCGGTCGTTGGCAGATTGGGAAAGCGGCCGCTGAAGCTGTTCTCTTGCACTTTTGCTCGGGCCTTAGAGCAAGATAGGCTAGACCGCATCTGGCATCTCGTGAGGCAATGGTGATCGAACGTGCAGAAGGTCCTGTCTGCGAGAAGCGCCAAATGCTCGGTAGTTCGCTCGCCCCTCTGTAAGGCTCAAATCGCCATTGGGTCCGCCGAGCACTTCATCCGTGTCATCATCGTCCTGCCCGTCGTCTTCCCAGAAGCACACGGCGCATATTTCATAGCCGCCACGCTCGCTGAGCGTCTTGAATCCGCAACAAGGGCATCGGAGAGGAAGATCGCGAATAGGAGTCATGCGGTTCGATTGAAATGAGAGCGTCGATGGCTTTGCGGCAAGTAGTCGGTCTGTACAGCCGGCAGAGGTGGCCCTATTGTTGACGATCTAGGCACAGACGTCGAGTGGCCGAAACTGGCCGACAACAGCCTATCCAAACGGTCCACAAAAATCCGCAAGACACCCTCTCTACACTTGCGACGATCTTCGATGCGCCGCACAATCCCCATTCAACTCCCACACGAGCAGCTGCGATGACCTATTCGTCGAACGCGACCGGCATCCTGCTGGCGGCGGGTCTCGGCACCCGCTTCGATCCCTCCGGACGCCACAACAAGCTGCTCGCCACGCTGCCCGGCGGCACGCCCGTTGTGTTCCAGTCGGCGCGCAAGCTGCTCGCGGTTTCGTCCGAAGTGATCGCGGTGATCCGGCCGGGCGCCGAAAAGCTTGCCGATGTCCTGAACGAAGCGGGTTGCAGCGTCATTTTCAGCACCGACGCCGAACGCGGTATGGGCGCGGCGCTCGCTGCAGCCGTGCGGGCGACGTCCGAAGCCGATGGCTGGCTCGTCGCGCTGGGCGACATGCCGTGGATCGAAGCCTCGACGTATGAAGCCGTCGCGCGGCAACTCGACCAAGGCGCCGAACTTGTCGCGCCGTTTTATCACGGCAAGCGCGGGCATCCGGTGGGATTCGGCATGGCGCATCGGGAGGCGCTCATCGCGCTCGACGGCGATGCGGGTGCGCGCGGCATCTTCTCGACGCACACGCCGTTCGTCATCGACGTCGATGACCAGCACGTGCTGCTCGATGTCGATTTGCCGAGCGATCTCGGGCAGGTTTGACGCTCGGCCGCCTTCACGCCGCAATCGCCACGGAATCCGCTGAATCCGCACCGTCGCTGCCAATCGGCAGATAACGCTTGCCGACTTCGAGCAGCGTCGCGCCGAATCCCTTCTTCGCCCGAAAATCCGTCCTCGCGCTCGTCACCACGCGCGGCGACGCGCTCCATTCGATATTCGCGCCGATCGCCATCAGCGCCTCGACGAGCGCCACGTCCTCGCTCGATTCCAGCGGCGCGAACCCGCCCGCCTGCACGTACGCCCTCGCCGACACGCCCAGATTCGCACCATGAATATGTCGATGCCCGTCCGCGTCGATATAAGTGCGCCCGAAATGCTCGCGCACCGCGCCGAGATGCGGCGACCAGTCGTGCACGCCGATCACGCCGCACACCGCGTCCGCGCAGCAGTCGAGCTGGCGCACGAGCCAGTCTTCGGCGACGGTCGTATCGGCGTCGGTGAATGCGAGCCAGCGCGCGCCCAGCGCCAGCGCCCGCTCCGCGCCATGCGCGCGCGCGATGCCGACGTTGCGCGCATCGATGCACGACACCTCCGCGCCCATCGCCCGCGCGATGCCGGCGGTTTCGTCGGCGCAACTGTCGGCGATGACGATCACGCGCGCCGCCTCGCCGAGCAGTTGATGATGATCCGCCGCGCGACGCGCAGCCGCCACGCACGCGCCGATATGCGCGGCTTCGTTGTGAGCGGGAATGACGATGGCAAGCATGTCGGCTCCGTGTATGTATGTGTCCGCAGGCAATCGAACGCCGCGATGGATGAATTTCAGCAATGACCGTTCCCATGTTTCAGCGCCCGCCACACCGGCCGTGAAAGGGCACGATCATCGCCAAATAGTTGCCGGAAGGCAGTTCGCGTCGTTAGAATCACTGTATGGATATACAGTACTTTTCTGATTCCGCCCGCCGATGAAATGCGTCACCATCGATCCGTCGTTCGCTGCCTGGCGTACCGAAGCGCGCACGCTCCTCATGGAGGGCGCGCAGCCCGCGCACGTGCAATGGCGCGAAACCGATGCCTCGGCCACGGTGTTCGGCTCCATCTGTCCGCCCGCGCCCGGCTCGGTGGACCCGAACGCGAAGAAGCCGGTCAGGGTCGCGCGCGAATTCCTCGCCATGCTCGAAACGGCGGCGTGCTACCGCGCGCCGGACCGCTGGCCGTTTCTCTACAAGGCGCTATGGCGCTGGACGCAGGGCGACCGCGCGATCGCATCGGCGGATGATGCGGACGGTCTTCGGCTGCGGCGGATGATCGAATCGGTCGAGGCCGAGGAGCGCGAGATGCGCAACAAGCTGCGCTTCCGGCATCGCGATTCGTCGCTCGGGCCGCCCGAGTTCATCAGCTGGTTCGAGCCGGTGCACGACCTGCTGGAGCACGCCGCGATGCATTTCGCCACCCGCATGGGCAACGCCACGTGGATGATCGCCACGCCGCACGGCGCCGCCTTCTGGGACGGCGCGCTGCTGCGCGTGGACCGCACGAGCGAGCCGGAGGAAAAGCCGATGGACTTCGGCGACACCGCGATGAGCGGCGAGGCCGTGAGCGGCGACGCCATCGAGGCGCTCTGGCTCGCGTACTACGAGAGCACCTTCGCGCCCGCGCAGGCAAACGCCGCCGAAATGGCGTCGCATATGCCGGTGCGCTACTGGAAAAGCCCGGCGAACGCGCGCACCGATCCCGCGCTGATCTCCCGCGCCGATCCTTACTCGCGGCGCGACCGCCATCCGCGCAACGTGCCGCCCGAGATGGACGTGACCATCAACACGGATCTGGAGCCGATCAAGGGCACGCTGCTGACGGAGCCGCCGTCGCTCGACGCATGCAGGCGCTGTGCGCTCTGGCGCAACGCGACGCAGCCCGTGCCGGGCGTCGGTCCCGCCGATGCGCGCGTGATGCTGGTCGGCGAGCAGCCGGGCGATCAGGAAGATCGCGAGGGCCAGCCGTTCGTCGGTCCGGCGGGCAAGCTGCTCGACGAAGTGCTCGCCGAGGCCGCGCTTGTTCGCGAATCGCTCTATCTGACGAACGCGGTGAAACACTTCAAATGGGAGGCGCACGGCGAGGAGCGCGCTCATCTCGCGCCCGCGCAGCGCGAACGCGAGGCCTGCCGCTACTGGCTGGAGGAAGAGTTGAGGCGCATCGCGCCGAAGGTCGTCGTCGCGCTCGGAGCGACGGCGCTCAAGGCGCTCACGGGACATCGCACGGCGCTGTCCGAATATCTCGGCAAGACCATCGAGCACAAGGGGCACATCATCGTGCCGACCTATCACCCGTCGTATCTGATGCGCCTCACCGACGACAAGGTGCGCGAGGAGGTTTTCGGGACGATCGTCGAAGCGCTCGTCTTCGCGCGGCAGATCGCGGACGGCACCGCGACCATCCGCACGCCGGTCGCCAACCGGACGCGCTAAATGCAACAGGAAGAAACAGGGCGAAACAAGAAGAAAGCGCCGTCAACGTTCCTGTAAGCCGCGCGTTATACCGGTGTCGCGCCGCTTTGGCGCTCACCGATGGACCGACGACAAACTCCATGGCCGCTCTCCCGCTCGAAGAACTCCGCCGTCAACAATCTCTTGTCGCTCTCGTGCCGAAAACCGCCGGGCAATTGAAGACCGAACGCGAGCGCATCGTCGCGCGTCTGCAAATCCTGCTGAAGGTGACCATCGCGGTGGCGCTCGCGGGCGTCGCGCTCATCGCGTGGCTGCCGTTCTCGCCGGTGCCGCACGAATTCCGCTTCGGCGTGCAGGAAGTGCTCGGCGTCGCGGTGTTCGCGTCGTGCCTGTTCATCCTGCACGAGCGCGCCGAACTCGAACTCGGCCTGTACGACTACGAACCCGTCGAGCAGACGACGCAAGGCGAATTGCGCGCGCTGCTGCATCGGGTGCCGGAAGGCACGTCGTACCAGCAGGCGCTCGCCGCCGACCAGCGCACGTTCGTGACCGGCGAAGTCGACCATATCCGTCGCCGCGCCGAAGCGTTCACGCCGAAGACCCTGCCCGCCGACGACGGCAACGCCGAAACCTGAGCGCCGCGCTAGTCCACGAAAGCAGCACAAAAGCCGCCGCCTCGCCATCGCGAGGCGGCGGCTTTTTTACATCGACGCTACCTACCTCGCGCCTTGACGAGCGTCGCTGCGCCTCCTTCAATACGTGACAGATGCCGCAACCGACGATCAAACTGTCACGATTGCGGACGCAATCTGTGTCCGCCGCGCGCGCTTTTCAGGCAGAACGCGCCGGACACGCCCCGGGCATGGCGGGTGCTTGCCAAGCGCCCGCCCCCGCGGATTCGCGGAAATCGAACGAGGCCCACGCCAATTGCAGGAGCCAGGATGCGAGCCAACCCCCTTTCGACGTTGAGCGACAACCTCGCGACCGCGCTCGTCCCCGACGAGCCGGGCGCGACGCCATGCGCACACGCCGAGCCGCCCGCCGCCGATCGCGACGAAACCAGCGCCTACGACGAGCTCGCCGCATTCCACGGCATCGAGCGCGAGCGCCTGGTGCTGATTCATCCGGGCAGCCATCACGCCGCGCCCGTGTGGCCCGCGCAACGTTATGCCGATGTCGCCGACCAGCTCGCCGCCGATGGCTGGCAGATCGCGATCGTCGGCGACGCGCCCGATCCCGAGCGCACCGCCGGCGTCCTCGGCGCGATGCAGACCGCCGCGCTCTTTCTCGCGGGCGCCGTCGCGCCGGCCGCGTTGCCGCGCCTGATAGCCAACGCGCGCCTGCTCGTGTCCGACGACGCCGCCACTTCGTCGCCCGTCGCCACGGCGCGCGCGCTCGGCACGCCGCATATCGTGCTCGACGAGCATCCGCGCGACACCGGCAGCGACGCGATCGTCGCCCGCGCCCGCGCCGCGCTCTCGAACACCGGCGACGCGCATCCGGGCGAGCCGTTCACGCTGCACATGCCGGCGCCGCACGAGTCCGTGTAGCGCCGCTCCACCTTGCGGGGAACATCATGAAATTCGATATGCAGACCAGTCCCGTTCCGGATCCCATCGCGGACCCGAACCGCGATCCGGAAGCCGATCCGCTCACGCCGCCTTCGCCGGGTCATCGCCCGGACGAGCCGCAGCATCCCGACGCGCCGCCCGACAAGGACCCGATCCGCCGTTTCTAAAAGCTACGGGTATTCCCCGCCCTACATCCGCCGCCGTTGCCTGCCGTAAAGCGGGCATGCGGCGGCATGCGCCGTCGCACCAGACAACGCAAAGAGGCGACGGGGCAACATGAACAGAATGACGTTGAACAAGAAGCTCGGCTCGCTGATCGCCGTGCTGTGGATCGGCCTGATTGCGATCGGGATCATCGGGGCGTGGCAGAACCGGACGTCGATGATCGATGACCGCAAGGAGCAGTTGAAGACCCTCGTCAACGAGGCGTACGCCGTCACGGCGCACTACGCCGCGCTTGCCGCCGACAAGACGCTCACCGAAGAGGAAGCGAAAAAGCGCGCGCTCGACGTGGTCGGCGCGATCCGTTACGGCACGGACGGCTATCTGTCGATCAACGATTCGCATCCGACGATGGTGATGCATCCGATCAAGCCCGCCATGAACGGCAAGGATCTCTCGACCTATACCGATCCGGCGGGCAATCGCCTGTTCGTCGATATCGTGAAGGCGGGCGATCAGCAAGGCGGCGGCTTCATCAGCTATCTGTGGCCGAAGCCCGGCAGCGACAAGCCGGTCGGCAAACTCTCCTATGCGCAGCGCTTCGCGCCGTGGGACTGGTATCTCGTCACCGGCATGTACATGGACGACGTGCAGAGCGCGTTCTGGGCGAGCGCGCTGCGCTGGCTCGCGATCACGGCGGTGCTCGGCGGCATCGCGACGGCGGCGATGCTGATCGTCCTGCGCAGCATCAAACGCAATCTGGGCGGCGAGCTGGAACTGGCGGTCGGCGCGGCGCACCGCATCGCGCGTGGCGACCTGACGAGCACCGTCGACATCCATCCGAACGACACGACGAGTCTCCTGCACGCGCTCAACACGATGCAGCGCGGTCTCGTCGAGACGGTCTCGCGGGTGCGCAACGGCACCGAGAACATCAACGTGGGCGCGTCGGAGATCGCGGCGGGCAATACCGATCTGTCGCAGCGCACCGAGGAACAGGCGGCGGCGCTCGTGCAGACGGCGTCGAGCATGGACCAGATGACCGCCAACGTGAAGAACAACGCGGAAAGCGCGGCGCAGGCGGCCCGGCTCGCGGAACAGGCGGCGGATGTGGCGACGCGCGGCAGCGGCGTCGTCGATGACGTGATCGACACGATGACGCGCATCACCGCGAGCTCGCAGCAGATCGGCGACATCATCGGCGTGATCGACGGCATCGCGTTCCAGACGAACATCCTCGCGCTCAACGCGGCTGTCGAAGCGGCGCGCGCGGGCGAACAGGGACGCGGCTTCGCGGTCGTGGCGGCCGAAGTGCGCAGCCTGGCGCAGCGTTCGGCGACGGCGGCGAAGGAGATCAAGGCGCTCATCGAGACATCGACGCAGACGGTGCAGCAAGGCGCGTCGCTCGTGACGAACGCGGGCGCGACGATGACCGAGATCGTGCAATCGGTGCGTCGCGTGAACGAGATTCTCGACGAGATCAGCCATGCGTCGCACGAGCAGAGCGCGGGCATCGAGCAGGTGAACCGCGCGGTCGTCGAGATGGATCAGGTGACGCAGCAGAACGCCGCGCTCGTCGAAGAGGCAGCGGCTGCCGCGCATTCGCTGAAGGATCAGGTGGATGTGCTGCGCGAGGCGATTGGAAGTTTCAGGCTGCCGGCGTAAGGCTTTCGATCACGCGAGGAAACGTTCGACGAGCCGCGCCCAGTACGCCGCGCCGATCGGCAGATTCTTGTCGTTGAAATCGTAGTGCGGGTTGTGGACCATGCAGCCGTCCTCGCCCGCACCGTTGCCCAGACGCAGGAACGAGCCCGGCCGTTGCTGCAGCATGAACGCGAAATCCTCGCTGCCCATCAGCAGATCCGCGTGCGCGACGACGTTCTGCTCGCCGACCAGTTCGCGCGCCACCTGAATCGCGAACTCCGTTTCCGCGTCCGAATTGACGACGACCGGATAGCCTTCCAGATACTTCACCGTCGCCGTCGCGCCGTAGCTCGCGGCCTGCGACTCGACCAGTTCCTTGATGCGCCGCTTCAGCAGTTCGCGCACTTTCGGATCGAACGAGCGCACCGAGAGTTCGAGCGTCGCGCGGCTGGGGATGACGTTGTTCACCGTGCCGGCGTGCATCGAACCGACGGTGACGACGGCGGCCTGCGCCGGATCGATATTGCGCGCGACGATCGTCTGCAGCGCCATCACGATGCTCGCCGTCACGACGACCGGATCGACGGAAAGATGCGGCCGCGCCGCGTGCCCGCCGACGCCTTCGATCGCGATCGACACCTGATCGCCCGCCGCCATGAACGGCCCTTTGCGGAACAGGAACGTGCCGGGCTGCGCGCCGGGATGGTTGTGCACGCCGAACACGGCGTCGCAATGAAAGCGTTCGAACAGGCCCTCCGCGATCATCTTCTGCGCGCCGCTCGGCACGCCGTGCTCTTCCGCCGGCTGAAAATACAGATGCACCGTGCCGTTAAAGCGTCGCGTGCGCGCGAGATGACGTGCGGCGCCGAGGAGCATCGTCGTGTGACCGTCGTGGCCGCACGCGTGCATCTTGCCGTGCGTTTCGCTCGCGTAGGGCTTGCCGGTTAGTTCGATGATCGGCAGCGCGTCCATGTCGGCGCGCAGGCCGATGCTCTTCGCGCCGTCGCCCGCTTTCAACGTACCGACGACGCCCGTGCCGCCGATACCGCGCGTCACCTGCCAGCCCCACTCTTCCAGCCGGTCCGCGACGAGCGCCGCGGTGCGCGTCTCCTCGTAGGACAGCTCCGGATGACGGTGGATGTCGTGGCGAATGTCGCGCAGCGAGGGCGCGTCGTCGGAGAGGTCGGCGATGACGGTGAAGTGGTGGTTGGACGGAGTCGTCATGGGGGAGCCTTTGCTGAGGTGATGCGGATACGTGGAAAACGGCGCACATGATCCTCCACATGGGCCGCGCTTTCCAGTTCCCTGAGCGATTTTTTTGGGTGGACGAAAGCCAATCGTGAAGTTTCGACCGGGTTCTAGCGCAAAAACCGGTCGATCACCCCCGCCAGTTTCGCAAAAGCCGGCCCAATCTCCTCATCCGGCACACACGCATAACCGATCAGCAATCCCGATTCCGCATCCGGCCGACGCGCGTAGTACCCCGACAGCGGCCGCACCACAATATCCTTCGCAAGCGCCGCCGCAGCAACCGCGCGATCATCGACATGCTGAGGCAGCTTCAACACGAGATGCAGCCCCGCATCGCCACCGGCGATCGCCAGCGCGTTACCGTAGCGCCCGGCGATCGTCGCGAGCATCACATCGCGGCGCTGGCCGTAAAGCGCGCGCATCCGCCGGATATGCGAAGTGAAATGGCCCTGCTCGATGAACTCAGCGAGCACCGCCTGCTGCAATAGCTGCCCTTCGCGATAAAGCTCGGCGCTCGCCGTCGCGAAACTGTCCGCCAGCGCTTCCGGCACGACGACATAGCCGATGCGCAGTCCCGGAAACAGCGTCTTGCCGAAGCTCCCCACATAGATCACCTGCCCTGCCGGGTCCATGCCCTGCAGCGACGCGAGCGGCCGGCTGCCGTAGCGGAACTCGCTGTCGTAATCGTCCTCGATGATCCAGCAGCGGTGCTGGCGCGCGTATTCGAGCAGCATGCGGCGGCGCGCGAGGCTCATCACCATGCCGAGCGGATACTGGTGCGACGGCGTGACCAGCATCAGCCTCGGCGGCGACGCGAGATCGTCGGGCGTCGGCGCGATGCCCTCGGCATCGACGGGAATTGCCTTCAGATCGAGCCCCGACACCTGCAACACACTGCGCACGCCCCAGTAGCACGGATCTTCGGTCCAGATCGTGTCGCCCGAATCGGCGAGCAGGCGCGCGGCGAGGTCGATCGACTGATGAATGCCCGTCGTCACGACGATCTGCTCCGGCGTGCAGCGCACCGAGCGCGACGTGCGCAGATAGTGCGCGAGCGCGTGGCGCAGACCCGTATGACCGCCGCCGGGCGCGTAAGTGAGCAGATCGGGCAGCGGCTTGCGCCAGTATTTCGCGTGCAGCCGGTTCCACACGCGCGACGGAAAGCGCGACACGTCCGGCACGCCCGGCATGAACGCCCCGCCCTGGCGCTTCGACACGCCCGCGCCCGAAATCAGCCGCGCGCCGCGCGCGGAGAGCGTCGATTGCGTATCGGCGGGAACGATGGCCGCGGGCGGCGCGTCGTCGAAGAGGATTTCATCGGGCGCGCTGTCCGCGACGAACGTGCCGCGCCCCGTCGCCGACGAGACGTAGCCTTCGAGCGCGAGCTGCTCGTAAACCTGCGTCACGGTATTGCGCCCGACGCCCAGTTCGGTCGCGAGCAGCCTCGACGACGGCACTTTCGCGCCCGCCGCGAGTTCGCGCGTCAGGATCGCCTGCTGCAGGAGCCGATGCAGTTGCCGGTAGATCGGCTGGCCGTTCGAGCGGTCGATGCGCTGCGCCAGCCAGTCGGAGAGCACGCTCGCGCGGATGGACATCGGATTGGCTCCTATAGATTTATTGAAATGGCTCTGAACTTGAGGGCCAAATCTTACTATAGTCGTCTATAAATTCAGTCGGCCGATACGGCCACCATCGACATGCGCCCTCGCGCGAAGGAGATTTCCCTGTGAGCACCAACCTCAAGAACGCCGACCTGCACGCCCGCAAGAATGCCGCGACCCCGCGCGGCGTGGGCGTGATGTGCGATTTCTACGCGGCGCGCGCCGAGAATGCGGAACTGTGGGATGTCGAGGGCCGCCGTTTCATCGATTTCGCGGCGGGCATCGCGGTGTGCAACACGGGGCATCGGCATCCGAAGATCGTCGAGGCGATCCGCGCGCAGCTCGACTGCTTCACGCACACCGCGTATCAGATCGTGCCGTACGAATCGTATGTGTCGCTCGCAGAGAAGATCAGCGCGCGCGCGCCGGGCTCGCACGCGAAGAAGACCGCGTTTTTCACGACGGGCGCGGAAGCCGTCGAGAACGCGGTGAAAATCGCGCGCGCGGCGACGGGCCGTCCCGGCGTGATCGCCTTCACGGGCGGCTTCCACGGCCGCACGCTGATGGGCATGGCGCTCACCGGCAAGGTCGCGCCGTACAAGATCGGCTTCGGGCCGTTCCCGTCGGACGTCTATCACGCGCCGTTCCCGAATGCGCTGCATGGCGTGTCGGTCGCGGATTCGCTGCGCGCGATCGAGCATCTGTTCAAGGCGGATATCGAAGCGACGCGCGTCGCCGCGATCATCTTCGAGCCGGTGCAGGGCGAAGGCGGCTTCAATGCGGCGCCGGCGGATTTCGTGCGCGGCCTGCGCAAGATCTGCGACGAGCACGGCATTCTGCTCATCGCCGATGAAGTGCAGACCGGTTTTGCGCGCACCGGCAAGCTCTTCGCGATGGAGCATCACGGCGTCGTGCCGGATCTGATGACGATCGCGAAGTCGCTCGCGGGCGGCATGCCGCTGTCGGGCGTCGTCGGACGCGCGGAGATCATGGATGCGGCGGCGCCCGGCGGGCTGGGCGGCACGTATGCGGGCAATCCGCTCGCGGTGGCGGCGGCGCACGCGGTGCTCGATATCATCGACGATGAAAAGCTCTGCGAGCGCGCTGTTGTTTTGGGCGACAAGCTTAAGGCAAAGCTCGAAGCGCTCAAGGCCGATGTGCCGCAAATCGCCGATGTGCGCGGGCCCGGCGCGATGATCGCCGTCGAGTTCTGCAAGCCCGGTTCGCATGATGCGGATGCGGCTTTCGCCAAGCTCGTGCAGACGCGCGCGTTGGAGCGCGGGTTGTTGCTGCTTGTTTGCGGGGTTTATTCGAACGTCGTTCGCTTCCTGTTTCCGCTCACCATTCAGGAACAGGTTTTCGATGAGGCTATCGGGATTCTCGAAGAGGTGCTCGTCGAGACGGTTGGTGTTGCTGTTTGATTTCTGCTGACTTTGATGCGCGAGGCGCGGGTTGTTTGGGTGCCTCGCGGTGTATATTTTTCGTTTGTTTGTTGCTTTGGGTTTCGTGGAGTCCTGATTTCGCGTCGGTCTATTGGCACTGCCCCTCCCCGGGGCGGGGGTCACTTTCTTTGCTGCTGCAAAGAAAGTAACCAAAGAAAGCAGCTTCTCATCGCCCGCGGTCACACGCACGTTGGCTATGTTTGCCAGCCGCCCGTGGCCCTCGCCTAAGTGTCGCCCT
>JFHF01000082.1 GCA_000648925.1 Caballeronia jiangsuensis
AATCATGCCGAGGCTCGTGCTGATGTGCTGGATTACATCTTGATGTACTACAACCAGGACCGCTTGCACTCGGCTGCCAGTCATATGCCGCCAGCCGAGTTCGAGAAATTAAAGGTGGAAACTGCGTAAGCGGTGTCCAAGAATAGTGAACCACTACAGCCCGCCGGTCAGGCGGGCGTTCGTGAAATGGCGCCCGACTCCCGTCGGGCACCTCGGGCTTAAGCCGCCGGCCGTTGCGGGCCAGCTCCTTCGTTGGCCCTGCGAGCAGCGAGAGCGGCGATGTACTCGGCGTACTCGCTGGGTTCAGAAGCCGACTCGGTAGGCGGGACAGCGTCCGGACCGACATAGATGTCGTTGTTGTCGGTCAGACCGGCCTCACTGAGCCAGGCCTTGCCGCGCTTCTTGTCGTCGATGCGCTTGGCGTTCGCTCGGGCCTCAGGCACAGATGACCCGACCAGACCGCCGAGGTCGCCCATCGCGCGATTGCGAGCAGCCTCGGACACCAGCCGATGCTGATTGCCGTTGAGATGGGCCCTGTCAAGGCCGCGCGTCTTCGCGGTGCGAGCTTCGCGAGCCTTCTCGTCCATCCTCATAAACCGCACCTCCAGGTCGCTTCTGTCGCCAACGCGACGGGAATCTTCATCGACCATGGTGAGCAGCGCTTCCTCACCGTTGGGCCGCAGCCAAATCAGCTTCTTCGGGTCGCCGGCGAGCGGCTTCCAGGAAACCCACAGGTCTCGGTCCCTCTTGTTCATCGCCTCCGCGCGTTCGTTGAACAGCTCGACCAGCGCCTCGGAAGTGAATCGCAAACCGTCAATGCGGACGACACCTTTCTGACAAAGACTCCGCTGCCACGGAACGAACCGACTCAAGGCTTCGCGATGGGTCAGCATCGTCTTCCCATCGCCCAGCCGCTGCTCCTGAAGGAACCGGAAAATCGGAGCCGGCGTGATGTCGACGCTTTCCATGCCTTCGACGCGCAGTTGCTCCTTGTTCGAGTAGAGGTTGTGGTGGCTGATGGCCAGCAACAGGAGCTGCTCGAACCGCACGGCGGTAATGGGCCGGTCCTTACGCTTGATGCGCCGGACTTTCTCTCGATTTTGGAAGAAGCTCTTCAACCGTGGAAGAATTCTTTTTAGAATATTAGCGACCACGACTTAAATGCTGTGCAAGGTGGCTAGGCGCAGCGTGAAGCAGTCCATCGAACGCTTGTCGTATCCGCAGGAGTCGGCGTGGTCGAGGCTATAAAATGCAAATCGGGTCCCTATCTATGCCGAACGAAGTCGAGTTTATTGTTCCTAATCCGGCGAACTTGCCGTTGAACTACGCGCTCGCACCAGCGAATTTCAGGGCACAGTTCGTTCCGATGGCCGCCCCCGGGCCAGCAGGCGGTGCGATGAAACTATCGCTACCAAATCCTGCGAATCCCATTGGATATCTCGAGCTGCTGGTGGATGCGCTCGATTCTGGCTACGGCTCCAACGCGGCGCCTATGCCCGCGATGCCGCTTACCGACCGGGTCGCCTTGTACTTACACCTAGCGGCACAGCTACGGCTGGCTCACACGCTTATCAAGAAAATACCCAACGGCCCGTGGGTACTCCAACCCTTTACGGTGGAACTCGAGAAGACGGCGAAGACGACGCATTCGTACCTGCTGGGCATGTTGTACGCGAGCGTTGCGGCAAGACTTTGGGGGCAAGCCAACGGGTGGGGGAACATCCGTGAGTTCTGGCACTACGGAGTGTTGACTAGCAGCGCTGCGAACTTCGCGGACAACTTTGCTTACAAGGAAGAAAATCCCGACTTCCTGGTGGAATTCGATGGCGGTGGCGGAACGTGGGCCTGTGTTGAGGCGAAGGGAACGCTAAAGGGGCAAGACAATTTGGCGCTCAGAAAAGGGCTTCGACAGGCCTGTAAGCTACTTCAGGTTCAATGGCAAAACGTTGGCAGTCCGGTGACCGTAGTCGTCCCTGCTCAGCAGGCGTGCGCGATGACGTACTTCGACCCTACGTTGGAGGTCCTGCTCATGGACCCACCGTCAGACAGGCCCAGAAGGTCGACACGGGATAGCAAAGCACCACTTTTCTTCAAACAGGGCGGAGATTTGGTTCGATGGGGGCAGGCGTTAGACCAGTTTGAAGCTCTAGCTGCAGTGGCTGAGGGGCAAGACCCGCGCTTGCAGTTGGAGCGATTTGACTGGGCGCTCGAGAGCAGTCTGCACGACGTGTGGGTGGGCGTGCCGAAAATCATGCGAAAACACGCTGGGCCGGTGAACTCAGCCCTGTGTCTGCTTGATTGGTTGGTGCCGGTGCTTGGAGCGTGGCGAAAAAAGCCGAGTGTCACAGCCCGCGGAGTCAACATGCGATTAGGCAATATGGCTCGCTATGCCAGCGGGCGAGCTAACACCGTTGTTCCTGAAAGCACCGATAATCAAATCTCAATGTGGGCGAGAGTTGCACTGTTCTTGAACGAACTCCGCAGAGAGAACAGAGAGGTTTTCTCCTGGGATGCAGTACTTCACGATATCTGGTTTCTTGACCTATTTCGTGGAGAGGACTCGATGGCAACCTTAGGATATACCGCGGTCGATTCACTAGAGGACCTCTGGGCTCTGTTCACAAGAGCCATCGTTCTCGAAAGAGACCAATGGGAGATAAGTGACGCTGCGACGGGCGGAGATGGCTCGAACGTGTCTTCTGCGAAGACGAGGCATGGTTTGCTAGTCGTTGCGCTGGGTCCGAAGTCCGAAGCAATCGTTCGAACCGCGCGCCGACCGCTGCGTCCATGATGGGTGACGCGAGGGGCGACGGAAGATACTAGCGTCCGATTGCTGTTTCGACCCGGCAGCATTCCGGCCATCGTCGGCCAACGATTGAGCCGGGGATGAGCGACGCGCGCTTGCGCTGGTGTCCATTGGCACATCGGTTGCGATGGTCGCAGGCGTGCTCATCGGCCGCGCGATTGGTGACGCACTGGGTTGGCGAACGACATTCGAAATCATCGCTTTTGCGGGTGTGCTAGGGATGGGAGCACTCTGGTTGACGCTGCCCCGACTCGACAGCCGGGGCTCAGGTTCACTTAAGAGCTTGCCGGCTCTGCTGAAGCGACCAATGCTCCTCGTTTTTTTGCGGTCACGGTCCTGACAGTCTGTGCGCACTTCCCGGCCTACACGTATCTGGAGCCGTTCAGTCGCGTCGTCACTCATGCGCGCAACAGTCAGGTTACATATATGTTGTGTGCTGTTCGGCGCCGCCGGGGTTCCTGCCGCGCTCATCTTCAGCCGATTTTATGGAAAGCAGGCCTCGGCGCTTCCTGCTGCTGACAGTGTGTGGCATTGCCTTGTGCCTTGCGCTGCTGTGTCCATGCGCCCGCTATATCGACGCTCTGTCGGCTCTCCTGGTCGCATGGGGCATCTGCATCATCTGCTTTGGTCTTGCGAAGCAGGCACACGTACTGCAACTGGCCGCAGATGCAAAGGATATCGCCACCGCGATGTTCTCGGGGCTTTATAACATCGGCATTGGCTGCGGCGCACTGCTCGGGAAGGTGGTTGCTCGCGACGTTGGCCTGGAGTGGACCGGAGGATTAGGAGCGATGGTCGCAGCGGTAGCCGTGGCTGCTGGTTTGGTCGCGTTTATAACATCGCGCCGACTCGCCAAATTCTCCCTGAATGTTGCTAGCTAACTGCGCTCCGCGCTTAAAGTCTGGCCTGATGGCGAACGTGGTGTTGCTGCATATTGCCGGTGCGGGGAATTCCTCGCTATCATCGTTGCCGGTTTGGGTGCAACAAGCTCTAACCGTGACAAATCTGAAGCCGTCTCACATACGCTAGCCATAAAACGATACTCGCCTTTTCGAAGGCTAGGTCTGAGCACGCATGGCCGCTGAGTTTGACCGTGCGAATAAGAACAAAAGAGAGATAGATGACTGATAACAACGATGTTGTAATGGGTCCCGCATTGGACTCCTTCGAGCAATGGTTAGCGGAGCGCCACAAATGGCTCCAAACAGCAGCGGCACGATTGATAAAAACCAGGGCATCTCCCGATGCCGCCGCCATCATCGAACTGGTGAACTTGTGTATTGCAGAAGCGTCCAAAAATGCCGGTGGCGCGTTCGAATCCGTCGCAGCGGGAGCACTCGCTAAGGCGACCGAGCAATCGCCGATACGCCTGCGACGAATCGCTGAAGTTACCGGTGTCAACGCAATCAAGGCTGGCGCTGCAATCGACTTCGGGACGTGTAACATCTTTGTGGTTTACGGTCCAAACGGTTCAGGAAAGAGCGGCTTTGCGCGGCTTTTAAAGCAGATTTGTGGCTCTCGGGCTACTGAAGAACTCCTCGGAAACGTCTTTACTGGCGAGCAGCTCGAACCCTCCGCGCGCGTTACCCTCTCCGTTGGCGAGGAAGAGAAGGATGGGACGTGGATGCTGTCGACAGGGGCCATTAAGCGACTGCGTCATGTGCATGTCTTTGACTCGACCGTGGCAACGTTATATTTTGGCCAGAAAAACGAAGCCACATATGAGCCGTCTCGGATGCGCTTTGTGTCCTCCCTTATCAAAATATGTGACGAGGTAACAGCAGAGCTCGAAACGCGGAGGGGCAAACTTCAATCTAAGTTGCCAGTCATTCCGGCCGAGCTGGCAAACACGGTGGCTTCGAAGTTTCTCTCGAAGCTGAAAGCCGGCACTACGGACGCTGCGATTGCCGCAGCATGCCAGTACACGGAAGAGATGGACCGTGAGCGCATTGCAGGAGAAGCGTCGCTCGCTGAAAGAGATATTCCAGGAAGATTGAAGGTTATCGGTCGCGAGATTTCAGCGCTGACCATTTTGAAATCCTTAGTGTTGTCTTGGAAGACCGCCCTAAGTGACGAAAAGGTCACCGAGCTCGTAACCGCACGCGCAGCCGCTGCGCGGAAAAGGAAAGCAGCGAGCGAAGACGCTGAGAAGGTGTTCGCCGGCTCGCCATTGGACAGGGTTGGCCAAGAATCTTGGCTCGATTTATGGAAGAAGGCCCGAGAATTTTCGGTTTCTCACGCTTACCCCGAATCTGACTTCCCGAATACGGAGCCCGGGGCGAGATGTGTACTTTGTCAGCAGAGCTTGGACGACAACGCACAGCAACGACTTTCCCACTTTGAGCGATTCATCAAAGGCGAACTCGAAAAGGATGCACAAGCGGCCGAACTTGCTCTGAAGAAGCAGGAGCAGTCTCTGCCAACCCTGCCCGAGGCTGAGACGTGGATTGTCTCTTCTGCCCCCATCAAGCTGGAGCATCAGACAGCGACGGACTGGCTTAGGCTGTTAGCAGAGAGGCACGTCGCGGCCAGCACCGCAATGACGATGGACATAATCGCTCCTATTGACTGGTCTCTTGTAGAAGCGCCGATGGCCGTCGTTTCAGAGGCACTTCTTGCGGAGCAGAAGACGCTTGAAGAGCTCCTGAAAGAGGGGAAGCGTAGAGAGCTCGCCGCTCGGGTGAACGAGCTCGTCGCGTTTCAATGGTTGAATCGAGAGCAGGAAGCTATTCGAGTCGAAGTTAAGCGGTTGGACGAAGTCGCGACGCTTCAGAAGGCAGGTTCGCTGGCCTCAACTACCGCGTTGACGAAGAAGAACAATGAACTCGCGGAACTTGAACTTCGCAGCGGCTATCAGGAGCGCTTTGAACAAGAGCTCAAGGCCCTTAACGGTTCGCGCATTCCTATCGAGCCCAGAAGCAAACAACAGGGTAAAGGTAAGGTCACATTCTCTTTGAAGCTTAAGGACGCCGGAGCGGGTGTAAAAACAGAGTCTGTCTTGAGCGAGGGAGAGCGACGAATCATCGCTTTGGCTGCGTTTCTTGCCGACATCTCGGGGTCAGGTCAGCCTACGCCGTTCGTCTTCGACGACCCTATCTCTTCGCTCGACCAAGATTTCGAGGAGCACGTAGTCAAACGACTCGTCGACCTGGCACGAGAGCGGCAAGTGATTATCTTTACCCACCGGCTATCACTGGTCACTCAGGTTGAGTCGATAGTTAAGAAGTTGCAAGACAACGCTAAGCTGGCGAAGCAGCCGACTCCGGTTGAGCTGAGCTCGACGTCTCTCCGACGCCTTGGTAAGACTGCCGGATTGGTGGTTGACATCAACATAAGAGATGCCAAGCCGGAGAAGGCACTGAATCGCATCCGCAACGAGTCACTAAAACAACTTCGGAAGCTTCACGATGCCGCGGAGGTCGTCGAATATGAGGAACGGGCGAAGGCGATATGTAGCGACCTTCGCATCCTTGTCGAGCGATGTGTTGAGGCGGTGCTTCTGAACGAAGTGCTAGTGCGCTTCCGACGCAGTGTAACTACGCAGGGAAGAATCGGCACGTTGTCGAAGATTCGGCCCGACGACTGCGCCTTGATTGACGACCTCATGACGCGCTACTCGGTTTTCGAGCACTCGCAATCAAACGAGCTTCCAGCCGAATGCCCTGATATCGACACTCTCGAACAGGACGTCGACAAGCTAGTGGGATGGATTAAAGAGTTTTCGGACAGGCCTGTCCAATAAGGCATAGGTCCGGTCCGTGACGCGCAGGCCATGACGGCCTGCGCGGTGCGTTCACAACTATTACCACTACGTGCTTGAAGGTAATGCGCCGTCGGCCTTGTCCGCCCACGTCTCACGTAAGTCATCCTCATTCAGCACATGTGCCCTCAGCTCGCCACGTTTTGGGGCTAACGTGCCGTAGTCGCAGATTTCGATTACAAGAAGGTAAAGCACCTTGTCTCCGACGCACAAGAAAGGAACCAGCATGTCGGTGGTCGAGAAACCGAACTGAAGGTCTTCAGGGCAAGTTCGATAAATGACGAGATAGCCCGCGCCCTGGTTCAGTTCGCGCGCATAGGTCAGCGCGTTAGGAGCAGATTACGCGCCTGGGACTTCCAGTGAAGCGCCGCCCAAAGTGTCCTCGTCGTCGGGGTGAGAGAGCCCGAATCTTAAGCTCTCGCTTGATAGAATCTCCCGACCGTATGCCCCATCTTGCGCAAAGAGGTGGGCTCACGTCCCACATCTTGGAGCGTAAATGTCGGCAAAGTGGAGAAAGCTTTCCAACATCTGTGGTTGGCAGCTTATAGAGCAACTCGGCAAGGGTGGAAATGGTGACGTTTTCCGCGCCGAGAAGGACGGAACTGAAGCTGCTATCAAGGTACTTCGCCCCCAGCGCTGGGACCAGAAGCGCCAGGCGCGATTCCAAGACGAAGTCGAAGCGATGAGGCGTTGCGAATCGCTAGGATGCATTCCCGTTTTGGAAAGCGGTCTGCCCGAGCGTGTTTCTGAAAGTGAACCTGCATGGTTTGCCATGCCGCTGGCGGAGCCATTGCAAACTGCGTTGGGCGAATCGCCGCCACTTGCTGCAACAGTTGAGTGCGTTCGGGACATCGCCGCGCTCCTGGCGCAAATCCATGCGATGGGGATTGCCCATCGGGATATCAAGCCAGACAATCTGTTCCGCTTCGACGGTCGATGGACCGTTGGTGATTTTGGCCTCGCCGAATTCGAGGGGAAAAAGGCGCAGACAGCAGAAGGCGAGAAGATTGGCCCCATCTTCTACATCGCGCCAGAAATGCTCAACGACTCTCTAGGTTCAGACGGCGCGGCTGCGGATGTTTTTTCTATCGCCAAGACGCTCTGGGTGCTCATCACGGGGCAGCGCTACCCCGTTCCTGGGCATCTGACGGCAAGCGTCGAAGCACTGCGCGCAAGCTCGTACGTTACGGATGGTCGCGCGCCCTTGCTCGACGCCATCCTAGAAGCGGCGACCAATCACACGCCGAGCGCGCGTCCATCAATGGACGCCGTTGCTCGTGAGCTTACTGAGTGGTTGACGCCGACAGTCGTATCAGCCGAGGACGCGGACCTAGACCTTTCTCAATACACCGCTGAGCTCGCTGCGCCCAAATATCAAATGGAGGCAGCGCGGGTTGCAGGCGAAGCAGAACAAGCTCGCGCACATGATACTGGTTCACGGTTGCAGGAGAAAATCCGACCGCTTTTCAACCAACTCGCCGACGCGTTGAAAGCGGCAAACTTCATCGGCGTAGGCGCAATGACGGAAAACTATTTTTGGGGTGGTGAGCTGCGTGGAGCGGTTCCCCGTGCCAACGGCACGACCGGTTACGCCCGCATCCAGATGAATCTATCCGGGGACTATAACGACCCGGCCTCAGCCAAAATGACTGCTTCGTACCGAGTAGTAGTCGACAACCGCGAGTCAACGGAAGTTTGGGCAACGTCCACCAGCTTCCTGCCTGCCGGCACCGAGGAGGACGCGGCAGTAAGTAAGCTTATCGCTGACATTCGTGGCCAGTTCAAAGCGGTAGTTGCACAAGTCATCGCCGCCGATAGGGCGTTAGGCTAGCTGAAAGTCTGCTTCAGGTAAGCACTCCAACAATCCTCTGCTTTCGTCAGCCGGCAATAGAACGAACTCTGGCCGATTTTGATGGTTTGCGCCGGGAAGATGTGAAACTGGAGGGCGCAGCGCACAACGCAAGCGCACCCGCGCCAATCACAAGTGCGGCCGAGAGAAATCGAGTTGCATTTCAACCTTTATATTATATTGCGCTGACAGCATTGAGAATGCAGACTGGATTTGACGAAATTCGCAAGAAGGCATTCGCTCTGCGCTAGACGCGACACGACCTAGGCGGGCACTGTCAAATATAGGGAGGCAAAACGAAGACAGAAGGCGAGCTGTTCCTCCGGTGAAATAAACTTAACCTTACGCCTTTTTCTTTCTACGGTGGCGGCCTCCCCTTTTGCGCCAACCTTTGCAGCCCGAAGCGACGTCACTGTGATTGCCCTTTGGGGGCGAGCAGCTGGGCCTTATCCTGAGCAAGGTCATCAGAGACGCTCCGTGCATCATGAGATTCCCGTAGGAGCCAGCGTTGCCCGTCAGCCGTTCGCCCCAAGAGCGCTATCTAAAGAAAACGTTGCTCTGATTAAAGTCGATAAACGCGCGCCGCATTGTCGTGAAAGAGCGCTCGGTGCTCACTCTCTGAGAAGTCCTTTGTTATGGCCTTGAACGCATTGAACACGTCGTCATAGCTGCTGAACAACTTGTCGACCGGGAAATTGCTCGCAAACATACAGCGCTCAACTCCGAAGGCCTCGATAGCGTCGAGCACGAACGGCCGGATGCTGTCGACGGTCCACTTCCAGTCCCCCATGCCAAGCCCGGAGATTTCGCAGGACACATTCGGCGCGGATGCCACACTCATCGACATGCCAGTCATCACGCGGTCGTTCTTCCTCTACTCCGCACCGGACTTCGCACGAAGCCTCCAGCAACACGAAGACATCGCCTACGCCGTACGAACGCACGACGGTCAATTAGCCAGCAATCTAATGGAGTCGCACATTCGCCTGTCGTATCGGCGGTTCATGAAAGAGCGTATCGACTCCAGCAACTTCCAAGCCGAGGCTCACACAAGTGGCAACGCGGCGTGACCAGGCAAATACAAAGAAAGAACAATCTTCCGATGAGCCAATCATGACGCCATTTTCTGCCGGCGAACGCCGCCCCTCTGTCGTCTTGCCTGACGACACCTGCGACTGCCATATGCATGTGTTCGACGATGCGCGGCCGCCTGTTGCAGGCGCAGTTGTAACACCGCCAACCGCGACGATAGGCGACTACCGAAAGCTGCAGGCAAGACTCGGGACAAGCCGCCATGTACTCGTACAGCCTTCGGCGTACGGCACCGACAACAGCCTGATGGTGTCGGTGCTCCGTGAAAACCGGCCGACGACTCGAGGTGTCGCTGTCGTCAACGACGGAGTGACCGACAATGAGCTTGTCGCGCTCAATGATGCGGGAGTCGTCGGCATCCGCTTTAATCAGGTTCAAGCTGGCGCGACCTCGCTCGCCATGTTGCATTCGCTTGCTCCTCGGATTGCGGATTTTGGGTGGCATATTCAGCTTCATCTGACGGGACAACAACTCATCGATAGCGCCGAATTGCTGCAGGGCCTGAGCGCTCCAATTGTTCTCGACCACTACGCACGGTTACACCATCTCCCGAACCTAGCGAGCACTGTGACTGAAAGTCTCACGCTGCTCATGGAATCTGGCCGCGTCTGGCTCAGGCTGTCCGCACCGTACTTATCGAGTCAAAGCGAACATCCCCCATACGCCGACTTGGGAGAGAGCCTTGCGCGCATGACCCAGAGATTTCCAGAACGGCTCGTGTGGGGTTCTGATTGGCCTCACGCAACCGAGGTCGACAAGCCGGACGATGCCAAGATGTTGGATTGGCTGGCTGACCAGATTCCTGCTCGTAAGCAACAGGCATTAGTGTTCGTCGACAACGCCGCGCTTCTGTCCCGCTTTTAGAAGGTCGCATAAGTCATAATAGAACCTAGCGTTCTTCAGAAACCAACCGAGGTTCGCTGTTCAAGCGGGAGGGCGAGGAAGTTCATCGATAAATATCGGCCTACTCAGGCAAACTTCGACTACAGCCGTCGCAGCGGAGGCCCGGTCACAGTGCCTGTATGGCTGCGATGACCCGAATCCCGAGTTGTTGAGTGTTCAGCGCGCTGCCGGTTTCGTAGTCGATAGGAACGTCTAATCGCGAAGCAAGCTCTCTAAGTGTTCCGATGACAGGAGATACAGACCTGCCGTCTCGCTCAATATCGATAGCACCGCTCTCTCGCCGTTTAATGATGTAACCCTCGTAGCTGACCTCATCCGGAATGGTCAAGGCTGCTTCCCAACTAACCTCGTCGGCGTTGTTTAGCAACTCTTTCACCTTCTCTGCAGCGACAAGCGTACGAGCACCCCATGCCCGCGAAAATACGTAGGTCCGTCCTTCAATGAGGAAGCGCTCATCATCACCGAAGAAGTACCGAAGTTCCTTTCCAGGATAGAGCGCTTGGAAAGCACTTTCGTCAGCTTCGCCCGGAGCCGAGACAAAAAGATTCTTGCGTCTCCATGGGATTTGCTCGGTAATCCGCTCTGGCGATATACCTTGTTCAATTGCTTCGCGAACGAGTGCGAGCATCAGCCTTCGCTTAGCAAGATTGGGTATAAAAGTCTCCCCGATGGACAAATCATATCGTCCTGTATCTCGAGTCGTCGACGTGGAGCGAGCGCGCTCTTGCTCCATCGATTTCTCCCGTACAGCAACCGTGTATTGCTCTGCTTCTGGTAGCGGAATGACTTGCTGGATGTCTAGCAAGACCCGGGACTCGACGGAATGTGGCCGCATTTGAACGCACCGGATATCGAGGTTGCCCTGTTTGTTCAGCCAAAGTACCGCTGTCGTCAATTCTGGAGAGAAGTTGGCAGATGCAAGAACAATTCGAACGGTCTCCGTGAATGCGACAGGACCATCCTCTACCTCGAGGAACTCGCGGATTGACTGCTCGGGGTCGGCATCGGAGTTAATGCTCGTTAGGTATCTGCGATGCGCTTCAATCGCTTGGTCAAACCGCATCGTAGAAATCATCGCTGCGTACCGCAATGCTTGCAGGTCCATGTGGGCACCCTCGTCGCGTTTCAACTCGACAACGACAAGGTTCGCGTCTTCGTCAACACAGAGAAGGTCGATTCGGCGATTTGCTCCAGCCCAATCCCCGAATTCTTCGGCGAGCACCTTCGTTCTTACGCCTGGCGTGATTGCATCAATATTCGCTCGCACCGCGCGCTGAATGTCAGCACGTTCACGCAATCCGAGATTGCCAAAAGTGCCCAACGGAATAGGCTGCAAATTGTCGCCGCTCATTTCGAACAATGCCATTTGACCCCTACCATCGGTGAAGGACGAGTCAAAAGGGTAGCAAGTCTTCTAAATTTTCGCTTGCGGGCGACCCACTACTCGAGCTGAGACGAGCCATGGCTCCGGACGCGTCTTCGAAGTCTGTCATGCTGACAGCAAGGTGAGGCTTCGACCGGTCGACGGGCCGGGGGCAGAGTGAACAAGGGGCTGTCGAACCGCCGGATGACCCCGGCGCTGAGTGGGGCTTCGACGACGAGTATTGATTGCAATTGGCGGGGTTACGATTCCCGTCATCGTGAGGGGAAAAGTGAATTACCTCGCGACGGGCTGCTTTTGTGGGGCGCCCTTGTATTAGTCACGAAAAGGCCAACGCTGCTTCGTCAAAGCCAATAAATCGCAGTCACTACATCTGCGATGCAACCAATTGCCTCCATCCTCCCGCGCGCTTCTGCGCTCGACAGCGAGTCATTTGTCGCGGCCGACCTGGTCGCAGGTCTTCTCGCGACTTCCATCACTGACGTCGAGGTCGTTTCCCGCGAACTGACACTGTCGTCGGCGATGAGCGAGTGCATGCTGGCAAGCAAGCAAAACAAGCGGTCTTGCTGCGGACGACTTTGACGGCGGAAGTGTTCAGGACGCAGCTTTCGACATGTCGGCGATGTACCACTGCTTGTGGAACTCGTTGAAGTCTTCCATTTGCTTTCCCATTACGCCAAGCCAGCCTCCTTCCCAGCGTCCAAATGCAGCCGAACCGTCTAACTTCTTCACGTTTTGCGGAAGCGTACGAATCGTATAGATTGGGTTTTGCGCCCCGAACTCTGAACCCAACTCGTGGAAGTACGCGCCATCAAGCATGAACTTCGATTTCCCGGAATACGCCAGCGTTATGTCGTGATATGTATGCTCTTTCATTGCCGCCGAGTACTGTAGCAGAACTCGCGTCACGTCAGCCATAGAGTTAGTAGGGCCTACGCCTTTGAGGTCAAAAACAAGCGACGAGGGCAGAAGGTAATACTGGAAATGGGCGCTCGCTTCAACGCCGTGATTGCGGCTGTCCAACTCAATGACCTGCTGGAGCGGCCTAGAGGCGGTAAAGTAGTTGAAACCATATGCCATACCGACAATAGACAACGCGACGACACTGCTGCCAAAAATGATTGTTTTTTTCATCGTTATTAGTCTTCGCTGCTACAGAATACAGTTAGGTCTGCCTATGCTCTTTGGACGCTTTACAAGAAAAACTTGAATTTCATCGAAACATCCTGGACAGCAAGTGCTAGTTTTGGATTGTCGTCAAACGGCCATTCTGGAAGTACAGATAATTTCCACCGCCATATACCCACTGAGATGAATCTCCTGCAGCCGTATGTGTGCGATTGACGTAGTTAGGACGTCCCCAATTTGAAGCGAGCGCTTGGTCTTCGGTCATTCCGATAGATACGCCTCTATTGCGCTTCAACTCGACAGGCGCCTTAGTCACTGGAGTCACTCCGAACTTCATCGCTGCATTATTTGCGATAGTTTTGAACGTCTCGGCAGTAACACCCTCCCGCTTTGCATTATCTTGGTAGCATCTCGCAATTTCAGCGTAGGCCTTACCTGCAATAGAACGGTACTGCTGATGAAATACTGACTCTGTTACCGTAAATGGGAGGGGGCAATTGCCTTGCATAAATGACTTCGTTGCCAATATTGTTCCCCAATACTGGTCAACGCTTGGTGAGAACATCGAGATTTTCATATATTCTTCCGCCTTGGCCATGTCTTTTTGAACCCCAACGCCTCGTGCGTACGCTTCTGCCAAACCAGGGTTGGCGTAAGGTGGATTCGAAATCAATCGTGTGACTCGTAGACTCAACCAACGTTGCACTGCCTGCACCTCATCCTTCTGCGTTCCTTCTCCGCGAAACATCATCCAGGCATAACAGCTCCGAGCTTCGTCGTTAACGTCTTGATACTCAGCGACAATGGCAAAAGCCTTCTTCGTATCTTGGGCCACGCCGATTCCGTAGTAGTAAAACTCGGAAATTTGCCGGGCCAGCGCGCCTTTTTGATTAGAATCTAAGAAGTCTTGGGCTTTTTTGTAATGCTCCAAGGCTGCTGCAGGAGATGCCGGAATGCCATAAGCACCATGCGAGTAGAGATAGGCAAGCGATATCTGCCCACCAAACGAATCCTTGCCTTGGTCTAAGTAGCTCAATCCAAGAGCAGTGTTTTTCGCTCGAAGATAGTGCTCGCCCAAATCGACGTACGCACGAGTATCTCCCTTTGCTCCCGCTGTCTCCAAATACTTAATGGCATCGCCTTGGCTCGGCCGAAGCTCTGCAGGGAAGTTTTGGTCAATCGGAGACAAGGCTCGTTGACCGAATTCATACATTGCCTCTGGCGACCCTTTTTCAGCTGCCTCTTTCAAAAGTTGATACGCATGTGGAACATTTTTTTTCGTCCCGCTCCCGTAAAGCTCCATCTTAGATACATAATAAAGTGACGCTGGGTCATGCGAACTCTTCTGAAATATTTGGAGCGCCTTCGCATAATCCTTTGCATTGTAGGCATCTACACCATCTTATAAATTAACGCGTTCACAGCCGGACATAATCTGGAGAGCCGCGAGCACGGCCAGCGTCTTATAACTTAATTTTGTTCCGGTCCGGCCTAGGGCTTTTATGAATTTTTGACTTATACAATAACTCGTCTTGATGCTGCAACGCAGTAAAATAGCGCATAGCGGTTGTCTGGTTATCAGCCCGTACAAAACAAACTGTAATTTTTGTACGAGAAGTGTCGTCTCATCGTAGTAATTTTCGAGGCTGCGCTTGCTGTTACGGAATTACTCCTCAGCGGGCGGCAGTGCGGAGGGTAGAGTTGCGCCAGTCTCGAACATGGTCGCTCCCTGCGAGGAAACTTAAGCTTCAGACGAAGCCGGAGCGGCGATTTGTGAAAGGGACGATTGAGGGAGATGGGTATCCGCTTGGCATCAGGTTGGGGGAGCCTGTCGCCGAGATTTGTTGACTTGGCGTGGAGCCGAAGGCGATTGTTTCTGGTTTGAAAGATTAGTTATGTCGAAAATCTAAGTCTGTCGCCGAGCATTCGTACGTAACGATTGCGGTCAAAAAGGCTCGGCGACGAGTTTCCTGACAGGGCTTTCAGCGGTGTATCCCACCAACTCTTGGTCGTCGGAGAGAGGTCGTCGCCGACCTCTTCTAACCATCTCAAAGAGTCGTAGTTTGGCCGGCGCCGCGGGCATTTACCTTCAAGAAATTTGTGGGATAACGACACCGCTAGCCAGCGTTCGTCAGGCCGACGGGTTCACCGCTGGAGATTTCGCGCGAATTTTTTGGAAACAGGACGCGATATGTCCCGACGACAGGGCATCCTCGGGCTGGAGTAAAGATGTCCAAGGGGCTCGGAAGTGGAGGGAATTGCCAGCAAGGCTGATTATTACTAACTGAAAGATACCTTACGCATTTGCGCGAAACTACGCGCGGCCTTCTGGGCGCCTTTGACGGCGTTCGGATAGTCCGCGCGCGCTCGCGTTGCATAAGGCTTCCCGGAGTTTACTTCCGGGAGCTGTAGTCAGAGACGTGCTCCTAAGCGCGGAGCACGTTCAAAATCGGCAAGGCCAGGCCATCATATCATCAGACTGGCCCGCAGCCCTTCACTCCACCGTAACCGACTTAGCCAAATTCCGCGGCTTATCAACATCCGTCCCACGCGCACACGCCGTGTGATACGCCAGCAACTGCAACGGCACCACATGCAGAATCGGCGACAGCGCCCCATAGTGCTCCGGCATGCGGATCACATGGATACCATCCTCGCTGACGATGCGCGTATCCGCATCCGCGAACACGTAAAGCTCGCCGCCACGCGCACGCACTTCCTGCATATTCGACTTCAGCTTTTCGAGCAGCGTGTCGTTCGGTGCGACCGTCACAACCGGCATCGCTTCGGTCACGAGCGCGAGCGGTCCGTGCTTCAGTTCACCCGCCGGATACGCTTCCGCGTGGATGTACGAGATTTCCTTAAGCTTCAACGCGCCTTCGAGCGCGATCGGATAGTGCAGCCCGCGACCGAGGAACAGCGCATTCTCCTTGCGCGCGAACTCCTCCGACCACGCGATGATCTGCGGCTCCAGCGCGAGCACGCTGTTCAGCGCCGCCGGCAAGTGCCGCAGTTGCGTGAAATACGCGGCTTCCTGCTTCGCGTTCACATGACCGCGCATCTTCGCGAGCGTCACCGCGAGCACGAACAAGCCGACGAGCTGCGTCGTGAATGCCTTCGTCGATGCCACGCCGATCTCCGTGCCCGCATGCGTCAGGAACGCGAACTCGGTCTGGCGCACCATCGCGCTCGTCGCGACATTGCACACGGCGAGCGTGTGCTTGTGGCCGAGCGACTGCGCGTGCTTGAGCGCGGCGAGCGTGTCGGCGGTTTCGCCCGATTGCGAGATCGTGACGACCAGCGCCTTCGGATTCGGCACCGACTCGCGATAGCGATACTCGCTTGCGATCTCGACCTGCGTCGGAATCTTGGCGATCGATTCGAGCCAGTACTTCGCCGTCAGACCCGAGTAGTAGCTCGTGCCGCACGCGAGAATCAGCAGGCTGTCGACGCCCGCGAACGCATCGCGCGCGCCGTCGCCGAAGAGGTTCGGATCGAACTGATCGGCTTGCGGGATCGTGTCGGTGATCGCGCGCGGCTGCTCGAAGATTTCCTTCTGCATGAAGTGGCGATACGGTCCGAGTTCCACCGCGCCGCCATACGCCGTCACCACGCGCACTTCGCGCTCGGCGGGCACGCCTTCACGATCGACGATCTTCACGCCATCCAGGCCGATCTCCACGACATCGCCTTCTTCCAGGAACGCGAAGCGATCCGTGCTGCCGGCAAGCGCTAGCGCGTCCGACGCGAGGAAGTTCTCGCCCTCGCCCACACCGACGACGAGCGGCGAACCCTGGCGCGCGCCCACGACCGTGTGCGGCTGATTCCGGTGCATCACGGCGATCGCATACGCGCCGTGCAGTTGCTTCACGGCCTCGCGCACGGTCTGGAACAGGTCGCCGCGATACATGCTGTGAATCAGATGCGCGATGACTTCCGTATCCGTCTGCGATACGAACTCGTAGCCCTTGCCCCTGAGCATCTCGCGCAGCGACTCGTAGTTCTCGATGATGCCGTTGTGCACGAGCGCGACGGTATCGCGCGAGAAGATCGGGTGCGCATTGTCCGTGACAGGTGCGCCGTGCGTCGCCCAGCGCGTGTGGGCGATGCCGGTCATGCCGCCGAGATTCGTATCGCGCACTTGCGCGTCGAGATCGGACACACGCGCGACGCTGCGCGCGCGGCGCGGCTCGCCGTTGCTCAGAACGGCCACGCCGCACGAGTCGTAGCCGCGATACTCGAGGCGGCGTAGACCTTCTACCAGCACCGAGACGATGTTACGTTGCGCTACCGCGCCGACAATTCCGCACATGGACGTTCATCCTTTGAAACTTGCATTCGAAAGCGCGATGCACGAAGCGCCGCGCGCGTTGGGCTGAGTCTTCTCGACAGCCTTACGACTTCTTCTTCACCGGGCGCTTGTAGCCCGCCTTGCTCACCTGCGTCTTCTCGTTCAAGACCAGCTCGCCTTCACCGACATCCTTCCACACCGTCGTGCCCGCCGCGATCGTCACGCCGCGGCCCACGCGCACCGGCGCGACCAGTTGCGTATCCGAGCCGACGAACACGTCGTCGTCGATAACCGTGCGATGCTTGTTCGCGCCGTCGTAGTTGCACGTGATGGTGCCCGCGCCGATGTTCACGCGCGCACCGATATCCGAATCGCCGATATAGCTGAGATGGTTCGCCTTCGAGCCATGCCCGAGCACCGCGTTCTTCACCTCGACGAAGTTGCCGACATGCGCTTCGTCAGCGAGTTTCGCGCCCGGACGCAGCCGCGCATACGGCCCGAGCACGACGTTCGCGCCGGTCGTGCCGCCTTCGATATGCGTGTACGCATCCACACGCGTGCCCGCGCCGATCACGGCATCGCGGAGCACGCAGTTCGGGCCGATCGTCACGTTGTCCGCGAGCGTCACGCGCCCTTCGAACACACAGTTCACGTCGATCGTCACATCAGCGCCGCATTCGAGCGTGCCGCGCACGTCGATGCGCGCCGGGTCCATCAGCGTCACGCCGGCGTCGAGCAATGCATTCGCGACGTTGCGCTGATGGATGCGCTCCAGTTCCGCGAGCTGAATCTTGCTGTTCACGCCGAGCGTTTCCCATTCGGCGTCCGGTTGCGCGGTGACGACTTCGACGCCCGCATCGATTGCGCGCTCGACCACGTCCGTCAGATAGAACTCGCCCTGCGCGTTGTTGTTCTTCAGCGATGCGAGCCACGTTTCGAGCGTGCGCGTCGGCGTGATCACGATGCCCGTGTTGATTTCCGCGATGCGCCGTTCTTCCTCGCTCGCATCCTTCTGCTCGACGATCTTTTTCACCTTCCCGGCCGCGTCGCGCACGATGCGCCCGTAGCCGGTCGGATCGTTCACGCTCACCGTCAGGACGCCGTAGCGCTCTGCGCCCGCGGCATCGATCAGGCGCTTGAGCGTGCTTGCGCGCGTGAGCGGCACGTCGCCGTACAGCACGAGCGTCGGCACCGACGGATCGAGCAGCGGCAGCGCCTGCTGCACGGCATGTCCCGTGCCGAGTTGCCGGTCCTGCAGCGCGAACTGGACGTCCGGCGCGCCGACGGCTTCGCGGACCTTGTCGGCGCCGTGCCCGACGACGACGACGAGACGCGTCGGCGACAGCGTCCGGGCCGTGTCGATGACGTGCGCGAGCAAGGGCTTGCCCGCCAATGAATGGAGCACTTTCGGCAGGGCTGAGCGCATGCGCTTGCCCATGCCGGCAGCCAGAATCACGATGTTCATCGCAGGAAGCCTTACTGGGTATGACGAGCCGCCAATATATCACCCGGCTCTTTGGCGCAATGCGGCGAAACCCACGCTGCGCCTTATCGGATAAAGGTTACAGGTCGTCGAACTGCACAATTGAAACCGCGCCGGACGATCCTGACGGTTCGCTTGCACACGGTTCCTCGTCGAACGCGATATCGCCCTGAGGATCGGCCTCGCCCGTCGCGCGCAGTCCCGCGAACGGGAAAAGTTTGCTGTCCATCAGATGCGACGGCACCACGTTCGACAGCGCGTTGAACATATTGTCCACGCGGCCCGGGAAACGCTTGTCCCATTCGCGCACGAGCGCCTTCATTTCCGCGCGCTTCAGGTTCGGCTGGCTGCCGCACAGATTGCACGGGATGATCGGAAATTCGCGCAGTTCTGCGTACTTCTCCAGATCCACTTCCTTCACATAGGCGAGAGGACGGATCACGACGTTCTTGCCGTCGTCGGATTGCAGCTTGGGCGGCATGCCTTTGAGCTTGCCGCCGTAGAACATGTTGAGCAGCAGCGTCTGCAAAATGTCGTCGCGATGATGGCCGAGCGCGATCTTGGTCGCGCCGAGCTCGCCCGCCACGCGATACAGAATGCCGCGGCGCAGGCGCGAGCAGAGCGAACACGTGGTCTTGCCTTCCGGCACGAGGCGCTTGACGATGCTGTACGTGTCCTGATTCTCGATGTGGAACGGAATATCGAGCTTGCTCAGATATTCCGGCAAAACGTGCTCCGGAAAGCCCGGCTGCTTCTGATCGAGATTGACGGCGACGATCTCGAAGTTGATCGGCGCGCGCTCGCGCAGACGCATCAGGATTTCGAGCATCGCGTAGCTGTCCTTGCCGCCCGACAGGCACACCATCACCTTGTCGCCTTCCTCGATCATGTTGAAGTCGCCGATTGCCTCGCCGACCTGCCGCACGATGCGTTTGTAGAGTTTGTTGTTCTCGTACGCTTCCTTCTGCTGGCGCTTCGTCAGCGCCTCGCGCGCGGGCTTCTGGGCCTCGGCGACTTCGATCGTGTCACGCGCGTTCATGCTCGTTCCTCTTTGATGCGGAAGACTTCGACGCCCACCGCGTCGCAGTCGGGATAGACGTCGGGCTTTTCCGTCGATACGGCCACCGCGCGCACATTCGGATGTGCGAGCAAGGCGGCGGCGACGTCGTCGCAGAGCGTTTCCTGCAAGTGGATGTGGCCCTGCTTCACGCGTGCGGCGATGGTCGAGCGCATGAAGTCGTAATCGACGACCTCGGACAATTTGTCCGCGACGGGCGTCGACAGCGCGAGCGGCACGTACAGCTCGACGTTGATCACGACGCGTTGCTCTCCGCGCTTCTCGAAGTCATGCACACCGATGTTGATGCGCACTTCGTAGTTGCGCAGAAAAAGCCGCCGGCAATCGGTCAGCCGGGGATGCGAAAGTGCGGCAAGCATGTGAGTTCCAATATTCAATAAGCGCGTTTCAAGGCGTGCGTGAGCCGAACATGTACATCACGTCGCGCGGGCTCGGCACGAGGTGCTGGCCGCCATCGACGACGAGCGTCGTGCCGGTCACGCCGTGCGCGTTCGCGAGATAGCACGCGGCCTGCGCCACGTCTTCGACCGTCGATGCGCGATTCAGCGGCGTCACGCGATGCGCCGCCTCGAACGACGCGGGCGTCTGCCCGGTGGAAATGAGCGTGAGGCCCGGCGCGAGGCCGACGACGCGCAGCTTCGGCCCGAGCGCCTGCGCGAGCGCGACGGTGGCGTTTTCGAGCGCCGCCTTCGTCAGCGTGTACGACAGGTAATCAGGATTCATGTTGTACAGCTTCTGGTCCAGCACGTTGATGACAACGCCGCGTTGCGCGTCGTCACCGGCAGCGGCTTCGGGCGTGATCTCGTGCAGCATGCGCGCGAGCGTCAACGGCGCGGCGACATTGACGGCGGTCATCTCCAGCAGTTTTGCGTAGCCGAAGTCGATGGCCGTGTCTTCGTCGAAACGCGACGCGCAGTTCACGACGCAGTTCAGCCCGCCGAACGTCTCGACGCACGCGGGCACGAGCCGCGCGACTTCGGCCTCGACACCCAGATCCGCCTTCAGCGCGACCGCGCGCCGCCCGAGCGCCTCGATATCCGCGACGGTTTCCCGCGCTTCGTGCTCCGAGCCGCCATAGTGCACGGCCACGTCCCAGCCCTGCCGCGCGAATTCCAGCGCGACGCCGCGCCCGATGCGCTTTGCCGCGCCGGTCACGAGCACGGCGCGGGAACGCGGAACGGAACCGGAAGACGGTGAGTTGGCGGAAGAAAACGGCGTGGAAGCGCTCATTTACAATACTGGGATGAATCCGAATGCCAGACAAACCGATAGTTTACCTGCTCCGGGCGCCGACGCGCTCGCGCAATCCGAAGCGCTGACCGACCTGCTGCGCGGGCGCATCGCCGCGGCGGGCGGCTGGCTGCCGTTCGACCGCTATATGGACCTCGCGCTGTATGCGCCCGGTCTGGGCTATTACAGCGGCGGCGCAATGAAATTCGGCCGCCGCGCGGAAGACGGCAGCGATTTCGTCACCGCGCCGGAACTGTCCCCCCTTTTTGCGACGACGCTCGCGCGGCCGGTCGCGCAGGCGTTGCAGCAGAGCGGCACGCGGCAAGTGATGGAATTCGGCGCGGGCACGGGCAAGCTCGCGGCGGGTTTGCTGACCGCGCTCGCCGATCTCGACGTGCCGTTCGACAGTTACGCGATCGTCGATCTGTCCGGCGAGTTGCGGGCGCGGCAGCGCGAGACCATCGAAAAGCAGGCGCCCGCGCTCGCCGCGAAGGTGACATGGCTCGACGCGCTGCCCGACGCGTTCGAAGGCGTGGTGATCGGCAATGAAGTGCTGGACGCGATGCCCGTGCGCCTCGTGGTGCGCAAGCTCGGCGCGTGGCACGAGCGCGGCGTTGTCGTGCTGAACGATCGCCTGGCCTTCGACGACCGGCCGATCGCGCCGGATGCGCAGGTCGAACTGATCGATGCCGCCATCGACGACGCCAACGACGAGCCGTTTGCCGAGTACGTCACCGAGACGCACGAAGCTGCGCTCGCGTTCACGAAGACGGTCTGCACGATGCTCACGCGCGGCGCGGCGTTTTTCATCGACTACGGGTTTCCGCGACGCGAGTTCTACCACGCGCAGCGCGCGACGGGCACGCTGATGTGCCACTACCGGCATCGGGCGCACGCGGACCCGTTTCTGTATCCCGGTTTGCAGGACATCACGGCGCACGTGGAGTTTACGGGCATCGCGGAGGCTGGCGTCGAGACTGGCGCGGATCTGCTCGGCTTCACGTCGCAGGCGCGTTTCCTGATGAACGCCGGCATCACCGATGTGCTTGCGGACCTCGATCCCGCTGACGTGAAGCGCTTTCTACCCGCGGCGAATGCGGTGCAGAAGCTGCTGTCGGAAGCGGAGATGGGCGAGTTGTTCAAGGTGATCGCGTTTTCGCGCGGCATTCCCGGTACGCTCGACGCATTCGCGACGGGCGATCGTTCTCACACGCTATGAGTGCGCGATCATGATCCGCTGGCTGCTCACGACGTTCATCGCGCTCGCGATTCTTTCCGGCTCGCTGCCGTGGCTGAAGAAGATCGGCATCGGGCGGCTGCCGGGGGATTTCACGCTGCGGATTTTTGGGCGGGAGTATTCGTTTCCGTTTATGTCGACGTTGTTGTTGTCGGTTTTGTTGTCGTTGATTGCGCGGGCGATTTGAGGGGTTTTTGGTTTTCGTTGGATCCCGGTTTCGTGGTGGTCTATTAGCACTGCCTCCCCGGGGCGGGGGTCACTTTCTTTGCTGCTGCAAAGAAAGTGACCAAAGAAAGCAGCTTCTCACCGCCCGCGGTCACACGCACGTTGGCCATGCTTGCCAGCCCGCGGTGGCCCTCGCCTAAGTGTCGCCCTCGAAGGGCCAATCGGGCTTGGCTCGCGCACGGTCTGCCGCCCCAAATATTTGAGCACGCTGGTTCAGCACGAAAGAGCTTCGGCACAGCGCTACGCGCTGCCGTCGGGTCTGCGAGGGAAACCGTCGAGGAAGAAGCGCACGCGCACCCGATTGACCCATCGGCCGCGTAGCGGGCCGGAGCTCTTTGGTGCTGAACCAGTTTCTTGTGTGGTGCGATGAGTCGGACCGTGCGCGGTCCAAGCCCTTGTCTGCTTGCGGGGGCACTCGCTACTGCCGGGCCATTAGGCCAATCGCCTGTGCCGCGGCCGGTGTGAAGTGCTTAGGCTGGGGATAGCTGCTTTCTTTGGTTACTTTCTTTGCAGCAGTGTATAGACCGGAGACATCGCTGACAGGTGTGCGGGGACATGGTTGACACTTTCGGGCATCCGATGCCCGAGATCAACCATGCCGTGGAACCCCCAAAACATCATGCAACTTCGCCTTGATTTCGTGAGCCTTGCGCTCAAGCGCGAGATCCCGTTCACTGAGCTGTGCCGGCGTTTCGGCATCAGCCGGCAGACGGGATACAAAATACTCAAACGTTATGAATTAGGCGGCGATCAGGCGCTTGCCGATCTCTCCCGTCGCCCGCTCACCAGCCCGCGCATCAGTGCGCCGGAGCTCGAGCAGCAGGTGCTGCAACTGCGCGATGCCCATCCGGCCTGGGGCGCGCGTAAGCTCAG
>JFHF01000083.1 GCA_000648925.1 Caballeronia jiangsuensis
CAAACAGCTATCCCCAGCCTAAGCACTTCACGCCGGCCGCGGCACAGACGATTGGCTGAATGGCCCGGCACTAGAGAGTGCCCTCACAAGCAGACAAGGGCTTGGACCGCGCACGGTCCGACAAATCGCACCGCACAACACACTGGTTCAGCACCAAATAGCTCCGGCCCGCTACGCGGCCGATGGGTCAATCGGGTGCGGGTGCGCGCGCGCTCCCTCTTCGGTTTCCCTCGCATACCCAACGGCAGCGCGTAGCGCTGTGCCGAAGCTATTTGGTGCTGAACCAGCGCCTTAAAACAACTAGTTTGTCAGACCGTGCGCGAGCCAAGCCCGAGTGGGCCTTTGGGGGCGACACTTAGGCGAGGGCCACCGACGGCTGGCAAGCATGGCCAAACTGCGTGTGACCGCGGGCGGTGAGAAGCTGCTTTCTTTGGTTACTTTCTTTGCAGCAGCAAAGAAAGTGACCCCCGCCCCGGGGAGGGGCAGTGCCAATAGACCGACACGAAATCAGGATTCCACCGGCAAAGCCCCTAAAAACAACGGCAACGTCAATTAGAAGCAGTAGTAGCCTGCTTGCTACGCAAAGTCCCGCCGCCTTTCTTGTCGGCGTCATACGCATAGATCACGCGGCCGCTCTTCACCTCGCCGATCACCGGCACATTCGGCGAAATCGCTTCGTGATCGCCCTTCGAGAAAGGCTTGTCGTAGACCATCACCACGCCTTCCACCTTCGTGTTAAGGCCTTCGAGCGCTTCCTTCACCTTAGGACCGTCCGTCGTGCCGGCCTGCTTGATCGCCGCCGCGAGCAGGTACACCGAGTCATAACCTTGCGCCGCCGACACCGGCGAATCGATGCGATCGTTCTTCGGCTTGAATTCCTTCAGGTACGCATCGATGAAGGCCTTGCGCTTCGGCGTATTCGCTTCCTGAATGAAGGTCTGCGGCATACGCGCGCCTTCGCCGTTCGCACCGGCATTGTCGATATAGTTCGCCATCGAAAGCGTCCAGCTGCCGATCAACGGCACCTTCCAGCCGAGCTTCGACATGCCGTTCGCGATCTGCGCAAGCTCAGGCCCGATGCCGTAAGTCAGCACCGCTTCGGCGCCAGCTTCTTTCGCCTTCAGCAACTGGGCCGTCATGTCGACGTCCTTGATGTTGAACTTTTCGACCGCCACAGGCTTCACGCCCTTCGCGGCCAGCGCCTTTTCCAGATCTTCGCGGCCGAGCTGACCATAGTTCGTCGAATCGGCGAGAATCGCGACCTTCTTGAAGCCACGCTTCGTCACCGCTTCCTCGACGATCATCGGCGCCTGGATGCGGTCGGCGGCCGCGTTGCGGAACACGTAGTTATCGGGCTGATCGTCGAATTGCTTCGTCACCACCGTACCGGTCGCGACATTGTTGAAGACGGGAATCTTCGCTTCCTGGAAGAAGCGCTGCGACGCGAGCGCCACACCCGTGTTGATATAGCCGACAACCGCGACGACCTTCTCCTTGTTGATGAGCTCCTGCGCGATCTGCACGCCGCGTTCGTTCTTCGCCTCGTCATCGCGCTCGACGAGCACGATCTGGCGGCCAAGCACGCCGCCGGACTTGTTGATCTCCGCCGTGGCGAGACGAACGCCGTCGCGCATGCTGACACCCATGGAAGACGAACCGCCCGTAAACGGACCATCGACGCCGATCTTGATCGGGTCCGCCGCGTGCGCCATCGAGAAAACGCCGAACGCGAGCGTGCTCGCGATGAGCTTCATCTTCATACCCATGTGTGTCTCCATCGCCTGATCGTTTTTTGAAAGTCCCATGCATCGCGCGAAAAGCCTGCAACGCTTTTTAAATGCATTGCGCGTTATCGATTACATGGGCTGTGAGCGAGTGTAGAAAAATGTAAGGATATGACCATATTCGGACATACCCGAAGAGCACGAGCGTTAGCCCACACCTGACGCATCGTAAGGGTGCACGGCATGGAATAAGCGTTAAAGAAGCATTGCGCGGACAGGATTTGGACAGCATCCCGAAGCGTTTTCAGAGCTTCGTGAAAGCGAAGAGACAGCGGGTATACGCTTAAGGCCGCGCATAAAAAAACGCGCGGCGTCCCCGGAGGATCACCGCGCGCAACCTTGCGCACTCTCAGGTTCTTTCAGCGAATAAGCGCTTTATCGACATGCACCGCTTTAGCGCGGCGCGCCGGTTTCGATCGCGTGGGCGAACTGACGCAGCACCGCGCCCGACGCATCGGTGACGGCCCAGAACGTCATGCCGTCATGGTTCCAGCGCGCGAGCGCGTAACCATCGTCGGACTGCGTGACGACCGGCGAGAACTCCTTGTCGTTCGCATCGCTCTTCACGTCGCCCTTGCGCTCGGGAAACACGTACACGTCGATCGGATGCTTCAGGTAGCGATACACCACCACCGCCACCGGCCGATGATCGATGTAGTCCAGCCGCCCGCCGACGAGCGCGAAGCCCGGCCCCGCCGGATCGATCACCGGCGGCGCATAGTCGATGCGGCCGTTGAACCACGGCTTCACCGTGTGCTTGTCGCTGGAGAGCACGTCGATCGGACGATCCGACATCAGCGCGCGCACGTGGCTCGACACGATCTCCTGCGCGATCGGCGAAGCGCCCGCCACGCCCGTCATGAGCGGCGCGGCCTGGAACCACAGCATCGCGCCGAGCACGAGCGCGGATAGCGTCGCGCCCGCGAACGCGCCGCCGAAGAACGGCCAGGGCGCCGCGAACAGGTTGCTCCAGCCGCGCTTCGCCGCGCGCTCCGGCAAGCGCGTGCGGGCGTCCCGCTCGGCTTCCTCCCGCACACGCGCCAGCACTTGCGCGCGCAGATGCACAGGTGCGCGCTGATAGAGCGAACCATCGGTGAGCCTCGTATCGAGCGATGCGGTGTCGTTATTTTCCATTTCCCGACTCCTCTGAATGTCCCGGTCCGGCACGGCGCACGAGCCGCACGCTCGGCTTGTCCTGCCCGCCCTGGGCCGCGCGAACCGCCCCCGCCAGCATTTTGCGGCCGCGCGCGAGCCGCGACATCACCGTGCCGATCGGCACGCCTGTCACGGATGCGACTTCCTTGTAACTCATGTCTTCCAGCTCACGTAGCACCAGCACCTCGCGAAAGGCGATCGGCAGCGCCTCCAGCGCGCGATGCACCAGATGAACTTCGTCACGGCGCACGGCGAGCGTCTCCGGATCGGCCGCGCCTTCCTCCGACCAGCCCGGCAACGCCTCGTCGCCGCCCAGTTCCTCGTCGTAGGGCGTCGCGTCCGCGAGTTGCACGCGACGCCGCCATTCCGTGAACCACGTATTGCGCACGATCGCGAGCAGCCATGCCCGCGCGTTCCCTTCCTCGCCGCCCTCGAATCCGCCAAAAAATCGGAACGCGCGCAGATACGCTTCCTGCACGACATCGTCGGCGTCGGTCGCACTGCCCGACAGCCAGCGCGCGAGGTTGTACGCGGCGTCCAGGTGCGGCATCACCGTCGCCTCGAAGCGCGCGTGCACCGCCTCGGCGCCCGCCTGGCCGCGGCGCCCGGACTTGTCTTCTTTCGACCTGCTTGGCCACATCGCGCGGGTCTCCTTTCGACAACCACGTTCGGAAAACATCGTTCGGGCGCGACCGGCATCGCTTTCTCGCGCCTTCCCCACCGTTACTCCTCTCGCGGACGGTTTATTCCCGTTTGCAGCAGCGACTCAAAAAAATATAGCGGGAATATCCCGCCGTCTTCACCGGTTCGATGGACGGATGCCCAAGCGACCTCGCCCGATCAAGGGACGTCGCCGGCCTCGCGCCCATGCATCGAGCCGCCGTGGGCGCGATTTTGCCGATTCGAATGACAAGAACCGCGGCCGCAATCCTCAGAGGACCCCATCATGAAACCCGACCCGACCGCACTGCCGCCCGCGCAGGAACGCGACGAACTCGACGAGCACGGCAAGCGCCGCCGCACCGCCCTCTCCTGCATGGCCTGGGCGGGCGCCGGCGTGATCTGGACCGTGAGCGGCGGCGTGCCCGTCTCGCGCCTGATTTCGTCGGCGGAAGCTGCGGAGAAGACGAGTTCGTTCAGCTTCGTGCAGATCAGCGACAGCCATATCGGCTTCAACAAGGATCCGAACACCGAGCCGACGAGCACGCTCGAAGAGGCGGTCAACCGCGTGAGCACGATGAAGACGCGCCCCGCCTTCATGATCCACACGGGCGATATCACGCACATGTCGAAGCCCGGCCAGTTCGACACGGCCACGCAGATCATCAACAAGGCCGGCATGGACGTGCATTACGTGCCGGGCGAGCACGACGTGCTGGTCGAGGACGGCAATCCGTTCTTCGAGCGCTTTTCCGGGCAGTACGGCAAGGACAGCACGCGCCACTGGTACAGCTTCGATCAGGGCGGCGTGCATTTCATCGGCCTCACCAACGTGATCGACTTGAAGGGCGGCGGCCTCGGCTTTCTCGGCGATGCGCAACTCGCGTGGCTCAAGGCCGATCTGCAGGGCAAATCGAGCAGCACGCCGATCGTCGTGTTCGCGCATATCCCGCTGTGGGCGCTGTATCCGCAATGGGGCTGGGGCACCGACGACAGCGCGCAGGCGCTCGCGCTGCTCAAGCGCTTCGGCTCGGTGACGGTATTGAATGGCCACGTTCATCAGGTGGCGCAAAAAGTGGAGGGAGAGATGCGTTTCTATTCGGCGATGTCGACAGCGTTTCCACAACCCGCGCCGGGCGCGCCGTCCGGGCCCGGACCGATGAAGGTGCCCGCGGAGCAGTTGCGTACGATGCTCGGCTTGCGCGAAGTCACGCATATCGCCGGGCGCTCGCAACTGGCTATTACCGACACGGCGCTCGCCGCCGCGCAGTCATGAACGCCGCGATGATCGCGAGCTATGTCTCGCCCGCCAATCTCCGTCCGCTCGCCGGCAAGTTCCTGCGCAAGGCCGCGTTCGCGCTCGTCGTGAAGGGCGTGATCAGCGCCGCGATTCCGTCGGCCTGTGCGCAGGAGCCCGCGCAACAGGTCGCGGCGGCCAACGCGCCGACCATTTCCATCGACAACTTCGCGTTCAGCCAGCCGGCTCTCACCGTGCCGGTCGGCACGAAGGTGACATGGGTGAATCACGACGACATGCTGCACACCGTCGCCGATGAAGGAAAGAGCTTCAAGTCCGATCCGCTCGATAGCGGCGAGAGCTTCTCGCATGTGTTCGACAAGCCGGGCACGTACAAGTACTTCTGCTCGCTGCATCCGCACATGACGGGGACGATCGTCGTGCAATGAGCGCGGCCCGGCGAGGCGCATGCAATTGTTCGGTCAGCCCCGCGCCTTCGCGATCGCGGCGAGATTGCCTTCGCCGAATCCGTGATGCCCGCGCCGCTCGACGATCTCGAAGAACATGTCGCCGGGCTGGCGCTCGACGAAGGTCTGCAGGAAAAGCTGCGGTGTGCCGTCGGGGAGAATCTCGCCATCGACGAGAATGCCGCGCGTGCGCATCTCGTCGATGTCGAGACCGTGGCCGGGAAGGCGATCGTCGATCTCGTCGTAGTAGCGCGGCGGCGGCTGCAGGAAGCGCACGCCGCGCGCCATCAAGGCATCGACGGAAGCGAAGATATCGGCCGATGCGAGCGCGATATGCTGCACGCCCTCGCCTTCGTGATCGGGCAGATACTGCTGCATCAGGTCCGTGCGATAGGTGCCTTCCTCATAGACCGGAATGCGGATCGAGCCGCACGGCGACAGCGTGACCGCGGAATCCTGCGACACATGCCAGTCCGGGTGCACCTGATGAATCTCCGAGAAGTGCAGCACTTCGCGGTAGAAATCGAGCCATTCCTGGATGCGGCCCGCGCCGACGGTCTGCGTGAAATGATCCACTTCCAGCAGGCCGGTGCTCTTCGGGTCCGCGCTGGCGCCGGCGATCGGACGAAAGTCGATGTCGTAGATCGACGTCTCGCCGCTGTTCTTGCCCGGCCAGTGATCGACGAAATAAATATGCGAATCGCCGATGCCCTGAATCGCCGGAATCGCGAGTTCGTTCGGGCCGATCTTCTCGCCTTCGAAATCCCACGCGCCGTATTCGAGCGCGCGTTCGTGGGCGACCTGCGCATCGAGCACGCGAATGCCGATCGCGGCGATGCCCACGCCATGCGACTCCGCAAAGCGCGAAGCGAACGAATCCGGCTCGGCGTTCAGCAGAAAATTCATGCTGCCCTGCCGGAAAAGCGTCACCGCCTTGCTGACATGCTGCGCGACGGCAACGAAGCCGAGCGTCTCGAAGAGCCTGGCGAGGCCCTCGGGATCGGGACTGGAAAACTCGACGAACTCCAGCCCCGCGATGCCGAGCGGATTGTCGCCGAGGATGGAATCGGGCGTCGCGCGGGCGGAGGAAGAAGAGTCGGGCTGGGTCATCGGCAATACCTCGAAAATGTACGATCTGGTTCACGGACGCAAAACTACCACGACCTGCCGCATCCGTGCGACCCGGCGGCTTCGTCGAATGGCCGCCTGGGTGCGCCTAGAGTAGCGGCAGCGGGATTGCCGTGTCAAAGCCGGGGCAGCCCGACGCGCCCCGGCCCATCGTACGCATTCAGTATGCGCTCAGGCGGCGAGGCGTTGCGCGCTCATCGACGGGCGCTTCGCCTGCGGGGGAAACACGTTCCAGGTGCCGTCGTCGTGGCGGAAGAAGATGATCGCGAGCGGGCCGCCCGGATGCTCTGCCTCGATGCAAACATAGCGCGCGCCGGTGACATGCGAGCGGCACAGACGCACGACACGTGCCGGACGCGCAGGTGTCGGGGCGAGCCATTTGTCGACGGCCCAGTGCAGCGAATTTTCGATGGTTTGCATGATGGTCTCCTCGGAATCGATCGGCAAGACGTGCGGTTCAGGCTGCGAGCGCCGCGTTCATGCGGCGGCGGCGTTCGGCGGCGACATAGGCGCGAAAAAGTCCCGACACGGCGCGAAGCGCGGCGCGCGGATGCACGAAGCACGCTTGCACCTGACGGCTGCGGGCGCGGCCGTCGAGGCACCACGTGACGAAGTGCTCGCAGTTGTTGGTCAGCAGGTGATATTGGTCTTCGCCGATGCGGCTGCGTGCGCGGCCCACCGCTTCCATGCCGACGAACTTCGCGGCCGGGTTCTGACGGATCGTGACTTCGTGGCCGGCGGCGAACTGCTCGACGGAGACTTCCTCGACCGGGCCGCGATGCAGCGACTTCGCGAAGCCGGCATAGTGGATGACCATGCCGTTGCCGGCGTAGATGCCGTGGTGTTCGTAGCCCGAGCGGCGCGTGACGAGTTCGGTGCCGAGCGCCGGTTCGTCGTCGAGCGAGAAACCGCAAGCGGCTTGCTGGTCGATCAGTCCGGATTGTTGGTTGGTTGACATGGCTGGCTCCGATTCTTCTTTGCTTGGCGCCATGTGTTTGTCTGGCGCCGGGTTGCCATGTCATTTGCATCTTCCTTGCCAGCTTCCGTAAGTCACTGATTTTATTGAATTAACCGTGTTTTGCGAGCGATTCACAACGACCTTGTGTTCTGGATCGGCCAACAGTTTCGGGGGATGTTTGTTGGGTTGTGTGCGTCAGGGCACGCACCTTCGTGGCAGAAGCCCGCGAGCGTGGGACGCGCCTGCGTGTGTTGGTTGGTCGCTGCTGCGCCAACAGCGCTTGTTGGCGGCGACCCAACGGATGCCATTGCGCACGCTTCGGCCGATTTCGCCGGAACGCCGTCCCACGCGGCACGCGCGGAAAAACGCGAAAGCGCGGGTGCGTCGGCATGAGCCTTGCATTGACTCCTGCGTCCTGCTCGCAGGCCCATCCCGGAGAAAACGACATGTGCGCCATCACCGTCACCGATCTTGAATACGACCGCGAGCTGGATCACGCGGCGATGTCGGCCATCAGCGGCGGCGGCGGTGCGCCCTGGGTGTACGGCTGGATCACGCCGTATGTCGATCGCCCGTCGGGCGGCGGCGCTGCGGGAAGCGCCGTGGTGAACCTCATCGATGTCACCAACAATGTCTACGAGGTCACCAACAACATCACCAATATTTCGGTCGGCCAGATGGTCAATCAGTTTCAGAACGTCGCGGTCAGCAACACGGGGAACGGCGCGACGCTCACGGTCAACCCGAACTCGGTGGCGGGGAATCGCGCGGGTTGAACGGTGCAGATCAAGATTCGCTTCGGGCGCGCGTTGGTACACAATGAGCGGGACCGTCCGCGACGCGCGCCCGACGCCGCGCCACCTAGGATTCCGGAGGTTGCCGTGACCTTCAACACCGAGTTTCGATGGACTTCCGCCGCCCGCACCGATACCGGCTGCGTGCGGCAGATCAACGAGGACGCGTTGCTCGATGCCCCCGAGCGCGGCTTATGGGCCGTCGCGGATGGCATGGGTGGACACGCGGTCGGCGATCTGGCGAGCCGGATGGTGATCGAGAGCCTGGCCCGTGTGTCGGCGTCGAACGACCTGCCGGGCGTGATCGCGGATGCGCGCACGCGGCTTCTCGACGTGAACGACCAGTTGCGCGCGGAGGCGGCGCGGCGGATGGTATCGCGCATCGGCAGCACGGTGGTGCTGCTCGCGGCGCGCGACGGCGCATGCGGTTACGTATGGGCCGGCGACAGCCGCATCTATCTGTTCCGTCAGGGTCGCCTCGTGCAGCTCACGCGCGATCACAGCCATGTCGAGGAGCTGAAGGCCCGCGGCCAGCTAACGGCGGAGGAAGCGCTGCATCATCCGGCGCAGCATCTGATCACGCGTGCGGTCGGCGCGCTCGACGTGCTCGAACTCGACGAAAACACGCTCGCCCTGCACGATGGCGATACGTTTCTGCTGTGCAGCGATGGCTTATCGAACGAGGTGAGCGAGACGGAGATCATGAACGAGCTCGCGCCCGGCAATTGCGATATGGCGGCGCAAAGGCTGCTGGAGATCGCACTGGCGCGCGGCGGGCGCGACAATATCTCGGTCGTCGTCGCGCATGTGGAGGATTTGATGGCGCCGGACAAGACGCAGGTGAATCCGTCGATTTAGGGGCGCTAAAGACGTGTCAGCCCCCCGCCTCCTTGTTCTTCTGCGCCGCCGCCCGAAACTCCTTCGAATGCAGCCCGTGCTTCTTCAAAAGCATCTGCAGATGCGACCGGTTCATCTCATAGCGCCTCGCAAGCTCGGCGACCGTCCCGCCGGTTTCCTGCAACCCGCGTTCGAGAAACGCGCGCTCCGCCTCGTCGCTTGCGACGCGCTTCGCTTCCGCGAGCGAACTCGCCGTCGCGATGCCGTTGCCGCTCGCGGCCGGTCCGCCCATCGCCAGCGAGAGCGATGATTTCGGCCGGATATCGACCGGCAGATGTTCGATATCGGCCATATCGCCCGCAAGACACGCGACCCGATACAGCACGTTCCTCAACTCGCGGATATTGCCGGGATAGTCGTAGTTGCGCAGAAAATCGCGCAGCCTCGGCGACAGCTTCACGGGTCTGCGCTTCAGGGTCGCGGCGGCTTCATCGCCGAAATAGGCAAGCAGGAGCGGAATTTCGTCGCGCCGCTCGCGCAACGCCGGCAGCGTCAGATGAATCACGCTCAGCCGATAAAACAGGTCCTCGCGAAAACGCCCCTCGTCACAGAACTTGCGCAAGTTGCGATTCGTCGCCGCGACGATGCGCGTATCCACCGCGATCGGTTCATCCGAGCCCACGCGCTGAATCTCGTGCGCTTCGAGCACGCGCAGCAGTTTCACTTGCCCCGACAAAGGCAGCTCGCCGATCTCATCGAGAAAGATCGTGCCGGTATGCGCGCTTTCGAATTTGCCCTTACGATCGTTAGACGCGCCCGTGAACGCGCCCTTGCGATGCCCGAACAATTCCGACTCCAGCAGATTGTCCGGAATCGCGCCGCAGTTCACCGAGATATACGGCTTGTCCGCGCGCGAGCCGTTCGCGTGAATGACCTTCGCCATCAGTTCCTTGCCGGTGCCGCTCTCGCCGTCGATCAGCACGGGCAGGTCCGTCGGCGCGGCTTTTTCCGCGATTTCCAGCGCTTCCAGCAGCTTCGGGTTATCGCCGAACGTGCCTTCGAACACGAAGCTGCGTTCGATCAGCGCCTGACGCCGCGCGCCCGGCGGCAGATCGCGCTTCGGCTCCGCGGCGGCCGCCTGCACGAAACGCTCCTTGTGCGACAGTTGCATCACTTCGTCGCGCAAGGTGCTCGCCTGCCGCAGCAGCTTTTCGATTTCGGGCCGTTCGAGGCGCGAGGTCCATCGGAGGGTCGAGCGCAGAATCTCGATCTTCTCGATGAGCCCCGCATACGAAATCGCCGATGACGCAGGCGCGCTTGCATCGCTTTCCGGTTGGTCGAGTATTTTCATGCTGCGCTCAGTTGCTTTTGCACGAGTTGGTAGTACATGCCTTTTCTCGCGACGAGTTCGTCGTGCTTGCCCTGCTCGACGATGCCGCCTTCGTACAGCACGAGAATCTTGTCGGCGCGCATGATCGTCGACAGCCGGTGCGCGATGATCACCGCCGTGCGTCCCTTCAGTATCTCCTGCATGTTGCCGAGAATATTGCTTTCCGATTGCGTGTCGAGCGCGGATGTCGCTTCATCGAACACGAGCAGACGCGGGTCGTGATAGAGCGCGCGCGCAATGCATAGCCGCTGGATCTGTCCGCCCGAAAGCCCCACGCCGCGCTCGCCGACCACCTGTTCATAACCGAGCGGCATCTTCACGATGAACGCGTGCGCATCGGCCATCTTCGCGACTTCCTCGATGCGCCGTCTGTCGGGCGCTTCGTCGCCGCTCGCGATGTTATCGGCGATCGTCCCCGAGAACAGCAGATTGCTCTGCATCACGTAGCCGATCTGCGCGCGAAAGAATCCTTTGTCCACGACGTTGATATCGTAGCCATCCACCGTCATCTTGCCCTCGCTCGGCGCATAGAAACCGACGAGCAGTTTCGCGAGCGTCGTCTTGCCCGAGCCGCTGCGTCCGACGATCGCGATCAGTTCGCCCGGCTTCACATCGAAGCTGATGTTTTCCAGCACATAGGGCGCGTCGCCGTCGCCATAACGGAAGTACACGCCGTTGAAGCTGATGTCGCCCTGCAGGTCCGGCAGCATCACGCGCTGCTGCATGTCTTCGGGTTTCTGTTCAGGCTCGATGTCGAGCACGTCGCCCAGTCGCTCCATCGCGACGCCCGCGTCGTTCAAGAGGCTCCACAGGTTGATGAGACCCATCAGCGGCGCGAGCACGCTGCCCATATAGGCGTTGAACGCGATCAGTTGCCCGATGGTCAGTTCGCGCGCGAGCACGAGATTCGCGCCGACCCATAGCACGCCGATGGTCGTCGCCGCGTTCAGCAACTGGCTGCACAGGCCCACCGCGATATTGAAGCGCTGCGACTTGTACTGCACTTCCAGCGACTTCGCGTACTTCTTTTCCCATTTGAGGCGCACCGGGCGCTCGATGCCCATGCCCTTCACCGTTTCCACGCCGCCGAGCGCTTCCATCAGATACGAGCGCGCATCCGTGCCCGCCGAAAACGTCTCGCGCGCGTTCTGCTTGATGCGCGGCGTCGCGACGACCGTGAGCACCATCATCGGGATCACGAACGCGATCAGCAGCAACGTGAGCTTCACGTTGTAGAGGAACATGATCGTGAAGTAGATGAAGATCATCAGCAGGTTCAGCACGGTCGATACCGTCGATTCCGTGAGGAACGCGCGGATCGTGTGATTCTCCTGAAAGCGCGCGAACACGTCGCCGGTCTTGCGCTTCGCGAAGAAGCCGAACGGCAGCGAGAACGTGTGTTTGAAGAACTGCGACATCATCGCGAAGTCCATGTTGCGGACCATGAAGTTCGCAAGGTACGCGCGTATCGTCGTCATCAACTGCGTGAACAGGCTCGCGATGACGAGGCCGCCGATCAGCACATGCAGCAGGCTCACGTTCTGATGCACGATCACGCCGTCGAGAATGTTCTGGATGATGAGCGGCGGAATCACGCCCAGTACCTGAATCACGAAGGTCGCGAGAAAGAGATGCAGCAGGATCTTCTTGTAGGGCTTCAGATAGCCGACGAAACGCAGCCACGGCGAGCGCGACACCGCTTTCTGCGTGAGATCCTGCCCCGCCGTGAACAGCAGGCACGTGCCGCTCCAGCCGCGCTCGAACTCGCCGACCGTCATCTTCCTGAAACCGATCGCCGGGTCCGCGACCCACACGTTCTCGCTCGAAACACCGTAGACGATGATGTAGTGATAACCCTCCCAGTGCGCGATGAACGGCATCTCGAAGCCGCGCAGCGATTCGAACGTGCACTGCACGCCGCGCGTCGTGAAGCCAAGCGATTCGCCCGCGCGCGCAAGTGAATCGAGCGTCGCACCGGAGGTCGTCACGTTGGCGAGCTCGCGCAGCTTGCCGAGCGTCATGTTGATGCCGTAGTGGCGGCAGATCATCGCGAGACAGGCCGCGCCGCAATCCATCTCCTCGGCCTGCTCGACCCACGCGAAGCGCTTGATCACGCGCTCGCCAAGCTCGGGCTTCGTGTGCAGATCGAGCATCGCGGGCAGCTTGCGGCGCTCGGCGAGCTTCTTCTGGCGCTGCAATTCGCGCTCGGTGAAGCGGATGCGTTCTTCGAGCACTTCGCGCAGCTTCACGTTGCGCTCGATGATGAAATGCACCGTCTTCTCGGGGATCACGAGCAAGCGCGTATCCGCGCTCGCGATGGCGGAAGCCATCTGCTCCTGGCGCATAACGCAGGCCTTCTCGCCGAAGATCTCGCCGGGACCGAGCGTCGCGAGCACATGCTTTTCGCCGCCCTCTTCGCGCACGATGCGCACTTCGCCCTGCCGCACGACATAGAGACGCCGGTCGTCGCGCGATTCCTGCTTGAGAATCTCCTTGCCCTCGCCGACGCGCTTCACGCCGACACTGCGCACGCATTCTTCGAGTTCCGCCTTGTCGAGCTTGCCGCGCAGATCGAAGAGCTTCGCGACGAAGCCGCCCGCCGAATTGATCGCGACGTAGCTCGTCACGAAGGCGAGCGCGGCGGGATTCTTCGCGATCACCGGATCGATCGCGATGCGCGGGATATACAGGAGCTCGGTCTTGCCGGAGGAGCGCACCGACGACTCGTGGCGGTAGTCGCGCAGCATCGCGATATCGGCGAAGGTCTCGCGCTCCTTCTTGACCCCCATGCTGATTTCCTTGCCGTGCTCCTCGGTGAAGATGCGCACGGAGCCCGCCTTCACGATATAGAGCCCGTCGGCCGCATCGCCCGCATTGCACACGGTTTCGCCGAAGCCGAAGCGGCGCGACTCGGCATTCGCCGCCAGATGTTCGATCTCCTCGCGCGTGAATGGCGAAAGAATCTCGACCGACGAAAGAAAGTCGGCGGGCGAATCAAGGCTCGATGGAGCGTCCATGTTCTATCGCGTTCCCCGTCGGTCAGCGTGCTTCGATGACATGCTCCTGCGCGCGCGTCAGCATCCAGTCTTCGCGCAGCAGGCGGCGGATTTCCGCGGACACGTCTTCGTCGAGTTTCGCGGGATACTTCGCCGTCACCGCGAAAATTTCATACGACGCGCCATCGGCGGAAATGAATGGCCCGAGCAGATCGCCGACTTCCGCGTTGAACACTTTCGCCTCGACCTCAGGCTTCATCTGTCCGCGCATCACCCGGCCGATCACGCCGCCCTCGTTGCGCGTATCGGCAAGCGAATGCTCGCGCGCCATCTCAGCGAAGCTTTCGGGATCGTCGTTGAGATAGGAGATCATCTCCTTCGCACTGCCCTCGGTATCGAGCAGGATATGACTCACCTCGATGCTGTCGAACTTCGGTGAGTTGAGCTGGAAGTACTCTTCGATCTCGCGCTCGGTGCCCACCTTGTCGAGCATCTTTTCCTGATAGAGCGTGTCGGTGATATAGACCTCGAACTCGTCGAGACTCACGTGCAACGCATCGAGATAGTTGTTCATGTCCGCCGCGCGATGCAGCCCGCGAATGCGGCGGAACTGATCGGCGCGGTTCTGGATTTCTTCGTCGCTCACGGCCACGCCCGACTTCTTCGCCGCACGGACGGTCAGCTTGTCGCGCACGAGTTGCTCGATAAGTCCGTCGAACTGGCCGTTCAGCTTCAATAACCTGATGAATTCGCCGACGTCGACCACTTCGTCGTCGATACGCACAATCGCCGTCATCTCGTTCTCCGTTCGGTTCTATGTTGAATTGCGCATCATGTCCGCGTTGCGGCGCTCGTGTAACCCCCCATCCTTATCCCGCCACATTACGGAACGGGTCGAGCCCGAGGTCGATCAGGCGCCGCTCGCGCACCACGATTTCAGCGGTCGCCGTCATGCCGTAACGCAGCGGATACTTCGTGTCCGCAACCTGATAGGAATCGCGATCGAGCGTCACGCGTCCTTCATAGACGGGTTGCTTGGTCGTCGGGCTCGGCTTGGTCGCGGGCGAGATGAACGCGAGCGTGCCTTCGATCACGCCATAGCGCTGATAAGGAAACGCGTTGAACTTGAGCTTCACGCGCTGCCCTTCGCGCAGGAACGCGCGGTCGTGCTCGGCGATCTCGATCTTCAGCACCGGCTTCGCATTCGCCGGCGCGATGCCGCCGAGCGGCGTGTTCGCCTGAATCTTGTCGCCGGGCTGCGTCGATGTCACATCGGTGACCACGCCCGACACCGGCGCGAGAATCAGCAGAAAATTATCCTTGTCGATGTTTTCGAACTTGATGCGCGCGGCCGCATCCGCGACGAGACGCGCCGTCTGTAGCTGCAGACGCAGCTTGTCTTCGGTGCTCGCCACTTCGCGCATCGCGGCTTCGTATTGCAGCCGCAGACTCGTCGCTTCCTGACCGCTCGTTTCGAGTTGACGCTTCGCCTGCGTGAAATCGTGACTCAGACGGAAGTCGAGTTCCGCGAGCCGCGATTGCTCCACGCGATACGCACCGTCCGCTTCGAGATAAGCATTGCGCTTCGCATCGACCTGCGTTTCGGCCACGCCGCCGCCGCCCGGCAGCGCGAGCAGACGTTGAAAGCGGTCGTACTCCACCTTCGCCGCATCGCGCGCACGCCGTGCGTTTTCCAGCGTGCTGCGCGCTTCCTGCAACTGCGCCTTCTGGCCTTCCGCGAGCTTGCTCGTGCCTTCGGCCACACGCTGCTGATGCTGATGCTCCTCCACGTCCATCTGATCTTTGAGCGCGGCGATCTTGCGCTCCATCAGCAGCTTCTTCTCCGGGAACTGCTTCCATTCGCGCTCGGCGTCGTCGAGCTTCAGTTGCGCTTCGAGCGCGTTGCTCGCGGCCTCGATCGCGCCGCGTGCGTTCAGGCGCGCGACGACATCGTCCTTGCGCACGGGCTGCCCTTCGGCGATATAGAGATCGGCCAGCTCGCCATCGATAGGCGTATAGAAGCGCCGCACTTCCGATTCCGGCGCGAGCGTGCCCTGGGCGCTGACCATCACGTCCGCATGGCCGACGAACGACCAGACGAGCGCCGATGCGACGAGCGCCACCATCGCGTAGACGAGTCCTTTCGTGAGCCCGAGCGGTTCGGCCGTGAGAATCGCGATGCCTTCGGCACCGTGTTCTCCGAGCGCCTCCGACAACGGCTTAAGGTGTGTGTCTCTCTTCACTGCTCGTGCCTCCGCCGATCAGACTCAGCTTGGTATTGAGAAGTCCCGGTTCGAGCACCATGCGCAGATCCTGCAGCGAGCGTCGCTGCAAATCCGCTTCGGTGTCGATCTCATTGGCGAGCGCGGTCCACTTCGCCGTCGCGCTGTCCGCCTTCACCTGCCTGAAGATGCGCATGCCGCGCGTGGCCGCATCCTGCGCGTCCGACAATAGCCGCGCCTGCGTCCTGAACGTATCCGACACGCCCGATTCGAGCCGTTGCGACCCGCCGATGCCGCCATTGGTCCGATACTGCTGCCAGAGCGTTTGCGCCTGCGTCATCAGCGTCTGCGCGCGGGCGGTCGCCTTGTCTTTCAGCGATGCGACGTCGGGCGCGACGGCCTTCGCATAGAACGTATCGCTATCGAGATCGAGCGTTTCGTAGAACGACAGCAACGCTTCTTCGTAGCCCTTCGAGCCGCGCGCCTTTTGCAGATCGGCGAACTGCGCGGCCACGGCCTTCTTGTGCGCGAGTTCTTTTTGCACGGTAGGCGACCACGAGCCTTGCGGCAGTTTTTGCAAGGCGTCGATCGCCTGCGCGCTCTGGCCGCGGCTCCATGCCTCGGCGACCGTCGCGTACTGCGCGAGCACGTCGGCGGGCGGCAACTGGCTCGCGCGCATCTGGCCGAATTTTTCCTGAAACGGCGGCGTCGAGAAATTCGCCTTGCTTACCGATCCCGCGAGCGGCGCGAGGCTTCCGGCGTTCAGGCTGCGCCGTAGACCCGCATAGCTGTCGAGATCGGCGCGCACGCGATCGAGGCCCGCGAGACGCGGATACTTGTCCGCGTATTCCTTGAGCGTCGCGCCGATCGCGTCGGGATCGTCCTGGCCCAGGCTCTTGACGATGCTCGCATTGAGCCTTTCGATGGCCGCGAGATACACCGAATCGTCGCTTTGCAGCTTGCGCAGATGGCTCAGCGCGAGCGCGTACGGATCGCGAAACTCGGGCACGTAGCCCGCGATGCGGTCGAGATCGCGCTGATGGCCCGCCGCGTCTGCTTCCCAGTGCTTCAGGATCGCGCCGATACGCGGCTCGTCGGCATACATGCGGATCGGTGCTTCGGCGCCGCCGCGGGCCATCACGAAGCTTTCCAGCTTGCCGATCCACTGCAGTTCGTCGATGAGCGAATGCACATCGGCGTTGTGCTCGGCGAGCGTTCTCATCTGCGCGATGATCGCGTCCGCGCTCGCGAAGTCGCCCTTCTTCAACGCGGCGAGCCAGCGCGGCACGTTCGACTTGAGCACGGCCTCGGTGTTCATCGACGCGAACTGCGCGTCTTTCGGATGCGTCTTCAGATAGTCGTTCGTGACGCTCGCGGCCTCGCCGAATTCGCCGTGCGCCATCAGCGATTTCGCCTGACGCTCGGGCGAGCCGATGAAGTAGAGCGCCGCGCCGCCCGCGACGAGCGCGGCCAGCACGCATCCGACGATGATGCGCGTGCGACGCGCGGCGCGTTGATCGTCGCTTGCGAGCGCACGATGCAGTTCGGCCACGAAGAGCGCGAACTTGCCGCGCTTCGCGGCGCGCGTGTCATGACGGCTTTCGTCGGCGGGCTTGGGCTGCGCTTCCTCGTTGACTTCGTCCTCGCGGGCGGCAGCCTGATCGACGCAAAAGATATCCAGGAACGAATGCGCCGAGCCGACGAAGGTCGTCTTGTCGCTGTCGTGCTCGTCGTCGTGAGCCTGCGCCTCCACCTGCGCGACCATTTCCGTGAGCGTCGATTCGCTCTCCTCGCCGTGCAGATGCACCGTGTACGCGAAGTGCGTGCCGCCGAACGCGACAGTGTCGCCATTCTTCAGTTCGACCGCCGATGCGCCGAGCCGCTCGCCATTCACGAAGGTGCCATTGGTGCTGCCGAGATCCTCGACGAACGGCGCGCCGCCCTTGATGAACACATGCGCATGCCGCCGCGACACGTAGTTGACCTGATGCGGGTACTGCTCGCGATAACGCGAAAACGTTTCGTCGGTCTTGCTGACGAGAAACGGAAATTGCGCGAGTTCGACGGGATGAAGACCGAGATCGTCGCGCTGCGGCGTGAGCGTGATGCCGATGGGCTTCGGCGCATTGATACGCCGCGTGCGCGGCGCGAACTGCACGCGATACGACAGCCGGCTGCCGAACGAGATGATGTCGCCGCTTCGCACGCGCGCGGGCGTATCGCGCACGGGCGTGCCGTTCACCGCGGTGCCGTTCTTGCTCGCGAGATCGGCGATATAGACGAAACCGTGTTCGATGAAGATGCGCGCGTGACGGCGCGAGAGCTGCGCGACGGCTTCGGGCGGGCTCGTATCGAAAGGCGCTTCGGCGCGGCCGATCGCGAAGAGATTTTCGTCGATGCGGATTTCCGTCAGCCTGTCCGCCAGCTCGCCGGCAAGCTCGGGATGCGGCATGGGCTTCAGAATGACGTCGAACGCCTCGCCCACGCTCGGCGGTTGTTCCGCCACGGAAAAGCCTTGAGCCATGTCCATGTCACGAGGTACGTCCAGCCGCTGCCGCCGACGCGCCAGAGGAATGCCCGGCAACGTCGGGCGCATGGACAGGTTGGACCGCGCCGTTATTGAAGTCATTCGTAACCGGCGGCTGTTGAGAGTTTAAGTCCTGCATCGTCGTAGTCAATCGTGCGGCACCGGTTCGTCACGCAAATGGCCATCGATATGAAACGATCGTTAGTCATTCATATGAATGCGTTCATCGATATTAATGGAGCGCTTCACTTCGTCTCGTCCTTGCTCGCGCTTTGCACATCGACCATCGGCCAGCCGCCGCCGAGCGCTTTGTAGAGCGTCACGGTGTCGGACAGAATCTGCTGATGGTTCGCGAGCAGCGCGAGTTGCGCCGCGAGCAGCGTGCGCTCCGTCTCGAACACCTGGAGTTGCGAGATCACGCCCTCTTTCAGTTGCGCGTCGATCTGCGCGGCGACCACCGTCAACTGATCGACTTCCTGCTGCAACTCGACGCGCTGTTTCGTATGCGAATCGAGATTGACGAGCGCGTTTTCCACTTCCTCGAACGCGTTCATCACCGTGCTGCGATATTGCTGTTCGGCGACCGCCGTCTGCGCTTCGGTTGTCTTCACGTGGGCGCGCACGGCCGGATCGAGAATCGGGATATTGATGCTCGGCACGAAGCTCAACGTGAACATCTTCAGCAGATCGGTGAGCTGAAAACTCGCCGAACCCGCCCGCCCGGTCAGGTTGATGGTCGGCAGTTGCGCGAGCTTCGCCTGACCGACGAGGTCGTAGGCTTCGAGCACGCGATACTCGGCCGCGATCAGATCGGGACGGCGCGCGAGCAACTGCGATGGCAGGCCGCCCGGCACCGGCGGAATCTGCACGCGCTTTTGCAGCTTGCCGTCGGGCATCCTGAATTCGCCCGCGGGCACGCCGATCAGCGTCGAGAGCGCATTGTTGGCGAGATCGCGCGAGCGGCGCAGTTCCAGCAACTCGCGCGTCAGACGATTGAGTTCCGCGCGCTGCGTGAGCACCTGCGTCTTCGGCACGAGACCGTTCTTCTGCATGCCTTCGAAGATCGTCAGGATCTGCTGGTTCGTCGTGATGGTCTGCTGCTGCTGTGCGATCTGATCGTCGAACTGGAGAATCTGGAAGTAGGTCGTCGAGACCAGCGACACGAGTTCGAGATAGCCCGCGCGCCAGTCGGCTTCGGTCGCGCGAAATTCGGCTTTCTGGGCCTGCACGCCCTTCTCGACCGAACCCCAAATGTCGATATCCCAGCTCACCTGTGTCGCCAGGTTGTACTGTTTCGAGAACTGCTGGCCGGTCGTCTTCTCGAAGCTCGCGCCGGCGCCCAGATCCATCGACGGCAACGCGCCCGCGCGCGCCTCGCCGATCTGCGCGCCCGCCACCTGAATGCGCGCGGCCAGCACCTTGATATCGAAGTTGCCGCTGATTGCCTTCTCGACCAGCGCGTCCAGCGTCGGATCGTGGAACTGCTTCCACCAGTCGGGCTGGATCGTGTCGGATGCGGCGACCTTCGCTGCATCGATCTTCGTGAAGGCTGTCTTCTCCGGCGTGTCGGGCCGCTGATACGTCGGCACCTTCACGTCGATGCAGCCGGATAGCAACGCGGCGGCAATCAGCCCCGGCAGCACGGCCCACTCGCGCCTGATGGTCACGCGCAACGATGGCAACAAGGCTCGCACGATCTCGCTCCCGGTGAACGCGCACCGACGGTCGGTTTGAAGGGTGAGAAGCGCGGCGCCGGCCGTTGTGTTCTTCAAGTAAATCACACGGCGCGCCGCGACTCCATACGGGTAAAGTCACGTGGCGCGCGCGTGCTCTGTGGCACGTCGCGCATTTCGTGACGCGGTCCGGCAGGATGCGACCCCGGCCGTTCCGCAGCGCCCGATGTCGCGGGCGGTGTTACAGCAGAGCTCCCCGTGCCCCGCCTTTACTGCTGACTGCTTGAATGCTTACCGCATCGGCATTCGATTCATTCCTCGCGACAATCTCTTCACGCGAGATTGCCCGCCACGCCGAAGTTGACGTTGGCGATGTTCTTCGCTTCCTGCGTCGGCGCAACCGTCGATTGCGACTTGAGCGCTTCGGCAAACGCGATGTTGCTGCCGTTCTGATTGAACGTGGTCTGCGTCTGATTGATGATCTGCTGCGGGTTGAACGGCATCGAGAGCGTCGCCCCGTTCATCGAGATATAGCCGGGGAACAAGGTCGCATAGCCGCCACGCACCGCGGACATCGCGCGGCTGTCGAGTTCTGCTGTGACGGGAAGGTCCTTGATGGTCAGCGTCTTCATTTCCGCTCTCCTTGGGTGCGCGTCGCGCATTCGGTGGTGGCTTCGAGCGACTTGTCGCTCGCAACCATGTAATGCATAGGGTGTGCCAATCGCGTCGCGTATCGGCAGCCTTTCGCTGGATTCGTTGCTGCGCAAGGCTTTCGTCGATTCGCGTCGGCTCTTCATATCGGCCATCGTGATGCTGTCTGTCCGACACTTCCGTGTTGCACTGTCGGTTCACGAGCGACACCTCATCCGGAGCAAGGACGAACGTTTCCCTCCGCGATACACACGCGGACTCGAAGCCGATGGAAGAAACCGGGAAAGGCGCCGCTCAGTGCCTCACGCGGCGCCCGGATTCATTTGACGTAGATCGTGATCTTCTTGGAATAGACGGGCGGGTTATGCGGTATGTGCTTGTCATCGCCCATCAGAAGCTGAATCGTGTGCTTGCCCGGCGGAAGCTCGAGCATGGTTTCGGTTTCACCGGCGCCGTAGTGCAGATGATTGCGATCCGATGGAATCTCCTGATCCATCGGCGGCAAGTCAACGTCGATCAGCAAATGATGATGTCCCGTGTTTGGAAACTTCACGCCGCGCGGCGCGACGCCCATGTAGCGCAGTCCGAACCAGACCTTGAAGGGCTTCCCCGCGGGCAAGGTCTGCCCGTCGTTCGGATAGCCGATGTACGCATAGGCGTTGGCGGGCGCGGGCGTCGGCCCGGCGAACGCGCACGGCGCGGCGATCGCCGTCGCGAGCGTGACGGCGACGAGGAGCGAACGCGAGAACGCGAGCGCGTCGGCGGATCGTTTTTTCATGTCATGTGCCCTCGGCAAGTGCACGGCTCATTTCACTGCTCATTTCACAGCTCATTTCACAGTGATCGTGATCTTCTTCGAATACACCGGCGGATCGTGCGGAACGTGGTTGTAGTCGCCCATCAGCAACTGCAACGTGTGTTTGCCCGGCGGCAGTTCGAGGCGCGCATCGGTTTCGCCCGCACCGTAATGCAGATGATTGCGATCGGACGGAATCTCCTGATCGAGCGGCGGCAGATCCGCATCGACCAGCAGATGGTGATGCCCCACGTTCGGCAGATCGACGCCCTTCGGACAGATGCCCATGTTGCGCAGGCCCATGCGCACCCAGAGCTTGCCGCCCGAAATCACGGCGCCGTCGGGCGGCCAGATGATGTACGCCTCGGCGTTCGGCGGCGCTGGCGTGCGCGCACGCGCGGCGGCGGAGAACGACGAATCGGCGGCCAGAGCGGCCAGGGAAGCCAGCGCGCCAAGCACGGTTCTTCTCAGCATGTTATGCACGCCTCTCTCGTTGAAAGGCCTCGCGGATGGGCCAGGGAATCGTGCCTTGCACGCGCGAACGCTCGTGCTCGGCGCGAGATGCGGGTTGCGTGATGCACCGTCGTTGGCTTTTAGATTAGGACGTAACGTTTAAAAAAGATACGTGCAGAGGGGTGCGGGCCGGCCCTCATGACGGATACCTCCCTTCAGGGGATTAAGCGCTGCGTGAGCGCGTGCTATCGTTGTTGGTGCTGGACCCACACAGGGCGCGGACCTCGCCCCAAAGCCTCGGCATCGAGCGCGAATGCAACGCGATGCCCTCCACTCAAAGCCGGACGGACAGGGTGTGAATATGTGGCGAACTCTTCTTATCGCGGGCGTGTTGCTGACTATCGGCCTGCCGCCCGCGCAAGCGAATGCGGCTTCGGTCGCTGCGCTGTCTTCCTCTTCTATCGCGACGGCCGCACACGCGCCCCGACATCTCGCGCTCGTGATCGGCAATGCAGACTATGTCGATCACCCGCTCGCAAGCGCATCGCGCGATGCCGATGACATGAGCGCGGCACTCGACGCACTCGGCTTCGACGTGACGCAGCGCACGAATCTCGATGAAGCCGCGATGCGGCAGGCTCTCGATGCATTCGTCACGAGGCTCGGCCCGAACGACACGGCGCTCATCTATTTCGCGGGTCACGGATTGCAGGCGGGCGGCGATGCGCTGCTCGTGCCGCTCGACGCTCGCGAGCAGCGGCCCGCGACGCTCGTGCGCGACACGCTCTCCGCGAAGGACATCGTCGAGCGCATCACGCGTGCGCGGCCGGGCGCGGCGAACATCGTCGTGCTCGACATGTGCCTCACCGATCCCTTCGAAAAAACGAACGCGCGGACGTGGACGCTGCCGCCGCGCACGCTCGTCGCGTATGCGGCCGCGCCTGGAGACGCCGCTGCCGAAAGCGAACGCAACGGGCGCTACACCGCGGCGCTGCTGCGCGCGTTGGGCGCGGATGCATCGGTGACGCCATCGACTTTCGCGGCGGCGGCCTCCGATGTTGCGCGAACATCGCAAGGCGCACAGCGGCCGTGGCTCGCATCGACGCTCGATGCGGGCTTCGCAATCGCCGATGCATCGACGAACATGCGCATCGCGGACGCGAACGCCATCCAACCTGCCGATTCCGCCAACGCCGTGCGCACGCGCGGCATCCTTCCGAAGGACAGCAACGAGCAGTACGAACTGACGTTCTGGGAATCGATCAAGGACAGCACCTATCCGAGCGATTACGAAGCGTATCTGAAGGCGTATCCGAATGGCCGTTTCGCCGCGCTCGCGAAGGCGCGCATCGATCGTCTGCACGCGGCGG
>JFHF01000084.1 GCA_000648925.1 Caballeronia jiangsuensis
CAACGCTAATAGACCAACACGACCCCGGGATCCGGCGAAAACAAACCCCGAGCCAAAACAACCACGTCATAAATCAAACCTCTACAACGACCGCTCGATAGCCTTCCCAAGCAAATCAACCCCAAGATCGATCTCTTCCTCACTGACGGTGAGCGGCGGCGCGATACGAAACACCCCACCCATCCCAGGCAACTGCACGATATTCATGCTCAACCCGAGATTCATGCACTCACGCGTGATCTTCGCGCCGAGACCATCGGCGGGTTCCTTGGTGCGTCGATCCTTGACGATCTCCACACCGAGCAGCAGACCGCGCCCGCGCACATCGCCGATGCAATCGAACCGTTCCATCAGATCGAGCAGGCCGCGCCTGAGCCGCGCGCTCATCACGTTCGCGCGCGCGACGAGCCCATCGCGCTCGACCACATCCAGCACGCGCAGCCCGACGGCAGCCGGCAAAGGATCGGACACGTGTGTCGTATAAAACAGATAGCCGAGCTCATGCGCTCTTTCCTCGATCGCCGCCGAAGTCACGGTGGCCGCGAGCGGCAAGCCCGCGCCCAGCGTCTTCGATAGCGTGAGGATGTCGGGCGTGACGCCGTCGCGCTGGCACGCGAACATCGTCCCCGTTCGGCCGATGCCGGTCTGCGCTTCATCGAGGATCAGCAGCATGCCGCGCTCCTCGCACTTGCGCTTCAACGCCGCCATATAACCTTCCGGCAATTCGATGATGCCGCCCGAGCTCAATATCGGTTCCGCGATGAACGCCGCGAGATTCCCGCTCGACTGACGATCGACGAGGTCGAACGCGTAGTCCAGTTCCGCGAGCCAGTCGTAGTGACCATTGCGCTCGAAGCGCGCGCGATACGGAAACGGCGCGGGAATCGCGAACGAGCCGACCGCCGCCGGACCGACGCCCTTGCGTCCCGCGCTGTACGTGGCGGACGCGGCATGACCCGTCATGCCGTGCCACGACTGCGCGAAGCCGACGATTTCATATCGCCCCGTGACGAGCTTCGCCATGCGGATCGCCGCCTCGTTCGACTCCGCGCCCGTGCTGAGCAGAAGCGCGCGATCGAGCCCGGCGGGCGTGATATCGGCGAGACGCGTCGCGAGATCGACCACGGGACGCGACAGCATCCCGCTGAAGAGATGGTCCAGCTTGCCCGCATATTCGCTGATCACCGACACGATGTCAGGGTGACTGTGACCCAGCACGGCGCTCATCTGTCCCGACGTGAAATCGAGAATCGCGCGGCCGTCGGCGTCGTAGACGAAGCTGCCCTGAGCGCGCTCGATGATCATCGGCTCGAATGTGCCGCCGTAGCGGATGAGGTGCTGCCTGGCGTTCTGCCAAAAAGTTGCGTCGTTGTTCTTGGACACCGTGCTTCTCCTGGCGAAAGGTGAAAGAACTTGCAGTGTAGTCGGCGCTCTGGTTTTATAGAATCGAATAGTTCTAATGCGAGATAGAAGAGGATCTAATATCTTGAGTCTTTCGCTTGAGATCGAATTGCTGCGATCGTTCGCCGTCATCGCGGAGGTGCGGGCGCTGAGCCGCGCGGCCGAGCGCATCGGCCGGACGCAATCCGCGCTCAGTCAGCAGATGAAGAGGCTGGAGGATATCGTCGATCAGCCGCTCTTTCAGCGCACCGGTCGCGGCGTCGTGCTGACGAATCCCGGCGAGCGTCTGCTCGTGCACGCGCAGCGCATCCTGCGGCTTCACGATGAAGCGATGGCCGATCTGTGCAGCAAAGGGCTTTCGGGCAGCATCCGCTTCGGCTGTCCGGACGATTACGCCGCCGTTTTCCTGCCGAGCCTGCTGCGGCAGTTTTCGAGTCAGCATCCGCACGCGCTGGTGGAAGTCGTGTGCGGCCCGACGCCGAGGCTCGCCGAGCAGTTGAGAAAGCGCGCGCTGGATCTCGCGATGCTCTCGCTGCCCGAAGACAGTCCCGGCGACGACGTGATCCGGCGCGAGCAGCTCGTCTGGATCGGCTGTCCGGGGATGGATTCGGCGCACTACGATCCGTTGCCGCTCGCGCTGTCCGATCCGGATACGCTCGATCACATCGCCGCGTGCGAGGCGCTGCAACGCGCGGGCAAGGCGTATCGCATCGCGTACGCGAGCAGCAGTCTCGCGGGTCTCACCGCGCTGGTGCGCTCGGGACAGGCGTTCGCGGTCATCACGCAGACAGCGGTGCCCGCCGATCTCTGCGTGCTGAATGCCGATCCCGGTCTGCCCGCGTTGCCGGGCGTGGGCATATCGCTGAAGTTCGCGCGCGAGCGGCCTTCGCTGTTGACGGCGGCGTTTGCCGAGCACATCCGGTTGACGCTGCCGTTGCTTTGATTCGATTCGGCGAAGTGAACCGCAAATCGCCCGCTTTCCGGCGCATGCCGCTGCATTTGCGCGCGCTAAGATGATTTCCATCCCCTCTAGCTCTTTTCCCTCCAGGGAGTGAGCGATCTTCGCGTCGTGCGGATTTTCGTCCGCACGACGCTTTTCTTTTGCGGCCGAAGTCGGCGTGTGCGGGCTACACTAATCGCTTACTTTTCGCGCTCCGAACGCCATGCCATCACGCGATCACGACAGCGCCGACGCCTCGCAAGATCCGGCACTGCTGCGACGCCTTCTGCGCGCCAAAGACCGCATGGATGCGTCGTCGCACGAGGACTGGCCGGTCAGGCGTCTGGCCGAAGTCAGCGGCGTCTCCGAAGCGCATTTCGCGCGCTCGTTCAAGCGGGCCTTCGGCATTCCGCCGCATCGCTATCTGCTGACGCGGCGCATCGAGCAGGCCGTCACGCTGTTGCGCGACACCGAGCTTTCCATCACGGACATTGCCTTCGTTACCGGCTGGGAAAGTCTCGGCACCTTCGGCCGCATCTTTCGCGATATCACGGGCCACAGTCCGGGCGCGATGCGCGTCGAGTCCCGCGCCGTCGCTCCCGCGCTCGATCGCGTGCCCGCATGCGTGCTGAAGGCTGCGCAGCGCCCCGATCTCACGATCGCAGTTTTGGAGAAGCGGCGGCGGGGCGCGACGGGTACAGTGCGGCCATCTTCAACGAAGGAGGTCACATGAACCAGGGCATCAGCGTGGTGGGCATCTATGTCGACGATCAGGACGAAGCGCTCGCGTTTTACGTCGACAAGCTCGGATTTCGCGTTCACACCGACGTGCGCAACGGCACGTACAGATGGCTCACCGTGCAGCATCCGGATCAGCCATCGTTCCAGCTCGGCCTGTTCGCGCCCGGCCCGCCCATTCACGACGACGCCACCGCGCTCACCCTGCGCGCGATGGTCGCGAAGGGCGCGATGCCGCCGCTCGTGTTGTCGGTCGCGGATTGCCGCGCGACCTACGAACGGCTGAAAGCGGGCGGCGTGGAGTTCACGCAGGAGCCGGTGGAACGCTTCGGCAGCGTCGATGCGGGCTTTCGCGATCCCGCCGGCAACGGCTGGAAGATGATTCAGGCGCCGCGCTGAACGGGACACGATCTGTCCGAGTTCGCGGCGACGATGAGGTCTGTTCATGAAATGCTTCGAACATGACCGATTTGCTCCTCCAATCGCAACGAACCGGCACGGCTTCCTCGTATGATCCGCCTCGCGACACGCCGGCGCTCGTGCTGGCGTGGATCAGGCGCGCGCGCGAATCGCAGATTCGTCACTACACGATGGCCGACCGGCTGACGCGCTGCGGCCGACGCCTCGGTCTTGGCGTCATCGGCATCACGGCGGCGACGGGCACGTCGGCGTTTCTTTCGCTCGTCGCGCAGGCGGTGTCGCCGGACGTGCGCATCATCATCGGCATGACGAGTCTGAGCGCGGCCGTGCTGGCCTCCTTGCAGACGCTCCTGCGCTACAGCGAGCGGGCCGAGCTGCATCGTCGTGCGGGCGCGCAGTACGGCGCGGTGCGGCGGCGTCTCGAAGCGCTCCATGCCGCCGATCCCTGCGTGCACGACACATGTGTGATCGATGCGGTGCGCGACGAACTCGATCACATCGCGCAGACCGCGCCGCATTTGCCGCGCGCGGCGGCGAAGTCGTGAGCGCCGGAAGCACCGCCGGCGTTTTTGCCACTTCAGGCCAATCCCTTGGCGGAATCCGTCAGGAGCGACGCAGGCCGACGCGTTCGACGTAGCGTGTAAGGGCTCCCGAGAGAGCGATCATGCCGGTCTAATCAGCCTTCGGTGCCTACCATGTACAAGATCCTTAGTCCGATTGGAACTGAAATCGAAATTCCGGAAAGCGTGGCTCAGAACTCGACCACGTTCGATTTGATCGACCTCGCCGATGCAAAGCGATACTACGAGGAAAATGGCTATGTCGTCGTGCGCGGCGTAGTGGATCAGACCGTGTGCGATTCCATTCGCAATGCATTCGAGAATACCGTCAAGCGCTATCCGGGATACATCTATCGCCAGGCGACGGCGAATCCGGAAAAGAACAGGATCAACGAGTACGGCTTCGTGATGAATCCGCTGCTCAATCTTCAATCTCTTGGCGATCTGGAGTTCGCGCCGCTAAAGCGTTTAGCGGTGAGAGCCTTTGCGAGTACGCCGATCAAGGCCATCACGCGAGAACTCTTTGCGGAAGACGGCAAGCTGGTGCAGAGCATGTACTTCGAAGGAAACGCGGAGACGTGGCCTCATCAGGACACGTATTATCTCGACAGCGAGAGAATCGGCACGATGGTGGGCTGCTGGTACGCCTTGGAGGATATCGACGCGGGCGCGGGGCGCTTCTTCGTGGTGCCGCGCAGTCATCGTATCGACATGGTGAAGAACGGAAAGAACTTCGACGTTGCGTTCAATCACGGTCAATACAAAGAGCTTGTCAGGAAGATTCTCGCCGAACAACAGCTCGAATTCCGCGCGCCGTTCCTGCAAAAAGGCGACGTGCTCGTCTGGAATTCGAAAACGATCCATGGAAGCTTGCGCACGACGCGGCCGGAATTTTCTCGCAGTTCCCTGACATCGCATTTCATTCCGGCCTCTCATCGGTTCCTGCAGTTTCAGTCGAAGATCAAGCCGCTGAATTTGCGCGAGTTCGATGGCATGGCGTTCAATTGCCCGAAGGACATGGAGCGGCTGTCCAGCCGCGTGGTGCTGGGCATTGAAACCACGTTCCCCAAGACATTCCAGATGGCTAAGAAGCTGGCTATCAAGGCTTTGGTGAAATGAGGCGCGCAAAGCCTCGGGAAATGTTTTGACGACACCGGCGGCGACGAGGTTATCCGCAATGACCAAACTGGATTCTTTGCAAGGGCTGCGCGGCATCGCGGCCAGCCTTGTCGTAGCATTTCACGCGGTCAATAGCCTGAAAAACGCCGGTTGGATTCCCGAGTACACATCGGGATTCGCTATCCGGGGCATGGCGGGCGTCGATATCTTCTTTGTGATCTCCGGCTTCGTGATGGTATTGACCACGGCCAACAAGCCGCGCGGCATCGATGCCGCCCGGAAGTTCATGCTCGCGCGTCTGACTCGCATCGCACCCATGTACTGGCTTTTGACGACGTTCATGGTGATGCTCCTGTTGTTCGCGCCTTCCGTTTTCAGCACTGAAAAGTTCAGTCTCGCGCGGACCATCACGTCCTATCTCTTTCTGCCCTATGAAGTCAAGGAGGCGGGACATGCATATCCCGTCTTGTACGTTGGATGGACACTCACGTATGAGATGTTCTTCTATGTCGTCTTCGCTGTCTCGCTATGCTTTGCCGAGCGTCCCATGCGGTATTGCATCGTGGCGTTCTTCGTGATGCTTGGACTCGGGTCGATCACGGCTCAGGCGAATGCGTTTTACTGGCGTTTCATGACGAACCCGATGATGCTCGAATTCGTTTTCGGTTGCATCATCGGATGGATGTATACGCAACGGATAAAGGTTCCCATGGCCGTCTCGGCCTGCATGGCAGTGGCCGGGATACTGGGATTCTTCATGTCGCCCATCACGCCCGAAATGGAGCATCGGTTCATCTTCGCCGGCATTCCATCGGCGCTGCTCGTGGCGGGGTTCGTTTTCTGGGAATCGGCGAATGGATGGATTCCAAAACTCGTTCTGCTTCCCGTCGGCAATGCGTCCTACTCGATCTATCTGACGCATACGCTCACAGTACCCGTGATCGCCCACGGTCTCGGACACTTCGACAAGTCGCGGGCTTTGCAAGGTGATATCGCATGCGTTCTGCTTGTGATGGCGTCGATATTCATTGGCTATCTTGCGTATCTGACGATGGAGCGTCCTCTGAACGAAGCTATGCGCGCCTTCATGAAAAGAAGGAAGAACGGAACCTTGCAACCCGAAACGCGCGTGACGCCACTAGTCGAAAGATAAGCTCAGCGCCGATTATCGCGGGCACATCTTTCCGCGCGTCAGGTGATAGCCTGCAACCAGCCCCATGTCATAGGTGCTTTCCAGCGCACGCACGATATCGACAGGCTTCACGGCGATGCGATCGTCGAGTGCCGAATTAATGCCCGCGTAGCAAAAAGCGCCTTATTCGCCTGACAATTGAACGCTTCCCGACGCGTTTGTTTGATCTTCCGAAACGTTGCCCGGTATGCTACGGTGATTCGTATGTATTACTTGCGACCGGGCGATCGCTGATTGTCGATCGGCCTTCCGAACTGATTCGGACGGAGTGTGACAATGGACCAGCGGGCCGGCGGCTCGTCGCTATATCTCATCATCTGCCCCCGGTGTGAAAGCCTTTCATCAGTAGAAGAAAGCGTATGCCCGTTCTGCGGCGCCGACCGGCACGGAGCCGTACTCACGAAGGGCGCGGAGACCGCGGTGCGGGCCGTCGAGGCGGCGCGCGGCGTGACGCGTCACTTTCAGGAGCCGAGCGAAGTGGCGCGCGTGCGCTGGAGCGTGCGTCCGCGCAGGCGCGAGCCGCGTTTGCCCGCTCCAGCAACCGCCACCGCCGCGGCCAGCACGGTCGTGATCGAAACGCAGCGCGCTTCGAATTCGATACTGGCCACGGTCGCGATGGGCGGTGTCGTGATCGGCGCATGTTTCCTGATACGCGCCTATTTCGAGCAACATCCGTCGACGGCGCGCGCAGCCGGACTGCCTGTCGCGGTCGCCGGCAGCGTCGGACAACAGAACCCGCCGAAGATCGATGTGGCGCCGCAGCGAATCGTCGAGGCGACGCATCGCGGGCCGGCGAATTCTTCAGCCGAAACGCCTTCGCCGTTGATGGCGGTAGCCGCGTCGAGCGAAGTCCACGACACGCCCGCGGTTGTCGTTCCCGAACGGCCGGTCGCGGCGAAACGTCCGGCGTCCCGCGCGCAGCACGCGGTCAAAGGCGCGCCCAAAACGGTTTCGAAGACCGATTCGAAAGCCGTTTCCAAGGTCGCTTCAAAAGCGAAGCCCGCCCCCGCATGTGCACACAAAGCCGGTCGCGCATGTACCGAGCCGCCGCAACGCCGCGTGGCTAGCGCGGAGCCGAAGAACCGGCAGACGGCCAGGTCGCCGAGTCCCGCGCCGGTCGCACGAACGAAAACCGCGCCCAAGGAATTCCAAAAGGTCGCGGCTATCCCTGCGCCGGTGAAGCCCGCCATGACCACCGACGGAAGCTGGAAGCCGGGCAAAACGAAAAATTAAGCGGAAGCTCAAATCCACTTCGCCTTTCGAAACCAGCGAAACAGCAGGAAATCGATGGTGACGATCGCCGCGATGACTGTCGGATAGCCGAAGCGCGCGTGCAATTCCGGCATGTGCTCGAAGTTCATGCCATAGATGCCGGCGATCATCGTCGGCACCGCGAACATCGCCGCGAACGTGCCGAGGCGCTTGGTGATTTCGCTGTCGGCGAGCGCGATCATGCCGAGGTTGACCTGAATCGCGGTGATCACCATTTCGCGGCGTCCTTCGATCGCGCCGACGATCCGCTCCAGGTGCACGTAGACGTCCTTGAAATAGGCGGTCATGCCTTCGCAGAGGCCCGGCACGCGGCCGCCGGTCAGCTTGCCGACGCCTTCGAGCAGCGGGCCGACGTGATGACGCAGCACCACGAGCTGTCGCTTGAAGCGATACAGGTCTTCGATCAGCTCGCGCGAATCGCGGCCCTCCTGACGCGAGAAGATGCGGTCTTCCAGCACTTCGAGTTCGGCGGTCATCGTTTCCAGCACGGAAAAATAGCCGTCGACGATATCGTCCATCAGCGCATAGAGCACGAACGCGGAACCTTGCCTGAGAAGCGGCGGTTCGCGCTCGCAGCGTTCGCGGACTTTCTTGAAGCCGTGCATCGTGCGCATGCGCACCGAGAGCACGTAGTTTCTGCCGACGAACACGTCGACTTCGCCGAACAACAGACTGGCGTCGTCCTGCAACTCGACGGTGTGCATCACCGCGAAGAGCGATTCGCCGTATTCCTCGATCTTCGGCCATTGATGATGCGCGCGCACATCCTCGACAGCGAGCTCGTGCAGACCGAATTCTTCTTTCATCGCATCGAGTTCGGCGGGCTCGGGGTCTTTCAGCGCGACCCAGACGAAGCACTCCGGCTTCTGCACGTAATCGCTGATTTCTTCGATGGTGATGTCGCCGAGTTTTCGGCCGTCCTGATAGGCGGCGCAGGCAATCAACATTGTCGGTCTCCATGCAAGACAGACATGCATCGTGCATCGCCCAGTCGACGCTTTTATGACATCGCGCACGACGTCAGTGCGTTTTCAGCGCGATGCGGCGGGGGAGTTGGCGGGGGATGCGCTTCGCGCGAGACGCGAAGCGCGTTTGAAGGCTTATGGAAGGCTTATGCGGCGGGTTGCCAGTGATCGTCCACAGTCTTGTCGGTTACGCGGACCTTCGCGACCATCGGGGAATATCCGCGCAGCTTGATTTCGTCGGCGGCGAGTCTTTCCGAGCGATAAACCTGCTGCGTGATCTTCGTGCCGTCATGGAATTCGAGCGTGTAGCCGTCGATCGGTCCCCACTGGCCCTTCGGCATCGGTTCGATATAGACATTCTGCATTGCGTTACTCCTGCGTGATTGGAAAGCACTGGGGCGGTCCGCATCGGCGAACGTGCACCTCTTGTATAAGAGGTTATCGAAGAAACGACGGCGGCCGGGTGCCGTACGTGGTGTTGCGCACCAAATAAAAATCGATATGAATCAATGCGCTATGCGCACGCTCTCATGATGAGAAAGCCGATCCTCCGATGTGCAACCCGCGCCGTGCTGCCATGCAGCGTAGATTTTCGGGAAACGGACCTCAATTCCGCATCGTGAGAATTTCGTGTCGATAGTCGTGGATCGCGGGCGTCGCCGTTTCCGCAAACACGGGCGCGAAGCGAAAGCCGTTGCGCCCCTTGCGCTTGGCCTCGTACATCGCGCGATCGGCGTCGGCGAGGATCGCCTCAGCGGACGTATCGAAGCCGCCCGCGCACATCGCGATACCCACGCTCGTTCCGAGATGCGCCTCGCCGCAACCGAGTTCGAAAGGCCGGCCGATCGCGCGGCAGATATCCTGCGCGATCCGGCTGCATGCGCTCGCCGACGAGATGCCCCGCGCGAGCAGCACGAATTCGTCGCCGGCCAGACGGCAGACGAGGTCGCCCGCGCGCGTCGTCTTTTTCAGGCGCGCGGCGACTTGTCTGAGGAGTGCGTCGCCCGCGTCGTGGCCGTGCTGGTCGTTGACGCTCTTGAAGCCGTCGAGGTCCATGAAGAAGAGTGCGAAGGGGACGTCTTCGTCGCGGGCCGCATCGACGGAAAGCGCGAGCTGCTCGGCAAGCGCGCGCCGGTTGGGCAGGCCCGTCAGCGCGTCGAGCATCACTTCGGAGCGCATCTGGTTCTCGCGCCGCTTCGTCTCGGTGATGTCCTGCGACATGATGTAGAAGCCGCCGACATCGTCGCGCCGGTATTCGGGGATGTACGTCGCGTTCCAGATGCGGCCGGGCGCGCCCTCGTAGACGATATCCTCGTGCGTCACGCGTTCGCCCGCGAGCACGCGGCGGAAGTAGGGCAGGCAACGCTCGAACGTCGCCGCGCCGATCGTGTCGAGCACGTATTTGCCGCGCAATGCGGCCGGCTCGACGCCGAACACCTCGCGATACATCTGGTTGTTGAAGCGGTAGCGCAGGTCGGCATCGACATGAGCGATCAGCACCGGCAGGTTGTCCGTGATCGTCTGCAACGTGGTGCGGCTGCTGGTCAGTTCGCAGGTGCGTTCGAGCACGCGGCGTTCGAGTTCCTGCCGGTAATCGCGCAACATCTCTTCGCTATGCTTGCGGCTCGTGATGTCGTGCATCACGCTCACGAAGTGCAGCGGCAGGCCACGTTCGTCGCGAATCAGCGCGACGGAAAGCTCGATCCACACAGGCTCTCCATCGCGGCGTCGGTATCGTTTTTCGAGCGTATAGGTCTTTCTGGCGCCGTCGAGCAGTTCGCTCACGAGTTGCAGATCGGCGGGAAGATCCGCTTCCTCGGTGATCTGCTGGAAGGTCATCGCGACGAGTTCGTCGGCGCTATAACCGGTGATTTCGCACAGTTTCGGATTGACTTCGACGAAGCGGCCGCTCAGATCGACGATCGCCTTGCCCGTCGGCGTCCGCTGGAAGATCGTGTGAAAGCGCGATTCGGAAAGACGCAGCTTGCGGCGGTCCGCTTCCTGAAGCTCGCGCGTCTCGCGTGCGGCTTCCCGCTGAACGATTTCGCGCTCGACGGTCGCCGCGAGATCGCACAACGCGGCTTGCAGGGACGCGCTCAGCGTTCGCGGCTTCGTGTCGATGGCGCATAGCGTGCCGAGCACGAGGCCATCCGACGAGCGCAAGGGCACGCCCGCATAGAAGCGGATATGAGGCGCGCCCGTGACGAGCGGATTGCCCGCGAAGCGCGGATCGTCCCGCGTATCTTCGACGAGCAGCAGACGCCCGCAATGCAGCGCGTGCGCACAGAAAGACACGTCGCGCGCGGTTTCGCATACATCCAGCCCGACGCGCGATTTGAACCACTGCCGATGCTCGTCGACGAGCGACACCAGCGCGATAGGCACCTGCAACAACTCGGCGACGACGCGCGTCACGCGGTCGAAGACTTCTTCCTGCGCGGTGTCGAGCAGGTCGAGGCTGCGCAGCAACTGGAGCCGTTTCGCTTCATCTGCGGGCAGAGGCGCCGCGTGCCATTCGTGTACGGGTTGCAAGGTTCTTCTCGATTCTTATCGGTAACGTGCCCAATGCCACGTCGGCAATTTATCGAACCCTGCGCAATCCCGATTCGTCGATCAAAGGCAGGCTTGGGCCTTAGTTCGACGCATACTTCATAGCCCCAGGCAAACGGCCCCGGCCGCGACGACCACGCACGCGAGCCAGCGCTTTGCGCTGACCGGCTCGCGCAGGAACACGCGTCCGATGAGCGCCGCGAACACGACGCTCGTCTCGCGCAACGCGGATACCGCGCCCATCGCGCCGGACTGCATCGCCCAGATCACGATGCCGTAGGCGGCTATCGATACGAGTCCGCCCGCGAGCGACGAGCCCACGGCCATCGGCGCTTCCTTCACCGGCGTCCAGAGCGCCGGCAGGCCGCGCTTCGCGACGAAGATCACCGGCATCAGCCAGTAGAACATGAACATCCACGTGGTGTAGGTGAGCGCTTCGCCGTCGGTGAGACGCACGCCGATGCCGTCGATCACCGTGTAGATCGCGATGGTCACGCCCGTCGTCAGCGCGGCGAGCACGCCCGCACGCGACACGCGGCCGCCCTGCAAAGCGAGCGCCATGATGCCGCCCGATATCAGCACGATCCCGAACGCATGCAGCACGCCGATGCCTTCGTGCGCGAAGAGCGCCGCGCCGAGCGTGACGAGCATCGGCGAAGAACCGCGTGCGATCGGATAAGCCTGCGCGAGATCGCCACGGCGATACGAGCGCACGAGGCTCACGTTATAGACGATATGCACGAGCCCCGAAGCGACGATATACGGCCACGCGGCTTTCGGAGGCATCGGCAAATAGAAGACGACGAACGCCGACACGACCCCGATGGCGATGCTCATCCATGTCATCGAAAGGAACCGGTCGCGGTTGCCGTGGAGCATCGCGTTCCAGCTCGCGTGCAGCACCGCTGCAAAGAGAACGACACCGCCGGTGTAGGTGAACATGCGTTTTTATGTCGGTTATGTGACGGATAGTTCATAGAATAACTATCTTGTAAGCCCCGCACAAACCATATAAATTGCGTAGTCGTGTTAGAAAAACTCTGGTGAATGAGACCGGCATTGCCTTCGCTCAACGCGTTGCGCGCCTTCGAGGCTGCGGGGCGGCTCGGCAGCTTCAAGGAAGCCGCGGCGGAACTGCATGTGACTCACGGCGCGATCAGCCAGCAAGTGCGCCTGCTCGAAGCGTGGCTCGGCGCGTCGCTGTTCGAGCGTCATAACCGGCGCGTGGTGCTGACGCCCGCGGCGCGGGCTTATCTCGCGGAAATCGGTCCGCTGTTCGATCGGCTTGCGCAGGCCACCGCCCGCTATGGCTTGTCCGAGACGGTGTCGCGAACGCTGACCGTGAATGCGCCCGCGACCTTCACCTTGCGCTGGCTCGTGCCGAGGCTGGAACGATTCCGCGTGCTTCATCCCGATGTGGAAGTGAGGATAGAGACATCGAACGAGCCGGTGGAGAGCCTGAAGGACACGCATGACATCGTGATCCGCGGCGGCCCGGATACCTTTTACGGCTATGTCATGCGGCCGTTTCTCGAAGAAGAACGCTTGCCCGTTTGCAGTCCGGCGCTATTGCGGCGCTTGCCGCTGCGAACGCCTGAGGACATGCAGCGGCACACGTTGCTGCATACGTCGAGCCTGCCGCGCGTCTGGCCCGACTGGCTCGCGCAGGTGGATCTGCCCGCGCTCACGCCCGCGGCGGTGCTGACTTTCGATCACTTCTATCTGACCTTGCAGGCCGCCGTCGATGGCATGGGCATCGCGATGGGCCCGACCGCGCTCGTCGCCGACGATCTCGCCGCAGGCCGGCTCGTCGCGCCGTTCGACGGTCCACGTTTGCCGTCGCGAAGCTATTGCACCTATGTCGCCGATGACAAGGCCAACGACGATCTGATCGCGCTGTTTCGCTCGTGGCTGGAGCGCGAGGGCGAGGCGTTCGCGAGCGAGCACGAAGGCTGAATGCAGCGAACTTTTAACTATCCAGTTAGAATGTAGTGGTTTACGCCAATGCCCTTGCCGGTTCTCATGACCGCGCAGGGCAGGCGATCCAGCCGCGCACTTCGGCGCACGCACTCACGCGTTGCCGATTCCTCATGTGCCGCGGCATCGGCGAATGACGAAGTGCGTCGTCCGACGCGCTGACTTCAACGGCACGCTTTTCCTCGCGCGGCGCGACATGGCCGCGGCATTCCGTTTCGCCGGCCGACGCCGGATCGCATGGCAGATTCCTGGAGAAGATTCGATGTCTACGAGTGAAGCCCGTCTCTCAGCCGCGCTGAGAACAGGGTGCGTATTGCTTGGCCTCGCGTTGCTGGCCACTGGTCTATTTTTCGTCGTCGGCGGCGCGAAGCTCGCGCTGTTGCACGGCAGCCTCTATTTCGTGATCGCGGGCGCGGTCATCGTCGTGTCGGCGGTGCAGTTCATGCGGGCGAAATCGTCGGCGGTGCTCATGTATGCCGCGGCGTTCATCGGCACGCTCATATGGGCGCCCATCGACGCCGGTTTCGATTTCTGGCCGCTCGTGTCGCGCCTGATGCTGCCGGCCGGCTTCATGGTCCTCGCGCTGCTCGCATGGCCATCGTTGCGCAGGCATGAGACGGGCAAGCGCGCGTCGAAGCGTGCATACGGGCTCGCCGGCATCATCGCGGTGGGGATGCTCGCCGCCTTCGTGCAGATGTTCCAGCCGCATCCGTCCGTCGCGTCCGAAGGAAGCGAAGCGCCGCTCGTGCCCGTTGCGAAGGAACGCGCGCAGAAAGACTGGAGCAACTACGGCAATACGCCCGGCGGCAGCCGCTTCGTGGCGCTCGACCAGATCACGCGCGACAACGTGAAGAATTTGCATGTCGCGTGGACGTTCCATACGGGCGATATCCCCGACAGTCCCACCGGCAACGGCGCGGAAGATCAGGAGACGCCGCTGCAGATCGGCGATCGCATCTACATGTGCACGCCGCATAACAACGTGATCGCCGTCGATGCGGACAGCGGCAAGCAAATCTGGAAGCGCGAGATCGACGCGCGGGCGCAGGTGTGGAACCGCTGCCGTGGTCTCGCCTATTTCGATGCGACCCAGCCTCCGACGCAACCTTCCGTGGCAGGCTCGACGCCCGTGACGGCCGTTGCCGTCGCGGCGGGAGCGAGTTGCCAGCGCCGCGTGCTGATGAACACGATCGACGCGCGCCTCGTCGCGATCGACGCCGATACCGGCGCGCTATGCGAAGGCTTCGGCGATCATGGATTCGTGAATCTGAAGGCGGGCCTCGGCGTCGCCGACGATCCGAAGTATCAGCTCACCTCCGCGCCGACGCTCGCGGGCACGACGGTCGTCGTGGGCGGGCGCGTGGCGGACAACGTCCAGACCGACATGCCAGGCGGCGTGCTGCGCGGTTTCGACGTCATCACCGGCGAGATGCGCTGGGCCTTCGATCCGGGCCGCGACGATCCCAACGCGCGCCTGCAACCGGGCCAAACCTACGCGCGCAGCACGCCGAACTCGTGGGCGCCGATGTCCTACGATCCCGCGATGAACACCGTGTTCATTCCGATGGGCAGCTCGTCGGTGGATTTGTGGGGCGGCAATCGCACGCCGCTGGATCATCGCTACGCGACCTCGATCCTCGCGCTCGATGCGACCACCGGCAAGCAGAAGTGGGTGTACCAGACGGTCCACAACGATCTGTGGGACTTCGACGTGCCGATGCAGCCGAGTCTCATCGACTTTCCGGAGCAGGACGGATCGACGAAACCCGCCGTCGTGTTCGGCACCAAGTCCGGCCAGATCTTCGTGCTCGACCGCATGACGGGCACGCCGCTCACGCGTGTCGAAGAACGCAGGGTGAAGACGGGCACGATCCCCAACGAGCAATACTCGGCCACGCAGCCGTTCTCGGTCGGCATGCCGACGATCGGCGCGGACACGCTGAAGGAATCGGACATGTGGGGCGCCACGCCGTTCGATCAACTGGTGTGCCGGATCAGCTTCAAATCGATGCGCTACGACGGCCTCTTCACCGCGCCCGACAAAGACGTTTCGCTGAGCTTTCCCGGCTCGCTCGGCGGCATGAACTGGGGCAGCCTGTCGACCGATCCGAACCATCACGTCGTCTTCGTGAACGACATGCGTCTCGGCCTCTGGGTGCAGATGGTGCCGCAAAAGACCGACAGCGCACCCGCGAGCAACGGCGGCGAAGCGGTGAACACGGGCATGGGCGCGGTGCCGCTGAAGGGCACGCCTTATGCCGTGAACAAGAACCGCTTCATGTCGCCGCTCGGCATCCCGTGCCAGAAGCCGCCGTTCGGCACCTTGTCGGCCGTCGATCTGAAGACGCGCAAATTGTTGTGGCAAGTGCCCGTCGGCACCGTGCAGGACACGGGACCGTTCGGCATCAAGATGCGCATGAAGATGCCCATCGGCATGCCGACGCTCGGCGGCACGCTCGCGACGCAAGGCGGACTCGTGTTCATCGCGGGTACGCAAGACTACTATCTGCGCGCGTTCGACAGCGCGACGGGCAAGGAAGTGTGGAAGGCGCGCCTGCCGGTCGGAAGCCAGGGCGGACCGATGAGCTATGTCTCACCGAAGACAGGCAAACAGTACGTGCTGATCTCGGCGGGCGGCGCGCGGCAATCGCCCGATCGCGGCGATTACGTCATCGCGTATGCATTGAATCGCTGATCGTCCGCCCGGGCGATTATCATGGCGGGCGGCGGCGCTGGCGTGCTTGCCGCCGCTTCGTCCGGCCAACCCTTTTACCCTGATCCTGTCGGCTCGTTATTTGGGCCGAAGATTTCATGCGTCCGACAAAGACTTTCATTCGCTTGCTGGCCGTGTCGATGTCATGCGGCATTGGTGCATCGACGGCCCACGCGCAGAGCGCCGTGACGCTGTACGGAACCATCGACACCAGCATCGAAGTGACGAACCCCGGCTCGTCGTGGACGCCGCGCATGGATTCGGGCGCGTATCGCGGCTCGCGCTTCGGCCTGCGCGGCTATGAGCAATTGAGCGCCGACACGCGCCTCATCTTCGATCTCGAAAGCGGCTTCAGTTCGGCGGACGGCACCTTCGCGACCGCCAACACGATCTTCAACCGGCAGGCCTGGATCGGTCTCGGCGCGCCGTGGGGCGAGTTGCGCATGGGCCGCCAGTACTCGCCGATCTATATCCCGTTCAAGGGCGGTCTCGATGCTTTCGGCGCGGGCACGATCGCGTCGGGTCTCAACAATCTGTCGAAGATCACGCCTTATACGGATAACGGCATAGCGTATCTGTCGCCCGATTTCCACGGCTTCACGACGACGCTGATGGTCGCCTTGCGCGATAGCGGCGATGGCAACGGGCTATCCGGCAACTACGAGACATTCGCGTATCACAACGGCCCGTTTCGCATTTCCTACGCGCATCAGGATACGCAAGGCGACACCGGTTTGCGTGCGAATCTCGGCGGCGTGTCGTATCGCATCGGCAAGACGACGGCCTTTCTTTCGTACTTCAACGGCGATGGCGGATCGCCGCGCTATCACAGCGACGGTCTTTCGGTATCGATGCGCTATGCAGTGACGCCGCGCCTGCGCGCGTCGCTCGGCTATGCGTATGCGCGCGATCGCTCGGGCGGCGACAACGACGCGGACCAGTTCAGCGTCGCGTGCGAATACGATCTTTCGCCGAAGGTGCTGCTCTACGCGAGCGGCGCGATGCTGCGCAATCATGGTGACGCGACATTCACGCTGCGCGGCGTGAACGTCGTCGGTATTCCGGCGGCTTATCCCGGCGCGCCGGTGCGCGGCGTGCAGGTTGGCATGATCGAGCGGTTCTGACGCGAAGAGCGCAGGCGCATCAGCCGAACCACTTCATCATCAGCGTGGCGAACACGACCATGCCCGCGCCGCCGATGCGCGTCGAGATTTGCGCGAAGGGCATGAGGCCCATGCGGTTCGAAGAGGAAAGAATCGCGACATCGCCGGTGCCGCCGAGGCCGCTGTGGCACGCGGTGATGATCGCCGCTTCGACCGGATACATCTTCAGCCACGCACCGACGAAAAGCCCGACACGATCATCGCTACGACCGTCGATGCGCAGATCACGAAATACGCGGGCGAGAATGCGCCGACGAGCTTGTCCCACGACACGAACAGCGTGCCCAGTCCGACGAGAATCGCGAAGGTGAGATTCGTCGACATGAACTTGTAGATCTGATACGCGCCGATTTCCATACGCTCGGGAATCGCGCGCGCGACCTTCAGCACCGCAGCCGCGACGATCATCAGCACAGGACCGGGGATGCCTGTGACAGGCGCGAGCAACATGCCGAGAATGAAGAGCGTGCAGCCGAGCAGCAGACCGAAGCCCATGAGCCGCAGATCGAGCGCGGCCTCGGCCTTTTGCTCCTTGAGGAGCGCCTGATCGTCGCCGCTTTTCACGAGCATGCCGTCGCCGCTATAGGCGCGATGCTTCTCGCCGAAGCGCTTGAGCAGGCCGCTCGCGAGAATCGCGACGACGTTGCCGATGAGCGCGGCCGGCACCATCATCGCAATGAGATGACCTTGCGTTTCGCCGGTGATCTCCGCATAGCCGATCGACAGCGGCAGAATGCCTTCGCCGATGCCGCCGCCGAGAATCGGCATGACGATATAGAAGAACGTGTGCTTCGGGTCATGGCCGAACATGAGACCGACGAGCACGCCCGCCGCGATCGCCGTCACGGTGCCGACCAGCAGCGGCACGAACATCTTCAGAAAGCCTTGAATCAGGATCTTGCGATTCATGCCGAGGATGCTGCCCGCGACGAGACACGCGATATACAGATATTGCAGGTTCGCGGTCTTCATCGTCGTGGTGATGGCCTTGAGCGCGGCGTCGTCCATCAGCTTGTAGCCGAGCAGCGCCGATGGCACGAAGAGGCAGAGAATCGCCGGTCCGCCGATATGCCGGAACACCGGAATGCGGCTGCCGATTTCGCCGAGCAGCAGGCCCGAGAGCATCAGCACGGCGAAGCCGCCGATCATGTCGTTCGGCAGCTTGCCGGTGGCGGCGGCGAGAATCGTCACCAGTGCGAGCGCGGCGAACATTGCGATCGGCATGCCGCCGATGGTCAACATCGAGAAGCGGGCGCGCAGTCCGAGCGGCGCCGCGCCCGTGCGCAACGAAGGGCTTTCCATAACGTGTCTCCTGATGAGGGATGGTGCGGCGCTGGACGCTCGTGCGTCTCTTCTTGCGTTACGCCGCCTGAGTCTTGCGTTGCTTCGGCAGATCGATCTTCATCCACGGATGCGCGGCTTCATGCCTCGCTTCGAACGCGCGGATCGCGTCGCTGTCGGCGAGCGTCATGCCGATCATGTCGAGGCCTTCGATGAACATGCGCTTCTGGCGCGGCGGCAGATCGAAGGCGTAATGAGTGCCATCGCTCGTGCTCACGCATTGATGCTCGACGTCGATGGTCAGGCGGTTCGTTGCCGGATCGCTCACGAGCGCGGTCAATGTCGCAACGACGGCTTCATCGAGCGTGATCAGCAGCAGCCGGTTGTTCTGTGCGTTGAAGTAGAAGATCTCGCCGAAGCTCGGCGCGATGACTACATCGATGCCCGCTTGCTGCAGGCCCCATACGGCGTGCTCGCGGCTCGATCCGCAACCGAAGTTCGCGCCCGTGACGAGAATGCGCGCGCCCGCGTATTCGGGCTTGTTCAACGCGAAGTCTTCACGCGCATTGCCCGACGCGTCGAAGCGCAAGTCATACAGAACGCCGCGTGCGAGACCGGACTTGTCGATGCCGAACAGGAACTGCTTCGGCATGATCTGGTCGGTATCGAGATTGTTCAGGGGAAGCGGCGCGGCGATGCCCGCCAGTGTTGCGTGCTCAGACATGCTCGAACTCCTTTCGTACATCGACGATGCGGCCCGCGAGCGCGGCGGCGGCGGCCATCGCCGGGCTCATCAGATGGGTGCGCGCGCCGCGTCCCTGGCGGCCCTCGAAGTTGCGGTTGGTCGTGGAGGCGCAGCGCTGGCCGGGTTGCAGGATGTCGTCGTTCATCGCGAGGCACATCGAGCAGCCGGGCTGACGCCATTCGAAACCCGCTTCGATCAGCGCGCTCGCGATGCCTTCGCGTTCTGCCTGCTCGCGGACCATGCCGGAGCCGGGCACGACCATCGCACGCACGGAAGGCGCGACCTTGCGGCCGCGCACGACGTCGGCGACGGCGCGCAGGTCTTCGATGCGCGCGTTCGTGCACGAGCCGATGAACACGTGATCGATCGCGAGGCCGTCGAGCGCCTGTTCCGCGTCCAGCCCCATGTAGTCCAGCGCCTTCGATGCGTTGCGCTTCGCGACCGGTTCATCGGCGAGGCGGGGAATGCGCGCGTCGATCGCAATCGCCTGATCCGGGCTCGTGCCCCAGGTGACGAAGGGCGCGACGTCGCGTGCGTCGAAGCGATGCGTGATGTCGAACGATGCATCGGCATCGGAATGAATCTGCTTCCATTGCGCGACGAAGGCATCGTCGCCGATGCGCTCGGCCACGTAACGGATCGTCGTCTCGTCGGGCGCGATCAGCGCGCCGCGCGCGCCCGCTTCCACCGTCATGTTGCACAAGGTCATGCGCGCTTCGGCGGAGAGCGCGTCGATCGCGCTGCCCGCATATTCGACGACAAAGCCGCGCGCGCCCTGCGCTCCGATCTTCGAAATGATGTAGAGCACGAGATCCTTCGATGTCGTGCCATGCGCCAGTGAGCCATTCACGACGATGCGCATGTCCTTCGCGACGCGATAGACGAGCGTTTGCGTCGCGAGCACATGCTCCACCTCGGACGTGCCGATGCCGAAACCCAGCGCACCGAGCGCGCCGTATGTCGTCGTGTGGCTGTCGCCGCACAGCACGACCATGCCCGGACGAATCAGCCCGATTTCCGGCGCGACCACATGCTCGATGCCTTGCGCGCGGTCCCGCACGTCGAAGAGATGAATGCCGTGCCGCGCGCAATTGCGCGTGAAGTTCGCGGCCTGATGCGCGGCGGCGTCGATCATGATCGTGCGCTTGTCGACGGCCACGGGATGCGTCGGAATCACGTGATCGACGACGCCCATCTGCTTCTCGGGGCAACGCACCGGCAGGTTCTTCTCCGCGAGTCCCGCGAATGCCTGCGGGCTCGTGTACTCGTTCATGATGTGCAGGTCGGCGTATAGCGCGACGTGCTCGTCATCGACGCGAAAAACCGTATGGCTCTCCACGATCTTCCGGTAAAGCGTCTGTCCCATGCTGTCTCCCTCGATGCCCTCGGATAAGTCGAAACCAGTGTAATTCGATACTGGAGGTCGTAAAATGCAGACTCATTTAACCCATTATTAAGATGGATTTATAAATGAACTCGATCGCGGATCTGGAGTTTTTCGCGCGGCTCGTCACGCAGGGCAGCTTGTCGGCGCTCGCGCGCGAGCTTGGGGTGACGCCGCCCGCGGTGAGCGCGCGTCTGAGTCAGCTCGAACGGCGTCTCGGCGTGAAGCTACTGAATCGCACGACGCGGCGGCTCGCGATGACACAGGAAGGCGAGCTTTATCTCGGCACCGGCTCGCGCCTGCTCGAACAGGTGCAGGAGCTCGAACGCATGGTGTCGAGCAGCCGCGATCTGCCGCGCGGATTGCTGAAGGTGAACGCGACGTTCGGCTTCGGGCGGCGGCACATCGCGCCGGCGCTGTCCGGGTTTCGCCGGGAATATCCGGAAGTCGACGTGCAGCTCGATCTCACCGATCGTCCGATGAATCTCGCCGAGTTCGCATTCGATGTCGGCATACGCTTCGGCGAGTTGCCGGACATGCGCGTCGTCGGCAGGAAGATCGCGGCGAACCGGCGTTTCGTGTGCGCATCGCCGGCGTATCTGAAGGCGCATGGCACGCCGAAAGAGCCTGACGATCTGCGCGCTCATCGGTGCATCGTGCTGCGTGAGAACGACACCGCGTATGGCACGTGGCATTTCTCGAAGGGCAAGCGACACGAGACGGTGAAGGTGCAGGGCGCGATGAGCAGCAACGACGGCGAAGCGACCCTGCGCTGGGCGCTCGATGACCACGGCGTGCTGGTGCGCTCCGAATGGGACGCGCAGCCGTATCTCGATTCGGGGGCGCTGAAGCAAGTGCTCGCCGACTGGTCGATGCCGCCCGCCGATATCTACGCGATCTATCCGGAGCGGCTGAATCTGTCGGCGAAGGTGAGGGTGTTCATCGACTTTCTGGAGCGCTATCTGAAGCGGGCGTAATGCTTGCTGATGGTTTTTTGATGTTTTATTGATGGTTCACGTTTCGCCGCACCGGCTATGCTTAGGGAAAACGGAGCGAGACATGAACGAGACGAACTGGTACACGGAAAGCGGCTGTTCGCTCGACGAGTTTGCGAGCCTGCTGGAGCGTGATACCGCGAGGGAGCCGGCGTTCGCGTCGGAAATCCAGCGGACGATTCCGCTCTACGACTGCGGCGCGCTCGCCGATGTATTGCGCGACCCATCGCAGGTCATGGCGTTGCAGGCGGAATGGGCGGGCGTGCTGCGCGACGGCGCGGGTGTGTTCGTGCTGAAGCATGCGTATGCGGACACCGGCCCGGTCGACGAGGCCACTGCGATTTTCGAATCCATCATCCGCGAGGAGCGTGCGCAAGGCGTGAGCGCGGGCGATCACTTCGCGAAGGCGGGTGCGAACGATCGCATCTGGAATGCGCAGGAAAAGCTCTGTCTGCAGGCGCCTGGCGTGTTCGCGCGCTACTTCGCGAATCCGTTTATCGAGTGTGCCGCGCAAGCGTGGCTCGGTCCCGGTTTCCAGATGACATCGCAGGTCAATGTGGTGCGTCCGGGCGGCGACGCGCAGCAGGCGCATCGCGACTATCACCTCGGCTTTCAGACGGCGGATGAAGTGCGGCGCTATCCGGCGCATGTTCATGCGATGTCGCCGTTTCTCACGCTGCAAGGCGCGGTCGCGCATAGCGATATGCCTGTGGAGAGCGGTCCGACGAAACTGCTGCCGTTCTCGCAGCGGTATGCCCGAGGTTATGTCGCGTGGCGTCGCGCGGACTTTCGCGAGTACTTCGAAGCACGCTACGTTCAACTGCCGCTCGAAAAGGGCGACGCGCTTTTTTTTAGCCCTGCGCTGTTTCATGCTGCGGGCGCGAATCGCACACATGATGTGCAGCGTATGGCGAACCTGTTGCAGGTTTCATCGGCATATGGTCGCGCGATGGAATCGCTCGATCGCGCGCGCATGTGCGAAGCGGTTTTTCCGGTGCTGCTTGAGTGCAAGTCGACGGGACGGATGAGCGATGCGGAACTGGATGCGGTCATCGCGTCGTGCGCGGAAGGTTATGCGTTTCCGACGAATCTGGATCGCGATCCACCGATCGGGGGGCTTGCGCCGATGAGCCAGCAGGCGCTGCTTCGCCAGGCAATCGATGAGGTTTGGTCTGTCGATGCGCTCGACAAGGCGTTGGACGGGAACGCGTGGCGACGGTGCACATAGGGGAGAATCTTGTTGACGTGCTTTTCGC
>JFHF01000085.1 GCA_000648925.1 Caballeronia jiangsuensis
CCCGGACAAGGACGCGGCGCCGCGCATGCAGTCGTACGAACTCGATCTGACGCATGAACGCATGCTGCTCGACGCGCTGGTGAAGCTCAAGGAAGTGGACGAGACGCTGTCGTTCCGTCGCTCGTGCCGCGAGGGCGTGTGCGGCTCGGACGCGATGAACATCAACGGCAAGAACGGGCTGGCGTGTCTGACGAATCTGAATGAACTGCCGCAGAAGATCGTGCTGCGCCCGCTGCCGGGACTGCCCGTGGTGCGCGATCTGATCTGCGACTTCACGCAGTTCTTCAACCAGTATCATTCGATCAAGCCGTATCTGATCAACGATACGCCGCCGCCCGAGAAAGAACGCCTGCAATCGCCGGTGGAGCGCGACGAACTGGATGGACTCTACGAGTGCATTCTGTGCGCGAGCTGCTCGACGTCGTGCCCGAGCTTCTGGTGGAATCCGGACAAGTTCGTGGGCCCGGCGGGCTTGCTGCAAGCCTATCGCTTTATCGCGGACAGCCGCGATCAGGCGACGGGCGAACGCCTCGACAACCTGGAAGATCCGTACCGTCTGTTCCGTTGCCATACGATCATGAATTGCGTCGACGTGTGCCCCAAGGGGCTCAATCCGACCAAGGCGATCGGCAAGATCAAGGAATTGATGGTGCGCCGCGCTGTCTGAGATGGACTATGTGATGGTCGACAATCAAGACAACTTGCATCAGTCCGATCCCCTTCGCCGGGCGCGCCTTCGCTGGCGCGCGCGGCGCGGCCTGCTGGAAAACGATCTGATCTTCGATCGCTTCTTCAGCCGATATGAGCATGACCTCAGTGACGCCGACGTGGCCGCATTGACCCGCCTGCTGGAACTGAGCGACAACGAACTGATGGACTTGCTGCTGGCGCGCACGGAGCCTGAAGGCGACCTCGCGACGCCCGACGTAATCCGCTTGCTGGAACTGCTGCGCACCGTGTGATTTCAGCAGGAATTCACGGATTTTTGCAAAATAGGCCTGTTGCAGTGCACACAGGCCGATTAAACAGTTTTGCCGCGCAGCTTCCGTCGTGCAAATTATCGAAAACCTGTATCCATACTTCGATTGAGGATGTGCTATGACCCCGTCAGATGTTAAAGCCACGCTATCGTTCAGCGACAACTCGCCGAGCGTCGAAATGCCGATCTACAAGGGCACGATGGGCCCGGACGTGATCGACATCCGCAAGTTGTACGGTCAGACCGGCAAGTTCACGTATGACCCGGGCTTCATGTCGACGGCGGCGTGCAATTCCGCGATCACGTACATCGACGGCGACAAGGGCGAGCTGCTGTATCGCGGCTTCCCGATCGAGCAGCTCGCCGTGAATGCCGACTTCCTCGAGACCTGCTATTTGCTCCTGAAGGGCGAACTGCCGAACGAAGCGCAGAACAAGGAATTCGTGGACACGGTCACGCGTCACACGATGGTGCACGAGCAGATGCACTTCTTCTTCCGCGGTTTCCGTCGCGACGCGCACCCGATGGCGGTGTTGACGGCTGCGGTGGGCGCGCTGTCGGCGTTCTATCACGACTCGCTGAACATCAACGATCCGCGTCACCGTGAAGTGTCGGCCATTCGCATGATCGCGAAGCTGCCGACGCTCGTCGCGATGGCGTACAAGTTCAGCATCGGCCAGCCGTTCGTGTATCCGAAGAACGAACTGTCGTACAGCGCGAACTTCATGCATATGATGTTCTCGAACCCGTGCGAAGAGTACAAGGTCAACGACGTGCTCGTACGCGCGCTCGACCGCATCCTGATCCTGCACGCGGACCACGAGCAGAACGCGTCGACGTCTACTGTGCGTCTCGCCGGTTCGTCGGGCGCGAACCCGTTCGCGTGTATCGCGGCCGGTATCGCCTGTCTGTGGGGCCCGGCGCATGGCGGCGCGAACGAAGCCGCTTTGAACATGCTGGAAGAGATCGGCTCGGTCGATCACATTCCCGAGTTCATCAAGCAGGTGAAGGACAAGAACTCGGGCGTGAAGCTGATGGGCTTCGGTCACCGCGTGTACAAGAACTACGACCCGCGCGCGAAGCTGATGCGCGAGACGTGTCACGAAGTGCTGAACGAACTCGGTCTGCACGACGATCCGCTCTTCAAGCTCGCGATGGAACTCGAAAAGATCGCGCTGGAAGACGAATACTTCGTATCGCGCAAGCTGTACCCGAACGTCGATTTCTACTCGGGCATCGTGCAGCGCGCGCTGGGCATCCCGACGTCGATGTTCACGTGCATCTTCGCGATGGCGCGTACGGTCGGCTGGATCGCACAGTGGAACGAGATGATTGCGGATCCGGAACAGAAGATTGGCCGTCCGCGTCAGTTGTTCATCGGTCAGACGCCGCGTGAAGTGAAGCCGCTGGCGAAGCGTTAAGCCGTTTTACGGTTGCAGGTAGGTGAAGGCCCCGGCGGGTGACCGTCGGGGCTTTTTGCGTTTTGGGTGGTCGAAACTAATCCGCGAATACTTCTCGCAATGTAAGAAGCGCGTTCGATAACGTGTTGTCCGTGACGGCGCCTTCCTTTCTGACCAGACGCGCCTTGTCGACGGTGCGAAGCTGATCGAGTAGCACGAGTCCCTGTTTCCGTTTGAACGACACCGGAATGCGAAAGGGCGCCGACGTGCCTTTCGAAGTCATCGGCGCGACGATGACCGTCCGCAAATGGTCGTGCATCTCCGGAGGCGAAACCACGACGCATGGACGCGTCTTCTGTATTTCGCTGCCGAGCGTCGGATCGAGCGCGACGAGCCAGATATCGCCGCGCGCTACCATTCGAGTTCCGCGTCGCCGTCGTTGCCGAACTCGCCCAGTACGAGCGAATCTTCCCCGCTCTTTGCGATCAGCTTGCTGGCTTCGGCCCAGCCTTTGCGTGCGCTGTCGCGCGGCCGGCGCAGCACGATCGCGTCGTCTTCGATGTTCATCTCGACCTCGTTTTCGAGGCCAAGCTGCGTGAGGAAGGGCTTGGGAATCAGCACGCCTTGCGAGTTGCCCATCTTTCGGATGGTCGTTTTCATGAGATCAGGCATAGTCGTTTTCTGTATCAACAATGTTATAACTTTTGAGTGAGTCGCGTCAATGCAAGGGCATTCAGGCACTCGGGCGCATACTGAGCGTAGGTGACGAATCCACTGCCGAACAGTCGGCCGAATGGCCTAGGTTGCAGTTAGGCGAAAGCCCCGGCGGGTGACTGCCGGGGCTTTTTGCGTTTGGGGCGGCAGGTTGAAAGCATAAAAACCGTCATCATCTGATGCTAATATCAATGCCTAATGCAACGGAGATACGGATATGCGCACGACCATCGCCCTCGATGACGACTTGCTGGCAAAAGCTCAAGCCTATACAGGCGTGACAGAAAAATCGGCGCTGGTGCGCGAAGCACTGAAAGCGCTCGTCCAACGTGAAGCGGCCCGGCGACTTGCGAATCTCGGCGGCAGTCAACCGGGCATAGAAGGCGCGCCGCGTCGTCGGCAGGAGCGCGAATGATCCTTGTCGACACCTCTGTCTGGATCGACCATATCAACGCGTCCGAACCGCTACTGGTGAATCTGCTCGGCGAGGAGCGCGTGCTTGCTCATCCATTCGTCATCGGAGAAATTTCGCTTGGAAGTCTGCGCGATCGTGACCTCGTGCTGGGCGCTTTGAGTGATCTTCCTGTCGCGCCGGTAGCGACGCCCGAAGAAGTATTCTTCCTGATCGAACGACAACGACTCTTCAATCGCGGGATCGGGTATGTCGACACATCTCTTCTGGCGTCAGCGCATTTGCAGCCGGGCGTGAAGATATGGACGCGCGATAAGCGACTGCACAAAGTCGCCGAAGAACTCGGCGTCGGTGCGATGCTTCAGCATTGAAGTGGTGGGTAGTCCGTCGAGACGGGTACTCCTGATCCGGGTACTGACACCACTAGCATAACTATCTGTTTTTACGAGGTTTTTTCTCTCAGCCTAGTACCCACGCCGCCTACGAAGGTGGCATAATCGATCGCACAAGCTGCACACCCAAAATCCCCGCAGTCACACACGAAAGCGCTCACCATGGCACAGACTCTCTACGACAAACTGTGGAACACGCATGTGATCCACACCGAAGAGGACGGCACCTCGATCCTCTATATCGACCGTCACCTGCTGCATGAAGTGACGAGCCCGCAGGCGTTCGAAGGCCTGAAGCTGGCCGAGCGCCCGGTGTGGCGCATCAGCGCGAATCTGGCCGTATCCGACCACAACGTGCCGACCACGGACCGCTCGCACGGCATCGCCGATCCGGTTTCGAAGCTGCAAGTCGATACGCTCGACGAAAACTGCGATAGCTTCGGCATCACCCAGTTCAAGATGAACGATCTGCGCCAGGGCATCGTGCACATCATCGGGCCGGAGCAGGGCGCGACGCTGCCGGGCATGACCATCGTCTGCGGCGACTCGCATACGTCCACGCACGGCGCGTTCGGCGCGCTCGCGCACGGCATCGGCACGTCGGAAGTGGAGCACGTGCTCGCCACGCAAACGCTCCTGCAGAAGAAGAGCAAGAACATGCTCGTCAAGGTCGAGGGCTCGCTGCCGCGCGGCTGCACCGCGAAAGACATCGTGCTTGCGATCATCGGCAAGATCGGGACGGCGGGCGGCACGGGTTACGCGATCGAGTTCGGCGGCTCGACCATCCGCGCGTTATCGATGGAAGGCCGCATGACCGTCTGCAACATGGCGATCGAAGCGGGCGCGCGGGCTGGCATGGTCGCCGTCGACGACACGACCATCCATTACCTGAAGGATCGTCCGTATTCGCCGCAGGGCGTGGAGTGGAATCAGGCCGTCGAATACTGGCGCCAGTTCAAGTCCGATGAAGGCGCGCAGTTCGATCGCGTCGTCGAATTGAACGCGGCTGAAATCGTGCCGCAAGTGACGTGGGGCACGTCGCCCGAAATGGTCACGTCGATCGATGGCCGTGTGCCCGATCCCGAGAAGGAAAAGGACCCGGTCAAGCGCGACGCGATGGAGCGCGCGCTGACCTATATGGCGCTGCAGCCGAACACGCCGATCGAATCGATCAAGCCGGACAAGATCTTCATCGGCTCGTGCACGAACGCGCGTATCGAAGACTTGCGCGCAGCCGCGTATGTCGTGAAGTCGCTGGGCAAGCGCGTCGCGTCGAACATCCGTCTCGCGATGGTCGTGCCGGGCTCGGGTCTCGTGAAGGCGCAGGCCGAGCGCGAAGGTCTCGACAAGATCTTCACGAACGCCGGCTTCGAATGGCGCGAGCCGGGTTGCTCGATGTGTCTCGCGATGAACGCCGACCGGCTCGAAGCGGGCGAGCGTTGCGCATCGACGTCGAACCGCAACTTCGAAGGCCGTCAGGGCGCGGGCGGTCGCACGCACCTCGTGAGCCCCGCAATGGCCGCGGCCGCCGCGATCGAAGGCCATTTCGTCGACGTGCGCAAGCTCGCGTGATCAACCGGGATACAGAGAAAGATCATGGAAAAATTCATTGTGCATAGCGGCCTCGTCGCGCCGCTCGATCGCGAGAACGTCGATACGGACGCGATCATCCCGAAGCAGTTTCTGAAGTCGATCAAGCGCACCGGTTTCGGTCCGAACGCGTTCGACGAATGGCGTTATCTCGATGTCGGCCAGCCCGGCGAGGACAGCAGCAAGCGCCCGCTCAATCCGGACTTCGTGCTGAATCAGCCGCGTTATCAGGGCGCGTCGATTCTGCTCACGCGCAAGAACTTCGGCTGCGGCAGTTCGCGCGAACACGCGCCGTGGGCGCTGGATCAATACGGCTTTCGCGCGATCATCGCGCCGAGCTTCGCGGACATTTTCTATAACAACTGCTTCAAGAATGGTCTGCTGCCGGTTGTGTTGACGGAGCAGCAGGTCGACAAGCTGTTCAACGAAACCTACGCGTTCGTCGGTTTCCAGTTGACGATCGATCTCGAAGCGCAAGTCGTGCGCACCGGCGACGGCACCGAGTACGCGTTCGAGGTGCCGGGCTTCCGCAAGTACTGCCTGCTGAACGGCTTCGACGATATCGGCCTCACGCTGCGTCACGCGGACAAGATCAAGCAATACGAAGCCGAGCGCCTCGCGAAGCAGCCGTGGCTGAATAACCGGCTCGTCGGATAAATCGAAACACGATCAAAGAAGGAAGAGACGATGAAGATTGCAGTATTGCCCGGCGACGGGATCGGTCCGGAAATCACCGCCGAAGCGGTCAAGGTGCTGAACGCGCTCGGCGAGAAGTTCGAGCTTGAAGAAGCGCCGGTCGGTGGCGCGGGCTATGAGGCGAAGGGCCATCCGCTGCCCGATTCCACGCTGGCGCTCGCGAAGGAAGCCGACGCGATCCTGTTCGGCGCGGTCGGCGACTGGAAATACGACAAGCTCGAGCGCGCGCTGCGTCCCGAGCAGGCGATCCTCGGCCTGCGCAAGCACCTGCAACTCTTCGCGAACTTCCGTCCGGCGATCTGCTATCCGCAACTGACGGGCGCGTCGTCGCTGAAGCCGGAGATCGTGTCCGGCCTCGACATCCTGATCGTGCGCGAGCTGAACGGCGACATCTATTTCGGCGCGCCGCGCGGCCTGCGCGAAGCGCCGGACGGCCCGTTCGCCGGCGCGAAGGAAGGCTTCGACACGATGCGCTATTCCGAGCCCGAAGTGCGCCGCATCGCGCACGTCGCGTTTCAGGCGGCGCAGAAGCGCGAGAAGAAGCTGACGAGCGTCGACAAGGCGAACGTGCTGGAAACGTCGCAGTTGTGGCGCGACACGATGATCGACGTCGCGAAGGAATATCCGGACGTCGAGCTGTCGCACATGTACGTCGACAACGCCGCGATGCAACTGGTGAAAGCGCCGAAGGCGTTCGACGTCGTCGTGACCGGCAACATGTTCGGCGACATCCTCTCCGACGAAGCCGCGATGCTCACCGGCTCCATCGGCATGCTGCCGTCGGCGTCGCTCGACAAGAACAACAAGGGCTTGTACGAGCCGTCGCACGGCTCCGCGCCTGACATCGCGGGCAAGGGCGTGGCCAATCCGCTCGCGACCATCCTCTCCGCCGCGATGATGCTGCGCTACTCGCTCGGCAAGACGGAGCAGGCGGACCGTATCGAAAGCGCGGTGAAGAAGGTGCTGGAGCAGGGCTACCGCACCGGCGACATCGCGACCGCGGACGGCAAGATCGTCGGCACGAAGGAAATGGGCGATGCGGTGCTGAAGGCGCTGTAACCGCCGGAAAGACGATCGGCGTTGCAAGCCAAAGCGCGTCCGATCGTCTCTTTTTCCCGATGTTCACGCACGATCCGCACGATTTTCATACGCGCGCCGCAAGCGCGTGACGAAAACATCGGGTTATCGTGTATATTCTTTGGTCATGGCGAAGAACTCTCAATTCTCTCTGGATTCCATCGGACGCGGCTCATTTGCCGTCGCGACGGAACTCGCCATCGACACGCGCATCGTGGCTATTAAAGCCACGGCCGGGTTTTCCAAACTCGCGCGCATTACGAAAATCTCCATCAAAGCGATCACGATTCGCTGATCGTCCCTCGTGTCCGAGCGTCTTCCCCGCGCGGCCACGCCGGGTAAAGATGCGGGGAAGCTTCCACAAGTAAGGGTTAGTCATGAACGTAGGTCTCGTTGGTTGGCGCGGTATGGTCGGCAGCGTCCTGATGCAACGCATGCAGCAGGAAGGCGATTTCGACTTGATCGAACCGGTGTTTTTCAGCACCAGCAATGCGGGCGGCAACGCGCCGTCGTTCGCCAAAAACGAGACGAAGCTCAAGGATGCGACAAGCATCGACGACCTGAAAAAGTGCGACGCCATCATCACGTGCCAGGGCGGCGACTACACCAACGAGGTGTATCCGAAGCTGCGCGCGGCGGGCTGGAAAGGCTACTGGATCGACGCGGCCTCGTCCCTGCGCATGAAGGACGATGCGGTCATCATCCTCGATCCGGTCAACCTGAACGTCATCAAGGATTCGCTCGTGAAGGGCGGCCGTGACTTCATCGGCGGCAATTGCACGGTCAGCCTGATGCTGATGGCGCTCGGCGGCCTGTTCCGCGAGAACCTCGTCGAATGGACGACCGCGATGACCTATCAGGCCGCTTCGGGCGCGGGCGCGCAGAACATGCGCGAACTGCTCCAGCAGATGGGCGTGCTGTACGGTTCCGCGAAGGAAGATCTGGCCGATCCGTCGTCGGCGATCCTCGATATCGATCGCCGCGTGCTCGCGGCGATGAACGGCGAACGCATGCCCGTCGACAACTTCGGCGTGCCGCTCGCGGGTTCGCTGATTCCGTGGATCGACAAAGATCTCGGCAACGGCATGTCGAAGGAAGAGTGGAAGGGCGGCGCCGAAACCAACAAGATTCTCGGCAAGCCGGCGATGGGCACGCCGGGCTCCGTTCCCGTCGATGGCCTTTGCGTACGTATCGGCGCGATGCGCTGCCACTCGCAGGCGCTGACCATCAAGCTCACGAAGGACGTGCCGCTCGATGAAGTGCACGGCATCCTCGCGTCGGCCAACGACTGGGTGAAGGTCGTGCCGAACGAGCGCGAAGCATCGATCCGCGATCTTTCGCCCGCGGTCGTCACGGGCACGCTGACGGTGCCGGTCGGCCGTCTGCGCAAGCTGGCGATGGGCGGCGAGTATCTGTCGGCATTTACTGTCGGCGATCAACTGTTGTGGGGCGCGGCCGAACCGCTGCGCCGCATGCTGCGCATTCTGCTCGACAAGTAAAGTAAACTACGCGCCTGGAAGCGCGTGCCAAAGCCAAAAGCGTCGCGTTCTCGCGGCGCTTTTTGTTTTTGTGCAGTTTTATTGCAAAACCGGGCTTATCGAACGGTTTTGCGCCGTATGTTTCAATTTTTGCCGGACCCGGAGCCTCAATGATCCAACGACCACGCCGGTCTCTCCTTTCGTCATCGCGTGCGGCGTGCGCCGCGGCAAGTCTCGCGGTTGGCGCGATGTTCTGGGCGAATCCCGGCGATGCGCTCGCTCAGGCGAGCGGCGTCGCCCCCGCCGCGACGGGGCAGACATACGCGGTCAAGCCGGGGCAATCGCTGAACGATGTCGTGACCGAACTCACCGGATCGAAAGATCGCGACGTTCGCGCGAAGGCCGCGCGTGCGCTGTTCGACGCGAATCCGAACGCGTTCGGAAATCACGATATCAATAAGCTGAAGCTCGGCGCGGTTTTGAGCGTGCCTGCCGATCTGATCGGTTCAGCGGCTTCCGGCGCTGCTTCGGCGTCCGAGGCGCAACCGAATCCGCCCGCAGAGACGCCCGCGCCGGCATCGGAGAGCACGAGCGCGATGGCGTCGGCTGCGGCGCCCGCGTCGGCGGTCGAACCGCAAGCAAGCGCCACGTCGACGCAGGAGCCGGCGACGCCCGAGTCCGCATCGGCGACCGCCACGCCCGCGAGCGAACCCGCCGTGGCGGCCTCCGCGCCTGCCAGCGATAGCAGACGCACGGGGCACGGTGCGGGAGCGGCGGTCATCGGCCTTTCGCCGTTCGTCGTCGCCGCTGCGATCGCCGCGGTCGGTTTCCTGCTGCTCAGAATGCGGCGCGGCAAGAAGCAACGCGCCGCCGCAAGCAACGACGACGTCGATCGCACATCGAGAACGTTCGCAAGTCTCGAGGAAGCTCAGGCCGACGCCGCCGCGCGCAATGAAGCGATACGCAAGGCGCGCGACGCATCGGCTGCGGGATCGGCCGTCGCCGCTGAGAAGAAGTCATCCGCGCCTGACCGGTCCGGACTGGCCGCCGCCGCCGCGAGCATCGACGACGCCGACGCGACTCGTGCGCCCGCCGTTCCGTCCGACGACGAACTGCCGCCGACGACCGAGGCGAAGCCCGCCGCCGGGCCCGTTGCCGCGCCCGGCCAGGCGAACCGCCCTGCGCAAGAAGAAGCGTTCGCGCCGGTTGCGCCTGCGGCACGCCATCCCGATTTCGTGCCGCCGGTCGCCGCCGCCGAAACGCAGGACCAGCACGCCCGCGAGATCGCGGCGCGCGAGGCGGCGCGTCGCGAAGCCGAGAAATGGGAAAACGAGGAGCGCGAAGCCGCGGCGCGCCAGGCGGCCATACGGGAAGCCGAAGAGCGTGAGATTCGCGCGCGCGAAGCCGCCGCGCGGGAAGCGCTCGCGCGCGAGTCGGCGGATCGTGAAGCCGGGAAGCGCGAAGCCGAGTTGCGTCAGGTGACCGAGCGCGAAGATCAGGCGCGCGAGGCCGCGGCCCGCGAGATCATCGCGCGCGAGGCCGAACTGCGCGAACTGCAGGCGCGCGCCGCCGAAGAGCAGGTCGCCGAGCAACGCGCCGCAGAGCAGCGCGACATCGAGGAACAGGCGGCGCGCGAAGCCGAAAAATCGGGTATCGCGCCGGATGAGGAACCGGTGCTTGCGCATCGTTTTCCGATGCCGAAATTCCCTCAGGACGCGATTCAGGCGCTCGGCTCGCTCGAAATGGAACTGCCGCCGCGCATGGAACTGACGATCAAGCCGCCCGGCGCAACGGAGCCGGTGACCGTGACATCGTCGGTGGCGGCGGCCGATGTGCCGCGCGAGTCGCGTCCCGCAGCCTTGCAGCCGCCGCCGACGGGCCCGCAGCCGATCGAACAGGTGCCGTTCATTCCGCAGCCGATGGCGCAGCCGGAGTCGGCGCGGCCGACGCAATCGCAGGCTCAGTCCGTGGCCTCGCAAATCGAGGCGGGAACGGCTGGCGCGGCCTCGGTAGCCGGTCTCGGCGCAACGCGATTCGGGCCGCTGAGCCTCGATTTCGATCTCGGGCGCGCGTCGAGCGCGACCGAGCCGCTGCCCGCGCTGACACCCGCGCAACTGGCGACGATCGCGCGCAACAAGCTCGAACTGGCCGCCGAATACATCGAGCTGGGCGATCTTTCCGGCGCGCGCACGCTGTTGCAGGAAGTGATCGAATCGAACGATCCCGCGACACGTCAGCAGGCCGCCACGCTCTTGTCGACGCTCGCCCCGCATTCCTGAGATGCGCATCGCTTTAGGCATTCAGTACGACGGCTCGGCGTTTTGCGGCTGGCAGTCTCAGCCGCACGGCAAGACGGTGCAGAACGAACTGGAGCGCGCGCTCGCCGAATTCGCGCAGACGCCGCTCCCGACCGTCGTCGCCGGGCGCACGGATACGGGCGTGCATGGTCTCGGCCAGGTCGTCCATTTCGACACCGAACTCGATCGCACCGAATTCTCGTGGGTGCGCGGCACGAACGCGTTTTTGCCCGATACCGTCGCCGTGCAATGGGCGAAGCCGATGCCCGACGACTTCCACGCCCGCTTCGCGGCGTTCGAGCGCACCTACTTTTACGTTCTGTACGTCAATCCGGTGCGTTCACCGATGCTGGCGAAACGCGCGGGCTGGGTGCATACGCCGCTGGACATCGACGCGATGCGCGATTCGGTCGCGTGCCTGATCGGCGAGCACGATTTTTCGTCGTTCCGCGCGGCCGATTGCCAGTCGAAGACGCCGGTAAAGCATCTCTATCAGATCGACGTGCGCGAACAGGGCGATTTCATCCACTTTCGCTTTCGCGCCAACGCGTTCCTGCATCACATGGTGCGCAATCTGATGGGATGCCTCGTCGCGATCGGGCGTGGCCGTCATCCCGCTTCGTGGATGGCCGATGTCCTCGCCGCCCGCGATCGCCGTGTCGCCGCGCCGACCTTCATGCCGGACGGGCTGTATCTGGCCGAGGTCGGCTATCCTGAACACTTCGCGGTGCCCCCGCCGCATATCGCCAGCATGCCCTGGAGCGCCATTTGGGCAGAGCCGAAATGACCGAACGAGATTTGCATCGCACCCGCATCAAGTTATGCGGACTGTCGCGCGCCGAGGACGTGCAGCACGCCGTCGCGCTGGGCGCTGACGCCGTGGGCTTCGTGTTCTATCCGCCGAGCCCGCGCTCGGTGAGTGTCGCGCAGGCGGTGGAACTGGCGCGGCACGTGCCGCCGCTGGTGTCGGCCGTGGGCCTCTTCGTCAATGCAACGCCCGAGTGGATCCGCGAAATCACATCCAACGTGCCGCTTTCGCTGCTGCAATTTCATGGCGACGAAACCCCCGAGCAATGCGAGGAACTCGCCGCGATTGCGGGTTTATCCTATTGGCGCGCGCTGCGAATTGGGGCTGATGCGGCGACAAGCCATTTGATAGAATCGTCAATCAAGTTCAAAGCCGCAGGCGGCCTTCTGCTCGACGCTCTCGTCGAGGGCTTCGGCGGCGGTGGAAAGGTATTCGATTGGTCACTTATCCCAACAGATCTCGGGCATCGGGCCGTTTTGAGTGGTGGGTTGAACGCGCAAAACGTCAGTGACGCCATTCGGCGTGTGCGCCCGTACGCGGTCGATGTCTCGAGCGGCATCGAAGTGCCGGGCGCCAAGGGCGTGAAGGATCCCGCCCGAATGGCGGCATTCGTACGCACGGTGCGCGAAGCGGATGCCGGGTGATGTCGACGTGAGCCGCGCTGTCGGCCACGTAACCGAGAGAGTGACGTAATGTACAACTTGCCAGACGAAAGAGGCCACTTCGGCCAATATGGAGGCGTGTTCGTCTCCGAAACGCTCATCCACGCGCTCGATGAACTGCGCGTCGCGTATGAGGCGGCACAAAAAGATCCCGCATTTCTCGCCGAATACGAGTACGAGCTCAAGCATTACGTGGGCCGTCCGTCGCCGATCTATCACGCGAAGCGCTGGAGCGAGATGCTCGGCGGCGCGCAGCTTTATCTCAAGCGCGAGGATCTGAATCACACCGGCGCGCACAAGGTAAACAACGTGATCGGCCAGGCGCTGCTCGCTCGCAAGATGGGCAAGCCGCGCGTGATCGCGGAAACCGGCGCGGGTCAGCACGGCGTGGCGACGGCGACCATCGCTGCGCGCTTCGGCATGGAGTGCGTGGTTTATATGGGCGCGGAAGACGTGCGGCGTCAGGCGGCGAATGTGTATCGCATGAAGTTGCTCGGCGCGACGGTCGTTCCGGTCGAATCCGGTTCCAAGACGCTCAAGGATGCGCTCAACGAAGCCATGCGCGACTGGGTGACGAACGTCGAGAACACGTTCTACATCATCGGCACGGTGGCGGGGCCGCATCCGTATCCGATGATGGTGCGCGACTTCCAACGCGTGATCGGCGACGAATGCCGCGTGCAGATGCCCGAGATGGCCGGTCGTCAGCCTGATGCTGTCATCGCATGCGTTGGCGGCGGATCGAATGCTATGGGCATCTTTTATCCGTATATCGACGATAAAGACGTCAAGCTGATCGGTGTCGAAGCGGCGGGCGACGGCATCGACACGGGCCGCCACGCGGCGTCGCTGATGGGCGGCAGTCCCGGCGTGCTGCACGGCAACCGGACGTATCTGCTTCAGGACGACAACGGCCAGATCATCGAAACGCATTCGATATCGGCGGGCCTCGACTATCCGGGCGTCGGCCCCGAGCACGCGTGGCTGAAGGACGTCGGACGCGCGGAGTACGTCGGCATCACGGACGACGAAGCGCTCAAGGCGTTCCACGACTGCTGTCGCATCGAGGGCATCATTCCGGCGCTCGAGTCGAGCCACGCGCTTGCCTATGGCGCGAAACTCGCCAAGACGCTGCCGCGCGACAAGGTGCTGCTCGTCAATCTGTCGGGCCGGGGCGACAAGGACATGCATACGGTCGCCGAGCGATCGGGCATCCAGTTCTGAGCCGCTGACCGATGCGCACCGTTATCGACGAGCCCTTGTCCGTCGGCGCTCTCCAGGGCGCTGGCAGCGACATTCGCAACCGCGATTTTCTGGCCGATGCCGAACACATTCCCGATGCGTCGATCGATCTGATCGTCGCGGACCCGCCCTATGGTCTGGGCAAGGACTACGGGAACGATTCGGACATGCTGTCCGGCGACGCTTTTCTGGAGTGGACGTATCGCTGGCTCGATCTGGCGATCCCGAAGCTCAAGCCGAGCGGTTCGCTGTACATCTTCTGCACCTGGCAATACTCGCCCGAGCTGTTCGTGTTCCTGAAGCGCCGCCTTCTGATGATCAACGAGATCGTCTGGGACCGGCGCGTGCCGAGCATGGGCGGAACGACGCGTAAATTTACGTCAGTGCACGATAACATCGGCTATTTCGCGGTATCGAAGGATTACTACTTCGATCTCGATCCGGTGCGCATCCCCTACGACGCAGAGACGAAAAAGGCGCGCTCCCGCAAGATTTTCGAGGGCAGCAAGTGGCTCGAACTCGGCTATAACCCGAAGGATGTCTGGTCCGTATCGCGTCTGCATCGGCAGCACGCGGAGCGGGTGGATCATCCGACGCAAAAGCCGCTGGAAATCGTCGAGCGCATGGTGCTTGCGAGCTGTCCGCCGGGCGGCCGCGTGCTCGATCCGTTCATGGGCAGCGGCACGACGGCAGTCGCTTGCGCGCGCCACGACCGCCAGTTCATTGGCTACGAGATCAACGCGGATTACTGCATGATCGCGGAAAATCGCATCGCCGAAGCGCGAGCCGCGCGACTGAAGCCGGCGGAGCCGGTCCGCTCGCGCCGCAAAGCGCTCGCGACGGCCGATGCCGCTGCGCAAGCCGCCGAATAGCGTCTTTTTCGTCGCTAATCGCGTCAGATGACTAATGAAGCATCTGACGCCAACGAATCCGATCAAGAGAATTCCCATGTCCCGTATCAAGAATACTTTTGCGGCATTGGCCGCGCAGGGCAAAAAAGGGCTGATTCCGTTCATCACCGCGGGCGACCCGAACCCCGAGCAAACCGTGGAGTTCATGCATGCGCTGGCGAAAGGCGGCGCGGATGTCATCGAACTGGGCGTGCCGTTTTCCGATCCGATGGCCGATGGTCCCGTGATCCAGCGTTCGTCCGAGCGCGCGCTCGCACGCGGCGTAACGCTCAAAAGCGTGCTCGCCGATGTCAAACGCTTCCGCCAGACCGACGACAAGACGCCCGTCGTGCTGATGGGCTACGCGAATCCGATCGAGCGCATGGGCGCCGACGCCTTCGCGGAAGCCGCGCAGGAAGCGGGCGTCGACGGCGTGCTGGTGGTCGATTACCCGCCCGAGGAAGCTGAGAGTTTCGGTGCGACGATGCGCGCGGCCGGCATCGATCCGATCTTCCTGCTCGCGCCGACATCGACGGACGAACGCATCGCGGCAGTCGGCAAGATCGCGAGCGGCTATGTCTACTACGTTTCGCTGAAAGGCGTGACCGGCGCGGCAAATCTGGACGTTTCCAGCATCGCGAGTAAAATCCCGGCCATCAAGTCGCATGTGCCTCTGCCGGTGGGCGTCGGTTTCGGCATTCGCGACGCCCAAACCGCACGCGCCGTCGCCGATGTCGCGGACGCCGTCGTCATCGGCAGTCGCCTCGTGCAGTTGCTCGAAGAGGCGAAGCCGGATGCCGCGGCCGCGTCGCTGACGAGCTTCATCGCCGAAATTCGTCAGGCGCTCGACGCCGCACAGTAAAATACGCGCCGCCGCGGGCCGTCCGATCCGGACGTGCGCCGCGCGGCGACCGATCAGTCAAGGAAAAACGATGAGCTGGCTCGACAAACTGCTGCCGCCGAAGATCAAGCAAACCGATCCCAAAAGCCGCAAGGGCATCCCCGAGGGGCTCTGGGTGAAGTGCCCGTCGTGCGAGGCGGTGCTGTATCGCAACGACGTCGAGGCGAATCTGCATGTTTGCCCGAAGTGCAGCCATCACATGCGCATCGGCGCGCGCGAGCGGCTCGACCGCCTGCTCGATCCGGAAGGCCGCTACGAAATCGGCCAGGAAGTCGTGCCCGTCGATGCGCTCAAGTTCAAGGACAGCCGCAAGTATCCGGATCGCATCAAGGAAGCGATGGAAGATACCGACGAAACCGACGCGATGGTCGTCATGGGCGGCGCGATCCACACGATTCCGTGCGTCGTCGCGTGCTTCGAGTTCTCGTTCATGGGCGGCTCGATGGGTTCGGTGGTCGGCGAGCGCTTCGTGCGCGGCGCGCGCAATGCGATCGAGCAGAACGTGCCGTTCATCTGCTTCACGGCGTCCGGCGGCGCGCGCATGCAGGAAAGCCTGCTTTCGCTGATGCAGATGGCGAAAACCACCGCGCTCCTGACCCGGCTGTCGGATGCGAAGCTGCCCTTCATCTCCGTGCTGACCGACCCGACGATGGGCGGCGTGTCGGCGAGCTTCGCCTTCCTCGGCGATGTCGTGATCGGCGAGCCGAAAGCGCTGATCGGCTTTGCCGGCCCGCGCGTGATCGAGCAGACCGTGCGCGAAAAGTTGCCGGAAGGCTTTCAGCGCGCCGAATTCCTGCTGCAGAAGGGCGCGATCGACATGATCGTGGATCGCCGCAAGATGCGTGAAGAACTCGCCCAATTGATGGCGCTGATGACGCGGCAACCCGCCGATTCCGTCGCCTGAGTTGCTGATATGCAGCGCTGCGCCGCGCGAGAGCCCTGAGGTTCCGCGCGGCGTTTTGCTTTACCGATCTCGAAAATGAACACTTTCTCCACCCTCGACGCCTGGCTCGCCCATCTGGAAGCGGCGCATCCGGTCGGCATCGACATGGGCCTTGCGCGCATCGGCAAGGTGAAGGATGCGCTCGGCCTGCACTTCGATTGCCCGGTCATCACCGTCGGCGGCACGAACGGCAAGGGCTCGACGTGCGCGATCATCGAAACGATCCTGCTGCGCGCGGGTTATCGCGTCGGCTGCCATACCTCGCCGCATCTGCTTTCGTTCAACGAGCGTGCGCGCATCGACGGCGCCGAGGCGAGCGACGCCGATCTGCTCGAACATTTCGCGGCGGTGGAAAAGGCGCGCGCGAGCCTGCCCGAGCCGGTTTCGCTGACCTACTTCGAATTCACGACGCTCGCGATCCTGCATCTCTTCGCATCGCGCGGGCTCGACGCGGTGATTCTGGAAGTGGGCCTGGGCGGGCGTCTGGACGCGGTGAATATCGTCGATACGGACTGCGCGGTGATCACGAGCATCGACATCGACCATACGGATTATCTCGGCGACACGCGCGAGAAAATCGGCTTCGAGAAAGCGGGCATCTTCCGCGCGGGCAAGCCTGCCGTATGTGGCGACCCGTCGCCGCCGCAGAGCCTGATCGATCATGCTCAGGCGATCGGCGCGGATCTGTGGCTCGTCGGACGCGATTTCCGTTACGAAGCGCAGCCCGGCAACGAGCGCCAGCAATGGAGCTATCTCGGCCGCGAGCAGCGTCGCCCGGCGCTGGCGTACCCGGCGCTGCGCGGCGCGAATCAGTTGATCAACACGGCGGCGGCGCTGGCCGCGCTCGAATCGTTGCGCGGGCGCCTGCCCGTTTCCGCTCAGGATATCCGCCTCGGGCTCGCCAACGTCGAACTGCCAGGCCGCTTCCAGGTACTGCCGGGGAAGCCGCAAATCATTCTCGACGTTGCGCACAATCCTCACGCTGCCGCAGTTTTGTCCCAGAATCTCGGCAATATGGGCTACTTTCCGTACACTTACGCGGTGTTCGGCGCGATGGGCGACAAGGACATCGAAGGCGTCGTAAAGCAGTTGAAGGGCGAGATCGACCACTGGAATCTCGCCGCGCTGCCCACGCCGCGCGCCGCGTCGACAGAGCAACTCGAACACGCATTGCGTGACGCCGGTGTCAACGAAGGCCCCGACAGCAGCGTTTCCCGGTTTGAAACACCAGCTTTGGCTTTTCAAGATGCGCTAAGGCGGGCGTCTGAAAATGATAGAATTTTAGTCTTCGGCAGTTTCTACACGGTAGCGGGCGTCATGGCCTACCGTCGAACGCAGCATAACTAGCAGCATCATCCAGACGGTCGGCCGTCGGCACCAAGCGATACATGGGACTCTTTTCGTTCGGCAAGAAAGACGACTCCGGTCGCGACGCATATTCCGATTCCTCGCGCGGCTCGCGTCAGACGGTCCGCACCGAGCGCCGCACGCGCCGTTCGGAGCGCACGGGCGCCGACGCGATGATGCTCGATCCCACGCTGCCCGAGAAACAGCGCGCGCGCCGCAGGCTCGTCGGCGCGATCGCGCTGGTGTTGGCCGCCGTCATCGTTCTGCCGATGGTGCTGGATTCGCGCCCGAAGCCCGTCACCAACGACATTTCCATCGATATTCCCAATCGCCCCGCGCCTGCCGCGAAGCAGTCGCGCGACGCGAATGACGCGGACACGCAAGCCGGCGTCGCGCATGACGCGCCTGCGGGCGCGTCGGGCAGTGTGGCCGCTGGCGTGACGCAACCGCAGCCCGCCGCGCCCGCCGCCACGGCACAAGCGAAGCCTGAACCGGCGCAACAGCCGAAACCCGAAGCGAAGCCGTCGAAGCCTGCTGCCGTCGCGAGTCAGAACGCGAAGCAGTCCGCCGAGCCTTCCGAAGAAGCCAACGCAAACACCGCCGCCAACGCGGCGGCGGGCGCGGCGAACACGCCGTCGTCGCCGGCGGGCAGCCGCTTCGTGCTGCAAATCGGCCAGTTCGACGACGAAACCGCCGCGCAGAACTGGGTCAGCAAGTTGAAGTCGGCGGGTGTGCCCGCATATCTCGAACATCGCAAGCAGTCGGATGGCGCGACCAAATCGCTCTTGCGCGCGGGTCCGTTCCCCGATCGCGCGTCGGCGCAGGCGGCGCTCGTGAAGGTGCGTCAGGCCGGCCTGGGCGGCGGCACCCGGGCATCGAACTAAGCAGATTCGATGTTCACCGCTTTCGACTACGGCGTGATGGCTGTGATTGGCCTGTCGGCGCTGCGCGGCATGTGGCGCGGCCTGCTGGCCGAGGCGTTCGGTCTGGTCGGCTGGGTGGCCGCCATTCTGATCGCCGGGCGCTTCGTCGGACTCGTCGTGCCGTATATTCCGTCGACATGGCCCGGCGGCGCGCTCACGCAATGGCTCGTGGCATTCCTGCCGGTGGTCGCGGCGGTGTTGCTCATATCGAGCGTGCTGTCGGCGCTTCTGACGCGCATCACCGAAGTGACCGGTTTGCGCGGCGTCGATCGCTCGTTGGGCTTGCTGTTCGGCCTCGTGAGAGGGGCTATATTGGTAGTGGTTCTGGTCGCCCTGGCTGGCTTGACCGAACTGCCGGAAAAGGATTTTTGGCGCAATGCGCTGCTTCGGCCGATGGCCGAGCAAGGCGTGCGCGAATTGAAACTGCTGCTCCCCGATACGCTCGCCGCGTATGTGCATGTCGCTCCCGAACCGAGCGGCCTGGCGCCAAACGCCGCACAATAGACGAACGGCCAGCTACACGAGGGACACGCGACGGCTCGATGACGCTTCGGCCGGCCTCGTTACGGCCGAATTTCGAGAGAAGCGTCGATGAGATCCGGGCCACGTCTTGTCTACCCGTTTCGACTCTTTGAAGGACCATGCCATGTGCGGCATCGTAGGTGTAGTTTCCCAGACTCCCGTCAATCAGCTGATCTATGACAGCCTGCTCCTGCTCCAGCATCGTGGACAGGACGCGGCGGGCATCGCCACGGCGAACGGCAACAACTTCCACATGCATAAGGCCAACGGCATGGTGCGCGACGTGTTCCGCACGCGCAACATGCGCAGCCTGCCGGGCAACGTGGGCATCGGCCAGGTGCGTTATCCGACCGCCGGTTCCGCGTCGAGCGAGGAAGAAGCACAGCCGTTCTACGTGAATGCGCCGTTCGGCATCATCCTCGCGCATAACGGCAACCTCACGAACTGGATGCAGTTGAAGGACGAGATGTTCCGCATCGACCGCCGGCACATCAACACCGCATCCGACACCGAAGTGCTTCTCAACGTGTTCGCGCACGAACTGCAGCTCGCGAGCTCGGGCCTTCAGCTCGACGCTAGCGCGCTGTTCAGGGCCGTCGCGGGCGTGCATCGCCGCGTGAAGGGTTCGTATGCGATCGTGTCGCTGATCGCGGGCTACGGGCTCGTCGCGTTCCGCGATCCGTTCGGCATCCGCCCGCTCGTGCTCGGCAAGCAGGAAACGGCGACGGGCGTCGAATGGATGGTCGCGTCGGAGTCGGTGGCGATCGAAGGCATCGGCTTCGAATTCGTGCGCGATGTCGAGCCGGGCGAAGCGATTTTCATCGACGCCGAGGGCAATCTGCACAGCCATCAATGCGCCGAGAAGCCCGCGCTCAACCCCTGCATCTTCGAGCTCGTGTATCTCGCGCGTCCGGATTCGTGCCTCGATGGCGTGCCGGTCTACAACGCGCGTCTGCGCATGGGCGATTACCTCGCCGAAAAGATCAAGCGCGTGCTGCCCGATGTGCCGATCGACGTCGTGATGCCGATTCCCGATTCCTCGCGCCCCGCCGCGATGCAGGTGGCCGCGAAGCTCGGCGTCGAGTATCGCGAGGGCTTTTTCAAGAACCGCTACGTGGGCCGCACCTTCATCATGCCGGGCCAGGCGGTGCGCAAGAAGTCGGTGCGCCAGAAGCTGAACGCGATGGGCATCGAGTTCAAGGGCAAGAACGTGCTGATCGTCGACGATTCCATCGTGCGCGGCACGACCTCGCATGAAATCGTGCAGATGGCCCGCGATGCCGGCGCGAACAAAGTGATCTTCGCGTCCGCCGCGCCGCCGGTGAAGTTCCCGAACGTGTACGGCATCGACATGCCGACGCGCGGCGAACTCGTCGCGCATGGCCGCAGCGACGAGGAAGTCGCGCGCATGATCGGCGCGGATTATCTCGTCTATCAGGACGTGGAAGATCTGAAGAACGCGATCCGCGACATCAATCCGGCGCTGAAGGAATTCGAGGCTTCGTGCTTCGACGGCAACTACATCACCGGCGATGTGACGACCGATTATCTCGATCGCATCGAGACGGCGCGTCTCGCGCCGCAATCGCAGTCGGACCGCGACGCCGCGAGCGAAGCGCAGGAAGGCGGCATGACACGCTCACAGTTGCATCTGCAGCTATCGGTCGAGTAAGTCTTCGGCGCTTTACAAGAGCCCGCTTCGTCTGCAAGGACCAAGCGGGCTTTTTTGCGTCGCGGGCCTTGAAACAAGGGAGAAAAACATGGACGACAACCTGAACTTCGATACGCTCGCCGTGCGCGCGGGGACCTTGCGCAGCGAATTCAACGAGCATGCCGAGGCGCTCTTTCTCACGTCGAGCTTCTGCTTTTCGAGCGCGGCGGAAGCGGCCGAGCGCTTCAGGAATTCCGAAGAAGCGTACACGTATTCACGCTTTACCAACCCCACCGTCACGATGTTCCAGAACCGCCTCGCCGCGCTCGAAGGCGGCGAAGCCTGCATGGCGACGGCATCGGGCATGTCGGCGATATTGTCGGTCGTGATGGCGTCGATGCAGCAGGGCGATCACATCGTGAGTTCGAAGAGCCTGTTCGGATCGACGATCGGCATGTTCACGCAGATCTTCCCGAAGTTCGGCATCACGACGACGTTCGTCGATCCGACGAAGCCCGACGAATGGCAGGCGGCCGTGAGGCCCGAGACGAAGATGTTCTTTCTGGAGACGCCGTCGAATCCGCTGACGGAGATCGCGGACATCGAGGCGATCGCGAAGATCGCGAAGCATAACGGCGCGATCTTCGTCGTCGATAACTGCTTTTGCAGTCCGGCGTTGCAACAGCCGCTGAAACTCGGCGCGGACGTCGTGATGCATTCGGCCACGAAGTTTCTCGACGGTCAGGGCCGCGTGCTCGGCGGCGCGCTCGTCGGCTCGAAGCGCTTCATCATGGAGACGGTGTTTCCGTTCGTGCGCAGCGCTGGTCCGACGATGTCGGCCTTCAACGCATGGGTGCTGTTGAAGGGCATGGAGACGCTCGCGCTGCGCGTCGAGAAGCAGTCGGCGAATGCGCTGGAGATCGCGCGCTGGCTCGAAGCGCATCCGGCTGTGAATCGCGTGTTCTATCCGGGGCTCGAATCGCATCCGCAACATGCGATCGCGAAGAAGCAGCAGAAGGCGGGCGGTGCGATCGTCTCGTTCGAACTGAAGGGCGATACGCAGGAGCAGCAGCGCGCGAACGCATGGCGCGTGATTGACGGCACGAAGCTGTGCTCGATCACCGGGAATCTCGGCGATACGCGTACGACGATTACGCATCCTTCTACGACGACGCACGGGCGTCTTGCAGTGGAGGTGCGGGAAGCCGCGGGGATTTTTGAAGGGCTGATTCGGCTTGCTGTCGGGCTTGAGGATCCTCGGGATGTGCGCGCCGATCTGGCGCGGGGGTTGGGGTTCGTAGATTAGATCGTTGGGTGTTGTCGCCGGATCCCGGTTTCTTTTTGGTTTATTAGCGTTGCCCCTGTGCGGGGCGGCAGTCACTTTCTTTGCTGCT
>JFHF01000086.1 GCA_000648925.1 Caballeronia jiangsuensis
GGCCGTAGTGCGCGCCGACGACCAGGCGCTTGGGGCCGACTCGATTTTGCGTTGCCATGTTTAGAACACTCCGAAGATCTTGAGGGTCATCGCGAGCGTGAGCAACAGCGAAACGATCAGCACGATGAGGGCGGTCTGACGGCCGCCTTCCTTGTTCACCGCGACGTGGGTGTCGAGCAGCAGAAAGCGGATGCCCGCGCAGAAGTGATGCAGATACGCCCACGACAGCACGAGCGTGACGATCTTGACGATGGGGTTGGCGAGAAAGCCCTTGAACGCGTCGAACGAAATCTCCGACGTGAGGCTCTGATCGAGCAGGTACAGGATGAACGGCAGACACACGAAGAGCAGCAACCCGCTCACACGATGCAGGATCGAAACCTTCCCTGCCAGCGGCAAGCGATACTTCGCGAGCTGGCCGATTCCGATGTTCCGGTATTCCGGCCTTGGTTTTTTTACGGCTTCAGCCATGCTAGACCCCAACTTGTTAAAACAACACTAATCCGCGATTTTAGCGCCTTTTTATTTCGCGCTGCAGCGAATAGCCGTCCAAAAGACTGTTGCTGCATGCGCGAAAATGGCCGTACCAACGTGCGTATTCAGCGAGCACTCAGCCAGTGCTCGCGACCCCGCTTCATTCGATCAACTCAAGTCGTTCTGATAGTAATAACCGGTCGTGACATACCATCCGCGCCGCACTTCGACAGGCCGATCGCCATAGGTATAGGACACGCGTTCCACCGATAAAAGCGGAAATCCCTGCGCCACGTCGAGAAATTGCGCGACGGTTTCGTCGGCGGCGACGGCACGGATCTTTTCCGTCGCGCGGATCATGCGCGTGCCGAACTCCGTCTCGAACATCGCGTAGAGCGGGCCTTTGTAATCGGCGAGACGCTCGGCCGTGAGTCCGCGAAACACCGCGCCCGGCAGCCAGATTTCATCGAATACGGTCGTGACGCCATCAAACTGCAACAAGCGCTTGATAAGAACGACAGGGTCGGCGGGCTTCAGGTCCAGTTGACGCGCAATCTCGGCGGGCGCGCGCAGCCGTCTGCATTCGAGCAGGCGGCTCACATGGGGATGAACGTCGCCGTCGTCGGGCAGAAGGCGCAGGAAGCGGAACTGCACGCGGTCCTCGTTGTGCGTTGCAACGAACGTGCCTTTGCCCTGACGGCGAACGAGAAGATTGTCGGCGGCGAGCTCGTCGATCGCTTTGCGGACCGTGCCCTGACTCACCTTGTAACGCGCGGCCAGCTCGACCTCGCTCGGGATGATCTCGCCAGGCTTCCATTCGCCGGACTCGAGCCCCTGCGTGATGAGCGCCTTGATTTGCTGATACAGCGGGCTGAACGTCGGCGACGGCGTGCTCGCGGCCTCAGCCGCCGGTGCAGTGCCGTTGGTGGTCGTCGTGCTCGCCGGGTTGGAATTCATGCCGCGCATTTCAACACAAGGGCCGCCGTGCGTCCAGACTTTTCCCGTAGATTCCTATGTCTTATATAAGACATAAGATAGTGTTGACTTTACCTCGGACCGATCCTACACTCTTTGTCGAGCAAGGGTTTGCGGGTCGTTGCGAGAACGCAGGAACCGTCGGCCAGCGTGTTTTGCATGGCGGTTTTAGCCGCCAGAGCACTCTGGATCGCGGCAGCCACGCATTACGCAGCATACCGCCAGGCACGCCCTTTCGCTTTCGCCTCACGCCGATCGGCCAATCGATTCGCGCGCCGCTGCCTGCCCCACGCCTCGCAACGTCAAGCGCCGTCTCGTATGGGCGCGTTGCCGTCAGACCAAGCGAAATCATCGCGTCCTTCCAGATCATCCCGCACGCCTCTCGCTCGAAGAGAAGGATTCATGGCATGACAGTCACGCCGCTCGAACATTCATGCGACGCGAATCCATCAACGAACGCGCAACGCCACGTGGCGCCGCGTTCGGCGATTCGCACGCGGCATGGCCGGCATGTCTTCATCAACGCTTTGCGTAACGCGCATAAAATGGCGTTTTTCCCTAGCGTTCCACGCACTGTCCAGGAGAGTTCTCAATGGCTAAGTCCGCAAAGCGCGTTGCCGTAACCGGCGCCGCAGGTCAAATCGGCTACTCGCTGCTGTTCCGTATCGCCAACGGCGATCTGCTCGGCAAAGACCAGCCCGTGATTCTTCAGTTGCTCGATCTGCCGCAAGCGCAAGCCGCCGTGAAGGGCGTCGTGATGGAACTGGAAGACTGCGCGTTCCCGCTGCTCGCAGGCGTGGTCGTCACGGACGATCCCAAGGTCGCGTTCAAGGATGCCGACGTCGCGCTGCTCGTCGGTGCGCGTCCGCGTTCGAAGGGCATGGAGCGTAAGGACCTGCTGTCGGCGAACGCCGAAATCTTCACGGTTCAGGGCAAGGCGCTGAACGATGTCGCAAGCCGCGACGTGAAGGTGCTGGTCGTCGGCAACCCGGCGAACACGAACGCGTACATCGCGATGAAGTCGGCGCCGGATCTGCCGAAGAAGAACTTCACCGCCATGCTGCGTCTGGACCACAACCGCGCGCTGTCGCAACTGGCAGCCAAGTCGGGCAAGCCGGTCGCGTCGATCGAAAAGCTCGCCGTGTGGGGCAACCACTCGCCGACGATGTACCCGGATTTCCGCTTCGCCACGGCCGAAGGCCAGGACCTCACGAAGCTCATCAGCGACGACGAATGGAACCGCAACACGTTCATCCCGACCGTCGGCAAGCGCGGCGCTGCGATCATCGAAGCGCGCGGCCTGTCGTCGGCGGCATCGGCGGCCAACGCGGCCATCGATCACGTGCGTGACTGGGTGCTCGGCACGAATGGCAAGTGGGTGACCATGGGCATTCCGTCGGACGGCTCGTACGGCATTCCGGAAGACATCATCTACGGCGTGCCCGTCACGTGCGAAAACGGCGAGTACAAGCGCGTCGAAGGTCTGGAAATCGACGCGTTCTCGCGCGAAAAGATGGACGGCACGCTTAACGAACTGCTCGAAGAGCGTGACGGCGTCGCGCATCTGCTCGGCAAGTAAGCACGTTTCAAAAGGGTAAGCTCGCGAGGGCTTCCCGTCAGCGCGAACGCCTCGCCGCGTTCGCGCCTGATCCGATCGCGCTTGAAGTGTTCGAGCGCGGCCGAATCAGAAGCATGAGCAAGATCGAATTCACATCCCTCCAATCGGACCCGATGCCGACGATGCGCGATCTCACTCCCGCCGAAGTGCTGTTTGACGGCGAACCGCAACCTGCCGTGCTTCCGCCCTGCGATCACTACGCGGGCAGCGAGAAGCTGATCAGGAAATCACTGGCGTTGCAGGCGCAACTGGGCCCGGTGTTCGACATCACGCTCGATTGCGAGGACGGCGCGCAAGTCGGTCACGAAATCGGGCATGCCGAGATGGTCGCATCGTTCGTCGGCGGCGAGGAAGACCGCTTCGGTCGGGTCGGCGTGCGCATCCACGACTTCCATCATCGTGCATGGCGCGACGACGTGCGCATCATCCTGCGCAACGCGAAGCACGCGCCCGCTTTCATCATGCTGCCGAAGATCCGGAGCGCTTCCGATGCCGCCGAGATGGTGGCCTTCATCGAAGCAACGCGCCGCGAGTTCGGCATTGCGAAGCCGATTCCCTGTCATCTGCTGATCGAAACGCACGGCGCGCTCGCGCATGCGTTCGAACTCGCCGCGCTGCCGGGCGTCGAATCACTGAGCTTCGGCCTGATGGATTTCGTGTCCGCGCACAACGGCGCGATCCCCGATACCGCGATGCGCTCTCCCGGCCAGTTCGATCATCCGCTCGTGCGGCGCGCGAAGCTGGAGATCGCCGCTGCGTGTCACGCGCATGGCAAGGTGCCGTCGCACAATGTATCGACGGAAGTGCGCGACATGAGCGTCGTCGCGAACGATGCCGCGCGCGCGCGCAACGAGTTCGGCTATACGCGCATGTGGAGCATCCATCCGGATCAGGTCAGGCCGATCGTCGAAGCTTTCTCGCCGCGCGCCGATGAAATCGCGCTCGCCGCCGCGATCCTGCTCGAAGCGCAACGCGCGCAGTGGGGCCCGACGCGTCACGGCGATACGCTGCATGACCGCGCGAGCTATCGCTATTACTGGTCGGTGCTGCGTCGCGCGCACGCGACCGGTCAGACCATGCCGGACGAATGCGCGCCGCTCTTCGACACGCCGGCTTCAGAGGCATGAGCGCGGGCGCGTTCTTCGAGCACGACAAGTCACGCCGCCTGGCGAGCGTACGAAAGGAGACTGGAGAGCATGACTGATACCGCATCGACCGACGCACCCGCAACCGGTGGTTTCAAGCCGAAGAAATCCGTCGCGCTGTCCGGTGTGACGGCGGGCAATACCGCGCTGTGCACGGTCGGCAAGACCGGCAATGACCTGCACTATCGCGGCTACGACATTCTCGATGTCGCGACCACTTCCGAATTCGAAGAGATCGCGCATCTGCTGGTGCACGGCAAGCTGCCGAATGCGGCCGAACTGAAGGCGTACAAGACGAAGCTCAAGGCATTGCGCGGCCTGCCCGCGAACCTGAAGGCCGCGCTCGAATGGATTCCCGCGTCCGCGCATCCGATGGACGTGATGCGCACCGGCGTCTCCGTGCTCGGCACCATCCTGCCCGAAAAGGACGATCACAACGTCGCGGGCGCGAAGGATATCGCCGACAAGCTGATGGCCTCGCTCGGTTCGATGCTGCTGTACTGGTATCACTACTCGCATAACGGCAAGCGCATCGAAGTCGAAACCGATGACGATTCCATCGGCGGACACTTCCTGCATCTGCTGCATGGCGTGGCGCCGTCGAAGTCCTGGGTCGATGCTATGCATGTATCGCTGAACCTGTACGCCGAGCACGAGTTCAACGCATCGACGTTCACCGCACGCGTGATCGCGGGCACCGGCACCGACATGTACTCGGCGATCACCGGCGCGATCGGCGCGCTGCGCGGCCCGAAGCACGGCGGCGCGAACGAAGCGGCCTTCGACATTCAATCGCGCTACGAGACGCCCGATGCAGCCGAAGCCGACATCAAGCGCCGTGTCGAGAACAAGGAAGTCGTGATCGGCTTCGGCCATCCGGTGTACACGATCTCCGATCCGCGCAACAAGGTCATCAAGGAAATCGCGAAGAATCTGTCGAAGGAAGCGGGCGACACGAAGCTGTTCGATATCGCCGAGCGCCTCGAAACGGTGATGTGGGACGCGAAGAAGATGTTCCCCAATCTCGACTGGTTCAGCGCGGTGTCGTATCACATGATGGGCGTGCCCACGGCGATGTTCACGCCGCTCTTCGTGATCTCGCGCACGTCGGGTTGGGCGGCGCACATCATCGAGCAACGCATCGACAACAAGATCATCCGGCCGAGCGCAAATTACACCGGACCGGAGAATTTGAAGTTCATTCCGATAAATAAGCGAAAATAGCGGGCTGCGCGATCGGATTTCACGAGGAAGAAATCCACGCCGCGCTGCAATCGCCATTCAACCCCAATGTTTTTGAAAGGTTTTTTTCGATGAATAAACTTCTGATCGCTGCAATCGCCGGCACGCTGGCTACGACGAGCGTCTTCGTCAGCGCCGACGCCTTCGCTGCGACGGCCACCGATTCGAGCGCGGCCAAGGCCAAGCGCCCCGCTCCGGCTCGCCGCCTGATCAAGCGCAGCCCCAAGGCCGAAGCGGCCGCGGCGGCCAAGACTGATCCGATTCCCGAAGGTGCAGTGAAGTGGTCGTGCAAGGACGGTAACGCTTTCTACCTGAAAGGCGACATGAAGCGTGACGCCATCGTCACCGTGAACTGGGCCAAGAAGGATTACCGCCTGCCGCGCCAGGACACGACGACCGGTGCGGATCGTTTCCACGATTCGGCGTCGGGCATGGACCTCGTCGTGATCCCGTCGAAAGCAATGCTGTTCTCGGATAAGGACTCGTCGCGCCTCGCCGACGAGTGCATGACGCCCGACATGGCTGCGGGCGGCCCGGCTCCGACGCAGTCGAACGCGCTGATCAAGAACGCGGAGTAAGTTAGCTCAGCACTTAAATCAGGAATCCCTCGATGTCCGCACCGATTTCCAATGTCCGGCCCGATCCGGACAAGGTACTGGTAGACATAGTCGACTACGTGCTCGATTACAGCGTCGACAGCACGCTTGCACTCGAAACGGCGCGCAACTGCCTGATCGACACACTCGGCTGCGGACTCGAAGCCCTCTCCTACCCCGCCTGCACCAAGCTGATGGGACCGATCGTGCCGGGCACGATCGTCCCCAACGGTGCGAAGGTGCCGGGCACTTCGTTTCAACTCGACCCGGTACAGGCCGCGTTCAATATCGGCGCGATGATCCGCTGGCTCGACTTCAACGACACATGGCTCGCCGCGGAGTGGGGCCATCCGTCGGACAACCTCGGCGGCATTCTCGCAACGGCCGACTGGCTTTCGCGTAACGCGATCGCATCGGGCAAGAAGCCGCTCGACATGAAAGACGTCCTGATCGCGATGATCAAGGCGCACGAAATTCAAGGCTGCATCGCGCTGGAGAACTCGTTCAACAAGGTCGGGCTCGATCACGTGCTGCTCGTCAAGCTCGCATCGACGGCGGTTGTCGGGCAGATGATCGGCCTCACGCGCGATGAACTCATCAACGCGGTATCGCTCGCCTTCGTCGATGGCCACGCGCTGCGCACGTATCGTCACGCGCCCAACACGGGCTCGCGCAAGTCGTGGGCCGCGGGCGACGCCACCTCGCGCGCCGTGCGCCTCGCGTTGATCGCGAGGACCGGCGAGATGGGCTATCCGTCCGTTCTGAGCGCTAAAACATGGGGCTTTTACGACGTGCTCTTCAAGGGCGAGGCGTTCAGGTTCCAGCGTCCGTATGGTTCTTACGTGATGGAGAACGTGCTCTTCAAGATCTCGTTTCCCGCCGAGTTCCATGCGCAAACGGCCGTCGAAGCCGCGATGACCCTGCACGGCAAGCTGAAGCAAGCCGGCAGGTCCGTCGATGACATCAGGAAGATCACAATTCGCACGCACGAAGCGGCGATTCGCATCATCGACAAGAAGGGGCCGCTGAACAACCCCGCGGACCGCGATCACTGCATTCAGTACATGATCGCGGTGCCGCTGATCCACGGCCGTCTCACCGCCGCCGATTACGAAGATGCCATCGCGCAGGACCCGCGCATCGACGCACTGCGCGCGAAAATGGAGTGTGTGGAAGACTCGCAATACACGAAGGATTATCACGATCCGGAGAAGCGCTCGATCGCGAATGCGCTGACCGTCGAATTCAGCGACGGCACGACGCTCGATGAAATCGCGGTCGAGTATCCGATCGGTCACAAGCGCCGGCGCGCGGACGGCATTCCGTTGCTCGTCGAGAAGTTCAGGACGAATCTCGCGCGCCGTTTTCCGCAAAAGCAGCAGCAGGCGATCCTCGCGGTATCGCTCGACCAGGCAAGACTCGAAGCGATGCCGGTCAATGAATATGTCGATCTGTACGTGATTTAGCCTCACAAAGAAGCAATTTCCTCGTCTTAGTCCAAGGAAAATAACCATGGCCCACAATCTCCACAACACGCTCAAGGAATTCGACAGCGGCTCCGGCAAAGGCAAGCTCTACTCGCTGCCGCAACTCGGCGACGCGCTGAAGGTCAAGATCCAGCGACTGCCAGTTTCGATCCGGCTGGTGCTCGAATCGGTGCTGCGCAATTACGACGGCAAGAAGATTTCCGAAGAGCACATTGCGCAACTGGCGAACTGGAAGCCCAACGCCGCTCGTGTCGATGAAATTCCGTTCGTGGTCGCGCGCGTCGTGCTGCAGGACTTCACGGGCGTGCCGCTGCTCGCCGACATCGCCGCGATGCGTGGCGTCGCCGAGCGCGCGGGCAAGGATCCGAAGGCGATCGAGCCGCTCGTGCCGGTGGATCTCGTCGTCGATCACTCGGTGCAGATCGATCATTTCCGCGAGCCGAACGCACTCGACCTGAACATGAAGCTGGAATTCCAGCGCAACAACGAGCGCTATCAGTTCATGAAGTGGGGCATGCAGGCGTTCGACACGTTCAAGGTCGTGCCGCCGGGCATCGGCATCGTGCACCAGGTGAATCTCGAATACCTCGCGCGCGGCGTGCACAAGAAGACCGAAGGCAACGACACCGTCTACTATCCGGACACGCTCGTCGGCACGGACAGCCACACGACGATGATCAACGGCATCGGCGTGGTGGGCTGGGGCGTGGGCGGCATCGAAGCGGAAGCGGGCATGCTCGGCCAGCCGGTGTACTTCCTGACGCCGGACGTCGTCGGCGTCGAGCTGAAGGGCAAGCTGCGCGAAGGCTGCACGGCGACCGACCTCGTGCTGACCATCACCGAAATGCTGCGCAAGGAAAAGGTCGTCGGCAAGTTCGTCGAGTTCTTCGGCGAAGGCACGGCCTCGATCGGCGTGCCGGATCGCGCGACCATCGGCAACATGGCGCCCGAGTACGGCGCGACCATGGGCTTCTTCCCCGTCGATGAAAAGACCATCGACTACTTCAAGGGCACGGGCCGCACCGACGCGGAAATCGCCGCGTTCGAGCAGTACTTCAAGGCGCAGAAGCTGTGGGGCGTGCCGAAGGCCGGCGACATCGACTACACCAAGACGCTTTCGCTGGATCTGGGCACGGTCGCGCCGTCGCTGGCGGGCCCGAAGCGTCCGCAGGATCGCATCGAAATCGGCAACGTGAAGAGCACGTTCTCCGACCTCTTCTCGAAGCCGGCCGGCGAAAACGGCTTCAACAAGAAGGCCGCCGATCTCGAAGCCGACTACAAAACCGCCGACGGCGTGAACCTGAAGAACGGCGATGTGCTGATCGCCGCAATCACGTCGTGCACGAACACGTCGAACCCGAGCGTGCTGCTCGCCGCCGGTCTGCTGGCGAAGAAAGCCGTCGAAGCGGGTCTGACGGTCGCGCCGCACATCAAGACGTCGCTCGCGCCGGGATCGCGCATCGTCACCGAGTATCTGACGAAGACGGGCCTCTTGCCCTATCTCGACAAGCTCGGCTTCACGCTCGCCGCGTACGGCTGCACGACCTGTATCGGCAATGCGGGCGACCTGACGCCGGAACTGAACGACGCGATCACGAAGAACGACGTCGTCGCGGCGGCGGTGCTGTCGGGCAACCGTAACTTCGAAGCGCGTATTCACCCGAACATCCGCGCGAACTTCCTGGCTTCGCCGCCGCTGGTCGTGGCATACGCGATCGCGGGCACCATCACGCGCGATCTGATGACCGAGCCTGTCGGCAAAGGCACGGACGGCCGCGACATCTATCTCGGCGACATCTGGCCGACGAGCGACGAAGTCCACGCGCTGCTCAAGTTCGCGCTGGACGCGAAGGCGTTCCGCGAGAACTACTCGCAACTCACGAAGGACGGCGACCTGTGGAGCAAGATCGCGGGCGAAAGCGGTCAGGTATATGACTGGCCGAAGTCGACGTACATCGCCGAGCCGCCGTTCTTCGGCAGCGACTTTTCGATGCAGCCGGCCGATTCGATCCCCGCGGTCAAGGGCGCGCGCGCGCTCGGCATTTTCGGCGATTCCGTGACGACCGACCACATCAGCCCGGCGGGCTCGATCAAGGAGACGTCGCCGGCGGGCGTGTGGCTGAAGGCGAACGGCGTGCAGAAGGCCGACTTCAACAGCTACGGCTCGCGTCGCGGCAATCACGACGTGATGATGCGCGGCACCTTCGCGAACGTGCGCATCAAGAACCTGATGATTCCGGCGAAGGCCGACGGCACGCGCGTCGAAGGCGGCCTGACGATTCATCAGCCGAGCGGCGAACAGTTGTCGATCTACGACGCCGCGATGAAGTACATCGACGCCGGCACGCAGACCGTCATCTTCGCGGGCGAGGAATACGGCACGGGTTCGTCGCGCGACTGGGCGGCGAAGGGCACGCAACTGCTCGGCGTGAAGGCCGTGGTCGCGCGCAGCTTCGAGCGTATCCATCGCTCGAATCTCGTCGGCATGGGCGTGTTGCCGCTGCAGTTCAAGGGCGCGGACAGCGTCCAGTCGCTGAACATCACGGGCGAAGAGACCTACGACATCGAAGGTCTCGGCGACGACTTCAAGCCGCAGCAGGAAGTCACGCTGGTGATCCATCGCAAGGACGGCAAGGAAGATCGCGTGCAGGTGCTGCTGCGTATCGATACGCCGATCGAAGTCGACTACTACAAGCACGGCGGGATTCTGCCGTTCGTGCTGCGCTCGCTGCTCGCAGCGTAAGCAAGCCTGTTTTGCAGGTGACCGCGCTCGAAAGAGCGCGGGAACATTGGACCCGGCCTCGGCCGGGTTTTTTTTCGTCCTACGCCTTGGAGGTCGCGAGTTTCGCGGGCATCGCACGGCGCGCGAACCACGCGCGCGCGATTTCGCCCAGCCGCCGCGCACCGCCGTGCGTCGAGTCGGACGCGAGCGAGAACCAGCTCGAATCCGCCGTTCCGCTGACCCAGATCGTCGTGTAAGGCTTCAGTTCGACGGACGCGCCCGCGTCCAGCCAGTAATCATCGGCCGCGCCTTCGATGGTCAGCCAGACTTGCCCGCGCGTCACGCGCAAGGTCTGAGGCCGATCGATCACCCAGCGCGTAGGCGCGTCGCGCCGATCGAGTTCGAATGTCCGGATTTCACGCATGATGCTGCTCCTTCGGATCGTGTAACTGGAAGGCCGCATTCGAATGCGAAAGCAGCCGTTGAGCCTATTATTCGCCCGATTCCGAACAGCTTGAATGAACACTTATGAACAGTTGGAGCAGAACTGTTAAGCTAAATCGACCGAACAGTTCATGTCGATCCGACACTTTAAAAACACTTGATCTAGCCGTTCAGCCAGTCTTGACGCGGCTTTTCGGATGCGTTCGAATGACGCGAAGACACTGGTGAACAGCAAAATCGAACTGTTCACTTCGATTCACTGAACAGTTTCAGACATCATGAATGCACTTCCGCTCCACATCGACGGCGGCACCGGCGTGCCGCTGACCGAGCAGATCGTCAACCAGATCGAGGCGATGATCCGTTCTCGCCGCGTGCTCGCGGGCGCGAAGCTGCCGTCGATTCGTCAGCTCGCCGCCGAGCAGCGCATCAGCCGCTTTCCGGTGATCGAGGCGTACGACCGGCTCGCGTCGCGCGGGCTGATTCAACCGAAACACGGTTCGGGCTTCTATGTGGCGAATCACGTCGACGAGCGCGAGAGCAACGCCGGCAATTGCGACCCGCGCCTCGCCGAAGAAGAATCGAACCAGATTCTTCAGCAATTCAACTATCCCGGCGAGTCGCTGAAGCTCTCAAGCGGCTTCATTCCGGAGGCGTGGCGCGACGTGGACGGTCTCACGCAGGCGATCCGTCAGGCGTCGCGCCTCGACGTGTCGAGCGTGATCGATTACGCGATTCCGCACGGCGACACGAGCCTGCGCCAGCAGGTCGCGATGCGCATCAACGCGCTCGGCATCGACGCCGATCTTCCGAACGTGATGATCACAACCGGGGCGAGTCAGGCGCTCGACCTCGTCGTGCGCTACATGCTGAAGCCGGGCGATACGGTGTTCGTCGAAGACCCCGGTTACTACAACCTTTTCGGGCTTCTGAAGCTGCAGGGCGTGCGTCTCGTCGGCGTGCCTCGGCTCGCGAACGGTCCCGATATCGATATCGCGGAAGAACTGCTCAGGCAGCATCAACCGAAGCTCTTTTTCATCAACACGGTGTTCCAGAACCCGACCGCGACGAACGTCGCGCCGCAGGTCGCGTTCAGGCTGCTGCAACTCGCGACACAGCACGGCTTCATGATCGTCGAGGACGATATCTACGCCGACTTTCAGGCCGTGCCGACGCAACGGCTCGCCTCGCTCGATCAGCTCGATCGCGTGATCTATGTCGGCGGTTTGTCGAAGACGCTGTCGTCGTCGTTGCGTATCGGCTATCTCGCGGCGAATCGCGAGCTCGTGAAGAATCTCGTCGACGTGAAAGTGCTGACGAGTCTCGGCGGCACGCGTTTCGCGGAGAGCGTCGCCGCGAGCCTGCTCGAACGCGGCACGTATCGCAAGTATCTGGAACGGCTGCGCAAGCGCGTGCGCGATTCGCTGTCGAGCGCGGTGCAAATGCTCGAAAGCTACGGCTGGGATGTGTTCGACGAACCGAGCGGCGGCAACTTCGTGTGGGCGAAAGTGCCGGGCATCGACGATTCGTCCGTGCTCGTCGAGGAAGCGGTGAAGTTCGGCGTGACGCTCGCGCCGGGCAGCTATTACCGCCCGAACGGCGAGGCGTGCGCGTGGGTGCGCATCAACTCCGCGTATGCCGGCGACCGGCGCGCGGCGCGCTTCTTCGAGCACATGAAGGAAGCCGCGGTCGCGCGCGTCTAGCGGCTTTTATCGAAGAAACGTTCGAGCGCGTCGGTCGCGTCGCTGTCTTGCGCAAGCCGCGCGTAGAGTCCCGCCGCGCCTTCGTAGATGCGATGCTCCGCGAATTCATCGCCGATGAACTGCGCGATCTCTTCCATCTCCGCGACCCATCGATACGCTTTCGGCGGCATGCGCGGCACATTGCCCGCGAGCCACGCGGCAAGCGCGGGCTGACTCTCCGCGAGTTCGGCGAGAAGCGCGTCGCCCGCGCCGTTGCGCATCGCGGCGAGCGACATGGCCGAGCCGAGCGCCGTCAGCCCCTTCGTGATGCCCGCATACGACATCTTGAGCGCGGATGCGGCGCCTACCGGTCCATCGAGTACGCGCACGGCGAGGCCGGCATCGGCAAGCGGCTGCGTGCGCTGTGCATGCGGCCCCGACATGTAGAACTTGGGCGAAGAAGGCATGCCGATGATCGCGCCATCGACGAACGGCGTGCCGGTCGGTTCGAGCACGCGCTCGATTTCCCTGACGGTATCGGGATTGATTGCGTTGCAGTCGATATAGAGCGGCCGGACGCTCGCCCGTTCGAGCGCGGGCGCCATGCGTTTCGCGGTGTCGATCGCGACCGCAGGCGGCACGATGGACAGAATGAACTCGCATGCCGCGAGGCTATCGAGGTTCGCGTCCTCCATGCCGGCTTCGCGTGCACGTGCGGCGCTTGCAGCGCTGCGACCTTCGAGCGATGTCAGCACGCGCGCGCCCGATTGCGTCAATGCACGGCCGATAGCCGATCCCATGCTGCCCGCGCCCAGAATCGCGACGGTCGGATGTTTCGATTGAGTCACTTGCAGGCTCCGTATATCCGCGAACGAAACAGAATACGCTTGCGAGCAGAGAAGTGCTCGGCCTACTCGCTGTCGTCAGTTTCGTTCGAGTGAAGATGCCGGAGCGCATCGAGTCGTTTCAGCATATCGTGTCCCTTCGGCGTGAGAAGCGGCATGGGCACGCCAGTCGGCAGTCGCGTGATTTCGACGAGCGCCTCCTGGAGCAAACGCGCTGCCTGCTGGCCGAAGACTTCGACCTGATGAGGCGAGCGCTCGATCAGCAAGAGCGTGGAAATTTCGTGTGGACTCAGCATTCGGTTCTCCATGCGTCGGACGAGCGGAAAGCACGTATCGATACATGCTAGAGAGCGAAGCTGGCAATTCGGCTACGGCCATTTTTCCGCGTGTTACGAGCGTTACATGCTTGAAACTGGTACTCATTTCACGATGGTTTCACGCATCTTTCGATTCGCCATCCTTACTATTTGCATGTTAATAAAAGGCGGCCCTTCGAAGGACCGCCCCGGGACTACTTCACCAACGTAACAATCAACGATGCTCCGTCACGAACTTCGTGACGAGATAGGCTTCCATCGCTTCGCTGCCGCCTTCCGAGCCGTAGCCGGAGTCCTTCACGCCGCCGAACGGCGTCTCCGGCAATGCGAGGCCGTGGTGATTGATCGAGAGCATCCCGCTTTCGATATCGTCCGATATCGCCGCCGACGTCGCCGCCGAGCTCGTGTAAGCGTACGCAGCGAGTCCGTAAGGCAGGCGATTCGCCTCGGCGATCACTTCGTCATAAGACTTGAACGATGCGATCGGCGCGATCGGGCCGAACGGCTCTTCGGTCATGATGCGGGCGCTCATCGGCACATCGGTGAGCACGGTCGGCGCGAAGAAGTAGCCTTCGCGTCCGATGCGCTCGCCACCCGTCAGCACCTTCGCGCCCTGCTCGCGCGCGTCGGCGACGAGACGCTCCATTGCTTCGAGACGGCGGCCGTTCGCGAGCGGGCCCATCTGCACGCCATCGTCGAGACCGTTGCCAACCTTCACCGCGTTCGCGGTCGCGACGAAGTGCTGCACGAACTCGTCGTATGCGGCTTCTTCGACGAGAAAGCGCGTCGGCGAAATGCACACCTGGCCCGCGTTGCGGAATTTCGCCGATGCGAGCATCTTCGCCGCACGGGGGATGTCCGCGTCCTTGAACACGATGGCGGGCGCGTGGCCGCCCAGTTCCATCGTCACGCGCTTCATGTGCTCGCCCGCGAGCGATGCGAGCAGCTTGCCGACCGGCGTCGAGCCGGTGAACGAAATCTTGCGGATCGCGGGATGCGCGATCAGATACTTCGAGACATCGGCGGGCACGCCGAACACGAGGTTCAGCACGCCGGCGGGCAGGCCTGCATCGGCATAAGCCTGCACGAGCGCCGCGCAGCTTGCGGGCGTCTCTTCGGGGCCTTTCAGCACGACCGAGCAGCCCGACGCGAGCGCGGCCGACACCTTGCGCACCGCCTGATTGATCGGGAAATTCCACGGCGTGAATGCGGCGACCGGACCGACCGGTTCACGCGTGACGATCTGGCGCACCGCATCCGTGCGCGATGGAATCACGCGGCCATACGTGCGGCGCCCTTCTTCCGCGAACCATTCGATGATGTCCGCCGCCGACAGCGTTTCGATGCGCGCCTCGCCGAACGGCTTGCCTTGCTCCATCGACATGATGGCGGCGATCTGCTCGGCGCGATCGCGGATATTCTGCGCCGCGCGACGCATCAGCTTGCTGCGCTCGTAGGGCGAGACCTTGCGCCATGCCTTGAAGCCGCGCGCGGCGGCGTCGGCTGCGAGCGAAAGTTCCGCTTCGCCTGCGAGTGCAAGACGGCCGATCTCGGCTTCGTTCGCGGGATTGATCACGGCGGTGTCGCGTGAGCCATCGCGCCAGGCGCCGTCGATATAAAGCTGTGTATTCGGATAAGCAGGAAAATCGGAACGCGTATTGCTCATGCATGTCTCCTTACGAGTGGCGTGGCCTGATGTTACGTCGCGCAACATCAAAAAATGCAAACGACAATGTTATCCCGAACGCGTGGTATCTGCAGGTACGCACTGTGACGCCCGAATGACGAACGCCCGCCGGGACGATCCCGGCGGGCGTTCGTGATGCACGGAAACGCGCGATTACATCGGCGGCGCGACTCCATCCTTCTCCACGACGATACGCTGCGCCGCGAAGTCCGAGCCCGACGGACTCGCGACGACGAATACCTTCTTGCCCGGCTTCAGGTCGTCGTGCGTCGCGGGCGCGAAGGTCACGACAGGCACGTTCTCCGGCACCGTCACCGAGTTCGCGCCGCCCTTGTACGAGAGCTTCAGATCGCGGCCGCTCGTGCCCTGCACGACCTGATCGACATTCGCGTTGGTCATCGAGCTTTGCGGGCCCAGATCCCACGCGTAGTGGCCTTCACCCGTGCCGCGCGCGGATTCCGGGAACACAAGCACTTCGGTCGCGGTGAGCTTGCCGTCCGTGCCGGTGGTCGCTGCCGTGCCCACGAACGAGCCCGGCTTGATGTCCTGCAGCTTGATGTTCTTCAGCGCGGTGACGGGCGTATCCGACTTGACGGCGATCTTCACCGTGTCGCCGCTGCGTCGATGGACGGTGAGCGTGTCGCCCGACAGCGACACGATATCGCCGCGAATGCGCGCCGGCTTCGCGGCGGGCGTCTGGGCAAAGGCTGCGGAAGCGAGTGCGAGCGTCACGATGCTGACGCCGAGTTTGATTCGAATCGACATGCAATCTCCTTGGAGTGATGAAAGCGGAAGCTTCAGGACCCGCCGAACCAGTTGTATCCCTGATTCTCCCAATAGCCGCCGGGGTAGTCGTTCGTCACGGTGATCGCGACGATGTGCTTCGGGTTCTTGTAGCCGAGCTTGGTCGGCATGCGCAGCTTCATCGGGAAGCCGTATTTCGGCGGCAGAATCTGGCCGTCGTAAGTGAGCGTGAGCAGCGTCTGCGCGTGCAGCGCAGTCGGCATGTCGATGCTCGTCGAGTAGTTATCGGCGCAATGAAAGGCCACGTATTTCGCGCTCGTATCGGCCCCTGCGCGCGCGAGGACCTGCGCGAAGCGCACGCCGCCCCACTTGCCGATCGCGCTCCAGCCTTCGATGCAGATATGCCGCGTTACCTGGCTTTCCTGCGGCATCGCGTGCAGCTCGTCGAGCGTCCAGACGCGCTTGCCTTTGACGAGGCCGTCGATCTCCAGCTTGTATGTCGACGGGTCGACTTCGGGCACTTCGTCGATGTCATAGAACGCGTTGAACGGAAACGGGCGCGTAATCATCGATTCGGGATACGTCGGCGCGAGCTTGTTCGGATCGAACAGCAGCGCCTGCACGTCGTCGTTGAAGAACGAGATGCGGCGCAACATGGCGTTGACGGATTTGTCGTCGGTGATGCTGCAACCGGACAGCATCGCCAGCCCTCCGAGCGACAGAATGCGCTTACCGAATAAACGTCGCGCGGGCGCCTTTAATTCCTTCGCCGCATCCTTGATGATGAGCTCGGCATCGGGTCTCGATTTGAATAGCTTGAGCGACATGGCTTAACGACCTCGAATCATCATCACGAGCGAGCGCGGCACGAGCGCCACCATCACGATATGCACCACGACGAACGCGACCAGAAAGCTCATGCCGAAGAAATGCACGACACGGGCATCGTCGTAGCCGCCCATCAGCGTTCGAAGCAATGGAAACTGCACGGACTTCCATACCGCGAGGCCCGACAGGATCACGATCACGATGTCCACGATCACCGCCAGATACGCGAACTTTTGTACGGCGTTGTAGTGCGTGAGATCGTCGTGGCCGAGCTTGCCGCGCAATGCGGCGAACGCGTCGGAGACGATGCTCTTTATCGAGAGCGGGAACATGCGGCGACGCAGGCGGCCGGTGAGAAGATTCATCGCGACATAGACGATGAAGTTCGCGACCAGCAGCCACATCGCTGCGAAATGCCATTGCAGCGCGCCGCCGAGCCAACCGCCGAGCGTGACGGCGGGCGGGAAAGTAATGGATTTGAAAATCGGCGATGCGTTGTAGATCTGCCAGCCGCTCGTCACCATGATCAACACGGCGAACGCGTTGAGCCAGTGCGTGATGCGCAGCCATAACGGTTGTACTTGCACGTCGTCGAGCCTCGCGATTCGATTGAGTTTTCGTCAGGCATGGTAGCGACGCGCCGCTGATCGATCGATGACCTCTCGATGACTTTTTTGTCATCTTTGGCGAGACACGCATGGGCTCTGGCTAGAATGACGGCAATCCATCGAACGCAGCGCCAGCATGACCATCCTCGTTATCGAAGACGACCGCAAGACCGGCGATTACCTGAAAAAAGGGCTCATCGAGTCCGGTTATCAGGTCGAGCTCGTGCGCAACGGCACGGACGGCCTGCATCAGGCGCTCGCGAATCCGTACGAACTGATCGTGCTCGATGTGATGCTTCCCGGCATCGACGGCTGGCAGGTGATGTCCGCGTTGCGCGCGAAACGTGACCTGCCTGTCATTTTTCTCACGGCGCGCGATCACGTGACGGACCGCATTCACGGACTCGAACTCGGCGCGGACGATTACCTCGTCAAGCCCTTTTCCTTCACCGAACTCGTGCTGCGTATCCGCACGCTGCTCAGGCGCGGCGTGATGCGCGAATCGGATACGTTTCAGATCGCCGATCTGCATGTCGATGTCCTGCGCCGCAAGGTGACGCGCAAGGGCCTCGACATCGCGCTCACGAACAAGGAGTTCGCGCTCCTGCATCTCTTTTGCAAGCATCAGGGCGAGGCGCTGTCGCGCACGCTGATCGCGTCGGAAGTGTGGGACATGAACTTCGACAGCGACACCAATGTCGTCGATGTCGCGGTGAAGCGGCTGCGCGCGAAGATCGATAACGCGTTCGATCCGAAGCTGATCCACACGGTGCGCAGCATCGGCTATTCGTTCGGGGAGAATCCTTGAACCGGCCTTCGCGTTCGCTTGCGGTACGTATCGCGCTTTCCTTTGCCGTGATCGTGTGTGTCGTGGTCGGGATGGTCGGCGCGTCGCTCTATCAAGCGACGAATCGCGCGCTGTCCACGCGTGCGGACTACCAGTTGATCGGACGCGTCGAGCATTTTCGCTCGCTGCTGCACGACCTTTACACGATCAAGGAAATCGAGGCGCGGCCGAAGCTTTTCGAAACGATGCTCGGCGACCGGCAGGACGTCATCTTCTTCCGGCGTGCAGGTTCGGCGCCGTTCATCAACGTGAATCCGGAGCGGATGCCATTGCCGCCATTGCATATCGTGCCGATGACGCGCGCAATCGGACTCGACGATCTTTACGAAGGCTCGAGAGCGGATGGCGTGCGCATGCGCTGGGTCGGAGCGCAGGCTCGGATCGGCGAGAGTGGCGAAGTGGTCGAGATCATCGCGGCGCACGTGATGACGCAGGAAGCGATCGTCCTGTCGGCGTATCTGGAGCGTGTGTGGATCACGGTGATCGGCGCGGTGCTCCTGACGCTCGTGCTCGCGTACTGGGTGACGAGCCGCGGACTCATGCCGCTCAAGGCGATGGCCGACAAGGCCGCGGAAATTACGCCGAACCGGCTTTCGGCGCGGCTCGATGTGGCCCATGCGCCCGCCGAATTGCAGAGCCTCGCGGCATCGTTCAACGCGATGCTCGATCGTCTCGAACACGGTTATGAACGCCTGCTGCAATTTTCCGCGGATCTCGCGCATGAATTGCGGACGCCGATCGGCGTGTTGATCGGCGAGACGCAGGTTGCGCTCGCGCATGAGCGCAATGTCGTCGAATATCGCGGCGTGCTGGAGTCGAATCTGGAGGAGCTGGAGCGGCTCGCGCGTATCGCGCAGAACATTCTGTTTCTTGCGCAGGCGGATCATGGGCAGCAGCGCATCGAGCGTGAACGGCTCGATATACGCGAGGAACTGGAAACCATCGGTGCGTACTTCGAAGGCATTGCCGATGAACGTCGCATCACATTTGAAATCGACGCCGACGGCGAAATGCTAGCGAATGCAATCATGTGCCGCAGAGCGATCGGTAATGTGGTCGTGAATGCGGTGCGCTATGCGACGGCTGGCACCGTTGTGCGGCTGAGCGGACACGCGGATCAATACGGCGCGCGCATCGTGGTGGGTAATCGCGGGCCGCGGATCGGGCAGGAGGAGCTTGGCAAGCTATTCGACCGCTTCTATCGTGGGGATGCGGCGCGTAGCGAGTTTACGGAGTCGAGTGGGTTGGGGTTGTCGATCGTTCAGGCAATCATGGGGTTGCATGGCGGTAGGGTGACCGCTGACTGCACTCGGGATGGGTGGATCGAGTTTTCTTTGCTGTTTCCTGTTTGAGTTTTTTTTCGCCGGATCCCGGTTTCGTGTCGGTTTATTAGCAT
>JFHF01000087.1 GCA_000648925.1 Caballeronia jiangsuensis
CAACAGCGAAAACAACACCGAAACCAACGGCGAAAAAAAACCGGCACCGACCACTTCCTTCACGAAGAAGGAAGCACCCGGCACCGGTCCGCAGGGCTGATTCAGCCCGGCTTATTGGCAAGCCTCGCACTCGTCGAAGCCAGGGTCCCCCGGACGCATCATGCAAACGGGACCATCGGCTTCGGCAGCCGGCGCTGCCTCCACCGCCGCGGCATTGAAGCCACCCGCGTTCGACGCGCCACCCGACACGCCACCGAACCCGCCTTGCGCACCCGATGCGCCCGACCCGCCATCGCCCGAGGGCACCGCATTCAGCGCACCGTGCGCCACGGTCGACTTCTCGACGTGCGTCGCCGCCATCGTACGGAGGTAATACGTGGTCTTGAGGCCGCGAATCCACGCGAGCTTGTAGACCTCGTCGAGCTTCTTGCCCGACGCGCCCGCCATGTAGATGTTCAGCGACTGCGCCTGATCGATCCACTTCTGACGGCGCGACGCCGCCTCCACCAGCCACTTCGGATCGACTTCGAACGCCGTCGCGTAGATCGCGCGGAGATCCGCCGGAATGCGGTCGATGCGCGAGAGCGTGCCGTCGAAGTACTTCAGATCCGACACCATCACTTCGTCCCACAGGCCGCGCGCCTTCAGGTCACGCACGAGGTAGTCGTTCACGACCGTGAATTCGCCCGACAGATTCGACTTCACGTACAGGTTCTGGAACGTCGGCTCGATACACGCCGACACGCCGATGATGTTGGAGATCGTCGCCGTCGGCGCAATCGCCACGCAGTTCGAGTTGCGCATGCCGTACGTCGAGATGCGCGAACGCAGTTGCGCCCAGTCCATCGACTCCGACGAATCCACTTCCACATAGCCGCCGCGTGCGTCCGCCAGCAGCTTCAGCGAATCCTGCGGAAGAATGCCGCGATCCCACAGCGAGCCGCGATACGTCGCGTAACGGCCGCGCTCTTCCGCCAGTTCCGTCGACGCGTAGTACGCGTAGTAACAGACGGCTTCCATCGAACGATCCGCGAACTCGACCGCTTCGCCCGACGCATACGGCGTGCGCAGCAGATGCAGGCAGTCCTGGAAGCCCATGATGCCCATGCCGACCGGACGATGCTTCAGGTTCGAGTTACGCGCCTTCGGCACCGCGTAATAGTTGATGTCGATGACGTTGTCGAGCATGCGCATCGCCACGCTGATGGTGCGCTTCAACTTCGCGTGATCCAGCGCGTAGCTGCCGTCGGCCTGCTTCACCATGTGCGCGACGAGGTTCACCGAGCCGAGGTTGCAGACGGCGATTTCCGTCTCGCTCGTGTTCAGCGTGATTTCCGTGCACAGGTTCGACGAATGCACGACGCCGACGTGCTGTTGCGGCGAGCGCACGTTGCACGGATCCTTGAACGTGATCCACGGATGGCCCGTTTCGAACAGCATGCCGAGCATCTTGCGCCACAGTTGCGCGGCCGGCAGCTTCTTGAACAGCTTGATCTCGCCGCGTGCGGCTTTCTCTTCGTAAGCCACATAGGCCTTCTCGAAGTCCGCGCCGAACAGATCGTGCAGGTCCGGGCAGGTCGACGGCGAGAACAGCGTCCAGTCGCCGCCTTCGACGACGCGCTTCATGAACAGATCGGGAATCCAGTTCGCCGTGTTCATGTCATGCGTGCGGCGACGGTCATCGCCCGTGTTCTTGCGCAGTTCGAGGAATTCCTCGATGTCGAGGTGCCACGACTCCAGGTACGCGCACACCGCGCCCTTGCGCTTGCCGCCCTGATTCACCGCGACAGCTGTGTCGTTCACGACCTTCAGGAACGGCACGACGCCCTGCGACTTGCCGTTCGTGCCCTTGATGTGCGAGCCGAGGGCGCGCACGCGCGTCCAGTCGTTGCCGAGGCCGCCCGCGAACTTCGAGAGCAGCGCGTTTTCCTTCAGCGCTTCGTAGATGCCGTCGAGATCGTCGGCGACGGTCGTCAGATAGCACGACGACAACTGCGAGCGATGCGTGCCCGAGTTGAACAGCGTCGGCGTCGACGACATGAAGTCGAACGACGAGAGCACGTTGTAGAACTCGATCGCACGCGCTTCCCGGTCGATTTCGTTGAGCGACAGGCCCATCGCGACACGCATGAAGAATGCCTGCGGCAGTTCGATGCGCGTGCTTTCGACGTGCAGGAAGTAGCGGTCGTAGAGCGTCTGCAGGCCGAGGTAGCCGAATTGCAGATCGCGGTTCGCGTCGAGCGCAGCGCCGAGGCGCTTCAGGTCGAATTGCTGGAGCTTGTCGTCGAGCAGGCCGGCTTCGACGCCGCGCTTGATGAAGAGCGGGAAGTATTCGGCGTAACGCTCGCCCATTTCGGCTTGCGTCACTTCGTCTTCGAGAATTTCGCGGCGGATCGTGTGCAGCAAGATACGCGCGGTGACCTGGCTGTACGCCGGATCCTTTTCGATCATCGTGCGCGCGGCGAGGATGGCCGAGTCGTAGACCTGCGACATCGGCACGCCGTCGTACAGGTTCTTCACCGTTTCCGCGACGATCGGCTCGGCGGACACCGCGTCGCCGAGGTTCGCGCATGCGGAGACGATGAGCGCCTTCAGCGCGTCGAGATCGAGCGGGCGCGTGACGCCGTTGTCCGTCACGTTGATCGCGCCTTCGTGCGACTGCGCGTTCTGCGCTTCCGAGCGCTCTTGCGAACGCTGCTGCGTGCGCTTCTCGCGATACAGCACGTACGCCCGCGCGACGTTGTGCTCACCGCCGCGCATCAGCGCGAGCTCGACCTGATCCTGAATGTCTTCGATATGGAACGTGCCGCCATGCGGACGGCTGCGCACGAGCGCGCGCACGACGGCTTGCGTCAGTTGCTCGACGAGTTCGCGCACGCGCGCCGAAGCCGCGCCCTGGCCGCCGTTCACGGCGATGAACGCCTTCGTCACGGCGATCGCGATTTTCGTCGGCTCGAACGACACCACGCTTCCGTTGCGACGGATGACCTTGTAGTCGGCATACGTCGTGTTCGGCGCGAGCGCTTGTGCCGCGCCCGTGGCCTGCGCACCGCCCATCGGCTGTGCGGATGCGCCTTCGAATGAAGTCGTGGCGTTGTCGGTGGTTTGCATGTGCAAAACTCCTGGTGTTCGAATGGTGCGGATGATCCGCGGATTTATCACTTATGCCGCGCGCGTCACGAGTTCGTCATGAAGGTCACGCGGTGTTTTGGCGGTAAGCCAGGCTGTGAATACAGCAGGCTGGAAACACGAATCGCGGCGCTTACGGCCCGCATTGTTATTGGCGTCTCATGCGGTGCCCGCGTTGGCGCGCGGTGTCGGTCGACGCAATTCGCGCTTGCTTGCATGCCTTCTTCACGGTGCTGCTCGCTGGCGCCCGATGCGCCCGACGCCTCTCTCCTCGCAAAGAGAAACCGTCTCGCGCATCGCCCCGGGCCAGCCAAACTTCTCTACGCCGGAAAGCTGGCGGCGCCGGCTCATGGGAGCGGGCGCCGCTTCAACAACACAAGATATAGTGCAAAGTACGTCTTTCGGCACCAAGTATAGTGGACATCCGCGCAGTCTCAAAAAGTTTTATTTGCCTTGAGTCTGGCGTTGCGGGGTTGACTTTTGCTAGCGCAAAGCACGGCAAGGCATCGCGCGCGACCCTGCTGCGCCGCAACGAGAAAGACCTTACGCAGCGCTCAGATGTTGGATTGAAACGGGAAGAATGAAGGCGGCAGCGCGCTGTCGTGACGCAGGCGCGGCCAGTCGAAGTGCGGACCGGGGTCCGTCTTGCGGCCCGGCGCGATGTCGGAATGTCCGGCCAGCGCGTCGATCGGATAACGCTTCACGACGATGCGCACGAGCGTGACGAGCGCGTCGTATTGCGCGTCTTCGAACGGCATGCGATCGCTGCCTTCGAGCTCGATACCGATCGAAAAATCATTGCAGCGCTCGCGTCCGCAGAACGACGAAACGCCCGCGTGCCACGCGCGTTCATCACACGAGACGAACTGTTCGATCGCGCCGTCGCGACGAATCACGAAGTGCGCCGACACGCGCATGCCGCGCAGATGATCGAAGTACGGATGCGCATCGTGATCGAGCTTGTTGAGGAAGAAATCGGCGATCGAGTTGGTCGTGAAATCATCGGGCGGCAGGCTGATGTTGTGCACGACGATGAGCGTCGGCGCCGCGTCGGCGGGACGCGCCTCGAAGTTCGGCGACGGCAGCCGCGTGGCGCTCGTCAGCCAGCCTTGCGCGTCGATATGCGGATCGCCTTTCCTGACGACTTGCATGTTCATCGCGCATCGCGGCCGGTCGGGCGGCTCGCGTAATGGCGCGCATGATCGGCGCAGCAGAAGCGCTCGCCCGCGACGACGATCGACTCGCTGCGCGGCGTGTGCACGCCGCATTGCGCGCAACGGATGAGGGGATCGGCAAGTTGCGGCGTGCTCGCGGCCGCGCCATTACCGTTGCCGTTGCCGTTGCCATTGCGCGCGCGCTGCGCGCCGCTGGCGCCGCCCGCGGTCGCGCCGCCGGCCTGGGCATCGCCCTGTTGTGCGCGCTCGTTGGCGCGGCGCAGCTTCTTCAGGAGCCACTGGCTCAGGAAGAAGAGGACGATCAGAAAGAAGAAATTTCGCATCGATTCATGCCGAGAGAAAGTACGCGCTCAGACGACCGCGCGATGCAGCAGCACTTCGAACACGAAGCGGCTGCCGACATACGCGAGCAGCAGCGCGGCGAACGAGGCCAGCACCCAGCGCAACGCCGCGCGTCCGCGCCATCCCGAGATGCGGCGCGCGGTGAGCAACGCGCCGAACATCAGCCAGGAGACGAAGGCGAACACGGTCTTGTGATCGAAGCGCAGCGCGCGATCGACGAGTTGCTCGTTGAACGCGATGCCCGACACGAGCGTGAGCGTGAGCAGCACGAAGCCGGCGGCGATCAGGCGGAACAGCAGCTTTTCGAGCGTCAGGAGCGGCGGTAGCGTGTCGAGCCAGCTCGTGAGCCAGCCGTTGCCCGTATGACGCGTCGCCATGCCGCGCATACGCTGCAGACGGCGTTCGAGCATCAGCATGAGCACGGCGTGCAGCGCGGCGATCGCGAAGAGCCCGTACGCGATGTTCGCGATCAGGAAGTGCAGCTTGAACATCGGCGCGGCGGAGTACGACAGCACGCGCACGCCGCCGAAGATGAGCGGCAGCAGTGATGCCACGCACGCGAGCGGCAGCACGAGCAGCCGCAGGCCGTCGAGCGGGAAGAAAAAACTTTCGATCCAGTAGATGCCCGCACCGAGCCAGAACATCGCGGACAGCGCGAACGCGAAGCCGAAGACCATCGCGTTCTGGGGAAAGATCGTCGTGTGCAGCAAGAGGCCGTGCACGAGCAACGCTACTAATAATAGAGCGCGGCCCAGTCCGCCCATGCCCGCCGACATTTTCGGCGCCGGCGCGGGCGCCATGCCCGAAGGCACGCCGGCCAGCGCCGGCTCCACGGCCGTGTGGCGATGCGCGCGCCACCCCGCTACGGCAAGTCCGCCGTAGAGAAGCGCAGTGAGGGCATACAGTACAATATCCATGTTCGAAGTTTACACTAGGCCCTTGAATCGCGACGTTTTCCCCCTTGCGGCGACGCGGGGCGCAGAGTCGTTTTGCGCTGAAAAAGGGCCGCTTTCTCTACCTTTCCCCCATGCTCGATAATCTCACTCAACGGATGGCGCGCGTCGTCAAGACGCTGCGCGGCGAGGCCCGGCTCACCGAGGCCAATACGCAAGAGATGTTGCGGGAAGTGCGGCTCGCGTTGCTCGAAGCGGACGTGGCGTTGCCGGTCGTGCGCGAGTTCATCGCGAAGGTGAAGGAAAAGGCGCTCGGCGAAGAAGTCGTGTCGAGCCTCTCGCCGGGTCAGGCGCTCGTCGGCGTCGTCCAGAAGGAACTGACGGCGGTGATCGGCGGCGATTACGAAGGCAAGGCCGCCGAACTGAATCTCGCCGTCGCGCCGCCCGCCGTCATCCTGATGGCCGGCTTGCAGGGCGCGGGTAAAACCACCACGACCGGCAAGCTCGCCAAGCTTCTGCGCGAGAAGAGCAAGAAGAAGGTGCTCACCGTTTCCGTCGACGTGTATCGCCCCGCCGCTATCCGTCAGTTGCAGACGGTGACCGAGCAGGTCGGCGCGGACTTCTTCCCGTCGGAGCCGGATCAGAAGCCTGCCGACATCGCGCGCGCGGCGATCGACTGGGCGAAGCGCCACTATCACGACGTCGTGATCGTCGATACGGCCGGCCGTCTCGGTATCGACGAAGCGATGATGAACGAGATCAGCGAGCTGCACGCGCTGCTCAAGCCCGCTGAGACGCTGTTCGTCGTCGATGCCATGCTCGGTCAGGACGCGGTCAACACCGCAAAGGCGTTCAACGACGCGCTGCCGCTCACCGGCGTTGTGCTCACGAAACTCGACGGCGATTCGCGCGGCGGCGCGGCGCTTTCGGTGCGCCACGTCACCGGCAAGCCGATCAAGTTCGTCGGCGTCGCGGAAAAGCTCGACGGTCTCGAAGTCTTCCATCCGGATCGCATGGCGAACCGGATTCTCGGCATGGGCGACATTCTCGCGCTCGTCGAGGAAGCGCAACGCGGCGTCGACAGCCAGGCGGCGCAAAAGCTCGCCGACAAGGTCAAGAAAGGCGGCGACTTCGATCTGAACGACTTCAAGGCGCAACTGTCGCAGATGAAGAAGATGGGCGGCCTCTCGTCGCTCATGGACAAGCTGCCCGCGCAGTTTCAGCAAGCCGCGCAAGGCGCGGACATGAACAACGCGGAAAAGCAGATGCGCCGCATGGAAGGCATCATCAATTCCATGACGCTCCAGGAGCGCGCGAAGCCGGAACTCATCAAGGCCGCGCGCAAGCGCCGCATCGCCGCGGGCGCGGGCGTGCACGTTCAGGAAGTCAACCGCATGCTCAATCAGTACGAACAGATGCGCGGCATGATGAAGAAGCTCAAGGGCGGCAATCTGCAGAAGATGATGCGCGGCATGAAGGGCATGTTGCCTGGCATGCGCTGATCGTAGTACCTCGAACCCGCGTTTTCGCGCGTCGCCCGACGCGAAGGAAGCGCGGGTTTATCATATGGCGCACGCCGCCGTTTTTTTCCACACTAAGAAGTCAGCCTCTCCCCCCGCTTTCCCTATGAATCGCGAAGAAGCTCTCCATATTTTCAGCCACTCCGAAGAGATCGTGACGGCTGACGAAGTCAACGCATCGATCGGCAAGATGGCCACGGCCATCAAGTCGGCGACGCAAGACGACTTCCCGCTCGTGCTCTCGGTCATGGGAGGCGCGGCCGTGTTCACCGGCATGCTGCTGCCGCATCTCGACTTCCCGCTCGAGTTCGATTACATCCACCTGACGCGCTATCGCAACGCCATCAAGGGCGGCAGCGAGATGCAATGGCGCGTGGCGCCGGCGGAATCGGTGAAGGATCGCGTCGTGCTCGTGCTCGACGACATCCTCGACGAAGGCGAAACGATGGCCGCGATCCGCGACCGCATCATGGCGATGGGCGCGAAGACGTTCCTGTCGGCGGTGCTGTGCGAAAAGATCATCCCGAAGGCGAAGCCGCTGCGCCCGGATTTCTGTGGATTCGAGGTGCCGGATCGCTACGTGTTCGGATGCGGAATGGATGCGAAGGGTTACTGGCGGAATTTGCCGACGATTCGCGCGCTGACGGAAGGCGCGTAAGCGCTCTACGAAGCGACGTAAAAAAAGCGGCCTCGGCCGCTTTTTTCATAGCTGATGCACGAAAGTGCGTATTCCCGTGAGAATCATCTCGACGGAAATCGCCACGAGCACGAGTCCCATCAAACGCTCGAACGCCGTGACGGCCCGCTCGCCGAGCCACTGCTGAATCTTCTCCGCGAGGATCAGCACGATCGCGCAGACGATCATCGTCACCGACAGCGCGCCTATCCATTCGAGCATCTTGCCGGGCGCCTGCGAGGTCAGCAGCATCACCGTCGCGAGCGCGGACGGGCCAGCCAGCGCCGGAATCGCGAGCGGCACGATCAGCGGCTCGCCGCCGCGCGAATCGCCGCCCATCGGGCCATCGGGATGCGGAAAGATCATCCGCAGCGCGATGAGAAACAGCACGATCCCGCCGCCGATGCGCAACGACAGATCCGTGAGGTTCATCGCGCGCAGAAAGCGATCGCCCGCCAGCATGAACACCAGCAGGATCACGAACGCGATCGCGACTTCCCGCAGAATCACGACGCGGCGCCGCTCTTTGGCGACGCCGCGCAGCGCGTTGATGAAGATCGGAATGTTGCCGAGCGGATCGGTGATCAGCAGCAGCAGGATCGTCGCCGACAGGAAGTTGTACTGCATTACTTCCCGAGCGCGGCCCGCACTTTGGCCATCACGACGTCGGCCGCTTCATCGACCGGCAGCAGCGTGGCTTCGGTATCGCGACGGCTCTGATACTCGAGCTTGCCTTCCTTCAGCCCGCGATCGCCGATCACGATGCGATGCGGCACGCCGATCAGTTCCCAGTCCGCGAACATCACGCCCGGACGCTCGCCGCGATCGTCGAGGATCACGTCGATGCCCGCTTGCTGCAACGTCGCGTAGAGCTTGTCGGCCTGCTCGCGCACCGCGTCGCTGCGGTCGTAGCCCATCGGGCAGATCACGACTTCGAACGGCGCGATGGCTTCCGGCCAGATGATGCCCTTGTCGTCGAAGTTCTGTTCGATCGCCGCGCCCAGCACGCGCGTCACGCCGATGCCGTAGCAACCCATCTGCATCGGCGCGGGCTTGCCGTTTTCGTCGAGGAACGTCGCGCCCATCGAGTCCGAATACTTCGTGCCGAGCTGGAACACGTGGCCCACTTCGATGCCACGGCAGATTTCGAGCGTGCCCTTGCCGTCCGGCGACGGATCGCCCGCGACGACGTTGCGGATATCCGCAACTTCCGGCTCGGGCAGATCGCGGCCCCAGTTCACGCCGGTCGTGTGGTAATCGACCTCGTTCGTGCCGACGACGAAGTCGCTCATGTTCGCGACCGTGCGATCCGCGATCACGCGCACCGGCTTCTTCGTGCCGATGGGGCCGAGATAGCCCGGCGGCGTGCCGAACCATTCGATGATCTCGGCTTCCGTCGCGAAGCGATAGCCCGCGAGGCCGGGCAGCTTGCCCGTCTTGATGTCGTTAAGCGAATGATCGCCGCGCAGCATCAGCAGCCAGATCGTGGGCTCGGCGCCTTCGTTGTCGGTTGCGAGGATGATCGACTTGATGGTCTTTTCGAGCGGAATATTCAGAAGCTGCGCGACCGCCTCGCATTTCGCGGCGCCGGGCGTCGGCGTCTTCTTCAGTTCCTCCGTGGGCGCGGCGCGCTGCGCGATGAGCGGCAACGCATCCGCGGCTTCGACGTTGGCCGCGAAGTCCGAGCTCGGGCAATAGGCGATGTCGTCCTCGCCCGTGTCCGCGATCACGTGGAATTCGTGCGAGCCGCTGCCGCCGATCGAGCCGTTGTCCGCCGCCACCGCGCGGAACTCCAGGCCGATGCGCGTGAAGATGCGGACATAGGCTTCGTACATCTTGCGATACGACTCGGCGAGACCGTCGCGGTCCTTATCGAAGGAATAGGCGTCCTTCATGATGAACTCGCGGCCGCGCATTACGCCGAAACGCGGGCGGATCTCGTCGCGGAACTTCGTTTGAATCTGGTAGAAGTTCACCGGCAACTGGCGATAGCTCTTGATCTCGCGGCGCGCGATATCGGTGACAACTTCCTCGTGCGTCGGGCCCATCACGAAATCGCGCTCGTGGCGATCCTTGAAGCGCAGCAGTTCGGGGCCGTATTGCTCCCAGCGGCCCGACTCCTGCCACAGTTCGGCGGGCTGCACGGCGGGCATCAGCAGTTCGAGCGCGCCCGCGCGGTTCATCTCTTCACGCACGATGGCTTCGACCTTGCGCACCGAGCGCAGCCCGATAGGCATGTAATCGTAGATGCCGCCCGCGACACGGCGGATCATGCCGGCGCGCATCATCAGCTTGTGGCTGACGATCTCGGCGTCGGCGGGAGCTTCTTTCAGGGTGCCGATGAAGAAACGGGATGCTTTCATTCAAATTTTCCAAATGCGGCGCGCGCTTCGGAGCCGTTGCGGCGCCGGAGCAGGCGAAACGAGGGTGAACGACGGAAACGGTCGACGGCTATGCAAGGAAGAAGATTTTGCCGTCTTCCTCGTGGCCCGGCAAAGCGCCTTGCACCCTGCTCGGGAAACGTGCCCCGAATTCGGGTTCGTGCCGGTGCGCGGGGTCCGTTAACTGTTTATAATCAAAGCAATTTTAAAGGATTTGAAGGTGGCTGTATGCTGGATCGTGAAGGCTTTCGCCCGAACGTCGGCATCATCCTCTTGAACGCGCGCAACGAAGTGTTTTGGGGCAAGCGGCTGCGTGAACATTCCTGGCAGTTTCCGCAAGGGGGCATCAAATACGGTGAGACCCCTGTGCAAGCGATGTATCGGGAGTTACACGAAGAAACCGGCCTGTTACCGGAGCATGTGAAAGTTGTCGGTCGCACGCGCGACTGGCTGCGTTATGAGGTGCCGGACAAGTTCATCAAGCGCGAGGTGCGCGGACACTATCGCGGTCAGAAACAGATCTGGTTTCTGCTGCGCATGGTAGGACGCGATTGCGACATCTGCCTGCGTGCGACTGACCATCCGGAATTCGATGCCTGGCGCTGGAACGAGTATTGGGTGCCGCTGGACGCGGTCATCGAGTTCAAGCGCGACGTTTATCAAATGGCTCTCACCGAGCTGTCCCGCTTTCTGCGGCGAACCAACTCCCGCGGTGAACGCGGCGAGCGAGCCGCGCATCATGGGCCGCGCTATCCACGCGTGCTCCAGACGATGACCATCGAAGCACCTGCCGTTACTGCCTCCGGCGCGGCAGTTCAGGCAGAATGCACGGTCAGCGAAGAAGTGCATCTGATCGTGCAGCGCTCATCGTGAAAACGAGCGTACGACTGATCGCTGCGGTCCATCGCGCACTTTGACACTCAGCACGACTTCGATCGATGGCACGGCGAACTTCTCGCCGTGCCGTCTCGCTTTGTTCCGCCGGGCGGGCGCTTCGCGTCCCGCGCGCATGTTTCCGGGAAGACCCAATTGAAAGTGAATGCCTCACTCGCGGTAATCGCGGCATCCGCGGCAGCGCTTGCCGTGCTCGCCGGCTGCTCAAGCAACAAGGGCCCGTCCACGCAGGACGACGGCGTCTTCACCTATCTCCTCGACCGCAAGTCGACCTGGGCGGAAGAGAAGATCGACACGATGCCGCCTCTGCCGCAAGCGTCGAATCTGATCGCGTTCAACGTATCGCAGAACACGCCGCTCACGTTTGCCGTCGACAAGACGACGCTCACGGTCGGCAAGGATGGCGTCGTGCGTTATGTGATCGTCGCGACGAGTCCGGCGGGCGCGCGCAACGTCAACTATGAAGGCATTCGTTGCGACAACTATGAATGGCGCCGCTACGCGAGCATCAACGACGATCAGAACGGCTGGGATCAGGGTTCCGCGTTCGACTTCAAGCGCATCGAGAACGGCGAGCTGAACGCGTATCAGGCGGCGCTCTATCAGGATTACTTCTGCGCAAGCAAGCTGCCGGCCGGCGATGCGAAGCAGATCGTCAACAACATCCAGTACAAGCGCACGCAAACCTCGATCAATCTGCGCTGATTTCAGGTCGCGCCAGAATGAAAAAGCCCGCTGGATCAGCGGGCTTTTTTGTATCAGACGAGCACCAGGTTGTCGCGATGGATCAGCTCCGGCTCCAGCATATAGCCGAGCACTGTTTCGATCTCGCCGCTCGGCCGCCGATGAATCAGCCGCGCCTCCGAGCTGCTGTAATTCGTGATGCCGCGCGCGACTTCCTGCCCTTGATCGTTGACGCAGGCGATCACTTCGCCGCGATCGAACGCTCCCTTCACGTCGATCACGCCGATCGGCAGAAGGCTCTTGCCGTCGGCGGTGAGCTTCTGCACCGCGCCGTTGTCGATCACGACGTGGCCGCGCACCTGCAAGTGATCCGCCATCCACTGCTTGCGCGCCGCGATGCGCGCGGTGCGCGCGATGAGTTGCGTGCCGATCATCTCGCCCGATGCGAGGCGCGTGAGCACATCGGCTTCGCGACCGCTCGCGATCACCGTGTTCGCGCCGCTGTGCGCCGCGCGCTTCGCCGCGAGAATCTTGGTCAGCATGCCACCGCGTCCGAGGCTCGAACCCGCGCCGCCGGCCATCTGCTCGAGCTCGGGCGTGCCGGCATCGGCTTGCTCGACCAGCGTCGCGTTCGGGTCCTTGCGCGGATCGGCGGTGAAGAGACCGCGCTGATCGGTGAGGATGACGAGCGCATCGCCTTCGATCAGATTCGCGACGAGCGCGCCGAGTGTGTCGTTGTCGCCGAACTTGATTTCGTCGGTGATGACGGTGTCGTTCTCGTTGATGATCGGCACCGCGCCGAGACGCAGCAGCGTGAGCAGCGTCGAGCGCGCGTTCAGATAGCGCTCGCGATCGGCGAGATCGGCGTGCGTGAGCAGAATCTGCGCGGTGCGGATGCCGTGCGCGCCGAAGCTGCTTTCGTAGACCTGCGCGAGGCCCATTTGTCCGACGGCGGCCGCGGCCTGCAATTCGTCGATGACGCGCGGCCGCTTGGTCCAGCCGAGCCGATGAATGCCTTCCGCGATCGCGCCCGAACTCACGAGCACGACTTCCTTGCCCTGCTCGCGCAGCGCCGCGATCTGCGACGCCCAGCGCGAGATGGCCGCATGGTCGAGTCCGCGCCCGTCGTTGGTGACGAGGCTGGACCCTACTTTCACTACGATTCGCTTCGCAGCGGCGATGACGGAACGCATCGTGCGCTTTCTCCTCGTGGTTGCTTTTATTCCTTTGCTGCGTCGTCGCGGAAGCGCACGTCGGCGGCGAGATCTTCCGCTTCCGCCGCACGCGATGCGTCCGAATGCTGCGAGATGTAGTCGTAGATCGCGTACGTGAGCGCTTCGCAGCCTTGGCCCGTCAGCGCCGAAATCTCGTAGACCGGACCGTCCCATTCGAAACGCTCGACGAAATCGGCGATGCGCGCTTCGCGTTCGTCCTCCGGCACCATGTCGAGCTTGTTCAACACGAGCCAGCGCGGCTTCTCGTAGAGCGCCTCGTCGTACTTGCGCAGTTCGTTGACGATGGCCTTCGCTTCCGCGACGGGATCGACGTTTTCATCGAACGGCGCCATGTCGACGAGATGCAGCAGCACGCCGGTGCGCTGCAAATGACGCAGGAAACGATGCCCGAGCCCCGCACCTTCCGCCGCGCCTTCGATCAGGCCGGGAATGTCGGCGATCACGAAGCTCTTGCTCGGCCCGACGCGCACCACGCCGAGATTCGGCGCGAGCGTCGTGAACGGATAATCCGCGATCTTCGGCCGCGCGTTCGACACCGACGAGATGAACGTGGATTTTCCCGCGTTCGGCATGCCGAGCAGGCCGACGTCGGCGAGCACTTTCAGTTCGAGCCTGAGCATGCGGCGCTCGCCCGGCTTGCCGTCGGTCTTCTGACGCGGCGCGCGGTTCGTGCTCGACTTGAAATGCAGGTTGCCGAGGCCGCCCGCGCCGCCCTGCGCGATCAGCACTTGCTGATTGTGCTCGGTCAGGTCGGCGATGATTTCGCCCGTTTCCTGATCCGAAATGATGGTGCCGACCGGCATGCGCAGCGTGATGTCGTCGCCGCCCTTGCCGTAGCAATCCGCGCCACGGCCGTTTTCGCCGTTACGCGCCTGATGCTTCTTGGAAAACCGATAGTCGATCAGCGTATTGATATTGCGATCGGCGACCGCGTAGACGCTGCCGCCGCGGCCGCCGTCGCCGCCGTCCGGCCCGCCGAACGGGACGAACTTTTCGCGGCGCATCGACGCGCTGCCATCTCCTCCGTCGCCGGCGATGACTTCAATCCTCGCTTCGTCAATGAACTTCATGCGTTGCTCCGTCCCGTGTATTGCAGCTATTTTGCCGTGACCTGACGTTGCCGGTCACCGATATCCTTGAATTCACCCGATGCGCTTCTTTTCAGTGCATCAAATGAAAAAGGCCCCGCGAACTTCGCGGGGCCTTTTTTCGGTCCTGAAGCCCGTGCGTAAAATTTACGCTGCCGGGACGACGACGACCGTGTGCTTCTTCGCAGCGCCCTTGGTCACGAACTTGACGTGACCGTCGGCGAGCGCGAACAGCGTGTGATCCTTGCCGATGCCGACATTCTCACCCGGATGCATGCGCGTGCCGCGCTGGCGAACGATGATGCCGCCCGCGTTGATTGCCTGGCCGCCGTACACCTTCACGCCGAGGCGTTTCGACTCGGAGTCGCGGCCGTTGCGGGACGACCCGCCTGCTTTTTTGTGTGCCATTTCATTAGCTCCTTAACCGATATCTGTGCGGAACGATCACGCCTTAGGCGTTGATCGCGTCGATGCGCAGTTCGGTGTAGTTCTGGCGATGGCCAGCGTGCTTTTGATAGTGCTTCCGGCGACGCATCTTGAAGATGGTCACTTTCTTGTGACGACCTTGCGACACGACGGTAGCCTTGACGGAAGCCCCACCCACCAGCGGCGTACCGAACTTAATCGATTCGCCTTCGCCTACTGCGAGAACCTGGTCGAGCGTGATTTCAGCGTCAATGTCTGCCGGTATCTGTTCTACTTTCAATTTTTCGCCAACGGCAACCTTATACTGCTTGCCGCCGGTTTTTATGACCGCGTACATTGAGAACCTCACTCAAAATTCTTTTTCCACGCACCACGCGGGGAAAACACGCGATTATACATAGGGTTACGCTCGACGTCAAAGTCCTGTGACGTCTCCGGCGCGCGGGGAGCGGCGCGCGATCCGGATCCCAACCTCGGCGAAAACGAAGCGAATCGCGTCCGAATTTCGCCGACGTCGCGCGAATCGACACAGCCGAGTCCCGTCGTCTGTCGGATTCGCCTTATAATCCGCCGGATTACCTTTACTGCCGATCATGTCGTCCACCGCCACTTCCTCCCCCAACGCCGCCGCGCTGCTCGCCCCGATCGCCGAGGACATGCAGCACGTCAATCGCGTCATCCGGCAGCGCCTGGCATCAGAAGTGATGCTGATCAACCAGATTTCGGAGTACATCATCGGCGCGGGCGGCAAGCGGCTGCGTCCGGCGCTGCTGCTCCTGGTTTCCGGCGCGCTGGGCGACACGACCGGACATCGCCACGAACTGGCCGCCGTGGTGGAGTTCATCCATACGGCGACTTTGCTGCACGACGACGTCGTCGACGAATCCGATCTGCGCCGCGGCCGCAAGACCGCGAACGCGCTGTTCGGCAACGCGGCGAGCGTGCTGGTCGGCGACTTCCTGTACTCGCGCTCGTTCGAAATGATGGTGAGTGTCGGCAAGATGCGCGTGATGGAAATTCTCTCCGTCGCGACCAACATCATTTCCGAGGGCGAAGTCCTGCAATTGCTCAACATGCACGATCCGGACGTCGACGAAGCGCGCTACATGCAGGTGATCCGCTACAAGACGGCGAAGCTGTTCGAAGCGGCTGCGCAGCTCGGCGCGGTGCTCTCGGGCGCGGATGCGCGTACCGAAGCGGCGGCGGCGGAATTCGGCCGGCGCATCGGCACGGCGTTCCAGATCATGGACGACTGGCTCGACTACACCGGCACGCCCGAATCGATGGGAAAAAACGCCGGCGACGATCTGCGCGAAGGCAAACCCACTTTGCCGCTCATCTATCTGATGGAGCACGGCACGCCGGAGCAGGCGGCGCTCGCGCGCGAGGCGATCGAACAAGGCGGCACGGACCGCTTCGAGACGATCTTCGACGCGATCACCACGTCCGGCGCGCTCGATCACACGCTGGAACGCGCGCGAACGGAAGCCGAGGCAGCGGCGAAGGCGATTTCTTCATTTCCCTCTTCCATCTATAAAGAGAGCCTGCTAGAATTATGTTCTTACTCGACGTCGAGGCAGTCTTAAACGAGACTGAAACAACGTAAGAGTCCAAGTTGGTCGAATTCGGGGTGTAGCTTAGCCTGGTAGAGCGCTACGTTCGGGACGTAGAGGCCGGAGGTTCGAATCCTCTCACCCCGACCAGAATTGCAAAAACCCGCATGGTCCGCCATGCGGGTTTTTTATTTCCGGCAACGAAACCGCGTACGCTTGCCGAACGGCCAGAGCGGGCTTTCCTGCCCCGTCTGCTATATTGCCTCCCATCTCCGCCCCTACTCGATCACCGCGTGGACAACCTTCCCTTATGGGCGCAAATTTGCGCCATTTTTCTGCTTCTCTTCCTTTCCGGCTTCTTCTCGATTTCCGAAACGTCGATGATGGCGCTCAATCGCCATCGCTTGAAATATCTGGCGAGCCAGGGGTCGCTGCGTGCGCGCACGACGCAAGGGCTGCTCGCAAAAACCGACCAGCTTCTCTCCGTGATCCTGATCGGCAACAACCTGATCAACACGATCATCCCGGTGCTCACGACATCGATCGCGCTGCGCACCTTCGGCCATAACAACCTCGTCCTGTCGATCACGACGGGCGTCATCGCGTTTCTGATCATCGTGTTCGCCGAAATCGCGCCGAAGATCGTCGGCGCAACGTATCCCGAGAAAGTGGCGCTTCCCGCGAGCCTCGTGCTCGCGCCGCTCATGCGCATCGGGCGTCCGCTGATCTGGTTCGTCAACCTGTTCGCCAACGCGATCCTCGCCGCGCTCCACATCAACACGAAAAACAAGCGCGATCAGCGGATTTCGCCTGAAGAACTGCGCACCATCGTGCTGGAAACCGGCAGCTTCATGCCGACCAAGCACCGCAGCATCCTGCTCAATCTGTTCGATCTGGAGAACATCACCGTCGATGACGTGATGATCCCGCGCCGGCGCATCGAAGCGCTCGATTTCGACGCGCCCTTCGAGCAGATCCTGCATCAGCTCGAGACGTGCTATCACAACAAGCTCGTCGTCTTTCAGGGCGATATCGACCGCGTGCTCGGCATCCTGCATGTGCGCAAGACGCTGTCGGCGCTGCATAACCAGGAGCTCGAGCGCGATACGCTGCGCGAACTGCTCACCGAGCCTTATTTCGTGCCGGCCGGCACGCCGGTGTTCCAGCAACTGCAGTACTTCCAGGAAAGCGGCCATCGCATCGCGATCGTGGTCGACGAGTACGGCGAGTTGCAGGGGCTTGTGACGCCCGAGGACATCATCGAGGAACTGATCGGCGAATTCACGACGACGATTCCGCGCGGCGCCGGTTCGCGCGGCGGCTGGGATGAGAATGGCGAGTGCATCGTCGCGGGCAGCATGCCGCTGCGCGAACTGAACCGCTGGCTGCATCTGACGCTGCCGACGGACGGCCCGAAGACGCTCAACGGTCTGATTCTCGAAACGCTCGAAGATATTCCGGACGGCGACGTGTCGGTGCGCATCGCGGACGTGACCGTCGAAGTCATGCGCAGCGACGATCAGGCGATCCGCACCGTCAAGATTTTCAAGCCGCTCGGGCCCCCGAAACGCGCGCTGCGTTAGCCATTCGGACGACTGGGCGCGAGCGATCGCGGGCGGGATGATCGGATCATCTCGACTCCGACGTCCCGACGCCCATGACCGCCTCTTCCCGCGACGCTTTCGACACCTTCGCGCGCCCGGCCCGCAGGTCCGAGGCCCCACGCGACAACGCATCCGATCACGAAACGCCCGCCGTCGCGCTGCTCGCCGATACCTTGCGCGAAGCCGCCGAGCGCGGCGCATCCGATATCCACGTCGAGCCTTCGGAGCACGACTGGCGCATCCGGCTGCGCGTCGATGGCGCGCTGCATGTGTTGAAGCGTCCGCCGCCGCATTTGCGCGACGCGTTCCTCACGCGCATCAAGGTGCTGGCGCGCATGGACATCGCCGAGCGGCGCGTGCCGCAGGACGGCCGGCTGCGTCTCAAGCTTCCGGGCGGGCGGATCGGCGACTATCGCGTTAACTCGTTGCCGACGCTCTTCGGCGAAAAGCTCGTCCTGCGGCGGCTCGACGCGCTGCCGCCCGATCGGTCGCTCGCCGCGCTCGGTCTCGACTATGCGCAAAGCGGCGCGGTCGAATCGGCGATCCGCGCGCCGCATGGTCTCGTCCTCGTGACCGGACCGACCGGCAGCGGCAAGACTCTTTCGCTCTACTGCTTTCTTCAGATGCTCAATGCCGAAGCGCGCAACGTGTGCTCCGTCGAAGATCCCGTCGAGATTCAGCTCGCGGGCATCAATCAGGTGAGCGTGCGTGAAAAAGCGGGGCTGACGTTCGCCGTGGCGCTGCGCGCGTTCATGCGCCAGGATCCGGACGTCATCATGGTCGGCGAAATCCGCGACGCTGAAACCGCCGATGTCGCGGTGAAGGCCGCGCAGACCGGGCACCTCGTGCTCTCGACCTTGCACACCAACGACGCTCCGGCCGCGATCGCGCGGCTCATCGATATCGGCGTGGCGCCCTACAATCTCGCGTCCGCGCTGCGGCTCGTGACCGCGCAACGGCTCGTGCGCAAGCTGTGCGAGTTTTGCCGCGCGCCATCGGCGTTGCCGCTCGCGGACGGGTTTCATCCATTCGAAGCGCGCGGCTGTGCGGCGTGTCATGGCATCGGTTATCGCGGGCGCGTCGGCGTGCATCAGGTGATGCCGGTATCGGATGAACTACGTGAACTGATCGTATCGCGCGCGGCAACGCATGCAATCTCGCGAGCGGCGCAGGCGCGCGGCATGCCTTCATTGCGCGATGCGGCCTTCGCCCGCGTACGCGAGGGCGTAACGAGCGTCGCCGAGGCAGCCGAAGCAACGGAGATCGAATGATGAGTCACGCGCTCGAATTGCGATTCGCCTGGCGCGGGATGGACGCCGAAGGCCGGCCGAAGCAGGGAAAGATCATCGCCGCCGATGCGCTTTCGGCCCGTGCCTCGCTGCGTCGGAAAGGCGTGATCGTCACCGGACTCGAGACGCTCGGCGCCGCGCCGCCGCCGAAAGCGAAGACCGCCGATGTAACCGTCTTCACACGGCAACTCGCCGGGCTGCTGCGCGCGGGCCTGCCACTCGCGGGCGCGCTCGAATTGCTGGCTGGCAGCGCGACCGGCGGCGGACTGCCGCGCATCGTGCGCGCGCTGGCCCGCGACATCACGCGCGGCGTGTCGTTTTCAGCCGCGCTCGCGCAACATCCCGCGGCGTTCGGTGCG
>JFHF01000088.1 GCA_000648925.1 Caballeronia jiangsuensis
TGCGGTCATGCCACAGATGACGAGTTCCTGTCTCAGCCGAGCTTTCGCTTTCAGCCAAGTTTGCGTACGCCCCGACTCATAGACTGCATTGCGCCGCTTGAGCATCAGTCCTTCCAAACCAAGGCCTGTCGCAGCTTCGAATATCTGCGCTGGCGGAGCGTCAAAGTCCTGGCTGTACAGCAGCCGCTCTCCTGCGTTTTCAACAATCGGTGCAAGCAACGCACGCCTTGACCACAGCGGCACTTTGCGGAGGTCCTTGCCGTCAAGGAACATCACGTCGAAAAGGAAGTAGAGGATGTCCTTGTTCGATTGCCCATCAACCGCGTTCTGAAGCGCGGAGAAACTTGGAATCCCGTTTTTTAACACGACGATTTCGCCATCCAGCCATGCGCTGGATAGCTGGAGCTTTTTAAGCTCGGCTACGAGCAGCGGGAATCGAGTCGTCCAATCATGACCGTTGCGGGTAAGGAGCTTCACTCTCTTCTTGTCGACTCGCGCTAACAGGCGGTACCCATCAAGCTTGGACTCCACTACCCACTCGCCGCCTGCTGGCAGTGAGGGAGCGAGTGTCGCAAGCTGCGGTTCAAGCTTAGCCGGCAGTGACGCCGTCACTGCAGCTGAGAGGTCAATCTCCGGAGCTTCGGCGCGCGGATTCCGGGCAGTGCGCGGTTCGCGTTCTTCGACGGGCCCAAGGGGATTCGCGATGACGCTGTCGGGGAGTGCCTTGATGACGTCGTATTCGGCGAGCGGACGCGCCCACTCATCGCGCTTCTTGAACATCATCCACTGGTCGGCCTTGTCTCCAGGCTTTGATATCCGTACCAGCTCCCACAAACCGGCGAGCTTTTCACCGTGCAGGCGAAAGACGAGCTTACCGACTTTCATCCCTTTGGCGGCATTGCCGACCGGTTCCCAGGTCCCCCGGTCCCAGACGATGACCTTGCCTGCGCCATATTGCTTGGGTGGAATCGTCCCTTCGAAATCAGCATAGTCGACAGGATGGTCCTCGACGTGCACCGCCATTTGCTTCTTTGCGGGGTCGTAGGATGGACCCTTTGGTACCGCCCATGACAGCAGGACGCCGTTCAATTCGAGCCAAAAGTCATAGTGAAGCCGACTGGCCCAGTGTTTCTGCACGACAAATAGCTTCGCGCCGCGGCGCGTTTTCCAGCGAGCGGGCGCAGACGGCTCGGAAGTGACATCGAAGTTCCGCTTCTGATGATAGCACTGCAGGGGAGAGGAAGACGCTGCTTTGCGGGACGCAACCATTTTGGTTCCATTGTTTCGATGCTCGAAAATCGCAAACGTCGTGCCCTCTGACTTGCCGCTGATGTTCGGTCAAGAACAAAATGTGAAGGGTAGGTTACCTCGGAGGCGTCTGAGGATTTTCGCCCCGAAAGTTACATGCGAATGTGGACCTGGCAAGGCGTGGTGCGGACTTCGCTAACTGCTCGCGTTCGCTATAGGCTCTCACGGTGCCAGGTCTTGAGCTGTCCGCCAGATGACCGACAAACGACAAGGCAATGCAAATCGTCGCACAGCTTTCAAGCTGAAGGCTTTCGCAGGACACGGAGTTAGCGCATACCGCGTTCCATGTCGGCGTTGCCAGTGGAGGGAACGGTCTATTCTAGACAGGCGAGCCACTTCGGCACGGGGCAAGGCGGATGTCGGCTGTTTCGTAGGACGAGGCTTGTGCCGGAGGAAGACTTCTGTGCGGCTCCAGGTGCCTATTCCATCTGTTGTAATGGCTCGACGACGCGTTTCGTTGAGAAAAGCATTCGCCTTCGATATGCTCAAGGTGCCTACAGAGCGACAGTTTGACGAAGGTGAAAGCATGCGCAGTCCGACTTTTCTCGAGCAAATCACCGATGACCCGCTGGATATTCTTACTTCGCAGTTCGTGTTCAGACTTTCGGCGCTCGAGGAGAATTTTCAGTGGATTCACCCAACTGACGACCTCGGTAGTTGTTGGCCCTGCATCGACCAGGATGTGAACGAGTATCCAGACTTGTTTCCCGGCAGTAGTGAGTATTATGCTGAGGGAATTGAAGTCCGCAGAGATTGCGAGGGCAAGTTCATTATCCCCGACTGTTCTCGCGAAGCAATGCTCAAAATCCGCCAGGTGCTTCAATATCTGATTAGTCGCATGGCGGTAGATGGCCATGCAGATGTGTTCCCTGTCCCAAAGTGATGTGCCGCGAGCGCTAAGCCACTGCAGGGGAGTTTCAACAAGCCCGCGCGGACTCGGCACGAGACAAGCGAGTTCCTAACAACTGACCTGCCGAGCGAGGTGGTTCAACCTAACCGTCGCGCGATGATGGTTGACGCACTTCTGACCAAGTGTCCGAACGTCATGGTTGGGTTAAGCAAAATAGCGGTTCGAGCGTCAGCGCTAACGTGAACGACACGAAAAATCGAGAGCAATTGGCGTTTGAAGCCGCCCGACGATAATGCCTCGGGTTTCATATTCTCAAATCGATGTATGCCGATTGCCCGGCATTCTCCGGGCGCGCTAACGAAATCCCCGTTCCCTAGCATAAAAACGAGGTAGCGCTTTGACGACGTCCCGGAACGCCGGCTGAGTCGCATAGAACGGGGCGTCCGATTGGCATCTCGCGGCGAAAGACTACTGCGACGATGACCGTTCGTCGATATGCCGGAGCAATCGTCGAAGCCGGTCTCGCTGCGCTGGTATCAAGCCCGGTGTCTCCAGCGCTTGCATCACTCGTTCGCGCCAATAGGTTTGTGCGAATGTTGAATGCGCGCCTTCACCCGCAAGAATGCGCTCCAAGTGTTCGATTTCGCCATCGAGGCTGAGCGCATGACATGCCCATAGGCCTCGAATCTGGCTCGACGCTCTTCTCATTGGCTCCCCCTGCATGCCGACGACAGGCCTGCGCAAACGTCGTTCTCGAAGCCGCGTAAATAGGTATTCAGTTTACATATTTTTGGACAAGTGCGGTGGCAGATTTATAGGGGTTTTTCCGGCTTGGAGAGCCGCTTTGTAAAGGAGTTGCCACGGTCCCAAGAGCGACTGTCTGCGCCGCATATGAGTGAGGGACCTTCTTCTTGCCGAGATAAGCGAGAGTCCAAGCAATCGCCTGTCGAGGACGAACTACGAGCGATAGCCAAGAAGCTTCCTCGAAGAAGACTAAGCGTAAGGGTCGAATCGTAGAGGGACTCAAGTCAAAAGCGAATGCAGGTCAAAAGCTCCTCTGACGACGACGCTGTATGCCTTTCATTCCATCCTTCTGTTCTCTTCGTCCCTCGGTATCAGGCGGTCTGCTTCGGTGTCTTAGACGTTGTCCATCAATGTCGAGGCGCGCCCCACGGTCGTTGCTGGAGGCCTAAGCGGCGGCATGCTCATTGCGCGCACGATAGGTCCCTTGCCCCGCTTGCCGCCCGACGCAGCGGCGCAACCAGCAACCTTCTTATGGAAGGAGAAGAGCGGGCGATTTCACAGGAGACGACAATCATGACGACAAGCAATTTGACTGGGTCCGGCGCGGCGCAAGGCGGCGCGAACATCGTAGGCAGTGGCGTGGGTGACGGGCCCGGTCCCGATGTCATGGCAGCGTCCACGCTCGACAGCACGACGGTCATCACGTCGGACGGCGAGGACGTCGGGAAAATAAAAGACATCATGCTGGATGTGCGCAGCGGGCGTGTCGCATACGCCGTACTTTCAAGCGGCGGTTTTCTGGGCATGGGGGACACCCTAAGAGCGATACCCTGGAATGCTCTGACGCTCGATACGGACCAGAAGGTGTTCAGAGTCGACATCACTGCCGACCGCATCAAGAGCGAACCAGGCTTTGACAAGGACCACTGGCCAGCGATGGCTGACGTTAGCTGGGGAACCTCTATGCATCAGTACTACAATCGCCAGCCGTATTGGTCGACCGCCTCCGACCCGCTTACCGGAAGCGCTGACCCGTTGACGGGAACGAACCCGGTTACGGGCAGCCGCGACCCGCTTCTCTAAGCCCGTGCTTCGCAGACCGGGCCGCCTTCATCGCGAAGCCGCCCGGTCATAATCCGATGATTCGGCTCCGGCTCGGAACGGTCGTCGTCCTTGTCGATGTTGGAGCGCGCTGGCGCGACGCGGTTTTTGGCGGCAACCGTATAGGGAAACAAAGGGGAAGAACCCTTCGCCGACATCCGAAGGGCGGCCCGGATACCCTCATCGGTAGGTAGAATCCGAGATATCGAATACCTGCGGAGGACGCCATGCCTGAACTCTCCGGTAACGCAGAACTGCTAATCGTCGACGTGGAAACCCAAGAGGAGGAGCGCCTCGTATTGACGGAGAAAGACTTCCATCAAGAGAAGCGTTCCATGCTTGACGATGATGTTCTGCGCGAAGACGAAGAAGGCGAATTCGTGGCGGAGGCAAGTGCGCTGGGCTACGACTTCCGCGTAATCGCTACGCCACCGAACAATCTCGACATCGAGGACGACCCCGAAGAAATCCGGGTCGAGATTGTTGAGAACAATTTCGAGTTCGTTGAACCGTCCGATGACCAAGACGAAATCGAAGACCTGTGATGCCTTTAGGCAGGCTCGTGATGGCCGCATCGAAAACTGGTCGTGCACGCATCCCTGCATTTCCCGCAGGCCGCGGAAGGGCGAAAGAAAGCGCCGCCTACCTGTCGATGTGAGGCACGCCCCTTCGCCCGCTGGGGGCGACCTGAGACGAAGTTTTCAGTCTGAGAACGCCGCGCGTTCAAGCTCGTCCAAGGGGATATGGCGCACGTCGCGACCCTTGACGATAAACACAAGGAATTCAGCAATGTTCTTTGCGTGGTCTCCAATGCGCTCGAACGCTTTGCCTATGAATAAATATTCAAGCGCGACCGGAATGGTCCTGGGCGCCGCATTCATCTGCATGGCAAGCCTTCGAGACAACGCGCGGAACGCTTCGTCAATGACCTTGTCGTCTCGTACGATTTGCGCCGCGCTGACCGTATCCATTCGTGCGAATGCGTCAAGCACACGATGCAAAATTAAGTAGGCCAACTCGCCGCATTTCTTCAATTCGGCGGCGTGGAAGGTCGCCGCATCACCGCTTTCTGATATGCGGCGCATGCCTTTGGAAATCTTTCGCGCTTCATCACCTACACGCTCGAGGTTCGTCACGCATTTTGACATTGCCATCAGCAGCCGTAGGTCAGAGGCAGCGGGCTGTCGACGGGCGATGATGTGTTGTATCTCTTGGTCAATTGATTTCTCGAGCACATTGAGTTGGCGCTCACTGGCGCGGATGTCCGCAACGAGCGTCGGCTCGTATCGACTTATCAGTTGCAGGCAGCGCTCGATTTGCCTCTCGACGATACCCCCCATCTCGAGAAGATGCGTCGAGAGTGCGATGAGGGCGGCGTCGAATGCACTCGAAAGATGCTTATTTTGCATGGCGGTTTCCAGGTTCGTGCGCCCCTTGATGGATGCCGCGGTCCCGCGCGGCGTTCAGCCTGCGCTTATTCTAACGCGTCGACAAAAACGGTATATATCGTTTTTCGATGGTTGCCTAACGTTACGTTGGCGAATCACTACAGCCGCACACGCTCGCCGTCTAGACATGGAAAAGCGGCGGGCGTTTTTACACAAGCGAGACCAGCCCCAGGCGTCCGAAGGTCGTTCTTTTCGGACACGTTTGTTCCGTGTTTCTTGTGCCAGACTTTCTGCAGCGTTGCCATGTAATCGTGCATCGGACAGGGTGCAAACTTGTCGCGCTGGCCGCTTTACTGTCTAGAACAACAATCGAGGCTCGATACGAGTCCCGCATATGAGGAAGTTCCTGATTCGCACCTACCCGACTATCTATCAGAGCCTTGAGTCGCTCTGCCCAGGCGGCGAGCGCTTCGGGTGTGGCGATGGCTGGTATTCCATCGTCGAAGGCCTCTCGCTGGAGCTTAAGGCAATCGCCACGGCAGGCGGCGTTAATCGTTTCAGTGTTATGCAGGTAGGCGAAGACGGGTCCTGGCGACCACAGTCTCTGGTCTGTTCGCTTGAACTGAGTCACGGTCACGGATTGATGAACGCCAAGAGTTCCGGCAGCTTCCACTCCTTCAGGCGTTCATCCAAAAGATTATCAAAGACTGAGTAATAGAGACTCACACACGCGGGATTCGTATGGTCGTAGACGCCGAACTGCGCCGCGACGAGCGCTTCAGCGGCCTGCTCGGCAGACTCAAAGGAGCGTCGCGCTTCTTCTCTACTAATAGGTTGCATGTCGGGCCTCGTCGAATTAAACGTTTGCTGAGTCCTAGGCATATCGGCGCATCCGGGAATTTCTTTAATCTTCGCGGTCAAGCGTCGTACCGACATATCTCGGCTGCAACGCTGAACGCTTCACGAGCGCCATAGTGCCCAACAGCCGCGAACTTGTACGCGGCCAAGGAATCGTTACTCAAATCACTTTGCCGGCGCCCGCTCAACCGCTATCGAATCTGCGGAGCACCGCCTGCCAGCAGTGCCCGAGGGTCCTACGATGTCGCGACGCCGAGCACCCGCCCGACGCCGAATGTGAATGCGGCAGCGACAAGACCAACGAGAATTTGTCGAACCGCCGAAAAGCCCGCACTGCGACCATTGAACAGCGATGTGAACACGCCGATGGCGGTAAGGGCCAGCACACTGAAGCCAATGCACTGAACGATAGCAGGGGCCCCGGACGACCAAAGGAACGGCATAGCAGGGAAGATTGCGCCAACTGCGAACAAGCAGAATGAGACGCCCGCCGCTGACCACGGATTGCCGCCAAGCTCGGCTGGGTCTAGCCCCAGCTCCTCACGAACAAGCGCATCCAAGGCCTTGTCCTTGTCCTGCATGAGTTGCGCGGCGACTCGCTTCGCTTCTTCAGCGCTCAATCCCTTAGCCTTGTAGATAAGCGCGAGTTCGTGCTCTTCGGAATCGGGGCTATGCTCGAGCTCGTTCGCTTCCTTCGAGACTTGAGCCTGCGCCAACTCGCGCGCGTTGGTCACAGATAGCCATTCACCGAGCGCCATCGAGCAAGCGCCGGCAATGAGTCCGGCGAGCGCCGTCAGCAGAATAGCTTTGTTGCCGGTTCCTGCGCCGGCTACGCCCGCAATCAGGCAGAAGTTCGAGACCAGGCCGTCGTTGGCACCAAGTACGGCGGCACGCAGGTCGTTGCCCGAGGCAACTCCGCGATGCCATGATTCGGCCTGAGCGATGTCTGCGCCCTGAGCCGCTGCGGGCCTTCCCGCGTTCGCTAACGCCTGAACTACATTCGCGTGTTGGTGCTCGTCCTCCGACATGCGCGCGGTATCCGGGTTGCCGGCATACTTGTTCCGGTCGGCAAACTCGGCGGCCGCGAGAGACGGAAGGACGAATCGCGGCCCGAGCAGATGCACGAGGCCCTTCATCAGATATGTCTTGGCGTTGAAGCCAGCCGGCGGCTTTCTGCCGTTGGCTCTCAGCTTGTCCGCCCAGACGCGTGCGTGCATGCGTTCGGACGCCGCGAGCTCACTGAACACCTGCTTGCGGGATTCATCTCGCTCAACGTGTGCCAGCGTCTCGTAGATTGCTGCACTGTGAAGTTCATCGGCGAGGTTTGCTCGATATTTTCGAAGCTCTTGCGCGGAAGCCATTTAATCATCCATTGCAGTGGTTCGATGACATGACGCCGTCGGCTCACCGCTAAAAATATGAGACGCCCGAGTCGCAGATGCGAATAAAAATACTTCTAAATCTGCTTGTTGCAACGGTTATCCCGACCGCATACGTGAAATCGGGCTGCCAGTCATTCGACTGGTAGCCCGAACTGAGAAACCCGATTGCGCAACGGCCGCGCCTGCCGCTCCACCTACGGACGCACAGTCACAGCATGCGTTTAAGCACCGAGTCACGGAAGACAAAGCGATGAAACAGCGCTGCTGCGATATGCAAAACAATCACCGCGAGCAACACCCACGCGAGCACGCTGTGAATGTCGCCCAGCGCCATCCCGGTGGACGCCCCTTTCGACGCTAGGGCCGGATAGGGAAGTACGCCAAGGAGATTCACCATCCAACCCCGTGCGGATGCGTTCGCCCATCCAGCAAGCGGTACGACCAGCAGCAGGGCGTATAGAAGCCAATGAGTTACGGTTGATGCGAACCTCAACTGCGGCGAGAGCTCAGCTGGTTCCGGCGCGTGCGTCATCCGCCAGATGATTCGAATCGCCATAACGGCGACAATCGCTGCACCCACGCTCAAGTGCCACGAAATCTCGCCAGTCGGCAAGGTATCGTGATGCACGTCTGGCATCGTCCAACCGATGATGAACTGAGCAAAGATGAGACCGGCAATAAGCCAATGAAGCACACGAGCGACTGGACTGTACACGTAACTCTGCGAATGATTCTCAACCACGATGGGTCCGGCTCCTGACAGAAACGAAGGGTGTCATGTTAGCGCGTCTGCGCTGAAGACAGCCTTAGGGGAGACGGATTACCTCAGGAATAAGTCGCTTCAACAATCCACGCCGACTTTGGCACCGACCCCAGGGGGGGCGCCAGCGAATGCCTGCCGTTGGACGAAATGACCATGCTGACAGCAGCCTGAAACGGAACCGGCGTTGTGCGTCTATTGCGCATGCTGGGCGAAGGGTGCCTTCGAAAAGGCGATAGACGCTCCCAGGAAACGGGGAGACTGCGCCGCCGAAGACTACCCGAGTTAGTCGTTCTCTTCGTCAAGATTCTTGCTGGACGAGTTCGAGCCTTCGGTGTCGGGTTTGGTCGTCTCATCTTTACCAGATTCTGTTTTCGTCACCTTCAACTCGTCTAGCTTGCGGTCAATGGTGTCCTTCGTGCTCGGACTCACGTTTTGTTTGGTCGAATCGGTCGTCGCCATGTCTGCTCCAGTTCTCTTCGAAAGCGCGAAAGCGCGGGTTCCAGCAGTGGCCGCATGGGGCGTTCCTGCACGGACATCGGCGGCGCGCAGCTCGTCGCGGCGGTCCGGACATCAGATAGCTCGCCTTTCGTACTGAAGGCCGTGCGCGCGCGAGGGAATGTGCTTTGCTGACAGATGTACACCCAGCACTTTTTATATCGACTATGGCAATCACCTCATCCCGGCGCGCGAAAGTCGTCTTGTTCCCGACGAGAAAGGTGGTCGTTGCGAAGGCTGCCGACACGGAAGCGTCAATCACTGCAGTCGCCGTGCGAGGTGCTTCGGAGGGCTCCAGCGACGGCAAATCCGTCTATGAGGGACGTCGAAATATCAAGCAGAACAACCTCCGGTTTCCACACCTAGGCGGTCGCACTAAACTGCGCTCAACTTATGCTTGCTCATCTACAGGTACGCCGCGAGTGCATCGGCGCCGCTGCTATTGTCGTCAATGCCGAGCACGCGCGGTGAGCATCCTCTCCAGGAAAGCTGGGTGACGTTCATCGCCGGGCCTCATGGGCCGTTCGTGTCATTTGCACGCCAACCCCGCGAACCGTCTTTGCCGAAGGCGTTCATTAGTTTCTGGAGTCGAGCGCAAGGCGGACCGCTTTGGCGAGTTCATCGAGGCTATAAGGTTTAGCCAGAAGGGTGACGCCATCGTCGAGCCGTCCCTCATGGGAGATGATGTCGCGGGTGTACCCAGATGCGAAGACGACCGCGGCGCGATGAGGCGGTGCGCTTGCGATGGCTGCGAGTTCGCTGCTCCTTACGGTTCCTGGCATCACGACGTCCGTAAAAAGCAAATCAATAGCCGGGCCTTTTTGCAAAACTGCCAGCGCTGAGTCGCCGTCGTGGGCGGACAAGACCTTGTAGCCAAGTTGCGCAAGCATATCGATTGCCGCAAGGCGCACGGCCGAATCGTCTTCTGCGACAAGGATGGTCTCTCCACCGTGGAGGGCGTGGGAATGTGTCGCGCGCTCGTCGGAGCTTTCTTCGCCGTCGCATGCTGGGAAGCACAGCGAAATGGTCGTTCCCTTCCCAAGCTCTGTCTCGACGTCGATAAATCCAGCACTTTGCGTGACAAAGCCAAATACCATAGAGAGGCCCAAGCCGGTCCCATGCCCCTCCGGCTTTGTGGAATAGAACGGCTCAAACATACGCGCTCGGACGGTCTCAGACATGCCTTTGCCATTGTCGGTCACCGAGAGCTTGACGTACTCTCCGGAGGGCAAATCAGAATCGGTCGGTAGGCGCTGTTCATCGGTGCAGTTGCGCACATCGACCTTTATCCGTCCGGACTTGTCGATTGCGTCTCTCGAATTGATGATTAGGTTCAATACCGCGTTCTCAAGCTGATTTCGGTCCACGTTTATATTCTTGACGTCCTCAGCCACTGTAACGGTGAGGGCTATTGACTCAGGAAGCGCTCGCAGCATGAGGTCAGACATTGAGTCCAATAGCTTTCTAGGACTGATGGTCCTTGGATTGAGCGGCTGCCGGCGGGCGAATGCAAGCATTTGCGACGCCAGTCTGCTTCCCCGGCTGATGGCCGAGGACATTGCCCCAAACCGGCTTTCGAGGTTCGGCGTCTGTCGCGTCGCAAGTCTAATGAGTTCAAGGTTCGAAGATAGTATCTGCAGCACGTTATTGAAATCGTGTGCTACTCCGCCTGTGAGATTCCCTATCGCTTCAAGCTTCTGCACTTGGCGGAACCGCTCCTCGGCTTGGACTCGTGCTGTGACCGCCTCGGCAACGCGCTCTTCTAACGTCCGGGTGAGCTTTAGAAGCTTCTCTTCGGCAATTTTTCTGTCGCGCTCAGCGAGAACCTTCTCCGTGGTCTCGAAGACAATTGCAATGACGCCGGCTGGCCGACCGTCGTCGTCGGCTACCGGAGAGTAGTGCAGGTCCATCCAGACCTGCTCGGGTGTTCCACTGCGCAGAAGGGTGAGTTCCTTGTCCTTATAAGACAACGTCCCGCCGGCAAGGCAGGTATCCACGACGTGTCGGTTGAAGTCTGCGACCTCCGGCCAGCCTTCTTCAACAGGCTTACCAAGCAGGAAGGGGTGGCGACCTCCGGCAAACACGGCGTACGCGTCGTTGTAAACCATTGTGCCGCGTCGGCCCCAGAGCATGACCAAGGGCAGCGGTGACGCCAGTACGAATCTGACTGCTGCCTGAAGGCTATGCGACCAGCGTTTAATCGGGCCCAGCTCGGTATCGCTCCATTCGAAGGCAGCGATGCGTCTCGCCATTTCGCCTTCCCAGCCTGCGCAATCGTACGAATCTACTGGCCAAGTCTCTCGCGTCTTCATTGCGCTTGCTTCCTGCAAAAGAGGAAGATATCCGTCCAGGGTTTGTCCATCGATGTAATGCTGACTTTTCGACAGCAGTAATTTAGAACATTTCAACGGCGAACCACAATGACAATAATCCGAGTCCGTTGTCCGAGGCGTTGGTCCAGCGTTACAAGCTTTCGCCGCCAGTGAAAAGCAAACGTTTCCGAACTCCGAATTGCATTCACTCTTCCCAGGCGCCCCACCAAGACTCGCCTCTTCTAATGCCCGCGTGCTCATCACTTTTCCTTTCCGGCGGACTGGCGTAATGTGGCCGTTGAGCCGGTTTAGGCGCGTAGCGATGCTTACCGTGTTGGCGACGGAAGAGGGCGCGCGAGAATCGTCGAACTGTGCGTTGTTTGCAACTCCTTGGTCGAACTGAGATGTCTACAATCACCCGGCCTCCTACCGTCCTCCTCATTGATGACGAGGACGATACCCGCAGCATTTGAGGCATGGTCCTTGAGCTAGCCGGAATGAACGTCGTTTGCGCAGGAACCGGAGAAGAAGGCATATCGGCGGCCATAACGCACAGGCCAGACCTCATAATCACTGATTTCATGATGCCCGGGATTGACGGCATTGAAGTGTGCCGCAGAGTTCGCGCCGACGAGCGCCTGCGCGACGTCCGGCTCATGCTTTGGTCCGCCGCGCGAGGAATCGACGCTAAAGGGTTAGCGGACCTGGTCGTCGAGAAGCCAGTGCAAATCGACCTGCTGTTGCACCATGTGCGTCGGTTGTTGGACACCGGCCGATATTAAGGGCCGCTTCGTAGCTGCGGATGAGCGGCGGCGGTCCTTCGGCGGCACTGCCGGACTCACAAGCCCTCGCACAACCCCGATGCAAGTATCGAGCCGGTGCTTGAGCATCACCGCGCAAGGCCGTTGCGCCCGCTAGCTATGTTGAACCGGGTGGCGAAGGACGGGAATTCCCGGGAGGTCACTGACGAGGAACGACGCTTGTTCTGAGTGCTTTGCGGAACTCAGGATGGGTTTGTGCATGCTGCGACACACAATTCTCTTTGCAATGGCGAGTATGGCTGGCCGAGAGACTATGCCCGCAGTCCGCAGACGAAATGGAAGAATCGTGGTCCATGACGTCGAAGCAGCGGCGACATTACCGAACGAGTGGCCGGCCGAAATCTGGCGCGTCAGAGGCACCGAATCGCCCTCTGAACTTCCTGCGCGAGGGAGGACTCGAATTCACCCTGCTTCGCGGCTGCTCCCCCAAGCGGACGACGGGTGCGACGAGATGGAAGTCGAATGCTTTCTTTCAAAGATGGCTAGTGTGCACTACGGCTCGTTCGGTATCAACCGACCCTTGACCTTTCCCGATGGGACGCTGTTGGCCGCTGACTGCCGACGCACCGGTCGTCTCAGAACAGAGTTAGCGGCGCTGTCGGAGGCCACGATGCTGGTCGGTCAATTCGCTAGCTCGTGGTCAAAGGCAGAACGCCGTCAACTACCGTCAGCCAGTGGTCTCGGCGGCCGCCCGACTTGCAACACATGTTTCAGGTCCTCGAGCGCCGGCGGTTTCACGAGGTAGCAGTCGAACACTCCGTCTTGGCGTTCGGTCGGTGCAGTGTCTCCGGTAAGGGCCACGAGTCGAGTCATCGAACACTGGGGATGCTGCTTAAGCAGACCGGCGAGCGTCGGACCGTCCATCCCAGGCATGTGAACATCAATCAATGCGACGTCCGGTGTGAATGAATCAACGATAGCCAGTGCCTCGGAGCCGCTTTGTGTGCGCCGCACTTCGTGGCCATCAAGCGCCAGCAACATCGAGAGCGCCTCCGTCGCATCGCAATTATCATCGACCAACAAGATTCGAGCAGGCGGAATGCCGTGAGTGGTTGGAGCAGAATGCCCGATGCCGCTCTTGCAGACGATGGGCAGTCGCATTGTGACGCAGGTTCCTTTGCCTTCACCGTCGCTCGCAATTGTCACCGTGCCGTGATGCGCCTGAACGAGATACTTCACGACGGAAAGCCCTAAGCCTAAGCCACCGTCAGCACGCGTCCCGAGGTAGGGCGATTGCGCGTACAACTCGAAGACCCGCGGCAATAGGTCTGGTGCGATGCCGATACCAGTGTCGGTCACCGAGATGACGGCATCCCATCTTGATTGCTCGTCGCCGACCATCGCATCTGGGGCGGGCGCCTCAACGAGCAGGGCTATTTCGCCCCCCGGAGGCGTATATTTCACCGCATTGGACAGTACGTTGCAGACAATCTGCGTAAGCCGGGCCGAATCGGCATACACCGTCACGGGGGAAGCCGGCAAGGTTGCGCGCAAATGTTGCCTGCGCCTTCTCGCATCTTCGCCGACGGCAGCCATGGCGTCCTTGACAATATCGCCAAGCAGGCAGTACGCGAGGTTGACGCAGAGCTTGCCGTGCCGGACGCGCGATACATCGAGCAGGTCGCTTACGAGACGTTTCATCTGCTGAACTTGACGGTGCGCTAGGGCGAGCGCCGAAAGCACTGCGGGATTTCCGGCCGCGAGTTTCTGCGCCGCCTCTAGCGCTGCATCGATGGGCGCAAGTGGACAACGCAGTTCATGAGCCAATGTCGCGATGAAATTGTCCTTGTTGGCCTCAGCCTGCAGCACCGATTTTCTGGCCGCTTCAGCTTCCTCCGCGCGCGCTTCAGCGTCGGCCTTGGCGTCTGCGACCCTCAATGCCGCGAACGCGAAGTCGGCCAGGCTCGTCAGGATGCGACGATGCTCGCTGTCAAACTGTATCTCGGCATCATGGGAAAGGACCCAAAGCGCTCCTCTCGGACCGGCGGCGCCGGGGACCGGTACAACGAGCTCTTCGGTGATATCTGGCTCAATGACCGAAAGGCACGGGAAGACCCGCTTCGGAGAAGATATGAGCTGAGGCGCGCCTAAGCGGAACGCCAGCCCGCCGGGGCTCTCGTCGGCCGGGATGACGTGCCCTACGAGCTGAGCGCAGCGACCCGACACAGCAATCCAACGGAAAGTCTCCGGCTGACCTGGCTGGTGCTCGTGAAGGCTGATTCCAGCGCTGCCAGCGCGACATAGGGCAAGCGCGGTGTCGGCCAAAGTCTGGAACATCGCGCTGTGAGACTCCGTAAACGCTTTGGCCAGCGCGTGCAGCGCCGCACTTTCGCCGGCGTAGTCGGGAGAACGCCGGCGACGGGAGTCAAGCTTCGACGTGACGACCGAACCCGTGCGCTGGACGTGCTCGACCATGGGAATTTCAGACGGCTCCTGCATGTTTAGCTCTTATCAGGCTGAAGGCAGTGCGCGCGCTTTTAATTTTAGGCGTTGCGCAATCATTGTGCGGCGGTGAGTGCGTAGAAAGTCAACCAATATAGAGACCGGAGCCTGCACGGAACAGGTAGTCTCGCATGCCGCATTTGTAGACTACGATGTCCGGTTTTCAGTGGAGCGCGGGCGGGTGCTGGCAAAACACGTCAGCGCGAAGGCCCTTTTCCACCGAAGCCCAGGCACGGCGATTGCTTCCATCGTTTCATCACGGCCACACCCTTCGGTCTTAGTCGTGCCACCGTGTCCGGTAGAAGGCTCGGCCCACGAGCGACGTCGGCTCGCCCCTGCGAACTTTGACTTCTAAACCAACAACAGGGCAAAGTGATGAACGACGTCGACAGCTCGTCGAACTGGCATCCGGACGGGGGCCGCAACGGGACGCGAACTGAGGATGCGACGTTCAGGCTGCTCGTTAATTCGGTCCGCGAGTACGCCATCTTTCGGCTCAGCGAAGCTGGAATCGTTACCACGTGGAACCCTGGCGCCCAGCGAGTCAAGGGCTACTGCGCCGACGAAATCATCGGGCGGCACTTCTCCGTTTTTTACACGCCGGACCAGCGTGCGAAGGGTCGACCCGAGGAGGTGCTGCGTCGCGCGCTCAGTAGCGGACAGTTTTCGGAGGAGGGATGGCGTGTACGCAAGGATGGCTCCCTGTTTTGGGCCAGTATTGTCGTCTCCGTAATTCGTGACGGGGACGGCAAACTGCTCGGCTTCGCTAAAGTTGTCCGCGACATGACGGAACGACGTAGGCTGGAGGAACTAGAGGCGTCAAGCCGTCGGATGAACGAATTCCTCGCCATGCTGGGGCACGAGCTGAGGAACCCGCTGGCCCCAATACGCAACGCAGTCGGGCTTCTCCAACAGCAGTCGGTCCCAACTGCAGACATCCTCCGCCGCACCCGTGACATCGTTGACCGGCAGCTCGCGCACATGACACGGCTCGTCGACGACCTTCTTGATGCCGGGCGGATTACCACGGGGAAAGTTCGAGTGACGCCGGCACCCGTTGCCATCCAAGACGTCATCGACCGCGCGGTCGAAGCTGTTCGGCCCAAGGTAGAAGCCAAAGACCAAACGCTCGATGTCCGTATGCCAGACGAGCCAGTTATCGTCAACGGCGACATGACACGGCTCGTCCAGGTTATTCACAACCTCTTAGACAACGCCTCCAAATATACACAGGCGGGCGGGCTCATTCAGCTTGAGGCGCTGCACGTGGACTGGATGGTTTCGATTTCCATCGAGGACAACGGTTGTGGGATAACGCCCGAGTCACTGGACCTGGTGTTCGACCTGTTCGCGCAGGAGAGGCATCCTGACGCGCCCGTGGAAGAGGGTGGCCTCGGTATCGGGCTGACCTTGGCGCGCTCGCTTGTTGAACTGCATGGCGGTCGTATCGAGGTTCTGAGCCCGGGGCCCGGTCGCGGTACTAGATTCACCGTTTGGCTACCCGCGTACAAAGAGAACCCGGAGTTCGCAAGTCCCGAGGCAGCCCTTCCACGGCCGCACACAGGGCCGATAAAAGTTTTGGTGGTGGATGACAATCGCGACTCGGCGGACAGCATGGAGATGCTACTGCAAGCACTGGGTCACAACGCCTTGAAAGCTTATGGCGGTGCACAGGCAATAGACATAGCAGCTTCATTTCGTCCAGACTTGGTCCTACTTGACCTCTCGATGCCCTTGTTGACGGGTTACGAGGCTATAGGGCGCCTGCGTGAAGTTGCACGCAACGACGCGCTTGTCGTTGCAGCAGTAACAGGGTTCGGGCAGGCAGAAGACCGACAAAGAACCAGAGATGCAGGCTTTGATGCGCACTTGACGAAACCGGTTGGCTTAGCCGAGCTAGAATCGGTCCTCGCACTCGCGGACGACAGGTTGCGAGAAAGCGTTCCGGCACGAGCCGCAGAGTGATTCTAAAGTCGACTGTCAGCCTATGTAGAATTAAACGTACGGAGTCCTCACGGAGCCGCGCGGACCGCTTGTTCGTTAGTCCGGGCGAAACGTGAATTCATTCGACTTTCGTTGCTGTCAGCGATGCACTTTGCTCATTGTGCGCATCATGCGATAGCCAAGTGATTCGTGCAGCAAGGTTATCTTCGAGACGGTATCGAAGTGGCGTCACCCGTTGGTCCAAACGAGTGCGAGGCGCAGCTCTTTGTGCGGCGGCTCGCGGCGATAACAAAACAACTTGCCCCGACCAATGCCGGGAATTTTGCCCAAACATGGGCACGCTTTGCTCCAAGATAGAAGGCAGTTAGCCGACTGACTTGCCGGTACTGTCATGCCCTTGACGACCCAATTTCCTGTTCACTTTCGATAGACTTACCTCCCGTGAATTTTGCCAATGTTTCCTCGCATCCGCGAGCTTCGAATTCGCCTGGCCGACTACACGCCGAAATTTCAGCAAATGATTCTTCAAGAACTGTCTCGTCGCTTCCTCCAATGGACTCGACGCGTCTTCTTTGTACGGCATCCGATAGTAAAGCCGCGCAGCCGACCGTCGCTACATGACTGACCTCGACGAAGCAAAATTTAGTAACGAGGAAAGCATGCGTCAATAAGCATTCTCGAATAATTGGCGCGCGCGTCCATAAATGCACTTGTATGTCACTGTATAGGCGGCGCCGCGCCAAACTTTTCCGCCAGCATTCTCTCGTAGACGCCGAAATGCAAGTCGACGTCTTCCTGGGCGACCGTCTGCACAAAGATATTCACCTTCTCGGACGGCAGCCCCATCACTGTCGCTATTGCTGCTTCGAGCTGCGGCGCGCAAATGCGGTCTTCCGGCAAGGTTGAACCGACTGTGATGTCGTAGCTTTTCTCTTCCCGAAGTACGATGTCAACAACGCGCGCCCGTGCGCTCATGTTGTTATCAACGGCTAGTCGCGTCACATCTGCCAGTTGGTGCATGACTTCTGTCGGGAACCCCTTGGCCGAGCGGAGCCGAATGCGATGCTTGCCAAGCGTACGCCAATCAGTGTCGAATTCCATGACGACCTCCAAGTAGTCCAGGTGCGCGGATAGTAGGACCCCAAGGCTGGTTTTTCAAGACATAAAATTTGGTGGAATGGGCTCTTGAAATGCCTCATCCAATTCCTATATTTCGCCTTGCATAGCAGTCGCGCGCACGCTGCGTGCTTCAACTTGATTAGTCGCGGGCATGAGGGCCTGATGAAGTGCAGCAGCCCGTCATGCCGCGAGAGGAGAGCGAAAATGAGTGATGCCTTCATTGGACCCGACCTCTTCAGTGAACTGGACCGGCTACAGCGCCAGATGTCCAGCCTGTTCGGCGGGTTTCCCACAAGCCTTCGTTCGACACGAGTAGGGACGTTCCCGCAAATCAACATCGGGTCGACTGAGAATACGGTCGAAATCGTTGCCTTCGCCCCAGGTCTGGACACGAGCAAATTGGACGTGTCCGTCGACAAGGGCCTACTCACGATTGCGGGTGAACGAACGACCGGCTATACACAACCGCAGGAGGGTGCCCGACAGTATGCCCAGGAGCGCTTTTCTGGGTCCTTCCGCCGGGTTATCGAACTCCCTCAACAAGCCGACCCGGACAACGTCCAGGCGAGGTATATCGACGGATGTCTCCTAATCTCTGTTGGTAAGCGGGAGACGTCCAAACCACGTTCGGTTACTGTTCAATGAGGTGACATCATGAGCGACAACACACAAATCACCGAACGCGACCAGGACGGCGTTGCTCGTCGGGACGCCGCGGACGCCCGCCGGCGACAAACATTAACGCCCGCTGTTGACATTGTCGAAGACGGCCACAGGGTCACCCTGTGGGCAGACCTGCCAGGCGTCTCGAAAGACAAGCTGGAAGTGAAGGTTCACGACGGCAACCTGACCATTGATGCTGAATCAGTGGTCCCGGTGCCGGCGAATCTGCAGCTTGCCCACACCGAAGTGCGCGCGCCTTATTTTTCTCGCACCTTCACGGTTAGCGAGGACTTCGATACGTCGAAAGTCGAAGCATCGTTGAAGGACGGCGTACTGACCTTGACGATTCCCCGACGTGAAGAAGCGAAGCCGCGACGGATTGAGGTGTCAGCAGGGTAGAGTTGGAGGGCGTACGGCGGCGAAGGAGTGCTTCGCCGCCGGCGCCGGTAGAAAAAACGCTTGTCGGACTGGCGCGACACCCTTTCCTTTAGGAGTTCGTTGGTGGGCGTTCCGGCTACAATGAACTGCCCGTTCGAGTAAGTCGAAAATTACCGTCCCTCCAACGAAAGCCGCTATGAACAACGTGTTCAAGACTACTTTTGCTGTCTTCCTGATTGCAGCATTCGCGTTTCCGGTCGCAGCAACAGCGAAGACGCACCACCACAAGAAGCATCATCACCGTCACACCGTGAAGCCGCACGCTTGAGCCGGTGGCGGTCCAAAGAGGGAATCGCGCATTTCGGACGCCCCTGTGGGTCAGCGTCAAAGCAAGGGTTCTGAGCGGCCGAGGCAGGGTGAGCCTAGCCGTCCGGAAGCAACTCATCAGCTAGCTTTCCTGCCTGCGATGGGTAGTGTACAGCGGGACGTCAAGTGCGCCGCCGTGCTCCGGCTAGAATATCGCGGCACAGCCTGCGCGACTCTTTCGCGGTGACACGCTTGACGACAATCAGCAGGTCGCGCCACAAGGCTCCCATCCGCGCGCGCGGACTGTGTGACTAGAAGCACCTTGTCTACCGATGAGAGCTTTCGTGTCAACGTCGG
>JFHF01000089.1 GCA_000648925.1 Caballeronia jiangsuensis
GCGTCAGATTGACGCATGAATCCATTGGCGCGTGCGATGAGTCCGCCAGCGTCTTTGTCCGCCGGATTTATCGCATAGCGGTCAAGCGCAAGCCGCGCACGAGCGATGTAGTTGTTTGATATGCCGAGGGCGTTGACCGCTGGTAGCGAGTTGTCAGAGATGTCTTTGGCCGATGAATAGGTAGCACTGACGCCGTACAACCCGAAGCCGACTGACAGCGCCAGCAGAAAGCCGAGGAAAGCCATGGTGAGCGCAAGCCGCGCCCGAATCGTCAGGTTGTTCATTGTTCTTGCTTCTAGCGCTCAACAGTAAAGGCAGTGCGATCGCGCGGTCGCGGTGCCTTGCGCTTCTGGGATAAAAGCGATCAGTGTCTATCGGCACCAAACCCCACGCGCTCCAGTGAAATTTTCTACGGCCGCACTGACGGGGACGGACCGGTAACGATGACCGCACACGTGCCCTACGCATCTCGTAGGGCTGACTTGACTTAAGGGCGTTATTGGTAAGCTCCTAGGAATCTAGTAGCCGCACAGCGACGCCACGAACCGATGCCCAAAAGAAACCCGACGAAGTCGCAGCGCGCAGTGATGGAGTTGCTCGATCAGGACTTACCGGGTGAGCAGATCGCGAACAGTCTCGCCAAGAGCGCCTTGGCTGTGAAGAAACAGCTAAACCGGATCAAACGTCGGGTCCGTGAAGGAAGGATCGCGCCCTCTCCATTGCCGATCGAGCGTGCCGCGAGCGAGCCGCGCATCTACCTAGCCGGATTCGACGTGTTCCGCCGCGACGCGAAGGAACACGGCGAGCACCTCAAGCAGCTCTGTCGCGATCGCCGCTTCGTTGGCCTCTATCCACTCGACGGACAAGTGCCCTCCTCCCTTCAACGGCAAGACGCTGCTCGATGGATATATGCCGCGAACATCGAACTGATCCGGTCGGCCGATATCGTGATGGCGAACCTCGATGACTTTCGCGGGTCCGGTGAACCAGACAGCGGGACTGCTTTTGAGGTTGGCTTTGCGGCCGCGCTTGGAAAGCCGATATGGGCGTATCGATCCAACGAAGGGACGCTGGCTCAGCGCGTTGAGGCAGCGGCGACGGGAGGCAAAGGCGCTTACTGTGCTGGCGGCTACCTCATTGAGGACTTCGGTCTGAGCGTCAACCTGATGCTGGCGTGTTCCACGCAACTGGTTGTCGGCGGACCGGCCGCTTGCCTCGACGCCATTCGAAGCGAGGTCGACGAAGGCGGCCCCGTCTTTGGTGGCTCGGGGTTGGCGAAGCGTTAGCTTCGCTGTAGGGTTTGGGGTGAGCGAATTTCAGTATATCGACTTTTATGCCTGACGATATTTGGCTTGTTGCACCCGAAGACGCATACGCCCAATGGCAGCGTGAAGAAGCGGCGGGGGCCGATCGCCGCGCATTTGCCGACCAGTCGATCGTCCAGCACCGCTCGATGTTCTCGCGCTTCAACGACTATCTGATTGCGCACGGCGCGACAGTGGCGAGCTTCGGGGCGGACCACATCGATGGATTCTTCGCGGAACTCGCGCAGGACTGCGCGCCCGGCACGACGACTCGCCTGCGTTACCTGAAGCTGATCGACCGGGTCACGCGTCATCTCGTGAACATCGAACTGCGCACCGATAATCCGGCCGCGCTGATGTTAGTCAACGAGAACTGGCCACAAGACGAGCCAACGCCGATCTATCTTTCACCGGAAGACGATGCGCGGCTACAAGCGGTGTGCGTTGCAACCGAGGGCGCGGCGTTCAAGGAACTGCGAAACACGGCGATCGTGGCGCTATTTCTGGCGTCAGGGGTCACGGCCGCCGAACTCAAGCAGTTGCGCGTCGACGACCTCGATGTGCATGGCGAGCGCCCCACTGTCTTCGTTGACAAGCATGGACCTCGCATTGCACGGCGGGTGCCGATCGAATCTTTCGCGGTCGACGTGCTGCGCGAATATCACACGGCGCGCAGCCGCATCCAGGCCCCGACGCAATGGCTGTTCATAGCCACTGCGGGCGGCAAGCCGATGCTGCCGGATACGATGCTGAAATGTGTCCGCGTAGCGCTACGCCGTGCGGACCTGTCGGCGGCCGACGAGAGTCCACGCTTGCTCAGAAACACGTTCGGTCGTCGGCTGATCATCGCCGGCAAAACCAATGAGCAAGTGAGCAATCTTATGGGCCTGTCGAGCCATCGCACTGCGACTCGCCTTCGCCAAACCCTCAAACTGAGCGAGGCGTCCGACGCACAAGCCTAGTGCCTTGCGGGCCGGCCTTGGCCACATCGGGGATCGACGCCGCGACGCGCTTGCCCCCTGTCACCTGGTCCGGGCAGGACCAATACGTTGATCGGAATACCGTCGTCGCGTCATCGCTTGCCAGATGCCTTGTCACGGTCTTCCTGCGAGCCTAAACGACCGTTCGACGCCGCGCGTCGAGCCGGCGCACGCGTCACGCTGGAACCGCCTTTGAGCCATCGATCAACCGCTATATAGCGGGCGGATGAGAACTCGACCATTTTCTCGACCGCTTTCGCCGTCTGTATTTGTTGCGCGATTTCGGGAGGAATTTCGCCACAGGCGATTAACACGCCCTTTCCGCTAATCGCATGCTCTATCGTCTTCCCACGAAAGGAAAGACGTACGCGAAACGACGGCTGCTCATCTGAGTCTGGCGAGTATGCAACGTCAAGCGTCGAGTCCGCAAAGTCGGTCCACAATTCGGCGAGTCCAGGGTGCTCACTGCCCGTCAACTCCGATGCACGGTCGAACCCATCATTCACCTTGGTTATGCAGCGTCTGTCAGGGTCAATCAGGTAGCACAGAAACATGTTACCTCCTGCAGTTGGAGGCCCTCTCCGAAAGCCAGCTTCGAGTTAATGACTTTGGTCGAATGGCTTGCTGCCCGGCCAAAGAACCGAGCCACGGTGTTGGGAGGCGCGGTACAGCGCGCCGTGGTGCTGACCGCCGCTTTAAGGATAGGAGCAAAAAAGAGCCCTGAGCGCGGCTTTTGCGTTCGTCAGACCAAAATTGGGATAGGAGCCGAAGCGCAGACTCGTGGACGGAGCGCGGCGAAGGGGCGAGCCGTCCGGCTCATTCCGGCCAACTAGGGACATTGGATATTTGCCTACGAACGTCCGCTAAGGGGTTGAGACGCGACGTCGATCCTGACCGGGCGCCTCGCGCCAATTAGCTACTCATTAGCGGTGCATTTGTCGTCGATCGGCCGAGTAGACGGTGGAGGGTGGTGCCGGGTCCGCGCGCAGTTCATACTCACTGTTTTGCGCTTGAGAGGCATCACCATGAACGAGATGGAACAGTCAACCGCCGGACTGCTTTACGATGCGAACTACGACCCCAGCCTACTGCATCAACGCGACGCCGCCAAGGCAAACCTCTTCACCTTCAATCAGACTCCGGCCCACTCTCGAGCGCGTCGTGTTGAAATTTGAGGTCTTTCTTGGGAAAGTTGGATGACAACCCTGCATTTGACAGGCCGTTTCTGTGCGACTACAGCTTCAAGATCGAAATCGGCCACAGGTTCTACGCAAACGTCAATCTAGTCACCCTCGATGCGGCAAAAGTTAGCATCAGAAACAATGTGTTCGTCGCCCCGAATGTGGGGCTCTACCCGTCTGGCCAGCCACTTGACGCGGAACGTCGCAACAAAGGTCTTGAGGACGCCCATCCCATTACGATGCTGACAATGTGTGGATCGGCGCGGGCGTCCAGGTTCTCCCGGAGTCAACATCGGAGCGGACAGTGTCATTGCAGCAGGGGCGGTCGTCACGAAGGACGTCCCGAAGGGCGTCGTGATGGCAGGAAACCCAGCGCGAGTGCTGCGGAATATTGTAGAAGCCGATCGACTTTCGTACACCTAGTTATAAGCGCACTCGCGTCAGGGAGCTGGCCAACTCGCGGCAAAGAAGCTGCTCTTGGGCTTGTGGCGCGATGTAGACTACCGCGCCGACCACCTTATGCGCCAGCGTGGCAACAATCAACTCGCCTTGGTCCGCAAGCGACGCCATGCGGCCGATGTTTTGAGAGAATGTCTCCCAGTCGTCGTAAATGCTGCTGTATTCTCGGAACGCGGCGAGTGCGACTTCATTGACTTCAGTTGCATCGCTGGATTCGAAATCGCGTAAGATGAAGGTCACTGGTCCCCTCTGTTATTCGCAGAACTAAGCTTCATCGAATAAGTCCGAACCATCCTTGTCGCCCACCCTTACGCTGTTCACGTAGCTCGGAGAACCGCTAGCGCTTCGTCGTGCAATTGGCGAGTCGCGGCCCCCACAATCTGGCCAGTGAATCCCGTGTCAATGGGCTGGCCACGCCAGTCGGACACAACGCCACCAGCGTTCTCAATGATGGGAACAAGCGCCATGACATCGTAGGGCTTCAGGCCGGACTCGACGACCAAATCGCAGTGGCCCGAGGCTAGCAGGCCATAGGCATAACAATCTGCCCCAAAGCGCCTAAGCCCCACTTGTTCGCTGATTCGCACAAACGCATCGGCGAATTCGCCGACGAACATGTCAGGTGATGTCGAAAACAGCCTCGCTTCTGCCAAAGACTTGCAGCCGCTAACGCTAGCACGCGCGTCGTTACAGAGGGTACGCCCAGCAGCACCTACCCAACGCTCTCGCAATGCGGGCATTTCCAAAACGCCAATCACAGGGCGGCCAGCCATCAGGAACGCAATCAGCGAGCCAAAAAGCGGAACGCCGCATATAAAGCTCTTTGTTCCATCGATCGGATCCACGACCCACGTTGGACCATTGAGCATCGCGCCGCCGCTTTCCTCACCAAAGAACGCGTGGGCTGGGTAGCGCTCGCTGATCGCGTCGCGGACTTGGCGTTCGATCTCGTTGTCCGCCTCGGTCACCGGGGAGCGATCCGACTTGACTGACACAGACAGACCGGTTCGGAAATATTGCCGGGCGGTCGCCCTGGCGACATCCGCGAGCTCCTCGGCAAAAGCGCGCACATCGTTAAGGTCTTTTTCATTCATGCCAGCATCCATAAGCAAATACTATGCAAAACATAATACCTAGGTCATTGTCTGATAGATAGCGTGACTTTACGCTCCGTCGTACCGCTCGTCATTCCACCTCTTCCGGACGGGCCCCAAGGAGATACCCATGGAATACCGCCTCAAGTCACCGGCCATCCAGACCAATGCCGCAGAAGCCTCTTCGCCGCAAGTCCGACAGGTAGTCGAAAACGCGCTGCGCGACATTCGCTCCCGGGGCGACGCTGCCGTGCGCGACCTGTCGAACAGGTTCGACAAATGGTCGCCCGAATCCTTCAAGCTCTCCCGCGAGCAGATTGAGGCAGCCATCGCGCACCTGCCAGCCCAGACGCTCGCCGATATCCGAACCGCCCAGGCCAACGTACAGCGCTTTGCGCGACTGCAACGCGCCTCGATCACAGACTTCGAATCCGAGGTGCAACCAGGCGTCATCCTCGGCCAGAAGAACATCCCCATCAATTCGGTTGGCGCTTATATACCCGGTGGCCGCTATCCGCTTCTGGCATCGGCGCACATGATTATTACGACGGCCAAGGTGGCAGGCGTCAAGCGCGTGATCGCCTGCACGCCGCCGAATCGGGGTGAGATTCCTTACGCTTCCGTTGCAGCAGCGCATTTTGCCGGAGCTGATGAAATTTATTTGCTGGGCGGCGTGCAGGCGGTCGGCGCCATGGCGATCGGGACGGAAGCCATGCCCCGCGTGGACATGCTGGCGGGCCCTGGCAACGCGTACGTGGCCGAAGCAAAGCGTCAACTCTTCGGCGAGGTGGGCATCGACCTGTTTGCCGGGCCCACCGAAGTGCTGATCATTGCCGACGAATCGGCCGATCCGTTCGTGGTAGCCACGGACATCATCAGCCAGGCAGAACATGGTCCGGACTCCCCGGCTGTGCTGGTTACCACGTCGCGTACGCTCGGCGAGGCCGTGCTGAAGGAAATCGACAGCCAGCTTTCCAACCTTGTGACGCGGGAAGTGGCAGAAGCGGCATTTCGCGATTTCGGTGAGATCATCGTGACGGACACGATTGAAGAAGCTTACGCAGTCTCGGACCGATACGGCAGCGAACATGTGCAGGTCCTCACGAAGAATCCGCGTCACGCACTCGAACATCTCACGACCTATGGCGCGCTGTTCATGGGCGAAAACACCTGCGTCTCGTTCGGCGATAAGGTCATCGGGACTAACCATGTGCTGCCGACGCGCAATGCCGCGCGTTACACCGGTGGTCTGTGGGTCGGCAAATTCCTGAAGACGGTCACATATCAGGAAATCACCTCCTTGGCCGCCAGCGGCGCCATGGGCGAGCTTTGCGCCCGGGCGTCGCGTGCGGAGAATTTTGAGGGGCACGCCCGCTCGGGGGACGTGCGCGCGGCACGGGCCAAGGGCGAGAAGCCCGAATGGGCAATCGAACACGTGGCCTGACCTGCCGCTGCCTGTCTCCGTAGTCTTCGGCGTTGCAAGCGGTAGGGCTTGCACGCCGTTTTTTGTCGCTGATGGCTTTCCTGCCGCGCAGCTTCACCGCATGCGACAATGCACAGACCCTTGTACCACTTATAAGTTTTACTTGTGACACTTGTGCAGCTTGAGGCATTTGTCCGGGCCGCACGGCTCGGGACGTTCAGCGCCGCCGCTACCGAAATGGGCATCAGCCAGCCTGGCGTGTCGGATCTCATTGGCCGCCTTGAGGCAGAACTCAGCACAAAGCTATTCCATCGCGCAAATAAACAACTGGTGCTGACGTTTGCCGGCGAGCAACTGCTGCCGTTTGCCGAGCAATCCACGGCGTCGGCGGAGCAAGGCGCCCGCGTCGTCAAGGCAATGATGGCGCTTGGCGGTGGGACGGCGACGTTCGGGCTGCTGCGCAACGCCGATTTCTACCTTGGAACCAATCTGGCCCAACAGTTCCATGGGCTATATCCCAACGTTCGCATGCGGCTGCTGGGGCAGAATAGCGCTGAGACGGCATCTAGTGTCGCCTCCGGAAAACTCGAAGCCGGGCTAGTTACCCTACCCGTGGACGATGCCCACCTGGACGTCGTACCACTGGTGCGCGACGAGGTTTGCTTTGTCAGCGCCGTAGCGGAGCGATGCGCGGCGCCGATGACGATCCGCGCCTTCACCGAAACGCCGTTGGTGCTGTATGACGCGCACTATGCTGATACGGACCCTGCCAGGCGCCAGCTCGCGGGCCGCGCGCGCATTGCCGGCGTCCGCATCCTCCCCCTTATCGAAGTGGAGTACTTGTCCTCTGCACTGGCGCTCGTCTTCGAGGGCATCGGTGACACGATCGTGTGCCGCGCTGCCATGGCGAGCGAAGTGTTTCCAGAGAACTTGCATTTCGCGTCGTTCGAGGAGCCCCTGTTCGATACCATCGCGCTGATCAAGCGCCGAGGCCAGTTGCTTTCCCCAGCCACGCGGGAGATGGCGCGCTTGGCCCATTCTGCCCTGATGGCATACCAAAATTCGCCTAAAGGCACCGCTGAAATTCTCCCCACGGCGGGCGATACCGACGCCTTCTTCTTTTAGTTCTTCAGCGGCTGGAATCGCGGTTGGCACTCTCCCGATCTTCCAGGCCGCCCTTCTCCAAATTTCGACACGATGCCTAGGTGCGCGAGCAGTGCATTCTGCATCCACTCGTCCATCGTAGCCGCCGGAAACGGGTAAACACCCATAAGAAGATCTTTGACTCATTGCGCTGACATGTCTACGATGCCTGTGACATGTCAGAGAACGTATTTGTGAAAAACATTATCACGGAGTCGTTATGGTCGCCCCTGTCGAAATCCCCCCGGTCGTCAATTCGTCGCGTCGCCGCGCTCTTCGCAATCTCGCGCTCGGCACATCCGCCCTCGCGTTCCCGTTCATCAATAAGAGCTCGCTCGCAGCGGATCGACGCATCGTCGTACGGGACCCGGGCGGCCCCTACTCGGCTGCGTTTGCTGAAGCGTTTTATCAGCCGTTCAAAGCCGCGACAGGCATCGAGATCGTGCCCGTGGTGGCACAATCCGATCCGACTGCCATGGTCAAGGGTATGGTAGATGCGAAGAACTACGCCTGGGACATGGCGCTGCTCAATCGCCAATCTCAGGAAGTGTTGACCGATCCGTTGACGGGGGTGTTCTTGGAGGAGGTCCGCGTCAAGGCACCCGAAATCCCGGAGAAGTACAACAGCCAGTACATGATCGCCACACTCGTGTTGCAAACGGTGTTGGCGGTGCGCACCGACAAATTCAAGGACCGTCCGATGCCAGCGTCCTGGGCGGACTTCTGGGACATCCAGAAATTCCCGGGCCGTCGCGCAATGCGCCGCGCGCCGCAAGACACGCTGGAAGAGGCCTTCCTCGGCAGTGGCGGTGCGCCCGGCTCCCTTTACCCGCTCGACAGCAAAGCCGCATTTGCCAATCTGGACCGCATCAAAAAGAACGTCAACGTGTGGTGGACGGGCGGTGCTCAAACTTCGCAGCTGCTGAAAAGCGGCGAAGTCGATATGTGTCCCACGTGGAATGCGCGCGCCCAGGCAGCCATCGACGAAGGCGCGCCGGTGAAGATTGTCTGGAACCAGGGGTTGTGGAGCACGGAAGGCTTCTGCATTCTGAAGGGCACGCCAAAGGCGGACTTCTGCCGAGAGTTCATCAAATTCACGTGCGACGCCAAGCGTCAGGCCATTTACACAAAGGGATTGTCGTATGGCCCTTCGAACCCGGATGCGTACAAGTTCATTGATCCCGTTCGGGCGAAGTCGCTGCCCACCCATCCGGACAACATCGCCAGGGCTGTCCAGATCGACTCGAAGTATTGGGGCAAGAACAAGGACAAGCTGACCGAGACCTTCAACACGTGGTTGCTGGCCTAAGCGTCACGGAAAGAGAGATCAAGATGGAAACCCTGAATCAATCTACGCTTGACGATCGCTTCGACATGCCGGGTACGCACAAAGCGAGCACGACGCCCGACCACCGCGTCTCGGCCGGAATCGGCAACGAGAAGCTGCGCATCGCTGGCCTTTCCAAGCGCTATGGCGACACATACGCACTGACCGCCACGGACCTCGTGGTGCAACAAGGCGAATTCGTGACGCTTCTCGGCCCCTCCGGCTCGGGCAAGACCACGCTGCTCATGATGATCGCCGGCCTGACGCAACCCACCAGCGGCCAAATCTGGATCGAGCGAAAGGATGCCACGCTGGCGCCACCGCATCGCCGCGACATCGGCATGATGTTCCAGAGCTACGCCCTCTTTCCGCACATGACGGTGGCCGAAAACATCGGGTTTCCGCTGAGAATGCGAGGCATGCGCGCCGAACAGGTCAAGCACGAAGTGGATACCATCCTGGCGCTGATCAAGCTGCCTGGCATCCAGCACCGTTTCCCGACGCAGCTATCTGGAGGGCAGCAGCAACGGGTGGCGCTGGCGCGGGCCATCGTTCACAAGCCCTCGATCGTATTAATGGACGAACCGCTGGCCGCGCTGGACAAGGCGCTGCGCACGCACATGCAGGCCGAAATCCGACAACTGCAGAAGGCGCTTGGCATCACCGTCGTGTATGTCACGCACGACCAGGAAGAAGCCATGACGATGTCGGACCGCATCTGCCTGATGAACAATGCGGCCATCGAACAGGTCGGGCCACCCGAGGACCTGTATTTTTCGCCGCGCACCCTGTTCGCCGGCCAGTTCCTGGGCGAATCCAACTGCCTGCGCGGTACGCTGCAGGGCATTGATGCCGGCTCGGGCATCGGCAAGTTGCAACTCGCCTCCGGCGTAACGCTGAGCGGTCGTGTCTCCGAATCGGCCAAGGTGGGAACTAATGCAGTACTGCTCGTGCGCCCGGAATCGGTTCGCGTGAACGGATCGTCAACAGCCGCCACCAATCAACTCGGCTGCACGGTGGACGAGTGCACGGTCATGGGCTCGCTGTCGCGCACCCGCGTGACGACGCTCGACGATCAGGTCGGGATGATTGCCGTCGCGCTGACGCAGGCCGTCAAGCCGGCGACCGGCGGCACCGCATTCGCCATGTTCGATGCCAACGACGCGATCATCTTCGGAGACGGCCATGTCTAACGTGTCGGTGCTCCGCGGGCGATGGACCGGCCCTGCGCTCGTCGTCCCTACCTTGGTATTTCTGCTGGCCACCGTGTTCGTGCCCGTGGTCATGCTGCTTGGTGCGTCGCTGTACAACAGCGCAGGCTTCTCCTATTCGTCTTTCACGCGACTGGTTAGCACACCGGTCTACACGCAGGTTCTGATCCAGAGTCTCTATCTGTCAGCGGCGGCGGCCACGCTTGCCGTGCTGGGCGGTTTCCCGGTGGCTGCGGCCATCGCACGCGCGACGACTGGCTGGCGTCAATGGCTGTGGCTAGGTGTGCTGCTGCCGTTCTGGACCAGTTTTCTGGTGCGTACGATCGCGTGGATCGTCATTCTCGGTCGCACCGGTGTCGTGAACAGTTCGCTGATGAGTACGGGCATCGTCAGCGAGCCGATGGAGCTGCTCTACACCAACTTCAGTGTGGTGGTGGGCCTGGTTCACGTGCTCCTGCCACTGGCCATCCTGACGATGCTGCCGGTCTTCGAGTCCATTGACCGGCGCCTTTTTGCGGCGGCCCATACGTTGGGAGCCCGACCCGGTGTCACGTTCTTCACGGTATTCCTTCCGCTTAGCGCGCCGGGCGTCACCGCGGCATGGCTCTCGACCTTCATTTCTGCACTTGGCTTCTTTATCACGCCGGCACTGCTGGGTTCGCCCAAGCAAACGATGATGGCTCAACTCATAATCCAGCAAGTGCAGGAAATGCTTGATTGGGGTCTCGCGGCGGCACTCGCCGTGGTCACCTTGGTTGCCACGTTCATCATCTACTGGATCTATGACCGCCTGGTTGGCCTGTCCACGATGACTGGCGACACGTCGTCCATCAAGCAGGGAGACAGGGCGAACACGGGTTTTATCCGCAATCTGGCATTCAACGTCTGCTGGGCGCTCGGCAAAGGCATCGACAAGGTCGTCGGTACGGTGTTCGCCGGCGGCCCTGCCACCGAAAACGCAAAAGGCCTCGCCCGGCCGATTGCCGTAGCAATTATCGTCGCCCTCAGTCTGCCCGTGCTCGTGCTGATTCCTGAGTCCTTCACGACCAGCGCGTTCATCGATTGGCCGCCGCAAGGATTCACCCTGCACTGGTACGAGGAAATCTTCGCGTCGCCGCTCTGGATGACGGCCATCCAGCGTTCGCTGGGCGTCGCAGTGGGCACCGCCATCCTCGCCAGTGCTATTGGCATACCGGCAGCATTTGCTTTCGCCCATCAGAAGCTGCCGTTCCGCTCGCTGGTGCTGGGTGCCATCCTGGCACCGATGATCCTGCCGCGAATTATTGTGGCCCTGGGCCTATTCTATGTGCTTTCTCGGCTCGGCTGGCTGGGTTCGTCGCTGGCGCTGATCATCGGCCATACCGCGCTTGCCGTGCCCTATGTCGTCATCACGGTCTCGGCGGCGCTGCGCTCTTACGATCGCCGGCTGGACAACGCGGCAAGCATTTCCGGCGCCAATACCCTCACGCGCCTGCGCCTGATTACGTTGCCAATCATCGCCCCGGGCATCCTGTCGGCGTTCATCTTCGCCTTCGTCACATCCTTCGATGACCTGACACTCGCGCTCTTTGTCAGCGGTGGCATGTTCACGACGCTACCCAAGCAGATGTGGGACGACGCACTACTGAAAGTCAGCCCCACCCTCGCGGCCGTTTCGGTGCTCCTGTTCCTTGCGGTCCTTCTGATGATCGCCATCTCCTACCTTCTCCGCCGTCGATCGGCAAAACTAGCAGGTGCCGCAGCATGACGACCCATCAACCCATCGACGACGTGGTCGTCATCGGCGCCGGCATCATCGGCGCGACTGCAGCATTCAATCTCGTGCAGCAAGGCCGGAAGGTCACCATCATCGACCGCCTGCCGCCGGGATTCGGCTGCTCCTTTGGGAATGCAGGAGGCCTGAGCCCGGGCATCAGCTTCCCGCTGGCGATGCCGGGGATCTACAAGCATCTCACCGAATGGCTCGTGAATCCTGCGAGCCCGGTCACCGTCCTGTGGCGCCGCTTGCCCGCCGCCCTGCCCTGGCTGCTGAAGTTTCTGTATGAAGCGACGCCTGGCCGCTCAAGCGTTGCCGCAGAAGGCGTTCGCAAGATGATGCGCAACTCCCTTGAGGACTACGCCCCGATCATCAAGTTTGCAGGCGCTGAAGACCTCGTCCATCGCGTTGGGCAGCTCTACCTGTACAGCACCGACCGGGGCTTTGCCGACGAACAGGCGGGATTGCGCGCGCGGGCCGAACTTGGCGTAGAACAGACGGTACTCAACACCGCCGAGCTGAAAGACTACGAACCCGCCCTGTCGGGCATCTTCAAGCATGCGATTTACTTCCCCGGCCACGGGCACTGCTCGAATCCACAGCAGTTCGTGGAACGGATCGTGCGCGCCTGCGTCGAAAAGGGCGACGCACAACTCGTTCAACAGGATGTCACCGCCATTCTGCCGTCACGAGACCACGTCGTGATCAAGACCGCTAGCGGGGACCGCATTGCCAAACAGGTTGTCATCGCAGCGGGCATTCATTCGAAGACGTTAATGCAAGGCCTTGGATGGCGTGTCCCGCTGGAAAGCCATCGGGGCTATCACCTGCAATTGAGTGATACCGGTGTCCATGCGAACCGCAACGTCATGTGGGCCGAACGAAAGACGCTGGTGACGCCCATCGCCGGTGGCCTCAGGGTTGCCGGGACCGCTGAAATCGGTGGCCTTGAAGCCGCACCTACCGCGCGCCGCTTCGACCAGCTCTTGCAGACACTGAAAGAGGTATATCCCGCCGCCCAAACCGACAGCCGAAAGGAATGGATGGGACACCGCCCCTGTACGCCTGACTCCCTGCCCGTGATCGGGCCGGTGCCTGGCAACGACCGCATCATTTGTGCGTTTGGACATGGACATATCGGCCTGACGGCGGCGTCATTCACCGGGCGTGCCGTTGCGCTCGCCGCGCAGAGTGTTTCCATGGCCGATACCTGGCGCGAGTTTTCCATCTCGCGTTTCGCGTAAGGACAAGTCAATGAATGCCATAGACCCTGTCGCGTTGTCGGAATCTGGCGACAGCCGCCCCCTTCAGCGCCTTATCTTCGACGACATCAAGCGGCGCGTGATCACGTGCGACCTGTTGCCTGGCGTGGAAGTCACCGAGAAAGCCCTCGCCGATTCCTACGGCGTGACGAAGGCGCCGATCCGTAGCGCGTTGACGCGACTGACGGAGGCGGGCTGGCTCGTCAGCGCACCGCGAAAGGGGCACGTTGTCGCCCCGCTTCGACTCCACGACGTCGTCGAGATCTTTGACGCACGAGAACTCATCGAGCCCGAAACTGCCCGCCTCTGCGCTGGCCGCGTATCGAAAGATATGCTGGTGCAGCTTAACAACGTCTGCACGAGGGAATATGACCTCGACGACATGGAAGCCAAGCGCACGTTCCTGTTGGCAAACGCTGCCTTCCATGTCGCCATTGGACGGGCGTCCGGCAATAGCCGCTTGGCGCTCATGCTAGAACAGCTTCACGAACAAAGCCTGCGGGTGCTGTACCTGAGCATCAGTGCCAGCGATCGCTCCGCCCAGTGGCGGCACGGGCACGAAGGCATGATCGACGTGCTGGTATCCGGCGACGCCCAGGAGGCCGCAAAACGGACGCTCGCCGGCATCCGACGCAGCCGACAGGCGGTGCTCGACATTGTCAAGCAACGCAACGGTGCCCTTTTTGTGTGACCCGACTTCTACCCCTTCCAACCCAACCTTTCAACAAAGGATCCACGTGAGCAATATCCAACGCCTCAATACGGGTGTTCGACTGTCGGACGCATCCATCTACAACGGCACTGTCTATCTGGCCGGCCAAGTGCCGCGCCAGACCACCGACCACGGCATCGAAGCACAAACCGCCGAGGTACTCGCCTCCATCGACAAGCTCCTGGCTGAGAGCGGTTCGAGCAAGGAGCGTATCCTGTCTTGCCAGATCTTCCTGAAGGACATTAGCGACCTGGCAGGAATGAATAGCGTGTGGGACGAATGGGTCGCAAAGGGCGAGTGCCCGAGCCGCGCAACGGTGCAGGCCACGCTCAACAATCCCGCATGGCGGATCGAGATCGTTATCGTCGCTGCGCAAAACTGATCAGTAACAGAAGCGCGCCGCTGCGTCTGCGGGGTGCTCGGCGCCTGCGTTGCGCGGCACGCGTTTCAGCTTCTTGTAGCAGAAATCATTGAAACCCGCACTGAAGTTGACTCGCTCGGCGAGGCACGTCCCCGCAGACGCCTACTATGTTATCCAATCAGTCGCATATCGATATCGGCGTGGCCAGCCCTGATCAGTGCGCTAGCAGCGGTCAAGGAGGCCGCGGCAGAGGCCAATACCAAACTCGGCCTGTTGCCACAGGATCTGTGCACCGCCATCGTAGCCGCTTGCCAGGATGTGCGCGCCGGCGAGCTGCATGACCAGTTGATCATCGATACCATCCGGGCGGCGCCGGCACCTCGACCAACATGAATGCGAACGAGGCGATCTGCAACCGGGCGCTCGAGCATCTCGGCCGGCAGCGCGGCGAATACCATTATCTGCATCCAAACGAACACGTCAATCGTCAATCTGGCGCAAAGCACGAACGATGTGTATCCGACGGCCATCCGCATTGCCACCTGTTACGCCATTGACTACCTGCTGGACGCCATGGAGGTCCTTCGTACAGCGTTCGAACGCAAGGAGCAGACGAAGATCGTTGCACGTCTTCGACGATTGACGGCGATGCGCTTCAATACGCCCCGAGATCTGCACGAATGCGCCGCAATCCCACCAGGGAGGCTTCCCGCAAGCGGGCCATGTCTTCCTCGATCATTACCGCGTAGGTCGAAAACTCCTGGCCAAACGATTCGGGAAATCAACCTCGGCGCCACCGCTATCGGAACCGGCATCACTGCACACCCTGCATACGCGGGCAAGGCTCTCGCGGCGCTGCGCCGTATCACCGGCCTGGAGTTGACCACAGCGCCGAACTTTATCGAAGCCACGCAGGTCAACCTGCCTCCCATGCAGGCCGGGTCATCCATCATGCCGGGCAAGGTCTGGGCGGCTAAAAACGCAAATCGCGCTGCACCAAGACTTGTCCGATGCGGTATCGACTGACTGCTTTTGGTGGGACTACTGCCGAATCAAGCGGTTGCATGAAAGTCAGTGATGGGTCGGCAACGGCCGGCGCCGAATCGACACATCGGCGTTCGCGCGCTACGTTGCGGAACGCAGATAGGCGTCCAGCATCTCCAAATGCATTTCGGAGATCTTCTGCCGATCAGACCAGTGCGAATAATCGCGACCGGTGAACGCGTTGATAGTGAAGCGGTTTGAAGCGATGTAGTAGCCCATACCAACTAGCGTGACATAAAAGTCAAGCGGATCGATTCCGCTACGAAACTGTCCTGCATCGGCTCCGCGCGCAAGAATCGACCTGACGACTTCAACCACTGGCGAGATCGTCTCGCTGAGTTTTTCTGAAGACTTCAGGTACCGGCCCTGATGCAGGTTCTCGTTGTTGATCAGGCCGATCCATCCGGGGTTGTCCCATAGATGCGCCCAGATTGAGGTTGCGAGCGCTGCCATCGCCTCGCGAGGCTGTAGGCCGCTCAGGTCCAGCTCGCTCTCCTTCTGCGCGTAGTCGGCGTACGTGGACTCCAATACGGCGACATAGAGCAGTTCCTTACTGCCGAAGTAGTAATACAGCATTCGTTCGTTGGAGCCAGCGACTTCGGAGATTGCGTCGGTCCGCGCGCCGGCTAGTCCGAACTTGGCGAACTGACTTTTTGCCGCTTCGAGAATGCGGCGGCGGGTCCCCCCGGGGTCACGCTTAACTACTGGCTTCGGCGGTTTGCTGTCCATTTTTTGTCGGTAAATGTAGCGGCGGCATATGGCTGCTCGACAACATTATGAACGCCACATCGCACCCCTCGATCGGTTTGCCGCCTTGCCTTGACTTCACTGGCCGTTTCGTAGGCTCGGTAGTGAGTCGTGACGATAGTGTCGCGGCAGCTAACCGGAGCGAGCATGGCGTATATAGGCCAATTGAGAGATATCGTCTACGCGAATGAGAAACGGGAGCCTCGCGTCGCGACTTACCGCTTGGTGCTACTTGAAGAAGAGCCCACAGCGGCTGTTGTGATCCACCTGCATCGTAAGCACCACGCAGGAGGCGTTCGCCTCGCGCGAGAGCAAGAACTCGACGTCGTCATCGGCCGCATTGTCGCTCAAGAGCTTCGGGGCATTCGCGTGGACCGCACGCGTGTCGTGGTCGAGACGGACCGGAGTTTCACGGAATACTCGCTCGACTTCAATGCGGCAGACCTGCCGACCACTCGACCAGTTGGCGAACCATGGAAACCGGCGGTTGTCGCCGTTGAGTCGCGCGACATCGTCGGCGGCAGCCTGCCCGTTTTCGTAGACCTAGCAAGTGCGCGCCCCGTCGACGCGTGGCTGTTGAAGGTTCTTCAACGACGGTCCCGATGAACTGCTTTTTCGGCAAACCCTTAAGAATCTCGCGGTTCGGCCGCTAATGACATCGTCTACCGCAGAGCAACAGTTTTAGGAGAAGGTCTGCTGTGCCACCGAGATTCATTGAAGCAGGAAACGAGATAAGCCTCGCGCTTCTGGACATCGAGTTCGACGTATTCGAGCAGTACAAGACGAAAGAAGACCGCATTGACGCGCGTCGCGCCGTCCATGAGCGGGTGCGGCAAAAGTACGGATTGGCGAGCGCTCGCGAGGCGGTTCGCTGTCGCGAGATCAGCGCATTGGTCGCGAACCGGCCCGTGATGATGCATCTCTTCGACTATGACGAACTCAAAGCGATGTGCATGCTCAGGGTGAAGCCGGCACTCGTTGACCAATTCGTTGCAGCAAAACGAAGGACGTCGTCGTTTGGCTTACCGGATATTCTCGGATTGGCTCTCCTTGCAAAAGAGCGCCACGATTGGGGTTGGGACTAGGAGCGTCGATGCAACGATATGCGGTCGGAGAATGGGAGTCGCTATGGGCCAGCGACCCGTACATGAAGCACCGGTTCGTGCTCGATCTCCAGTTGCGTACAGTCATAGCTGGCGAAGACCGCATTCGCGGCGCTTGGTGGTCGATGCGACTTGAGCACGTCGCGTATATGGAGCAAATCCTCAACGAGACATTCGACTTGATCTGGGACGAGCCAGAGGAGTTTGGCTTCGGTCGGCGGTCCGAGATTCCACTGTGGGCGACCCAAGCGTGGCCTTGGCCGCCGTTGCCTGCGGTCGAAGACGTCGAGAAGATGCTGGACAGCCCAGGCGTCCCCGTCGAGCGCGACGAGCTCGGCCGCATCATCTTTCCGCCTCGCGTCACCGCTCACGGATCGAAATAGCGACAAGCCAGCACGGTAGCCGCACCGGAGTTCGTCGCGCTCACGCGCGCGCAACACGTGCTCGATCTAGATTGTTCGCGACGAGTTGCTCCGGCTCTTCAACGTGCCGAAGGCCGCTCGCGGATAAGAAGTCAGGCCGCCTTTGCTTGCAACGTGGCGTCGCGCTCGAGCGCCGCTTTCGCGGCCGCCTTCGTCTTGCCGGCCCGCGACGGCGGCTGGCAAATGCCGCACACCATCGAATGCGACGGCTCATGGGCATGCGCGACGAACTTGCCGCGGCAACGCGTGCAGCCCGCGAGACGCAGGATGCCGGCGTCCTTGAAACGGATAAAGGTCCACGCGCGCGTCAAGTCCATCTGCAACGGCTCGCCGATCATGTCGAAGTGCTCGGCATAGAGCGAGTACGCGCGAGTCAGCAGATCCACGCGGTCCAAGCCTTTGCCGTTCGCTTCGAGAAAGGCGTAGACGTTCGCGAACATCGACGTATGGATGTTCGGTGCCCACGTCAGATACCAGTCCTCCGAGAACGGCAGCATGCCCTTTGGCGGTGATGCGCCCTTCACTTCTCGATAAAGGCGAATGAGCCGCTCACGCGAGATCGTCAGAATTTCCGACTCAAGCACTTGCATGCGAGCGCCGAGCTTAATCAGCGTAATGGCGCGCATGATCTGAGCCGCTTCGTCAGCCAGGCTCTTCGAAGGCGTGGGCGTGGTCATGATTAGGCTGCCAGCAGAGCGTCGTTGGCCACGGCCGACACCGCCGCTTCGCTGCTGCGACCGGCGAGGCCCGTGAGCATCGCATCGGCGCTCATGCGAAAGAAGCACAACACTTGCGACGACGACGCGAGTTTTTCAGTTTGCGCCGGGGAGAGCTTGAGCAGCGTGTCCGCCATTTCCGTCGACAGCCCCAGATGCGACTGTGCCGCCTCGCGATCCGATGCGAGGACGCGTTGCGCGAGCATCAAGTACGACAGGTTCAATTCGCGGATAGAACCAAGGTCAGAAGAAGCGTGGATCATGGCGGCGGACTGGATAGTGATTCGACTTGCTCATTGCGCCGTTCGTCAGGGCGTGAGCGAATTGTCTGACTACATATGGCGATTTGCAACATTTAATTACACGTTGAAATCGTTTGCTACACCGGAACTGACTCGCGCAATCGTTGGCGAAGAAAGGAATTTCTTCCGCTTTTCAATCCATTCGTAAAGCCGAACTACTAGAGACCGTCGCTCAAACCTTGGCTTTATTGCTCATAGGCATGCCACTTGCAGG
>JFHF01000090.1 GCA_000648925.1 Caballeronia jiangsuensis
CGGTCGTACCGTCGGCGCCGGTGTCGTGGCGAAGATTATCGAGTAAGAGCCAGAAATCTTCTCGATAGTTAGTGGTTTCGGGGTCGGCGAAGTCCGTCGACCCCAAATGGTTTAGGGGTATAGCTCAACTGGCAGAGCGTCGGTCTCCAAAACCGAAGGTTGGGGGTTCGATTCCCTCTGCCCCTGCCAACTTCTCGCGCCAAGTGGCGCTGTTTAAGGTGTTATGGCGAATCCTTCCGTCGAAACTGTAAATACCTCCGGCGACAAGTTGATGTTGGTGGCGGGCGTATTGTTGGTCTTGGCCGGGTTCGTTGGGTTCTTCTGGCTCTCGGGCCAAGAATGGTACGTCCGCGGCGCAGCGCTTGCTGTCGGTGTCATCGCGGGTGTCGCAGTCGGTCTTCTCTCTGCGCCGGGCAAAGGGTTCATCGCGTTCGCCAAGGACTCGTACAAGGAAGTCCGCAAGGTTGTCTGGCCTACTCGCAAAGAGGCCACTCAGACGACTCTGGTGGTCTTCGCGTTTGTTCTGATCATGGCCATTTTTCTTTGGCTTAGCGATAAGTCGATCGAATGGGTGATTTTCTCGGCGATTCTGGGTTGGAAATGATATGAGCGATACTCCGACATCCCCGAGTGGAAAACGTTGGTATGTGGTGCACGCCTACTCCGGCATGGAGAAGAGCGTGCAACGTGCGCTTCAGGAGCGCATTGACCGTGCGGGAATGCAAGATCAATTCGGGCAGATTCTTGTCCCGACGGAAGAAGTTGTTGAAGTAAAAGGCGGTCACAAGTCGGTCACGGAGCGTCGTTTCTTCCCGGGCTACGTCCTGGTCGAGATGGAAATGACGGACGAAACATGGCATCTGGTCAAGAATACGGCCAAGGTCACAGGTTTCGTCGGTGGGGCACGCAACCGTCCGAGCCCCATCTCGCCGCGTGAAGTCGAAAAGATCATGTCGCAGATGCAAGAAGGCGTCGAAAAGCCGCGGCCGAAGACGCTGTTCGAGGTGGGCGAGATGGTCCGCGTGAAGGAAGGTCCGTTCACCGACTTCAATGGCAACGTCGAGGAAGTGAACTACGAAAAGTCTCGAGTTCGTGTCTCTGTCACGATTTTCGGGCGCTCGACACCTGTCGAACTCGAGTTCGGTCAGGTCGAAAAGCTCTAATTGAATTCATCGCGCGTGGCTTCCGAGTCATCGCGCGATTCGCGCTTACGGTCCGCATCATGACCGTTGAGGAGCGTCAGTAGCTGGCAACGGCAAACGCGCGCTATCACTCATCGGACGCTCGCGCGTCCAGCAGAGGTTTTCAACATGGCAAAGAAAATCATCGGCTTTATCAAACTGCAGATTCCTGCAGGTAAAGCCAACCCGTCGCCGCCGGTCGGTCCGGCACTGGGCCAGCGTGGCCTGAACATCATGGAGTTCTGCAAGGCGTTCAACGCGCAGACTCAAGGTATGGAGCCGGGTCTGCCGGTGCCGGTCGTAATTACGGCATTTGCAGACAAGAGCTTCACCTTCATCATGAAGACGCCGCCGGCTACCGTTCTGATCAAGAAGGCGGCCGCTGTGCAAAAGGGTTCGAGCAAGCCGCACACCGATAAGGTCGGCAGCATCACCCGCGCTCAGGCGGAAGAAATCGCGAAGACCAAGATGCCGGATCTTACGGCAGCGGATCTGGACGCCGCCGTGCGCACGATCGCCGGCAGCGCGCGTTCGATGGGCATCACTGTGGAGGGCGTGTAAATGGCTAAGCTTTCTAAGCGCCTTCAGGCATTCGCGAGCAAGGTTGATCGTCAAAAGCTGTACGCGATTGAGGACGCTCTCGCTCTCGTAAAAGAATGCGCAAGCGCGAAGTTTGACGAATCTATCGACGTCGCAGTTCAGCTCGGCATCGACGCGAAGAAGTCTGACCAAGTCGTTCGTGGTTCCGTCGTTCTGCCGGCTGGTACCGGCAAGTCGGTTCGCGTGGCAGTGTTCGCTCAAGGCGACAAGGCCGAGCAAGCTCGTGCAGCTGGTGCAGACGTGGTCGGCATGGAAGACCTGGCCGAGCAAGTCAAGGCAGGCAATCTGAACTTTGATGTCGTGATCGCTTCGCCGGATACGATGCGTGTCGTTGGTACGCTGGGTCAGATCCTCGGTCCGCGTGGCCTCATGCCGAACCCGAAGGTTGGCACCGTCACGCCGGACGTCGCTCAAGCAGTCAAGAACGCAAAGGCGGGTCAGGTTCAGTTCCGCGTCGACAAGGCCGGTATTATCCACGGCACGATCGGTCGCGCATCGTTCGAATCGGCATCGCTGCGTCAAAACCTGGCTGCGCTCATCGAAGCGCTGCAAAAGGCGAAGCCGGCGACGAGCAAGGGTGTGTATCTGCGCAAGATCGCTGTGTCGAGCACGATGGGCGTCGGCGTTCGCGTGGATCAAGCCACGCTGGCGCAACAGTAAGAATTTCTGGCGTAGCCGCAAGGACGCGCCGTTAAAGGGCTTTGGGCGGTTGCAAGATTGCGGTTCCGGGTCGAGCAACCGGTTGTCAAAGACCGTTGGTGGTGATGCAGCAAGCAGGCAGCACCTTAATTCAAGCCAACGCAGATGGCGAACCCGAAACAGTTTTGCAGTGGTTGAAGTCGGTTGTCGATCATCCTGAATGATCACCGATCGATCGAAATACTCCTAACAGTCGGACGCCGTTGTCGAACGTGGTGCATGAGGGTTGTGGCCCGAGTGCATCGAATCTGGAGGTTTAACCGTGCCACTGAACAAAGAAGATAAGCAGGCAGTCGTCGCTGAAGTCGCCGCGCAAGTCGCGAAGGCTCAGACGATGGTGCTCGCTGAGTATCGTGGGATCACGGTTGGCGATCTGACCAAGCTGCGCGCGAAAGCGCGTGAGCAACAGGTGTATCTGCGCGTGTTGAAGAACACGCTGGCGCGTCGCGCTGTCGAAGGTACCCCGTTCGCTCCGCTGGCTGAGCAGATGACCGGTCCTCTGATCTACGGCATCTCGGAAGATGCCATTGCCGCTGCCAAGGTCGTCAACGACTTCGGCAAGAGCAATGACAAGTTGATCATCAAGGCTGGTTCCTACGAAGGCAATGTGATGGACAAGGCAGGCGTGCAAGCGCTGGCCAACATCCCGAGCCGCGAAGAACTGCTCTCCAAGCTGCTGTTCGTCATGCAAGCACCTGTTTCCGGCTTCGCGCGCGCTTTGGCCGCGCTCGCCGAAAAGAAACAAGGCGAAGCTGCATAACGCACGCACTTGGGCACCAGTTGCTCAGTTAGGTATTAGCTAGATCGCTAGCTCGATCCGAATTCAATTTAGGAGTATTTCAAATGGCAATCGCAAAAGAAGACATCCTGGAAGCCGTTGGCTCGATGTCGGTTCTCGAACTGAACGAACTGGTCAAGGCGTTCGAAGAGAAGTTTGGCGTGTCGGCTGCTGCTGTCGCAGTTGCTGGCCCGGCTGGCGGCGGCGCAGCTGCTGCTGTCGAAGAGCAAACCGAATTCACCGTGAACCTGCTCGAAGTCGGCGCAAACAAGGTTTCCGTGATTAAGGCTGTTCGTGAACTGACGGGTCTCGGCCTGAAGGAAGCGAAGGACCTGGTCGACGGCGCACCGAAGCCCGTGAAGGAAGCGGTGCCGAAGGCTGCTGCTGAAGAAGCGAAGAAGAAGCTGGAAGAAGCAGGCGCGAAGGCTGAAATCAAGTAAGTTTCATTGCGCCGTGCGAAGGCTGGCGGTTTTCCACCGCCGGCCTTTTTGTGCTTTGTGGGGACCGAGTTTATATGCCTGTCAGCAGGTATAAAAGTCCTCGCAGAAGCCAAAGCGAACGGTCGGATCGGTATGAATTTCCGGCGCTTCGCTTTGTCTTCTGAAGCGACTGCAGAAGGCAAGTTTGGTCGGGTAGCGGGAAACACAGGCATCCGCTGCCGTCAGCCAGCGGTTGGTAGCGGCCAACCACCAAGCTTCTAGGCTCGCGCGTCCTCCCCGGACATGTGCGCGAGTCTCAGTCGGTGAACACCGGGCTGTGACACCGAGGTATCCCGCCTCGGTAACGCCCGCCGTGATTCGGAGATCGTATGCAATATTCCTTCACCGAGAAGAAGCGTATTCGCAAGAGTTTCGCGAAGCGCCCCATCGTTCACCAAGTTCCCTTTTTGCTGGCGACCCAGCTTGAATCATTCCAGACGTTTCTGCAAGCAGACACGTCGTCGTCGCAGCGCAAGTCAGAAGGCTTGCAGGCTGCGTTCACGTCCGTTTTCCCCATCGTTTCGCACAACGGTTTCGCGCGGCTCGAGTTCGTCAGCTACATGCTGTCGTCGCCCGCATTCAACATCAAGGAATGCCAGCAGCGCGGCCTGACGTACTGCTCGGCGTTGCGCGCAAAAGTGCGCCTGGTTCTGCTCGATAAGGAGTCGCCGAGCAAGCCGGTCGTCAAGGAAGTGAAAGAGCAGGAAGTCTACATGGGCGAAATTCCGCTCATGACGCCGACGGGTTCGTTCGTCATCAACGGAACCGAGCGCGTGATCGTGTCGCAGCTCCACCGTTCGCCTGGCGTGTTCTTCGAGCACGACAAGGGCAAGACGCACAGCTCCGGCAAGCTGCTGTTCTCGGCGCGGATCATTCCTTACCGTGGCTCGTGGCTCGACTTCGAATTCGATCCGAAGGACGTGCTGTATTTCCGCGTCGACCGTCGCCGCAAGATGCCGGTCACGATTCTGCTGAAAGCCATCGGCATGACGCCGGAGCAGATCCTCGCGAACTTCTTCGTGTTCGACAACTTCGGCCTGATGAGCGAAGGCGCGCAAATGGAATTCGTTCCCGAGCGCCTGCGCGGTGAAGTCGCGCGTTTCGATATCCAGGATCGCGACGGCAATGTCATCGTCACGAAGGACAAGCGGATCAACGCGAAGCACATTCGCGACCTCGAAAACGCCAAGACGAAGTTCATCTCGGTGCCCGAGGAGTACCTGCTCGGCCGCGTGCTGGCGAAGAACGTGATCGATCCGGAAACGGGTGAAGTGATCGCGAACGCCAACGAGGAAATCACGGAAACGGTTCTCGAGAAACTGCGCGAGGCGAAGGTCAAGGACATCCAGACGCTCTACACGAACGACCTGGACCAGGGCCCGTATATTTCGTCGACGCTGCGTATCGATGAAACCGCCGACAAGATGGCCGCGCGCATCGCGATTTACCGCATGATGCGTCCGGGCGAACCGCCGACCGAAGAAGCGGTCGAGGCGCTGTTCAACCGTCTGTTCTACAGCGAAGACGCGTACGACCTGTCGAAGGTCGGCCGTATGAAGTTCAATCGCCGTGTCGGTCGTGACGAAATCGTCGGCCCGATGACGCTGCAGGACGACGACATCCTCGCGACGATCAAGATCCTCGTCGAGCTGCGTAACGGCAAGGGCGAAGTGGACGACATCGACCACTTGGGCAATCGTCGCGTGCGTTGCGTCGGCGAACTCGCGGAGAACCAGTTCCGCGCCGGTCTCGTGCGCGTCGAGCGCGCGGTGAAGGAACGCCTCGGCCAGGCCGAAAGCGAAAACCTGATGCCGCACGACCTGATCAACTCGAAGCCGATTTCCTCGGCGATTCGCGAGTTCTTCGGTTCGTCGCAGCTCTCGCAGTTTATGGACCAGACCAACCCGCTGTCGGAAATCACGCACAAGCGTCGTGTTTCCGCACTGGGCCCGGGCGGTCTGACGCGCGAGCGCGCGGGCTTCGAAGTCCGCGACGTGCATCCGACGCACTATGGCCGCGTGTGCCCGATCGAAACGCCGGAAGGTCCGAACATCGGTCTGATCAACTCGCTGGCGCTGTATGCCCACCTGAACGAGTACGGCTTCCTCGAAACGCCGTACCGCAAGGTCGTGGACAGCAAGGTGACCGACCAGATCGACTACCTGTCGGCAATCGAGGAAGGCCGTTACGTGATCGCTCAGGCGAACGCGGCAGTGGCCGACGACGGCACGCTGACCGACGAACTCGTGTCGTCGCGTGAAGCGGGCGAAACGCTGATGGTCACGCCGGACCGCATCCAGTACATGGACGTGGCGCCGTCGCAGATCGTGTCGGTGGCTGCATCGCTGATTCCGTTTCTCGAGCACGACGACGCGAACCGCGCGTTGATGGGCTCGAACATGCAGCGTCAGGCCGTGCCATGTCTGCGTCCGGAGAAGCCGGTCGTCGGTACGGGCATCGAGCGTACGGTGGCAGTCGACTCGGGTACGACCGTGCAGGCGCTGCGTGGCGGTGTGGTGGATTACGTCGACGCGGGCCGTATCGTGATTCGCGTGAACGACGATGAAGCCGTTGCCGGCGACGTCGGCGTGGACATCTACAACCTGATCAAGTACACGCGTTCGAACCAGAACACGAACATCAACCAGCGTCCGATCGCGAAGGTTGGCGACAAGGTCTCGCGCGGCGACGTGCTGGCCGACGGCGCCTCGACGGATCTGGGCGAGCTCGCGCTCGGCCAGAACATGCTGGTCGCGTTCATGCCGTGGAACGGCTACAACTTCGAAGACTCGATCCTGATCTCGGAGAAGGTCGTTGCGGACGATCGCTACACGTCGATCCACATCGAAGAGTTGAACGTCGTTGCTCGCGACACGAAGCTCGGACCGGAAGAAATCACGCGCGACATTTCGAACCTCGCGGAAGTGCAGCTTGGCCGTCTCGACGAGTCGGGCATCGTGTACATCGGCGCGGAAGTGGAAGCGGGCGACGTGCTGGTCGGCAAGGTCACGCCGAAGGGCGAAACCCAGCTGACGCCGGAAGAAAAGCTGCTGCGCGCGATCTTCGGCGAGAAAGCATCGGACGTGAAGGACACGTCGCTGCGCGTGCCGTCGGGCATGAGCGGCACGGTCATCGACGTGCAGGTGTTCACGCGCGAAGGCATCACGCGTGACAAGCGCGCGCAACAGATTATCGACGACGAACTGAAGCGCTATCGCCTCGACCTGAACGACCAGCTTCGTATCGTGGAAGGCGACGCGTTCCAGCGTCTCGCGCGTATGCTGAACGGCAAGGTCGCGAACGGCGGTCCGAAGAAGCTCGCTAAGGGCACGAAGATCGACCTCCCGTACCTCGAAGATCTCGACCACTACCACTGGTTCGACATCCGCCTCGCGGATGAAGAAGCAGCGGCGCAGCTGGAAGCGATCAAGGATTCGATCGAACAGAAGCGTCACCAGTTCGACCTCGCATTCGAAGAGAAGCGCAAGAAGCTCACGCAAGGCGACGAACTGCCGCCGGGCGTGCTGAAGATGGTCAAGGTGTATCTCGCCGTGAAGCGTCGTCTGCAACCTGGCGACAAGATGGCGGGCCGTCACGGTAACAAGGGTGTCGTGTCGAAGATCGTGCCGATCGAAGACATGCCGTACATGGCCGATGGCCGTCCGGCCGACGTCGTGCTGAATCCGCTCGGTGTGCCGTCGCGGATGAACGTGGGTCAGATTCTCGAAGTGCATCTGGGCTGGGCCGCGAAGGGTCTCGGCTGGCGTATCGGCGAAATGCTGGCGCGTCAGACGAAGATCGAGGAACTGCGCCAGTTCCTGACGAAGATCTACAACGAGTCGGGCCGCAAGGAAGAGCTGGAAAGCTTCTCCGATGACGAGATCTTCGAACTCGCGAAGAACCTGCGCGAAGGCGTGCCGTTCGCAACGCCAGTGTTCGATGGCGCGACCGAAGAGGAAATGGGGCGTGCGCTCGATCTGGCGTATCCGGACGACATCGCCACGAACCTCGGCATGAACTCGTCGAAGAATCAGGTTCAGCTGCACGATGGTCGCACCGGCGAGCCGTTTGAGCGGAAAGTCACGGTCGGCTACATGCACTACCTGAAGCTGCACCACTTGGTCGACGACAAGATGCACGCGCGTTCGACCGGTCCGTACTCGCTCGTCACGCAGCAGCCGCTGGGTGGTAAGGCGCAGTTCGGTGGACAGCGCTTCGGTGAGATGGAAGTGTGGGCGCTCGAGGCGTATGGCGCATCGTATGTGCTGCAGGAAATGCTGACGGTCAAGTCGGACGACGTGACGGGCCGGACCAAGGTGTATGAGAACCTGGTCAAGGGCGATCACGTGATCGACGCGGGCATGCCGGAATCCTTCAACGTGTTGGTGAAGGAAATCCGCTCGCTCGGTATTGATATCGATCTGGACCGCAACTAATCGGACTACGGAGAGAAAGCAATGAAAGCTCTGCTCGATCTATTCAAGCAAGTCCAACAAGAAGAAGTTTTTGATGCGATCAAGATCGGCCTCGCGTCGCCCGACAAGATTCGTTCTTGGTCGTTCGGTGAAGTGAAGAAGCCTGAGACCATCAATTACCGCACGTTCAAGCCGGAGCGGGATGGTCTGTTCTGCGCGAAGATTTTTGGTCCGATCAAGGACTACGAATGCCTGTGCGGCAAGTACAAGCGCCTGAAGCACCGTGGCGTGATCTGCGAGAAGTGCGGCGTCGAAGTGACGCTGGCGAAGGTGCGTCGCGAACGGATGGGCCACATCGAACTGGCCTCGCCGGTCGCGCACATCTGGTTCCTGAAGTCGCTGCCGTCGCGTCTGGGCATGGTGCTCGACATGACGCTGCGCGACATCGAGCGCGTGCTGTACTTCGAAGCATATGTGGTGATCGATCCGGGCATGACGCCGCTGAAAGCGCGGCAGATCATGACCGAAGAGGATTACTACAACAAGGTCGAAGAGTACGGTGACGAATTCCGTGCCGAGATGGGCGCGGAAGGCGTGCGCGAGTTGCTGCGCGCGATCAACATCGACGAACAGGTCGAGATGCTGCGCACCGAACTCAAGAACACGGGTTCGGAAGCGAAGATCAAGAAGTACGCGAAGCGCCTGAAAGTGCTCGAAGCATTCCAGCGTTCGGGCATCAAACCGGACTGGATGGTGCTCGAAGTGCTGCCGGTGCTGCCGCCGGAACTGCGTCCGCTGGTGCCGCTGGATGGCGGCCGTTTCGCGACGTCGGACCTGAACGACCTGTATCGCCGCGTGATCAACCGTAACAACCGGTTGAAGCGTCTGCTCGAGCTGAAGGCGCCTGAAATCATCGTCCGCAACGAAAAGCGGATGCTGCAGGAAGCCGTCGATTCGCTGCTCGACAACGGCCGTCGCGGTAAGGCAATGACCGGCGCAAACAAGCGTCCGCTGAAGTCGCTCGCCGACATGATCAAGGGTAAGGGCGGTCGTTTCCGTCAGAACCTGCTCGGTAAGCGCGTGGACTACTCGGGCCGTTCGGTGATCGTGGTCGGTCCGACGCTCAAGCTGCATCAGTGCGGTCTGCCGAAGCTGATGGCGCTCGAACTGTTCAAGCCTTTCATCTTCAACAAGCTGGAAGTGATGGGCGTCGCGACGACCATCAAGGCCGCGAAGAAGGAAGTCGAGAACCAGACGGCGGTGGTGTGGGACATCCTCGAAGAGGTGATCCGCGAGCATCCGGTGATGCTGAACCGTGCGCCTACGCTTCACCGACTCGGCATTCAGGCTTTCGAGCCGGTGCTGATCGAAGGCAAGGCGATTCAGCTCCACCCGCTCGTCTGCGCGGCATTCAACGCCGACTTCGACGGTGACCAGATGGCCGTCCACGTGCCGCTGTCGCTCGAAGCGCAGATGGAAGCGCGCACGCTGATGCTGGCGTCGAACAACGTCCTGTTCCCGGCGAACGGCGATCCGTCGATCGTGCCGTCGCAGGATATCGTGCTGGGCCTTTACTACGCGTCGCGTGAAGCGATCAACGGCAAGGGCGAAGGCATGACGTTCACGGGCGTGTCGGAAGTGATCCGCGCGTACGAGAACAAGGAAGTCGAGCTGGCTTCGCGCGTCAACGTGCGTATCACCGAAATGGTGGCGAACGAGGACACGAGCGAAGGCGCGCCGGCGTTCGTGCCGAAGATCTCGCTGTATGCGACGACCGTCGGCCGTTCGATCCTGTCGGAGATTCTGCCGCCGGGACTGCCGTTCACGGTGCTGAACAAGCCGCTGAAGAAGAAGGAAATCTCGCGCCTGATCAACACGGCGTTCCGCAAGTGCGGTCTGCGCGAGACGGTGATTTTCGCCGACCAGCTGATGCAGATGGGCTTCCGCCTTGCAACGCGCGCCGGCATCTCGATTTGCGTGGACGACATGCTCGTGCCGCCGCAGAAAGAGATGATCGTCGGCGACGCCGCGAAGAAGGTGAAGGAGTACGACCGTCAGTACATGTCGGGTCTCGTCACCGCGCAAGAGCGCTACAACAACGTGGTCGACATCTGGTCGGCGACGTCGGAAAGCGTCGGCAAGGCGATGATGGAGCAGCTCGCGACGGAACCCGTCACTGACCGTGACGGCAACGAAACGAAGCAGGAGTCGTTCAACTCCATCTACATGATGGCCGACTCGGGCGCTCGTGGTTCCGCGGTGCAGATTCGTCAGCTGGCCGGTATGCGCGGCCTGATGGCGAAGCCGGACGGCTCGATTATCGAGACGCCGATTACCGCGAACTTCCGCGAAGGCCTGAACGTGTTGCAGTACTTCATCTCGACCCACGGCGCTCGTAAAGGTCTGGCGGATACGGCACTGAAGACTGCGAACTCGGGTTACCTGACGCGTCGTCTCGTCGACGTGACGCAGGATCTGGTTGTCGTCGAGGACGATTGCGGCACGTCGAACGGCGTGGCGATGAAGGCGTTGGTGGAAGGCGGTGAAGTCGTCGAAGCGCTGCGTGACCGTATTCTCGGTCGCGTCGCGGTGGCGGACGTCGTCAATCCGGAAACGCAGGAAACGCTGTACGCGTCGGGCGATCTGCTCGACGAAGACGCGGTCGAGGAAATCGAACGCCTCGGCATCGACGAAGTGCGCGTGCGCACGCCGTTGACCTGCGAAACGCGCTATGGCCTGTGCGCCGCGTGCTACGGCCGCGACCTCGGCCGCGGTTCGCGCGTGAACGTCGGTGAGGCAGTCGGTGTGATCGCTGCTCAGTCGATCGGCGAGCCGGGCACGCAGCTGACGATGCGTACGTTCCACATCGGTGGTGCGGCATCGCGTGCGGCGGTTGCTTCGACGGTCGAAGCGAAGAGCAACGGCACGGTGCGCTTCACGGCAACGATGCGTTACGTCACCAACGCGAAGGGCGAGCAGGTCGTCATCTCGCGTTCGGGCGAGGCGATCATCGCGGACGACTTCGGTCGCGAGCGTGAGCGTCACAAGGTGCCGTACGGCGCGACGCTGCTGCAACTCGACGGCGCGCAGATCAAAGCCGGTGCGCAACTGGCTCAATGGGACCCGCTGACGCGTCCGATCATCACCGAGTGGGGCGGTACGGTGAAGTTCGAAAACGTCGAGGAAGGCGTGACGGTTGCGAAGCAGATCGACGACGTGACCGGTCTTTCGACCCTGGTCGTGATCGACGTGAAGCGTCGCGGCTCGCAAGCTTCGAAGAGCGTGCGTCCGCAGGTGAAACTGCTCGACGCGAACGGCGAGGAAGTGAAGATCCCGAACACCGAGCATTCGGTGCAGATCGGCTTCCAGGTCGGCGCACTGATCACCGTGAAGGATGGTCAGCAAGTGCAGGTCGGTGAAGTGCTGGCACGTATCCCGGTTGAAGCGCAGAAGACGCGTGACATTACCGGTGGTCTGCCGCGCGTGGCCGAACTGTTCGAAGCGCGCTCGCCGAAGGACGCCGGTATTCTCGCGGAAGTCACGGGCACGACGTCGTTCGGTAAGGACACGAAGGGCAAGCAGCGTCTCGTCATCACGGACCTCGAGGGCAATCAGCACGAGTTCCTGATCGCGAAGGAAAAGCAAGTGCTGGTGCACGATGGTCAGGTCGTCAACAAGGGCGAAATGATCGTCGACGGTCCTGCCGATCCGCACGACATCCTGCGTCTGCAGGGTATCGAGGCGCTGTCGCGCTACATCGTGGACGAAGTGCAGGACGTGTACCGTCTGCAGGGCGTGAAGATCAACGACAAGCACATCGAAGTGATCGTGCGTCAGATGCTGCGTCGTGTGCAGATCGTCGACAACGGCGATACGCGCTTCATCCCGGGCGAGCAGGTCGAGCGTTCGGACATGCTGGACGAAAACGACAAGATGATCGCGGAAGACAAGCGTCCGGCGACGTACGACAACGTGCTGCTCGGTATCACGAAGGCATCGCTGTCGACCGATTCGTTCATCTCGGCGGCTTCGTTCCAGGAAACGACGCGCGTGTTGACCGAAGCGGCGATCATGGGCAAGCGCGACGATCTGCGTGGCCTGAAGGAAAACGTGATCGTCGGCCGTCTGATTCCGGCCGGTACGGGTCTCGCGTTCCACAAGGCACGCAAGGCGAAGGAATCGTCGGATCGCGAGCGTTTCGACCAGATCGCGGCCGAAGAGGCATTCGACTTTGGTACGCCGGAAACCCCGGCGGCGGAGCAGCAGCAGCCGCATACCAACGAGTAAGCATCGTTCGCTCGTAGTAGCCACGAACCGCTCAGTTTCGGCTGAGCGGTTTTTTTTCGTCTGTCGATTTCGCCTCGTTGCCTCCGTCATTCGGCTAACGCGCATTCTTGCGCGTCGGCGCGCGTGGATGCATTGGTAGAATTCGTTATCTCTCATCGCATTACGCACCCGTCTTCCATGTCCCGCCCACTCGAAATACTCAACGAAATCTTCGGCTATCCCGCGTTTCGCGGACAACAGGCGGAGATCGTCGAGCATGTCGCGAACGGCGGCGATTCGCTCGTGCTGATGCCAACGGGCGGCGGCAAGTCGCTGTGCTATCAGATCCCGTCCCTCGTGCGCAGCGAGGCCGGGCTCGGCGCGGGCATCGTGGTGTCCCCGTTGATCGCGCTGATGCAGGATCAGGTCGCGGCCCTCAAGGAAGTCGGCGTGCGCGCCGCATATTTGAATTCGACCTTGTCGGGCGCTGAGGCGGCGGCCACCGAGCGCGCGCTACGCGATGGCGACATCGATCTCCTTTACGTCGCGCCAGAACGCCTGATGACGCCGCGCTTTCTCGAACTGCTCGAACGCGCGCGCGTCGGACTTTTCGCCATCGACGAAGCGCACTGTGTGTCGCAGTGGGGGCACGATTTCCGCCCTGAGTACATCCAGCTTTCGGTGCTGCACGAGCGGTTTCCGGATGTTCCGCGCATCGCGCTCACCGCCACTGCCGATGCGATCACGCGCGATGAAATCGTCCATCGACTCGCGCTGGACGATGCGCGCATCTTCGTTTCCAGCTTCGATCGGCCGAACATTCGCTATCGGATCGTCGAGAAGGACAACGCGCGCTCGCAGCTGCTCGATTTCATCCGGGCCGAGCATACGAACAAGGACGGCACGACGGATGCCGGCGTGGTGTACTGTCTGTCGCGGCGCAAGGTCGAGGAAACCGCGGAGTGGATGAAGGGCCAGGGCATTCGCGCGCTGCCGTACCACGCCGGCATGGAGTTCGAGACGCGCCAGAAGCATCAGGAGATGTTTCAGCGCGAGGAAGGCGTCGTCATGTGCGCGACGATCGCGTTCGGCATGGGCATCGACAAGCCGGACGTGCGCTTTGTCGCGCATCTGGATTTGCCGAAGAGCGTCGAGGGCTATTACCAGGAAACAGGGCGCGCCGGCCGCGACGGTCTACCGGCGAACGCGTGGATGGCGTACGGGCTGGGCGACGTCGTGCAGCAGCGCAAGATGATCGACGAATCCGAAGCCGACGACGCACACAAGCGCGTGCAGACCGGCAAGCTCGATGCGCTGCTGGGCCTGTGCGAGGTGGCTTCGTGTCGTCGCGTGCGTCTGCTTGCGTACTTTGGTGAGACGAGCAAGCCGTGCGGCAACTGCGATACATGCCTTGAGCCGCCCGCGTCCTTCGATGCCACACGCGAGGCGCAGATGGCGCTGTCGTGTGTGTATCGCGCGCAGAAGGCGAGCGGATTTCGTTTCGGCGCGGGCCATCTCATCGATATCCTGCGCGGCACCCGCAGCGAGAAAGTCCTGCAGCGCGGACACGAGAAGATTTCGACCTTCGGTGTCGGCGCCGCGCTTTCCGAACCCGAGTGGCGCGCCGTGTTCCGGCAGCTCGTGGCGTTCGGCTATCTTGCTGTCGATCACGACGGTTTTGGCGCGCTCGTGCTGACCGACGCCAGCAAGCCTGTCCTGAAGGGCGAGGAGCACGTCACGCTGCGCAAATACGTAAAGCCGACTCGGGCACGCCAGTCTTCCAGTCGCACCGGCGAGCGCGCGGATCCGACCGCCGGCATGTCAGCGCGCGAAAAGGCCCGCTGGGAGCGTCTGCGCAGCTGGCGCGCGGAGACCGCGAAGAGCGACGGTGTGCCAGCCTACGTCATTTTCCACGACGCCACGCTGGCCGAGATCGTCCGCAGCGATCCCGATACGATCGACGATCTGCGCCACATTCCTGGCATCGGCGTGCGCAAACTGGAACGCTTCGGCGACGAATTGCTCGCCGTCGTCGGCTCCGATTGATGCCACGCATGCGAAAAGCCTTCGAAATCGTCGCAACGTATTGACCCGATTGCGATTTTCGGAATATCATGCTTGGTTCTCGTTCTTGGTCCGCCTTCGGAACCGGCTTAGCGCCGGGTGCCAAAAGCGGAATTCATCGGCGAGATCGTCAAACGCGCAATTGTCTTCGCTTTGCCCGAAAAAATTGCGCGGATTCTGTTCATTTTTAGGATTAAACAATGCCAACCATCAATCAACTGGTTCGCAAAGGCCGCGCGTCGGAAACGACGAAGAGCAAGTCGCCGGCCCTGCAGGACTGCCCTCAGCGTCGTGGCGTGTGCACTCGCGTGTACACCACGACGCCGAAGAAGCCGAACTCGGCACTTCGTAAAGTTGCAAAGGTTCGTCTGACGAACGGCTTCGAAGTCATTTCGTACATCGGCGGTGAAGGCCACAACCTGCAAGAGCACTCGGTTGTGCTGATCCGCGGCGGCCGTGTGAAGGACTTGCCGGGTGTGCGTTACCACATGGTTCGCGGCTCGCTGGATACCCAGGGCGTCAAGGACCGTAAGCAAGCTCGCTCGAAGTACGGTGCGAAGCGCGCAAAGGCTGGCAAGTAAGTCGCCGGTCGAAAGTAAGGAATCAGGTCGCCGCAAGGCGGTTAAGGCGGTGGTGCCGGAGTTGCCGGTGCTGTCGAGTAAGTGGTCACCCGGCCAAGCTGGTTAGTCGAATAGATGGATCGGGTTTGTTGGTGGCCGCGGAGTTGAAAATCAACTCCAACTGAAAAAGTAAAGGAAGAATCATGCCGCGTCGTCGCGAAGTCCCCAAGCGGGAAGTGTTGCCGGATCCGAAGTTCGGTAACGTAGATGTAGCCAAGTTCATGAACGTGCTGATGCTCTCCGGCAAGAAGTCGGTTGCCGAGCGTATCGTGTACGGCGCTTTTGAACAGATCCAGACCAAGGGTGGCAAGGACCCGCTGGAAGTGTTCACGGTTGCGCTCAACAACGTGAAGCCGGTGGTCGAAGTGAAGAGCCGTCGCGTTGGTGGTGCTAACTATCAGGTTCCGGTCGAAGTGCGTCCCTCGCGTCGTATGGCATTGGCGATGCGTTGGTTGCGTGAAGCCGCGAAGAAGCGCAGCGAAAAGTCGATGGCCCTGCGTCTGGCAGGTGAACTCTCCGAAGCGGCCGAAGGCCGCGGCGGCGCGATGAAGAAGCGCGACGAAGTTCACCGCATGGCAGAGGCCAACAAGGCATTCTCGCACTTCCGTTTCTAAGCTCCCGCTCGTAGAGCAAACGGAAAAATCAGGGCGGGTGCGCTACTCCAGGCGCCTCGCCCGTTTGTGTTAGGGCGCGCTCGCACTCGCTGGCGCGTCGACCGAAAAAGGATCCAAAGTGGCTCGCAAGACACCTATCGAGCGCTACCGCAATATCGGTATCAGCGCTCACATCGACGCCGGCAAAACGACGACGACCGAGCGCATCCTGTTTTACACGGGCGTGAACCACAAGATCGGTGAAGTTCACGACGGCGCAGCAACGATGGACTGGATGGAGCAGGAGCAGGAGCGCGGCATCACCATCACGTCGGCTGCTACCACGGCCTTCTGGAAGGGCATGGGCGGCAACTATCCCGAGCACCGCATCAACATCATCGACACCCCGGGGCACGTCGACTTCACGATCGAAGTGGAGCGCTCGATGCGCGTTCTCGACGGCGCGTGCATGGTCTACTGCGCAGTGGGCGGCGTGCAGCCGCAGTCGGAAACCGTGTGGCGTCAGGCTAACAAGTACAAGGTTCCCCGTCTTGCGTTCGTCAACAAGATGGACCGTACCGGCGCGAACTTCTTCAAGGTCTACGACCAGTTGAAGACGCGTCTCAAGGCGAACCCGGTTCCTGTCGTAGTGCCGATCGGCGCTGAAGACACGTTCACGGGCGTGGTCGACCTGATCAAGATGAAGGCGATCATTTGGGACGAAGCGTCGCAAGGCACGAAGTTCGACTACGTCGATATCCCGGCTGAACTCGTCGACACGTGCAACGAGTGGCGCGAGAAGATGATCGAGTCGGCTGCCGAAGCGACCGAAGAGCTGATGGAAAAGTACCTCGGCGGCGAAGATCTGACCGAAGCGGAAATCGTCAAGGCGATCCGCGACCGGACCATCGCGTGCGAAATTCAGCCGATGCTGTGCGGCACCGCGTTCAAGAACAAGGGCGTGCAGCGCATGCTCGACGCCGTTATCGACTTCCTGCCGTCGCCGATCGACATTCCGCCGGTTACGGGCGAACTCGAAAGCGGCGAGAAGGGCGAGCGTCGTGCATCCGACGACGAGAAGTTCTCGTCGCTGGCGTTCAAGATCATGACGGATCCGTTCGTCGGCCAGCTGATCTTCTTCCGCGTGTACTCCGGCGTTGTGAATTCGGGTGACACCGTGCTGAACGCGACAAAGGACAAGAAGGAACGTCTCGGCCGTATTCTGCAGATGCACGCCAACCAGCGCGAAGAAATCAAGGAAGTGCGCGCGGGCGATATCGCGGCGGCAGTCGGTCTGAAAGAAGCGACCACCGGCGACACGCTGTGCGATCCGCAGCACCCGATCGTGCTTGAACGCATGATCTTCCCGGAGCCGGTGATTTCGCAGGCAGTCGAGCCGAAGACGAAGCCTGACCAGGAAAAGATGGGTCTGGCGCTGAACCGTCTGGCGCAGGAAGATCCGTCGTTCCGCGTGCAAACGGACGAAGAGTCGGGCCAAACCATCATTTCGGGCATGGGCGAGCTCCACCTCGAAATTCTGGTTGACCGTATGCGTCGCGAATTCGGCGTGGAAGCGACTGTCGGCAAGCCGCAGGTTGCCTACCGCGAGACGATCCGCAGCAAGGCGGAAGACGTCGACGGCAAGTTCGTCAAGCAGTCGGGTGGTCGCGGCCAGTACGGTCACGCGGTCATCACGCTCGAGCCGAACGAGCAGGGCAAGGGCTACGAGTTCCTGGACGAGATCAAGGGCGGCGTGATTCCGCGCGAATACATCCCGGCCGTGGACAAGGGTATCCAGGAAACGCTGAAGTCGGGCGTGCTGGCTGGCTTCCCGGTTGTCGACGTAAAGGTTCACCTGACGTTCGGTTCGTACCACGACGTCGACTCGAACGAAAACGCGTTCCGTATGGCCGGTTCGATGGCCTTCAAGGAAGCAATGCGCAAGGCAAGCCCGGTCATCCTCGAACCGATGATGGCTGTGGAAGTCGAAACGCCGGAAGACTACATGGGCAACGTGATGGGCGACCTGTCGGGCCGTCGCGGTATCGTCCAGGGCATGGAAGACATGATTGGCGGTGGCAAGATCGTTCGCGCCGAAGTGCCGCTGTCGGAAATGTTCGGCTACTCGACGTCGCTGCGTTCGCTGACGCAAGGCCGTGCCACGTACACGATGGAGTTCAAGCACTACTCCGAAGCTCCGCGTAACGTCGCCGACGCGATCATCAACGCCAAGGGTAAGTAATACCCGCAAGTAATTCGGCGCAAGCCACAAGCTTTAACCGATAACCAAACTTTGAAAGAAGGTAATCATGGCAAAAGGTAAATTCGAGCGGACCAAGCCGCACGTGAACGTGGGTACGATCGGTCACGTTGACCACGGCAAGACCACGCTGACGGCAGCGATCACGACGGTGCTGACCAAGAAGTTCGGCGGCGAAGCAAAGGCATACGACCAGATCGATGCAGCGCCGGAAGAAAAGGCACGCGGTATCACCATCAACACCGCGCACGTCGAGTACGAAACGGCTAACCGCCACTACGCACACGTCGACTGCCCGGGCCACGCTGACTATGTGAAGAACATGATCACGGGCGCAGCGCAGATGGACGGCGCAATCCTGGTGTGT
>JFHF01000091.1 GCA_000648925.1 Caballeronia jiangsuensis
GGAAACGACGCTTGCGCGCATCATCCGGCTCGTCGAATCGGCGCAAGCGGAGAAGGCGCCGATCCAGCGGCTCGTCGATCGCGTGTCGGCGGTCTTCGTGCCGGCGATTCTGGCGATCGCGCTCGTCACGCTCGTTGGCTGGCTGCTGCACGGCGCGAGCGCGGAAACGGCGCTGCTCGACGCGGTCGCGGTGCTCGTAATCGCCTGCCCGTGCGCGCTCGGCCTCGCGACGCCGACCGCGATCATGGCCGGCACCGGCGTCGCGGCGCGCCAGGGCATTCTCATCAAGGACGCGCAGGCGCTCGAACAGGCGCATGCGATCCGCATCGTCGCGTTCGACAAGACGGGCACGCTGACCGCCGGCAAACCCAGCCTGATCGCGTTCGACGCTGCGCCCGGGCAGGACCGGACCGAAGCGCTCGGGCTCGCCGCCGCCGTGCAGCGCATGAGCGAGCATCCGCTGGCGAAGGCTGTCGTCGCCGCCGCTAACGACGCGCCGCGTCTCGATGCGAGCGCTGCGCGCGCGATCGCCGGGCGCGGCGTGGAGGCGAAAGTCGGCGCGCGGCGCATCGCGATCGGCAGCGCGCGCTGGGTCGCGGAACTGACGCTCGACGTTCCGCCGACGCTCGCCGAACGCGCCCGCGAACTCGAAGCGCAAGGCAATACGATTTCCTGGCTCATCGATCTCGATGGCGGCGTGCTCGCATTGATGGCGTTCGGCGACACGATCAAGCCGACCGCGCGCGCCGCGATCGAACGCCTCGCGCGCATGGGCGTGCAAAGCGCGCTCGTCACCGGCGACAACGCAGGCAGCGCGCACAGCGTCGCGCGCGCGCTCGGCATTCCATCGGATCTCGTGTTCGCGCAGACGCTGCCCGAGGACAAGGCGCGCGTCGTCGTGCAACTGAAGGCGTCGGGCAAGGGCATCGTGGCGATGGCCGGCGACGGCATCAACGACGCGCCCGCGCTCGCCGCCGCCGACATCGGCATCGCGATGGCGAGCGGCACCGATGTGGCGATCGAAGCGGCCGGCCTCACGCTGATGCGCGGCGATCCGGCGCTCGTCGCCGATGCGATCGACATCTCGCGGCGCACCTACCGCAAGATTCAGCAGAACCTCTTCTGGGCGTTCGTCTACAACCTGATCGGCATTCCGCTCGCCGCGTTCGGCTTGCTCGATCCGATGTTCGCGGGCGCGGCGATGGCGTTCTCCAGCGTGAGCGTGGTCACCAACGCGCTGTTGCTGAGAACGTGGCGCGCTCAGGCCGGCGCGGCGGCCGACGAAGCGCGCGCCGGCAAACCGATCACGCGGCCGGCGTAACGCGCGTCCTTCAGCGCGATGACCGGCTCGGCGGCGATGCGCGCGGCGATGTCTTCATCGAACGATGCGGATTTCGGCGCGCCGCTCGAATCGATGTGCATCATCATCTGCTCGCACGCCGACACCGGCTCGGCGGCATCGCCCTCGAACATCTCCATATAGAGATGGACGCGCTTCCTGTCATGCGCGACGACCCGCGCTTCCACGCGCACCGCCGCGCCTTCCTTGATCTCGCGCAGATAGCTGATGTGCGCTTCGAGCGTGTACAGCGTGCGCTGCCTCGCGGTGCGGCCCGCGTCGTCGAGACCGATGCGGTCCATGAACGCATCGGTCGCGAGGCTGTAGATCAGCATGTAGAACGCGTCGCGCAGATGGCCGTTGTAGTCGACCCATTCGGGCTTGACCGTATCGCGATAGATCATCGTGGTTCCTCTAGTCTTCGATGCCGTGACGCGCTTTCGCCTGCGCAATCGCCTCGATCACGCTCGCGATGCAGTCGTCGCGATAACGCTCCAGTTCCTTGATGCCGCGTCCGTTCGTCTGCCGCGACGTGCCGTCCACCACGCGGTCGATGAGCTCGTCGGTAAGCGTCGGCGCGACGAGCTTCGTCCACGGCAATTCGAGCGCGGGGCCGAACTGCTGCATGAAGTGTCGCATGCCCGCCTCGCCGCCCGCCAGCGTGTAGGTGAGGAACGTGCCCATGAACGACCAGCGGATGCCCGCGCCGTAGCGGATGGCGTCATCGATTTCGCCGGTCGTCGCGACGCCGTCGTTCACGAGATGCAGCGCCTCGCGCCAGAGCGCTTCGAGCAGGCGGTCCGCGATGAAGCCCGGCACTTCCTTGCGCACGCGCAAAGGCCGCATGCCGATGGATGCATAGAAGCTCATCGCCGCATCGATGGCCTCGCCCGAGGTCGCTTCGCCGCCGAGCACCTCGACGAGCGGCAGCAGATACACCGGATTGAACGGATGGCCGACGACGCAGCGCTCGGGATTGACGGCGCGCGCATAGAACGCGCTCGGCAGCAGCCCGGAAGTCGATGACGCGATGATCGCATCGGGCTTGGCCGCGCGGCTCACGCGCTCGTGCAGCGCGAGCTTCAGTTCCTCGCGCTCGGGCGCGCTTTCCTGGATGAAGTCGGCATCGGCGACGCATTCCTCGACCGTCGATACGACGCGCAGCCGCTCCGGCGACGCGCCCTTGGCCAAGCCGGCGCGTTCGAGCGCCGGCCACGCATTCGCGACGTTCGCGCGAAGCTGCGCCTCGGCGTCGGGCGCCGGGTCCCACGCGGTGACGTCGAGCCCTGCTCCGAGCGCGCGCGCCACCCAGCCGCTGCCGATCACACCCGCGCCGAGCGCGGCGAATTGCTTCACTTGCATGTCGATGTGTCCTTTGGGTTCTCTTGGATTCAGGCGAATTGTTCGGCGCTGCGCTTGTCCAGCGGACGTTCGCCGCGCGGGGGAAGTCCGAGCTTCCTGCGTCCTTCGGCGGGCGTGAGCGCGCGTGCGCCCAGACGTTCAATGATTTCGACGGCGCGCTGCACGAGCGAGCCGTTGGTCGCGTGCACGCCGCGATCGAGCCACAGGTTGTCTTCGAGACCGACGCGCACGTGGCCGCCGAGCAGCATCGCCTGCGCGACCATCGGCATCTGCATGCGACCGATGCCGAAGCCAGCCCAGTGCGCGCCGGGCGGCAGGTTATCGACCATTGCTTTCATCGTGCCGGTGTCGGGCGGCGCGCCCCACGGAATGCCCATGCACAGTTGAAAGAGCGGCGGGTCATCGAGCAGGCCTTCTTTCAGTAGCTGGTTCGCGAACCACAGATGCCCCGTGTCGAAGATTTCCAGTTCGGGCTTCACGCCGAGTTCCTGGATGCGCTTTGCGCCGGCTCGCAATTGCGCGGGCGTCGATACGTAGATGTAGTCGCCATCGCCGAAGTTGAGCGTGCCGCAATCCAGCGTGCAGATTTCGGGCAGCAACTCTTCGACATGCGCGAGGCGCGTCAGGCCGCCGACGAGATCCGTGCCCTTGCCGAAGCGCATCGGGTCTTCGCCCGGACCGATTTCAAGGTCGCCGCCCATGCCTGCCGTCAGGTTGATGATGACGTCCGTGTCCGACGAACGGATGCGGTCTACTACTTCCCTGTATAACGCAGGGTCGCGGCTGCCTCTGCCGGTTTTGGGATCGCGGACGTGGCAGTGGGCGACGGTGGCGCCCGCGCGGGCCGCTTCGATTGCCGCTTCGGCGATTTGCTTCGGTGTTATCGGGACTGCAGGGTGTTTGGCTGTCGTGTCGCCGGCGCCGGTTACCGCGCATGTCACTATCACTTCGTAGTTCACGGTTTTTGCTCCTTTTTCCAATTTTGTTAGGGTTCCTGTTTTTTCTTTGTGAAATCCCGTTATCGTGTCGGTCTATTTGTGTTGCCCCTGTGCGGGGCGGCAGTCACTTTCTTTGCTGCTGCAAAGAAAGTAACCAAAGAAACAGCTATCCCCAGCCTAAGCACTTCACGCCGGCCGCGGCACAGACGATTGGCCTAATGGCCCGGCAGTAGCGAGTGCCCTCGAAGGTCTCGCGGGGCTTGGACCGCGCACGGTCCGACTCATCGCACCACACAACAAACTGGTTCAGCACCAAATAGCTCCGGCCCGCTTCGCGGCCGACCGGTCAATCGGGTCTGCGCGCGCTTCGTTGCTAACGCCGCCATCTCAATCCACTGCATACCCGCACCGACGGTTTCCCTTGCAGACCCAACGGCAGCGCGTAGCGCTGTGCCGAAGCTCTTTCGTGCTGAACCCGCGCCTTAAAACAACTAGCGCGTCAGACCGTGCGCGAGCCAAGCCCGGTAAGTCCTTCGAGGGCGACACTTAGGCGAGTGCCACCGCGGGCTGGCAAGCATGGCCAACGTGCGTGTGACCGCGGGCGATGAGAAGCTGCTTTCTTTGGTTACTTTCTTTGCAGCAGCAAAGAAAGTGACTGCCGCCCCGCACAGGGGCAGTGCTAATAGACCGACGCGAATCCGGGATCCAGCGAAACCAAAAAACAAACCCCTCAAAGCCCCAAATACTGCCGAACCGCCGGCAACCCATCCTTCCCATCAACAGTCTTGACGCCTGCAAGCCAGGCATCCAACACCTGCGGGTTCTTCTTGAGATAAGCCTTCGCCGCCTCAGCAGGCCGTTCCTTATTCATGACAGGCTGCATCAGCCGATTCTCCAGATCCGTCGTAAAGCGCAGATTGGAAACGAACTTCCCCGCATTGGGACATCGCGTCAGGAAATCCGTATTCGTCAGCGTATAGACCCGCGCCTCGCCATAATTCGGCCCGAACACTTCATCGCCGCCAGAGAGATAGTTGATCTTCATCTGAATGTTCATCGGATGCGGCTCCCAGCCCAGAAACACTACAGGTTTCTTCTCGCGGATCGCGCGCTCGACCGTCACCAGCATCCCCGCCTCGCTCGACTGCACCAGCTTGAATCCGCCAAGTCCGAACTGGTTGGTGTCGATCATCTTCTGGATCTTCGCGTTCGCGCTGCTGCCAGGCTCGATGCCGTAGATCGTCCCGCCCAGCTCGTCGCGATGTTTCGCGATATCCGCAAACGTCTTGATGCCCGCGTCATACGCATACGACGGCACCGCGAGCGTCGCCTTCGCGCCCGACAGATTCGGCGGTTCGAGCTTCTCGATGCTCTTCGCTTCGAGGAACGGCTCGACCGCCTTCTGCTGCACCGGCCACCAGTAGCCCAGCGACACGTCGATCTGCTTGCTCTTCAGGCCCGCGAGCGAAATCGGCACCGACGCGACCGTGGTCCGCGGCGCATAGCCGAGTCCCTCGAAGACGACCGATGCGAGCGCCGTCGTCGACGTGATGTCGGTCCAGCCGATATCGACGAAGCGCACCGTGCGGCAACTCGCATCCTCCGCACGCGCAACCGGCGCGACGGCGAACGCCGCGCCCGCGGCGGCGACCAGCAAAGTGCAAATCAGGCGTTGTGTCATGACGAGCCTTCCATTGAGGGTTGAATCGATGCGCCGGTTCGAGTGCCGGCGTGCATCAAAAGTACCGCCGCATAAAGGCGCCCGAACGCCCGCCTGCGACCGTGACTTGACCGCTTGCGACCTCCCCGCACATTGCCGTGGCGGATGCTCGTTCCCGCGACGCGCTTGCTCATATCCGGCGATTTCACACCATAGTGTTAACGCGCATTGAAACGATGAGTCTGGAATGAATACGCGCTTATTCGCGCCATTGAGCATCGGAAAACACGTCCGACCCGCTTGTGCAAGGGCAATCTTTGCCGAAACGCCACGGTCTCTGTGGTTGGTCGCACATAGCAAGGATTTCTAACCGGGTAATGTGCCGGCAAAGGGCTATGCTCGGCTCGGCGATGGCTCGGCCATAGGAAATGGAGAGGTTTCCTGCGACGCCGCCGAACACAGCTGTTTACTACACGCTTCCAAATCAAAGGTGCCTGGAAAATGGACCGTCAAGACGCCATCCGAGAGAGCGCGCGGCTGTACGCGCGCGAACCGCTCTTCTCGCCTTCCGCCGACCAGATTTCCGCATCGCGCATGACGGCCTTCACGGAGGCCTTCCAGAAAGCGACCGGCGAGCATTTCGCCGACTATTCGGCATTGCATGTCTATTCAGCCCGTGAATATCGGCAATTCTGGAAATGCTTTCTCGAATCGGCGCACGGACTCGAATGGTCGGGATCGGATGAACCGGTCTGCATCGGCAATCAATGCGAAACCGCACGGTTTTTCCCCAACGTCGAACTGAATTACGCAGAAAATCTGCTCGGCAAACGCATTGCGCCCGATGACGCCCCCGCCATCACATCGTGTTTCGCCGATGGCCGCCGCGTCACGTACACGCGCGGCGAGTTGCGCGAGCGCGTCGTGCGCCTCGCGCAGGCGCTCTCCGAACTCGGCCTCAAGCCCGGCGACCGCGTGGTCGCGATCATGCGCAACGACTGCGAAGCGATCACCGCCGCGCTCGCCGTGACCGCGCTCGGCGCAACGCTCTCGACGGCCGCGCCGGAAAACGGCGTGCAGGCGATACTCGATCGCTTCGCGCCGCTCGACCCGACGATGATGTTCGCACACACGATGCAGCGCCCGTTCGACACCGGCGGCTCGCTCTCGGGGCACGTCGCCGCGGTGGCCGCGCAACTCCCGACGCTCACGGACATCGTCTGCCTCGACGACACGGAACTGCCGAGCACGGTGACGCAGCGTCATCACGATTTGAACGCGCTGATCGTGAGCGGCGACGCGATGCGTTTCGCATGGACGCGTTTCCCGTTCAATCATCCGCTCTTCATCATGTTTTCGTCGGGCACGACGGGCAAGCCGAAATGCATCGTGCACGGCGCGGGCGGCACGCTGCTCGAACACGTGAAGGAGCATCGGCTGCACAGCGACTTCGGTCCCGGCGACAAGCTCTTCTTCCATACGAGCTGCTCGTGGATGATGTGGAACTGGCAGATGTCGGTGCTCGCGTCGGGCGTCGAGATCGTTACCTACGACGGCCCCGTCGCCGCCGTCGACACGCTCTGGCGCCTCGTCGCCCGCGAGCGCGCGACCGTCTTCGGCACGAGTCCCGCCTATCTGAAGATGAGCGAGGATGCGGGCATCGAGCCCGCCGCGCAGTTCGATCTGTCCGCGCTGCGCGGCATGATGTCGACCGGTGCCGTGCTCTACGACTCGCAGTTCCAGTGGGTCTACGACCACGTGAAGCAGTTGCAGTTGCAATCGATTTCGGGCGGCACGGACATCATCGGCTGCTTCGTGCTCGGCAATCCGAATCTGCCCGTCTATGCGGGCGAAGCGCAGTGCAAGAGCCTCGGCCTCGACGTGCAGGCGTTCGATCAGGGCGCGAGCACGATCATGCCGGGCGAGCTCGTCTGCACGAATCCGTTTCCGTCGCGGCCGCTCGGTTTCTTCGGCGACGACGACGGCTCGCGCTTTCACAAGGCATATTTCGCCGCCAACGAAGGCGTGTGGACGCACGGCGACGTGATCGAGTTCTCGCCGGAAGGCTCCGCGCGCCTGCACGGCCGCAGCGACGGCGTGCTCAACGTACGCGGCATCAACGTGAGCCCCGGCGAGATCTATCGAATCCTGAGCGAGATTCACGAAATCCGTCATGCGATGGTCGTCGCCCAGACCGGCGCCAACGCGGGCGATGCAGGCCAGCGCATCGTGCTCCTGCTCGTGCTGCGGCCGGGCGAGCAACTGAATGCGGCGCTCGCGGCACGCGTGCGCCGCGAACTCACGCGCCAGGGCTCCGCCGCGCTCGTGCCCGACGTGATCGTGAAGGTCGATGGCCTGCCCGTCACGCACAACAACAAGCCTTCGGAAGCCGCCGCGCGCGATGCGGTCAACGGCCTGCCCGCGCGCAACGTGTCGTCGCTGGCGAATCCGGAGTGTCTCGATCAGATTCGCGAGCATCCGTCGCTCACGCGCGTGAAGCGCGATCTGCCCGCGCCGGGCGAATCGGCCGAGGCGATCGAAGCGTATCTGTGCGCGCTCTGGGAGCAGCATTTCAGCTTCTCGCCGATCGGCCGCGACGACAATTTCTTCGAACTGGGCGGCCATTCGCTGCTTGCCGCGCGCATGCTCGCCGACGTGCAGCGCGCGACCGGCCGCACGCTGCCGCTTTCGACGATGATCGTCGCGCCGACCATCGCGCGCCTCGCTTCCGTTCTCGCCGCCGATCCGGACACGCGCGCCGGAGACTCGACCCTCGTGCAGATGCGCGCGGGCAGCGGGCGTCCGCTCTTCATGCTGCACAGCATCACCGGTTCGGTGATGGAGTGCCTGACGCTCGCCGGCATGCTGCAAAACGAACGGCCTGTCTACGGCCTCCAGGCGCTCGGCCTCGACGGCGATGAAGCCCCGCAGCACAGCGTCGAGGCGATGGCGCGCGGCTACGTGCTGCGCATGCGCGAAGTGCAGCCGAGCGGGCCGTATGCGCTCGTCGGCTATTCGTTCGGCGGTCTGGTGGCGTTCGAGATCGCGCAGCAGCTCGTCGCGGCGGGCGAGAAGATCGAGATGCTTTGCCTGCTCGACACGTACGTTCATACGCGCTGCCTGCCCTTCTCGCAATGGACGCGCTATCAGGCGGCCGTGGTCGTGGACCGGCTGCGCGAATTGCGCGCGCTCGAAGCGAGCAAGCGTCTCGGCTACATGCGCGGCAAGGCGGCGGTGATCACCGACCGCATGCGCATGCGCATGGGCAAGCAGGCGCACAAGCCCGCGCCCGAAGCGGCCGGCCTGCCGCCCGTGCTCCAGCGCGTGCGCGAATCGATGCGCGTCGCGATGTCGACCTACAAGCCGCGCCGCTACGAAGGCGGCCCGATCGTCTACGTGCGCGCGAGCCTGCTCGACAACTCGCGCAGCGATCCGCTGCCGGTCTGGCAGCGCGTCGCGAAGCACGGCCTGCAGGTCATGCAGATCGACGGCAGGCACACCGATCTCGTCGTCGAACCGCAACTGGCCAACGTCGCGCGGACGCTCACGAACGCGCTCTCCAGCGCCTGACCCCGCATCGATGTCGGTATCGAATCCGGCCGCCCTACGGGGCGCGCCGGATTGCGCGCGCCTTTTGCGCTTGTTAATGTGGACGGCTTGCTCATCGACCCGGCCTTATCGATCGATCCGATGTCCGCTCCCCACGACTTCCATTTCCTTCTGCTGCCCGAATTCTCGTCGATCGGATTCATGTCCGCGATCGAGCCGCTGCGCGTCGCCAATCGCTTCGCGGGCGACCTGTATCGCTGGCATATCCTCACCGTCGATGGCGGGCCCGTCGCCGCGAGCAACGGCATCACGCTCAATGCCGAATGCGCGTTCGATCAGGTCAGCGACGCGCGCACCGTGTTCGTCGTGTCGGGATTCGAACCGCTCTCGGGCTACACGCGCGCGATCGGCGACTGGCTGAAGCGGCTCGATCGCGCGGGCGCGACGCTCGGCGGCATCGATACCGGCAGCTTCATCCTCGCCGAAGCTGGGCTGCTCGCGGGCAAGCGCGCGACGCTGCATTGGGAAGCGGCGGCGGCGTTCAGCGAACGCTATCCGGCCATCGAGACGAGTCAGGAGCTCTTCGAAATCGACACCCGGCGGATCACGTGCGCGGGCGGCACGGCCTCCATCGATCTGATGCTCGACGTGATCGCGCGCGAGCACGGCGCGAGCCTCGCCGCGAAAGTGTCGGAGCAGTTCGTGCTGGGGCGCATCAGGCAGCGCTCGGATCACCAGCGTCTGCAGATCGCGGCGCGCTACGGCATCCACAATCGCAAGCTGATCCAGGTGATCGAGCTGATGGAACAGCATATGGAAGAGCCGCTGTCGCCCGACGCGCTCGCCGAATCCATCGGCGTGACGCGGCGTCAGCTCGAACGGCTTTTCTGCTCGTCATTGAAAGACACGCCGACGCATTTCTATCTCGGCCTGCGCCTCACGCGTGCGCGCGAACTGCTTCAGCAGACCGACATGTCGATTCTCGCCGTCTGCGTCGCGTGCGGCTTCGAATCGCCGTCGCACTTTTCGCGCACGTATCGCGCGCGCTTTCACACGAGCCCGAGGCAGGACCGCAGCGCATTGCGCACCGTCCTGCCCGCGCGGCTCGCCGCGGCCTAGAACGAGTGCCGCATGCCGACACGCACATCGGCCTGCGTGTTCGATGACGACGGCGTGAAGCTGTAGCCGATCACGGCATCGATCGGACCGGACGCGCGCAGATAGTCGCCGGAAACGTAGAGGTCAGTGCGCTTCGAGAGCAGATAGTGCAGGCCGAGCGAGCCCTGATTCCAGTGATTGCCTTCGAAGCGCGTGTGCTGATAGCCGCCGTAGAGACTCAGGTCGGGCATGAAGCTATATGACGCGCCGCCTTCGTACACCTGCATGTGCGAGGTCTGACCGAGACCCTTGATGGTCGTGTAAGTGAAGTTGCCCGACAGCATCAGATTGCCGATGGTCCACGCCGCGCCCACCGCGAACGCGCCTTGCTTATCGACGGGGAACGGGTTCGCGCTGTAGAGATCGGTGACTGCGCCCGTGGTCGGATCGACGGAGACGGTCGGCTGGCCGAGGAACGTGCGCGCGCCGATCATCGCGTAGGGATCGAACGCATAGATGCCGTTCGGATTGTTGAGCTGGGTGTACGCCGCGCCTACATTGAAGGTGTTCGCGGCATAGTGCGCGCCCACGCTCCACGCGCTGTTGCGATGGAAGTTGCCCGCCTGATTGCCGAACGAATACATGCCGCCGAACGTGAAGCCGCCGAAGTCGTTCGACAGGAACTTGATCGAGTTCGGCAGGCGGTCGCCGTTCATGCGGTCGAAGTCGCCCTGGTGAATCGCGTAGCCGCTCGCCCATGCCGAGATGTTGTAGAGATAGACGAACTCCTCGGTCATGTCGAGCTGGTTGCCGAGCGACACCGTGCCCCAGTGGTTCTTCAGGCCGACATACGCCTGCCGGCCGAACTCCGCGCCGCCGAATCCGAGCTGGCCATTGCCGAGATGAAAGCCCGACTCGAGCACGAAGACCGCCTGCAAGCCGCCGCCCAGATCCTCCGTGCCGCGAAAGCCGATGCGGTTGCCGTAGGAGATGCCGTCGTCGAACTTGACGACATGCGAGCCGCCGGTGTTGCTCACCCAGGTGACGCCTGCGTCGAGAATGCCATAGAGCGTCACGCTGCTTTGCGCATGCGCCGTCATCGGCACGCTCGCCGTGCCCGCTGCGAACGCGAGGCCTGCAATCTTCGCGGCATGTCCTTTTCTCATGTGCTCGTCCTTTGCTCGTCTTGATCGATATTGCGTTGGAAAAAGCGATGCCCTGCCTCGCGCGCGCGGCGAGAGGACAATGCGCCAGGCTGACTTTGCCGGGAACTGCGGATGGCTGACTTCGAGCCGCTATCGGACGCGAAGAAACACGCTTGCGTCGACGTTGTTAAAAATAAGGCCCCATATATGTCGCGGCTCGACCCGTTGCGACGCAAATCTGTCCAGTTGCGACCAATGCAATGCAACGCTTCACGTCGATGTAACCACTTCGATTAAGACATGCCCGATAGGCATGGCGGGGCGTGGCTTCCATACTTCCGAATCTGTAAAAAAGCTGCATCTCGCTCGTGTCGCTTCGGCAACCGATCCGCCGAAGACCGAACACGCCATCTTCATTTCGTTCGCAGACCTGTCTGCCTTCGCAAGCACCATGACGCATAAAACCGCCTCGCCGTCTTCACCTCTCGTCACTGTCGTCATTCCCGCGTTCAATGCGGAAGCCTTCATCGGCGAAGCAATCGCCTCGATCCAGGAGCAGACTCTCGAAGACTGGGAGCTCATCGTCGTGGACGATGGTTCAGCCGATCACACCCTGTCCGCCGCACGCCAGGCCGCCGGCGACGACCGGCGCGTTCGCCTCATCCGCTTCGACCGGAACCAGGGCATCAGCACCGCGTCGAACGCCGGTTTCGACGCGGCGCGCGGCCACTTCATCGCTCGTCTGGATTCGGACGACAGAGCGCTCCCGCACAGGCTGGCCACTCAGGTCGCCGCCTTCAGGGGAAACGATCGTCTCGCGGCGGCAGGGTCGCACGCGCGCATATTCGGCGATGTTCCGGACGGCATCGCGCTTTGCGCGCTCGGGGACGGCAACATCAAGGCGCGCCTCCTCGACGGCCTGAACACCATCAGCGGAGGCACGCTCATGCTGCGGCGCGCCTTCATTCGCAAACATGACGTCCGGTTCGACGACCACATCCCCAGCGCCGAAGACCTGCACTATCTCACCTCGATCATGGCGGCGGGCGGCGAGCTCGCCAATGTCGATCAGGTTCTCACCGAGCACCGGTCCCACCGCGCCAGCTTCACCAACAGCCAGCGAGACATAGCAGGGCCGTGGCTGCAAACGGCCCGGCGCCGACTCGTGTCGCTCTGGTATCCCGGCCTCGATGCGGACGATGTCGAAAACATCGTCATCCCGTTCCTCAAGGTCTATCCGGGCTCCACCGACGCCTTCTTCACCATCGTGCGGGCAGTCGACAAGCTCGTGGTCGCGAAGCCCGATGACTTCGGACAGGACACGTCCGTCGTCCACGAGATACTCATCGATCGTCTGGGCAAAATGGCCGACATCTATCGCGATAACGAACTCATCGACGCGTCGCATGTGCGGGTCATCCGAAACTTCGTTTCCCCCACGACCCGCGCCGCGTTTGACCGTTTCGACATCTAGGCGGGCGCTTCTCCTTCACTTCACGCCGAGCGCGGTCTGAACGGCTGCAAGGCCGTTTCCGCCGCTCGCCGTGGTCACACCGTCGAGCCACGACTTCAGCAGTTCCGGATGACGCTTCAGCGCATCCGTCGCGGCTGCATCGACATTCGTCTTCTTCTCCAGCACCTCGGTGATCACGCCGTTCTCCAGATCGACGTTGAACGCCATCTGCTTGAACAGCCGGCCCACGTTGGGGCATTGCTGCTCGTAACCGCTGCGCGCAACGGTATTGACCGTCGCGCCGCCGTAGTTCGGGCCGAAGTACTTGTCGCCGCCATCGAGATAGGCAAGCTTGAACTTCGTGTTCATCAGATGCGGCTCCCACGCGAGAAACACGATCCACTTCTTGTCGCGCACCGCCCGCTCCACTTGCGTGAGCATCGCGGTCTCGCTCGACTCGACCAGCTTCCAGTCGCCGAGGCCGAAGGCCTTGTCATCGACCATGTGCTTGATGTTCTGATTCGCGGGCGCGCCCGGCTCGATGCCGTAGATGCGGTTATCGAACTTGTCGGCGTTCTTCGCGAGGTCCGCGAACGAGTGCACGCCGGCCGCCGCCACATAGTCCGGCACCGCGAGCGTGAACTTCGCGTTGGATAGATTCGGGCGCACCACGTCGATGGATTTCTCCTCGAAGAACGGCTTCACGAGCGGCGCCTGAGCGGGCATCCAGTTGCCGAGAAAGACATCGATCTGCCCTTTCTTCATGCCCTGATACGTGATCGGCACCGACAGGTTCGCGACGTTCTGCCGATAGCCCAGCGCCTTGAGCACGATGCCGCTCATCGCGTTGGTCGCGTCGATGTCGGTCCAGCCGGGCCCCGCCATGCGCACCTGCGTGCAGGCCTGCGGTTCGGCGGCGAATGCATGAGACGCCGCGCACGCCAGCGCGGCGGCGAAGAGCGCATGAATGAAGCCCTTTTTCATGGTGCGTTCCTGTCGGATATGGGGATGATGAAAGTGGAAATCGCGTCTCGCGTCGTCAATGCTCGACGGCGGGAAAACGCGCCATCGCTTCGAGATCGTCGAGATCGATGTGATTGCGCATATAGCGCTGGCTCGCATCGACATGCGGCTGCCAGTCCCATGACTGAATCGTGCCGCGTGTCGTCGCCGCGAAATGGAAATGACGACGACGCTGGCTCTTCAGTACGTCCTGATGCAACGCGTCGAGGTTCCAGCGGCGCGCGATTTCCGCGCGGAATTCGGCCACTTGCGCGGCGTGCCGTTCATCGCCCGCGAGATTTTCGCGCTCGAACGGGTCCGCTTTCACATCGAAAAGCTGATCGGGATCGACGCTCGTGTGGATGAACTTGAAGCGTCCGCGCCGGATCATCACGACCGGCGCGATCGCGCCTTCCGCGAGATATTCGCCGATCGCCTCGTCATGGCCGCCCGTCGCGCGCAGATGCGGCACGAGGCTCTGACCGTCGATGTTGTCGGGCCATGATTGCGGCGCTTCTCCACGTGCGAATTCGACGAGCGTGGGCAGCACGTCGAGATGCGAGACCGAGTCCGGCACGCGGCGCGCGCCGAACTGCTTGGGCGCATGCACGATCAGCGGCACGCGGCAGCCGCCTTCGAAGAACGTCATCTTGTACCAGAGGCCGCGCTCGCCGAGCATCTCGCCGTGATCCGACGTGACGACGATGATCGTGTCGTCGGCGAGGCCGGCCTGCTCCAGCGCTTCGAGAATCGACGCGAATTGATCGTCGACATAGGACACCGCGCCGTAATACGCGCGCCGCGCATTGCGGATCTGCCGCTCGGTCGGCGGCGTGCGGTCTGCTTCGTACACGTGACGCAGCCGCTTCGAATGCGGATCGCATGCATCGAGCGAATCGCGATACGAAGGCATGTCGATATCCTCGTCGGCGTACATGTCCCAGTACTTGCGCGGAATCGCGTACGGATCATGCGGATGCGTGAGCGACGCGACCATCATGAACGGCCGCGCGTCCCTGCCGGCATTGCGCTCGCGTGCGATATCGAAGAGCTTCTGACGCGTGGTGAACGTCACTTCATCGTCGAAGTCGAGCTGATTGGTCCGCACGCACGGCCCCGCATCGATGACGGAGCTCATGTTGTGATACCACGTCGGGCGCGCATCGGGATTTTGCCAGTCGGGTGTCCAGCCGAAATCGGCGGGATAGATATCGGTCGTGAGACGCTCCTCGAAGCCGTGCAACTGATCCGCGCCGCAAAAATGCATCTTGCCCGAGAGAATCGTGCGATAGCCTTCGGCGCGCAGATAATGCGCGAAGGTCAACGTTTCGGAGGGGAATTCGGCGGCGTTGTCGTATGCGCCGATGTTCGATGGCAGTTTGCCCGCGAGCAGCGAGAAGCGCGACGGCGCGCACAGCGGGCTCGCGCAATACGCGGATTCGAACACGACGCCTTCTCGCGCGAGCGCGTCGATGCGCGGCGTCTTCGTCACACGGTTGCCGTATGCGGAGAGCGCGAAGGGCGTGAGTTGATCGGCCATCAGCACAAGGATATTTTGTTTCGTCTCAAGCATGAATGCGTGCCTCGAATAGAATCTTTGATTGAGCGTTCAGCGTCACTATTGCCGTTCAGATTGCAACTGTGAAGACGGCATTTCGTTATGCGCATATAAGGAGCACTTATGCCGCGGCCGGACCGCCTGCCACCGATGCAGGCGCTATCGATGTTCGAATCCGCCGCGCGTCTCGCGAGCTTCACGGCCGCGGCGCGCGAACTCGGCTCGACGCAACCCGCCGTGAGCCAGCGCGTCGTGCAGCTCGAAGAATCGCTCGGCGCGCCGCTCTTCGAGCGCGGGCATCGCGGCGTCACACTGACGGAAGACGGCGCGCGTTTGTTCGATGCCGTGCGTCAGGGCCTCGATCTCATTCGCGCGGCCACGTCGGATATCCGCTCACGTCACGCGCAGCGCACGCTGACGCTCTCGACGGACTTCGGCTTCGCCACTTACTGGCTGATGCCGCGCCTGCCGCAATTCAAGGCGCTGATGCCCGATGTCGATGTGAAGATCATCACGTCGCAGAGTCTGCCGAGCGCATCGGGCGATCATGCGGATGTGGTCATCGTATTCGGCGATATGCAGGCCGATTGGGGCACGAAGAGCGCCGTGAAGCTCTTTGCCGAACGCGTGCTGCCGGTGTGCAGCCCCGCGCTGATCGCAGGCAGAAGCGCGCCTGTTTCGCCTGCCGATCTGCTCGGACTGCCGCTGCTGCATCTCGAACCGACCTTCCCCGAGCGCTGGCTCTCATGGAGCGCCTGGTTCGAGGCGCAAGGCCTCGCCGCGCCGCCGACGCACGGCGGCTTCACGTTCAACAGCTATGCGCTCGTCGCGCACGCGGCGGTGATGGGCCAGGGCGTCGCGCTCGGCTGGGCGCCGCTCATCGACGAACTCATCGCGACGGGCCAGCTCGTCGCGCTCTGCGATGCGCCGCTCGTCACCGATCGCGGCTACGTGCTCGTCACGCCGCGCGAGCCGACTGCGGCCGTGCGCGCGTTCAGCGAGTGGCTGCTCGACGAATGCGACATCGCCGGCTGACGCTTTCGTACTATCTGCGCGGCGGTTCGCTTCTATCCCGGATGTGCTCGCGTTTGCTCTACTAGCGCGTACGCTCGCCGCATTTCGTGGCGCTGCAACCATTCGAATGTGGAGCACGCATGGCAGCCGATTCCCGCTTTGATCAACTGGTGCTTACCGTTTCGTGCCCGAGCGCGGCGGGGCAGGTGGCCGCCATCGTCGGTTTTCTGGAGCGGCATCACGGCTATATCGATGAATTCACTGTCTTCGACGACGATCTTTCGGAACGCTTTTTCGTGCGTTGCGTGTTTCATGGCGCGGGGGCTGAGGAACCGCTCGATCTCGCGATGCTGAAGCAGGAATTCGAGGCGATCGCCGGGCGCTTCTCGATGACCTGGGCGATGCATGACCTCGCCGTGCGGCCGAAGGTGCTGCTCATGGTGTCCAAACTGGAGCACTGTCTTGCCGATTTGCTGTTCCGCTGGCGCATGGGCGAGCTGAAGATGGATATCGTCGGGATTGGGTCGAATCATACCGATCTTGCGCATCTGGCCGAGCAGCATGGCTTGCCGTTTCATCATCTGCCCATCACCGCCGATACCAAGGCGCAGCAGGAAGCGCGTTTGCTCGATCTGTTCGAGACTTCAGGCGCCGAGTTGATGGTGCTTGCGCGTTATATGCAGATTCTTTCTGGTGAGACGAGTCGTAAGCTCGCTGGGCGTGCGATCAATATCCATCATTCGTTTTTGCCGGGGTTCAAGGGTGCGAAGCCTTATCATCAGGCGCATACGCGCGGGGTCAAGTTGATTGGCGCGACCGCGCACTTCGTCACCGATGATCTCGATGAAGGGCCGATCATCGAGCAGGAAGTCGAGCGGGTCGATCACTCTTATGGGCCGGAGCGGTTGTTGGCTACCGGGCGGGATGTGGAGTGCATTACGCTGGCGCGGGCCGTTAAGGCGTTTATCGAGCGGCGCGTGTTTATCAATGGGGAACGGACTGTGGTTTTGCGATAGGTTTTGTGGTTTGCTTGCTTGCTTGCTTGCGTGTTTGCGTGTTTGTGGAATCCTGTTTTCGCGTCGGTCTATTAGCACTGCCCCTCCCCGGGGCGGGGGTCACTTTCTTTGCTGCTGCAAAGAAAGTAACCAAAGAAACAGCTATCCCCAGCCTAAGCACTTCACACCGGCCGCGGCACAGGCGATTGGCCTAATGGCCCGGCTGTAGCGAGTGCCCCCGCAAGCAGACAAGAGCTTGGACCGCGCACGGTCTGACAAGCCATAACCCAGAGCACGCTGGTTCAGCACCAAATAGCTCCGGCCCGCTACGCGGCCGACGGGTCAATCGGGTTTGCGCGTGCTTCTGCTTCGACAATTTCCCTCGCATACCCGACGGCAGCGCGAAGCGCTGTGCCGATGCTTTTTCGTGCTGAACCAGCGCCCTAAAACTTCTAGCTTGTCAGACCGTGCGCGATCCAAGCCCGATTGGGCCTCTGAGGGCGACACTTAGGCGAGTGCCACTTCCGGCTGGCAAGTGTGGCCAAACTGCGTGTGACCGCGGGCGGTGAG
>JFHF01000092.1 GCA_000648925.1 Caballeronia jiangsuensis
AGACCAACGTCGCTCCCGTGACGCAGGTCGATGCCTCGCAACACACCGACGTCGACGTGAAGAACATCACCAAGTCGCTCTCGTCGATCGGCAGCCTGCTCGGCGGCGTCGCGGTCTGATCACTCATCTCATCCCAAACCACACACTCATCCGGAGAACCATCATGTTGAAGATCGACAACCTCGCAGTGAGCAAAGAACTCGGCCGCGCTGAAATGGGCGCTATCGTCGGCGGCGCGAGCATCTTCCAGAACAACGGCATCAACGCCAACTCGATCAGCGGCTTTGCTTTCGCCAGCCCGCAGATCAACGTGGCGCCGGTGACGCAGGTCGACGCATCGCAATACACCAACGTCGATCTGAAGAACATCACGAAGTCGCTGGACTCGATCGGCAGCCTTCTGCACGGCGTGAAGGTCTGAAGCAGCACCGTCGACAGGAGAAGGAACAAACGTGCTTCCTTCTCCTCTCTTCACGCTTCGGTGCCGGCGCGAAGAGATCATCGACAAGCAAATAGCCTGAAAGACACCTGTTCCCGCGCAAATCACCTCGGCGCAGACACCACTTCCAGCGCCACCAGATTCGACACGTAGCGGCATGGCGCACGGCCCGCTCTGTCACGCAACCTCCCCGGTCGCGCGCCGATTTCAACCCACGGTTATCATCGGCTTCGTCATCCTTCCGAGCGTGAAGCCATGAGCACTCTTCCTTACCGCAGCGCCCTCATCATCGGTGCCGGTAGCGGCATCAGCGGTTCTCTCACCCGGCGTCTGCGCGCCGAAAACATTCCCGTCGTCATCGCGGCGCGCAACCTCGACAAGCTGTCGGCGCTCGTCGATGAAACCGGCGCAATCGCGCTGCCCGTCGATGCAGCCGACGCCGACCAGACCGCAGCGCTTTTCGCCGAAACCGATGCGCGCATCGGCGCGCCGGAAATCGTCATCTACAACGCGAGCGGGCGCGTTCGCGGGCCCATCGCGGAACTCGACGCGGCGGCGGTCGAACAGGCAGTCGCCGTTTCGGCGTTCGGCGCGTTCCACGCGGTGCAGCAGGCGGCGCGGCGCATGATCCCGGCGGCCAAAGGCGCGATCCTGCTGACAGGCGCGACCGCGGGCGTCAAGGGATTCGCGCTGTCCGCGCCGTTCGCGATGGGCAAGTTCGCGTTGCGCGGCCTCGCGCAGAGCGCGGCGCGGGAACTCGCGCCGAAGGGGATTCACGTCGCGCATTTCGTCATCGACGGCGGCGTGCGCTCCGATCAACGCGCCGATCCGCCCGACGCGCCGGACAGCACACTCGACCCCGACGCCATCGCGCAGACCTATATCGATGTGCTGCGCCAGCAACGCAGCGCGTGGGCCTGGGAAATCGAGCTGCGGCCGTGGGTGGAGAAGTTCTGAGCGCCTCAGGTCTCGTCAGCGCCACCCGCCCGTATCTGCTTCACCCCGCGCCCGAGCCGCCGCCGCAACAGCGTGCGCAGCGTCGCGCCGTCGACATAGCCGACCTCGGCGGCGATAGCCTCGATATCGAGCCGGCTCGAACGCAGCAGATGCACCGCCCGCTCCACGCGAAGATCCTGGAAATACGACAGCGGCGACTTGCCGAGCACCGCCTCGATGCGCCGCTGCAAGGTGCGCGTGCTCGTCGCGAGCGCGTGCGCGGCGGCGTCGAGCGAAAAGCCTTGCGCGAGCCGCCCGCGTGCCCAGCGCTCGAAGCGCTCGACCAGCGGGTCCGCGCGCGCCAGATGATCCGGAATCATGTAAGGCGCCTGCGACGGACGCGCGTCCACGATCAGGTAACGCGCCACCGTCGCGGCCAGCGCGGGACTCGCCTGATTCATCAGCCAGAGCGCGAGATCGAGATGGCCCATCGCGGCGCCCGCCGTCGCGAATTCGCCCGACGGCACCACCATGCGCCCGCTGTCGAGGCGCACGTCCGGATAGCGCTGTCGGAACAACGGCGCGAGCCACCAGCTCGTGGTGGCCTCGTGACCGTCGAGCAAGCCGGATTCCGCCAGCACGAACGTGCCGATACACGCCGCCGCGATCTTCACGCCGTCCGCGTGATTCTCCGCGAGCAACTGCATGGCGTCTTTCACGTCGCGGCGGGCGAGCGCGGGCAGCAATTGGGCGGGCATCTTGGTGGCGGGCGCGGGCACGATCAGCCAGTCGGGGCGCGCCATCGCGCTCGCGGATTTGACCGGCACGCGCATGCCGAGCGCGGTGCGCACGTCGCGCCGCACGCCGATCAGTTCGATCTCGAAGCGCGGGCCGACGCCCGGCTCCAGCATGTCCGCCAGCTCGTTCGCGGTGGTGAAGGCGTCGAGCACGGCGGACAGCGCCGTATCGAATACGCCGTCGAGGGCGAGAACTGTCGTGCGCATGGCGTAAATGATTCTAAAAGTGTCATTTCCGACAATAGCCGCGACGCGTCGATCTGTCTAGAGTGACGGTTATTCGATTCATACACGGAGCAGACATGAGCCTTCCGACGCAAACAGCACTCGACCGCCCGATCTGGACCGCGCTGACGACGAGACAGGCGCATCTCGGACTGGGCGACACGCTCGCGCGGCGTTTTCATCCGGACGTCGCGCCTTTCGCGGCGGTCGCGTCGGAAACGCCGGACGCGTGGCGCGCGCTGCACGCGTTGCTGCAGCCCGGCGAGCAGGTCGCCATTCTGTCGGCGGATACGGTCGCGGCCATCGATACCTTGCAGGCGAAGCGCGTCGGCACGATTCATCAGATGGTCGCGATGCAGCGCTTCACGCAAAGCATCGACGACAGCGACGTGATCGACCTCGGCCCCGCCGATGTCGACGCCATGCTCGCGCTCGTGCAACGCACCAAACCGGGCCCGTTCGGCAAGCGCACGCGCGAGATGGGTCACTACATCGGGATTCGCGAGCAGGGAGAACTCATCGCGATGGCGGGCGAACGCATGGCGATCGACGGTCATGTCGAGATCAGCGCGGTATGTGTGGACGAACGCTGTCGCGGACGCGGTCTCGCCGGCCGGCTGATGAACATCCTGCGCAGGGAAATCGGGCTACGCGGCGAAACGCCGTTCCTGCACGTGTTCAGTCACAACGAGAGCGCCATCGCTCTGTATGAACGGCTCGGCTTCGAATTGCGCCACGCGTTCGCGCTCACGCAGATCAGTCAGGCCGAATCCGGAAACAGGTGTTGATGCAGGAAGTCGACGAACACGCGCACCTTCGGCGGCGTCATGCGCCCTGACGGCCAGAGCGCGCGAAACGGGATGCGGTCCGCCGTGAAATCTCGCAGGACCGCGACGAGCGAGCCATCCGCGAGTTGTGCGCGCACGGCGTAATCGGGCACGCTCGTGAGACCGAGTCCCCGCTCCGCCAGCGCGATGAGCGGCTCGACCGCGCTAGCGATGGCCGTCGACGGAAGCTCCACGTCGAAGGGCGCGCCATCGCGCACGAAGGTCCAGCGCCTGAGACGTCCCGTGCGCGAGAAGCGATGCTGCAGGCACGCGTGCGCACCGAGCATTTCGGGCGTCGCGGGCACGCCGCGCGCTTCGAGATAATCCGGCGAGCCGACGATCAGATGCGTGTAATGCCCGAGCGTGCGCATCGTGAGTTGCGAATCGATTGCGTCGCCGGTGCGCAGAACGACATCGAAACCATCGTCGATGACATCGACGAGACGGTCGCTGAAATCGATATCGAGCTGCACCTCGGGATACGCGTGCATGAACGCCGACAGCACCGGCATCAGCAGCGCGCCGACGAGCGGAATGCTCACGCGCAGGCGGCCCATCGGCTTCGCGCGCGATATCGCCAGTTCGGACTCGGCCTCTTCGATTTCGTCGAGGATGCGCTGGCATCGCGCGAGAAACAGTTCGCCCTCGGGCGTGAGACGCACACTGCGCGTGCTGCGATGAAAGAGCCGCACGCCGACGCGCGTTTCCAGCCGCGCAACAGCCTTGCCGATCGCCGATGCCGAAAGCCCGAGTTGCCGTCCCGCTTCCGCGAAGCTCAGCGTTTCCGCCGCGCGCGTGAAGACGACCATGCCGCTCATGTGATCCAGCGCGCCGGGCGCGCGCGCGACGGCTGCGCTGGTCGCGCTTGCGGTCGGCGTCTCGTTCATCGCAAGGCTCTCCGTCATTCTGACGATCCGATCCCCATGAATCGATCAGCGCGTGCATGCGCACGGCATCGGCGATGATAACCCTCCGGCACGTCGAGCGGCGCCTTGTCGCCATGCTCGCCAAACGCGGACGTCGGGCGGATAAATGCCGCGCGAGCGCGAACGACATGACTATTCCTCCCGCCCGAACAATCGGACTTTCACCGCCACGACTGGGCGAGGCGCGATTGCGGACACGCGTGTCCGGGGTGCCTGAACTCGCGGGCGGTTTTTCTCGGGGCGCGCCGCGTCTACAGTCCGGGTCAAGCGTCGCCGGTCGTCGGCATCACGCAACAGCTACCCGGAATTGTGGAGAAACGAAATGTCCAAACTCTTTTCGCACGTCAAAGTCGGCTCGTATGAATTCGGCCATCGCGTCGTTCTCGCGCCGCTCACCCGCATGCGTGCCGATTCGGGCGCGCGCCCCGGCCCGCTGATGGCCGAATATTACGCACAGCGCACTTCGCCCGGCGCGCTCCTGATCGGCGAAGCGACCATCGCCGCGCCGGAAGGCAACGGCTATCTCGGCGCGCCCGGCCTCTACGACGACAGCCAGATCGCCGGATGGCAAGCCGTCACCGATGCCGTGCACGCAAAGGGCGGCCGCATCTTTCTTCAGCTTTATCACGCAGGGCGTCAGTCGAACGCGCAGTTGCAGCCCGATGGCGGCCGCCCGGTCGGGCCGTCGGAAGTGCCGCACGGCGGCGTCGCGTACACCGAGGCCGGCTGGGTGCCGAACACGCCGAATCGCGCGCTCGAAACATCGGAGATCGCGGGCATCGTCGAAAGTTTTCGCGCGGCGGCGGCGCGCGGCGTCGCGGCGGGCTTCGATGGCGTCGAACTGCATGCGGCCAACGGCTATCTCTTCGACCAGTTCCTTCAGGACGGCAGCAACCGTCGCACCGACGAATACGGCGGCACGATCGAAAATCGCGCGCGCCTGCTGCTCGATACGGCGCGCGCCGTGATCGGCGTCTGGGGCGCGGACAAGGTCGCGGTGCGACTCGGGCCGAGCGGCTCGTGGGGCGATATGTCCGACAGCGATCCGCAGGCGCTCTTCGCCTACGTCGCGACGGAACTCGACACGCTCGGCATCGCGTATCTGCATCTGATCGAGCCGCGCATCGCGGGCAATGTCGAAGATGAATCGCGCGATCAGACGCCGCTCGCGGCGAAGTCGCTGCGCGCGCATTTCCGTGGCCCGATCGTCGTGGCGGGCGGCTTCGATGGCGTCAGCGCCGAAGCGATCCTCCAGTCAGGCGACGCCGATCTGGTCGCGTTCGGCAGGCACTTCATCGCCAATCCCGATCTGCCGGAGCGTCTGCGCAAGCACCTGCCGCTCAATCGCTACGATCGCGCGACCTTCTTCGGCGGCACGGATGTGGGCTACACCGACTATCCGTTCCTCGACGAAGAGGCCGTCGCCGCCTGAAGTCCCTGCGATGCGCACAGTCAGCGCTCGAGCCACGCGCGCCAGCCGCCGTATCGCGTGATATCGACGGCGCCTTCGAGCGCATGCGCCTCGCACACGAAGCCGGTTTCCCAGCGGCCGTCCGCGAGTTCGACCTTGCCGAGCGCGAGCGGCGCGGGAATGCCCGCGAGGAAGGAGCCGACCTCCGCGCTCGGCAACGTCCACACTTCGACCGCGATCGCCGCGCCGTTCGCTTCGTCGCGCGTCATGCCGGGTCGCTGAACCGCACCGCCCGCGAGCGCATACAGGCGATAGCGCGGCGCGCTCGATGTCGCTTCGACGAGACGCGCGCCGCGTGCGGTCAGTTGTCCGTTCAGCGGCAAGCCCGCGAGATGCGCGCCGCACACGACGAGCTGCATCGTGTCGTCACGCGCGGCGTGTGCGGGCGCATCCGTGTCCTGCCGCGCGCCGCCGATGAGCGGCACGTCGAGCTTGCGATGCAATGCGCCGGCGACGCTCAGCAGATATTGATCCGTGAAGGCGCGCCCAAAAAGCGTCACGCCCCACGGCAGACCGTTGCGCATGAAACCCGCGGGCGTCGCGATGGCGGCGTAATCGAGCAGATTCATGAAGTTCGTGTAATGCCCGAGGAGCGAGTTCGCACCGATCGGATCGCGCTCCAGCTCGGCGAGCGTGACCGCGCGCGGAATCGATGGCGTCAGCACGCAATCGAGATCCGCGAGCACGGCGTCGCAACGCTGCTTCAATGCCTGAAGCTTGTACTGCGCGCGAAACGCATCGACGGCGGTCGCGCCCGGCGCTTTCGCGAGCACGTCGCGAATCACGGGCAGCACGGCATCCGGCTGCGACTCCATCAACGCGCCGGCGACGCTGTAACGCTCCGCGACCCACGGCCCTTCGTAGAGCAGACGCGCGGCTTCGAGAAAAGGCGCGAAGTCGATGTCGATCGCCTCGCCGCCGAGTGCTTCGAGCGCCGCGCGCGCGTCGGCGAAGAGCGCGGGACTTTCATCGCAACCCGCGAATTCGAGCTGACGCGGCACGCCGAAGCGAAAGCGCGCGACCTTGCCGAACGCCTTCGCATCGTTCCATTGCGGATTCGCGCGACTGTACGCATCGGCGGGATCGTGGGCTGCCGTGAGTGCTAGCAGCGTGCTCGCCTCGCTCGCGGTCGCGGTGAAATACGTCACGCAATCGAGCGTGCGACACGCGGGCACGACGCCCGCCGTCGACAGCAGGCCCTTCGTCCCCTTCGTGCCGACGAGGTTGTTGAGCGCGGCGGGCACGCGGCCCGAACCGGCGGTATCGGTGCCGAGCGCGAAGCTCGCGACGCCGAGCGCGACAGCCAGCGACGACCCCGCGCTCGATCCGCCCGACGGATAGTCCGCCAGCACGCTGTTGCGGCACTTGCCGTAGGGCGAGCGCGTGCCGTTCAGGCCGGTCGCGAACTGGTCTAGGTTGGTCTTGCCGATGGGCACCGCGCCGAGCGCGATCAACTGCGCGACGAGCGTCGCCGACTGCTCCGGCGTGTACGCGAACGCGGGGCACGCGGCGGTCGTCGGCACGCGCGCCAGATCGATGTTGTCCTTGATCGCGAACGGCACGCCGTAGAGCGGCAGCGAATCGATATCGCGTGTGTCGAGCGCCGCGAGATACGGCTCGATTTCGTCATCGTTCAGCAGATGAATGAAGAGCCGATAGTCGGCGTTCAACGCAGCCGCACGCGTGCGCAACGCGCCGATCAGCGCGCGCGGGTTCGCGCGGCCTTCGCGATATGCGGCGCGCAGTGCGGGAAGACGCAGGTCGAATGAATCCATGTCCGATGATTCCTTGTTGATATGAAGTGCGTCAAGCGCGCTGTTCGATCACGGCGACGCGCTGCCCCGCGCGAACGGACGAACCCGGCGCGACATGAATCTCGCCGATGATGCCCGCGCACGGCGCGATCACCGATATCTCCATCTTCATCGATTCGATGACGACGAGCACGTCGCCCGCTTCGACGCTCGCGCCGGCCTCGACGCGCACCTGCCACAGATTGCCCGCGATCTCGCTATCGACGGCGATCTGTCCATCGGCGAGCGGCGCGATGTCCGCATCGACGGCGACGGGTGCATCGAGCGCCGTTTCGTCGCTGCCCGCTTCGTGCCAGCGTTGCCGCTCGTCCTGAAACGCCGCTTGCTGATGCGCGCGAAACTGCGCGATGCCGTCTGCTTCTCGATCGAGAAACGACTGATAGTCGGCGAGAGACAGCTCTGTCTCCTCGATCTTCAACGGATAGCGTCCGAGCGGAAACGTCTCGCGTATGCGCAGCAGTTCGTCGCTGGAGACTTCGTAGAAGCGGATCTGATCGAAGAAGCGCAACAGATACGGACGTCCCGCGAAATCCGCGACTTCGCGATAGCGGTTCCACATCTGCAACGTGCGCCCGACGAACTGATACCCGCCCGGCCCTTCCATGCCGTACACGCACAGATACGCGCCGCCGATGCCGACCGAGTTCTCCGCCGTCCACGTGCGCGCCGGGTTGTATTTGGTCGTCACGAGCCGGTGACGCGGATCGAGCGGCGTCGCGACCGGCGCGCCGAGATAGACATCGCCCAGGCCCATCACGAGATAGCGCGCATCGAAGACGACGCGCTTCACGTCATCGATCGAATCCAGCCCGTTGATGCGGCGGATGAACTCCAGATTGCTCGGGCACCACGGCGCGTCCTTGCGCACCGTGGTCATGTACTTGTCGATGGCGAGCTGGCACGCGGGATCGTCCCACGACAGCGGCAGATGCACGACGCGCGACGGCACGCGCAGGTCCTTTTGCAGCAGCACGCCGCGCCATGCCGACGCGACGTGGTCCAGCAGCGTGTCGAGCGGCAATCGTTCCGGCCGATAGTGAACTTGCAGCGAGCGGATGCCCGGCGTCAGATCGACGACGCCCGGCAATTGCGATGCTTCGAGCGATTGCATCAACGCATGGCCGCGAAAGCGCAGCACGAGATCGAGTTCGGGCGGACCGAGTTCGAGCAGCAGATGCGTGTCGCCCGAGAGACGCGCGACGAGACGTTCATCGTCTTCACCGATGTCGAGCACGATCGGCGATTGCAATGTCGTTTGCGGTACGGGGTCTGTGCGTGCGGTCGCGATATCCACGGGAACGAAGCGCACCTTGTCGCCCGCCTTCAACTGGCCGATCTGCCAAAGGTCCGCCTCGATCACCGTGACCGGACACACGAAACCGCCGAGGCTCGGGCCATCGGGACCGAGAATCACGGGCATGTCGCCGGTGAAATCGATCGCGCCGACGGCATACGGATTGTCGTGAATGTTCGACGGATGCAGTCCCGCTTCGCCGCCATCGGCACGCGCCCATTCGGGCTTCGGACCGATGAGACGCACACCTGTACGGCTCGAATTGAAATGGACTTCCCAGTCGGTGTCGAGGAAGCGGTCGATATAGGAAGCCGTGAAATACTCCGGCGCGCCGTGCGGACCGTAGATCACGCGCAGCACCCGCACATCGTCGAGACGATGCAGGAGCGAATCGGGCAACGTCGCGCCGGCTTCGCGATTCGTCAGCGGATGGACATGCAGCACGTCGCCCGCACGCAATGCACGCCCGCCATGCCCGCCGAACTGCCCGAGCGTGAACGTGCTGCGGCTGCCGAGATAGCGCGCGACATCGAGGCCGCCGCGCACGCACAGATACGCACGCGCGCCCGCGCCGCGGATCGTGCCGAGCGCGAGCGTCGAGCCGGCCGCGACGCGGAATGTCGTGTTCATCGGCTGCGCGACGTCGTCGAGCATGACGGGCAACGTTGCGCCCGTCACCGCCACGATCGCATCCGTGTTGAAGCGCAGCGTCGGACCGCTCATCGTGATTTCGAGCGCGGCGGCATCGTCGTCGTTGTCTAGCAGGCGATTGCCGACGCGCAGCGCGCGATCGTCCATCGGACCCGAAGGCGGCACGCCCACCGCCCAATAGCCCGGCCTTCCCGGATAGTCCTGCACGGTCGTTTGCGTGCCGCCGCTCAGCACTTCGAATGTCGATGCGCGATAGCGCAAGCCTTCGAGACAGCGCGTCCACGGATGACCGCTCGCGAACGGCGCATCCGCGAGAATCTGCCGCAGATAGCCGCGATTCGTCTCCACGCCGTAGATGCGCGTCGCGTCGAGCGCGGCATCGAGCGCGTGACGCGCGGCGTCGCGTGTCGGCTGCCATGCGATCAGCTTCGCGAGCATCGGATCGAACCACGGCGGCACCTCGCAACCCGCTTCGATCCATGTGTCGATGCGAAGCGCGCGGCCATCGGATGATGGAAACGACACATCGGTGAGCAGCCCCGGACAGGGCTTGAAATCGCGGCCCGGATCTTCGGCATAGAGACGCGCCTGGATCGCATGGCCGCGCGGTTCGAGATCGCGAGCGAGCGTGTCGAGCGAGGGCAAGGTGCCCGCTGCAAGCTCGATCATCCAGCGCACCAGATCGACGCCCCACACCTGCTCCGTCACGCCATGCTCCACTTGCAGGCGCGTGTTCACTTCGAGGAAATAGAAGCGCGCCGCCTCGCTGTCGTAGACGAATTCGACCGTGCCCGCCGAGCGATACGACACTGCACGCGCAAGCCGGATCGCGGCATCGCAGAGCGCGGCTGCCATGCCTTCGGGGAGATTCGGCGCGGGCGTTTCTTCGAGCACTTTCTGGTTGCGCCGCTGCACCGAGCAATCGCGCACGCCGAGCGCGATGGCGTCGCCCTTGCCATCGCCGAACACCTGCACTTCGAGATGCCGCGCGCGTTCGATGTACTTCTCCAGGAACACGCCCGCATCGCTGAAATTGTTCTGACCTAGTCGCTTGACGATATCGAACTGCGCGGCGAGCTCGTCGGCGGAACGGCACACGCGCATGCCGATACCGCCGCCGCCCGCGGTGCTCTTCAGCATCACCGGATAACCGATGCGTTGCGCCGCTTCGAGCGCGGCGTCGATATCGTCGAGGAGGCCCGTGCCTTCGAGCATCGGGACGCCTTCTTCGGCGGCGATAGCGCGCGCGGTGTGCTTGAGGCCAAAGGCACGCAATTGCGCGGGCGTCGGTCCGATGAACGCGACGCCGGCCGCTTCGCACGCTTGTGCAAACGACGCGTTCTCCGACAGAAAGCCGTAGCCCGGATGGATCGCCTGCACGCCTTCTTCGCGCGCGATAGCGAGAATCTTCGCGATGTCGAGATAGGTGATGCTCGCGGCGCCGTCGCCGAGACTGCACGCGGTATCGGCGAGACTGACATGGCGGCTCGCGCGATCCGCTTCGCTATAGACGGCGACACCGGTGACGTTCAGCTCGCGCAGCGTGCGCAGAATGCGGCACGCGATCGCGCCGCGATTCGCGATGAGGACTTTGTCGAACATGAGTGGATGTTCAATGCGTGGGCGGGCCGTCCCGCCACGTGAGCATGCATGCCGGGGTCGTCCCCGGCAGGTCGGCGTTCAGTGCTTTGGGCGGCTTTCCATCGGCAGCAGACGCTGCGCGCGCGCTTTCATCACCGTGTAGAGCCAGCGGCGCAAGGTGTTCAGTTCCATATCGTCAGCTCCGCCGGCGTGGGGTTATACGCGTTGCACGGATTGTTCAGTTGCGGGCAATTCGAGATCAGCACGATCACGTCCATCTCGGCGCGCAGCTCGACGTACTTGCCCGCGCCCGAAATGCCATCCTCGAACGTGAGGCCGCCTTCGGCCGTCACCGGCACGTTCATGAAGAAGTTGATGTTCGCGGCGATGTCGCGCTTCGAGAGCCTGCCATCGTGCGCGCAGGCCCGCAGATAGTTATCTCTGCAACTGTGCATGTAGCGCTTCTCCAGCGCGTAGCGCACCGTGTTGCTTTCCTGCGCGCATGCGCCGCCGAGCGTGTCGTGCCGCCCGCATGTGTCCGCGATGATCGTCAGCATCGGATTGCCGAGGTTCGAATAGAGCACGGTGCCCGTCGTCAGATAGAGGCTTTGCTGACGGCGCAGCGTGCGTTGCGCGTCGTAACGCTCGCGCGGATCGGCGGCGCTGTAGAAGAGCGTATCGATGGCCTGATTGCCTTCGACGTCCCGGATGCGCAGCGTCTGCCCCGCCTTCAGTTCCTTGAGCCACGGTTCGCCCGCGGGCAAGGTCTCGCGAAAGATCGCGTTGACTGGATCGAGCGTGCTGGCCGTGAGATTGGATGTCGTCATGCGCGTCTCTCGCTCAGAGGAAGAATCGTTCGGTGTTGATGAAGCCGCGCGCGTTTTCATCGCACGATGTGCGGCAGATTTCCGCAACTTGAGCATCCGCATTGCTCAGCGCAAGCTTCACGGGCTTGGGCGTGTATTCGGGATTCGGGTCGAGCGGATGCTGGATCGCCGTCAGCACGACGAGCGTGTTCATCGGCGCATACAGTTCGATGGCGTCGCCCGCCTGCGAATTTCCCTGCACGAAGTGCAACGCGCCCGCATCGGTCACGTCGACGCGGCTGAAAAGATTCAGCGTCATCAGCAGGTCCGCAATGCCGAGGCCCCATTTGCCAAGTTCGACGAGCAGGTTGTCCGTGCCGTTGCGATAGAACGCGTTGCGCAGTTCCTGATAGCGGCCTTCGCCGTACTTCTCGAACACTTCCGCAGCATTCGATACACCGGCGAGGCTGTCGTGCCAACCGCACGTATCCGCGACGATGGCGGCCAGCACGCGCCCCATGTCGGAATAGAGGCAATGGCCTTTGGTCAGCTTCGCGGTGTGCTGGCATTTGAGCGTATCGGGCAGGTTCAGACGTTCGCTCTTTTCTGCGGCATTGAAAAGCAGCATCGCGACGTTCGCGCCGCCGCGCACATCGGTGATGCGCAGCAACTGGCCGCGCTTCACGATCAGCGACGCATGGCCGCCGCCGGGAATCGTTTCTTCGAGCAGGATTTCGTTCATGTGTAATGTCCTTTCGATCATGCGGGCACGGCGAGCAGCGGCGGAACTTCAATCGCCGGTTGCGCTTCGCGCACGCCGTTGCGTTCGAGCGGAATGTCGTAAGTGATGCGCGCGCCGTATGCCTGCGGCGCTTGCGGGTCGATGCGCACCTTGTCGAACACCAGCACGCGACTGCCGAGCGTGAAGCCTTCCTTCAGGTCGTGCGTGACCATGAACACGGTCAGCTTCGCTTCGCGCCAGAGGCTCGTCAGCAGTTCGTGCATGTCGCGGCGGATGCCCGGATCGAGCGCGCCGAAGGGTTCGTCGAGCAGCAGCACGCGCGGCTTCATCACGAGCGCCTGCGCGAGCGCGAGGCGTTGCTGCATGCCGCCCGAGAGTTGATGCGGATATTTGTCGAGCGAATCGGCAAGACCGACGCGCGCCAGCATCGCGACGGCTTCATCGCGTGCGAGACGGCGGCGCGCGCCGAACAGACGTCCCGTGAAACGCGCATGCGGCAGTTCGAGCCCGAGCATCACGTTGCGCAGCACGGTCAGATGCGGGAACACCGAATAGCGCTGATACACGACGCCGCGATGCGGGTCCGGCTCGCTGGGCAAGGGCTCGCCATCGAGCAATATCTCGCCGCGCGTCGGACGTTCCTGGCCGAGCAGCATGCGCAGAAACGTCGACTTCCCGCAGCCCGACGCGCCGACCATCGAGCAGAACTCGCCTTCCGCGATGCGCAGATTGAGCCGTTCCAGCACGACCTGATCGTCGTATTGCTTCCACAGGTTGCGGATCTCGATCATGCGCGGCCTCCGCGACCTTCCTGATACCAGGGGAACGCCCATTGCGTGAGACGGCGCAGCGCTTCGTCGATGAGCCATGCGAGCAGCGTGATCCACGCGACATACGGCAGGATCACGTCCATCGCGAGATAGCGGCGCACGAGGAAGATGCGATAGCCGAGACCATCCGTCGATGCAATCGCTTCCGCCGCGATCAGAAAGAGCCACGCGGAACACAACGCGAGCCGCAGCGCGATCAACAGACGCGGCAGCAGTTGCGGCACGATCACGCGCAGGATCAGCGTCCAGCTCGATGCGCCGAGCGTCTGCGCCTTGATCCACAATTCCTCGGGGATATCGCGCGTGCGCTGTTGCAGATCGCGGATCATCATCGGCGTAATGCCGATCACGATCAGCACGACCTTCGACAGTTCATCGAGGCCGAACACGATGAACAGAATCGGCAGGACGGCGAGCGGCGGGATCATAGATATCACCGTGATGAACGGCGAAAGCGTCGCGCCGACAAGCGGAATGCTGCCCGTCACGATGCCGAACACGAGCGCGATGGCCGCACTCGCGACGAGCCCGATGCCGAGCCGCTTCATGCTCGATACCGTGTCGCTCAGCATCAGATGCTCGCCCGTGCGCTTGTCCTCCGTGAACGCGTACTCGTTGAGCGCGGCCTTCATCTGCGTGGCGGACGGCAACAGCTTGTCGTCGGGGTTCGCTTGCAGGCGAATCGACGAGCCGGTGAAATATACCGCGACGAGCACGATGAACGGCAGCAGCAACAGCATCAGACTGCCGGTGCGGCCGGGGTGTCGGTTGATGAGCCGCATGGGCCTCTCCTCTTCAGAACGCCGCGCCGCTCACAGCTTGCCTTGCGCGGCCATGCGCACGTAGGTCGGATCGAAACGCAGCTTGAGATTGCTCTTGCTGCCGACGACCACGTTGTTCTCGAACGCCATGCCGACCGCGCCCGCGTTCGGCGCGCCCTTGCCGAGCAGACCGTGATCGAACGAGAACTGCGCGACGCGCGTCATGATCTTCGGCATGTTCGGGCTCGTCGCGAAGTCGAGCGCCTGTTGCGGCGTGTAGAACAGCGCGGTGGTCGAGAGCTGCGACTTGTAGCCGGCGAGATCGGTGCCCGATGCCTTGGCCATCGACGTGAGCGCGGCCTCGCTATCCGGCGACGTTCCGTGCATCGTCTGCATGATCTCGAACCACGCGCCGGTAAGCGCTTTACCGAGCGCGGGGTTGTCGTGCAGCGTCTTCGTGTTGACGACCATCATGTCCATGATCTCGCCGGGAATGCGGCTCGAATCGAACACTTCGGTGACGTTGGGCTTCGCCTTGAGATCGGCGAGCATCGGATTCCACGTGACCGCGTTGTGCACGTCGGCGGTTGCGAATGCGCCGGAGATATCGGCATCGGATGTGTTGACGGTCTTGATGTCGCGCTCGCTCATTCCTGCCGATTCGAGCGCGCGCGCCAGCAGATAATGCGACACCGAAAGCTCGACGAGATTGACCGGCTGGCCCTTGAGATCGGCGACCTTCTTGCCCGCGCCCTTGATGAGCACGCCGTCGTTGCCGTTGGAGTAATCGCTGACGATCAGCGCGGTGCTGTCCACGCCGCCCGTCGCCGGGATGGTCAGCGCGTCCATGTTGGTCATCGCGCAGCCGTCGAACTTGCCGGCGGTGTATTGATTGATCGATTCGATGTAGTCGTTGAGCTGCACGACATCGACATTGATGCCGTACTTCTTCGCCCACTTGGACATGATGCCCTGAGTCTTTGCGTAGCCCCACGGCATCCAGCCGGCGTAGATGGTCCAGCAGACCTTGAAGTCCTTGCGGGCCTGAGCGAATGAAGGCGTGGAGAAACAGACGGAGAGAGCGACGGCGGCAGCGGCGAGAAAACGGACGCGCATGAGGTTGACCTCGCATTGAACGGTTATCGACGGCAGGAGCGGCGCGACGCATCGCGTTCTCTCCCGGGCTTTTGTCCCGCCGTGTAACCTCGTTCGAGGTCGACAACTCTCGGACCAGCATCGCGCATCGACATCGATGCGGACCGGAACCCTAGTCATCCATTGCCAGATTGTGACTGCCACTCCTGAAGCTCGTTATGCGATAAGCGTGCCAGGGCTGAAAGTACGTGGCTTCGGCGTCAATCGCGTGGATTCGTGCACAGATACGAAGCGCATCCGCGATGTGCCCGACGCACGGGCGCACCAAACGGGTGCCCGCATTCCAGCGTAATGTCGGAATTCTTCTATCCGGATGCGCCGGCTTTCGATGGAATACGGGACAGTCGGAGTTCCCGCAGCAACCCGTTCTCTTCTCACATGGGTAACCATCATGTTCAGTCGCGCAGCCAGCACCGTTGAAAACGTCGATCCGGAACTCTGGGCCGCCATTAACGATGAAAATCGTCGTCAGGAAGATCACATCGAACTGATCGCGTCGGAAAACTATACGAGCCCGGCCGTGATGGCCGCGCAGGGCTCGCAACTCACGAACAAGTACGCCGAAGGTTATCCGGGCAAGCGTTACTACGGCGGCTGCGAGTATGTCGATGTGGTCGAGCAGCTCGCGATCGATCGCGTGAAGCAGCTCTTCGGCGCGGAAGCCGCGAACGTGCAGCCGAACTCCGGCTCGCAGGCCAATCAGGGCGTGTTTTTCGCGATGCTCAAGCCGGGCGACACGATCATGGGCCTGAGTCTCGCGCACGGCGGCCACCTCACGCACGGCTCGCCGGTCAACATGTCGGGCAAGTGGTTCAACGTGGTGAGCTACGGACTGAACGAAGCCGAGGACATCGATTACGAAGCGGCCAAGCAGCTCGCGAACGAGCACAAGCCGAAGCTGATCGTGGCGGGCGCATCGGCGTTTGCGCTGAAGATCGACTTCGAGCGTCTGTCGAAGATCGCGAAGAGTGTCGGCGCGTATCTGATGGTCGATATGGCGCACTATGCCGGACTCATCGCGGCGGGTGTGTATCCGAATCCGGTGCCGCATGCGGACTTCGTTACCACGACCACGCACAAGAGCCTGCGCGGACCGCGCGGTGGTGTGATCCTGATGAAGGCCGAGTATGAGAAGCAGATCAATTCCGCGATTTTCCCCGGCATTCAGGGTGGCCCGCTGATGCACGTGATTGCCGCGAAGGCCGTCGCGTTCAAGGAAGCCTTGTCGCCGGAGTTCAAGGAGTATCAGCAACGCGTGGTCGATAATGCGCGCGTGCTGGCCGAGACGCTCGTGAAGCGCGGTCTGCGCATCGTGTCGGGTCGCACCGAGAGCCATGTGATGCTCGTTGATTTGCGTGCGAAGAAGATCACCGGCAAGGCTGCTGAAGCTGCGCTCGGCGCTGCGCACATCACGGTCAACAAGAACGCCATTCCTAACGATCCGGAAAAGCCCTTCGTCACTAGCGGCGTGCGCCTCGGTTCGCCCGCGATGACCACGCGTGGATTCGGCGTGAAGGAAGCGGAGATCGTTGGGAATCTCATCGCCGATGTGCTCGAAAGCCCGGAAGATGCGGGTAACCTTGAGCGCGTGCGCGCGCAGGTCGCTGAGTTGACGAAGCGGTTTCCTGTGTACGGTTGAGGGTTGGAGGTCGGGGTCTTGGCGGGAGCTTGTGGCTCGCTGCAGGCTTTTGCCGGATCCCGGTTTCGTGTCGGTCTATTAGCAC
>JFHF01000093.1 GCA_000648925.1 Caballeronia jiangsuensis
GAATTCCTTCAAAATCACGCAACGCTTCGCCGACGATTAGGCCGCGGCTGCCGAGCTGGAACTGGCGGATCGAGCGCTCGTGCCCGCTCGCGCGACTTTTGACCGCGGTCACCGCGGTGAGCACTTCACCCCGACGCTCGAAGTAGCGGAAGAGTACGACCACATCGCTGAGATAGCTAATATCAATGTCGCTCTGAATCTCGCCGATGACACCATGCTGGCCCAAGACCAGCATGGTGATGACGCCGCGCTGATTAAGATAGGTGAGCAACTCATGCATCTGCAGCAGCAGATAGCGTTCTCCAGGCATGGCTTGCAAGAACGCGTTAAGGCTATCAATGGCGACAAACCGCGCGTTTTCCTGCTCAACGCTGCGATGCACCTCGCTTGCAAACTCGCCCGGCGACATTTCCGCAGGGTCGACCTGTCGCAAGGTCAGCAACCCCGTTTCCAGGTGATTCCGCAGATCGATGCCGAGGCTAGTTAGCCGTCGTAGCAACGTGGTTCTTGTCTCGTCAAAGAGGTAATAAACGCAGGCTTGTTCGCGCTCGAGTGCAGCCAGCAGACATGAGGCGACGGTGGTCGTTTTACCGACGCCCGATGGCCCGACGAACAGCGTGTTTGTGCCTGGGACAAGGCCGCCGCCGAGGAGTGCATCGAGCCCAGATGTCCCAGTGCTCAATGCTTTCGCGGAATAGTCGCTGTGATGCTCCGCGGCGACGAGGCGAGGGTAGACCTTGATGCCCCCCGTTTCGAGCGTCATGTCGTGGTAACCCTCGCGAAACTTGATGCCACGCATCTTGGCAATGCGCAGCCGCCTGCGTTCGCCGCCATAATCGTGCACCAAATTGTCAAGGCTGATCACGCCATGCGCAATGCTATGCAACTGGAGATCCCCGGGTTCCGAGGTGTTGTCGTCAAGCAGCATCACTGTGCAGGCGCGGGTTGCGAAATAGCGCTTCAGGGCGAGGATCTGACGCCGGTATCGCAGCGGGTTCTGCGACAACATCCGGAGTTCGGACAGGCTGTCAAAGACGAGGCGGACCGGCTTCAAATCGTCAACCCGCGCGATAACGTCACGGACAGTTTCGCCCAATTCGACTTCCGCGGGATGTAAGATCGTTTGTTCGTAACGAGGATCGAGGCCCTCATCGGTAAGCAGTTCAATGATCGTGACGCGGGTGGTGTCCCAGCCGTGACTTTCAGCGACGGCCACGAGTTCGGCCTTTGTCTCCGATAAAGTTACGTACAAGCCTGGCTCTCCGACTTCAGCACCCTTGAGTAAGAACTGCATGGCCAAAGTGGTTTTGCCTGCACCCGGGGCGCCTTCGAGAAGATACATGCGGTGCGGCGTCAACCCGCCGCCCAGGATATCGTCCAGGCCGTCGACGCCCGATGAAATACGGCCCGGATTTGGCTGATCGATTGTCGCTGACATATGTCTCAAGTGTGGTTGGCTGTTCCAACAGCCGTTAGTGCATGCAAAAAGCAGTCCACGCTCGCGTCAGCGTGCAAGGCTCTTAGCGACCGGGTTTCGGTGTGTTGGTTTTTCGCGGCACCCTCGTCACGTGCGCGGGCAGCACTGGCAAGCGAATAAACGCCGGTCCGGCTGGTTGGTAAATTGTCCTTGATGCGGCGGGCAAGCAGAGTAGGATTTCCTCGTTCGACGTCATTGCCCGGGGTTGGGGCCCATGCGACCAGGCCTCCAGCGTCGTCATACCAGCGGAATTTCCGAACCCGCACGCCGAGTGAGCCGGATCCTATTTTCGCGATCGGGCGCGGCTAATACGGCCGCCAGAGCCGGCTAGGCGTGCAGGGCGCGTGAATAAAACTTCGCAGCGAGCTTAGACGATCGTACGGCGCGCGACGACACGCCGTGTGCATAAGCTCATACACCCCAAAGTGTGGGTCGACCTCTTCCTGGGCCACGATCGGGACAATTAAATTGATCTGATCGGGCATAAGGTCCGTCGCCGCTGCGAGAGCGGGCTCCCGTTGCGGCGCGCAGATCCGGTCCTCCGCACAGTAGAGCCGACAGCTATGTGGTATGTCTTCTCTTGCCGGAAGACGATGTCGACGACGCGCGCCCGCGCACTCATATTGTTGTCGACGGTGGTCCGCGTCACTTCAGCGAGTTGGTGCATGACCTCCGTAAGGAAGCCTTTGGCCGAACGCAGCCGGATGCGGTGCTTGCCAAGCGCCCGCCAATCAGTATCGAATTTCATGATGTCCTCCCAATCGATCCCTTTGCGCGGGCGATATGGGCAAAGCGACGATTGTCAAGCCTAAAGTTTGACCGGAAGACCGAGCAGCAACGGTCATCGATGTTATGAGCGACGACATCGATCACCGGAACGGGACCATGGCGCTATGAACCCGTCACGACAGCGTCGGCGCCCGTCGCCGAGGCTTGTTGCAACCGGGGGCCACGCCTTCAGGTGCCTGACCCGCAGTGACTGAGGGCCGCGTAAGGAATGCGTCTGTGGCGGCGCACTGCGTTCGACCCCAGCGCCGTTCGTGACCTCCGAAGTGAGACGGAATTCGCGTTGTCACGCGCGGCCGCGCTGCTGCCCCGTCCGTCCTCCGCGGCGACTTGAATTTTTCCGGGAGTTTTACTACGTTATTTTTAGCTCAGGCAGTGTGTCCGCCGCCCGATCGGTCGCACGCTGCGTGTTTCGATTTGTTTGCTGGCAGCATGGCAGGCGAACTGGAGCGCGCAAGCTCGTTCTCTTCCTTGCTGCGTCGAAGGAGAAGACGATGAGCCACGTCTATCTGCGCTCGGACTGCACCGATGGCACTGAGCGTCGCTCTCAAACTTCGGCGCTTTTTTCTGCATGTCGCTGCTTCCGCATTGCGACCGACGCTTGTTTCGGGCGTTCCCTCGCGCCATTGATTCGCCAGCCTCCTTCTCGCATCCACGGGCCAGGGGGCAACGCCGAACGTCGGCGACGGCGCGAATATCCTCGTGCGCGCTCCGTAGCGCTTAAGCTGGCCGTGCCGCGTCAGGATGGCCTCTAAACCGGGGACGCAGGGCGACGCGGAACAGTCCGGACGTCGCATCCTCGCGCCGGGGGGCGGGCGGCTTCCCATCGCAGTGGCCGATGAGAAAGAAACTTCTGCGGAGTGCGCGCCGAGAATTGTCGATCAGCAGCGAAACAATCCGTGGACAGGCTTGAGATGAAAACGGTCATTCGTTACCGGAACGTAGCGAAGCTTTCACGTCCGGATCTTCATCAGATGATCGAGCGGCTCGCTGAACGGGTGCTCGCCCCGCATTTGTCGCACTTTCCGACCGAACTGCTCCGTTTGCACGCAACCCTGGACAGGAGCCGCCAACATGGTCTCTATCGCGTTCGTTTGCAGATCACTGTCCGGCGCGACGCTGGCGTGCGCAGAGGAATCGTCGCGATTGGAAAAGGCAATCGAACACGCCTTTACAGAGCTGGATCGGCAGGTTGAACGCCACGTTGCACATCTGCGTCACGAGGACGCCTGGCGTCGCAAGGAGCGGCGCGTCGGCCTGCGGCAACTCAAGACGGCACTGAACGAAGAGAGCGACGCAGAAACGGCGTCCTTCAGCAGCCTCGTTCGCCCGCTGCTCGCATCACTGCATCGCTTTGTGCAGCGGGAGCTTTCGGACCTGCAGGCGCGAGGCGAACTCGACCCGGGTGAGCCATCCGTCGACGAGATCGTCGATGAGGCGTTGGCCCGTGCGTGTGAGCAGTCGGCAACGCGCTCACGTAAGCTCAACCCGCTGCAGTGGTTGTACCAAATAACGCTGAGCGTTCTCGCCGACGAAGTGAGCCGTCGCCAGGACGAGGCGGGCCGCTGCATTTCGCTCGAGGGCAGACTGCCGATCGAGCTGCGCGAGCCGCGAGAGGACGAGGAAATACTGTTTGCCTACTGGCAGCCCGATGAAGTCCTGCGTCTTGAAGACGTCATGCCTGCAGCGGACGCGACGCCCGAGGAGGCCGTGAGCGAGCAAGAAATCCGCGCGCTGCTCGCGACGCTCCTTTCGGAACTGCCGGCACCCTGGCGCCGCGCAGTTGTCCTTTGCCGGCTGGAGGGGCTTGCAGTAGGCGCTGCCGCCCAGGTAGCCGGTGTGACGGAGCAGGCACTTGAGCAGGGGCTGGCGCATGCCGACGCGTTCCTTCGGGCGAGACTTGGAGCGCTACGGTTGATCCCGCAAGCGTCGGACGAGCCCGCTGGCTACGAATGCCAGGCGTGCTGCCGCCAGCGTCGAGCCTTTCGCAAAAATTCGAGCAGGCAACGCGGCGCGACGTTCGAGAGCCAGAGAAGCAACGACGATGATGTTCGCGCAATTGCGAGGGCGCAAGAAGTGTCCTAGAGACCGGCTGACCAGCGGCGACAAGCGATCAGTAATTGAAGTGTTTTGATACCGGTGAAGACATCATGAGCAAGATCATTGGCATCGATCTCGGCACGACGAACTCCTGTGTGGCGTCAATGGAAGGCAAGCAGGTTAAGGTGATTGAGAATTCAGAAGGCGCCCGCACGACGCCATCGGTTGTCGCGTATCTCGACGGTAGTGAGCTGCTTGGTGGGCGCGTCCGCGAAGCGGCAGTCGGTCGCCAACCCGAAAAACACGCTGTTTGCGGTCAAGCGCCTGATCGGCCGCCGCTTCGAGGAGAAGGAGGTGCAGAAGGATATTCGGCTCATGCCCTACAAGATCGTCAAGGCGGAGAACGGCGACGCGTGGGTCGAAGCGCGCGAGAGCAAGCTCGCACCGTCACAGGTCTCGGCCGAAGTCCTGCGCAAGATGAAGCAGACCGCCGAAGACTACCTCGGCGAGTCGGTCACTGAAGCCGTCATCACGGTGCCCGCCTACTTCAACGATAGCCAGCGCCAGGCGACAAAGGACGCCGGCCGCATTGCGGGTCTCGAGGTCAAGCGGATCATCAACGAGCCCACAGCCGCTGCGCTCGCCTTCGGCCTCGATAAGCGCGAAAGCCGTGACCGCAAGATTGCCGTCTTTGATCTTGGCGGAGGCACCTTTGACATTTCGCTGATTGAGATCTCCGATGTTCACGGAGAAAAGCAGTTCGAAGTGCTGTCGACCAACGGCGATACCTTGCTGGGCGGCGAAGATTTTGACCAACGCATCATCGACTATCTGGTTGGCGAGTTCAAAAAGGAGCAGGGCGTTGACCTCTCGACGGACGTGCTCGCATTACAGCGTCTCAAGGAGGCGGCCGAGAAGGCCAAGATCGAACTGTCGTCGAGTCAGCAGACTGAGATCAACCTGCCGTACATCACAGCGAACGCATCGGGACCCAAACATCTGAACGTGAAACTCACGCGCGCGAAACTCGAATCGCTGGTGGAGGACCTGATTGAGCGGACGATGGAGCCTTGCCGCGTTGCGCTTAAAGATGCGCGTCTGACGGCAGAACAGGTCGATGACGTCATTCTTGTCGGTGGCATGACGCGTATGCCCAAGGTGCAGGAGACGGTCAGAGCGCTTTTTGGGCGGGAACCGCGAAAGGATGTCAACCCCGATGAGGCGGTGGCCGTCGGGGCGGCCATCCAGGCGGCGGTGCTGTCCGGGGAGCGCAAGGACGTCTTGCTACTCGACGTGACGCCGCTCTCGCTTGGCATCGAAACGCTCGGTGGCGTCATGACAAAGATGATCGAGAAAAACACCACCATTCCGACCCGGTTATCGGAAGTTTTCTCGACCGCCGACGACAACCAGGCCGCGGTCACTATCAAGGTGTATCAGGGCGAACGCGAGATGGCGAGCGGCAACAAGCTGCTGGGCGACTTCACTTTGGAGGGGATCCCGCCAGCCCCCCGTGGCGTGCCGCAGATCGAAGTGACTTTTGATATCGACGCGAACGGCATCCTGCACGTATCGGCCAAAGACAAGGCCAGCGGCAAGGAAAACCGGATCACCATCAAGGCGAATTCAGGATTGTCCGAAGGCGAAATTGAAAAGATGGTCCGGGAGGCGCAGGCGCATGCGGCAGAAGATCACCGGCTGCGCGAGCTGGTCGATGCGCGTAATCAGGGCGATGCGTTGGTCCACACTACGCGCAAGGCACTGATTGAATATGGTGAGAAGCTTGACGCCGCCGAGAAGCGCGAGATTGAGGCTGCAATCAGGGACCTTGAAGATGCATTGAGACGGTCCCACAGGGAAGAAATACAGGCCCGGATCGGCGCGCTGGCGACGGCGTCACAAAAGCTCGGGGAACGCATGTACGCGGACAAACCATCGCAAGGAAGCGGTCCGAGCGAAACGGCGGGGCAACACGAATCCCAGAGGCGAGGCCAGGATGATGGTGTGATTGACGCAGACTTCAAGGAGGTGAATCGGAAGCGGTGACGCCGGGACGCTCACTCGGCCGTCAAGGATCGGATGCAGGCGTGACCCCTGAGAGAGCGCTCGTATCGATCGGACCGGCGGTGCGCCAGGCGCAGCGCCGCGGTGTTCGTCAGCTTGGCGCTCATGGGTAAGAGGTTTGGCTATGAACATGCAACATATACTTGTCGTGACCGCGGCGGCGTTGGCTATGTGCTGGTCCGGCGACGCAAAGCCGACGAGTGCGCCGGTGCGCACCTTGCCGCTACAAGACGATATCTGGATTACCGGTACCATCCAGCGTGGCAGCGGCCAGTACGCGCCCGGCGACTACACGACGATTTTGCTGGATCGACCGGTGACCTCGCCCTGTAGTGACAAGGTGGTCACCGATATCCTTCTCGGTATCGGTGGCAACCCGGGTCCCACACTGCTGCTTCCCTTTCTCGACCAGCGGGTGGCCGTCAAGGGGCGCGTGAGCTGTCCTCGCTCGGGCACACAGTTCTCACCGCAGCCGGACGTGGTGTTTCCGGTCTGGTAAAGGTCGACAGGTGCAAAGACGGTGCACCGAGTGCCGCGACCTGGGCTCGACTAACTGGGCGTTGTGGTGCAGGGCGGCGGCTTGATCAAGATCAAGCGTGCGCGCGCTAAGGCTAAGTCCCCAGCATCAAGCGGTGTCGCGCCCGGGGCCCTTACGCCCCGAACTGGGTGAGCGATGCGCTATTGAAGTGGTGGCACCACGCCTAGCTTTTCGGCGAGCATCCTCTCGTAGACACCGAAATGCAGATCGACCTCTTCCTGCGTCACCACTGTTACGAGGATATTGATCTGCGCGGGTTGCAGGCCAAGGACGGTCGCGATCGCCGCTTCGAGTTGGGGCGCGCATAAGCGGTCGTCGGCGAACGTGCTGCCAACCGAGACCTCGTAAGTGGCTTCCTTTCGCGCCACGACTTCGACTATGCGCGCACGCGCGCTCATGTTGTTGTCGATCGCAAGCCGAATGACCTGGACCGCCGTACGCATCGTCTCAGTCGGGAAGCCCTTCGTCGAGCGCAGCCGGATACGGTGCCGGCCGAGGGTCAGCCAATCGTATTCGAATTCCATAATGTCCTCGCAAGGGCTGTCAGGAACGTCGAGAAAAGATAGGATGCGCCCGTCCGATTTCAAGAGCAGAAAACTCGCAACATCCCCTTGAAATTTCGGCGCGAGATCCTATCTTGAATTTCGCTCAGGCAGTCGCGCAGCAGTTCGGCGCGCTGCGTGTTTCGATTTGTTTGCCCGCAGCACGGCAGATGGACTGGAGCGCGTAGGCCCGTTCGTCTTCCTGCTGGTTCAAAGGAGGAAATGATCATGAGCGATCTCTATTCCGGGACCGACCTGTTCAGCGAACTCGATCGCCTGCAACGGCAGATGGCGAGCATGTTCGGTGGTTTCCCTTCCAGCATCCGTTCTGGGCGTTTCGGCGCCTTCCCGCAAATCAATATCGGCTCGACCGACGACTCGATCGAGGTCGTTGCGTTTGCGCCCGGAGTCGATCCGAAGAGTCTGGACGTGTCAATTGACAAGGGCCTATTGAGCATCAGCGGAGAGCGCGCGGCGGCGCAACCCGCGACCAACGGTGAAGAAATGCGCACCTATGCGCAGGAACGATTCGTAGGTTCTTTTCGACGCGTCATTGAGCTACCGGAGCATGCGGACCCCGACAAAGTTACTGCGCAATACACCAATGGCTGCCTGACGGTGAGCATTGGCAAGCGGGAGGCATCCAAGCCACGAGCTATTACCGTTCAATGAAACGTCAGAGTCGAAGGAGGACATCATGAACGCCACAACAGAGCTTGCCAGGAGAGGCGAAAGCGCGGTCGTCGGCAGGGAGGGGGAGCCGTCCGAGCGTCGGATCACCATCACGCCGCCGGTCGATATCTTTGAAAATAGCCAGGGCGTCGTCTTGTGGGCGGATTTGCCCGGCGTAACGAAGGATCGGCTCGACGTGAAGGTCCACGACGGTAATCTGTTTATCGAGGCAGAGGCGGTGGTTCCGAGCCCGGCCGGGCTGCGCCTGCAGCACGCCGAGATCCGCCAGCCCCACTTCGCGCGAGCGTTCTCGCTCGGGTCCGACCTGGATGCTTCGAAGATCGATGCTAATCTGAGGGACGGCGTGCTGCAGCTGACAATACCGCGTCGGGACGAAGCCCGCCCCCGCCGGATCGAAGTGCGTACAGGCTGAGTCGGCAAGCGGGTAAAGCCGCGGGAGACCTTGAAGTAGCGGTCCAAGAGGCCGCCACCCGCGGTTTAGTCGTTTGCTGATGAAATCCGCAGGAGCAAACCATGAATACCGATCCAAGGAAATGGAACCCGTTCAAGTTCCTGCGCGGGTCGACGCGCAAGTCCGATGCGGACGCGGAGCATTCGCCGGGCGGTGAACAGTCGCGCTCGACGTGGCCTGACATGCCTCGATTCTTCTCGCGCGATCCGTGGCGCGCCGTCGAGGAATTTTTTCAGGATCCCTTTGCCGGACGCGGGGCGCTGGAAAGATGGTTTGGCGACTTCAGCTCATCGCGCTTCCAGCCGCGTATCGACGTGGTCGACGAAGGAAAGATACTGCGCGTGACGGCTGAGTTGCCCGGAATGGAGCGCGAGGACGTGAGCGTAAGCGTCGAGGATGGCGCGCTCGTCTTGCGCGGCGAGAAGAAACAGGATGTCCGTAGCGAAGAGGACGGCTGCTACCGGCTGGAGCGAGCGTATGGGCGCTTTACACGGACCATACCGATGCCAGAAAACGCCGAGCCCGATCGCGCCCTGGCCAAATTCGACCAGGGGATACTTACGTTGACCGTGCCGAAGTCGGAGTCGGCGCGTTCCGCGAGTCGCACGATCGATATTGGCTAGAGTGACCGGGTAGTGCGATGCCCGCAGCATGTTCATCGGCAAGATGGGGGCCGTTAGCTCAGCTGGTAGAGCAGCGGACTTTTAATCCGTTGGTCACTGGTTCGAACCCAGTACGGCCCATGAGATATCCTGACGCAATGCCGCCGCCGCAGGTGTCGCACTGTCTGATTTCTTGGTAGCGCGCCGACCGATTGGCTGAGTCGATGGAGGCGATCAGCTCGCTGAAATGGGCGCGTTATGACACGTACGGCTGCCGCCCGTAATCCTCGACGCGTACTGGACAGCATCGTTGCTCGTGCCGGCTTGAATGTCACACCAAAACTCCTGGTGACAGGCGCCGAGAAGGCGGGCGGCCTGATAGCGGTGAACATGACTGGCCAGCCAAAACCGGCAACCATCAAAGAATACTTTCATTGCCGGCCGCGCGGCGCGCATTGTACCTAAGCGAATCAAAGCCAATGCGTCTTCGACGGCCGGGCTGCCAATCGCTTCCCGCATGAGGAATTCGTCGCTCACCGACAGTTGCGAAAACTTGAGGTAGTCCAGGCCGAGCACGCCGGACGGGAGCTTGGGCGACGGCGCGCCTGGCGCTCGAGAATCTCTGGGCATATCACTCAGATCAGGCACGCATCGAGCAATGCATTACGTTATAAAACATGTCCACCTGGAGCGGCTCCTCGCATGTCCATGCTTATCGCGCAGCGTTGGCCCCGTCATCCGTTGGGTGGATCGATCTCGCTTGCCGCGGGTTCATGGGTCTCGTGAGCGCAGAAAAGCCGAGCCGGCGCAGGGCGGTGTTCGCCTGTGCCATAAAGGCCTCGGGCCAAGTTCCGCAGAGAAACTCGAAGGCGGGTCGGGCCTCTTCTAGCAGCGAGGAGAGCACATCATTGCATGCAGCTCTCGATGGCACGGAATTCATTGAGTCGCCGAAGAGAACTTGCTGGACGAGGGCGACGCCGCCGCGCTCAGCCACAAAAGAAATCGCGGGATAAAAGCGCGGATCTTCGACGATGGCTTGGCCGTACGTCTCGGCCAAGGCAATTAAAATCGCCATGTCCATGCGCGACGGCGTCGCGGGAATATAGATGTGACTTGACACATAACCGCGTTGCATCGAGGTTTGACGCATAAGCGTCACGACATTCTCAAGTTCCGAAACGATGCGCGCGACGGTGCCATCGGGCATTGCCTCGCTAGCGCGAGCGCCCGAGCTCGCGTGGTTCGTCGAGTCGTTCGGTTTGTAGGTCCCTTTCATCATGTCATGCTCCGGGGCGAGTCATTGACCGGTCATCAGGTGTCGAATGATCAAGGCCGGGTCGGCGATGTCGAGGATCAGGCGACGGAAAATACGCCTACGCATATGCTCCTCGTCAAGCACCCACGGCGCACCTTTTTCGCTTAGATAACGAGCGAGGGCATCTTCGAGATTCGCGTCGTCGGGTAGATCGAGCCGGCGCGCCAGGAGCGCCGCAATGACATCGTCGAGCTCGACCTCGAGCGGCTTGGAATCAATGCGAAGTTCGAGTTTCATGTCAGCTTGCTAAAAAGCAGCGCCGCACGACGGAGTAAAATGCGGCGCCCGCAAATGAACCAATTGCACCTATCATCAACGACAGGCACGTCGAGCAACCCGCTGCCGGTTAATACTCGAATTCCCGTGCGGGCGTCTGCGTCGGCTTATCGTCTTTCGGCGCTTCGGCGACGGTGGCATCGGTTGTGAGAATCAACCCCGCAATCGATGCGGCGTTCTGCAGCGCGGTACGTGTGACCTTGGTCGGATCGACGACGCCCGCTTCAACAAGATCGCCGTATTCGCCGAGGGCTGCGTTGTAGCCAAAGTTGCCGTGGCCTTCGACTACTTTTGCGATGACCACCGAAGGCTCGTCGCCCGCATTCGCGGCGATGATGCGCAGCGGCGCCTCGAGCGCGTGCAGTACGATCTGGATGCCCGCGTCCTGATCGGTGTTGGCGCCTTTCAGTCCCGTCACCGCTTCCCGCGCGCGCAGCAGCGCCACCCCACCGCCGGGCACGATGCCTTCCTCGACTGCGGCACGTGTAGCGTGCAGCGCGTCGTCCACGCGGTCTTTCTTCTCCTTCATTTCGACCTCGGTGGCCGCGCCGACCTTGATGACGGCCACGCCACCGGCGAGCTTCGCCACCCGTTCCTGCAGCTTCTCGCGGTAGTAATCGCTTGTCGTTTCCTCGATCTGCGCACGAATGGACTTCACGCGTGCCGCGATGCGCGCTTCGTCGCCCGCCCCATCGATGATGATCGTGTCGTCCTTGCGGACTTCAATGCGCTTCGCTCGTCCGAGATCTTCAAGGGCTGCCTTCTGCAACTGCTTGCCGGTTTCTTCGGAGATGACCGTCGCGCCCGTCAGCGTTGCGATGTCCTCGAGCATGGCTTTGCGCCGGTCACCGAAACCTGGCGCTTTGACGGCAGCGACCTTGAGGATGCCGCGCATGGCATTAACGACCAACGTCGCCAGCGCTTCGCCATCGATGTCCTCTGCGACGATCAGCAGTGGCTTCCCAGCCTTTGAGGTTGCTTCAAGCACTGGCAACAGATCCCGGATATTCGAGATCTTCCTGTCGTGCAGCAAAATCAGCGCATCGTCGAGATAGGCAGCCTGCTTGTCGGGATCGTTAATGAAGTAGGGGCTGATGTAGCCACGGTCGAACTGCATGCCCTCGACAACATCCAACTCGTTCTCGAGCGACTTGCCATCTTCGACGGTGATCACACCTTCCTTGCCCACTTTTTCCATCGCCTGCGCGATGATCGTCCCGATCGCCTCGTCGGCGTTCGCGGAGATCGAGCCGACCTGGGCAATCTCACGGTTGGTCGAAATCGGCTTCGACAGCGTGCGCAGCTCGTCGAGTAAGGCAGCGACGGCCTTGTCGATGCCACGCTTGAGATCCATCGGATTCATGCCGGAGGCGACATGTTTCATGCCTTCCTGGACGATCGCTTGTGCGAGAACGGTGGCCGTCGTGGTGCCGTCGCCGGCCACGTCCGCCGTCTTCGAAGCGACCTGTTTGACGATCTGTGCGCCCATGTTCTCGAATCGGTCCTTGAGTTCGATCTCCTTGGCGACTGACACCCCATCCTTCGTGATGGTCGGCGCGCCGAAGCTGCGTTCGATCAGGACGTTTCGGCCTTTGGGCCCAAGGGTAACCTTCACGGCATCGGCCAGCACATTGACGCCTTTGACGATGCGGAAACGGGCGGTGTCGTGGAATTTGACCTCTTTTGCGCTCATGTTATTGCTCCGGAGTTTGTGTTGACCAGCGGGTCGCGATCTACCGATGCATTGACTGGTCGCAGTACCGGCGTCACCAGTCGAGTGTCGGGGATCCGATTTAAAGTTCAGGCAGCCTTGCGCGCCGGACCGGCGTCCGCCTCAAGAACGCCCATGACGTCCTCCTCGCGCATGACAAGCAACTCCTCGCCATCGACCTTGACGGTCTGGCCTGCGTATTTGCCGAATAGAACCTGGTCACCGACCTGTAGCTGGAGCGGGCGCAGCGCGCCGTCCTGCAGCAGCCGGCCGCTGCCGACTGCGACGACTTCGCCTTGTTCTGGTTTTTCTGCTGCTGAATCGGGAATTACGATGCCCGAAGCTGTCGTCCGTTGCGTTTCGATTCGCTTGACGATAACCCGGTCGTAGAGGGGACGAATATGCATTTCCATCTCCTGAGCGATTAAAGGATCACCAATAAGGGAATCCGGCCGCACGATTGCGACACGCTGAGTGCCACCGCGCAGCCGAGCCAAGCCTGGCGAAAAGCGAAATAAGGGTGGGCGTTTTTCGATTCAAGGGGTGGAGAAAACTCGATTTGTAACTTTTTGTATCAGAGCGGCAGCAGGATGCGATGCACTCGGCCGAGCCGATAGATGGTGCGCCCCCGGTGGTCGCGCCGGCGAGATATAGGCGCTGCAGGACACGGGGGGCGACGTCCGCCATCAGCATTCAATGTGTCGTCGGGTTCGTTGAGCGCGCGCCACAAACCAGACTGCGCAGGTCGAAAAATCCAGCGTAGATAGCCTCGGCGCGCAGCGAGTTGCATTAAGCTTTCGCGCCCGCTCTCGGCATCGTCTCGCGGTGCCCTGTTGCTCGCGTCTGCCTCGTAGAAACCGAACGCCTGCCGGCAGGCGAGCGCCTCTGCCGCGCGTGCGCCTATGACGTTGCAACTGCGCTGCTCAGCACGCTCCACGTCCCACGCGCCGAGTTGCCAGGCTGCGTCAAGCACCAGCAAATCCACCGTCTCGAAGCTTCGCCATTGAAAATTCAGCGTAATGGTCGATGGAGGAACAGGACGTGAAGGAATATCAATGCCAGGCAATACGAGGGGCGTCGCACGCCGGAATCCGTGCCAATGGAGTAACACGATCAGCGGCGTATTAATGTGCGCCGCAGCGGTGACAGTGACGGCAAAGAGCGGCAGCCGCACCGCGTTTATCTGCTCTTGAAGCCGGTCGAAAAGGTCCATGAAGCCTCCCTAGTTGACAACTGCAGGGCCCTTGAATGTGGTTCGTGCTATTTTATGTAGTGCACGCAAGCAATGCTTACCAGTCGAACACAACTTGACATAAAGGAAATCGGGGCAGATGGCGCTCTGCCTCGTTCGTTTGTCGCATGGCAATGTGCCGATCAGGGACCGGGCACCGGTGTGGCCAGTTTGAGACGTCTAACGAAACCATCGTGCGGACCATCCTTTGGCAGCTTCTGGCTCAACAGCAGACCCAACGTGGCACAGAGTCGCCACGTTGAAAGAGTAAAGCGCAGCAGACAGGCATGAAACACCTTATGAGACGACTGCTACTCCGAGGACTCTGCCGACGCCGAATGTAAACGCGGCTGCCGCCAGACCAACGAGTATTTGCCGAACCGCTGAAAATCTAGCACTGCGACCGTTGAACACCGAGGTGAAGACTCCGATGGCCGCCAGTGCCAGCATGCTGAAACCGATGCATTCGACGATTGCCGTTCCACCTGTCGACCTAAGGAACGGCATGCCGGGGAAAATGGCGCTGATGGAAAACAGGCAAAACGAGACGCCGGCAGCGGACCACGGATTGCCGCCTAGTTCAGCCGGGTCAAGTACCAGTTCCTCGCGCACCAGCGCGTCTAATGCCTTGTTCTAATCCTGCATGATTTGCGAGGCGACACGCTTGGCCTCTTCCGCGCTCAATCCTTTCGCTTTGTAGATGAGTGCAAGCTCGTGCTCTTCTGATTCAGGGCATGGTGCATGCCTGCACGAATTGCGAAACAGACGGCCGCGTCGTCCCTAGCATTTCAGTTTTGATGTGTGCGCCAAGCTGACCGCTCATGGCGGCGCATACCTGGCCATAATCGTTCCAGGCAATCCGGACGTGGGGAATGACGCGGCGGCAACTGCTGTGGCCAGGATGGCCATTGATCGGTCGAGAAAGTCTACCGCGCCACTTCTCACCGGACGCGGGTCCGTTGACCGGGCAGGCGAGCATGCGGCGCGCAGGAAGATCGTCCTATCCAACGCAAGCGGATGGTGCGACATTGCGCTCAGCATTCTTAACATATCCCGCCCGATGCGCCGTAGCCAAGCGGCGCTCGCGAGCCGCGATTACATCATCAGCCAATCATGCTCAGAATCGACGAAGTCATCAATAGCGAAGCATTCTCGGATCGATGCGATGTCGTGGTTATAGGTGGCGGCATCGTCGGCGTCAGCACGGCGTATGAACTCGCGCGGCGCGGGATATCGGTGACGCTTATCGAGAAGGGCATCATCGGCGGCGAGCAATCGGGACGGAACTGGGGCTGGGTGCGTCATCAGAATCGCGACTTGTACGAATTGCCGCTCGCCATGCACAGCCTCAAACGCTGGGGCGAACTCAGCTCCGAACTCGGCGACGACATCGGCTTTCGCAAGAGCGGCATTCTCTACGGCACTGAGCAGGAGGCGGATGTCGAGCGCTGGAAAGCGTGGCTCGCCCAGGCACGTGAGGTCGGCTTTCGCAGCGACATTCTCTCGGCCCGCGAACTCGAAGCACGCGTCCCGACGTCAAAGGCGCGCTGGGTCGGCGGTCTGTGGTCGGCCACGGACGGCCGTGCGGAACCCTCCAAGGCGGCGCCAGCCATCGCACGCGGCGCGCAGAAGTCCGGCGCGAGGGTGCTCCAGAATTGCGCCGCTCGAGGTCTTGATATGAGCGGCGGAAGGGTGTCCGGCGTATGGACGGAACGCGGACGTATCGCGGCAGATTCCGTGGTACTCACGGGCGGCGCATGGAGCGCGCTGTTTGCCAGCACCACGGCATCGATCTGCCAGCCATTAACGTGGTAGGCACAGCGCTGCGCACAGCGGAAGCGCCAGGCGTCATCGAAGGCTGTTTCGCCGGACCGGCCTTCGCGCTCAGGCGGCGCCTGGACGGCGGCTACACGATTGCCGTTCCCGGCTATGGCCGGGTTGAGCTCGCGCCACAGAACCTGCGCCATTCAGTAAAATTCCGCACCATGTTCCGCAGCAAGCTCAACAAGAAGCTGAAGATCCGCGTGGGTTCCAGCTTTTTTAACGGACCGGAGGCAAGCGCCGCCTGGAACGACGGTGATAAGACGCCGTTCGAGAAATGCCGCATTCTGGATCCCCGGCCGGACACCGAATGGCTCTCGCGCGCCGTTCGAAACATCGCAGGCGTGTTTCCCGAACTGGCGAACGTGCGGATCGCCCATGCCTGGGCTGGCGCCATCGACACAACGCCCGACCTGATGCCGATCATCTCTAAAATCGCAGCGAAGCCGGGACTCGTCATCGCCTCCGGATTTAGCGGACATGGTTTCGCACTGGGACCGGGTGCGGGATTGCTGACGAGCCAGCTCGTGACGAACGAAGCGCCGCAGTTCGATCTTGGACCCTACAAACTCGAGCGGTTTAGCGACGGCACGGCGCTGCATCGCCCTGAAATGATGTAAGAAGACCGCCATGGGTTCGTCCGGCGGCTTCCAGTGTATTGTCATGAAGACACAATGATAATTCGGGGCAAATGGGAGATTAGCCTCCTATCGTTAGTCCGATGGCAATGCGCCGAGGTGACGGAGCCGGCCATCGGTTTCGGCCAATAGCAGTCTGTGCTCAAGTTGGGTGACGGAGTATTCAACCGTCCGCTCTACCTCCCGCTTGGGTCAACGGCCAGCCCATGTACCAGGCGGAGCCCAAACGTCTTTCCTGCGTCAATTCCGAATCAAATCGATCCGCGAAAGAAATAGCTCGGCGATCGGCGAACGATTGGTCCGTTGTAGCCGACGACGAGATCGATCGTCGGCGCTTCGCCCTTCAGCGGTCGGCTCGTGACCGACCAGGGAAGGAAATTCTCCGCGTAGGACGGCAACAACGCGACGCGGCGCGTCGATGCGATCAGCGACAACGCCATTGTCAGTTTGTGAACGCGATGCGCCGGTTCGATATCGAGGCCGTTATCACGAGCAGCGATACGTCAAGCGTCAGCGATCGACGGAGCGCAGCATCCGGAATCGCTGGCGGAATGGGC
>JFHF01000094.1 GCA_000648925.1 Caballeronia jiangsuensis
CGCCGTCATGCCACAGATAACGAGTTCCTGTCTCAGCCGAGCTTTCGCTTTCAGCCAAGTTTGCGTACGCCCCGACTCATAGACTGCATTGCGCCGCTTGAGCATCAGTCCTTCCAAACCAAGGCCTGTCGCAGCTTCGAATATCTGCGCTGGCGGAGCGTCAAAATCCTGGCTGTACAGCAGCCGCTCTCCTGCGTTTTCAACAATCGGTGCAAGCAACGCACGTCTTGACCACAGCGGCACTTTGCGGAGGTCCTTGCCGTCAAGGAACATCACGTCGAAAAGGAAGTAGAGGATGTCCTTGTTCGATTGCCCATCAACCGCGTTCTGAAGCGCGGAGAAACTTGGAATCCCGTTTTTCAACACGACGATTTCGCCATCCATCCATGCGCTGGATAGCTGTAATTCTTTGAGTTCGGCTACGAGCAGCGGGAATCGAGTCGTCCAATCATGGCCGTTGCGGGTAAGGAGCTTCACTCTCTTCTTGTCGACTCGCGCTAACAGGCGGTACCCATCAAGTTTGGACTCCACTATCCACTCGCCGCCTGCTGGCAGTGAGGGCGCGAGCGTCGCAAGTTGCGGTTCAAGCTTAGCCGGCAGTGACGCCGTCACTGCAGCTGAGAGGTCAATCTCCGGAGCTTCGGCGCGCGGATTCCGGGAAGTGCGCGGTTCGCGTTCTTCGACAGGTCCAAGGGGATTCGCGATGACGCTGTCGGGGAGTGCCTTGATGACGTCGTATTCGGCGAGCGGACGCGCCCACGCATCGCGTTTCTTGAACATCATCCACTGGTCGGCCTTGTCTCCAGGCTTTGATATCCGTACCAGCTCCCACAAACCGGCGAGCTTTTCACCGTGCAGGCGAAAAATCAATTTTCCTGCTTCCATACCCTTGTCAGCATCTCCGACCGGCTCCCACGTTCCACGGTCCCACACAATGACGGTCCCTGCGCCATATTGCTTGGGAGGGATAGTGCCCTCGAAGCTAGCGTAATCGACGGGATGGTCCTCGACGTGCACTGCCATCTGCTTCTTGGCCGGGTCATAGCACGGCCCTTTGGGAACAGCCCATGAGAGCAGCACGCCGTTGTGTTCGAGCCGGAAGTCATAGTGGAGGCGACTGGCCCAATGCTTTTGCACAACAAAGCTGCAGCCATGGGGTGGCGTTCGGTTTGCCGTACTCGCATTCGATGGGGACGGCTCAGGCGTGGCGGCAAAGTCGCGCTTATTCCGATAGCGCTCGAGTGGCGTAGCCGCTGCATTTTTGCGGGATGAAACCATCGCGGTTTCCCTCGTTTCGATGGGCTGATTACTGCAAATCGCGTGCCGCCAAAGCGACGCGTCGAGCGGCTGACCGCGCTTTGGGGTATGTCGCCGCCATTCCGTCTACGATACTGACGTCAAGTTAACCAAAACCCATGGCTCGGTGCGCGGACGTGGCCCGGCACGTGTAGTGCTATTCTGACCATCCCGCCGCCCGCAAGTCGCGGTCGACGATTCGCTCATGTGGTTACGTCAGGCGAATAATGCCGCCGTCTAGGAGAAGCCCATGGTCGCCCGTTCGATTGCGTCGCTCTCTCTTTCTTTCGGTCTGGTCTCGATTCCGGTCCGACTCTACTCAGCGACGGAGAGCTCATCCGAAGTGCGGTTCAACATGCTTGCGCCAGACGGCTCGCGTGTGAAGCAACAATACGTTTCCGAGAGCACGGGCAAAGTGGTCGAGCGAAGTTCGATGCAGAAGGGGTACCAATTCGAGAAGGACCGATACGTCGTCTTCACCGGTGATGAACTCAAGGCGCTGGAGGAAGGCGCGAGCCACGTTGTAGAAATCGTGTCGTTCGTTCCTGAAAAGTCCGTCGACCCACTCTTCTACGACAAGGCGTACTTCATCGCTCCCGACAAGCGCGGTGGCAAGCCATACAGCCTTCTACAGGAGGCGCTTTCCCGAACTGGCCGCTGCGCGTTGGCGAAGTGGGCGTACAAGGGAAAGACTCGCATTGTCCAAGTTCGTCCGACCCCGGACGGCTTGGTCTTCCAGCAGCTTCTGTTTGCAGACGAAGTCCGCTCTCTTAGAGACCTCGATATCGAACATGCCGCGGTGTCTGAATCGGAACTGAAGCTTGCAGTCCAAATCATCGAGCAGGGTGCCGAGGACAACTACGACGCATCAGCGTATGAAGACGAAGAGAAAAAGCGCGTCCTGGCTGCCATCGACCGCAAAATTGAAGGCAAACAAATTGTTGCGCCCGAGGCTGGCGAAGCTGCGCCAACTGGCGAAGTGATTGACTTGATGGAAGCGCTGCGCGCTAGTCTCGCGAAGAGCGGCGAGAAGGCGAAGCCGGCAGACAAGCGGAAGACCGCGTCGAAAGCAGCGGAGGAGCCGGTCGTTCCAAAAACTCGCAAACCCGCCGCTCGAGCGCCAAAGGTTGCCGTCGAAACTCCGGCGAAGGTGCGCGCCCGAAAGTGAGCAAGCGCGACGTATCGCACTACGTGTCACTCGCCAAACTTCAATCGATGCTTGGCGTGTCGCGCGGCGTCGTCGATGGCCTCATCGGGTTAGGTCTCGTGACGCCTACACGAGGACCGCGCAACGCCTTGCGCTTCACGTTCCAGGATGTCGTCCTTTTGCGCACGGCATTGCAGTTGCGGACGGCGAAGACCACGCCGCGTAAGCTGCGAGAGGCGCTCGCTCGACTCAAGCGCGACCTTCCTGACGAGCTTCCGTTGTCAGGCATCCGCATCGCTGCCGAGGGAGACGCGATTGTAGTCAAGACAGGACCGTCGCGCTGGGACGCGGTGACAAGTCAGATGCTGCTCGACTTCGAAGTGGCCACGGTCGGAGGCGACGTCGTGCTCTTCGACGCGACGCCTGAGCGCAAGAGCACAGCAGCTGCGCAGGCACAGGAACGATACGAATTGGCTGAACAGTTGCTGCCGGCTGACCCAGGCGCTGCTGAGCGGAACTACAGGCGCGCCATCGAGCTGTCTCCCGAGCCCTTTTACGCTGCGTACGTCGACCTCGGCGCCTTGTTGTGCGAGGACGAACATCAATGCGGTGAGGCGCTGCGCGTGTTCGACGAAGCGCTAGAGCATTTTCCAGACGATGCAGTGCTGCACTTCAATCGAGCGGTGGCGCTCGACACGATGGGGCGACTTGATGAGGCCAGGACGAGCTATGAGCAGTGCCTGGCGCTAAATCCGGACTACGCCGACGCCCATCACAATCTCGCCATCTTGTTAGACAAGGGCGGCGACCGCCGCGGTTTAATCAGACATTTGAACGCCTATCGACGATTGAGCAATTAAGGTCGGTCGTGGGTGTCTCCTCGTCAATCGGGTATCGGCGAGGTCGGCTACGAGAACTTCGACGCACCGTCATTCGCGCAATTTCAATCTCTGCATCCAGAAACCGACCCGCGTCGTATTTGCATACACAGTGACCCACAAATTGATGAGCGGGTCACGTTCGCCAACTCGATTTGTCCGACAAATCGAACGCGGATAACTCAACATCTGATGCTGTGTATCGGGAGATTCGAAATGGTCAAGTTTATGAAGTATGTCCGAGTGAGCTGTTTGTCGGCTTCTCTCCTTTTTGTATTGCATCCATCGCCCGTTCTGGCGGGTGGCAACGGGAACGGAGGAAACGGCAGCGGCGGGTCCCATGGCGCAGCGACATCTGGGATGACTTTTCACAGTGAGCCAGTTTCAAGCCCTTGGAACCGAGTTCCAGGTGATTTAACTCGAACTACCGACGCATCAGCCACGTCCCTTCTACAAACGACACCAGAGGACAAAGGCATGTCGCGTAAGGCTTCGAACTGACAATGCGAACCTCTCCGCGGTGACAAAATCTGGAGCGCGGCGTTGTGCTTGTTCATGATGGCTTCGACGTGCATCCCGCTGGATAGCGGAAAATAGTGCGCGACGAATTTCTCGTGGACAAGCTAAGCGCGTCTCGGCTGAAGGCTCACATGGACTTGTTTAAAATTGAGTGTTGAGCAGTCCCGTCCGACCACGAAACGGATGTCCGCGTCAGCGCCTTTCTGGCAAATGTCAAACTTGGGTTGTAGCGGTCTCTAAGGGCATCGACAAGGGCAGCGGTGAAATACCTAGCATCGTACGCTGCCCCGGTTACCTCCCCGGTATAAGCTTGATATTGGGGGTTTGTTGCCGTGGACGCACGGGTGTCGTGGCGGCCATTAGCTGGGGTGAGCATGACGCGCCGACCGCCCGGTCGCACCTGTCGTTGGGGCATGAGAACGGGAGTCAACGGGACTGTCCCGACATATCAGCGAGATGTTGAGCCTGAACCAGCAAAATCTTGCGCTGAGTCTCCAATGCCGTCCAAGGTCAGAAACTCGTTGCTATGGATTCTCGAACCTCTCGAGGATCACGAGACGTATTTCCGAAAGCGAATGTTTGGCTGCGACGCGGCATATATTGATGGGTTACTATGCCTGGTCGTTGCCGACCGGGATGAACCTTGGAACGGTTTGCTGGTATGCACATCCCAGGAACGACATGCAGCCTTAATACGGGAAATTCCGGCACTGCGGCCACATCAGGTTCTCGGGAAATGGCTTTGCGTAACGCAAAGCGACCTGGCGTTTGAGGACGCCGCCCGCCGTGTCACATCGCTCGTTCTTTCTCGTGATTCGCGCATAGGCGTTGAATCGAAGCCCCGGCGGCGGGCATCAAAGCTCCGATAAGCGTCGACGCAGATTTGAATATGAGACGTACGCTCTTAAACGATGAGGTCGCTTCCGCTCGTCGTCACGTGGTTGTTTGTCCTGTCTTTCAGCATATGCCGCAGGCATCGAGCGTCGCGGCGGTGAGCCTGGTCCTTGGCAAACACCGTAACTGACCGTTCGAACGAGAGGTTCCGCGTATTGCTGTGATTTGGTACGCAACTTTACCCTGCCTAAAGGGACCACGAAGCGTGGCGGTCTATAATCTCCAATCCCACTACTTGGTCTCGCTTCAATCGAAGTCCGACGACAGTTCTCCGAACCTATGGCATATCAAAGTTCTGAAATCGCACAGCTTCGTGCCCAGCAGGAAGCATTAGACAAACAATTGGCTGAATTAAAAGAGCGCGAGACGCGCCAAGCGTTAAATGAAATCGTGGCAAAGATGCGCGAGTACGGCATCTCCATCAACGAACTGATAGGCCGCAAGGCGGACTCTCTGTCTGATGAGCATTCAGCGAAGTATCGAGACCCGGTGACTGGGTCAACTTGGAGCGGACGGGGGCGCGCACCCGGCTGGCTTGCCGGCAAGGACCGTAACGAGTTCCTGGTCGATACACAGGCAGCCACTCGAGGCAAAGTTCAAGCGGCGTTGTTTGCTCGGGAACGGTGAGTAATAGTCGCTTGCAAACCCTTGGTAAGGGTTTATACTGAGTTCGTCTCCTCCATGTCTCAACCGACTTGGATTCAAGCCTGCGTTCACGCAGGCTTTTCTTTTTCGGTTGTCGTTTTTCGAGGCCCTGACTTTGACGTCAGCGTTGCGCTTCACTCCGTCACGCAGGCTTCAATTTCGCCGTCAGGTTCGAAGCGTCTCGTTGGAGTTATGCTACGTGACGTCGCGGTCGCGAACGGCCAGCCTTGAATGCGAGGTACATATGGTCCGAACAGAGAAAGAGAAGATGCTGGCAGGCGAGTTGTACACGGCCAGCTCTCCAGAGATACAGGCTGACCAGGCTGAGGCCCGAGCGTGGTTGCAGCGGTTCAACGCAAACATCGACATGCCGCTTGCCGAGCGATACCAGCTGTTGAAAGACCGCTTCGCCAATGTCGGAGTGGACTCGATGGTCCGCCCGCCGTTCTTCTGTGACTACGGATACAACATCACGCTGGGGGCTGGCGTATTTCTCAACTATGGCTGCACCATCCTTGATGTCGTGACAGTGGAAATCGGCGACATGACGCAGATTGCCACCGGTGTGCAAATTCTGACCGCTGACCATCCGCGCGACCCAGCGGTCCGGGCAAGTGGCCTAGAGTTCGGACGTCCCATTCGGATTGGGCGCAACGTTTGGATAGGCGCGGGCGCAATCATCCTTCCGGGAATCACCATCGGTGACAACGCATTGATTGGTGCCGGCAGCATCGTCACTCGCGACGTTCCGGCAGGGACGACGGCGGTAGGTAATCCGGCTCGAATTCGTATGGGCGAAACACGATAAATCGCGAGTTGGCGCGGCAGACGGACAAGCCATATCCCCCAGTCGTTCCTCAGTTCCTCGTCGAGCGCTTTCGCCTTTCGCGAAGCTCAACACCTGCGTCGACCGGCGTAAATGGTGCCTGAAACCGCGTCACCAGAAAGTCGATAAACGCGCGCGCTCGGGCCGTTTGGTTCTTCTGACGGGGGTAGTACACAAAGAGGTCAGCCGAAGGAAGGACTGTATTTGGAAGCACAAGGCTCAGCCTTCCGCTCTGTACATATTTAGCCAAGTCCCATTCCGAGCGAATCAGGATTCCGTGTCCCTCGAGTGCCCACCGAAGCACGATGTCACCGTCGTTGCTCGACAGAGCGCCTTTGACTTTGATGGCCTCCGTATGGTCGTTGACGATATAACGCCAAACACCATACGCGTCGTCGTTCTGGCGGTGGATGATGCACCGATGGTTGGCCAGGTCCTCAACCCGCTCCGGAACACCATGTTTCTCTAAATACTTCGGGGACGCACAAAGGAAACGGCGGTTGCTCATGATGCGGCGCGCGCTCAGACGACTATCGGGTAACTCGCCGAACCTAATTGCCATGTCGAACGCACCCTCGACCAGGTCGACAGGACGGTCAGTCACCTCAAATTGCACTTCAACACTCGGGTATCGCTTGGCAAATTCCGATACCAATGGGGCAATCGTCGTCCTGCCGAACCCGAGCGTCGCGTTGATGCGCAGCAACCCCTGCGGGTCGCGTTTTGCCCCAGAAATGGCCTCCTCCATTTCGCGCACCTGCCCGACTATCTGAGACGCATATCGTAGATACGTCTCGCCCTCGGGAGTGAGGCTAACGCTTCGAGTCGTTCGATTGACCAAGCGCACACCGAGACGCTGCTCGATAACCCCGAGTCGCTTCGTCGCGGCCGGCGGAGACAGGTCAAGGGCACGCGCAGCACCGGACAGGCTCCTGAGCTTCGCCAGCAAAATGAAGAATTCGAAGTCGGTCGCGGTCTGAGTTTCAGTATTCACCGAATGTGAAAAATGAAATGAATGTAAGTGCAGTTTAGCAGCGTTTTTCGCGGTTAAGCTACTTCCACATTGCAATGAACGCGTAGCAACACCTTCCAAACTCAGGAGACAGTGCCGTGAGAATCGTTGAAATCCGGGAAAAGACCGTTCCCATCAGTTCGCCCATCCGCAACGCCTACATCGACTTCAGCAAGATGACGCTGAGCCTGGTAGCGGTTATCACCGACGTCATTCGTGATGGCAAGCCGGTGGTGGGATACGGCTTCAATTCGAATGGCCGGTACGGTCAGGGGAAATTGATGCGCGAGCGCTTCATTCCTCGCATTCTGGAAGCAGACCCGGCTTCGCTGGTGAATGATGCGGGCGACAATCTCGACCCACACAAAATCTGGGCGACCATGTTCACGAACGAGAAGCCCGGTGGTCACGGCGAACGTTCGGTCGCAATTGGCACCATCGACATGGCCATCTGGGATGCGGTGGCGAAGATTGAAGGCAAACCGCTGTTCCAGTTGCTGGCGGACCGCTACGGCAATGGTCAGCCTGACCGCAAGATTTTCGTGTACGCAGCGGGCGGTTACTACTACCCGGGCCAGGACCACGAGAAGCTCAAAGACGAGATGCGCAGCTACATCGACCGTGGATATACGGTCGTGAAGAAGAAGATTGGTGGCGCATCGCTCGACGAAGACCTGCGTCGTATCGATTCAATTCTCAGCGTGCTGCAAGATGGCCAGAAGTTGGCAGTGGACGCGAATGGCCGCTTCGACCTTGACACTGCCATCCAATATGCGAAGGCGCTGTCGCAATATGACCTGTTCTGGTACGAGGAACCGGGTGACCCGCTGGACTTCGAGCTGCAAGCCACGCTTCGTAACTACTACAAGAATCCGATGGCGACAGGCGAAGACCTGTTCTCGATGCAGGACGCCCGCAACCTCATCCGCTACGGTGGCATGCGGCCCGACCGCGACTGGCTCCAATTCGACTGTGCACTGAGCTACGGGCTTGTCGAGTATCTCCGCACACTCGACATGCTTCGTGAACACGGTTGGTCCCCAAGCCGTTGCATTCCGCACGGTGGGCATCAAATGTCGCTCAACATCGCAGCGGGCCTGGGCCTCGGTGGAAACGAGTCGTATCCGGACTTGTTCCAGCCATACGGCGGCTTCCCTGACGGCGTCAAGGTCGACAACGGCTACATCACGATGCCGGACCTGCCGGGAATCGGCTTCGAAGGTAAAGCGGACCTCTTCGCTGAGATGAAGAAGCTCTCTGCCTAAAACCAGACAACAGCAATAAGCACCGACGGTTCTCGTCGGTGCGGCAAAAAAACAAAAGCAAAGCAACGAAACCGGGCCGTGCTCATCACAGCGGGGATGCTCCGCTGTGGCCGCTCGCCCATTTTCTACGATAAGACGCCATGCATAGGAGACAAACATGCTGGTATCACGAGTCAGAAAATCGCTCTCGAAGCTCTACGTGCAAGTTCTCATCGGCATTATCGCCGGCATCTTGCTAGGGCATTTCTATCCAGACATCGGCTCGCAACTCAAGCCCCTTGGAGACCTCTTCATCAAGCTTATTCGGATGCTCCTCGCTCCGATTATCTTCGCGTCAGTAGTCGTTGGCATTGCGCGCATGAACGACCTTCACGAAGCGGGACGCGTAGGTGTCAAAGCGGTCCTGTATTTCGAAGTGGCATCGACAGTCGCGCTTATTGTCGGCATGGTTGTCGTCAATGTCGTAAAACCTGGCAGCGGCATGAACATTGACCCAGCACACATTGATGGGTCTGCTATTGCCACCTATACCCAGGCCGCAAAGCAACACGGTACGCTCGACTTTCTCATGAGCATCGTGCCGAACAGCATCGTGGGTGCTTTCGCAAACGGTGAGATGCTGCCGATTATCTTCTTCTCGCTGCTGCTTGCCATATCGCTCGCGAAACTCGGCCCACGAACGGCACCGTTTGTGGACATGCTCGATATGTTCCTCCAGGGAATGTTCGGCGTTGTTCGAATCGTGATGTACGTGGCACCCATCGGTGCCTTCGGCGGTATGGCGTTCACTATCGCAAAGTACGGCATCGGGACACTTGCGTCATTCGGTCAGTTGATGCTCTGCCTTTATCTCACTTCCATCTTCTTTGTAGTCGTTGTTCTTGGCCTGGTCATGCGGTTGTGCGGCCTGTCGCTCTTCAAGTATCTCCGTTACATCAAGGACGAGATTCTCATCACGTTGGGCACCGCATCAACGGAAGCCGTACTGCCGCAGATGCTCGTGAAGATGGAGCGCATGGGTTGCTCGCGTTCGGTCGTTGGGATGGTGTTGCCGACCGGCTACACGTTCAACGCAGACGGAACGGCCATCTACCTGACGATGGCGGCGCTTTTCATCGCCCAGGCGATGAACGTTCACCTGAGCATCTGGGACCAGTTGCTTGTCCTGGGCGTGCTTCTGCTGACATCGAAAGGCTCGGCGGGCGTGGCCGGCGCAGGTTTCGTCGCGCTTGCAGCGACGTTGGCCTCGATGCACAAGATTCCCGTCGAAGGACTGGTTTTGCTGCTCGGCGTCGACCGCTTCCTCAATGAGGCCCGCGCTGTGACCAATCTCATTGGAAACGGCGTAGCAACCGTGGTCGTTGCCCGATGGGAGGGACAGCTCGACATGGAAATAGCCCGGGCCATGTTGGACAGGAAGACCACCGTTGAAGTAGATGACCTGGCGACGCGCGACTTTCCCGAAGCAGAACACGCCTTGGCGAAACAACCAGCGGTCCGGTCGAACGCTCACTGACGCACGGTCGGCGCCTCGAAAATCGGGCGCTGTCACTTAGAAAAAGCAGGCATCCTTTTGAGTACGAGAGTTGAAATGACCAAGCAATCTGACCAGTCAGCTTTCCGAGAAGCGGCGCTCGATTATCACGAGTTTCCGACCCCCGGAAAGATTGCAATCGCGCCAACCAAGCAAATGATTAACCAGCGCGACCTGTCGCTCGCTTATTCGCCCGGCGTCGCGTTTGCATGCGAGGAGATAGTCGCCAATCCGCTGAACGCAGCTAGGTTCACCGCACGCAGCAACCTCGTCGGCGTTGTGTCGAACGGAACGGCGGTGCTGGGACTGGGCAACATTGGACCGCTCGCCTCGAAACCTGTCATGGAAGGCAAAGCGGTGCTGTTCAAAAAATTCGCGGGTATCGATGTTTTCGACATTGAACTTAGCGAGAATGACCCACATAAGCTGGTCGACGTCATCGCTGCGCTGGAGCCTACGTTTGGCGGCATCAACCTCGAGGACATTAAGGCGCCAGACTGCTTCATCGTCGAGCGCGAGTGCCGCAAGCGGATGAAGATTCCGGTCTTCCACGACGACCAGCACGGCACGGCGATTGTCGTGGCCGCGGCGGTTCAGAATGGCCTGAAGGTTGTCGGCAAAGACATCCGGGAGGTGACGCTCGTTGCTTCCGGCGCCGGCGCAGCGGCCCTAGCGTGTCTTAATCTGTTGGTCGACCTCGGACTTCCGGTCGCGAACATTTCCGTAACTGACTTGGCCGGCGTTGTCTACAGAGGCCGGACCGAACTGATGGACCCCGACAAGGCGCGCTTTGCTCGCGAGACCAGCGCCCGCACTTTGTCTGACGTGATTGAAGGGGCGGATGTGTTTCTTGGCCTGTCGGCGGGTGGGGTGCTCAAGCCGGAGATGGTCAAGCAAATGGCGGCGAAGCCGCTCGTCCTCGCACTTGCAAATCCAACGCCTGAAATCCTTCCGGAGCTGGCTCTCGAAGTTCGGCCAGACGCTGTTCTGGCGACAGGTCGGGCGGACTATCCGAACCAAGTCAACAACGTTCTCTGCTTTCCGTTCATTTTTCGTGGCGCTCTGGATGCCGGAGCGACGGTCATCACCAAGGAAATGGAGATTGCAGCGGTGAACGCCATTGCAGGGCTCGCACGTCAGGAGCAGAGCGACATCGTTGCCACTGCGTACGGAATTCACAATCTATCGTTCGGTCCAAACTATTTGATACCAAAGCCCTTCGACCCGCGTCTCATCGTGAAGATTGCGCCGGCAGTCGCGAAAGCCGCGATGGAGTGCGGCGTGGCGTCGCGACCCATTGAAGACATGGAAGCGTACGAACAGCACCTCCAGCAATTCGTCTACCACAGCGGTACGACGATGAAGCCGGTGTTCCAGTTCGCCCGCAGTGTGGAAGCTGATAGAAAACGCATCGTGTTCGCCGAGGGCGAAGAGGAGCGCGTGTTGCGCGCCGTGCAGATACTCGTTGATGAAAAGCTGGCCAAGCCTATTCTTATCGGCCGTTCAGCGGTCATTGCCCAGCGTATCTCCAAGTTCGGTCTTCGTCTGACCGCGAACCTCGACTTCACCATCGTCGATACCGACCGCGACGAGCGCTATCGAGACTTCTGGCAGACATACGCGAAGAAGATGGCTCGCAGAGGAATCAGCGAGCAGATGGCGAAACTTGAGATGCGCCGCCGGACGACCCTCATCGGCGCCATGCTCGTGGACAAAGGCGAAGCAGACGGCATGATTTGCGGCACGGTGAGCACCACGCACCGGCATCTGCGCTTCATCGACCAGGTCATCGGAAAGAAGGGCAGCGCGACAGTCTACGCAGCCATGAACGGGCTCGTTCTGCCGGGCCGGCAGATTTTCCTTGTCGATACACACGTCAACGTCGACCCCACCGCTGAACAACTCGCGGAAATCACTATCATGGCGGCCGAGGAGGTGAAGCGCTTCGGTATCGTGCCAAAGGTCGCATTGCTGTCGCATTCGAACTTCGGTACAAGCAATGCGCCGAGCGCACAGAAGATGCGCGATGTTCTAGCTCTTCTCCGGGAGCGAGTTCCCGCACTCGAAGTGGATGGAGAGATGCACGGTGACGTTGCGATGGACGGTAGGGCGCGCAGAGACGTTATTCCTGATTCGACACTCGACGGCGACGCGAATCTACTTGTTTTGCCAAACATCGATGCGGCGAACATCTCATACAACTTGTTGAAGTCCGCTGCTGGCAACAACATTGCCATTGGGCCGATTCTGCTTGGTGCGGCCAAGCCCGTTCATGTCCTGACAGCATCGGCGACTGTGCGACGAATCGTCAACATGACGGCGCTCCTTGTTGCAGATGCGGGAGCGTACCGGAGCCAATATTCAGCTCGCTCATAAGTCAATATCGAAGGACAGGTTGGGCAACGGAGCCGAGTCCATTCTGGATGGTCTGAACCACGGTCTTCGGTCCGAGCAACTGCTGCGACGCTTGTGCGGCGGCTTCGACATCAAAAGCCCTTCGTGGTTATGATGACGAGGTCACACGCACCGTGCTGCTGACGGTCTCGCTGATTGTGCTTGGCACCGGAATGCTGGCCACCATTCCGGCTTTTTGGACACTTCCACCTAAGGTCGTGACGGGAGTGGGCGCTGCGGGCGGCATCGCGCTCATAAACTCAATCGGTCAGCTGGGCGGTATCGTGAGCCCTGTGATGGTTGGACGTATCAGCGACTTGTCCGGAAGCACAACGCCAGCGTTGTACACGATTGTTGGGCTTTGTGTACTTTGTGCCGCCCTTGCCATCTGGGCCTTTCCTGCTCAGTTACGGGCGAAGGATGTCTGACAGCCAATGCACGATGAGACGCTGCGTTCGCCAGCAACGTTGCATCCGTGCGGCATCGCGGGGAGGCCGGCACCCGGAAACTCCCCCGCGGCTGTCATCTAGACCGGTTCTCAATGTATAAAGACGTCTCGCTATAATCTATAAAGAGCTGGCATCCACAAGGGAGCTTCTTCCTAAACAAGAAAAGAAAGAAGCCTCTTTACGCGCACCGACATAAGGATAGTTTGCCTCTGTCTGAAGGATGCTTTTACAGCGGCGCGTACTTGCTATTGAAGTGTCTGTGCCGAAGATGTCGCGTATCGACCTGTCTGGTGAGTCCGTCTGTCATCCCCGGAGGCAGGCGCGGGCGGCCCTTGCAATGCAGGACCCCACCAAAATGATTTAAGTTCGCCTTGGGAAAATTGGCCGCAGTTGTTGATATAGAGTTCGGAACGACGCTAGCCGGTTTGAAAGTATTGAATGCCACTCATCGTCCGGAATGAATTCCTGCAATACCGATGGCGAACTGACCACGACCGAGAAATCGCCATCAGCTGCTAACCATCCGAGCCGTGCCGCTCCGAGCGCAGCGATGCACTGGGCATCGGGCAGGCGGCGTATCGGAACTCCGAACGCGTCAGCAATCAATTGCGTCCAGAATGTGCTGCGTGCACCGCCACCGATGAGACTGATTGAGGTTTCGCGGGTGCCGTCTGCACGGAGAGCATCGAGGCCGTCCGTCAAAGCAAACGTGACGCCCTCAAGAACCGAATAAGCAAGGGTGGCTCGGTCGGTCGAATCAACAAGTCCTAAGAACACGCCTTGGGCGTATGGGTCATTGTGAGGCGTCCTTTCGCCAGAAAGATACGGGAGAAATAGGGGCGCTTTCGCCCGAGCGTTTGCGCTGAGAGTTTCGACGTCAGCTAGCAAACATGGTTCGTCAGCAGAAGTCAGTTTGGAAATCCAACGAACGCAGCTAGCAGCGGACAGCACGACGCTGGTCCGGTGCCACCGGTCAGGGAGTGCGTGGCAAAGTGCGTGCAATCCTAGTTCGGGGCTCGGTTGGAAACGCTCGGTGACGACAGAAAGGACGCCCGACGTACCAAGAGACAAGAAGCCCTCTCCCGGCTCCGTCGCTCCGACACCGAGCGCGCTTGTCGCCGTGTCGCCTCCGCCCGTTGCAACCAATACGTTTGGCGGCAAACCGAGTTCGCTAGCAACACTTGAAAGCACGACGCCGCATGCTTGGCATCCCTCCAGAATCGGAGGAACCTGCATCTGTGTCATGTCACAAGCATGTAGAAGCTCGTCGGACCACTGTCGCCGTTCAACGTCTAGCCAAAGCGTTCCCGACGCATCAGACGCATCAGTAAGCTTGTCACCGGTAAAGCGCAGGCGAATGTAATCCTTCGGTAGCAGCACGCACGACAACTTTCGAAAACATTCAGGCTCGTGACGCGCCAGCCAGAGCAGCTTCGGTGCAGTGAGTCCAGGCATCGCGCAATTGCCTGCTATCTCGCGCAGTCTCGGCGCGCGTGCTTCGAGTTCGGCGCATTCGCTTGCGCTGCGCATATCATTCCACAGTATTGCTGGGCGCAAAGGTTGGTCACTTGCGCCCAGCAGAACAGCACCGTGCATCTGACCTGACAGGCCGATGGCCTGTATGCGAGCGAACGCATCGGAATGGCTATTGCGTAGCGTTGAAAGCGCTATTCTCGTGGCTTGCCACCAGTCGTCGGGGTCCTGCTCTGACCACCGGTGTCGCGGCCGTGAGATTTCCAACGGATGACGAGCGGTACCGACGATACTTCCGTCGCCTGAGAGCAAGAGGACCTTCAACTCGGTCGTGCCGAGGTCAATGCCGAGAAACATCGCTGAAGCTCGATTGAGGCCTGCCTACAATAACTTACAGGTCAAAATTGGTAGGCATCAAGACCACGTCTCGTATCGTTAGGCCGCGTTGCCGTGTCAGCATGAACATGATTGCATCCGCCACCTCACTAGCCTCAATCAGACTCCCGGATTCTTTGGCCTCTTTCAGTTTCTCTTCTGGCCAATCGGCAAGTAGCGCGCTGATAACCGGGCCGGGCGATACAGAGCCGACGCGGATTCCGTGCTTAAATACCTGGCGCCGCACTGTCTGGACAAAGCAGTTAATCGCCCACTTGGACGATGCATAGACCGGCTCCCAAGGCGTCGGAAAGTGAGCCGCCAAGGAACTGGTCACCACAATATCGCCGGTTCGCCGAGCAATCATGTGTGGCAGCACGTCGTGAACGTTTTTCATCACGACATTCACATTGAGATTCAGCATCCGGTCAATCGCACCAGTGTCTGCTTCGACCAGCTCGCCGCCCACATACGTACCAGCGTTAGCATGCAGGATGTCGATTTGCCCGGTGATGTCCAGGATGCGGGGTATGAGAGCCGAGCATGCTGCCGGGTCGAGCAAATCCACGACGCATGGAATGGCTGCGTTGCCATGCTCCCCACAGATTGACGCCAGTGCTGCCTCATCGCGGTCGACCAGGACGACTCGAGCGCCGGCAGTCAACATCGCCTGCGTACTCGCTAGACCTATCCCTGAAGCGGCGCCAGTTACAACAGCGACCTTGCCCTTTAATTCTCCGGCCATGAGAATGTCCTCCCGGTTTGCTTGCTTGCAAATTTATCAGTTTTGGAAGTCTTTCAGTCCGTTGCCGCTCACGGCAGCACGTGCAACGCCGCCGTCGATTTCCAGCTAGGAGCGAGCCACGCGCCTATGGCACAACCAGCCTCGGCTATGGCGCAAAAACAGCTGTTACGGACAAATGCTCTTTCAAAGAGCAAATATTCAAGCTCAGAGTGGTCGTTGTCAAGACGATTTAGGGAGGGT
>JFHF01000095.1 GCA_000648925.1 Caballeronia jiangsuensis
AAAGGTCGCCAATGCTAGCTGACGAACCTGAGAGTAGAGTCTTTGCGTACACTGATAGATCCCAGCAATTAAACTTGCGCCCGACCTTTGCTGTCAAACCGCACTTGGACATCGAGCCGTTGAGTACCGGAGACGATATTTGAGAGAACCTCTGCGGATAGATCCGCAATTTTTTGATCATCCGACGCAGAAAGGTCGCTGCTTACCCCTATGCCGCCGATGATGGCCCCGCCGCTGTCCCGCACAGGCGCGCCGCCCGGGATAGAACTTAACAAGAAATCGTAGTAACCAAGGTTTCGAGCGTCATTACGCTTCCAGGCTTCTATACTGTCTAACGTACTGCTCCCCAGTTGAACCGCGGTGAAAGCCTTCCTCTGCGCCGAATCGATCGTGCTAATTTTTGCTTCACGATCTCGTGCGAAGCCGATTAGAAACCCTCGACGATCACAAACCGCGACGCTCACCGCCAACTTAAATCGACTTGAGGCTGTCTTTAAGGAGTCTTGAATCATCCACGAGACAACCTCGAGGTCTAATGCGCTCATGCGTACCCTTCTTTCCCGATTTCGTCCACGAGTATTCTGCTGTAATGTTGAAGCCTAATGGCTCGAATCTCTAGAGGAATCCGAGGTCCGCTTTAAGAGTATCCTCGGTCCTCCTTGAACAATCGAAATAACCCTAGCGAAGGTACTCAAGAAGCAAAGGACAGCGCCGATCCTCGCGCATGCACGCTCTTGCGTCAAATGTGACACTTCAAAAAAGCGAAAAATTCTGCAGACATCCCGCGTACAGAGGCGCAGCGCTGTACTACGTGACCGTACGACATTCGATTTGTAATCGCTCAATGGATATCATCCCGTCGATCTTCCCAAACCGTCAGGACTCTACACGCTCGAAACGCAATTTTACGAGCTAGCACGGTGAAGGAGTTGCATATCGAAGTTGAGCCTGATGCAGCACATAACATCCCGTCAGCGATCATACGCTGGGCGCAGCCGCGGATTTAGGACCGCGAGACAGCTTGACCAATATATTTTCGATGATGTCAACGGCACTCTGGAATTGATACGGCTTCTACCGGCATCGGCATTTCAGTTTTGATACACCGGTTTGTAGTGTTATTGCGGTGCCGACCGCACTGCGTTAGCGGTGTTCTCCTTCGTCGTGGTCAATCTCTTCGCAACCAGTCCGGCTCGCCGCTTGTCGCGTAGTCGATAGCTCTCGCCCTGGATGGCTACGACGTGGGCGTGATGCAACAGCCGGTCGAGCATCGCGGCGGTGAGTGTCGCGTCATCGGCGAACGTCTGGTCCCATTGTCCAAAGGGAAGATTGCTGGTCACGATCAGACTGCCGCGCTCGTATCGTTTGGCGATGACCTGGAAGAACAGATTGGCTTGCTCACGGCTCATCGGGAGATAGCCGATTTCATCGATGATCAACAGCCTGTACGGGTTAACGAACCGTTTGAGAGCGTCGCCGCCATCGAAGCCCTTTGACTGAATCTCGCGCCACAGCACTGTCGCTGGAATCCAGTCCGGTGCCGCTGACGCGATCCGCTCCCGAAGATAGGCTTCGAACGGTTTCAGTATCGACTCGCGCGGAGTAGCCGTGGGCCGAAACGTAGGCGCGTCCTGCGTCGCCAGATACTTCCTCACCGTGTTGACCGAGCAGCCAACCTCGCAAGCAATGGCACGCAGGCTCTTGCCCTGCTTGTGCAATATCCTGATCTGCATGTATCCCTCGTACGAGATCATCGCCGCTCAAAGCAGCCATTATCCCTTCGTCGAGGTGTATCAATTCCTCAGTGCCGACGGTGTATCAATTTACAGGTGCCGATGACAATGAGGTGTAACCGTGCCACCGTCCAGTGCGAACTAACTAGCGTACCTCCCACAGGTACCGTCTAGATAAGCCACTGGAGAATCCCAATGTCTTCGAAGACTTCTGTCACGACCGCTCTCTTGGCAGGCGCCGTTGCGAGCGTAATGACATCGGTCGCTCATGCTGCGCCTCTGACAGAGGCGGAGGTAAGCGCTGCCACTGCTGCTCACAAAGAGAAATGCTATGGCGTGGCCCTCAAGAGAATGAACGACTGCGCCGCGGGCCCGGGAACTACGTGCCAAGGAACTTCAACGGTTGATTTCCAAGGCAATTCGTGGAAGTTCGTGCAGGGTGGTGAATGCGCGAGTATCCAGACCCCAAGCGGCGGTCACGGCTCGCTTTCCCCCGTGAAGTCCTAACCTAAAACGTCAGCAGGAGAGGATGATGCGGGCACCTACTTTAACGACCTTCTGCCGTTACCGTGTGCGATATAGAGATGGCCGCGCAAATTCAGACAGTCGGATAAGTGGAGCGACCTGGGCCCGGATGGGCAGTTCAAACTCCTCCACCTGTGGGCGGCTAAATTCCCCCAGGCAGGACCAGTGGATTATGCGTCGGATTCCTCAGTGACGGCAAGCCTGGTCGCTGCTTCCCGGAGGCGATAACTCTTTCCTTCAAACTCGAGGAGCTTGGAGCGATGCAGGAGACGGTCAAGAATCGTCGAGGCCATGGTGCTGTCGCGAAGGTAGCGCCCCCAGTCTTGGACGATGCGGTTGGATGTGACGAGAATGCTGCGGCGATGCTTGTATCGTTGGTGAACAAGGGTCTGCAGCAGTTCGGCCGCGGCATCAGGGATGCGTTTGGCGAGGAACAGATCGTCAAGCACGAGGAGTTCGGGCTCAACGAGTGCCTTGAGCAGACGGTCCTGATCGGCCCGTGTTTCCACAGCATAGCCGGCGAACACGGTGTCGGACTCGACGTAGCGTACCTTCATTCCCTGCAGGGTGGCGTTGTAGGCGATGGCCTTGGCGACGTGGCTTTTGCCGGTGCCCGTTTTTCCTATCAGCAATGCGTTGTCGCTGTCGGCGACGAACTTCAGGGTGTGTAACTCGAAGCAAGCCTGACGAGGTACTTTGGGGTTGAAGGACCAGTCGAAGTCACTCAAGGTTTTTCGCTCGTCCAGACCGGACTGCTGGTAACGTCGTTCGAGAAGCCTGGATTGCCGCCGATCGAGCTCGTCCTGCAGAATCATGGAGAAGGTTTCGAGGAACGGCTGCTGGCTGGCCTGGGCTTGCAGCACCCTGGTTTCCAGCGTCGCGCTGATGCCAGACAGACGCAGTTCGCGCAGGGCGCGGTCAATTTCAGCGAGGCTCATGCTCAAGGGAGATCTCCGTTGGGTGATGACATGGCGGCGCTATGACTGGCGCCGAGGGTGAACAGGTCGGCATAGTCGTCGCCGTCCCGGATGAGGTGATGTTCCTGAGTCAAGGGCAGTTCGCCCTGAAGGGGCGTGTCCATGTCAGCCAGCGCCTGCTCCAGCAGCCGCTCGGTCAGCGCTTTGACCTGCTTGTAGCTGGTCACACCTTCTTTCATGGCGATCTCGCACGCCGAATCGATCAGGCGGCGGGGGTACCGACGCACGAGACCGACGATGCCCCAGAGCTTGCGCTGACCGATTCGCCCTTCGGTGTCGAACAGTTGCTGACACAAACGCTCGGCGGACGGCCCGATCGCCTTTGCCTGAAACAGGATGCGGCGCGTTTCCCGAGAGGGATTGAACGGTCGCTCATCCTGGGGCAACACCACCGATCCCGGCTTGTCGGCCAGAACGTGCGTGCGCAGCAATGCCTGTGTCTGGAGGTTACGGACTTCCAGGCGACGGGCAAACTTGCGCACGAGCACCCGGCTGCCGATGGGAGCTGGTCGGGCGGCGTAACTGCTGTGATCCACCCGTACGCATGTGTCGTCGCAGACCGTGTAGACCTTGTCGATGAAGTATTCGAAACCGCGTGCGGGCAAGGCGCGCAGATGGGGGCGCTCTTCCTCGAACATCGCCTGAACCTGGCGGCGGGTGCTGCCGTGGATCCTTCTGGCCGCCCAGTTCGATTCCCATTGATCAAGGAAGGCGTTTTGCTCCTCGATCGATTCGAATCGTCGCCCCTTCAGGGCCGTGCCCTGGGTGTGCTGGATTGCGCTCTCGACGGTGCCCTTGCGATTCGGATCCCGTACGCGGGCTGGGTCCGCCACTACGCCGTAGTGAGCGAGCATGGCGGCATACACTGGATTGAGCTCCGGCTCGTACAAATCCGGTTTGACTACGCCTTCCTTCAGATTGTCCAGAACGACGTACTGCGTGACGCCACCAAAGTGACGCCAGGCCTGCTCGTGCAGTTCAGCCCAGACCTGTTTGCTGGACTTCCACACGACGCGGCGGAAGCTGCGCCGCGAGTAACGCAGCGTCATCACGAACAGCCGGGGCTTGCGGTATCGGTTGGTGCCCGGCACCCTGGTCAGGGCGCCTTCGCCATAGTCAACCTGCGCCTCTTCGCCAGGCATGAAGTTCAACCGGTCGAACTGGGCCGGCTCGTGCCGACGCATTGTCCGGACGAATCGCTTGACGCTGTCGTATCCGGCGGCAAAGCCGAATCGGTCCACCAGATCCTGGTAGATGGCCATGGCATTGCGCCGAAGCCGCAACTGAGCCTCTATGAACCCCCGGTGAGGCTCGCAAGCTGATATCTGGCTGCCCTTTGTCGGTGGGCATGGTGGAGGAATTTGCAGCGCGGAGCCGGTGGGCACCGTGGGGGAATTTGCTTGCGCCGCTGCGAATTGCTCTTGGTACTTGCGAATCGTCTTCCGATCCACCCCGGTAACCCGGGCGATTTCCCGCTGACATTTGCCCGCGGCGACGAGTGTGGCGATGGTTGTTTGCAGATGCGGCTTCAAGACGTTCACTCCAGCCACCTCTCTTGTTCATTCTTCGAGAGGTGCAAGGTAACGTCCTGCCAGACCGCGTCAGCATCATGCTCCGCGTGTCTCTAGGTGGGGGATTTCGAGGTGCCCACAGGTGGGGGAATTTGCCCGCCCATCAGGGCCTGGGCCTGAGCCAGCGATAATGCAGGCAAAGGAACCGAGGAAATGACGAAGAGAACCCGACGCACGCACTCAGCGGCGTTCAAAGCGAAGGTAGCCCTTGCGGCAGTCAAGGGCGAGTGCACGCTTGCAGAACTGGCGCAGCAGTTCGATGTACATCCGAACCAGATCACGGAGTGGAAACGGCAGTTGCAGGAGCGCGCGGCCGACGTGTTCGGCTCGGCCGGCCCGGTGTCGAACGAGCCACCAGTAGACGTGACGACGTTGCACGCCAAGATCGGCCAGCTCACGCTGGAGAATGATTTTTTAAGCGGCGCGCTCAACAAGGCGGGATTGCTGAGCGCAAAGCGATGATCGACCGTAGTCACGCGTTGCCGGTTTCACAACAAGTCCGGCTGGTCGGTATCGCGAGATCGAGCGCGTATTACCGGGCGCAGCCTGTGAGCGAAGTCGATCAACGGCTGATGCGCAGGATCGACGCGCTGCATCTGGAGTTCCCGTTTGCCGGTGCACGGATGCTGGCGCGCCTACTGCGCCGGGAAGACCGCGAGGTTGGCCGCCGCCGCGTGCGCACGCTCATGAAGCGCATGGGTGTGGAGGCGCTGTACTGCAAGCCAAACACGAGTCGACGCCACGCGCAGCACAAGGTCTGGCCGTATCTGCTGCGCGGCATGAAAATCGAGCGAGCCAACCAGGCTTGGGCACTCGACACGACCTACATTCCGATGGCCCGCGGCTTCGTGTACCTGACGGCGGTGGTGGATTGGGCCAGTCGCAAGGTACTCGCGCACCGGGTGGCCATTACGCTGGAAGCGGTACATGCCGTCGATGCGCTGGAAGAAGCGTTTGCCCGCTACGGACTGCCCGACATCGTGAACACCGATCAGGGCAGCCAGTTCACGGCGGCGGCGTTCACCGAGGCCGTGTTGGGCCGGGGCGTGCGTCTATCGATGGACGGCAAGGGTGCGTGGCGCGACAACGTGTTTGTCGAGCGCGTGTGGCGCAGCATCAAGTACGAAGAAGTGTACCTGCGAGCTTACGAATCGGTCAGTGATGCCCGACGCTCCATCGGCGACTATATCGATCTGTACAACACAAAACGGCCTCATTCAAGCCTGGCGGACCGCACGCCAGACGAGGCGTACTTCGCGACGCTGCCTGCGATCAAATCGGCAGCATGATTGCCCTGGACGTTCCACTTAAAAATCTCAGATTCTTGTCCGAATGAGCGAAGCCACTTCTTATAACATCTATCGCAATAACGTCACGGTTAGTTTAATTCAGGCGCTTGCCGCCGTATTCCCTGCTGTGCAGCGAATTACTGGAAATGAGTTTTTGCGTGCAATGGCACGCTTCCACCTCCGCGCATTCGCGCCGCATTTTCGCTATCTTTTCCGATGTTGGCGAGTTGACCGGTCAATGGCGCAACATGCCCTATTAGAACGACTGCGTCGGCATCTGCATTAGCAGAAATCGGGGCGAGCAACGCCGTAAGTATCAATGCGATCGGTGCGTAGACGACGGAAGCTCGAACATGGGAATGTTTCACGTTTTACCTCTGAGAGATGTGAGTTGACAGGTTTTCAGCACGATTCGAGTGCCGGCAGCCGAAAATCCATGTCCAACGACTAATTTCTGTCGCCTCCGATAAGAAATCGTTAATTGGTTCCACCGTCCTATTGAAGCATCCCTTCGATGCTTCGCCAAATTCCCAATACCGCTCCATCGGCAAGTGAAACGCCTACGACGGATATCCACGCGATCTACCTGGAGCGTAATCAGCTTTCGGTCAAGCTCAGGACATTCGTCGACTTTCTCGGCGAGCGTCTACGTAGGCCGGGAGGAATGGCGTGACACGTCATCGTTGTGGGCACCTATCGGGGATCACGCGTGGCGAATTGAACCTTGGTGACCGCTTTCGAAGATCGATGAGTCATTCGGATGTCGCCTTTGGGCTAGCGTCGAATGACGCTTGATGGCCGACTCCGGCCGCAAAAATTTGGAAGCGGATACTCTCGGCTCAGCGCAAAAGCCAGCGGAAGCGGTGAGACAGGTCACCGCCTCTTTTTTCTATCGTGCTGCCGCGTCTATCAGTTTCTGCTCGCAGACCTTTTCTCCCTTCCGCCCTCCCAACATTTCGGCCACTTTCATAGGAGAGGTTGGCGCGCTGTACAAAAACCCTTGTGCCGCAGTACAACCATGGCTGACCAGGAAGCTTCTGTGAACATCCTGCTCGACCCCTTCTGCGAGAACCTCGAACTTAAGCGCGTTGGCGATTCCAATGACCGCAAGGGCTAGGGCCTCAGACCCCTCGTCCATGCCAACTTCTCGCACAAAGGCCCGGTCAATCTTGATGCGGTCAACACTAAATTTTTTTAGATAGCTCAAGCTCGAATAGCCAGTGCCAAAATCGTCGATGGCGATCCTCACACCCAATGACCGGAGCTCGCAGAGCGTTTTTGCCACATCTTCAACGTTGCGCATGAGCGCTCCCTCTGTAACTTCAAGCTCAAGACTGCTGGCAGGCAAACAGGCATCATGCAACGCATTTCGCACAACATCGACGATGTTCGAACGCTCGAGCTGCCGGGGAGACACGTTCACTGAGATCCTTATTGCTCGCAGCCCTTCGTCTAACCAGCTTTTGGCCTGGTAACACGCTGTGCGGAGAACCCATTCTCCGATGCTTTCAATCAAGCCCGTTTCTTCAGCCACAGGAATGAACACTGCCGGCGACACACTTCCCAGCTCTTCGTCATCCCAGCGCACCAGCGCTTCCGCGCCAATTACCAGTCCGGTGAGCATGTCGACCTGCGGCTGATAAACCACGCGTAATCCTTGAGCCTTCACCGCGCGGCGGAGATTGGTAGACATCCGCAAACGCTCCGCGGCAGCGATATTGAACTCAGGTCGATAGAACTGGTACCCGTTACGGCCGCTTGCTTTGGCAGAATACATCGCAGCATCTGCATTTCGGAGAAGCGTGTCGGAGTCAAGTCCGTCTTTCGGATAAGAGCTGATGCCAATGCTTGCTTCGACATAAAGTTCTCGCTCCTCTAGATTAAAAGGCTCTTCCATCGCGGCAACGATTAGCTCGAGCAATGAGACCACTTCATGTGCGCCGGAGCGCTCAATAACCATGATGAACTCGTCACCGCCGTATCGAGCGACAAGATCGGAAGGTCGAACAAGGCCACGCAGTCTGTTTGCAACGAGTTTTAGCAGCGCATCGCCCACGCGATGCCCCAGCGAATCGTTGACTTCCTTGAATCTGTCAAGATCAAGGAAAAATAGCCACACCTGCTTACCAGTGGTTTTTGCCCGCAAGATGGCGCTTTCCAGCGACTCATCCAAACTTGTGCGAACGGGTAGACCCGTCAGCGAGTCGTACTTTGCCTGGTGCTCTAAGCGCTCCCGGTAGTCGACGAGCGCAGTCACGTCCGTCATGACGCCAACGTGGTGTGTGACACAATTGTTCTCGTCACGAACGGGCGCTACGAATACGTGGTTCCAGTAAAGTTGGCCGTCTTTTCGTTTGCTTCGCAGGGTCGTGTTCGCTTCACTTTTGGTGGCAAGTGCGTTCCGAACTACTTCCCAGTTATCTGGTTGACCATCGAGCGCGAACAACTGCTCACAATCAGCATCGAGCACATCGTTTTCGCTATATCCCGTCATTTGCTCAAAGGCTTGATTCGCGAAAATGACAATATGCCGGTCACCACGGACCTCCGAGATAATAATTCCGTTAATGCTCGCTTCTATGGCTCGACCTTGCAATCGCAGCGCGACCTCTACCTTGCGTCGCTGAGTGATGTGTTCGTAGGCTCTAAGAACTCCGATAATCTCGCCGCTTTGATCCTCCAGAGGTACTTTTGTCTCTGAAATCCACACTTCCTGACCGTCGGCGCCGAAAGCTCGACGCTCTACGTGCGCGCAGGAGAGTTCACCTGCCATCACGCGCCTATCCTCTTCCTGCGCCGCGCTCGGATCATCGCCCCATCGCAAATCGAAATCAGTGAGCCCAACAAGCTTGTGCTTGTTTGGTAAGCCGGCGTCTGCTGCAAAAATCTGATTCCCACCGACGTAACGATGACCCACGTCCTTCCAAGCGATGCCTTGCGGAACATGGTCGAGCACGAATTCGAGCGTTTGCTTCGATTGGTAAAGCTCATTCTTTGCTAAATCCGCCGACGCCAACGCTACTCTGAGGTCCTGTGCGAACCGAGCACTGCGACGCATGACGATGAGGAGCAGTACAGCCGCAATGAAACCGCAAGCGAGAAGAACCGCCGACACCCATTTGACACTGTTAGAGGAGCCAGCTATGACAGAGTCCAGTGATATATCTGCCTGAATACGGGCCGCAACGACATGCTGCATCATGCTGTGAGCTAACGTCAAGAGTGGTGTATGAACAATTTGATGGCGGTCGATTTCAAGCGGCGATTTTCTGCTGAGCCGGTCGATCGTCTTGCACCGGTTCGCCGTCCTTGAAGGCAACTCCTTCGAGCAACAGCTTGATCTTTTCGGGGCCGTTGATACGGCGCCAGGTTTTCTCGGCTTCCTCGATCAGCTTGAATGCCAGTCCGAGGAAGGTTGGTCGCGATACGCAGTTACGCGTGCGCGTCGTACGGTGGCGCACCGTCGCGAACGTCGATTCAATCGCGTTGGTCGTGCGCAGATGCTGCCAGTGCTCGGCAGGGAATTCGTAAAACGCGAGCAAGCTCTCCCGGTCCTTCTTCAATGTCTCGGTCGCCTTCGGATATCTGGCCGCATAGATCGATACGAAACGATCGAACGCGGCGTGCGCGTCGGCGCGCGTCGCGGCCATCCAGATCGATTGCATGTCGGCCTTCGCGCGTGCCTGTTGCGACTTGGGCAGCGCGTTCATGACGTTTCCCATTTTATGAAACCAGCAGCGCTGGCCACGTGTGGTCGGAAACACCTCTTCCAGCGCCGCCCAGAAGCCCATTGCGCCGTCGCCGACCGCCAGCCGTGGCCCCGCCTTTAGACCGCGCTTTTTCAGGTCGAGCAGCAGCTCCAGCCACGACGCTTTCGTCTCGCGATAACCATCGCCGATCGCCACACGTTCTTTGCTTCCGTCCGGTTTCACGCCGATGATGACCAGCAAGCATTGTCCGTCGGAGTTCTCGCTGCGCAGCCCCGTGTGAATGCCGTCGACCCACCAATAAACGTAGTGCGACCCGGACATGTCACGCCGGCTCCAGGCCACATGCTCGTCGGCCCATTGCGCCTTAAGCCGGCTCACCACGTTGGCCGACAGGCCCTTGGCGTCATCGCCCAGCAGCACGCTCAACGCTTCGCCCATGTCGCCCGTCGAGATGCCCTTAAGATACAGCCACGGCAGCGCTGCGCTCACACGAGGCGACTTCCTCACGTACGGCGGCACGATCGTCGAATTGAACTTCACGCCCGATCCCGATCGATCACGTACCTTCGGCACCTTCACCGCAATCGGCCCGGCGGCCGTCAACACCTCGCGTTCCGGCAAGTAGCCGTTGCGCACCACGGCGCGTTGCCCGTGTAACGTCTTGACGTTCGCGAACCGCTCCATCAGCTCCGCCAACTCCGCTTCGATCGCTTGTTGAATCACTTGCCGCGCCCCGTGACGAACCAATTCGTCAAGTCCAAGCCCGACTCCCGATAGACCGACGACTGCTTTTTCCGTATCCTTGCTCATGGTGGATGGTTTGATTTTTTGCTGGTTTCCGACTTCGACAATCAGATTCTCAGCTGAAACCTCCACCGCCTTCAACTTCCCGCCTCAACTCCCCCGTACACCACTTTCGACTTTAGCTCTCATGCTGTAGAAGCATGCGTCTATCTCGCTCAGCGAGGAGTCGCCCAGCCTGACACCATCAGGATGGTCTCGGACCACCTCGCCCAACTCGTTGCTTCGCTGAGCGATAAGGTGCAGCATTCCCTCCAAGTCAGCCAGTTGTGGCTGACACCCGATTCGACCACTACATGCGGCGCGTGCATCCTTCAACAACGCAAGTAACTCGTCCAGATGGAACCTATAATCTTGCCTGTGATAGAACGGCTTTGTGGCAATCAGCGTATAAAGGTCTCCGTGCTCTTCCAGCATCAACTGTTGGAACCGATCGAGATCGCGTTTCAGCCGACTCGACGATTGGAGCGCAGTCATGGCGACATCTTGCTCAGCGGTCTGCTTCAGAGCAAGGAAGGTGCTTGTCCCAATTGCGGCTAGGATTGCTAGCACGGATAGTGCAGAGCGAACGCCTTCCCAAAAGTTTCCGGTGGGGTCGTTCAGCAAGCGCCGGAGCGCTGAGACGTAGATAGGACTAGACCGAGCGACGAACTCGGCGTTCTGAGTGGACATAAGGGCTTCCAAAAAATCGAAAGGCGCTTGCGGTCCAACACTCTTCGTCTGATCAAAAAGCCTTGGACGCAGCGCCTATCACGGGCAAGTTTGTGCTTAAGCGTTGACGTTGAAGGCACCGCGATTGCACACCAGCATTGGCCCCTGCTCGTTTACCGACTATCCCTGCACGTCGCAGCCCCGCTCGAGCTTTCCGAGCAGTTCATTTACCAGTTGCAAGAGCGCTGAATGGTACTCGCCAGGTAGGGTTACGTCGTCCATAAACGAGAGAACGTCTTCGACCCCTTCACGAAACTTGTGGGTGACTTCAGAGCGCTGCAACCACGTTAGTTGAGGAAGAACTGCTTCGACGAATTTCTCCAGCACCACGCTCCGTGCGCCAAGTCTGCTAAGCGATTGAGTGTTGGAGAAAACAACCATCGCCATCTCGCTCAAAACCTTTTCAGCTTCGTTCATTTAATAGTTTGACTCAAAATGATTGCCATGCATCCGCATCTGCTGCCGTCGCAACTCGCTCGCTCCGACGGTTGAAATTTGTTGCGGACGGACTTTGACCTATAGCTGCTGCAGAAACTTTTTTCACCTGTACTGGACGGACCGCGCTTCGCGCAGGCATCGGCACAGATGCCGGACGCGCGGAATCGGCCACATTGAAGATCGCCACCGCGTCTTGCAGATCGCGGGCTTGTTGAGCCATCGCTTGCGTGGCAGCTGCGGCCTCTTCTACCAAGGCAGCATTCTGTTGAGTCACTTCATCCATCTGACTGACAGCAGTGTTGACATGCTCGATTCCAGTGCTCTGTTCTTCGGATGCCGAGGAGATCTCGCCTACGATATCCATCACGCGCTTCACCGAATCTACGATTTCGTGCATCGTGCTTCCGGCTTCCTGAACAAGTTCGGACCCGGTTTGCACGCGACTGACCGATTCACTGATGAGATCTTTGATCTCACGCGCGGCGGAGGCGCTTCGTTGAGCGAGCGTTCGAACCTCTCCCGCGACGACTGCGAAACCGCGGCCCTGCTCGCCAGCACGAGCGGCCTCAACTGCAGCGTTCAGTGCAAGTATGTTGGTCTGAAATGCGATGCCCTCGATCACACTGATAATTTCAGCCATTTTGGCCGAACTGCTTGAGATTCCTTGCATCGTGTCAACCACGCGTCCCACAACCTCGCCTCCACGCTCAGCGATTGCCGTAGCAGTCCCTGCAAGGGTCGATGCTTGCTTCGCGTTGTCCGCATTGTGGCGAACGGTGCTCGTTAA
>JFHF01000096.1 GCA_000648925.1 Caballeronia jiangsuensis
ACCAGGCGGCCATCCAGGCCGCGCTGCAGCGCCTCACGGGCACGCCGCTGCTGGAGTTCCATGTCTCGGACCTGCTGAACAACCAGCTGCCCTCGCACTACGACTTCACCTCGGTCTACGACGTGCTGGTGTTCCGCCGGTTGGCCGCCACCGAGCGCGAGACCGACACCCTGAACGGTGGCGTGGCCAGCAACGAGGTGGCGCGCCCACCCAAGCGGCGCGGCGGGCCGTCGGCGCTGCGCCGCATCGACACCAGCCCCGTGGGCTTCGCAGTGTTCGGCCGGGTGCTGGTGACCGTGCACCCGGTCGACTGCACGGTGCGCGACCACTTCATCGACCGCATGCTGAGCCAGGTCACGCCGGGCCCGCAGGGGCGCGCACCCGGCACGGCACCGGGCCGCAAGGCGCTGATCCACATGCCGGACAGCCCGGCCGAGCTGATGCTGCGGGTGATCGACCACATGGTCGACGGCTACCTCGAACTGCGGCGCCGCCTGACCCTGCAGCTCGACCACTGGCAGTCGGAGCTGCTCGACGAGCACTCGCGCTTCCGCAACTGGCAGGCGCTGCTGGAAGCCCGCAACACCCTGCACCAGTTGCAGGACATCGCCGAAGACCAGCGCGGCGCCCTGGCCGAGTGGCTGCAGACCCTCAACGAGCCCGGCACGCCCTTCGTGGAGCGCGAGATGCTGCAGGTGCGCACCCGCGACACCATCGAACACGTCGAGCGGGTGATCTCGGACGTGCACCGGCTCGAAGAGTCGCTCGAGTCGGCGATCCAGATGCACTTCTCGGCCACCGCCAACCGCACCAACGACGTCATGCGCACGCTCACCGTGCTGACCGCCATCTTCCTGCCGCTGAACCTGATCACCGGCTACTTCGGCATGAACTTCGAGGCGTTCCCGTTCATCAAGCACCCCGATGGCCTGTGGTGGGCCACCGCGGTGATGGGGCTGATCGCGGTCGGGCTGCTCGGTTTCTTCTGGCGCAAGCGCCTGCTGGAGCCGTCGAACCGCTGACGCCTCAGCCGCCGAGGTGCTCGGCAAAGAACGCCAGCGTGCGTTCGCGTGCGAGCCGGGCGGACTCGGCGTGGTACGAGCCGCGCTGGTCGCAGTTGAAGCCGTGGCCGGTGTCGTAGACCTGCACCTGAACGCCCGGTTGCGCGTGGCGGAAGGCCTCGACCGTGTCCATGGGGATGTAACTGTCCTGGCGGCCGAAATGGGCCAGCACCGGGCAGCGAGGTGTACGGGCACGGTCGGCCTCCGACGTCATGCCGCCGCCGTAGTACGGCACGGCAGCGCTCAGGGCCCCGAAGCTGCAGGCCGCGCGCCAGGTCAGCAGGCCGCCCCAGCAATAGCCGACGATGCCGACCTTGCCGGCTTGTGCCGCGTAGGTGATGGCGGCGGCGATGTCGTCGAGCACGCCGGGGGCGGGCAGGCCGTCGACCTCGGCCTTGAGCGCGAAGCCGGTTTTCATGCCGGCCTCGTCGTAGGCCAATTCCAGGTCGGCCTTGCCGGTCCGCGAGAAGGTGGACGGCGCCACTGCGAGGTAGCCCTCGGCGGCGTAGCCGTCGGCAACCGCGCGGATGTGCGCGTTCACGCCAAAAATCTCCTGCAGCACCACGATGCCGCCGCGCGGTGTGCCCGCCGGTGGGGCCACGTAGGCGGGGAAGCGGTGAAAGCCATCGGCGGTTTGCAGTTCGGCCATGTTGCCCATGTGAATCTCCTGGTGGGTGTGGGGGGAGGCCGGCGGCACGGGTCGTGCCGGCCGGCTTGGTGTACGCTGCCCCGCTGGAACGGCGGGTGCCCTTTCCGGGTTTTAGCCCAGAACCCATTCACCCGCAGGAGGCGGGACTTGATGACGACGACGGACACGACAGGCCGGGTGGTGATGGTCACCGGGGGCGGCCGGGGCATTGGCGCGGCCACGGCGCGCCTCGCAGCCCGGCGTGGCTGGGCGGTGGCGATCAACTACGCGGCGAACTCGCTGGCGGCCGACGCGGTGGTGCGCGAGATCCGCACGGCGGGCGGCCGGGCCATGGCCGTGCAGGCCGACGTGGCCGATCCGGCGCAGGTGCAGGCGCTGTTCGGGCAGGTCGATGCCAAGTTCGGCCGGCTCGACGCGCTCGTGAACAACGCCGGCGTGGTCGACGTCGCGACGCGGGTCGACCAGATGGACGCCGCCCGGCTCACCCGCATGTTCGCGGTCAACGTCACCGGCTCCTTCCTGTGTGCGGGCGAGGCCGTGCGCCGCATGAGCACCCGCCACGGTGGTGCGGGGGGCGTGATCGTCAACGTGGGCAGCGCGGCTTCGCGGCTGGGCTCGCCAGGGCAGTACGTGGACTACGCGGCCGCAAAGGCGGCGATCGACACCTTCACGCTGGGGCTGGCCAAGGAGGTGGTGGCCGAGGGCATCCGCGTGAACGCGGTGCGACCCGGCATCATCGACACCGAGATCCATGCCTCCGGCGGGCAACCCGACCGCGTGCGGCTCATGGCACCGCAACTGCCCATGGGCCGCGTGGGCACTGCGCTGGAGGTGGCCGAGGCGATCGTCTGGCTCATGTCGGACGCATCAAGCTACACCACCGGCACGCTGCTCGACGTGGCCGGCGGGCGCTGAGCCGGCGCCCGGCTTCAGCGCCGCTCGGCCAGCCAGACGTCGATGTCGGCAATGACCGCGTCGGTGGCGGCGGTGAGGGCGCGAACGCCCCCCGGGGCATCGGGGGTTGGCGCGGGCCGCTGGGCGGCAAAGCTGTGCTGCTCAACGCGGTCGTCGCCGGCCGCACCGGGCTCGGTCAGCGTGACACGCAGGCGCACCAGCCCCGCGCTGCGCTGCGGCGACTCGAACACCTGGTGAAAGGCCTCCAGCTCCACCCGCATCAGCCGCACCCGGCCGCCTTCGCCGGGCTGCAGCACCGGACGGTGCTGGCCCAGGCCTTCGCGCAGCCGCTGGCGCAGCAACTGGGCGGGCGCCATGCTCCAGCGGGCCTGTGCATAGGGGCGGGGCTGCTGCGCGTCGGCGTAGGCCAGCCGGTACAGCACGGCGGGCGTGTCGAGCGCGGCGGGCGCGTCCACGTCGGCCAGGGCCACGGGGCGCTGCGATCCACCGGGCACGCCGATGGATGCGGCAGCGCCCGGCGGGCTGCCGAAGTCGTACAGCACGGGCCGCAAGGGTGCGGTGTTCAGGCTGCCCAGCGCCCCGCAGCCGGCCAGCGCCACGAGCCCGGCGACGGCCAGTACCACTGCCAGCCCCCGAACCGCCTTTCGAGAGGCATTTTGAGCATCAAAAGTGCCGGTAGTCAGCATATTTGCTGAATTGTTAGGTATGAAAAACATAGCAATCAATCTCCGGTGCTCACAGGGCGTTCGGCGGCGTCAGGAGGCGCAAAGCCGGGCTCGCCCGGCCCGGCCGCGGCAGGGCCGGCACCGAAGATCAGCGAGCGCGGGTTGTCACCCAGCAGGTTGGCCGTGCGGTAGACCTGCCGCGCACCGCGGGTGAGTTCATCGGCGGCGCGGTTCAGGCGGGGCAGCGTGACGGCGTTGAAGCCTTCGGCGCTCTGCGCCAGCGCCTCGGTGCCCGCGGTGAGCCGGTCCACCGCGCCGTTTTTCTCGTTGAGGCGCTGCGCGACCTTGCCGAATTCGCCCGCGGCACTGCCGATGGCGTCGGTGCCGCGCCGCAGCGAAACCAGCGCCGGATCGACCTGGCGGTCCAGCTTGAGCGCGAGGCGGTTGAGGCTGTCGAGCGTCTGGGTGAAGGCCTTCTGGTTGCCATCGCCGAGCAGCTGGTTGAAGCGGGTGCTGGCCTGCTCGAACTGGTCGAGGATGACCTCGCCCTGGGTCTTGAGCTTGTCGAGAAAGCCCGGCCGCAGCGGGATGCGGGGCGGTTGGTCGTCGTTGGGGGCCAGCGGCTGGGCCGTGGCCGCCTGTGCGGCTTCTTCGTCGAGCTGGATGAAGCCCAGGCCGGTGACGCCCTGCGTCGCGATGGTGGCAAAGGTCGCGGTGCTGACGGGCGCGCCGCGTTCCACCGACAGCAGGATGCGCACCTGGCCGCGCGCCTGCGGGTCAAAGCCGATGGACGCCACCTGCCCCACCGGCACGCCACGGAAGCGCACCGGGGCCTGCTCGGCCAGACCGCTGACGGCGTCGCGGGTGGTGATTTCGTAAAGGTCGTAGGTCTTGCGGTCGCGGGTGAGGCCCCAGGCCAGGCCGGCCAGCAGGGCGGTCATCACCAGCACGAACACGCCGGCCACGAGGGCATGCGCCTTATTCTCCATGGCGGGTCCTTTCGCTCGGGGGAGAGGGGGTGGGCGGCGGCAGCGGCGCCTGCGCGCGCCGCCCCCGCTCGCCGCGGAAGAAGGTTTCGATGAAGGGGTGATCGACGCGCACCACCGCCTCGGGCGTGTCGTGCACGATCACGCGTTTTTCGGCGAGCACCGCGACCTGGGTGCTGAGCGCGAACAGGGTGTCGAGGTCGTGCGTGACCATGACCACGGTCAGGCCCAGCTCGCGGTGCAGCGCCGCCAGCAACTGGCAGAAGCCGTCGGAGCTGTCGGGGTCCAGCCCGGCGGTGGGCTCGTCGAGGAACAGCAGCGGCGGATCGAGCGCCAGCGCGCGGGCCAGCGCCACGCGCTTGACCATGCCGCCCGACAAGTCACTGGGCAGCTTGTGCGCGTGCTCGGGCCCGAGCCCCACCATCTGCAGCTTGACCATGGCCGCCTCGCGCACCAGACGCTCCGGCAGCGTGCGCAGTTCGCGCAGCGGCAGCGCGATGTTGTCGAGCACCGAAAACGCCGAGAACAACGCGCCCTGCTGGAACAGCATGCCCACGCGCTGCGCGGCGCCGGTGCGCCCGAGCCGCTCGGCCGGTTCACCCAGCACCGTGACCGTGCCGGCCGCCGGCCGCTCCAGCCCCAGCATCTGCCGCAGCAGCACCGACTTGCCGGTGCCCGAACCACCGACCAGGCTCACGATCTCGCCGCGCGCCACGGTGAGGTCCAGCCCGTCGTGGATCACGGTGTCCTGCACCGGGCCGGGGAACACCGTGCGCAGGCCGCGCACGGTGATGGCGGTGGTCATGTGCCCACCCCCTGGAACACGATGGCGAACAGTGCATCGACCAGAATCACCATGGCGATCGCCGCGACCACCGAGGCCGTCGTGCCCTGGCCCAGGCTTTGGGTGTCGGGCCGCACCCGCAGCCCGAAATGGCAGCCGATGAGCGCGATCAACGCGCCGAACACGGCCGACTTGCCCAGCGCCAGCGCAAGATGCACCACCGGCACGGCCTTGGGCAGCTCGTGCACGAAGTACGAGGCGCCCAGCCCCAGCGTGAGGTCCGACACCACCAGCCCGCCCAGCAGCGCGGCCAGCGTGGTCCAGACCGTGAGCAGCGGCATGACCAGTGCCAGCGCCGCCGCGCGCGGCAGCACCAGCCGGAAACCCGGCGCGATGCCCAGCACCCGCATGGCGTCGATCTCTTCGGTCACCCGCATGACGCCGATCTGTGCGGTGATGGCCGAGCCCGAGCGGCCGGCGATCAGGATCGCCGCCAGCACCGGGCCCAGTTCGCGCACCAGCGACACGCCCAGGATGTTCACGATGAACAGGTCCGCGCCGAATGCCTGCAGCTGCTGCGCGAGCAGGTAGGCCAGCACCACACCAATGAGAAAACCCACCATGGCCGTGATGGGCAGGGCCGTCGCGCCCGCGTGGTACAGCTGCCCCGAAAAGTCGCGCCAGGGGCCAGCGGCGGGACGGCGCAGCCAGCGCAGCGCGTCGAGGAAGGTGGCGCCCAGCAGGGCGATGAAGTCACGTGCGTGGCGCCACGCGGCGATGCCGCCCTCGCCCAGCGCGGTCAGGCGGCGGAAGGGGCCGGGCGTGCGGGCGGTCTCGGGCAGGTGGCCAAACTCGGCCACCCGCGCCAGCAGCGCGTGTTGCGGCGCCTCGGCCAGCCAGTGCGCCGGCCATGCACCGCCCCAGTGGTCCCAGAGCCGCTGCGCGCCGAGGTGGTCGAACGCGTCGAGCCCGCGCAGGTCCCAGGTCAGGCCGTCGCGGTCGGGGGCCGCCTGTTGCAACGCGCGCCCGGTGGCCCGCCACACGCCTGGCCGCGCGAGCTGCGACACGGTCCAGGCGCCACGCAGCACGACCCGGCGGCCTGCAGAAGGGTCGGCCGGGTCAGGATCGGCGAGAAGGTCGAGGCGGGGTTGCGGGTCGTCCATGGCAGGGCCGGGCAGGCACAAGGCGTGCCAAAGGCCATGCTAAGGCGGTCGCTGCGTTTTGGCTGTAGGACAACGCAGCCCCCGGCGTAGGACACCGGCCGCCCGGCAAGCTCAGAAGCTGATGCGGTAGCGGTAGCCGCGGAAACGCAGCACCGCCGAGCCCTGGCGGATCTGCTCCAGCGTCAGCTCCGGGCCCAGCGGGTCGCGCTCCTGGTACATCTGGCCATTGACCATGAGCATGCGCAGCGCCGGGTTGGTGGAGTAGCTGGAACCGCCGACGGCCACTTTCGGCAGGGCGTTGCGCACATCGGGTGGCAGGTCGGCCACGGCATAGACGCGCGGCTCGTTGGCCGTGAGCGCGTCGGTGGCGGCGGCCCGGCGGCGGCTGCGCGCACCGCCTTCGGGCGCCGAGGCGTCGGGTGTGCTTTCGACGGCGGTCACGGCGGTGATCTGCGGCACCGGCAGGGCGGCAGCGGGCGGGGGCGACACCGTGGGCGGCGGCAGGCTGGCGGCCACCGGGCTGCCCGCGTGGATGCGCACCGTGACCGGGTTGACCAGATACAGCACCACCAGGCCGGCCACAGCCACACCGGCGGTGACCACCGGCCACAGCCACACCGGCCGCTCGGTGCCCGCCACGTCGCTGCCGGGCATCACCTGCTGGGTGTGCAGCCCCGGCACCGAGCCGCGCCCGCGGTCGGACTCCGCGCGTTTGAGGGCGTCAAGGATGTAGGACATGGCGTCGTCGGCTGGGCAGGGTGGCGGCGAAAACCGGAAGCATACAGGGCGCCGGCCCGCGCCGGTGCACCGGGCAACCCCGATGTTGCAAAGCCGTTGCAATCTCGGTATACTCCGGCGCGAGTCCATGCCCACCCACAAGGAAATCACCATGCCCCTGAAGAACCGCTTGCTGGCCCGCCTGTCCTGTGTTGCGGCCGTGGTGGCCGCCACGGCCGCCGTTGCACCGTTGACGCTGGTGTCCACCGCCCACGCCGCCGCACCGCAGGTGCGCACCTCGGCCCCCGGCTACTACCGGATGCTGCTGGGCGACTTCGAAATCACCGCGCTGTCGGACGGCACGGTGGCGCTGCCGGTCGACAAGCGGCTGAACCAGCCGGCCCCGAAGACGCAGAGCGCGCTGGCCAAGTCCTTCCAGAAAGCGCCGCTCGAAACCTCGGTCACCGGTTACCTCGTCAACACCGGCTCCAAGCTGGTGCTGGTGGACACCGGCGCGGCCGGCCTGTTCGGCCCCACCCTGGGCCGGCTGGCGGCCAACCTCAAGGCCGCAGGCTATCAGCCCGAGCAGGTCGACGAGATCTACATCACCCACATGCACCCCGACCACGTGGGCGGCTTGATGGTGGGTGAGCAACTGGCGTTCCCGAACGCGGTGGTGCGTGCGGACCAGAAAGAAGCCGATTTCTGGCTCAGCCAGACCAACCTCGACAAGGCCCCGGACGACGAGAGCAAAGGCTTCTTCAAAGGCGCCATGGCCTCGCTGAACCCCTATGTGAAGGCCGGCAAGTTCAAGCCTTTCTCGGGGAACACCGACCTGGTGCCCGGCATCAAAGCGCTGGCCAGCCACGGCCACACCCCGGGCCACACCACCTACGTGGTCGAAAGCCAGGGGCAAAAGCTCGCCCTGCTCGGCGACCTGATACTCGTCGCCGCGGTGCAGTTCGACGACCCCAGCGTCACGACCCAGCTCGACAGCGACAGCAAGTCCGTCGTGGTGGAGCGCAAGAAGGCCTTCGCGGATGCCGCCAAGGGCGGCTACCTGATCGCGGCGGCCCACCTGTCGTTCCCCGGCATCGGCCACATCCGCGCCGAAGGCAAGGGCTACCGTTTCGTGCCGGTGAACTACTCGGTCGTCAACCCCAAGTGACTGGGCAGTGGCCGCCTTGCCCGCACCGTTAGGGGTGGCAGGCGGCCGCGCGCTCGCGCAGCAGCGCCTCCTCGCGGCGGTTGCGCGCAAGGTCGGCGGCAACGAGGTAGGCCGCACGCGCCTCGGCGCGGCGACCCAGGCGCTGCAGCAGGTCGGCCCGCACGCTGGGCAGCAGGTGGTACTGCTGGAACCGGGGCTCCAGCGCGAGCCCGTCCACCAGGGCCAGCGCCTCGGCCGGACCACGGGCCTGCCCCACGGCCACCGCGCGGTTCAGCGCCACCACCGGTGAAGGCATGACCTGCAGCAGCCCGTCGTACAGGGCCACGATGCGCGACCAGTCGGTCGCGCCGGGCGTGACGGCGCGCGCATGGCAGGCAGCGATCGCGGCCTGCAGCGCATAGGGGCCATGCCCGCGGTCCTGCACGGCCAGCAGCCCCTCGGCCCGCGCCAGGGCCGCCAGCCCCCGGCGGATCAGCAGGCGGTCCCAGCGGGTGCGGTCCTGATCCATCAACAGCACGGGCTCGCCGCCGGGACCGGTGCGGGCGTGCAGCCGCGAGGCCTGGATTTCCATCAACGCGACCAGGCCGTGCACCTCGGGCTCGGCCGGCATCAGCTCGGCCACCATGCGCCCCAGGCGCAGGGCTTCGTTGCACAGCGCGGGGCGCATCCAGTCGTCGCCCGCCGTGGCGGCGTAGCCCTCGTTGAAGATCAGGTAGACCACCTCCAGCACCGCGTCGAGGCGCTCGGCGAGTTCGTCGGCGCGCGGCGCCTCGAACGGCACCCGGGCCTCGCCCAGCGTGCGCTTGGCGCGAACGATGCGCTGGGCCAGCGTGGCCTCGGGCACCAGGAACGCGCGCGCGATCTCGTCGGTGGTCAGGCCGCCCAGCAGGCGCAGCGTGAGCGCCACCCGCGCCTCCGGCGACAACACCGGGTGGCAGGCCGTGAAGACCAGGCGCAGCAGGTCGTCACCGATGGCGTCGTCCATCCACGCCTCCACGTCGGGCATGCCGGCGGCCATCTGGTCGTCGAGCGTGCGGCTCAGGTCGGTCTCGTTCGCGGCATGCAGCTGCTGGCGGCGCAGCCAGTCGATGGCGCGGTGCTTGGCGGTGGTCATGAGCCAGGCGCCTGGGTTGTCGGGCAGGCCCTGCCCCGGCCAGGTTTCCAGCGCGGCGAGCAGCGCGTCTTGCGCGATCTCTTCGGCCACCCCCACGTCGCGCGTCATGTGGGCCACCTTGGCCACGACCTTGGCCGACTCGATGCGCCAGAGCCCGTCGAGTTGGCGATGGAGGTCGGTGCGGCTCATGCATCGATTACATCAGAGCACCGGGGCGTGGGGTCGGCGTTCGGCCAGAGCCTTGAGCGCCGCCAGGCTTTGCTCGAATTTGTCGCCGATCATGCGGTCCATGCTGAAGAAGGTGCTCATGACCTTGGAGATGTAGGGCATGGGCCCGAAGATCGCGTGGGTCACGCGGGTGTTGCCGTCGGCTTCGGGCTTCAGCGTGAACGCCGCCGTGTTGTGCGCGGGGAAGGGTTCGATGAAATCCATCTTGATGACGACGCGCGACGGTGGCACCGATTCGGTGATTTCCATGCGGCCGGAACCGATCTCTTTGTTCCCCTTCCATTCATAGATGGCGCCCACGCCACTGGACGCGCCGGAGTGGGTGCGCTGCATCGCGGGGTCGACCTTCTCCCAGGCCGACCATTGCTGCATCTCGTGGATGTCGTTGATCAGCGGAAAGATCTTCTCGGGCGGCGCCTTGATCAGCGTGGAGCGTTCGACGCGAAAGGTGTCGGGCTTGGTGGCGGCGTAGATGAGCACGCCGGCAATGGCCAACACCGCGACGCCCAGGATGGTTTTCAACATGTTGCGCTCCTCGTGAATGGTTGGGAAAAATGAGTCAGTGGACGGCGGAGTCGGGTTGCCCGCCGTTCGCGCCATCGGCTTGCTGCGGTTGGATGCGCATGAACACCACGCCCAGTACCGCCGCCAGCGCGGCACACGCGGCGCCCAGCCCGAAGGCCAGCTGGTAACCGCCATTGAGCGCGGCGGCCTGGGTGGCGCCGGCCTCCAGCAGCGCGGTGGTGCGGGCGGCAGCGGCGCTGGCCAGCACCGCCAGGCCGAGCGCGCCGCCCATCATGAAGGCGGTGTTGACCACGCCCGAGGCGAGGCCCGATTCGCTCGGCCCCACGTCGCTCATCGCGGCCAGCAGCAGCGGGTTGAAGGCGATGCCGGCACCCACCCCCAGCAGCAGCATGCCGGGCAGCACATCGATCCAGAAGTTGCCGTCTACCGGCGCCCGGGCGAACAGCGCCAGCCCGATGGCGGCGACCGCCAGGCCGGCGGCCAGCGGGCCGCGAATGCCCCAGCGCATGACGATCTTGGCGGACACGCCGAGCGACAACACGGCCATGATCAGGTTGGACGGCAGGAAGGCCAGACCGACCTGCATCGCGTCATAGCCCAACACCAGCTGCAGGTACAGCGCGGAGATGAAGAACCACGCGAACATCGCGGCGGCCCACAGCACGCCGGCCACATTGGCGGTGGCGACGTTGCGCAGCTTGAACAGCTTCAACGGCATCAGCGGGTGCGCGACCCGGGCCTCGATCGCGATGAAGGCGGCCAGCAGCAGCGCGGCGGCGCCGAGCAGCGAGAGCGTGAGCGGCGAGGTCCAGCCGGCCTCGTTGCCGCCGACCACCGCGTACACGGCCAGCATGAGCGAGGTGGTGACGGTGATGGCGCCGGCCACGTCGAGCTTGCCGCCGGCCGCGGGCTGGTCCTTGTCGATCAGCGCGACGCACAACGCGTACACCGCCACGCCGATCGGCAGGTTGACCAGGAAGATCCAGTGCCAGCTCAGCGACGAGGTCAGCAGCCCGCCGAGCAGCACGCCGATGCTGCCGCCCCCGGCGCAGACGAAGCCGAACACCCCCATCGCCTTGGCCCGGCCGGCGGCGTCGGTGAACAGGTTCATGATGAGCGACAGCGCCACGGCCGACACCACGGCACCGCCCAGCCCCTGCACCGCCCGCGCCACCACCAGCAGGCCCTGCGAGTTCGCCAGGCCACAGGCCAGCGAGGCGAGCGTGAAGAACGCGAGGCCGGCGAGGAACATGCGGCGCTGGCCATAGAGATCGCCGAGCCGGCCGCCCAGCAGCAGAAAGCCGCCGTAGGTCAGCATGTAGGCGTTGACCACCCAGACCAGCGAGGTCTCGGTGAAGGCCAGGTCCTGCCGGATGGATGGCAGCGCGACGTTCACGATGGTGGTGTCGAGCACGATCATCAGTTCGCCCAGGCACAGCACCATCAGGGCCAGCCAGCGCTTGCGGGCGTCGAGCGCGGAATCGGTCATCGGAAAAGGGTCTTTCAGCCTTGGGGCGGTTGGAAGTCGGGGTTCATGGCCATCAGCTCCCAGACGTGGCCGTCGAGGTCCTGGAAGCCGTGGCCATACATGAAACCGTGGTCCTGCGGCGCGCTGTAGGTGCTGCCGCCGGCGGCCACAGCCTTGCGGACGAGGTCGTCGACACCGGCACGGTCGGGGCACGAGAGGCAGATCAGCACCTCGTTGCCGGTGGCCGTGTCGGCGATGGCCCTGGGCGAGAACGCGCGGAATTTCTCATGTGTGAGCAGCATCACGAAGATGTGGTCGCTGACGATCATGCAGGTCGCGGTCTCGTCGGTGTATTGCGGGTTGAAACGGTAACCAAGTGCGGTGAAGAAGGCGATGGCGGCGGGCAGGTCGCGCACCGGCAGGTTCACGAAGATTTGCGGGATGTGGGGCGTGGTCATGGAAGTCTCCGGGTCAACAAGGTCAGGCGCCGAGGCCCATCTCGCGCATCTGCTCGCGCGGTGCGTTGTCGGGGAAGTCGTCGAGCTCGTAGAGTTCGCGGACCTCGATGTGGCAGGGCGTGCCGTGCAGCGAGGGGTTGGGGAAGCGGCGGGTCCATTCCAGGGCTTCCTCGCGGGTGGCGGTCTGGATCAGCGTGTAGCCGGCGATGAGCTCCTTCGCCTCGGTGAACGGCCCGTCGGTCACGGTGCGGCGCGCGCCGTCGTAGCCCATCCGCCAGCCGTGGCGGCTCGGTTTGAGGCCGGCGCCGTCGAGCAGCACCCCGGCGCGCAGCAACTCGCCGTGGTAGGCGGCCATCTCAGCCATGAGGGTGTCGTCGGTCGGCATGGCGCCGGCTTCGGTGTCGGCGTCGGCCTTGACGAGGATCATGAATCGCATGGGGTGACCTCCTTCACTGCGGCGGCTGGGCCGGCGGGGCGTCGACCAGCAGCATCCAGCTCACGCCGAAGC
>JFHF01000097.1 GCA_000648925.1 Caballeronia jiangsuensis
GATAAGTCCTTCGAGGACCACACTTAGGCGAGGGCCACCGCGGGCTGGCAAGCATGGCCAAACTGCGTGTGACCGCGGGCGGTGAGAAGCTGCTTTCTTTGGTTACTTTCTTTGCAGCAGCAAAGAAAGTGACCCCCGCCCCGGGGAGGGGCAGTGCTAATAGACCACCGCGAAACCGGGATCCGGCGAAAACCAAACCCACCCCACCTACGGTCGCATTCAAAATTCGCCAAAAATCAAACGGCAACAAACCCAAGCATCTTCGACACGCGCAGCGCACACGCGTGCAGCGCCTTCGCGATGCCCCCATCCCAGGCACCATCGAACGACCCACTCGGCCCGATCGCCGTAATCGCAAGCACGATATTGCGCGTGTGATCAAACACCGGCGCGCTGATCGCGCTAATCCCGGCGACCGGTTCATCGACCGCCCTCGCGATGCCATGCTCGCGCACCTCGCAGAGCATCGCATCGATCTGCGCACGCGTATAGTCGCGCCGCCCCGCCCCGATCTGCAACGCGCCCGCGCGCTCGATCGCGACGAGCGCATCGACCGTCATCGGCGGAAGATAGGCGGCGAACGCGCGGCCCGTCGCGGTCTGCAACAGCGACATCACCGTGCCCGTGCGCATCGTCACGTGGATGGGCACGCTCGCCTGCTGAATATGCACGATGGTCGGCCCATAGCTGCCCGCGCTCGCGAGCGCGACCGTATGCTCGATGCCCGGCGTCATGTTCGCCACTTCCGCAATCGCGAGACGCACCGGATCGACGCGCTGCAAGCTGATCAACCCCATTTGCAACGCGAACGGCCCGAGCTCGTAGCGGCCCGTCGCGGCGTCCTGCTGAATCAGGCCGAGATTGCCGTACGACACGAGATACGGATGCGCCTTCGCCGACGGCATGCCCGCCTTCCTGGCGAGATCGCCGAGCAGCATCGGCCCGCCATGATCAACCAGCGCACGCAAGAGCGCGCCCCCCACTTCGATCGATTGAATCCCCCGGCGCACTCCGCTCATGCCTGACCTTGTGTCGTTGTCGATGATGCGCGCGATGATAACCGCACTCGCATCGTCATGGTTTGGACCCGAGCCGGGCGATCAGTTCGCGATGTTGCGGATAACGTGCTTCCAGCGCGCCCGGCGCGGCGAGTTCGAACTCGCTGAACTCGAAGCCCGGCGCGACCGTGCAGCCGACGAGCGCCGCGCCCTCTTCATCGCGACACTCGGCCGCGAACCAGTCGCCCGCTTTGACGACCGCCTGAAACACCGTATCCGCATGTTCGAGCGCGTTACCGAGACGATGCGTGACAAGCGTGCCGTTCGCATCGAGCACATGCACGTCGATGGGATCGCCTGCATAAAAATGCCAGACTTCATCGGAGCGGATGCGATGCCACGCGGAATGCGCGCCGTCGCATAGCAGGAAGTAGATCGCGGTCGACGCCGAGCGCAATTCGCTTTCGTTCTCGCGCGTGACGTTGCCGCTCGCGCGATACGTCTCGCGAAAGAATCCGCCTTCGGGATGCGGTTCGAGCTTCAGGCGCGCGATCAATTCCCGGCTGTCGATGCGTGTGCGTTGCATGTCGTTCCTTTGGCAGAGCGGTTGCGGTTCGCGTATTCTGCATCGGATTGCTCGTGCGGCCACTTCCCTTCATTCAATCGACGGACACCATGACTCTTTCCTCTTCCTTGCTGAATGCCTTCGTGCCGACGGGCACGCTGCGCGCATCGATCAATCTCGGCAATCCGATTCTCGCGCACCGGACCGGCAGCGGCGAGCCGGGCGGCGTATCGGTGGATATCGCGCGTGAGCTCGCATCGCGGCTCGGCGTGCCTGTCGCGTTCACGTCGTTCGACCGCGCCGCGGAGTCGGTCGAAACCGTCACGAACGGAGGCGCCGACATCGGCTTCTTCGCGATCGATCCAGTGCGCGGCGCGGGCATCGCGTTCACCGCGCCTTACGTGCTGATCGAAGGCTGCTATCTCGTGCGCGATGCGTCGCCGCTCACGCGCAACGAAGACGTCGATCGCGAAGGCAATCGCATCATGGTCGGCAAGGGAAGCGCATACGATCTCTTTCTCACGCGCGAGATCAAGCATGCGCAGATCGTGCGCACGGCGTTGTCGCAAACCGTGGTCGAAGAGTTTCTGCGCGATAACCTCGAAGTCGCGGCGGGCGTGAAGCAGCAACTCGAAGCCGATGCGGCGCGCACGCCCGGCCTGCGTCTTCTCGACGGACGCTTCATGGTGATCCAGCAGGCGATGGGCTTGTCGAAGACGCGCGGTGACGAAGCCGCGCGCTATCTGAGCGAATTCGTCGAGGATGTCAAACGCTCGGGCTTCGTCGCCGAGGCGCTCGCGCGGCACGGCATCAAGGGCGCATCGGTTGCACCGGCCGCGCAGAGTTGAGCGGCGCGATATGAGCGCGGACGTCACGCTCGCGGTGACGGACTGGATCGACGCGAGCTTCGAGCAGGACGTCGCGGGCGGCCTTGCCGCGTTCAATCGCGAGCGACTCGGGCCGAGCCAGCAGCGCGATCTCGCCGTGTCGCTGTATCGCGATGACGATTTTCTCGGCGGGCTCGCGGGCTACACCGCGTGGGACTGGCTCTTCGTGAAATGGCTGTGGATACGCGAGGACGCGCGCGGCGCCGGACTCGGCGCACGCGCGCTCGAAGCCGCCGAAAACGAGGCGAGAAAGCGCGGCTGCCGCGCCGCGTGGCTCGACACGGTCAACCCCGCGGCACGCGCGCTCTATGCGCGCCGCGGTTACGAGACCTTCGGCGAACTCGCCGATTTTCATGCCGGCCACACGCGCTATTTCATGCAGAAGCGGTTTTGATCGTTTGGCGTTTTGCATTACGCATACATCGAACCATCTTGCATGATGCGTTTTGCATTACGCATTCAGTTTCAGCCGCTCCGCCACGCGCGCCGTGACCGCGCCGCGCTGCGCCAGCGACGGCGCGCATCGATCGCGCACATCGCTGACGACAGCCGCGGGCGCGTGCGCCGGATCGCCCGAGTCGAAAGGCGGCGCGGGCGCGTATTCCATCTGCAGCTGAATCGCCTGCGCCTCGTGTTCGCCGACGAGTTCCGCCGCGAGCGTCAGCGCGAAATCGATCCCCGCCGTAATGCCGCCGCCGGTAAACACGTTGCCGTCGCGCACCACGCGTCCGTGTACCGGTATGGCGCCCAGTTCCGCGAGCAGTTCGTGATACGCCCAGTGCGTCGTCGCGCGTTTGCCGCGCAACAGGCCCGCCGCGCCGAGCACGAGCGAGCCGGTGCAAACCGACGTGACGTATCGCGCGCGCGCCGCCTGCTTGCGAAGGAACGCGAGCGTCGCCTCGTCCTCCATCAGGTCACCGACGCCCGATCCGCCCGGCACGCACAACACATCGAGCGCGGGGCAATCGTCGTAAGTCGCGTCGGGCGTCAGGATCATGCCGACGCTCGATTTCACCGGCTCGCGCGTCTTCGAGACGAGATGCACCTTCACGTCGGGCATGGACGCGAAAACGTCGTAGGGGCCGGTCATGTCGAGCTGCTGCACGCGCGGGAACAGCAACAGGCCGATATGTAGCGTCATCGTCTTCTCCTTGGTCGATTGTATGCAGTAGACGAACCGATCCTACGCCGCTACGCTATGGCGAAGTTGACACATAACCCACGTTTTCCGCCAATTCCTCCGGGAGACCGCCATGCCGGCCGACGCCCCACGCACCATCGACGTGCTCGCCTTCCCTGACGTCCAGTTGCTCGATGTCGCCGGTCCCTTGCAGGTGTTCGCATCGGCGGACGATCTGGCCGTGGCGGCGGGCTTGCCGCCGCCGTATCGTCCGCGCGTCGTCTCGCGAAGCGGCACGGTCAACGCGTCGGCGGGACTGGGGCTCGTCGGCGACGTGTTGCCCGACGCGAACGAAGCGTGCGACACGCTGATCGTCGCGGGCGGATGGGGCGTGCACAGAGCGGTGCATGACCGCGAACTGGTCGACTGGGTGCGCGCGCGCTCGACGCATGCGCGGCGCACCGCGTCGGTCTGCACCGGCGCGTTTCTGCTCGCGGCGGCGGGCCTTTTGAACGAGCGCCGCGCGGTCACGCACTGGACGCGCTGCGCGGAGCTCGCCACGCGCTTTCCGTCGGTCCATGTCGAGCCCGATCCGATCTTCATCCGCGACGGCGACGTGTGGACGTCCGCCGGCGTCACGGCGGGCATCGATCTGTCGCTCGCGCTCGTCGAGGACGATCTCGGGCGCGCGCTCGCGCTCGACGTCGCGCGCCAGCTCGTCGTGTTCCTGAAGCGCCCCGGCGGGCAGGCGCAGTTCAGCGCGGCGCTGTCGCTGCAGAAATCGGGCGAACGCTTCGGCGAGTTGCACGCGTGGATCGCCGAAAACCTGGCGGCAGATTTGTCGGTCGGCGTGCTGGCCGCGCGCGTCGGCATGAGCGAGCGCAGCTTCGTGCGCCATTACCGCGCGCAGACCGGCACGACACCCGCGCGCTCGATCGAACACATGCGCCTCGAAGCGGCGCGACGGCTGCTCGGCGATACGGCGCTGCCCGTGAAGCGTGTCGCCGCGCGCTGCGGCTTCGGCACCGAGGAAACCATGCGCCGTGGTTTTCTGCGTTCGCTCGGCGTGTCGCCGCAGGCGTATCGCGAGAGATTTACCGGACACGACCGCGCCGACGCCGCGCATCCGGCATGAATGCCCATATTGTTTCGTCGCGGCGGCTTTTTTTGTCCTGCGTACTCAAGCCTGTATGCTCGCTGCCGTTACCCCATTAAGAACGTTTGCTTGAGACGCGCGCCCCAGGCCGCGTGCGCACGCAGTCGCTGAACGAGAACCGCCCGCCGTGGCGACAATATGGCCTGGAGCGCCGATGAGTGTGTTTCCCGCGTACGACGCGCAGGTTGCCCGCGCAACCGCGGTCGAGCCTGCAGCCGTGACGGCGACCGACGACAAGGTCTTCGCCAGCGTCGCGCCATCGATCGACGCCTTGCTGCGCGAAGCCGCCGCGATGGGCTGTCCGCAGCAATGGGCGTGGTATCGCGCGGGCGAGCAATTGCATCTGGAGCGGCGCGGCGATGCGCCATTGCCCCACCCGCAAGCCTGGCCGCATGACATCGCGGAAGAACGTCTCGCGGAGCTATGCGCGACGCAGGGCTGGCATTGCTGGCCGACCGGGCGCGGCGAAAGCGCGCTCGGCTGGCTGCTCGCGCCAGTCACGCATCGCGACGACGCGCATCTTGCCGAACTCGCGCGCACGCTCGGCGAGCGCGTGCAGGCCGATGTTCTCGCGCGCGCACAACTCACGCAGCGCGTGCTCTATGAAATCGCGTACCTCGCGAGCTCGGTACCCGAGCGCGCCGATTTTCTGCGCGGCGTGCACGAGCGGCTCGGCACGCTCATCGACGCCGAGAACTTTTATCTCGCGCTCTACGATCGCAAGACGGGCCGGGTCACGTATCCGTATTACGTCGATGTGATCGATACCGATGTCGTCGCGGCAGAGAACTACGACATCCTGAATCCGGCTCATCTGTCGATGACCGGTCAGGTGCTCACGAGCGCGCAGCCGCTTTTCATCACCGCCGCCGATATCTGCGCGGCCGAGCGCGCGGGCCGTTTCTATTGCATCGGCGATCGCCCCGAGTTCTGGATGGGCGCGCCGCTCAAGAACGCCAGCGACGAAGTGTTCGGCATGCTCGCGATGCAGGTCTACGACGTTTCGCGCATCTACACCGCCGAGGACCGCGCGCTCTTTCTCGTCGTTGCACGCCATGTGGCGATGGCGCTGGACCGTATCCTGCACCGCGCCGATCTCGAAGAGCAGGTCGCGCGGCGCACCTCCGAATTGTCGAAGCTCAACGCGGCGTTGCGTCATGGCATCGCGGAGCGCGAGCGTTCCGAGCACTTGCAGGCAGCGCTGTATCAGATCGCCGAGTTGTCGAGCCGTCCGGGCGACACGATGGAGTTCTTTCGCAGCCTGCACGGCATCGTCGGCGAGCTGCTCTATGCGCGCAACTTCTATATCGCGCTCTTCGAAACGAAGACGGGCGAAGTGTCGTTCCCGTATTACGTCGATGAGATCGTGCAGGAACGCCCCGCGCCGCGACGCAATCAGCGCGGCCTCACGGAGTATGTGATTCACGAGCGGCGCGCGCGGCTCATCGATCATTCGGAAGCATTGCGTCTCATCGAAGAAGGCGCGTTCGAGATTGAGCACAGCGAAGTGCGCCTGCGCTCGTGGCTCGGCATTCCGCTATTCGATGGCGATGTCGTGCGAGGCGTGCTCGCCGTGCAAAGCTACTCGCCGCTCGTGCGCTATTCGCTGCGCGATCAGGAATTGCTGACCTTCGTATCGCGCCATATCGACACCGCGCTCTCGCGCCGTCGCGATGCCGAAGCGCTGCATGCCGCGAACCTCGAACTCGAAGCACGCGTGCAGGCCCGCACGCGCGAACTCGACGATGTCAACGCGCGCCTCGTCTACGAGAACTCGCACGATGCGTTGACGGGCCTGCCCAATCGCAGCCATCTGATGCAGAGGTTGCGTTGCGCATGGCGTGACTATCAGACGCGCGGCGAACAGCTTTCGGTGATGTTCATCGACCTCGACCGCTTCAAGGTCGTCAACGACAGTCTCGGCCATCACTTCGGCGACATGCTGCTCGTGCAGGCCGCTGCGCGTCTGCGCGACTGCCTTCGCGCGACGGATCTGCTCGCGCGTCTGGGCGGCGATGAATTCGCCGTGCTTTCGCCGAATGCGCACTTGCGCGATGCGGTATCGATCGCTAAGCGCATTCTCGCCGCGTTCGATCTGCCGTTTCATATCGAAGAACATGTGGTGTTTTCGTCGTGCAGCATCGGCATCGTGAGTGCGGACAGTCAGTTCCATACCGAGCCCGCCGACCTGTTGCGCGATGCCGATACCGCGATGTATCGCGTGAAGAACGCGGGCCGCGACAGCTTCGTCGTGTTCAATCAGGAACTGCGACGTCAGGTGTCGGACCAGGTGGAGCGTGAAGGCGCGCTGCGCAATGCGATCAAGCGCGACGACGAACTGCTGCCCTACTTTCAGCCTATCGTCGATGTGAAGAGTGGCGAAGTCGTCGCGCTCGAAGCATTGATACGCTGGCGTCAGCCCGATGGACGCCTCGTCGGGCCGGGGGAGTTTCTTCCTTCGGTCGAGGGCTTGAGACTCATCGGCAGGCTCGATCTCTACATGCTCGAGCGCGTTGCGGCGATCCTCTCCAACGCGCACTTTGCGCACTGGCCGCCGGTGCACGTGAATTGCTCCAGCTATAGCATGACGCGCCCTGAATTCGCCGACGACGTGCTCGCGCTGTTGCGGCGTTATCGCGTGTCGCCGTCGCGCGTATGTCTCGAGTTGACGGAAGGCGCGCTCGTCGCCGAACCCGCGCTCGCGCGCCGCACGATGCAACGCCTCGCGGACAACGGCATGTCCGTGGTGCTCGATGATTTCGGCGCCGGCTTCTCGTCGCTCAGTTACGTGCACCAGTATCAGTTCACGGGCCTGAAGATCGACAAGTCTTTCATTCTCGAACTGACCGAAAGTCCGCGCAGCCGGGCGATCGTGCGGGCCATCGTGCGGATGGCGGAATCGCTCGATCTGACGCTCGTTGCGGAAGGCGTCGAGGATGCGGCCACGCTCGCCGTGCTGCGCGATATGGGCGCAGCGCAAGCGCAGGGCTATTTCTTCGACAAGCCGCTGCCGCTCGACGCACTCACGCGCGCATCGCTCGCACCGCGTTCGACGACGGCAAGCGCGGCGCTATAAGCCCCTTATAAGCCTCCTCCAGACGCGACGGGTACGCCCGTTGCTGATTCGTAAGCGTTATCGTCGAATCGAAAGGAGGCGTAAATGGCACAGCATCCCGCGCATTCGCAGAATCATCGGCATCCGGACGAGCCGCCGCCGGAAGAGATCGCACGCGCGCTCAAGGGCGCCGATTTTCCGATGGGCAAGGAGAAGCTCATGGCGCTGGCAAAAAGCAATGGCGCGGACGGCGAAGTCATCGCCGTGCTCGACAAGATCACCAATCGCAATTTCGACAGCGCGGACGCAGTGCTGCGCGAGGCAATGCGTGCGAACTGATTTCGCGAGTGTTTTCGCGTGGATACCGCGATGCGGCATTATTATCGGAGCAATGCACTCGGGATAGGGTAATCCCTTGTCCTGAATCTATCGATGGCGAACGCTATAGATAAATTAAATGAACGCCGGTGCAATTTCTAATCGTGCATCATGTGTTATCGCGCTAGGATTGAAGAGCGTCGATTTGGGATGCGCGGCTTTGCACGGCGCCCGCAGCAGATGAACCGCGCAATGGCCTGGCATCCGTCTGGCCAATCAAGCACAAGGAGGCTCTATGAAGTGGGAAACCCCGAGTTTCACCGATATGCGCTTCGGCTTCGAAATCACGATGTACATAGCCACCCGCTAATCGGAAATGACAAAACGGCCATAAAAGTGGCCGTTTTGTTTTTCGGGTTATCGGAAGATCGCTATTTTCGTTGCAGCGGTTCCGTATGTTTATTCGCTGGACGAGCAACGTCCGCATCCTGCGCGTCGAAACCGCCCTTGCCCGCGACCTCCGGTTCATTGCCCGAGCCGTAAGGCACTTCCGCCGTCTGATGCGGATGCTGATCCAGCCGTCGATTCTCAGGTTCGATTTCCGCCGCATTCGGATTAGGCGCCGAATGCGGTTGTTGGTGACGCTTCTTTTCGCTATCGCTCATTGTGAGTCTCCTTTCGAGCTAGTCGAAAGCTTTGCAGCAACGCGCGTACCACTACCCGCAAATAAAAAGGCCCGCATCTGATTGCGGGCCCTCATTACCATCACAGTCCAAAAAACTCAGATCGCCTGCGTCGTGAGCGCCGAGCCGATTACCTCGTTCGCCACCGCATCCACGGCCTGCTTCACGATAGCGACGATTTCGTCCACTTCGGCGCGCGTCGTGACGAGCGGCGGCGCAAAGCCGAGAATATCGCCATGCGGCATCGCGCGCGCGATCACGCCGCGTTCGAGCGCCGCTGCCGATACCTTCGGGCCGACCTTCAGCGCCGCATCGAACGGCGTGCGGGCGTCCTTGTCGGCCATGAATTCGAGCGCCGCAAGCATGCCCGCGCCGCGCACTTCACCGACGAGCGGATGCGCATCGAAAGCCGTGTGCAATTGCTGCTGCAAATACGCGCCGACATCGGCGGCATTCTGCGTGAGGTTCTCGCGTTCGAGGATATCCAGATTCACGATCGCCGCGGCCGCGCAAATCGGATGTCCCGAATAGGTCCAGCCGTGACCCATCGGACCGAATTCCTGCGAACCCTTTTCGATAACATCCCATACCTTCTCGCCGACGATCACGCCCGACAGCGGCGCATATGCGCTCGTAAGGCCCTTCGCGACGGTGATGAGGTCCGGCTTGATGCCGAAGTGCTGCGCGCCCATCTTCGAGCCGAGACGGCCGAAGCCGCACACGACTTCATCGGAGATAAGAAGGATGTCGTGCTTCCTGAGCACGTCCTGGATCGCTTCCCAGTAGCCTTGCGGCGGCGCGATGATGCCGCCCGTGCCCATCACCGGCTCGGCGATGAATGCGGCGATCGTATCGGCGCCTTCCTTCGCGATCAGCTTTTCCAGTTCTTCCACGCAATAAGCGGTGAATTGCGCTTCGCTCATGCCGGCCGGCGCCTTGCGATACCAGTGCGGGCAAACCGTGTGCTTCACGCGTTCGACCGGCAGATCGAAGTTCTGATGAAAGCTCGGCAATCCCGTGAGGCTGCCTGTCACGATGCCCGAGCCGTGATAGCCGCGCTCGCGCGAAATGATCTTCTTCTTGTTCGGACGGCCGAGCACATTGTTGTAGTACCAGACGATCTTGATCTGCGTTTCGTTCGCATCCGATCCCGACATGCCGTAGTACACCTTCTTCATGCCTTCGGGCGACCAGTCGATGATGCGCGAGGACAATTCGATGATCGTATCCGTCGAGTGACCGACATACGTGTGGTAATACGCGAGCTTTTTCGCCTGCTCATAGATCGCTTCCGCGACTTCGGTGCGGCCATAGCCGATGTTCACGCAATAGAGTCCCGCGAATGCATCGATATAACTTTTGCCCTGATGATCCTGAATGCGGATGCCCTTCGCGCTCGTGACGATCTTGCCGGGCAGCGCGCCGCTGGCGTGATCGTGCGCGTGAGTCGACGGATGCATGAAGTGCGCGCGGTCTTCGGCGAACAGTTGCTCGAACGTTTGATTTTGCTGGGTCATAAGCTTCTCCTTGATTCGATGATGCGTGTCTTTGAGGATGTTTCTTTCAGGCCGCGCTCGTGAGCGGCAGGCCGAGATTGCCGAGGCAAAAGTATTTCGTTTCGACGAAGGGCTCGAAGCCTTCAGCGCCGCCTTCGCGGCCGAGACCCGATGCTTTCATGCCGCCGAACGGAATCGGTGCGCCGGTGAACTTCACGCCATTGACCGACACCATCGCGAAGTCGAGCCGACGCACGAGCTGGAAGATCGTGTCGATGCGATTCGCGCAGACGTAGGCGGCGAGGCCGTACTCCGTGTCGTTCGCGCGCGTGACGGCTTCGTCGAGCGTATCGAACGGGGAAATCGCGGAGATCGGCGCGAAGTTTTCTTCGTCGTAGATTCGCATGCCTGGTTTGGCATCCGCGACGACGGTCGGTTCATAAAACCAGCCGCCGAGTGCATGTGCGTTGCCGCCTACGGTGATGCGCGCGCCCTGCGCTTTCGCATCCTCGACGCGCGCGACGGTCGCATCGAATGCGGCCTGATGCATGAGCGGACCGACATCGACATCCGCTTCGAATGCGGTCCCTACTTTGAGCGCCTTTACCGCGTGCGTATAGCGTTCGACGAATCGTTCGTAAAGCGGACGCGCGACGAGAATGCGGTTTGCAGCGCAGCAATCCTGACCCGACGTTTGAAACTTCGCGCCCACTGCAACGCGCACGGCCTGTTCCAGGTCCGCATCTTCCGTCACGATAAAAGGCGCATTGCCGCCCAGTTCCAGCGCGAGTTTCTTGATGCCCGCCTGCGCGGCTGTCTTCGCCACGAGACCGCCGACGCGCGTCGAACCCGTAAAGCTCACGGCGCGCACACGCGTATCGCTGACGAGCGTTTCCATCGCCATTTGCGGTTCGCCGATGACGACGTTGAACACGCCCGGCGGGAAGCCCGCTTCTTCGGCGAGTTGCGCGAGCGCGATCGCGGAGAACGGCGTTTCGTGCGCGGGTTTCACGACGACGGTACAGCCCGCTGCGATGGCGGCGGCGGCCTTGCGCGTGATCATCGCGACCGGGAAGTTCCACGGCGTGATGAGCGCGGCGACACCGACAGGCTCCATTACCGTGCCGAGATGCGCGCCGTCGATATGCGTGGGAATGGTGCGGCCCGTCAGACGCTTGGCTTCGTTCGCGAACCATTCGATGAAACTCGCCGCGTATGCGATCTCGCCTTTGGATTCGGCGAGCGGCTTGCCCTGTTCGAGAGACAGAATGCCCGCGAGGTCGGACTGATGACGCATGATGAGCTCGTGCCAGCGCAAGAGCAGCGCGCTGCGCTTTTGTTGCGGCATCCAGCGCCAGGACTGGAATGCGCGATCGGCAGCGTCGATTGCGTTTTTGATTTGCGATTGCTCGAGCATCGGGACGTGGCCGATAACTTTCTGATCCGCGGGATTGGTTACCGCGATCGATGCGGCGCTTTCGCTGTGAACCCAGCGGCCGTCGATATAACACAGCGATTTGAATAGAACGGGATGGCCCAGTAGCATGTTTTGTCTCCTTGCTCACAGCGTGCGTTGATTCGATGCATCTAGTTTATGGGGCATGCGGTCGGTGGTTTTTTTGTTATCGCTGTGGCGGGTTGGTGTTTTTTCTGTTTGGGTTTGTGGGTCTTGGGGGTTTTTCGGGTTTCGTGGAATCCTGTTTTCGCGTCGGTCTATTAGCACTGCCCCTGTGCGGGGCGGCAGTCACTTTCTTTGCTGCT
>JFHF01000098.1 GCA_000648925.1 Caballeronia jiangsuensis
TTTGTTCCTCTGATTCGACTAAATGCACCGTCGCTCCAAAAGCAAAGAAAGGTGCTCAGTCAAGCGATCAGCATTTATTCGTACGTCGTGTAAATTTTTTAAGAAATTGCACGTTGTTGGCTTGTCGGTCAGGGAAGTCGAAGATTGGTTGCAGGCAAAACAAAGGCTGCGAACAGGTGCGCGAACGGCGAAACCTGGTGCCGTCGTCAAAAAAGCTAGTTCGTTCGGGTCGGGTTTTGCTGGGTATGGGCGGCGCGCTTGGACACCACCGAGAGGAACTGTTCTAGGCTGCAGTTTGGCCTACGTTGGAGGCGTGACACCGAGCCGATCCAGATAGGCCGGTTACGATCGGAGTGACAGGCAGTTAGTTTGCTGGCGGGGTGCTGAAACTTAGCGAATCTCTTCGGTTCTTCTTTACCAATAGTTAGGTGGGGACACCTTTTCGAAGCGGCTGTATTCCCGTTTCTGGCGGGTGCAGACTTCCGCCTGACTTGAAACCAACCGCTTTTCTGCATACTCGACAGGAGCAAACGACGGAAGCGGCCGGTGTAAAGGTGTGGAATTCGATAATCTAGTCGCGTCTGCACATGCATGTGTGGCATAGTGCGTTCACAACCACTATGGGGAAAGATTATGGTTACTCTCAAGAGTTTGAAGAACAAGATTGCGCATCTGCAAGCACAGGCAAAAGTCATTGCGCAGAAAGAATCCGCGAGCATCATCGCGAAGATTCACGCTCTAATGGATGATCACGAAATTACGGTGGAGGATCTTGCCTCCTACAAACGTGAAACTACGGACCAGGCGCACTCGTCGGTCTCACCAAGCGACGCGACTCGCAAGGGCTCGGTCGCGCGCTACCGAGACCCTAAAAGTGGTGCGACGTGGAGCGGACATGGTCGCGCTCCTGGGTGGATTGCAAACGCCAAGAATCGCGATAAATTTCTCTTTGATGGCGATTCATCGGCGGTGGCTCCAGCCAAAAAGGCAGTCAGAGCGGGTAATTACCCGCGCGGACCGCAACCGTCAAAATATCGCGATCCGGCCTCAGGTGCCGAATGGAGCGGTCGCGGAAAAGCTCCAAGCTGGCTTGCCTCCGCAAAGGATCGTACTGCGTTTTTGATTGACGCTCCTGGTCAACCCGCCTCACAACGGAAGTCGGATAAGCACCCAGCGTCGACAACAAGGAGTGTCTCGGCGAAGAAAATTGCAACGAAGAAGGTCGCTGCAAAGAAAGCACCGTCAGCGGTGAAGAGCACATCTGCGAGTAAAACAGCTGCGAAAACGGCCGCAAAGAAAACAGCGGCTGGAAAGACGGCGACAAAGAAATCTGCCGCGAAAACAGTGACGGCTAAAGCTCCGGCCAAGAAGTCAGCCTCTAAGAAAGCCGCTTCGAAGAACGCGGTGGCAAAAAAGACGTCGGCTAGTACACCTCCGACGGTAGACGTAGCTCCTCAGGCCAGCGGCTCGACTGTTGAGAACATCACCTCCTAACCCTATTGGACAGCAACAGCACCTGTAGATCAACTCGATTAGAAAGTTGACTAGCTGACTCAGTGAATTCGTATTTGGGGAAAGTTGGTTCTACACCAGCAGGTCTGACCGAAAAGAATAGCTCCTGATCGCGCATGGTCAGGAACTATTCTCTTTCTCGTCTAATAGCTGCATCCAAACACGGCTAAGCTCCCGATACTCGGGCGCTAACCGTTGCTGGAGTACATCCAGTTCACCGGCAATTTGCTCGATCAGAGCGTCGGATGTACAGCCCACAGCTCTCTTTCGGCGTCAGTGCCGTATTTTCTGACGTCCTCGATGAGATCATTCAGATCGAAATGCTCCCAGCTAGTCAAGTGCGCGAGGAGATTTGCCAAGACATTCGATCTGACGTGTCCTTTTAATTTGAGACGCCCTCTCGTCAAACCGTCAAAGAAAACATCAAGGGGTCTGCGTTCGCGCTCTGACAGGGGAGATATACTTGTGTGCAGCGAAAAGTACTTGACCAGAAACGGTCTGTCGAATTCTGTCCGAAGAATTGAAAGGAGGTGATCCGAGACGGACATCGATATCTGAATATCGCATTATGCAGCCGAGCGTGCATGCGAGGGAAGAGACTAGTCAAATCACGGCAATGCACCCGGCCGTGGTGCCTAAGGTGATGGGTCGGCTCCGCTGTCCAGTTTTTATCCCCGGGCAATACTCTTTCTAGCTATCTTCGGGTCGCTTAGGGGGGAGTCTTGCCCTTCAGCTCAAGGTCCCATCTCTATCCAGTTTTTAACGTACGTTCCTTCGTTTTACGTAGGTGAGCCTATTTCCACCTAAAAGATGAGTTGGTTGCTGAAGGAAAGCTAGGCTTACCAAAAACCGTAACTTGCGCAAATGAAAATTTTTGGTCTAACTCCGAGTGCTATCGTGACGGGCAAGTAGTCTCTGGAGAGTTGGACAGTAAGGTCCGCTGCGCTAGTCTGGATTGCTCGTCAATGTCGGAAGTCGAGGGAACGTTTTGCGTTCGGTGACACGCATGTACCTCCGGCAATCAGAGCCAGTTGCCACGCCTTCGAGCTAGCAGCGAGGAGCAGTCGAGCTTCACGCACAGCCCTCAAGACGCCGCGGTAGCACGGCGTGTTGAGATGCAATGCGTGAGCGTTTCAACGCGACACATGTGCAGGCATCTATCTATCCGTATGGGTCGATCGTCGTGAACTGGCATCGGCGTAATCACAGGCAGTTTGCGGTCCTGGTCGGACACATCGTGGTCATGGCCGCCCTTTGTACCTAGGAGATATGGTAAGGCTGTCGAGCTCAATGTCCGCGAAAACTGCTAGGAGGTAAGCGGCTAGCCAACTTTTGCGACCTCGCCGGCAGCGGAGCGGAAGAGCGTGCTCAATCATTCTAGAGGGTGAGAACGGCAAGCTGATGCGTGGTCTTTACCACGGCTATGAGGTGTTATTCCTTCAGAGCGTCACCGAACTCAGCTATGCGGCTCGCGTGGGGCGCAAGTTTCTTCAAACTGCACGCAATCACAGCAGCGAGCTCGCTGAGCAAGCGCTACCGTTCTTCACCGAGCTCTATGACATCGAGCGCTAGGCCGCAATTCTGGATTCCGATGTCTGTCACCTGCTTCGACATAGCCGAGCCAAGCGATAAGTACGGCCTGTCGTCGCCAAAAAGCGTCAGCATTTGCCAGCGCTTCAGGCTGTAGTCTAAGTATAACAACTAGGTCAAATCAGTTACGGTCATGCGCAATAGGCAGGGTCGGCTGGTATTCGTGAGGTCATTGATGGCGAGGAAGCGTGGTGCTGCGATCATGAGCCCGATCCGCATGGCGCATGCTTAACGCGCGTGATCCGAACAGGAAGCTAAGAGATGGGTTAGCGCGATTGCTCACCCGTCGCGCCAACGACAGCTCGCAATTACTTCCGCATAATTGTGCGCCGACCCTTGGCTAAAGGTTGGTACCGAAAAGCGCGCAGAGAAGGAGTTAACGGCATACATCTACGACCTTAAGCCCGAGGGAGGAAGCCAGCGCTGTCGCCTCCCCAGGTGTCGCGCAGCAATCAACCCAGAAAGCGGTACCCGCAACCGCTATTGCATAGGGCAGGACATCGCTGCCGCATTCGTCCTGCTTGTAAATCACGACTTCCGCACCTGTCTCAAGGAACTCAATCATCTCAGCACGGCACTCCGGGAAAACCTTCGCAACGTGGTTAGCTTGGGCAACGGTAAGAGGCATGGGTAACTCACAGGAATCAGACGATTCGAAAGGCGAAGTCCGGTAGTCGACACGCAATCACAACGCGTCAGTTTGGCAAGGCGAAGGGTGCAATGACCACAGGCTGTCTAGATGCATTGCATAGGCGCTCACGCTAGGTAGCAACTAAACCTGGAAGATTGATTACGCGAGGCCGCGTGGGAGTCTCGCGCGTCAAAGTAGTCATCCCCAATAGCGTTGTTGCCCGAATTCACGCAGACGGTGTAATGTCTCAATGCCACCGATTTGGGCATATTCGAACGGCTGCCCGTGCAAGTTCGTTAGATTAGCGGTTATGCGTGCGCCGTTTTCAAAGCGGTCGACGAGATACGGGCGCCGACGACCGTCGCCCCGAATCTCCCAGCGTGGTTCCGAAATGTCGTGCGCAAAAGCGTTTCTAATTTGGTAGACGAGTTCTGCGAAGTGCTCATCTTCGGTTGTTGGTGGGTTTCCATTCCGCGCGAGCAACTGGACATTACGTGCTGCTTCGAATTCCTCCCTGCATCGGTTAAGCGTAATCGCAGCAGCACCAAAGGCGACCGACAGTTGGTTGGCGCAGGCAATGTGTAGGTCATTGTCCGAATGGAAGAGCCGGTCAGGCAGAACCCAGATGCTTGATCCATCTACGATCGTCAGAGGCTGGTCAAGGTCGTCAAGAAGAAGCTTTCCCTGCTCGACATATTCGAGAAGCTTGGCGGCAAAGGCGAGTTGGGAGAACGCCGAATCTAGGAAGTTCATGACAGAGAAGGCAAGATAGGTGTGTAACCGACACCCCTTCAGGTTTTGTACAGTCCGCTACCTTGGACGCAGAAAATAAAAAGGCGGAGATTGCAATCTCCGCCTCATGAATAAGCCCAAACGCCTTTTGGGGTCAAGCGACAAGCGCTTCTAGCTCTTGGGTGACCTGCGGTTCGATTTCACGAGCTTCCTTCGCCAAGTTCACTTGCTTAGCGGACTTCGCAACCTCCAACAAGTCGCCGTCGATGCGGTAATCGCCTCGGTTATTCAGCCATCCGAGGATGTCAGACAGATGCCATACGGACGGGTTTCCTTCGTGCACCGGTGCTGGAAAATTTGTTGGGTTTGCGAGCATCAGCTTTCGCATATTTTGACGCGACATTCCTGCCACGTCTGCAACATCTGTGAGGCCTACAAAGTCTGGCGCAGCTTCGACCAGTCGGGCAGAGGGAATCGCCTGCTTGACGTTCTGAAGCGCCGAGAGAATCGCGCCCCATGCATTAGTCTCTTCTCTCGAAAACGCGAGCGCAATACGTCCGGGCTGTCCAATGCCAATGGTCGCATCGTCGCAACCGGCCTCGGCCAGACGCTCCACGAGCTGCTCGTGGTCGCAATCGTCTGGCGCCAGCTGGTATTTGAGTGTGAACACGTATTCCATGGTTACTCCGGCTTCTCTGAGTCGTCGCCACTACTGGCGTCATTTTTTCGATGAGATGTACAGTTGTCGACTACTCGTTTGAGTAGGTTCGCATGATTTCCAGCGCTGCGAGGCGTGCACCATACGCTTGTGATGCAGAACTCTCCACACCGACACTCTTTGTCATTAAAAGGGCAGTAGATGCGACCCCAAGCATGGCCATTTCCCTTTGCCGGTTCGACGCGCCAACCATTTTCCCTAACGTAGTCTAGGGCTTCCTCAATCTCTTTTTTGGGATGCTGTTGTTTCATCAACGTTTGCAGTTTCGTATAGCCAGACTCAGTTGTCAAGTGACAACCCAAGGTGTGCATCTGCAAGGCGCCACTTCAGAGTTCGTGTAGCACCGGTTTATCATCTAAATATTACGGGATTTTGCTGAAATCTTCGGTTGATATGCTATATATGGGTAATAATTACCTAATTGCGATGTTGACCTTTGCCGTTGGCAGTCGCCCGGGGTCGCATCACCGTTTCGTGGATCGCGTGCTCGTAAGAAGATGCGCAATAACGCTGATGCTGCTGAACTTGAACAGCAGTCGATCAAGCTCGGCGAGCGTGACGGACTCTTGCTTGCAGAACCGTTCTAACGCTTCTTCGACGGAGCGATAGGCTTGCGGATTTGACTGCAACTGCGAAGCCTTAAGGTTGTAGCCAAAGTGCTTGCTGAAAACACTCACGAGCCGAGTATCTAGCGCAACGACATCATCCGCTAAGCCGCATTCAATCATGAAATCAGACGCACTCTTCATCCCGAACAAGGTACAGCGACGCATGAGTTCATTCCTGATGTCCTGCGCTCCGTAGAATGCGTCGATACCATCCAACAAGACGACGCGCCGTCCGCGTACTACTTGCTTATTGCTTCGCAGCGCGAGTAGTGTGCTTGCAGCCTTAGCGGGAAAGCGCGTTGCACCATAACCGCGTAGAACGTACTCAAGGGAGTTGACCTCGTACTTATGTCTCTCGACCGCTCTAAGTGACGTGTCAGCCTGAAAGGCGGCGAGGCTTTTAGGGTTTTCCTGAAGCGATTCCATCCCGCGTGCAGAACCCATCACGCATACCTGTGACACAAGGCGTGCCCAAAGCGCATCACTGGTCATGTCCTGCCAAGCCCCAATCTTTGGCACCTTCGCGTGACGACTGAGTGAGCGGATGATGGTGGCGAGGCCGTCTCGTGCGATTGGGGATAGAGTCGTATGTACAACACCGTTTTTTATGACTGTTCGCATAGCGCTGTTGTCAGCAAGTCTTGGTCGAGCTATCGGCAGCGTCGAGAAAAGCTTTAGTCGCTGATCAAGCCTGCTATTTGCGGCGTCGCAGCTTGAGCCCCACGATCCTTGGCGCTTGTGGCGCAATGAATACAGCCGTAGTTTCGAAGAGCCTTTTAGCTTCTGCGATACGCTAGAGTCCTTATAATCAAACTGTTAAAGCTTGTAGGACACACTCCATGTGGCAAGGCCAGTTGCAAAACGTAGCGGTTCTACTGAAAGATGCAAATTGGCCCAATTGGCTTGCGATAGTCGGAACATCAAGTGCAATCAGTTCGGTGGTCGTATTGCTGATGCAGGGATTGAAGAACCGAGTTGACGCGAAGCGCAAGCGTCGAGATGCGGCCCTGGATGTTGCCGTTGCACTCGAGGGCTACGGACGCCTGTGTCGCGCCACTATGCATCGCGCTAACTGGGCGAAAGCTGAAGCGGAGCGTGCTGGAACGCTGCAGCCGACGCACACGGTTATGTTGCCAGAGTTCGTGTTCCCGGAGCGCGTGCAATGGTCTAGCCTGAGCCACAAAGTGGTTTCTCATCTTCGAGATTGTCCTGCGCGAATCCATGCCGCCCGCGAAGACCTGAGCCTGTTCTCTACCTACGCGTCACCAATATCGCTATGCGAAGAGGTCGAATTCGAAAGCGCTACGGCTGCACGGGACGCCTTGGAGTTGGCCAGAGAGACGCGACGGAAGCACGCGTGCGTCGCTTGGCGCCCCGGCGCGAAGGATGCAGATCTGAGCCGGGATTTGCAGGCAATCATCGCCGAATTACAAGAACGAGATAGTCGAACTCGGACGCATTCGCATCGCAGTAAGTCTTCATCGACTTTTCCAGTGACAACAAGTGGCGCTTCTGTTATCAGCCAGTAGCCCGCAATCGCAAGAAAAGGCTCCAATACCATGCCATATCAAAGTCCTGAAATCGCTGAACTTCTTACCCGACAACAACAAGTCGAACAACAGCTGATTGAGGCCAAAGAGCTCGGAACTCGACATGCATTGCGCGAAATTGTTCAAAAAATGCGTGAGTACGGCATCAGCTTAAATGAGCTGATGGGGCGAAAAGCGGATAGTCAGCCTGTGGGGGCCGTGGCTCAATATCGAGACCCACTCAGCGGCGCAACGTGGAGCGGTAGGGGACGCGCGCCTCATTGGATTGCAGGCAAAGACCGAGACATATTCCGGGTGGAGAAGCGCTAGAAGCCGTCTACTCGCTGCCGGCAACAGTTCGCTTGGAACGCAACAAAGCCAAGAGCACGACCGAAGTGCTCAGTCGTTGATTGTGATTCCCGAACAGGTCGTTCGGAAATTACGAACAAGAACGTGCGCCCACGCCGAAATTCTTGGCGAGACTCTGACGCAACAGGCCGGCTCAATGATGTCTGGATTGCGGAGCAGACGCCCGTAACCCTTTGTGGGCGGGGGGTGCATTAGTCGATCCTTGCCTTAATCTTCGCGCCAGACATCCAAACGATGCGACAACTTTTAGATAATTCCCTAAAGGTGAAAAGGGTTTAAAGGCTGATTTCTCCAACGCTTTCTCGATCAAGTCACAAGATGATGTTTGCTATTCTTGCCGCTCCTATCGACCTAAGGAGCTGTCGTGCTACGTCACATCGTCATGTGGAAGCTGAAAGAGTTTGCCGAGGGCGCGACGCGCGCTGAGAATGCTGAGCGATTCAAAGCGAAGCTCGAAACCTGCCGCAGCATCGTCGACGGGCAGGGGCTCTTCGAAGTCGGAACCGCAAAGCCTGGTTTTAATTGCACCTACGACGTGGTGTTGGTCTCTGACTTCGATGACGTAGCTGCCTTGGAATCCTATCTTGCGCACCCCAAGCATCAAGCGCTTGCGGACTTTGCTGCTCCGATTCGTGAAGATCGACAAGTTCTCGACTACGAAGCTTAAAAAGCCTCGCCTTATCGGAGAATCGCGCCGTGTTATCGGGAAGCTGACGACTTGAATTCGATTGTCACTCCACGAGTATTTTCGATACAATACGGCGCCCGTTCGGTTGTTTTTCTGTGATGCATTCGTCACGGTTCTTGAACTTTATCCCAAGACTGCTCCGATTGAGCTCCAAAAGTGAGCCGAGAGACCGAGCAGCCGGATCGCCGAGTAGCGGGATTGTCGGCAATGATCGGTAGGTTGAACCGGATGGGCACCACAAATCAAACGACGCTCTTCGGCTCGTTCCTCGAAGTTGGCTCCAAGCAGGACCTCTGCGCGTTCCTTGGTCTTTCTGAGAGCAAGCTGAACTTCCTTCTCTACAAGCTCACGTCTGCGGAGCGTTATAAGACCGAAGTCATCAAGAAGCGGAATGGCTCACCGCGGACGCTACGCATCCCAATCGCGCCACTTAAGAAGATTCAGAAAGTGATTGCGGGGGAGTTGTCGAAGCTGTATCGGCCGCGACAGCACGTCTATGGATATGTGAAAGGCAAAAGCATCATCCAGAATGCTCAAGTGCATTTAGCGCAGAGATGGGTGGCCCGCATCGATCTCAAAGATTTTTTCCCGTCGATCAACTTCGGACGAACGCATGGAGTGTTCAAGGGCCACCCATTCCACTTCAATGACGAAGTCGCGACTCTGCTTGCCCAGATTGCTACGGACCAGAACGAACTGCCGCAAGGTGCGCCTACGTCGCCCATCATCTCGAACTTCATTTGCCGAAGTTTAGATTTGGAGCTCAAACAGATGGCAAAGGAGCATCGCTGTTTCTACACGCGATACGCCGACGACCTTATTTTCTCGACCAATCTAAAGCGGCTCAGCCCTCAGATTTGTGTGCCTGCGGCGCCGGAAGGCGTATCCGTCCAAGCTCACGTGGGTGACGGTCTCCGAGCAATCATTGAAAAGCAAGGCTTTTCAGTCAACGACATCAAGACGCGGATCTTCGATCGAAGTGGCCGGCAGCAAGTCACAGGTATCACAGTTAACGAGAAGCTCAATGTGAGTCGGGAATACATCCGCGGTCTCCGCAGTGTCTTGCACGTGTGGAGCAAGCATGGCGAGCCGCATGCTGCGGCTTGGTTCTTCTCGAACGAGTACCATCGCAATCGTCCGGGCTGGAGGCCTGACCCTCCAGACTTTCGTGAGGTCATACGTGGAAAGCTCGGCTTTGTTCGTTCTGTAAAGGGCGCCGAAGACACTACGTATTTGACGCTGGCAAGGAAACTGTCTTTGCTTGATGACAATTTCAAACTGAGTCAAGCCGAGCAGCAACAGGCGGAGTCACCTCGTCTGATGGTCTACACGGAAGGCGTGACTGACGCCATGCATCTGCGCCATGCCCTGCATCAGTTCAAAGCGGACGGCCTGTTCACCGATTTAAACATCGATTGGGCTGATCATACTGACCGTGCGACCGGAGAAGGAAAGCTATGGCAGACCTGTCTGAGCGATGCTAAACGGGAAGAATTCCGACACCAGACCCAGATTTTCCTGTTCGACCGCGACAGCGACTTCGCGAAGAAGGCGGAAAGTAAGCCAGGAAAGCTGAAGCATCATGGGAACAACGTTTATTCTTTCTGTCTGCCTGTGCCGGCGCACAGGGTTGATCGGACACAGATATGCATCGAACATCTGTACCACGATGATTTCCTTTTTCAGAAAGACACTCAAGGAAGAAGGTTGTTTGCGCGAGAAGAGTTTGAACAGGACGGAAATCATGTGCGCCATGAAGACGTTTTCTGTCGATACTCGAAAGCGACGCTCATAGTCGACTCGAACGTGTCAGGAATCGGCTCATTGCGCGGGAAACCCGTCGTCTTGAGTAAAAAGCAGTTCGCGGACTACGTTGAACAGGCAGTAGCTCCATTTCAGTCGCCTTCACTGGATGGATTCCAAGGAGTGTTCGAAGTCCTGCAGCAGTTCGTGCATAATCAAATCCAAGGTGATGCATAGTACTGGACGTTATCACTCGAGCGACTTGCTTGATTGCATCCAAAAAACGTCGATTAGAGCCCAGCAAATCTCTGGTGATCGTTCGAGCCGCCCTTTATTTCTTACAGCGTTTTCTGCGCTGCTATCGCATCGCGCGATGCCCATAAAGGCGTTCAGCGATAGTACGGTCTAATACGACATTACTGCTTTTCAATAATCTCTATCTTTAACTCACATTAATGTGACGGCGACTTGTCAAATCAGAAATCGTCGCGCAAGAGTTATTGTCCACCTCGCAACAGTGCGTTGTCGCATTAAGAGTACAGTAGCGCCGTGCTAAGCCGTTAAGAAGTATTAGCCGCGTGAGGCTTAGCCCTTGTGCAAACAGTCATGCTTCTCGACGCACCGAGCGGATCGACTCGAAGCGTTGCGCGTGATGTTCTAAGCCAAGGCATCAAGAAAACAATAAGAGTGTTGACCATGAAATTTCTGCAAAAGATGAGAGTTTGGACCCAACTGATGTTTGGGTTCTCAATAGTTATCGCCATGCTCGTCAGTCTTGGGGTCTTTAGTCTCATAGAGGTCCATGCTGAGAATGATCACGTTGCTCAGATGCGGGATAGATGGCTGCCTGCAGTGCGCAGTACTCTGCAGATTCAAGCCGGAATGCGCGACATCCGTCTTGGTGAGTTTCGGATTGTCACGGCTCAAACACCAGATGAGGTCGCAGAGGGCGACCGACGGATTGACATCGGTATTGCAAACTATGACAAGGCACGCGTCGAATATGAGAAGTTGATGTCGACTGTTGACGAGAAGGCCCAGTACGCCGACTTGCAGGCGCTCATGTCGAAATATTTGGCGACCGACCGAGACGTGCGCGCGATGGCCAGAGGCGGTAAGTCCGCTGAAGCGATGACCTTGGTACGGAGTCAAGTGACGCTTCGCGATGAATTAGATAAAAACATTGCATCTATCGTCGCTCTTAACACCTCGGGAGCGACGGCAGTTGGGATCGCGGCGGAGGCGTCCTACTCTAGATCCATTGTCATGTCCATTTTGTTGATTTTGGCGGCAACCGTGGTCGCAATGATTGTAGCCTCAGTCATCGCACGCGGGCTGGGAGCGCAGCTTGGAGGTGAACCCACCGATGCTGCGAGGATTGCGCATGCTATAGCGATTGGTGAGCTGGGTACCGCGGTAAGCCTTAAAGGTGGGGATCAGAGCAGTCTGATGTATTCCCTCAGCGCTATGAAAGAGCAACTGACGATAATTGTTCGCGGTATTCAGACGTCCAGTGAATCCATCTCGGTCGCAGCAGGTCAACTGGCGCAAGGGAATACAGATTTGTCGCAGCGGACCGAAGAGCAGGCAGCCTCGCTCGAAGAGACTGCGTCGAGTATGGAAGAGTT
>JFHF01000099.1 GCA_000648925.1 Caballeronia jiangsuensis
ATACACTGGTGTGCCGCAACCGGGCACGCACTATCTGACGGAAACGCACGCTTCTCTCGCAGTCTCGCCCTCAAATGGAAGTAGTCAGTCAATGAACGCCAGTGCTCCTAGCTCCATTGCTGCTACGCTGCCCGCACCAGCGGTTGCGTCTGTTACCCGATTCTTAATAAACGGGAAAATTGTCGTTGGATCGAACAGCCTGAAGCGCGTAGGCTATCTTGGTGACGCGATTGAAGTGGACACGCTTTCAGAAGACGGAAACACGACCGTTGAGAAGCGCATGCGTCACGGCATCGTAAAGGTCCCACTTTCCGGCGCGGTCGCTTCTGCTCCGACTGAACTAGCGCAAAATCTGAACTCCTTGTATTTCAATCCTGCGCTCTTGAGTGCAACCGCAACTTGGAAGAGTGGCGCGGCCTACCTTCGTTATCAGCAGCTAGAGATGGGAGACTGCTATACGGTCATCGACTATGCCGCAGCCACGACCGGAAGCCTCCCCACCCCTGTTGCGTCAAACACAACGATCGCGGTACTCATGCTGAAAGGCGGCATTTATTCTAGCGCTGACGCCAAAACCTACAAGTCCACCGACGGCGTGGTTGGAGTTGTGAATGGAGTCAACATGTTTGTTGCTAGCGCAGCCCGTCCGAACTTGACGACCACTGAGTATCGGATCTATTTCGAGCTGAATGGCAATGTTTACGATGGCTCGTTGATCAAAGCAAATACGGATGTCGGTGGCAACTCCTATCCGGTGGCGTCGTCTACCGCAACGAGTGGATATGTGCTTAATTACTCGCAAAATTACCGCATCCTGTTCAATCAAGCGGCAGTAGATAGCATTCATGCTGCCTTGACGTTCTAGCCTGACATCAAAGAGTCGGAGCAACAACTCCCGATTGGCAGCTCCGATCGAACACGCGTTACGGAGGGTTTCCTGTTCGATTTGTGTTGTATCGTCCCGCAACTTAAAACAAGACTGAGCGAAGCTAGAGCGGCTGTTCGTTGATTGAAGGAATCTACGAACAGTCGCTGAGACTTTTTAGCTCGCGTCCATCGGAGACATCCTCTGAGTCTTTATTTCCCTTTAAGCATGAGCATCGAACAGCACATCCGCTCCCGCCAAATCGAACTCGGTCGAAAGATCTGCCCTCGCAGGAAGATATATCTGGATGCCCGCTTCTGGATCTTCATGCGTGACGCCGCGCTCGGCGTTCGATGCGACACGGCATCACAGGCTTTGCTTGCCCATCTCCGCCGCGGCGTCACCGAGGGAAGCCTCCTGTGTCCAATCAGTTCCGCCATGTTCCTGGAGCTAATGAAGCAACCTTACAGCCCTGGACGTCGGGTTGGCACTGCGCGCGTTATCGATGAACTCAGTATGGGTATCGGCTTGATTGAGCCACATACGGTCTTGGGGACGGAAATCTACACGTTCTTGCTCAAAGGCAAGGGAGGCATTGAGCTTTTCCCAATCGAAGAGCTGATGTGGACGAAAGTCGCAAACATCCTCGGCCCATCCATCCCGACACTAGCGGGACGTCCACTTGACGAGGAACTTGCTATCCAAAAAGCGTTTCACGACTACCTGTGGAATCTCTCTCTCAACGAGATGGTCGAAATTTTTGGCGATAAACCTTTCGGACCGAACGATTTCGTGGAGTTGGCGGCTCAGACCAACGATATGAACGCACTGCATAAAGGCGAGCTTGGATCCTTCGCTCAAACGTACGATATTGAACTTAGGGGGAGCATCGAGCTCGCGGGAGAGGTGACCGCCGACATCATGCATGAGCTTGCTGAGAAGCAGGCCGCCCGTTCGCTGTCGCGCACACCAGAAGAGCGTGCGACATCGGTCAATGTGTGCCGTAACGCTTTGTACCTCGCGTTTGAAAAACCCGAGACCAGGCGTATCCTTCGGTCTATCCATATCGGTGCGTCCCTCCACGCAGCGATACGCTGGGACAAGAGCCGGAAGTTCAAACCAAACGACTACTACGATTTTCAGCATGCAGTCGCCGCACTAAGTTACTGCGATGCCTTCCTGACCGAGGGTCCCTTGCACACGCTGGTTAGGCAACCCCACACGAATCTAGAGAGTATCAACGGCTGCCGCGTATTCTCAGACATTGGAGTGGCGGCAGATTTCGTCGAAACACTTTTGAAATAGCCCTCGGACATTGCACGCCAACAGACTGCGGCAGGATCGTTAAAATGCGGGTGCCAGTCACTGCGGCTACACTGTGATTTCCTTTTTAATTTGGTCCACAGTCACGCCATGGCTACGATCACACACTGGTACGACCTGACTTGTCCGTTCTGTTACATCGCTCAGTCGCGCAATGCCGTCCTACTAGCTCGCGGCGTATCGCTTGACGAACTTCCATTTCAGGCGCATCCCGAGATTCCTGTCGAGGGCATGTTTGTAGGCGCGCGCTCCGGTGCAATGTACGACATGCTGGCAGCTGAGGCCGAGCAAGCACAATTGCCGCTCAGTTGGCCCGATCGGCTGCCGAACTCGCGGCGAGCCTTGGCTGCAGCTGAATGGGTGCGCACCAATCACAAGGAACGCTTTGTTGAATATCAAAAAGCGTTGTTTGCTGCGCATTTTGCACGTCATGAGAATCTTGGCGATGACGCAGTTCTCCTTAGCCACGCGCGCGCCTGCCACATTGACGACGCTGCTCTTAAGCTCGCGATGGAGACGCAGACGCCGCTTGATGCCGTATCTCGAGCTGAGGCCGACGCTCAGTATCATGGCGTACGCGGTACACCCGCTTGGCTGGTCGAAGGACGGCTTTTGCAAGGTTTGCGGCCAGTGGAGGAATTTGAACGCATTGCTGCTTCCGCGTAAGCCACGCATGCGACATCGGAACCACGATGCTATGCAAACCTGACGTTCTGAGATGTAAGGCCCTACCCCGCTTATGCTGTCGCTCTAGTGCTCCGCACATAGGCCGGCTTAATTTGTCATCGCCGCATATGGCAACGCCCCATGGTTCAAAAAATCACCTGTGCGGCGTATTGCTCTCAGGCTGTCCTTGCCGCCAGCAGTCTACGAGCGAGGCTAGGAGACACGCGGTCCAGCAGAACCGATTCGCAAAAGATGAACGGTGCCGCTGGACATGCTCCCGAGGTACAGAGTTTCTCCGCGTCGACCGGGCCGATAGCACGGGCGTGGACACTGAAGTCTATATCTTCGATGTCGTATTTGCAGCGGTTGATTAGCAGACGGTGTTCGGCCTCTACTGGCAGCCGGGCGCCCACGGTGTTCCACCCCCTTGGCACATCCCTGCGCACGGATGCGGGGTAGCGCGCTGAGATATACATTGGGCGGCTGGCCAAAATGCTCCAATTGCGACAGGTGCGCAGGTGCATTCGGCAAGCTGTGCATTCGACGGTAGTCCGGCAAGCTGAGTTCCGACTTGCTGATTCGGACTGAGATTTGGAATTGGTTGTGGACCAACGCCTGGGACGGGCATAGGCTGGTTGACGGCCGCCCACAATTGTTCGGCTTCCGCTTGTCTCGCGTATGCGGGAGCTTCGACTGGGCCGCCCTCTGATGAATTGTCGACCCACTGCTGCGCAAATCGGAACACCCCCCAGCTCTGGTATTGCGTCACATGAAAGACTTCGTGGGCCCAAAGCGCATAGTCTTGAGCATCGGCCGGCGTCCTGAACACGATCGCATTGATCAGCGTGATCGCGCGCGTGTCTCCGTTCATATTCATCTGTGCCGCCTGTAATGAATTCTGCACCGAGTTCCAACTCGTCGTCCATCTAACGCCGGCAAGTAAATCGTCTGCATACCAGTGCCGTAAAAAGACACGAATATTTGGTGGAATCGGGTGGGCGCCGCTGTTTAGAGCAGCGTTATGTCCCGCAATGATTGCCTGGGCTACCGGCACGTATGGCCACTGTCCCGGATTAGAAATCAACTGAATGACCTTATCAGGATTTTTAAGTGCGAACTCAACAAAGTCGCCGGGTGTTGGGATACCTGTTCGATTGATGTAGCTTGCGGGATTTACGAGAAGCCTAACCGGATCATTTTGCACTCCATTTATTACGGTGCCTGCAACTGTCGCGGGTATTTGAACTGGTGCCTTCGCAACCGTGCCGCTATTCGGAAAGCACACGCCGAGTGATGTGTTGTAATAGCCTTCGGGGCAGCCAAATGAAAGTGTAGGTACTGTTGCAAGAAGTGCCGCAAGTGCGCAAGTACCATAACCGAGACCACGCCTCATGTTGATCTCCAATTCATCGTTTCCCCGAGAAGAGACAGCGTGTAATGAACACAAATCAGACGATGTTCCGCAAAACCTGAATGTGCGGCAGACCACGAAACCGTTTGCCAAACCAGACTGGCAACATGGTTTTTTCGGCATTCCCGAGCGGAGAGAGGGCCGAGAACGATCGTGCTCATTTTTACGCTGCGCGTGGGTTGTGATGAAAGCCCATCAGTCCGCCCGATGAGCCCCTCACTCGCGGGATTCGATGTTTGTTGGTCGACGAAAGCCCGTCACTGTCAGGATGACGAAAAACATGTGGTGTGCGAGCTATTCAACGGGAATTGCGCATTAAAGAATGCATGCTCCGGTGACCGTCCTTCGGTACGCCCGAGCATGCAAGCACGAGCGAGGCCGGTTTTGCCTACCAAATTCGCGTGAGATAGACCCTGCTCGCAGCCCTCACACTTGAACGGCGAAAGAAATAGAGCTGAGAGGATTGACGCTTCAACGAATTGTGGGGAAAACCACTATTCGATCTGTGCTAGCTTCGACCGCTCAGATAAACTTCATGTTTGCGGAGGCGCGTACTGGCCAAACATAGAAAGCGTCGCTGCGTGATGTTTACGATCAGAAAATACAACAACGTCGGGGCGTCTATGCGGGTCATCGAATCGTGGAAAAAGCAGGTTTTCAGCGTTTCAATTTGCAGTATGCTTACTTTCGTTTGCTACGCCTGCCATGATAGCTCGAGCGACGCGGCAAACACGGACACAGCTAGCAGCGAACAATCAGCACAACAGGCTCAGCCAGTGCCACAGCCAACAACTGCAGTGCAAGAGCCGCGCTACGTCACAGGTCTTCGGTCTTTGGTAAGAAGCGGCTTGGCCTACGAGCCAGGCTCCTATGCAAAAGGACAAATACGTTCGGGCGATTACGTCTTCGTGAGCAAAAACGGCGGCTACTTTTCTGAAGAGCTTAATGGTCAAATTCTTGACAATCAAAATTTTGCATCGTTCGGCTACGTCTATGTTCATGGACTCGGAGATATCAAAACGGACGGGTATCTCATCGCAACAAGTGCAGTCAAAGAACTAGGTGTAACGAGCGCTTTAGATCTTTATCGTGCAATGACGCAGCAGAGTCAGTACAACTTTTCCGGTGTTTATAAAGGTGGTATTGACCTTCCTGCCGGCCGCTACGTCCTTCAAAGCGCAGGTAGCGCTTATGTGTCTGTGAATACCGGTCCTCTTGGGAAAGCTGACATTGTCTGGAACGATAACTTCAACGGGAGCAAGTCTGTCGATTTGCAAAACGGGCAGTATCTCGAGGTAGACCGGGCCTCCATCGTGCGTGAACCGTCGGCCGAAAGTCAGTCTACAACGACCGATTCATCGACAACCATAGCCGCCAGTGACGAAACAACGAATTCTCAGGCGTCGCCTGCGCCCGATTCACAAGTAAATGTGAACGCCAACACCTTTGAAACCAGTTTCGACTGCAATGCTGCAAAATCCATCCCAGAGTATCTAATCTGTCACGATGCGGACTTGGCAAGTTCCGACCGACAACTGGCGACATCGGTTCAGCAGGCAAGGGATGCCGCAACTGATAAAGCGCTGTTTGTGGCGCGAATCAAGAAACAGTGGAACTACCGCGAACGACATTGTCGCGATAAGGCGTGCCTACAAGAGTGGTTTAGCTATCAAGAAGGTGTGATGCAAAGAATTGCTCAAAGCGGAGATCCGAACGTTCAGTGATAAAGCGCCGGTGTGGCCCGACGTCTAATAGGTTTCATCCCGTACGGGGTCTCGGACTCTCATAGTTGAGATCAAAATCCCGTACGCCTCGGTGTCTACGTGACGAAATCGCTGCATTAGGGAACGCCGGCCACTGGAGCCAAACCTGAAGAAAGCAGGAAGCAGCTATCGCGACCGGCTAAGTCAACCGCACAGACCAAGCGGTACTTCATGCTCCGCGTCGGTAGCCTGTATCTGGGTGGTTGCATCTACGTTTGAGGGCGGATGTCCGCATGGCACGCCTAGTAGTGCTCGCAGATCGTTGCGTACAACCTATGACGCGAGGACGCTTGGTCGCAAGAGCACTACTTGGCGGGGTTCTTGACTAGGATTGTTGGTTCATTGTCCTCAGGAACTCCAGCATTCTTTCTTCGTCGCTGTGACGTAGCAATCACCAACTTGATCGCTCTTGTTGTAAGCCCAAACTGGCAATGCCTCGAGCCGGAGTCCAAAAGCGCACAAGCGTTGAAGTCAAACAGTCTTCCGACTCGTACGTCCCGAAAGACCGTCCGCTAGCCCCAGATTTCGACCAGTTCGGCAATCTTCGTGGCAACCATCGCCATCGAATCTTCAGTGGTGTCTAGACCAGTTCTGGAAGCAAGCATCGGGCTAACATTGCGGAGATCCGAATACGTTGTCTGATGGACGATAGGCACGAGCCGGTTGCCCGCCAGCAGCGCGGAAAGCTCCTTGTCGGCAACACCCTCTTGGGGGAGGCGGCGCAACAGGTTCGGAGTAACGAGAACGAGCCCAATCCGCGAATTTGCCAACCCCTTGTCAATCGCACGCATCATCGGCACGCCCAGTCCAAGATCCCTCTCGCTGAACCAGACCTTCACACCAGCAGCTACAAGAGATTCGTATAGTTCTTTAGCTGCCCCCTGACGGTCGTCCCACGCGTGACACAAAAAGCAATCGCGAAGATCAGGCTGCGCCGCCGCCGATCTCTCGACGGATTCGCGAATCGGCGTGAGCGACTGCACTTGAGATGGAGTGTACGACACGGAAGAACTTGGTCGCGACCAGCGTGGCCTTGCTCCGCCACTGGACCGACTGCTGCCCCCGCTGTAGCCGCTTCCGCTGCTGCTTGATGCGGAATAAGGCGAACTATAACCACCGCCGTAGCGGTAGCTACGGCTGCTGCATGCAGGACATGCCGCTGCAGCCGCTGCCGAGTTGTGTCCACGTACCGGAGCCGTGCATCTTGTCATAGCCATGCTACCTATTTCAGCGCGACCGGTTTGACATTGATGCAGTTGTCTAGCGGTCGCAGGTTTTTATGACATCAATCCGAAGACTGTCTTCGAGTAAGAGACTGAGTTGTCAATTAGCGTCTTCCTCGCTTCCCTTTACTTGGTTCAGTTCAGGACGTACTTTTTCGCTCGTCGCTGACAAAGAAAAAAACCCAGCGCTGCTGCACTGGGCAAACCATCGGCCTAGCCGGTGGCGGAGGAGCCGAAAAGCAAACTGGCCGCCTATCGATTTCGACAGCGGCCAGACATCGCGTTTGAGGTCCGAGCCTCTCGTCAGTCGACAGAGCTACGCGGACCCGTGTGACGCTATCTCAATGAAACACATCGACACAGGTGGGAGCTTAGTTAGCGACTCCGCCATAGCCCTGGTCGTTCTGCGCTGCTACCTTTGCATTGGCGGCTTGGATGTCAGCGGGATAAAGTGCATGGTCAGCGGCGGGTTTGTAGCCAGCTTTTTCAGCTTGAATCAGTTGCGCCTTCACTTCTGCTCGGGTCAGCGGTTGGCTGGTTTCTGCGAAAGAAACAGCGGGAATTGCGAGTGCAGCGGCGACGAGAATGGTTGCGAGTTTCATGACCTACCTCCGGGCATTGTTTTCCGCAAACACCTCTGTTTGCGTTCGAGTGAGCCCAGTGTAAGCAAAACTGTCTTCAGGGTTAACCAGCAAATGGACAAAGGACTGTTGTCTGCCGAGGGATAAAAGTTTCTCCAGTACGTTGTCCGACGATGAGGTACCGCTTACACCGCTGCGCGTCCTATGGGAGCCTTTCTCTAACAAAGGAAAGGCTCCTACCGGCCTCACTGACCCTTGGCAGCGTTGGCGTCGATTTTCTTCTGCGCGTTCTGAAGATTTTGCGGATAAGTAGCATTGTCTCGCGAGGCAGGATTGTAGCCAGCGTCCTCCAGCTTCTTGAGCTCTGCGTTTTTCTTGGCCCGCGCCTGTTTTCGCGCAGCTTTTTTCTGCTCCTTCGTCATCGGCGCAGACTGCTCAGGGTTCGTCGCAGTCGAGCCTGTATCCTGTGCATACGTCAGGGGCCCGGCAAATGTGCCTAGCACCGCGATGGACAGCGAAAGACTGATAATCGTTGATTTAATTCTCATGTCGACCCTCATCTATCAGTTGATACAGAAGCAAACGCCTGTGTGCTGACGACACTCCAGTGCAATCGCATCGTCTGACCTACAGGATCCATGTGTCCAATCGCGAGCATCCTCAAGCTACTACTAAGTCGTGGTTCGCACATAGGCCGCGCGCGTCACGATTTCCGGCCAAACAACAAAAAAGACCCTCCTAGAATGCCTGTCAAAGGCGCCTGCCAACGCATCCGTGACTAATCGGTCACAACGTTTGCGCCTTCGGCGGGAACCGCTTAGAACGCAAAAGCCGTCGAGGCACATCTTACTTGCACGCATCAATGCCAATCCGACGTCATGAATTTTGTGCAACTTTCCGTTGCACGAAAAGCAACTAGAGCTGGGTGCTCTCCCTGATACGTCGCCCAAATCATCTAAGTCTCCACCGATTCTCTGCGTCGCCGCTGTGAGCTCCGTGCAAGGCCGATGACTGGCGACTATTCATTCTCGTCGAAATAGTGCCCGAACCGCACTTGCTTGGTCTTGACATAACGCTCATTTTCTTCGCGCGTCGGGATCGCAAGCGCGACGCGTTCACAAACGGGGATACCATGCTTGCGTAGGCTCTCGAACTTTGTGGGGTTGTTGCTCATCAACCGCACCGATCTTACGTTCAAGGCTCGCAGGATGGCCGCCGCGGAACTGTATTCACGAGAGTCTTCAGGCAAGCCCAGGTGAAGATTTGCGTCCACCGTATCGAGACCTTGTTCTTGGAGCGCATACGCGCGAATCTTGTTCGCTAATCCGATACCCCGCCCCTCGTGCCCTCTTAGGTAAAGGAGGACACCACAATTCTCGGCTGCAATATATCGCAACGCCAGATCCAACTGCTCCCCACAGTCACACCGATACGAACCGAATACGTCACCAGTTACACACTCCGAGTGCAGCCGCGTCAGCACGGAGTGCCCGCTGTCAACTACACCCCTCACAAACGCGATATGCTCAACTTCCGTATGTTTCACCCGATAGACGTAGGATTGGAACGTTCCATATCGGGTGGGGATGTTTGCTGTTGCAGCCAGTTCAGCGCCCGCTCCCTCATCGCACTCCCCATAGTCCGACTGCATATACTGTGTTTTTTGCGGAAGCGATCCGACCTTCATAGTCATTCTATTGTCGATATTGATGTGAGCGCCGTGCCTACGGACCCGTACGGTCGGTCATGCTGACGATTACGAAAGTTCAACGATTCTCGCACGTGACTGCAATTTTTCCCATGTTGGGCAGGACCTCAAGGTAGCGCGTCACGAACATGGCATTGTCTAGCAATGGAAAGCGCAGAAAATTTGTGTCGTACGCTTCCGTAATACTGATCGAAAAATGAGGCTGTATGACGTGCGGATGCGGCTAAAACCCCAAGCTAGCGCGCTGGCTCTCCTCTCAAAGAATACACATGGACGCCAGCGCGTCTCTATCAGCATACGGTGGCGCGCAAGCCTGAGTTCACAAGTATTGAGGCGGGGAGCGCCAACGTGTGGGGAGTTACACAGCCGCGATTAGTTTGCTGATACCAATCAGGCTTTCGTGCCTTTGAACAGACATCAGCGCTGCTATCTGATAACTGGCGCTCGAAAGAAAACAAAAAAGCCCTGTCTACGACTACAGAACAGGGCAAGGCCTTAACGGCCGGAGTCAATCAAGCCTACTATCTCGACGCAGCGAGACAATCTGAAAATCTTTTGTGAGACTCAAGGCGATTACGTCACGGTCATGTCACAGTGTGTTGTCAAGGTCCAGCGCGTACGATTACTAGATACAGCACGAACGACGGTGAACTACAAGAAGCCGCGCCAAATAGTTGGACCCTCAATGATGCCGCCTAAGCTACCAGCGTGCGATTGCTTTACACATACCTGAGTTGCTAGTGGAGAAGCGAAAAGATGAAAACAAAGTTTAGCGACTATCTGGCAAGCTTCGCTTTTGTTCTTTTGGGCGCGGTCGCATTTGGCGCGGTCGCTTATGCACTTCTTAAGGGTGTTCTTGTCGTGATGCTCGCGCTTA
>JFHF01000100.1 GCA_000648925.1 Caballeronia jiangsuensis
GTCTTGTCTGGCATAGAGATCGCGCACATGATTCGCAAGGGGCAGATGTGTGAAACTGGCGTCGCTTCGAGCGCAGCCGAGCAATTCTATTCTCTCGCGATGTAAGCACTCCGATTTAACTCATGCGCTTGCTCGTCCCGCCGGCCTTAACGCGACACAACCCTCGCTGCCGACAGTCTCGTCGCCAGCGCTACAAAGGCTGGTAATGGACCCGGTCCGGTCATCCGATCCAGTTTCCTGGGAACGAGTTGTCGATGCGTTGCCTTGCACATTGTTTCTTCTTTGGGCGCGTGTGCCACAAGCGCGGGCATGAGCAGGCGCACCATTGCGACGCCTAATCGAGTGTGATACGGACAATGTTCCATTCTCGCGTCGAGAAGCGCTGCAGAAGATTGACGAGAACGTTCCAGCCCTCCTCCGAAGCAAGATAGACGGGTACTTCGAACTCGGCGGTATGTGAATCGAATTGCGTGATCTGGCCGGCTACGCTGGTGACTTCGAACGGAAGCGCATAGGGCAACGAGAATGCGCCGTTGTTCAGCAGCGCGCTCCACGGCTCGAGATACGGCTTCAGGCCGAGCACCTGCTCCGCGCCGATCGCGTCCGCGAATTCCACTTCGAGCCGGCGCCATTTCGAAAACTCGTCGATACCGCTCGCGAGTTCGAACGAAGGATGCGCGATCATCGGCGGATAAAGCGCTTCCTCGGAGTCGTCGCCGATTTCGGGCACGCGTTCCGGTGTCGCGGCCGAACCGTCCTGCACGTCGATGCGCTGAACGTTCCACGACACTTGCTCGGGCCTGGCAAGCATATGGCGCAGCAACTGAAAGCAGCGCTTCGTAACGGCTTTCGCATCGAGCGTCACGCTCGCGGAATAGCGCGACGGCCGCGTCGCGCGCCTGAATGTCAGGCTCGAACGATCTGGCTGACCGTGCTCCACGCAATAGCCTCCGAGCTTGCCCGCTTCGACGAAGATTTCGAGGCATCGTTTTATCTGCGTCGCGGCGCTGGCGTCGAGTTCGGTTTCGCCCGTCAGGCGTACGTGGATTGCGCCGTCGAGCGTGTCGGATGCGGCGACTTCGAGTATGGGCAGGTCAGGCATCGGTCCACCTGCGATACCACTTCAGTGTGTCTTGTTCGGCGTCTTGAGGCAAGTCCAGCCAGTTCAGCCGGTCAGGGACTTCCTTCATGAGCGGCTCCAGCACGCGATTCACCTCCCGGTAGTCGGGAAGCCGGTCGTTCCGATTGACGTTCCCGAGCGCGGGCTTCTCTCCGATGCGCAACAGAACGGCATTGCGTATGTCGTACGTCTGCACGCTTGCGGGCAAGCGCTTCTTTAGCGATGCGAGGCCACCCAGTTGTCTGACGAATGCATGGTCAATGATCGTGAGCCAGTTTGAGGTATAGATCGAGTCCTTCAAGACGCCAAAACGCTCCACACCCGGCGGCGTATGAATCTCGATGCCCGGATACCGCATCGACTGGCGCCAGGCGTGCTCGCATCCTTCCTCGAGGAAATAGCGAGAGTATTCGAAGGCGAAGCCCGCATATCCGCTACGAATCGGGATCAGTTCGGCCAGCCGCGCTACCCACTTGATCGCGTCGATCGGGCGTTGGGTTCCCCAGGATGAATTGAACGACATGCGAATCATGCTGGGCCATGTGTCAGCCGCTTCAGGCACTTCGTCTCCGCCTACCCAGAAGCGATGGCGAGGCGCGTCTTCGTAAGGATCGGCGTCGGTGTACTCGAGCCCGATCGTCTCGCGTGCCGGTGCGCCGGGAGCAAGCCAGACGTCGAGCAGCTCGGCCGACCGCGCGGTAATGGGCTTGTGCATGCGCATCGTGTCCGTCAGATACACTTTTAGCGCATGGGGTCCCACGAGCAGCCGATAATCCGCAAGCGCCTGCAGGAGGCCTGCACCGAACGTCGATATTGCGACATCAGAAAATAGCGTGATGCCAAAGCAAAGCGTGGCGATTCGCGCTTCGGGCGTCACGCAATCGAACTTGTCCGACAAGTCGTCCACTGCCATCTCCGTCAGATCCGGGCTGCGTCGCCGCTAGACGCCCGCACAACTGCAGTTGTTTCCTAGCTTTGTGGCCGCCTGCTCGGGCGTCATTGCCCTCGAACACTTAATGCCGCTTATCCTTCTGTACTCGATCAGTTCCTTGTCACCCGCGCCCAAGCCACGAGGCGAGGGGCCGATTTGCTTGCCTGTAAACGCCTTCGTTCCCTTGCCTTTGGTAAATCCCCGCGCCTTCACCTTCGCCGGATCGCATGGAAACTTGCAGTCGATGATGGTATCGCCATTGATGATGGTATCGGGTATCAGAGTTCTTGTAACTCCCCTGACCGTGCCCTTGGGAAAACGCGGAGAAGCTTCGACTCCGATGAACTTGTTCTCCTGTAGCAGTTTGCCGTTTTTCTTCTTGCGGAGGCGGTGAAGCACGCAGGAATGCTTCCTGCAGCCGAGCCGCTGGCAGGTCTTCTTGTTCTTGCCGCTCGACCGCAGCGAATACTCCTTCTTGTCGCAACAATGGATGGCGCACGCCACTTCCGCTTCCGGTGAATCCGCGGGCTTCTGATCGCCTTGCTTGAGCCCATTCATCGTCGCGCCTGTGTTCGGGGGCGTGCCGCCGGCCGCGCAATTGTTGAGCATCGGGTCGGTGAGCAGATGAACGTTCTTGCCTTCTATCTTCACTGTCATCGAACCGGGGCAGATGAACCGCGCCGGACCGTGCACGTTTGCCGAAATCAGGCCGCCACCCGTGCCCTTGCTCGCCATGTCGCCCGTGCTGGCGAACATCGCTCCGCGAATGGCGACGGGATCGCCCTCGATGACCACCGTGGTCGAGAAGTTCTCCGGCGAGTTGTCCGACGTCGCGGTATTCGGCTGCGGCGAAGGCACGAACGGCGCGGGCGGACCCGGCATCTTGCAGACGTTGGGCAGCGTCGCGCGCGCGCTGCCGCCGCTGCCCGTCGTGACGGGCGTTTTGGGCGGATGAATACCGACGGTCGGCATCGCATCAGCCGAAGACCGCGGGCTGGACGGTGTCGAACACCAGCGCGCAGCGAAGCCCGTCTTCCGAGCTTGCCCACGCCATCGTGCGCGGTCCCGGCGAATAGCCCCGCGCGGCGGCCTGACACGCGAGCATGACGAACAGCGGACCGGACGCCGCGCCCACGTCGCCCCAGCAATCCGCGGGTGCGCGGTAGCCGATCGCGTCGTCGAAGTATCGCCCGAGCCGAAGGCAGACGAAGCCCCATTCCTCGCTGCGGTAGCGTTCGCCGTTGATGTCGCAGATCACGTCGTTGATCTTCGTCTCTTCGCCGGTCGCGTTGGCCGCCGCCCGCACGGCCGCCGTCAATCCGCGGCCGATACACGTGTCGTCGGTCTTGATGAGACACGTTTCGCGGCCGACCGCCGCGCCGCGCATGCGCGCCATTGGTGCGAGCTGCCAGCGTGCGCAGGCGGCTTCGGATGCAAGCAGACAGAAGCCCGCCCCTTCTCCCGGCACGAAGGGCGAGCGCGATGCCGTTCCGGCAAGTTGCAGACTTGCGTCGAGCCAGTCGAGCGTGTCGGGCTCGAAATAGCTGTCCACCCCGCCCGCGACGCATACTTCGCACGCACCCGTGGCGATCGCGCGCGCCGCACGCGCCAGCGCGACGAGTCCCGACGCGTGCCCGTGACAGGACAGATGCACTTCCGATACCAGGATCGGCGATGCGCCCGGGCGCGACATCGCCTGCCGGACGAACGCGATGTCATCCGCAGCGAAACCGGGGCGCTCGGGCGGCAAACCCAGAAACAGCGGCAGACGGATGCGCTCTTCCTGCGCGTGATGCAGGGCCGCGCAGGCGTCTTCGAATGCGCGCTGCGCGAGTTGCACGAGTCGCGGCGGACCCATCAGCGCCGGGTTCAGCAGGGCGTCGAGCGCGCCGATGACCGGCCTGGCGGCGAGATTGATCATGAACGGATGTTCGCGCGCGGCGCTGATTCCCGCGCGCACCGCCGCGGCGCTCGATGTGTCGTCGAGGCCCAGCGCCGTCCTCGCGCCCGTCGCAACCACGTACGCCGGTCTCATCGGATGCGTTCCTTCTCGGTGATGACGGTCTCTTCGAGGTAGTCGCCGTCGTTTCCGCAGGGCAGCGCCGTCACCCAGACCATGATCACGCGCGGCGTATCCGGTTCGATGATGACCGTCGCGACGTGGCTCCGGTGCTCGATCCTGCGCGTGCCGATCCGGGTGTTGAACACGAGATGCGCACGCGGCAGACGAAACGACAGCATGCCACCCGGCGAAAGATTGACCAGCTTCACGGTCTCGCCGCCGGTCAGACGGTCGGGCGGCTGCTGATCGGCGGGCGCACAGAGCAGAAAGCGCGGGTCCCAGTCCGCGGGCAGCAGCGGCATGCGGCTTTCCTGCCACGCTTCGTCGTACGTGCCGGCGTAGGCGCGGCGCGGCGACCAGTGACGGTCGATGGCGCCGAACCCCGCCGGGCCCGTCTTGTCGATCGCGCCATTCGGATAAAGAAGATTCGGCAGACGCTGGCCGACGCGGCCGGCGATGCGAGCGACCACGCCGCAACCACAAGGATTGCGCGCATCCATGCGCTGGTTGCGCGGGTCGGGATCGGTCCGATCGAAGCCGCCGTATGCGCGCTCGTACACCAGCGGTACGCTTTTGACCGGCGTGACGCCCGACGCCATGCCCGCCGCGCCGCCCGGCAGCCACCAGCGGTCGCCGACGACGCGTAACGCCTTGTGCACGGGGCCGACGGTCATCGACACGTCGAAACTTTTAGCCGGCTGGCCGAGCGGCGCGTACGCGGTGCCGTTGAGCAGAATGTCGGTAGTGGGCTTGGGCGCGTCGAGATCGGCGTCGTAGCGCAGGCTCGACAAACCCGGTGCGCCGTTGTACACGGGCGAAACCAGCGGCTCCAGCTGGGATTTCGCGAGCGTGAGCACGCCGTCCTGGGCGATGTCGAACGTGCCCTTTACCGCGACCACCCAGCTATGGACGCCGTCCTTGTCGCGCACCCAGGTGCTGTCCGCCTGATAACGCGTCAGGTTTTCGATCGCCCACATCCGGACTCTCCACAAAGGTGCGTGATATCCCGCACGCCTGCTGCTGCGCGGACTCAGTACCTATGACGAAGAACGGTCCCCGAATTTTGAAAACCCGACGCGCATGAGCGCGGCGGCGTGGTCGACCAGGCTGCGATCTTGAGGGGCTCGCGAATGCTCATCATTGGGACGAGGATGCCGCGACTTCGACGTCATCGCACGCAAAATGCAGAGGGCGGGTGTTTGCGCGCAAGCGCGCTGCGACGTTGCAACCCGCGCCCCGTCGTTCGTCTTTCAGGGACATCGAGCGGAGAATGCAATGAGCGGACGCGATTTTCTTGAGCAACTACCCCTTCCGGCCATCGACGGGTTACGCCTTGGAGAACTGATCGGATTCAGTGGCGACGATGCCTCGCCGCTCGTCCTCTATCCCGGTCAGCCTGTTGGCACGGCGGTCGTCGCGCGAACGCTCGTAGACTTGCGCGGCATGCATCTCGGTCGAACCGTGGCGCTGATATTCGAAGCAGGCGATCCGGGCCGCCCGATCATCATCGGTTGTCTGCTTGGAAGCGAAGCCTGGCCGTTCGACGATGCGCCAGCGCAGGTCGAGGTCGACGCCGACGGCAGGCGACTCGTCTTGACGACGAAAAAGGAAATGGTGCTGCGATGCGGAAAGGCCAGCATCACGCTCACATCTAGCGGACACGTGCGGATACGCGGAACCAGCGTCTCCAGCAGCGCGTCCGGCACGAATCGCATCGTCGGCGGGTCCGTTCAGATCAACTGATGCACGGATGTAACCAAGATGGAAGCTGGCATACTCAGACCACCGTCGCATCGACCGGCCGAACCGGTCGCGGACAGGGCGAGTGGCGTCTTGACCCACGTGCTTGAGCAGCATGTCGAAGACGCTGCCGCGCTGCGCAGGATCCGCTCGCGCGTCGTCCGCGCTCCCCACGTAAGGCTTGCTGATCTGGCGCGGCTCGACGAGCGAATCGCGGCGCACCTCGATGGCATTGCCATAGCGGGCCGGGAAGGGGCACGAATGGGCATTCAGGCACTCGAACGCATGGGTAAGGGAGAGCTGTTTACCGCTGCTATCGCATGCATCGAGTGGCAGTCAAACCCAGCGCTTCTGCGGCTGATCGCACTCGGCCAGGCCGTGCCCGGCGCGCTACCGGGACTTTATTCGGCGTTCGGTTGGGTGAGCGCCGCCCGGCTCGCCGGTGTGGTCTCGACGCTGCTGGCGTGCGACGACCCCGCCGCGCGATTCGCCGGACTGGAAGGATGCTTGCAACATCGCGTGGATCCGAAGCGGCACCTCGACACGGCGTTCGTCTCCGAAGTGCCTGTCTTGCGAGCCCTGGCGCTGCGTTGCGCCGGCGACATCGGCCGCATCGATCAGCTGGACGCGTGCCGGTCCTGTTTCAACGACACGGATGCATCGTGCCGATTCCATGCCGCGCGGTCCGCGCTGTTGCTGGGCGATCGAGAGGCGGCGCTCGATGTCATTCGCGAGATCTCGTCCACGTCATCGATCTTCAGCGATGCTGCGCTCGCGCTCGAAATGAACGTACTTCCCGCTGCCGATTCAGATCGTTGGCTGGAACAGCTTGCCGCAAAACAAGTAGATGCACGCAGACTGATTCACGCGATCGGATTCACCGGGAATACGCGTTATGTGCAATCGCTGATCGGCCATATGCGCGACGACCGCCTCGCCCGGCTCGCGGGCGAGAGCTTCAGCCTTATCACGGGGGCGGACCTCGTCGCGCTTCAACTCGTGCGGCCACCGTCCAAGGCGACGACTACCGACGATGGCGAAAGTCTCGAGCTGGCCGACGACGAAGACGACGGTGCGCCGTGGCCCGATCCCGACAAAATCGCTGCATGGTGGGACGCGAACAAGGCGCGCATGCCCTGCGACGAGCGTCATCTCGTGGGCGGCTTGCTTTCGGAGGCACAATGTTTCTCCGTTTTGCAGCACGGCGCCCAGCGGCAACGAGCGGCGGCGGCGATGCAGCTGCGCCTCGCCGATCCGCGTAGCGTGCTTTTCAACTGCGCCGCGCCTGCGTGGCGTCAGCGGCGCACATTGCAAGCGATGAGGGGACGCGCTTCCAATGCGGATCTTCGCGTATCGAACGGCACCGCTTGATTCCGACACTATCGACAGACGAGAAGAAATTGCTGGGTGTCTAAAGCCTCCTCCGCTCAGCGCAACTCAACGGTCGCGCGCGCATCTAAATGATATGCTGACAGCCCGCCGACCCACAAAGCAGGTCACATCGCGACATTGATGCCTCGGCAGCCTCTCAAAGTGACGCGTAGCTTTCAGTTCGTCAAGACGGATTCGTCGACCGCTTACGGTCGTACGACTCGATGCCGCCAGCGTCTGCAATCCGCGATACTGCTGACTTAAAGGAGCGACTTGGCGAACGTTGGCTTTGGCCGAAGAGTTTGCGCTCCTCCGCCGTTTGGGGCTCGGCCATGAACGGATTTTGTCGCGAACGGACTACAACAGAACATCTACAACGGCCTTGGTTGTTACATCGCGAAGTCGCGAAATTGTTCGGCGTCCGCGACTTTCCCCCTCAGCGTTGTGCTCCAGAGTTCCCTGCGACGATCAACCGGTACCTTATGCCATGGCACCGAAACGATTCCCGCTCCCACATAGTCATCTTTTGCGCGCATCGCCGCGTAGTTCTCCTCTATCGTCACAATGTGGATGGCCTCGTATTCTAGAAGTGTGCGGAGGAACTCCTCAGGGTCGGCCCCTCTTGCAGGTGGCGCGCGACCTGGTCTGTCAACGCTGCGCGTGCGTCAGTTCACCGGTCTACTGTCCCGAACAGCCGCTGCGGGCGACGGCACTGGCCTCCTTCTTGAGCACTACCACTGTATTCAGACGACGCTTGACGCTCTCGGTCATCACATGCGTGTACCAGGCGCGCGCGCGACAGGGTGTGACATTCGCTCGCCCGGCGAGCCACATCATCTCGTCGTATATGGATATGAGTGCCGTGCGAAGCTCCGGTGCAACGTTCTCATGTGATCGGCGAACTGCCGCGTCGACTTCTCGCCGTCGCCAGCAACCTTGCTTACCCAGTGGCCGGACACGCGGGCGGCAGCGCCACTGGCAAGCATGAATGCGATCGCGAAAATCATTGAATGTTTCATCGACTATTCCTGATGCTTGTGCCTTTCCGAAGCTGCGATAGTAGTCTAGGCGGGGGCGTATCCAAGTCTACGCGCTCGCTGCACTCGACACTCTTATAGTCAACGATGTGAGACTACTTATTCCCGCTGCCGCAAGTCACGTCATACTTGACCCCGAGAGAGTCGCAGATGAACCGGGCGTCATATACCATGGCGGGAATGTTGGGCTTCCCGTTGAAGGCGACGATCGTGTCCGTCGTACCTGGCTTGGTGACCGCTATGGTTTGTCCACCATACGTCGTTGTGTAGGCCGAGCCGTAAGCGGTATGCCCAGCGACTGTGGCACTGCCAGTTGAATAGGTCTGAGTCGGCATCGTCATATAGGACGTATTCTCGTACGACTTGCCATCGACGATCGCAAAATGGGTGAAGCCGTGCGCAAGCGTAAGTTCTGCGCTACGCAGGAGAACAAAATCTTCAACCCTGTCGTGCGATGTGTAGCCGTTGCCTCTAAAGGACACCTTGAACACATTGGTATCGAGTTGTGTTTCACTGAAACCGCCCGTCAGCCCGTTCGGCTGATACCCGGTCGCACAACCAGCGAGTAGCCAAACAATTGAGATTGATGCCGCTAAAGATGCCGCTTTCATTTCCAACTTCCTTTTGTGCGCGCATGCTTTGAACGTTTCTTGACGTATGCGCGCTGTACGTCATCGACTCGTGTTTGCCATCCCGCGCCGTCCGCCCGAACGAAGTTAATCATTTCGGGTGAGATGCGAATGCCAAATCTGGATCTTGGAATTAGCCTAGGCCGCTTGACCGTCTAAGCGGTTCATTCACGGGCGATTCCTTTCCGTTCTCTTCGAAACCTATTATGGAAACGCGAAGGCATTTCGTAACCGTACAAAATGTCGCAGTGGAGGGAGCCTTCAAAATTGGGCCTGCGGTAGGCGGTCGGCAGCGATATAAAGCACCAGCGGCAACGCGCACTTGGAGCAAACATCGAGCTGTTGCGCCCTCGTTGCCTCATCACAGCACGGTGACGGAAGCTATTGTGATGTCATCGGCGGGGCGCGAGTAGTGCAGTGTTAAGCAACCGGCTAGAAACTGATCACCCGCTCGCGAGCGCGGTTCGGCAGTCTCCCCAACTGACGCCGTCTCCCGTCATTGACGCGAGGAAATCCTTACGACACTTGGAGACGCGCTCAGCGAACGACGCCTACGGGCCCGATATTTCGCTTGGCTATGGGAGAATGGCAATCGACGATAAAGGTGCATACATGCGTTTTATGCCATTGCTGCCAAGAGCGGCTCTCATCTAATGATCGAGCCGAGTTAGTCCGCAAGGCTAGCGCTACCGTGTGCACGTCGGACCTGTCGCCACATTCTCCCTGGCTCGGGCGCGCCTTCTTCTGGCGGCCACGAGCGGTCAGTCAGTTGGTTACACAGGCCGGCGCACCTGAAAGGCGATGGATTCTTGCGTCCATTGGTCAATGTCCCATTCCATCAAGGCCTCAACTACTCCGCCCGATGCGCTCGGCGCGGCGCCGCTTCGGTCGAGCTGGATTCGAGAGACAATCAGAAGTCCCGTTGTGCCTTTTTCGCGCCGATGAAGTTCGACTTCGTTTCGGGTCATAAGAATCGAGTCGCATAGCTCGCTAGTCGTACCCTTGACTTCAATCTTCAGTGCTTGTCTGTCTCGTCGAGCGAGAATGTCAAATGACTCAAATGCCGATTTGTCGTCGCAAACGAAGCCCTCAGACTGAAGAAACTGGGTTGCTAAGAGCATTGCGCGTAGTTCGACAGCCCTTCG
>JFHF01000101.1 GCA_000648925.1 Caballeronia jiangsuensis
TTGTTGGTCGAGCAGAACGCCGCGCCGGGCGACAAAACCACGGATGGCGTCGCTAACCACTGGGGCGAGCACTACGAAACGCTGGAAGAGGGGCGTGAAATAGCGCGCCGGCGTCACGAGGAGCATCTGGCCACCCAGATCAGCTACCGGGGCCGGGGCAATCCGTTTTCGCTCGAAGTGGGCGAGGTGATGGGGCTTGACGTGAACCCCAAGGATGCGCCGCATGGACTCTTCATCACATCGATTCGCTGTGGCGGCGGACGCGGTACGGCGTATTGGACTGCTTTCCGCGCGATCCCGGCCGATCGCCGGTGGCGTACGAGCATCGATTCGGTCAAGCAACCGAAGATCGAAGGCATTCTTCCGGCGAGGGTCGATTCTCCCGGCAAATACCAATACAGCTATTTGAGTGAAAAGGGGCTGTACGTCGTCAAGATGCCGTTCGATCTGGACGAGTGGAGTCCGGGTGGAAGAAGCCGAGCGATTCGTATGGCCAAGCCGTATGCAGGCGCCAACTACGGGCACCATTTTCCGTTGATCGACGGGACGGAAGTTGCGCTCATCTTCACGGCGCAAGATCCGAATCGGCCGGTGATTATCGGCGCATTGCATGACAGCCTGAACCCGGATCTTGTCAATAACCTCAACAACACTCGAAACCTCATCAGGACCGCCGCGCAAAACGAGCTGCGCATGGAGGATAAGGAGGGCATCGAGCATATTCACCTGACGACGCCGTATCAGACCAGCGAGTTGAATCTGGGGCATATGGTCGATGGTGATCGCAAGGAGCGCGGGCGAGGCGCGGAGCTTCGAAGCGATGAGCATATAGCCGTGAGAGGCGGGAAGGGCGTTCTGGTTAGTGCTGAAGCCAAGGCCAATGCGACCGGCACGCAATTGGATATGCAGAGCGCGCAGGAACAGCTTCAACGAGCAATCGAGCGCATCGAGTCGCTGAACCAGGCCGTTCAGGCGGCGGAAGCGGTCGTGGCTGATTTGCAGAAGCAGAAGTCGTTGTATAGCGATGCGCTTGACGGCCTGAAGCGCTCCGTCGTTCTAATGAGCGGCCCCGCAGGCATCGGGCTTACCTCTGGCGAGCACTTGCAACTGAATGCCGACCAAAACGTGATCGCTACAGCCGGCGGTAATGCCGACATCGGTGTGATGCGCAACTTCACCGTCGCCGCAGGACGCCAGGTATCGCTTTTCGCGCAAGCTCAGGGTATGCGGCTGACGGCGGCAAAGCAGGACATCGTGGTCCATGCGCGAACCGGCGGCATGGAATTGTCGTCGTCGAAGAATATGCACTTCAACAGCATCGACGGCTCGATCGTGGCGCAGTCGAAGGGGGCGCTGACGCTCACGAGTGGCGGCGCTTACATCAAGATCGAAGGCGGCAACATCGAGTTGGGCGCGCCGGGCAGCATTTTGCTGAAGTGCGGCAGCTTCAACTGGACCGGACCGGCCGGTGTGTCACTGCCCATGCCGACAATGCCGATCGGACCATGCAAAGAATGCCTGCTGGACGCGCATCGGGGTGTTGAAGCGATGACGGAGGTGGCGTGATGAACCATAGCGATCTGGCTCCGAAGTTCCATGACGCGAACGCGGCGTGGGACCAATGGCGTACTCGCCTGCTCGCCCAGTGGCAGCGGTTCGCGGAACAGGAAGCTGACTCCAGCCTCTATTTGCTAGCCGATGCCCGGGGCAATCCCGGACTGGACAAGCTCTTGATGCAAGTTCCGGACGCGAAGTGGTCCTCGCTCTGGCAGGGTTCCGTCATCGAAACCTATGCGGATATTGCACCGTATCTGATTCAGGTAGATCCGCTGGCGCTTGAGGAGCCGCGTGAGCTGACGGGGCGCCTCTTTCGGCGCCTCTGGATGGAGGGGCAATCACGTTTCATGCTCACATGGATTTGGTCGCCTCTCTCGCTGGTAGCGCTCGACAGGCATTTGAAGTTTTACACGCGATACGCGACGCCAGATAAGCGCGAGTTCTTTCTGCATTTCTATGACAACCGGATTCTCGCGCGGCTTCGAAGTGTATGGACCGATGCACAGGCCAAGTCGTTTGTCGCGCCGTGTCACGAACTCTCGTATTGCAACCGAGACTTCAGCGAGATCGTATGGCGCAATGATGAGATCGCAGTGCAAGCTCACGCAGAAGAGATGCTTCAATTGTCGGCTGATCAGCAAGCGCAGTTATACGCGCTTGGCCACGCGGACAAGCTGATGATGAAGTTGCGTGAGTTATACGGGGAGATGCTCGATGAATCCAGTGAGGAAAGTCTGCATCTCCGTGTGACTGAGCAGATCGAGCGAGCTACGCGCTACCGTATTAAGGACGATGATGATTTCTTGAACTACGCGGTGAAGGGCATCATGTTTTCACCGACATTCGATGAACACCCCGTTATTCAGGAGCGACTCGGACGAGCGCTAAGTGGGGAGATCACTCATCGCGAGGCTTTGACCGGGCTCGACCGCAACGTGATTAGAGAGCTTGAGCGGATGAGCGAGTCTCTAGCATTTTCGCGTGCGTGACGAACATGTCTCGTGAATCCAAGGTAACAAAAATGACCAACTCCAAGTTCTTAAAGCGCGCTTCGCTCGTTGTTTTGGCTTTGATGTTCATCGCGGGGTATGAGGCATTCTTCTCCGAGCCGACCTATGGTGGCTTAAGCGTGGAAGGCTTTAACTACACGCCGTACAACCTGTCTGAATTTGTTATCCGCGACAAGCACGGCAACCGCGCGAGCGGCGGCGGAGACCTGCCGCCGAGCGCAGGCGAAGGAAGCCTGAGTTGCTGCTATAAGCTCAAGGGGACCGATTTCACAGTTGAGTGGGAAGTCTACGATGCGGATGAGGCAATCAAGGATCTCTACGCGCCCATAAAGAAGATCCACAAGACAACGCTGGTTCACCTGCCACCGGTGAAAAGATCGGATCGAGCGGGCGACGATGTGCTAGGGCTGCACTTTTACCCCGATGACCACATCGAACTTGAGTTCCGCAATGATCTCAGTGGTACGAGGATCGACTATACGGAAGCGCATCATTGGTTCAAGACGACCTACGGAAAAGCTTCCAATCCGGATGATCTGGATTGGGCGGCGGCCTATCGACGGACTGCGCGCGTGGCCGCCCAAGGCTGGATGAAGTACCGCTTTACTGATCCGGTCGATCTTGAGCAATACGTGTACTACATGTTGTTGGTCAATCCGAAGTTCGATGAGCATCCGGCGGTACAGCAGATCTTGAAGAATTCCAGCGGAAAACCCGGCGCATTTGGGGCGGCCATGCAAGCCTTGGGCGACTCCATAGTCAAGCAAATCAAGGCAGGAAAATTTATCCACGTAGCTGCTAAAGAATGAAGCTTCGTGAGTTACGGGGAGATGCTGGATGAACCCACTGAGGAAAGTCAGCACGCCCTGTGACTAAGCGTTAAGCACGATGATTCTTTTAATGCATGTCGAATGGCGTCATGTTCTCGTCGCGATTCGATGAGCACTCCGTGATTCAAGAACCACTCGGACGAGCGCTAAGTGGCGAGATCACTCATCGCGAGGCTTTGACCGGTCTGGAGCGCAACGTGATTCGAGAGCTTGAGCAGATGAGCGAGTCTCAAGCATTGCCAAGTGCGGGACGAACGTGTCTCACGAATTTAATGTAACAAAAATGACCAACTCTAAATTTTTAACGCGCGCTTCGCTCACTGTTTTGGCTTCAATGTTCATCGCGGGGTGTGACGCGTTTTCTTCCGATCCGACCTATGGTGGGTTAAGCGTGGAAGGTTTCAACTATACGCCGTACAACCTGACTGAATTTGTTATCCGCGACAAGTACGGCAACCGCGCGAGTGGCGGCGGAGACCTGCCGCCCAGCGCGGGCGAGGGACGCCTGAGTTGTTGCTATAAGCTCAAGGGAACCGATTTCACAGTTGAGTGGGAAGTCTACGATGCGGATGAGGCAATCGAATCACTCGCCGCGCACGAGAAAATCAAGACGATCCACAAAACAACTCTAGTTCATCTGTCACCGGTGAAGAGATCGGATCGGGCAGGTGACGATGTGCTAGGGGTGCACTTTTACCCCGATTACCACATCGAACTGGAGTTCCGCCATGATCTTAGCGGCACGAGGATCGACTATACGGAAGTGGATCAATGGTTTCAGGATAAATACGGAAAGGCGGCGAACCCCGATGATCTAGATTGGGCTGCGGCCTATCGACGGACTGCGCGCGTGGCCGCGCAAGGCTGGTTGAAATATCATTTTAGTGATCCGGTCGATCTTGAACAATACGTGTACTACACGTTGTTGATCAATTCTAAGTTCGATGATCACCCGGCAGTACAGCAGATTTTGAGGAATTCCAGGGGAAAACCCGGCGCATTCGGTGCTGCCATGCAAGGATTGGATGACTCTACGGTCAAACAAATCAAGGCGCAAAAGTTTGACCACGCACCGAGTAAAGAAAGCAATGGCTGAAAAAAGAAAACTAGATACTGCGGACCAGACGCCGCGCGATGTGATCAATGCGATCGGCGAAAACGCCAAAGCGTACCGGTCTGATCAGTGTATTCCATGTGGTGCCGTTGTTCACCTCGGTTTCTTCTTTGATGGTTTCGCGAGAAGCCGTGACCATGACGATCCGGAAACGTCGCGATACTCGAATATCTGTCGTCTCTGGGAGGCGCATCGTGACAACAACGATCGTCGCCGAGGAAAGTTACCTAACCAGTTTTGGTATCCGTTCTATTATTCGGGCCTTGGAACCGAGTTGAATAAAGAAGCAAAGGCCGGTGAAGTCACGTCTGCTCTTGCCTCAAAGGCGATGGGCGCGGCGAAAGGGCTACCGTCGAAAGCAGAAAAGGTTGCCGAAAAAGTAACGGGAGTCGATCGTCTCTTGATCGACCCCAAGAGCGGCTTGACCGATGGGTTCAAGAAGGGACTGGAGGAGCACTCTTACCGACCGGTCGTCGATGCTTTCAAGGGGCTTCTCAAACAGGCCAAATCCGCTCCCACGAACGCTGGGCGGGTTTTTCGTTTCTTTCGAACGGGAACGGTGATTGATCGGGGTCGCACGGCGGTCCGCATTATCGCTAAGGACGCGATGAAGGCAGGTCCGAATTTGTTTCAGGATTTGCGAAATAACCCCCTGAAGGCTAGTTGGAGCGCGGCTCGAGAACTGTTCAAGTGCACTTTCGATGCGGTGCCGATTTTCAGAGACAACGCCGTAGTCGCTCGGCTCCTTGGCACCGGTGTGGAGCCACGCCTTGAGGCCGCGAAGAGGCAATTCGAAAAGGCGATCGATGACGTAAGAGCAAAGATGCCCAAGGTGCAGCGAATTCAGGTCTCCGTGTTTGGCGCCGATCGAGGTGCCGTGATCGCACGCGCGTTCTTGAATGACTTGACGGAAAAGTACAAGCATCCAAGCAAAGCAATTCTGGAATACAAGATCCCCAAGGGTCCTAATGACGCAACGGTTCCGATTGAGATCGTATTCGTGGGGCTATTAGATGCCGTGTCTTCGCTGATAGAGGAGAACAAGATTATTAGCATGTTGCCTCTTGTCGGCTTGATCAAGCAAAACTACAGTGACCAGAATTTGGCCATACCGGAATCCGTTCAACGGTGCGTACATTTTGCGGCCGCTCATGAGCTTCGGGCATATCAGCGTCTCGACAGCCTCGAAAAAACGCGCTGCGTTCAGTATCTTTATCCGGGTACAAGCGAGGACATCACTGGGGGCTCGCCCCCCGGCGAACTCGGCGCGCGGGCAGAGTTGCAGCGGGTGGTCTTGCGCGATATGCTCAATGAGGCACTTTCATACGGTGTTGCGTTGGACAGCATGGAAGCCTTGAACACCTTAAAACCCAAGACTTTCGAAAAATTCACCCTCGCCAATCCCATCGTAGATGATCAAGCGTCCTACAAGATCTGGGAACTTGTCGGGGCGTACCGCGAAATGGTCCCTTATGTTGCCCGTTTGAACTTTCTGGACCACATGCAGATTTTTCTCCGTTGGATGGCGGTCCGTTATACGTCACCGGAGTTTCGCGCGACGGTCACGAATCAGTTCGACATGTTGGACACACAGCATCGCGCGATCCTGAAGGATCGGGATGACGCGCAAGCCGCATACGACGCGTTGAGAAATCAATCGCCACCTGCGGATTTGCGTGAGCTTGCGGCCGCGCAGGATCGCCTGGACAAGGCTAGCTCGGCGGAGATGAACACCCTCCGGAGTGCGATCACCGAAAAGAACCGTCCATCGGTGGGAGTCTGGGAACGTATCCAAAAGGAGGCGGATGACATGATCAAGCGTGAATCAGAGCAGGCGGAGTCGCGAAAGCACATCGACATGGCTAACCGTCCAGAGGCCGGTGACAGGCAAATGGACGCCTACAACAGGAATATCGCGGAGGACCGCATGGACGCCCTTCTCACGCCGGAGCAGGCCACGCTGCTGCAGGCCTGGAAAATGGGCATCGGCGGAAAGAATCCGCTGCCTCCCAAGGTAATGGCGTTCTTTGACCTGCTTGTTCACGACACCATGCTAACGAGCTGGCAAGATCATATTCTCGCATCCAGTCTCTACTTTCGGACCCGGGGAATAGACACGTTCGGATCGAGCGACTATGTTGCCGAGGAAAAGGATCGGAAGCGCACCGAGGAGAACGCGAGCCGCGCTTCACGGGTCAGTCGTGAAATGAATTCTGCACGTATTTAACTTGGACGGTCGCTGCTCGACTCTCTCCCGGAGCAGTGACCGCGCGCCAATTTTCCAAGAATTCAAACATGTCAGGCATCATCCGAATCGGCGACCGTCACACGGGCGACGGCGCCGTCACTCAAGGCTCATCGACCTGTGTCTTTATGGGACGCGCGGTCGCCCGTCTACACGACCGCGTCACATGCGCGAAGCACGGCGACAACCGCATCGCCACGGCCACGTCAGGCGCTTTCGACAACGGCATTGAGATCGCACAGCACAACGATAGCTGCGAGTGTGGCTGTCGGCTGATTTCGTCATTGCCCAACAGCGGCAAGTGCTGAGATGGCGCTCGACCTGAGCAACCTGCCGCCCGAAGAGCCCGAGCCAGATGACCCTCCCTCGAAGTTCGTCTGGACGATTGTCTTCTTCGTCTTGACGATCGCAGGCATCTTCACGGTCCTGACGGTGTGGCCCAGTAACGAACCGGCGCAAACACCGTGGTTCTGGATATGTGTGGGACTCTACCCCGGGGGTATCGCTGCGTTCATCGTGTCGCGCCGCTTCAGCATGTACGAAGGGGGACGTCTGGATGTTCAGGCGTGGAATGCCGCATGCAAGCGTCACCGTGAGGAAGCGTTCGCCCGGGAGAGCATTCCGATGTTCGTGCTTGGCATGGCGATCCGCGTGACGGACGAGGCGACACCCCAACTCCTGGAGAATATCGAGACCGAGAAGTTGTCACTCGGTGCGAGCGCTTCGGATTTCACGCAGGATGCGTCCATCACGGCTCGTTGGCTTCAACCTGTGCAGGCGTTGTTGGCGGTCGATGACGAGGAGCGCCACGATCTGCTCCTGGCGTGGGTCTTCGAGAGCCTTCTCGGCGAGCTGACGGAACGACTCAATTCGCTTCCGGAGGTTTTTCCGTTGCGCATCGTGCTCGACGTATCAGGCTTTCTCGGTGAAACGGATGTGACGAGGGTCTGGGCGGCCAGTTGGGCGCAACATGGATTGCGTCGAGCCGAAGCGACCATCGCAAGCGCGCCGATCGATTTGATGACGATCGATCGATGGCTTGACGATGCAGAGGGGCCGTTACACCGCTACGCGGTTCTGCTTGTTTCAGTTTCGCTTCAGGGCATGTTGGACCAGCCTCCTGCAGATGGGGCCGCCGAAGCGGGCGTAGGCCTTCTTCTGAGCTCGCAAGCGCTCGCCGAGCAGCATCGACTGATACCTGACGCGAAAGTGCATCGCCCCCTGCACTCGGCAAGCAGGAATCTGGATCACGCCTTGACTTATGCATTGCGTTGGGCGAATGCGAATCCCGCATCGCTGGATTCGGTGTGGATGACTGGATTGGATGGAGAGTCGGTCGGACCGCTGCACGCGTCTCTCAGTCACGTTGGGGTGCGAACCGAGGAGCAGGAGCCGCTTGCGGAGTTTGATTTGGATCGCGTGATTGGACGGGCAGGCCGATCGGCGGGGTGGCTCGCCGTAGCGTGCAGCGTGGATAGAGCGAACCGGTCGGGAGTGCCGCAACTCGTCGTCCAGAAATGGGGCGAATGCGCCTATGTTGCCGTGGCGCAGACCAGCCACAATGAATCGAACAACAAAATATCTTTGCATGACTCGGAAATTCAAGCTTGATTTAGTCAGTACGCTGTTCCTCGTTATCTTGCCGGGGCTCCTGGTCTGGCTGCGGCCTCAGTGGATTGGCATCTCGGTAGACAGTCGTGGTCCGGTCATCGTTGCGCTGTGCGGTGTGTTCATCGTGTTGTGGCTCGTGCTCAACTATCACGAAGCGTCGCGTGCAGCGACCGGCTATCGGGCGGTCAAAGACTGGATGTTCAAGCGCGGTGTAGTGCCGATGGACGCATCGAGAGCCGTGCCGAAGACCGGCATGGGCGATATCCCGGGCCTGAAGCAATGGCTGGTCGAGCGACATGGATGGCGTTGGCGCAATCGTGAGTCGTGGATCTTGCTCATTGGGGATGAGGCTTTGATCGGGCGTCTGGCGCCGGATCTGATTGAATCCGGCTATGCGAACGTTGGCGGGGCAATTCTCCTGTACGCGCGAGAAACGAATGTCGAGTCCGAATTTCAGCGTCTTTCGGGCATTCGCCGACTGCGCCGTCGCCGTCCGGTGGACGCCGTGGTCGCTGTCACGTGCGCCGATCCTTCCGGCCACGAACCGTTCGATGCACAGGCGCTGTCCCAAACGCTTGCGCGATTGGCTCGCGGCTTGCGCTGGGCCCCGCCCGTATATGTTCTGAATGCGGAGGAGGTCGATAAGAACGCTGTCGATTTGAACGAGGCTATCGGCTTTACGTGGCCGAGTCCGAATCCGAGCGGCGAAGATGTCCGCGCCTCATTGCAACGTCTCACTTACAGCCTGGCGGATGTTGGCGTGGCCCGGGTATCACGGAATCCGAGAGATCGGTCATTGGCCGCGCTCTCTCAACACATCTCGATGGTCCAACGAGCGCTGGCCGAGCTTGTGACGGGCGTGGGAAGGTCGAACTTTGTGCGCAGCGCCGTGCATGGACTGTTCTTTTTGCCGCTGCCTCAAGCGGTAACTGTGGAGGGGTTTCCACGTGAGGCCGCGCGCGATCGCCGGGGCGTTCCCGAAACGTCGCGTCGTGCTGTATGGACATCCATCGCTGCGCACAGCCGAAAGGTGCACGGGCGGCCCATTGGCTTTTCGTGGTCGTCCGCTACGGCATGGACGACGACTGCCGCTATTGCGGTATGGCTCCTCGGATCGATGATGTCTGGCACCGCGAACCGCTCAGCCATGCTGGACGCCGCGTCCTCGCTGAGCAAGACTTCGTCCACGAACGAACCCGCACAAGCTCTGTTTGCCCTTGATGTCCTGAATAAGCAACTCGACACACTCGAAGTGCACCGCAAAGAAGGCGCGCCACTACACACACGCTTCGGTCTGAATCACGATGCCGAGCTTTACCATGCTCTCTGGCCGGCCTATCAGAACGCTGCCTCGCGCGCCCTGATCGAACCGCTCAGGGCCAAGCTGGAAGAGCGTCTCCAACAACTCGCCTCGCTCTCCGACGCCGAAATCGCCAGCGGCGGCAACACGCAAGTGCAAGCCGCCTACGACACGCTCAAGACGTACCTGATGCTCGCCCATCCCGAGCACGCCGACGCCGCGTTCCTGACTGCCCAACTGCTGGCGACCAACGCACCGACGCGTCCCCAGAACGCATCGATCACTCAGGGCACATGGGACGACCTGCGCCAGT
>JFHF01000102.1 GCA_000648925.1 Caballeronia jiangsuensis
TGTGCAAGTGGCATGCCTATGCGCAATAAAGCCAAGGTTTGAGCGACGGGATCAGGAGTTCGGCTTTACGAATGGTTTGAAAAGCGGAAGAAATTCCTTTCTTCGCCAACGATTGCGCGAGTCAGTTCCGGTGTAGCAAACGATTTCGACGTGTAACTAAATGTTGCAAATCGCCATATTTAGTCAGACAATTCGCTCACGCCCTGACGAACGGCGCAATGAGCAAGTCGAATCACTATCCAGTCCGCCGCCATGATCCACGCTTCTTCTGACCTTGGTTCTATCCGCGAATTGAACCTGTCGTACTTGATGCTCGCGCAACGCGTCCTCGCATCGGATCGCGAGGCGGCACAGTCGCATCTGGGGCTCTCGACGGAAATGGCGGATACGCTGCTCACGCTCTCCCCGGCGCAAACTGAAAAACTCGCGTCGTCGTCGCAAGTGTTGTGCTTCTTTCGCATGAGCGCCGATGCGATGCTCACGGGCCTCGCCGGTCGCAGCAGCGAAGCGGCGGTTTCCGCCGTTGCAAATGACGCTCTTCTGGCGGCCTAATCATGACCACGCTCACGCCTTCGAAGAGCCTGGCTGACGAAGCTGCTCAGGTCATGCGCGCGATCGCGCTGATCAAGCTCGGCGCTCGCATGCAAGTGCTGGAGTCGGAAATTCCGACGATCTCGCGTGAGCGGCTCATTCGCCTGTATCGAGAAGTGAAGGGCGCATCGCCGCCCAAGGGCATGCTGCCGTTCTCGGAGGACTGGTATCTGACGTGGGCACCGAACATCCATACGTCGATGTTCGCGAATGTCTACGCCTTTCTCGAAGCGAACAGCAAGGGCTTGGACCGCGTGGATCTACTGACTCGCGCGTACTCGCTCTATGCCGAGCACTTCGACATGATCGGCGAGCCGTTGCAAATGGACCTGACGCGCGCCTGGACCTTCATCCGTTTCAAGGACGCCGGCATCCTGCGTCTCGCCGGCTGCACGCGTTGCCGCGGCAAGTTCGTTGCGCACGCCCATGAGCCGTCGCATTCGATGGTGTGCGGCATTTGCCAGCCGCCGTCGCGAGCAGGCAAGACGAAGGCGGCCGCGAAAGCCGCGCTCGAGCGCGACGCCGCCTTGCAGGCAAAGGCGGCCTGAGCGTTTATCCGCGAGCGGCCTTCGGCACGTTGAAAAGCCGAAGCAGTTCGTCGCGAACATCCGAGATGTCGAGCACGTGCTGCGCGCGCGTGAGCGCGACATACAGCAGCCGCATCTCGTCCTCGTCCAACGTCAGCCGCCCATCGACCATCTTGAAGCGGAAGTCGTTGACGATCCGCACCCGCTTCCATTCCAATCCCTTCGCCCGATGGATGGTCGAGATGACATAGTCAGCTTGGCCTTCGGGTGTCTGACGTCGAGCGAGCGCACGCAAGTAGTCGGTACCGCGATCGTCGACGATCTCCACGACCGGCAGCAAGTCGCGTCCGACCGCGCTACGCACGAAGGCCTGCGCCTCTCTCCAGTTTTCGAAGAGCGACAGAGTGGTTGGCCGGAAAGCTCGTCTCCCGTTGAGCAACTGATCGGCCCCGTCAGCAAAGGCGATGATCTCGCTCGGGTTCATGCGAAGCGCCGGTCGATGCCCCATCTCAATGCCCGCCGCGAACTGCCAGATTGCCGTTGCATTCTTTCGGCAAAGCACCGCGTCCACGGGCGGCTGAACTGCCGGATCTTCGACCATGATCGAGCCGATGCTTGGCTGGCCTCGGATCGGTGTCGTCTCTCCAAGTAGCGCGAGCACGCAGCTCGCGAGTCCCGCGAAAGTCGGCCCGAAACGGAAAGATTCGGTCAGCGGCCGCTCCGGCGCATTGATCTGCGCCATCGCGTTGACCGCACCGCGCCATTCATAGATTTGCTGATACGGGTCGCCTACGTAGATCTTCTGCGCGTGTCGTTGCCGGGAGAGGACGGACAACATGATGTCGTCGCTGTCCTAGGCCTCATCGAACAAGATGAAGTCGGCGTTGATACGCGGATTCGATTGCGCCCACACCTTCAGATAAACGTCTGGCTGTATCGCCTTCAGGCCGCGAGGGTTGACGCTTTCCGCCCATAACCGCCCAATGCTGGGCGCAAGCTGCTCACGCAGCCAGTCGGCCGCATCGTCGCGGATCTTTTCGTCGACCGGTATGTGGAAGGGCTGCGGCGTATCGTCCGCCGACCGGCAGAAGCGGCCGAGACCGTCTGCGATCATCCGGCCGACCTCGAACGGCGCGACCTCCGCATTCTTTCCTGAGATCGTCGGCACTTCGATAGGACCGAACCCATAACGAGCGGCTAGTTCGTGCGGTGGCTCTGACGGCAGATTAATGCGGGCGGTTAGCCACGTGGGGGCGCTAGCGTAGGCCAGCGAATGGACCGTGCGGGCTGAGACGTTGGCCGGAAAGCCCCGGCGCGCCGAGTCCGCGATCTCCTTGTTGAACGCTAGATAGCTGCCGCGCTGGCCTGTGAGCTGCTGAGCGACGAGCCGAAGCGTCGAAGTTTTACCTGCGCCGGCATACGCTTTAACTTTCAGGTCGCCGCCGCCTTTCGCGGCCTCGATGACGGCTTTTTGTTCCGCCGTGGGTTTGTATGCCTTGACCACCGATCGCTATTCCAACGAAAAGAAGTAGTGTGCCGCAAGTTCGACCGACGGGCGCCGCTGCGGTCGCCGCGATATCGGCTGCTACTTCCGCCCGTCGGCGGTGAAGCAAGGCGGGAAGATGATCCGACCGAGCTCGTCGCGGTCGACGGGAACACCCGGATTGTCCAGCATTCTCGACGTCCTCAACCTCCTCGGGCAGCGGTGGCCAAGGCCAAGCCTTTGTCGCCCATGCTGGGATCTCGGATTGCCGAACAAAGCTGAACTCCTCCGGCTCGTCCCAGATCGAGTCAAACGTTTCGTTGAGAATTTGCTCCATATACGCGACGTGCTCAAGGCGCATCGACCACCAAGCGCCGCGAATGCGGTCTTCGCCGGCGATCACGGTGCGCGACTCAAGGTCGAGCACAACGCGGTGCTTCATGTACGGGTCGCTGGCCCACAGCGAATCCCATTCTCCGACCGCATAGCGTTGCATCTACGCTCCTAGTCCCAGCCCCAATCGTGGCGTTCTTTCGCACGGACTGCCAACCCAAGAATTTCCGGCAAGCCAAACGACGACGTCCTTCGTTTTGCCGCAATAAACTGGTCAACGAGTCCCGGCTTTACCCTCAGCATGCACATCGCTTTGAGTTCGTCATAGTCGAAGAGATGCACCATCAAAGGTCGGTTCGCGACCAACGCGCTAATCTCCCGACAGCGAACGGCTTCGCGAGCGCTCGCCAACCCGTACTTCTGCCGCACCCGCTCATGGACGTCGCGACGTGCCTGAATGCGGTCTTCTTTCGTCTTGTACTGCTCGAATACGTCAAATTCAATGTCCAAAAGCGCGAGGCTTATCTCGTTTCCTGCTTCTATAAATCTCGGCGGCACAGCAGATCCTCTCTCCTAAAATGTTCTCGGCGGTAGAAGACGTCATAGCGGCCAAACCGGCGAGATTCTTAAGGGTTTGCCGAAAAAGCCTTCATCAGGACCGGCGTTTGAGCACCTTCAACAGCCACGCGTCGACGGGGCGCGCACTTGCTAGGTCTACGAAAACGGGCAGGCTGCCGCCGACGATGTCACGCGACTCTACGGCGACGACGGGCGGTTTCCATGGTTCGCCAGATGGTCGACTGGACGGCAGGTCAGCAGCGTTGAAGTCGAGCGAGTATTCGGTGAATCGCCCGTCCGTTTCCACCACGACGCGCGTGCGGTCCACGCGAATGCCCTGAAGTTCATGGCCGACAATGCGCCCGATGACGACGTCGAGTTCTTGCTCCCGAGCGAGGCGAACGCCTCCTGCGTGGTGCTTACGATGCAGGTGGATCGCAACAGCCGCATTGGGCTTTTCTTCAAGTAGCACCAAGCGGTAAGTCGCGACGCGAGGCTCCCGTTTCTCATTCGCGTAGACGATGTCTCTGAATTGACCTAGATACGCCATGCTCTCTCCGTTAGCTGCCGCGACACCATCGTCACGACTCACTACCGAGCCTACGGAACGGGCAGTGAAGTCAAGGCAAGGCGGCAAACCGATCGAGGGTGCGACGTGGCGTTCATAATGGTGTCGATACCGCCATCCCTGTGCGAACGGGAACTGCGAAAAATGGACAGCAAACCACACAAGCCAACCAAGCGTGATCCAGAGGGGACCCGCCGCCGCATTCTCGAAGCGGCAACGGGTCAATTCGCTAAGTTCGGACTCGCCGGTGCGAGGACCGACGCAATTGCCGAGGTCGCGGGCTCCAATGAACGGATGCTCTACTACTACTTCGGCAGTAAGGAGCTGCTCTATGTCGCCGTATTGGAGTCCATGTACGCGGACTACGCGAAGAAAGAGAGCGAGCTCGATCTAAGCGGCCTGCAACCTCGCGAGGCGATGGCAACGCTCGCCAGGTCCATCTGGGCGCACTTCTGGGACAACTCTGAATGGCTTGGCTTGATCAACAACGAGAACCTGCATCAGGGCCGGTACCTCAAGACTTCACAGAAACTCAGCGAGACAATCTCGCCAGTGGTTGACGTGGTCAGGTCGGTTCTTGAACGCGGAGCCGAGGCGGGACAGTTTCGCAGCGGCATCGATCCGCTCGATTTTTACGTCACGTTAGTTGGGATGGGCTACTACATCACTTCGAACCGCTTCACGATCAACGCGTTCACTGGTCGTGATTATGCGCACTGGTCTGATCGGCAGAAAATCCGCGAAATGCATTTAGAGATGCTGGACGCCTTTCTGCGTTCAGCAGCGTAGCCGCGCAGTCGCAGATGTGTCGAGTCGGCACCGGCTGTTGCCGACCCTCAACGGCCAGTCGTGCTGTGTAGAGCCCAGCGACGGCTAACCGAGTGCTCCGGTCATCCACGCCAGTTCTCCCAGGCGGGCGGATCGGTCTTTGCCGACGGTACCGATCCGCTCTCGGGCGACTGTTGCACGAAGGAGACCGGCCACTCGTATTGACTGGCTGAGCGCAACTCGTGATGAAGCTCTTGCGATGTGGGGATATCGGTCCAAAGGAATGCCGAAAAGCCAATAACCCGTGGGCTTTTTTTGGCCAATATCAGCTATCGTTAAACACATCCTTTTTAGTGCGACGTTTCCACCAGAATCCGCCGACTGGGACGAGGATCGCAGTCCATAGCCACTGCCAGTTTTTCTGCACAAAATTTTCAACGTGTTGACGCGGAGAAACATTGACGACAATCCTTCCCTCATATGATCCGATGCGCATCGGTGTCTGCGAACCATCGATCATGACCTGAGCGTAAAGTTTCACAAAAACGAGATGGGTACCTTCTTTTAAAGGCTTGACGAGCCAGCGCCAGATTGTCGGTTCTTTTCCGCTGACAGCTTGTATCTCCGGATCAAGATTGCTTATTGTCAGAGCTTCTTTATCACCCGTAATATCGGCCTGCATTCTATTAGAAATCTGAATGAGGGCGACGGTCAGTTCTCCCGGTAGCGTAATCGCCTTTTTAATTTCCGACTCGGTCTGTTTGGGATCAATGCGCAATTCAATTTTTGCAGTGTCCGCTATTGTCAAAGGCGGAGGAGCGTTATAAGCCATTGCGGCTACCGGCAAGGACTGTTTGATTTGGTCTGCAATGGTCAACGGGGCGGGGTTTTGATCCGTGTGAAGAGTGCCCGGCCTTTCGCCCACCCCCCCTGCCGTACCGCCGCCTACTAATGGCGGGGAAGGAAGCGGAGCAGGCGCGCCCGGATACCCCCGGCCCGGACGCCCCGGCCTTATGTGTTCTCTTACACCGTCTGGAACGGCCCCCTCAAAGACCGGCTTTAGATTAATGTCAACTTTCTGCGACAAAGCATAATCCGAGGCGTATTGATCGCGGATATCCTTGATATGCCATATGCCATTGATAATGGCGATCAGGATTGCAATTATTCCTACGCCAATAACGACCGGCTTGAACCACCAAAGGCTTATCTTGTTCACGGGCGCGCCCTCGCTGCTTCCAGATCATCTACAGATTAGTCGGCAGAAGTCCCGACTGCGACGCCAAATTGCAATATCTGGCGGCCAGAGCCACCGAAGCGGATTGCCGCTTATTGTCTGGTTAGTCCAGACTGCCTACGCAATCGAGGATTTCCTCGGCCGTGTTGGAGGCGTCGCGAAGTCGCTCGACCAGAGCATCAGACCGGCTGTCAATACCCGCGATCGCACCCATAAGTTTGTCGGCGCAAGTCACCATGATTCTGAGGTTTTCGAGCAATGCCGGAGCTTTCTCGCAGAGAACCCCTGCGTGGAGTCCGCCATATCGGATGAACGCCCCATCAAGGGCAACATCCTCGGCGACGCATCGACCGTTGTCCTCGGTGGTGAGGGGCCGTCGTTTCGCGTACGTCTTTCGTTTGGTGGGAAGACGATAGAGCAGGCAATTAGCGGAAAGGGCGTGTTAATCGCCTGTGGTGAAATCCCTCCCGAAATCGCGCAACAAATACAGACGGAGAAAGCGGTCCAGAAAATGGTCGAGTTCTCACCGGCCGGCTATACAGCCGTTGATAGATGGCTGAAGGGTGGTTCCAGCGTGACGCGTGCGCCGGTTCGACGCGCGGAGTCTTCCGGCCATTTGCGCTTGCCGGAAGACCGTGACAAAGCATCTGGCAAGCGATGATGACGGGCGACGAAAGTATCGCGAACAAAGTATTGATTCGTGCTCGGACCAGGTGACAGGGGGCAAGCGCGTCCCGGCGTCCGATAACCGGTTGTGGTCAAGGCCGGCCTGTAAAGGCACTAAGCTTGTGCGTCGGACGCCTCGCTCAGTATGAGTGTTTGGCGAAGGCGAGTCGCCGTGCGATGGCTCGACAGGCCCATAAGATTGCTCACTTGCTCATTGGTCTTGCCGGCGATGATCAGCCGACGACCGAACGTGTTTCTGAGTAAGCGTGGACTCTCGTCGGCCGCCGACAGGTCAGCGCGGCGTAGCGCTACGCGGACACATTTCAGCATCGTATCCGGCAGCATCGGCTTGCCGCCCGCAGTGGCGATGAAGAGCCATTGCGTCGGGGCCTGAATGCGGCTGCGCGCCTTGTGATATCCGCGCAGTACGTCGACCGCGAAAGATTCGATTGGCACCCGCCGTGCGATACGAGGACCATGTTTGTCTACGAAGACAGTGGGGCGCTCGCCATGCACATCGAGGTCGTCGACGCGTAGCTGCCTGAGTTCGGCGGCCGTGACCCCTGACGCGAGAAACAGTGCCACGATCGCGGTGTTCCGAAGTTCCTTGAACGCCACGGCCTCGGTCGCAACGCACACCGCTTGTAGCCGCGCGTCGTCTTCCGATGACAGATAGATCGGTGATGGCTCGTCTTGTGGCCAGTTCTCGTTCACCAATATCTGCGCCGCCGGATTGTCAGCGCGCATTTCGATGTTAACGAGGTGGCGCGTGAACCGGTCGATAAGCTTGAGATACCGCAGGCGAGTAGTCGTGCCGGGGGCGCAGTCCTGCGCGAGTTCAGCGAAGAATCCATCGATGTGGTCCGCCCCGAAGCTCGCCGCCGTCGCGCGGTGCGCGATCAGATAGTCGTTGAATCGCGAGAACATCGAACGGTGCTGGACGATCGACTGGTCGGCGAACGCGCGGCGATCCGCGCCTGTTGCTTCTTCGCGTTGCCATTGGGCATAGGCGTCTTCGGGTGCAACAAGCCAAGTATCGTCAGGCATAGAAGTCGATATACTGAAGTTCGCTCAACCCAAACCCTACAGCGAAGCTAACGCTTCGCCAACCCCAAGCCACCAAGCGCGGGGGTGCCTTCGTCGACCAGGCTCCTAATTGCATCGAGGCAAGCACCCGGTCCGCCGACGACGAGCTGCGCGGAGCATGCCAGCATCAGGTTTACGCTCAGGCCAAAGTCCTCGATGAGGTAGCCGCCGCCACAAAAACCGCCCTCGGCCCCGATAGCCGCTGCCTTCACGCGCTCAACAAGCGTCTCTTCGTTGGATCGATACGCCCATACCGGCTTTCCGAGAGCGGCCGCGAAACCAACTTCAAAAGCCGTCCCGCTGTCTGGTTCACCGGCCCCGCGAAAGTCATCGAGGTTCGCCATCACGATATCGGCCGACCGGATCAAGTCGATGTTCGCGGCATATATCCATCGAGCAGCGTCTTGCCGTTGAAGCGAGGAGGGCACTTGCCCGTCGAGTGGATAGAGACCAACGAAGCCGCGATCTCGGCAGAGCTGCTTGAGACGCTCGCCGTGTTCCTTCGCGTCGCGGCGGAAGACATCGAAGCCTGCGAGGTAGATGCGCGGCTCGCTCGCGGCGCGTTCGATTGGCAAAGGAGATGGGTCGATCCTTCCTTCACGGACCCGACGTTTGATCCGGTTTAGCTGTTTCTTCACAGCCAAGGCGCTCTTGCCGAGACTGTTCGCGATCTGCTCAACCGGTAAGCCCTGATCGAGCAACTCCATCACTGCGCGCTGCGACTTCGTCGGGTTTCTTTTGGGCATCGGTTCGTGGCGTCGCTGTGCGGCTACTAGATTCCTAGGAGCTTACCAATAACGCCCTTAAGTCAAGTCAGCCATACGAGATGCGTAGGGCACGTGTGCGGTCATCGTTGCCGGTCCGTCCCCGTCAGTGCCGCCGTAGAAAATTTGACTGGAGCGCGTGGGGTTTGGTGCCGATAGACACTGATCGCTTTTATCCCAGAAGCGCAAGGCACCGCGACCGCGCGATCGCACTGCCTTTACTGTTGAGCGCTAGAAGCAAGAACAATGAACAACCTGACGATTCGGGCGCGGCTCGCGCTCACCATGGCTTTCCTCGGCTTTCTGCTGGCGCTGTCAGTCGGCTTTGGGTTGTACGGCGTCAGTGCTACCTATTCATCGGCCAAAGACATCTCTGACAATTCGCTACCGGCGGTCAACGCCCTCGGCATATCAAACAACTACATCGCTCGTGCGCGGCTTGCGCTTGACCGCTATGCGATAAATCCGGCGGACAAAGACGCTGGCGGACTGATCGCACGCGCCAATGGATTCATGCGTCAATCTGACGA
>JFHF01000103.1 GCA_000648925.1 Caballeronia jiangsuensis
CGAAAGCAGTGCTCAACTTCAGGCAGCCTGCTGATCTTTTGAATGGGGTTGTGCACCAGTTCGGCATTCCGGAATCCGGCACTGGTCGACGACTCGGAGCGCGAGCCGTCAGCGATACGAAGGCTAACGCGCAGCCGGCAGAATTTGTGTATCAAATCGTGGTGAGAGGTGCCTGACTACAGGGAATCGAAAATAGGAACTGCCCACAATCGAGTGGCTGGCGGAACTAGCAATCGGGGTCCGCTGCGCGCGGCTCCGCCTGAAGCTAGATTCGCTCCGAAACTCGGAGGTTCTACTTTCATTTGTTTAATTGGCAGAAGGCTTATCCGGTTCATGGTTCGAGAACCTCCGGATTTGCATTTCTATATTGATGCCGTCGCCCGCTGTCGGATGACGATCCCAGCCGGCCGGTTTAACTTCGCGGACCCAGCGGTCGAGTGTGCGGCGCACGTCTGCATATGCCGGGAATCAGCGCCGCGACGCCGGTGCCTTTGACCATCAGCGCGCGAACGATGACGACGGCATGCAGAAGAAAGCGAAGAAATCGCCGCGGCGTCCAGCGTTTCTGGCAGAAGCCTGGCTCAAGGCACAAGCTTACGCCGCCCAACGAACGGCACACGCTTCACAACACCGGTAGCAAGCGCAGTCCCCGCAAGCACGATCCCACACCCCGCGATCATCGCAATCGACACATGTTCGCCGAGAAACACCGCGCCCCAAAGAATCCCAAAGAGCGGAATGACGAAAGTGACGGTCATCGCGCGGGCTGGCCCCGCGACCGCGACCAGATGGAAATAGATGAAGTAAGCGATGCCCGTGCAACCGATGCTTAGCGCGAGCACCGCCCCCCACGCGTGCGCCGAAACCGGCACGGCGGGCCAAGTGAAAAACGCAATCGGCGCGAGCGTGAGAGTCGCGCCGATCATGCTGCCGGCGGCGTTGGTCATCGCGTCGACGTCCATCAGATACTTCTTCGCGAAGTTGCCCGCGACGCCATAAAGCGCCGAAGCCGCGAGCGCCGCAGCCGCCGCCAGCATGCCTTGCACAGGCAGTCCGGCATCGTGCCCGCCGTGATCCGGCGCGATCTGATTCCACACCAGCACGAGCACGCCCGCGAAGCCGATCGCCATGCCGATCGAGCGTGCCGTCGTCAGGCGGTCCCGGAGCCACAGGAAGGCGACGAGCGCGCCGAAGAGCGGCGTCGTCGCGTTGATGACGGACGTCGCGCCGGCCGAAAGCGTCAGCTCGGCATACGCGAAGAGACAGAAGGGAGCCGCGGAGTTGAGAATGCCGACCGCGAGCAACTGTAGCCAGCGCGTGCGCAGCGTCCTGACGGTGGCGGCGAACGGACGGCGCGCAAGCAGCATCGCGACCAGAAACACCGCGCCGATACCCACGCGCAAGGCCATCAGCGGTGCGACGCCGAACTCGGCCACGCCGACGCGGATAAAGAGAAACGATGCGCCCCACAGGGCGGCGAGCACGATCAGTTGCAGCAGATTGGCGGGTGACATGGCGAGGCGGACTTCGGGATGCTGATTGAAAGTCCGCGCATGTTAGCACCGCGCCCGTATCGATAGAACGCCCGCCGAACGAGAGCGCAAGAAGCGGGAGAAACGCGCCGGATTCTCAGTGCGGCGGAATCATCCAAGTGAGAACGTTCTGCTGCAGCCATACGAGCACGCCGAGCACGATCGTGAGCAGGATCGAATGCTTGAAGGTGCGCACGAACACGACACCTTCCTTGCCCTTGAGCTCGGTCGTCGCCACGCCGGTCGAGATGTTCTGCGGCGAGATCATCTTGCCCATCACGCCGCCAGACGAGTTGGTCGCCGCCATCAGCACCGGATTCAGGTTCAGCTGATTCGCCGCCACCACCTGCAGATTGCCGAAGAGCGCGTTGCCCGACGTGTCGCTGCCGGAGAGGAACACCGCCACCCAGCCGAGGAACGCGGACACGAGCGGGAAGAACGGCCCGACCGAAGCCACGCCCAGACCCAGCGTGTAGTTCATGCCCGAGTAGTTCATCAGATACGCAAGGCCGACGATCGTCGCGACCGTCAGAATCGCGATGCGCGTCTGCACCCACGTATCCGCGATCGCCGCGCCGTACTCGCGCGCGGGCAGCTTCACGAGCAGCGCCGTGATGATCGACGCCACCAGAATCGCGGTGCCGGTCGCGAGCGGCTGGAAGTCCCAGATCGCGCCGTACGGCTGGTTATAGAGCGTGATGTAGACGGCCTTGTCGAGACCGGGCCACGGGACCTTGACATCGCCGATCAGGAAAATCTTGAGCACCGTCCACACGATCACCACCACCGATACGACGATCCACGGCACCCAGCCGTGGCCGCCCGAAAGCGTCGCGCCCGTGTTGCCGAGGCGCTCGACGTTCACGGCGAAGCGCTCGTCGGCGACGGGCTTCCACACGCGCAGGAACGCGATCGTCAGAATCAGCGAGACGAGCGACGAAAGCACGTCGGTCAGCGCATAGCTGATGTAGTTCGACGTCACGAACTGCGTGAGCGCGAACGCGCCGCCGGAGACGAGCAGCACGGGCCACACGCGCAGCATGTTGCGAAAGCCCGCGTAAATGCCGATCACGTAGAACGGCAGGAAGAACGCGAAGAGCGGCAACTGGCGGCCGACCATTTTCGCGAGCGCATCGGTGGGCAGGTGCGTGACCGCGCCGAGCACGGTGATCGGCACACCGAGTGCGCCGAACGCGACCGGCGCCGTGTTGAAGATCAGCGTGAAAGTGAGCGCTTCGAGCGTCGGGAAACCGAGCAGAATCAGGAGCGAACTCGTGATCGCGATCGGCGTGCCGAAGCCCGAGATTCCTTCGAGCAGCGCGCCGAACGAGAAGCCGATCACGACGAGCACGATGCGCCGGTCGTTCGGGAGGTTATCGACCATCCACAGGCGAAACGCCTCGAAACGCCCCGAGCGTTGCGCGACGTTGTAGAGCAGGATCGCGGCGAAGACGATCCACATGACCGGCCACAGCGCGAACACGGCGCCGGCCGCGACAGAATCGAGCGCGAGCGCGACCGGGAAATGCCAGCCCGCCACGGCGATGACGAGCGCGAGAATCAAGCCCGCGAGCGATGCCTGCCACGCGGGGCGGCGCGCCCAGCCCAGCAGCACGAGCACGAGGATGATCGGCAGCGCCGCGACGATGAACGATGCGAACAGGGAATTGGCGATCGGGGTGAGTAGCTGGTGGAACATCGGGTCTCCTTCTCTCTGTCATGAGCCGAAGCGGCGCGAAGCGAAGCCGCGATGCGCGTGGAGTTCGATGTTAAGCAGAAGCCGGCCGCAAGCTTAAGCAAACGCATAACGCGCACACTAAGAATAGGGCGCGAACGGCCTGCGTCAAGGCGTGAATGCCCGCCCATTGCGGCATCGGCGTGACGGGACGCGCCGCTTGCGGGCGCGTCGTCGATGCGGGAGTGGCGCGGAAGTGGAGAGCGTCAGCCCTTGGCGACCGCGTCCGGCGCGCGTTCGTCATGTCGGACAGATGGCGTCTGGCGGAACACCCACACGGTCAGAAGGCCGAGCGAGGCGAGCATCCAAAGCAGGAAAAACATAAAGGCCATCATGTCCGATCCCCCGATACGGAAAGTGCGCCAGCGATGCGCGCGAGGTTTGCTACCTGGGTCGCCGTTGCGACGTGTCGAATAGGGGAGCTATGTAGCCAGAACTGTGCCAATCGTCTGGCGAAATGTGCCGAAGCCTTGTCGGATAAGGAAAGTGTCTCAGCGCACAGTTGCGTAATGTGCGCGTAAGTGCGCGAGCTGATCAGAAAATGTTGCAGCTTTGTTACGCAGGCGTGCGGCAGATGGCTTTTCTGTGTCATCCGGCGCGATCGCGACACGGCGCTCAGTGCCCGTGGCCGCCGCCTCCGCCACCGTGCCAGCTGCTGCCGCCACCGTGCCAGCTGCTGCCGCCACCGTGCCAGCCGCCTCCGCCGCCGTGCCATCCGCCGTTGCCGTGCCAGCCGCCGCCGTGCCATCCGTGACCCCAGCAGCAACCGCCGCCGCCCCAGTATCCGAAGCCGATCGAGACCGCCGGATAGCCGTAGCCATATCCATAGCCGTAATACGCCGGATACCCGGCGTACGGATAGTACGGATAAGGATAAGGGTACGGATAGGTCTGGTAGTAGTCGGAATAGGGCGAGCCGACGGCGTACTCGTACTGCGGCGGCAGGGTGGCAGACGAGGTCGCTACAGCCGCTCCCGATGCGGGAACGACGAACTCGCGCTGCGCGTAGGTCGCGCTGGTGACGGGATAGGGTGGATAAGCCGGATACCCGTAAGGGTAATAGCACCCGCTGAGAAGCAGCCCGGCGGCGAGCGCGGCGGCGGCCGTTTTGGGTCCGGGAATGAAGGCGGAAATCATGATGCTGCTCCTTGCGTACGGCTTGCCGGACTCTTCTCGATGAAAATCGAACGGTCCGTTAGAAACAGCTTAGACGAACGATGGCGCGCAGGCGTCCGATGTCATGTGACAAAGCATTACCGAAACGCCTTTCTGTAACAAACATGAAACAGCGAATCGGTTCGACGCGGCGAAGCGCAACGCTTCGCCGCCGAAAACGGCCACCTCCTTACTTCCCGACCTGATTGCCGATGACGCCGCCGACCGCAGCGCCGCCCAACGTCGAAAGTGCACTGCCGCCGATCACCGCTCCGCCGGCCGCGCCCACGCCTGCGCCGATGGCGGTATCCCGTTGACGCGTGGTCATGTCGCTGCAAGCGGTCAATCCTCCCAGAAACGCAATGACCATTGCAGCGGCGCCGATCTGTTTGATGTTTTTCATGTCGACTCTCCAATTCGATGATGAGATGAATCGGCTCCGGTTCATACGCGGCTACGCGAGCCGCGCAGTGACCGTTTCGGCGTCGACCAACGAGGGCCGCCATGTTTTTCGCCGGTTCGTTCGTTTTCCCAGCAGGAAAAGTGCCCGAATCGTCAGATTGATCGCTCGTCCATACGCGACAAGGCTTTGCGCCCGATTCCGATAAAAAAACGGCCTGCCGCACGCGCTGTGCGACAGGCCGTTGTCAGCCAAAAACAAGCATCAAGTCGGCTGGTAAATCTCCGAGCCCTTCTTCACGAACTCGATCGCCTTCGTCTCCATGCCCTTCGCGAGCGCCTCGTTTTCGCTCAAGCCTTGCTTCGCGGCGAAATCGCGGACGTCCTGCGTGATTTTCATCGAGCAAAAATGCGGGCCGCACATCGAGCAGAAGTGCGCGACCTTGGCCGAATCCTTCGGCAGGGTTTCGTCGTGGAATTCGCGCGCCTTGTCGGGATCGAGGCCGAGGTTGAACTGATCCTCCCAGCGGAATTCGAAGCGCGCTTTCGACAACGCGTTGTCGCGAACCTGCGCGCCCGGATGACCTTTCGCCAGATCCGCCGCGTGCGCCGCCAGCTTGTAGGTGATGATGCCTTCCTTGACGTCGTCCTTGTTCGGCAGGCCGAGGTGCTCCTTCGGCGTGACGTAGCAGAGCATCGCGGTGCCGAACCAGCCGATCATCGCCGCACCGATGCCCGACGTGATGTGGTCGTAGCCCGGCGCGATGTCCGTCGTGAGCGGCCCGAGCGTGTAGAACGGCGCTTCGTCGCACCATTCCAGTTGCAGGTCCATGTTCTCCTTGATGAGCTGCATCGGCACGTGGCCGGGGCCTTCGATCATCACCTGCACGTCGTGCTTCCACGCGATCTGCGTCAGTTCGCCGAGCGTCTTGAGTTCGCCGAGCTGCGCTTCGTCGTTGGCGTCGTAGATGGAGCCGGGGCGCAGGCCATCGCCGAGCGAGAACGAGACATCGTATTGCTTCATGATTTCGCAGATGTCTTCGAAGTGCTCGTAGATGAAGCTTTCCTTGTGATGCGCGAGGCACCACTTCGCCATGATCGAGCCGCCGCGCGACACGATGCCCGTCATGCGATTGGCGGTCAGCGGCACGTATTGCAGGCGCACGCCCGCGTGAATCGTGAAGTAATCGACGCCCTGTTCCGCCTGTTCGATGAGCGTGTCGCGGAAGATTTCCCACGTCAGGTCCTCGGCCTTGCCGTTGACCTTTTCGAGCGCCTGATAGATCGGCACCGTGCCGATCGGCACCGGCGAATTGCGGATGATCCACTCGCGCGTTTCGTGGATGTGCTTGCCCGTCGAGAGATCCATCACCGTGTCGCCGCCCCAGCGGATCGCCCACGTCATCTTGTCGACTTCCTCGCCGATGGAGGAGGTCACCGCCGAATTGCCGATGTTCGCGTTGATCTTCACGAGGAAGTTGCGGCCGATGATCATCGGCTCGCTTTCCGGGTGATTGATGTTCGCCGGGATGATCGCGCGGCCGCGCGCCACTTCCTCACGCACGAATTCGGGCGTGATTTCCTTTGCCGCGTCCTTGCCGAACGCCGCCGCGCCGAAGGCCTGTCCGGGATGCTGGCGGCCCATCATCGCGGCGAGCTTTTCGCCGTTGGGGCCGCTCTGCTTCAGGCTTTCGAGGTATTCCGCGCGCCGCTGGTTTTCGCGAATCGCGATGTACTCCATCTCGGGCGTGATGATGCCTTGCCGTGCGTAGTGCATCTGCGAGACGTTCTTGCCGGCAACCGCGCGGCGCGGATGGCGATGCAGGTCGGGAAAGCGCAGTTCGGCCGTCTTCGGATCGGCGGCGCGCTCGCGGCCGAATTCGCTCGACAAGCCGTCGAGTTGTTCGGTGTCGCCTCGTGCTTCGATCCATTGCGCGCGCACGGCGGGCAGACCCGCGCGGATGTCGATGTTCGCGTCGGGATCGGTGTACGGGCCCGAGGTGTCGTACACGTACACCGGCGGGTTCTTCTCTGCTCCGAAGCCGTCGGGGGTGTCCGATTGCGTGATCTCGCGCATCGGCACGCGGATGTCGGGCGTCGAGCCGGTCACGTAGACCTTGCGCGAGTTCGGCAGCGGCGCGATGGCGGCGGCATCGACGACGGCATTCTCGGACAGGAACTTCGGGTTGGCATTCATGTGCTGTCTCTCCTGTAGGGATGGTTTATTGCCGAAGCACGACGACGCACACACGAACGCAGTCGAGCTCGGCTGATTCAGGAGCTAAACAGGGAGGAACGAGATGGAAAGGTACGGGTCCGGAAGAAGTGGCTGGATGCTGCAAACCATGGAACCCGAACGCTTCCCTGCGCTGGCATTATCCAGATCAGGTTCAAAGGGTATTTCTCACCCACGTCACACGAAGCGATTTCGTCGATAGAACCGATCGAGATCGCGATGTGCAACGCAGGACCCCCGCGTTAGCAGCCGACACGTTACACCGCGGCGTGGCGTCTTGGCAACCATTCGTAAAGTTGTGCAAACGCGTTCCGTGCTTACTGCATAATGTCGGGCGCCGCGGATTCTCGGGGTTTTCCCGAGGATCGCGCGGTCTCTCCTCGCGCAATCGCACTTCTTTCGTCCCGTCATGCCGTTCAGTCTGGTAGTCGCCGCAGCGTATTTCCCCGTCCCATTTGCAGTTGTCCGGCGCGCAGCCGTCGCGGAGTAATGCATGTCCGCTTTGCCGCCGCCGCGTCTGCCGTTCAGTTTCCCCGACCGTTTTCCGTTTCGTGCGCCGCGCTCGTTCAAAGGGCAGGTCGCGCTCGCGCTGGCCGTCGTTTATCTCGTGTGGGGCTCGACGTATCTCGGGATTCATTTGTCGCTCGAGTCGTTTCCGCCGCTCATGCTCGGCGGCCTGCGCAATCTGTGCGCGGGCGTCGGACTGTTCGTGATCGCCGTGCATCGCAAGGCGGTGTGGCCCAGCGCGCGGGAAGTGCGCAATGCGGCGATCGTCGGCACATTGCTGGAGGGTTTGTCGAGCGGGATGATGGCCTACGGCATGCGCACGGTGGGAACCGGCACGGCCGCGGTGATGGTGGCCACCGTGCCGCTCTTCGCCACGATCTTCACCGCGCTCAGCGGGCGCGGCGTCGCCAGGGGCGAATGGTTCGCGGTGGCGCTGGGTCTCATCGGCATCGTGCTCTTGAATCATGGCGATCCTTCTCCGAGTTCGACCGTCGGCACATTGGCGATTCTGTGCGCCGCGATTTTCTGGGCGGGCGGCGCGCATCTGGCGACGCGCCTGCCGCAGCCTTCGGATCTGCTGATGTCGACGGCCTTGCAGATCGGGCTCGGCGGATTGATCGCGACGGCTATCGCGCTGGCGGCTGGCGAGCGGGTGACGCATATGAGCGTCGGCGCGGGATTTTCGTTCGTGTATCTCGTGGTGATCGGGTCGATGGCGGCGTATGTCGCGTATAACTTTCTGATTCGGCATACGAGCACGATTGTCGCGACGAGTTGTCTTTATGTGAATCCGGTTGTCGCGGTGTTGCTGGGCGCGTTGCTGCTCGGGGAAATCATCACGCAATGGACTGTTATCGCGACGGTCGTGATTTTGCTTTCTGTGGGGCTTTCGTTCTGGTTTGATTACCGGCGGCGGGGGTTGGCTTAGCGCTGGTTGTGAACTGACGCGAAACGGCTTTCGCGCCTTAAGCGGCAGAGTGAAACAATCTGTCTTCGCACTTGCCCGTGCACCGAGCGGCGGACAAAATCCGCGGCAGAAACGCGTAGTCGCGAAGCCGACTCGCGGGAACACGGAGCATCGCCATGACCACCCACGTCATCAGTTTCTTCGCGGACGATAGCGCTCGCGCTTCGTTGCAGAATCATCGCCTTTACTGCGAGCGGCAGGGATACACGCACGAATACGTTGATGCGAGCGCAATAGGTTGGCCGCAACTGCGCATGATCATGAAGTATCAGGTGCTCTTGCGAGCGTTGCGCGCCTGCGCGGAAGGCGATCTCGTTCTGCTGCTGACACAGGATTGCTTGCTGAAAGACGATATTCGCTGCGAAGTGTTGATGGAAGGTCGCGAATCGGACTGGATCGCCGCGCTGGACTCCGACTATGTCATGGCGTCATTCCAGTTGTGGCGCAACACAGTCGTGTCGCGCGCGCTTGCCAGCTATCTTTTCGGTGGTACGAAGCTCTGCTATGAAACGCCGCTGAGCGAATCGGACCTGTTGACGCTGTTGAAGCCGGAACCGTTCGACTGCGAATATAACGGGG
>JFHF01000104.1 GCA_000648925.1 Caballeronia jiangsuensis
CACTGCCGCCCCGCATAGGGGCAACGCTAATAAACCGACACGACCACGGGATCCGGCGAAAAAAAACCGCGATCCTCATCAAGCAGTCACAACACATTCCCCGGCAATCAACGCAAGCATCCCGCGCCGCAGCTCCGCCGGGCTAACCGGCTTAGAGAGCACATCCTGCTCACAGGCAAGCGGCACGATACTCGCCGCCGGTTCCCCCGTCACGACAAGACACGGACAAGCCCGCCCCAGCCGCGCCGCCCCGAGCATCGCCACTTCACGAGCAGTCTTGGCATCACGCAGCCGGAAATCGGTGATGATGAGATCGGGAAAGCGCTCGATATCGCCCAAGATCGACTGAAACTCCTCGAAGCTCGCAGCGGAGTCATAAAGCACGCCCCATTGCGAAAGCAGCGCTTCGGTGGAGGCCCGCACGAGGCCGTCGTCTTCAACGAGCAACACATAGCGCCCCTTGAGCTGCGCCATATCGGCCGCTTCGGAGCGCGCCGGCGCGCGTGCTGATGGCTTGTCGGGCGACGGCCCGCACAGCGGCATTTCGAGCGAGAAGCGCGAGCCGCGCCCTTCGGTGGACTTCAGTTCGATGCGATGCTGGTCGAGCATCGACATCACCGCGTTGACGATCGACAGCCCGAGCCCCAGCCCCTTGTCGCGATCCTGCTCGGGATTGTCGACCTGAAAGAACGGCTGGAAGATCGCGTCGAAGTAATCGGCCGGAATGCCGATGCCGTTGTCCAGCACGTCGATGCGCGCGCGCGTCGCGGAGCGCACCACGCCGACGATCACCGTCGGCTTCGACGATTTGTTCTGGTCCGCATACTTGATGCCGTTCGACACGAGATTCGCAACCGCCCGCCCGAGCCAGTGCGCGTCGCTGCGCACGCAAACCACGTCTTCCTTCGGCAGCCGCAAGCGCAATTCGACGCCCCGGCTCATCGCGAACGGACGCAACTGCTCGGCGGCTTCCTCGACGATCTGCCGCACATCGAACACGTGATAGCGCGGCACGACGCGGCCCGATTCCAGCCGCGACAGATCCAGCACAGCGTTCAGCAGCCGCGCGAGGATCACGGACGAGCGCCCGCATTCGTTGATGAGTCGCTCGGCCTGATCGAATTCGCCGTTGCGGATGGCTTCGGCGGCCGCCTGCAGAAACAGGTTGAGCGCGTGCATCGGCTGGCGCAGGTCGTGGGTCGCGGCGGCGAGGAAGTTGGACTTCTCTCGGCTTGCCGTCTGCGCGGCGATCATCTGCTGCTCGCGCAGCGCAAGCAGCGCGTTCGTCTTGTTCTCCTGATCCTTCTTCGATACTTCGAGCTCGCGGTTCTTGCGGCCGAGCGAGACATTGGCGGCGCGCAATTCGTCATTGAGCGACGCCAGCGCGCGCTCCGAGCTATAGCGCTCGCGCGACACGCGTTCCGCATGAGTGCAGACGCCGTGCCCCACGACCACGACGTTGAACATATAGAACAGCCCGGCGAAGAAATCCTCGGGGTTGAGCAGATGAATGGTGATCTGCAGGACGACGATCGACGCCAGCGTGATGATCCCGGCAGTCAGCGCGACGCGCGAGCGCAGATAGAAAAAGCTGAACTGGAAGAACAGCGCGAGACACAGGCCGATGAAGTGCTGCGTGTAGTTGTAGGGCGCGGGCGTGATCGCCACCATCGCGAGGATCAGGCACAGGAGCCCGTAAATGCCCGTGAGAATGATGCGCTGCGAGCTCGCGTGCGAGCGGAACGCCGGCCGCAGCACCAGAACGCCGACGAAGAACAGCAGCGCGATGCCCGCGAAGCGCAGCGCGAGGATATCGGGCAGACGCGAAGCGAGCGCCTGGTTGCCGCGCGCGAAGCTGAAGTCCCACCAGAGAAAGCACGTCCAGATGGCGAGCGCGAGCAGCGTCGATGCGCGCCGGAACGCGCAGAAGCGCTGGCTGTGGTCTTCGAGAAACTGCGCTTCCAGCGCGGGATCGGAAAACGGCGCCGGTATCGACAGATTGCGCACCAGGCTCGCGCCGGCTTCACGGGCTGCCGCGAGAAGTATTCCTGGATTGCGCACGCCGGCGGCGCGCTGCGGTACGGCCATCTTCGTGCTCGCTTACGGAATCGGGATATCTACTTTAGGCCAATGCGGTCATACAAATACGCCTTTTTTTAGCAATCAGCCGTTATATCCGGAAATTATTGCGTCTTTGTGAGGGCGATGGGGAGCAAGGCGGAAGGGAGGAAGGAGATCGGCAGGGTCGGCTCCGGGAGCCGACCGGCGAGCGTCTGGTTTGCGCCCGCCGATTCGAAGGACAGCCACATCAAATGCCCCCCGCACGATGACGAGGGCGAAACTTCGGATGGCCGCTCAGCTTTTCGGTTTGGCCTTGGTGGTGCGCTTCGTGACCTGCATTTCCTTCGCGCCTGCTGCCTTCGCGGGCGAAGCCTTGCTGCCGGCCGATTTTTTACGGCTCGACATTTCCGTTTCGGCGGGTTGGCTCGCTTGAGCCTTGCGTGGGGATGGCATGCTGACCTCCTTCAGTGCGTGTCCATATCGACACATTGATAACCATAGGATGCGGTCAGCCGGTATTCAAGAGCAGGCGGGCTTCTCGCGCAACCCATCGGCGAAAAAACTTCTGACGACGAAGCATTTCGACGCCGATGCGCCGCGCTTGCGATGCTCAACGGATGAGCTTCAGCCCCGCAGGCAGCGTTTCGCCGAAGACACGGCCTTCGTCCGCGCGATCGAGTTCGACGGTCTCGCGCACCATCGCGATCCACGCCTGCGCCGCGCCCATCGCTTCGAGCCGTTGCACGACGGCCGCGCGCGCCTCGTCGGGCAGATCGCGCGAGCGGTCGCCGGTCATGCGCGCGATCTGCACGGCGGCGAACGCAGCGGGATCGATCTTCTTCCAGTCGAGCGCGAGGATCGCATCGAGCCAGATGACGGCAACCTCCGGCGGCACGACGCCGTGCGCACTGCCGTAGAAAGGCGCACGCGCGCCGATGCGGCCCAGCGCCCACCAACTCTGCACGTTCTCCGAAGGCTTTTTGAGGCGCGTGAGCAGCCACTCGCCGGCCTCGACCTTGCGCTCGACCGGCACGCGCTCCAGCGACGCCGCGAGCCGCACCATGTCCTCATAGCCCGCGCGCGCCGCGCCAGCCGCCTTGCGATAGCGGCTGGTTCCCGGCGGCTGAAGCACGAAGGCCATGTCGTCGAGCAGCCGCAACTGCGCCGCTTCGGGAAGTCCGCCGGCGGCGCGGCGCCACAGCGTCCACCATTCGGACCAGATCTGGCTTTCGTTGCTGTACTGGATGCCCTGATCGAAGAGCGTCCACAACTGCTCGACGCGCCATTCGTCGAGCGGATGCCCGAAGCCCGGCCGCATGCAGTAGCCCGTGAGGTTGAGCCACAGACGCTCGTGATCGGCGCTGCGGCGGCGCTTCTTCGCGCGCTCGAACAACGCGCCGAAGAGCTCGCGCAAGAGCGCGATGTCCCACGTGTCGCGCGCGCCGAGCGTCTGTTCGAGCTGCGCGCGCAGGCGTTTGACTTCCTTCGGGCCGATGTCGTGCGACTTCGCGCCGAAGGTGCGGTCGATCAGTTCGATGGCTTTGGGCAGCGCCGGATGCGATTCGCTCGCGGCGTCGTCGCTTTGGGGCGCTTCGCGGCGCAACTGGAATTCTAGGAGCCAGCGTTTCGCGGGATCGTCGACGGCCGTGCAGTGCATCTCCAGCGTGCCGACTTCCGTGAGCGATGTCGTCAACTGGACCGGCGTTTCGCGCGCCCGGCCGTGATCGGCGGCGCGCGGATCGATGACCGTCGCGACCGGCGGCAGGCGCACGAAATCGCCCGATGCGGCCGCGAGGTCCGCGAGCGCTCCCGCCTCGTAAGCCGTCTCGGCCACCGACGACGCCAGGTGAAAGCGCACCGGCGCGCCGAGCGTGAGCGCGAAGGTCCGGTCGGCGAGATGGATCGGCTGGCCTTCCTCCGTGCCGCGCGGCAGGACGCAGACGCCGCGCATCGCGTTGGCGTCGTCTTCGAGCAGCAGGAAGAAGCTGCGCGCCGAGCCGCCGCCGATCTTCGGCGCATGGCCCGCGCGCGCGAGCGCATAGGCGACCGCGCCGCGCGCGACCGCGACATCGGGATCGCCGTTCGCGAGCACGTTGACCGCTTCGCCGCGCCAGCCGGAAAGCGTATCGGCGATGCGGCGCGCGAGCGGCTCGGCGCGAAACACGCCGCCGTTCAGCAGCAAGGTGTCCGGGATGGCGATCGTGTCGGCGCTCGCGCCGAGCGCCTTGCGCGCCTCGCCCGCGTGCTGGCCGAGAAAGGCCGCGATATGCCGCGTGATGGCCGGATCGCTCGCATACGGCAGCCCGAATTCCACGATGCCGCCGCGTGCCCGACCGGGGCGATCGCTCGCGGACACCTTCGGAAAGAAGCCTTCGACGATGATCTGCTCGATCTCGTCGCGCGTGACTTCCGCCGAACGCGCGCCACCGATGAGCTTCGCGCCCGCACCGAGCAGCGTGATCGACGTGGAATCGGGCGCGCTTTCGCCGAGCAACTGTTCTTTCGCCGCGCGGCAGCGCTCGACCAGTTGCGAGAGACGCCCGGCGGACAGGCGCGCATCGCCGCCCGCGAGACGCCGCTCGACGAGATGCGCGAGCGCGAGGTCCATGTTGTCGCCGCCGAGCATCAGATGGTTACCCACGCCGATGCGCGTGAGCACCGGCTCGCCGTTTTCCATCGCGACCTGGATCAGCGTGAGGTCGGTCGTGCCGCCGCCGACATCGACGATCATCACGAGCCGCGTATCGGCGAGTTCGCCGGCGAGCGTTTCGCGATGATGAAACAGCCAGTCGTAGAACGCGGCCTGCGGCTCTTCGAGCAGTCGCAGCGATTCGAGCCCCGCCATGCGCGCCGCTTCGAGCGTGAGGGCACGCGCGCCTTCATCGAACGAGGCGGGCACGGTCAGCACCACGTCTTGCGCGTCGAGCGGCGCGTCGGGAAAGCGCTCGTTCCACGCCGCGTGCACGTGCGCCAGATAGCTCGCGCTGGCGATCACCGGCGAGATTTTTTCGACGTCGTCGCCCGCGCCCCACGGGAGAATGGGCGCGAGGCGATCGACCGCCGCATGCGACAACCAACTCTTCGCGCTCGATACGAGCCGCCCGGGCACCTGCGCGCCGAGCTTCCTCGCGAAAGCGCCGATCACGGCGGGCGCTTCCATCTCGCCCCACGGCAGTTGCAGATCGGCGGATTTGAGCTCGCCGGGCGCGAAGTGATAGCGCAGCGAAGGCAAGAGCGGCCGCGCCGCGACTTCGCCGGCGCCAACGAGCTGCTCGATCTCGAACACGCGGATATCGTTCGATCCGACCGGCGCATACGCGACCACCGTATTGCTCGTCCCCAGATCGATGCCGACGCTGTACCGCGCGCCCGAGACCTTTTTCTTGCGCGCGGACACTTACAGTCCCATGCCCTGATCCGCGCTGACGCCGCCACGCACGTCGAACTCGACTTTCCAGCGCTCGGACGAACCGCGCGGAATCGCTTCGAGTTCGAGCGTGCCCGCCTCGGTCACGCGCGCATGCAGCTTGACGGGCACGACTTCGCCCGGCGTGCGGCCTTCCGGTGGCAGCGATGCCTCGATCTCTTCGAGTTCCTGCAACTCGTCCGGCTGCCAGTATTCGAGCAGCGTGCCGACCTGATCCTGCCGGCGCACCGACGAGCCGAAGAAGCGGAAATGCACCGGCTCCCCGACGACGAGCCCGAATTCCTGCGCGGGCAACTCGGCGTCGGTGCCTTCTTCCATGCCGAACGGCGCGACGCACAGCGCCTGCACGGGCGGCTCCAGTCCGGGCACGGCCGGCATCGCCGATTCGACCGCGACGTAGTACGCGCGCGCCGTGCCGCCACGGATGCGCACGCCACGGCCGTGCCGCACGTAGCCGTAATAGGCCGCGCCGCGCGCGACCGCGAGATCGAGGTCGGCGCCTTCGAGCAGGCGCGCGGCGGGCGCGTTTTCGGCGGCGAGCCATGAATTCAGCGTCGACATCACGCGTTCGACGAGCAGCGGCGACTTGAACACGCCGCCGTTGAAGAGCACGACGGTCGGATGCAGCAGCGTCGCGCCTTGCGGCGTTTCATGCTGCAAGCCTTCGATCTCGGCGAGCGCGTTGACCTGCCGGCCGAGGAACGCGGCGAGATGGCGCGTGACGGCGGCATCCTGCGCGTAGGGCAGACCGAGCTGCGTGAGACCGACGCGTGCGCGCGAAACGGGCCGCGCCGCTGCATCGACTTGCGGGAAAAAGCCTTCGAGCAGGATCTGCGTGAGTTCTGCACGCGTGAGCTCGGTGCGCAGCGACCCGCCGATCAGCTTCGAGCCGCGGCTCGGCACGACGAGCGGGACGGCTTCGGCGGTCGGATCGGAGAGCAGCGTTTCCTTTGCCGCGCGACACGCGTAGGTGAGGGCGCGCAACTGCCACGGATCGGGCTGCGTGCCTTGCGATGCGAGCTTGCGCGCGACCGTGTGCGCGAGCGCGAGGTCCATGTTGTCGCCGCCGAGCAGGATGTGCTCGCCGACCGCGACGCGATGCAGTTCGAGATTGCCTTCGCGTTCGACGACCGCGATCAGCGAGAGGTCGGTCGTGCCGCCGCCGACATCGACGACGAGAATCACATCGCCCACCTTGACCTGCTTGCGCCAGCCGCCCGTGGACTTCTGAATCCAGCTATAGAGCGCGGCCTGCGGCTCTTCGAGCAAAGTCATGCGCGAATAGCCGGCAGCGTTGGCGGCTTCGGCGGTGAGTTCGCGCGCGGCGGGATCGAAGGAAGCGGGAATCGTCACGGTGACGTCCTGCTGATCGAACGGCGCCTCGGGATGCGCGTTATTCCACGCTTCGCGCAAGTGCGTCAGATAGCGCACCGAGCTTTCCAGCGGCGACACGCGCTCGACTTCCTCGGGCGCATCGGACGGCAGGATCGCCGCGCGCCGGTCGACGCCCGGATGACACAGCCAGCTTTTCGCGCTGGAGACGAGGCGGATCGGCGTGCCCGCGCCACGGCTTCGCGCCAGCTCGCCGACGATGAACTTGCGCTCCTGCGTCCACGGCAGCGTGAGATCGCCGGGCGCGAGCTCGTTCTCGTGCGGCAGATAGAGGAAAGAGGGCAGCAGATCGCGCTCTTCGGCGGCGCCGGGCGCGGTGAGTTGCGGGATCGAAAGCACGCCCTGCGCGGTTTTTTCGCCGTCGCTCGCGCTCATGTCGACGTAGGAGAGCGCGCAATGCGTCGTGCCAAGATCGATGCCGATCGAATAGCGCGCCTTATTTTCGTTGCTGACGATATCGGTCACAGTTCCACCTCCGCCGGCGCGACGATGCTTGCATCATGGGACGGCGCGAGCTTCGGCAGGCGCGTGTCTTCGACCTTCCAGCCGCGATGGCTCACCTGGCCGTTGAAGGGCGGCTTGCCGACGACATTGCCGGTCAGACGCACGGCGGCCGCATCGAAACCTTCCTGCAGCGTGACGCGGCTGCCTTCGGCTTCGGTGCGCACGGGCTTGATCGTGAAGTGTTCGCGCAGCACCGCGCGGCAGCCGTCGTGCACGAGGCGGGCGGCCGCGCCGATATCGCCGTCGCTGTAATTGGCGATGTCCTCTTCGACGAAATCGATGAAGCGCGCATCGCGTTGCAGAAGGCCGAGCAGTTGCAGCGCGGCGACGGGACTGGATTCTTTCAGCGCGGACGGCGCGGGTTGAACGGGTGCGGCGGCGGGCTTGGGCGCTTCTGCCGTGAAATCGGGCGCTTCGGGTGCTTCGCGCAGGCGCTGCACGCGGCCCGCGAATGCTGCGTTGCCCAGAACGCCGAAGAAGACGCCGAAGGCAATGCCTAACCTGCCGAAAAAGCCTGGATTCATGTCGGTCATGTGATGCTCCTGTTGGCCGCGCGAGGACGACCCTATCCTCGGGCGGCGCGGGTGGCCGGTGTTCGGTGCCGTGTAGGCGGGGGTGATGCCGGGATGCTGCCGGTGCGCGCGGCGATCGGGCCGCGTCGTTCGCGAAAGCGCGGAAAAGCATGAAAAGCGCTAACGGCGTTTATACCGTATACCCGTATTTTCCATGATGTCGCGCCCCGGCCGGAAAAAAGCGCGGGCGAGGCGCGCGGCGGCGGGCCTCATTCTCGCGATTTGCGCTGTCAAGTCAAGGCGCGGCGGGCCTTCGGGCGCGTTTCAGGCCTTGTAGCCGATCTTGCGCAGCAGGTCGTGGCGCCACTTCACGTCCTCTTCGGTTTCGACGCCGAGCGGCGGCAGGCCATCGACCACGCCGACGATCCCGCGTCCCTGATCCGTCTGCGCGACGAGCACCTGTGTCGGATTGGCGGTCGCGCAGAAAATGCGGCAGACCTCCGGCACGGTCTTGACGGTATTGAGCACGTTCACGGGAAAGAAGCCATCGCCGAGCACGATGATGAAACTGTGCCCCGCGCCGATGTTCTGCGCATTGCGCGCGGCCATTTCGACGAGACTGTCGTCCGAACCCGATGTGCGCACGAGGCGCTTGCCGGACGCCTCGCAGAACGCGAGCCCGAAGCGGATGCCCGGCACCGCGCCGACGAGCGCCTCGTGCAGATCCTCGACCGTTTTGATGAAGTGCGACTGGCCGAGGATGAAGTTGGTGTCCTCGGGCTTGTCGATGGCGATGGCGAGCAGTTCCATGGGGCGTCTCCGGTGCGCGCTGGAGATTCCATGGTAGGTGCTTTGGGGGCGTTCGATAAGGAACGCTGGTTTGTTGGGATGAGGTTAAGTGGAGGTTTTTTTTCGCCGGATCCCGGTTTCGCGGTGGTCTATTAGCACTGCCCCTCCCCGGGGCGGGGGTCACTTTCTTTGCTGCTGTGTATAGA
>JFHF01000105.1 GCA_000648925.1 Caballeronia jiangsuensis
GCTGGCGCAGGTCGTCCCATGTGCCCTGAGCGATCGATGCGTGCTGAGGACGCGCCGGTGCGTTGGTCGCCAGCAGTTGGGCAGTCAGGAACGCGGCGTCGGCGTGCTCGGGATGGGCGAGCATCAGGTACGTCTTGAGCGTGTCGTAGGCGGCTTGCACTTGCGTGGCGCCGCCGCTGGCGATTTCGGCGTCGGAGAGCGAGGCGAGTTGTTGGAGACGCTCTTCCAGCTTGGCCCTGAGCGGTTCGATCAGGGCGCGCGATGCAGCGTTCTGATAGGCCGGCCAGAGAGCATGGTAACGCTCGGCATCGTGATTCAGACCGAAGCGTGTGTGTAGTGGTGCGCCTTCCTTGCGATGCACTTCGAGTGTGTCGAGTTGCTTTTCCAGAGCGTCGAGCGCGAACAACGCCTGTGTCGCGTTGTGTGTGGATGACGCCATTTCGAGCATAGAGGCCGCTGACTGCATCGATGAGCGGTTGGCAACGCCGGAGATCATCGATCCCAGTAGCAAGAGCGCAGCGACGGCGCTTGTTGCCCAGGCTGCCGTGGTCGACCATGAAAAGCCGACGCGGTGGCCGTGGACCTTGCGGCTGTGGGCGGCGATGGTGGTCCAGAGCGGAAGCTGCGTGTGTTGTTCATCAGCGGATGCCGGGACGTCCGCTTGACGAGCCAACTGAGTGACCGCACCTTTGACAGTCAGCGGCGCGAACAGTAGTCCCTGCACTGAACTTTGCACCAAGCGCGACTCGCTCGCCCGCGCAATCAGGTCGCACAGCGCGACGAGGGATTTTTCGATATGGGCGGACAGTTCGGCGAGGTAGCGGTCGCTGGCATTGTGTGCTAACCGTGCTACACCAGCATTCGCAAGACATCCAGCGAGTTTATGGAGAGACTGTGCCAGTTCACCCGATTGATACGTCCGCCGCCACGTCTTGCCCACGATGTCGACGTCGTGAAACGCATCAACGTCGGAGTCCGTGACTTCGATCAGATAGACCGGCGCGGCCCACCGCAGAGTGCGCGCGTGACGGGTCAGCGTTTGAGCAAGGATCTCCCCGTTCGCGGCATCGCCGAAGGTAGGCGATGTGTGCGTGAGCGCGGCAATCGCATCGATCGGACGCCGGCGACGCAGTTGCCGAATCTGTCTCAACCAACCCGCGTCGAGGTTCTCCCGGTTTTGCTTCGCGTGGATAAGCACGGTATCTCCGGCAATCACGTAGCCCGCATCGACGAGTCCCGGCACTACGGATTTGACGCGCGCTTCGTCGCCAACCACTGCGATCCATCGCGTCAGAGATCGCCAGCGCCATCCATAACGATGGCGTAACGTAGACTCCAGATCGTCGCGCCGGCGTGTGACGACTTCGCCTGCGTCGCTATCCGTCGTCGCCGCGCGCGCAGACGCGTCTCGTTCATATCGTCTGGCATCGTCGCGTGGAGCCTTACGCACGACGGTACGCCACGGGCCTGTTAGGCGAGCGCGCGCAGTGAGCGCGAACATGCCGATAAAAGCAACATATCCAACGCGTTTGAGAGGCGACGGATCAATGCCCTCGCCATGAAACCACGCGTACAAGGCAATGCCGATCGTCAATGCAACGACGAAAACCCAATAGCCCGAAGGCTTGCGAAAAAACTTCATGCGTTCCCTTCTTTCACTTCTGATTGATGGGGCCGAACGAAAGGCTGCACGACAGCGAAATGCAACGCACCTTCTCTCCATGCCACTAACTGCGGCTTATCTGTTTTCACCGCGTGCTCAAGGCTCAACGCAAGGGCAAGCCATCCCGAGGCACAGCCGGGTTGACCCAGCGCCAGATCGACGTCGTGGACTCCGCTTAAATCATTTCCGCTCGACACGCCGACCTTCAGGTCCGACATGGCTTGATTCACCGCGCCCTTGTCGTCCTTCTGAAGACCGGCCTGCCATAGATCGCCGATTTCCGCAGCCGTGCTTCGGCCCCACTGCAGCGCTGTCGGCACGCAGGATCTGAGGTCGTCGCGTTGCCCTTGCACCGGGCGATGCAGCGCTCCGAGATAAGCGATCTCTCGCCGAGAAAGTAACTGAGGCCAGCCGACGAGCACGGCGCTCGCCACCTCCGCGCTGTTCGGAGGAGGCACATCGTGAAGTTGGACGGCGACAAAGAGAAGCACCTTCTCCAACCCGGGGCCACCGTGATAGTCGAGCCATTCGTCTAGCGCCATGAGGCCCTGCTCGTTCGGGACGAGCTTCGCCTCGCAGCGGCGCATCGACTTCTCGTCCCAGCATGTCTGCCAAGTCTGGCGCAGTGTTTCCCTATCGCCGTCTGCTGGCAACTGCAAGCGCACTCCAAACGGAACGTCCAGCGGCAGGCCGCGCACCGTCCTCTCCATGGACGCGATCAACCGGGCGAAACAAAGCCGATAGCGGCATTGATTCTCGTCGTCGCTCGCGAGATCGAGCGCCGAGTGTCGAATTCCCTCTCGTCCGTCGAGGGACGTGCGCGCTTCCAGCACGCTCGCGCCTTGCAGGATATTGGCGGTCAACCCTGTATCGCCTGCGGCGGTGAGGTAGGCGCAAGCCATCGCAGCTAGCGGTTCGCTCGCGTACTGCAGCGCTCTATCCCGTTCCTCGCGCAGCACCTCATTCACCGCGTCGAGGCGCTCGCTTTCCTGATCGAAATAGATTAGACGCAACCCCAGCGCGACGCCCCACACGAGCGCGGGGCGGCCTAACAGCGAAAGCCAGAACTCGAGCGTGCCGGTCGACTCGTCCTTCGGCCACGTGACGAGGGTGATGACAACACCCACCACCATGAAGGCGAGCAGCAGACCAAGCCAGACAAACGGATTTGCCGGTCGCGGGCGAAGCTCTGGCGACTCGACTGAAGGTAATACGACAGGCATGTGCAACGCTCAAATGAGGCTGGAGATCAGATGGCAGCCGCACATCGCGCGATAGCCGTGGCGAGCGATGGGCATGCCATGGTCCATCGTCTCTTCATCGCCATCGATGATCAGATTGGGCTTGATGTCCAAGTGCTTTGGACAGGTCACCTCATCGCCCTTGCGCGCGACGGCTCGACCGTCATAGCTCATGGTGGCCGATGCGGTGATGACGCGGCCACCGTGGTCGGTAGCGTCGCCTAGACGGATTAGATCGATCACTAGAAGGTCCTTTGCTAAATGCCGAAGCCACCGGGGCCGCACCTTAATAACAACCTAGCGACCTATTTCTTGATATTCGTGCGTCAATGCAACGGATATCAAATATCGCGCATAGGGAATTTGATCTTCCTCAATAAAAGTCGATATCGAACTTCTTCTCCTTCACGCAGCCGCCAGCGATTATGGAAGCTTTATCTACAGACACGCCGGCGTATCTGGGATTTTTAGACTCGACATCCATGATTATGGTGACGTCGCCTCCGGTACCTTTTCCTTTGAAGATGTTCGTCTTTACGACATCGCCGTTACGCAAGAACGCAGAATCGTCTCCCATCTCGTCCTTCACAGCAGATAGAAAAGCCGAACCTTCCAGTATCGAACTACAAGTCGACGAACGCAGTGCAATGCGATAGCTAAGCGCGCGCTTGCCAAACGAGTTCTGTTCGATATCGTGCAACACGATCGTTCCCTCGTATGGTTCGACCGTTGATGCTTCCGATGCGCGATACGTCTTGAGCGTCGTCGATGCCGAAGCACTCGTAATCGAACTAGAGACAACAACCACTGTCATGGCGATAGCCATTGAAACTATTTCTTTTCGCATATTGATAAATGAAAAACGTGTGAAGACGCCCGTCATGCTTCAATGAGTCGAGACGGCACTCATGGTTGAACCGTCGGTTCTAACGGCGTCGAGCGCGTAATCTTGATCAGTCTCTACATATTCCAGAGGAAAGCGATAGGCTACAACCCACGACGCCGGCAGAGCACTGTGACTCACCTCATGCGAGCGCCCCTGATTGCCACCCAGCGTCGCAATACGGGATGACCCGCCGACAGCTTTCCCACTAACGAAAGTGACATGATGTCCACCTTCTGGAAACCGAACGACAGCCACCGCCCCATAAGCCGGTTTGTTTCCTCGTGTTGATCGCCCCCACTTAGCGAGACTGGCCGCGCCAGCGCTCCTATTGCCTTTGAATCCGGCCTGCGTGAGGCACCAGTTTACGAAGGCGGCGCAGTACGCCTCTTTAGCTAGCTGGTGATCAGACTCGTGCAGTGTCGTCGCTCGGAAGTATTGAACGATATGCTGATCGGAAGCAGTGCCACCACCACGGCGAATCCCCGCTGTGAACTCTTTTTCGGCAATTTCCATCCATGGGGCACGCCCCCCTAAATGCAGGTCTGTCTGAGGATGATCCTCCTTGCCACGGTAATGCACGGTATCGAGGCTGCTTCGGGAAGAATGAAGCAGTGACCGCAGTGCTTCCCATGTGCTTGTCCATAGCGGCTCCTCATCCGCCTTTGACGACGGTTCAGGATCTAACCCCCGCCTCGGAACCTTGATGACCTGCTTTGGGTGGATGATGTATGGCGATTTGATGCCGTTCAACCCTGCGAGCGTGCGGTAGTCAGTCGAATGAGCTTTCGCGATGTCACCGAGAGAGTCGCCTTTTTTGATTGTGTATGTTATGTAGTGGGCATTGCTCGACTGCCGTTCCCCCTTGTTTCCTTCCCGAGGCTTGTCGCTTTTGGATGGTGGCTTAGTAGCACTCGATGACGCAGAGTCGCTTTCCTTTTTCTCTTCCGGAGCCTTGTGCGCTTCAGTATGAGCCTCGACCGTGATTGACGGCGCTATTAATGTCACGACAGTCGATGAGGCTCCGGGCGTCACAGCATCGCCTGCAGATACCCACTTCTTATCGTGCTCAGACCAGACTTGCACAGATACGGGACCACCAGACTGCGTCGCCTGGATCTGCACCCGACCGTCGGCATTCGTCACGAGGTCGATCTTTCGAGTCCCTTGCTTCACAATGAGTTTAGCGTTTGATACCGGCACGCGCGCGGCATCAAGCACCCGGACGTTGATCGTAGGCAGGCAGCCTTCGCACCCTTGCTCCTGTGCAGCCTTGAGTGCACGTTTCATGGTCTTTCCATCGAATACCTCTTTGAGCGAAGCCGCGTAGTTTGGATCAGTCGCATAACCGGCTGCCTGAAGCGCCTTCGCCTCGCGTACGAAGTCGCCTTTTACTCCTGCATTAAGCAGTCCCGCCTTCGCATAGCGTGGGTTTTCGCTTAGAAACTTCTGGCGATCACGCAAGCTGTCGAGGTTATTTCGGTATATGCGAAATGCGTCATCGACCCAGACCTTCTCGCCCTTGGCGTTGATTTCCCATACGCGAAACACTTTGGACTCGCCCTTCCAGCTCGCATCGGCCTTGATATTGAAGATATTGTTCGAGCCAGGCAAGATCTTCTCGCCCCATCCGGTTTCCTGCGCCGCCTGCGCAAGGATCAACTCCCACGAGCAGCCGGTTTCTTCCCCCACTCTCCTCGCTGGGCAATACAAGTTCTTTATAAAGTTGAGTTTGTCGTCGTATGTGTAAGGCATGGTGGAAGTTCCAGTCACAAGTCGCCTCGGCGCAGAACAATTCCGCGCCCCTTATCGCTAGTCAAGATGACCCACGAATCTTCACTGAGATTTGCCGCACTAACTGTGTCCGGTATGGAACGTACTGATCTTGCTCGCCGCGTCGTAAGATCAATGGCTGTCAAAGTACTCTCAGCCTTCGCGTCGCACGTCGAACCGATGAGATTTATGGTTGTACCAAGAGTCTTGATGGCGCTCAGATCGCAGATCGTACTTTTCACGGCGAAATGCTGGCTCTCCTTTCCGTCGGGCAACACCACTGAGACAATCAGCTCGGTTCCCGTCGCGGCCACATAATAAGCAGTCCCATCATCTACGAAATCCGACGCTTCGGAAACGAAGGCCGGAGGCGATACGTAGGTCGAAAACATGTAGCGCTTGGCATCGATATCGATTTGTGACACGGCAAACGCACGGTGGCCACTGGATACACCGTTCGCGTTCGGCATAAACTGTCCAGCAACACGAAGCCGATGCGACGAAATCATCGCCTTTGTATCTGTCCAAAAGGCACCTGAGTCCATCGCGGTAAATTTCGTACGCACGAGCCCGGTGTCAAAGCGCGCCAGATATGTGCTCATCCTGCCGTTGCGCTGAAGCCGATCGCTTGTGCCGCCCGCAACAATGATTTCTTTCGAATCTGCAGCGAGCAGGTATGACCATTCGTCGAAGCCAGCGTTGATTGGCTTACTTACCAAGATTCTGCCGTCTTTGCCGAGCTTGTTCAGCATCAGCTTTGTCTGCGCGAGGCTTTCTTCGGTGTGCGTCTGCTCCGCTGTAAGCACATAAAACGCGTCGGGACCAGATGTGCAATGCAGAGCATAATTTCCAGAGAAAGGCGGCGAAAAATGAAGGTTAGTCTTCCAGACAAGACGTTTGTTAGAGAAATCCACTAGTGCTACCCATGCAGTCTTGGTTGAGTTCATGTCATCAATGATCTCCCCTGTCACGCAGTACTGAGCGCCACCGACCCAGTCGATTGAAGAAGCAAGAAATCCGTCAGGTGGCTCCAAAGCGATTTCCGCCGCCCGCGCACAGAGCGCAATCGAACTAAGCGACAGCAACAGAGTTACGAAAAACCTTCGAATCGTGGTCATTGAATTTTCTCGCGTCTTGAATTTATATACTCAGCATTATTTTCTAAGCGAAGCGATCGTCGTCCTGATCCTTGTCTTCGATATCGTGTTGTTCATTCGAAAGTCTATGTTCCACATAGTCAAATATTCCCAAGTGCTGTCCTTCTAGCGACTCACTTGAAAACTCGAACGGCTCCTCATAGCTGGTTGCACTCCATCTTCCATCGCAAAGGTCAAGGACTGCCTTGATCGGCTGTGACGTTTCCGTAAAGGCTCGCAATGTCTTTCCGCTTTCGGCGAGAACTCCGCCTCCGATCAAGACCCCCGTTCCGTCGAGAAAGCGATACTTCACTGGCGCCGCTTTTTCCGAAAGATTCAGCAGCGCCTCATCAACGTGAAACTGCTGACTAAAACCGAGTTCGGTTTGATTGTCGAAGAGGGTCTGGCGTTGCTGCTGCGTACTTGTCGCAGCTTGCTTACTCCATGCGGAGCATTTCTCCAATATATCGCCCGGCGTGCCGTTCTCGATCCGGTTGGCATTGATCTTGACGTACGAGCCGGCCGCGCCTATCCAAACCTCCTTGGCGGCCGAAAGAACAAGCCGTCCTTCGGAACTGGTGATGGTTATGTCCTTAAGCGCCGCAAGCGCCATTTCGTCGCTTATCGCCCGCATTTCCACTTTGCCTTTGGCGGCGAACAGTTTCATTCCCATCCGCTGCGCGAACATCGAAATCGCATCGCCCGCCGCAACGGTGAAGCGCCTGAGCACGCCAATGTCCGCGCTACCGCCCGCTGTGGCGATAAGGTTCTGGTTCGCGCTGAACTGCATGTGCGACCCCGACACAACACCAACTCCATCTGGAGCGCTGACCAACACGCTCGCCTTCTTCAGTTGGGTCAGGGTCTCGCCGAGAAGCTGCTTCTGCTTCTCATAATCCGCTGCGATCGCCTGAGCCGCCTTGGCCGCTTCGGAGAGCGACTGCATCTGCTGATACGCCTGCTCGAGGAGACCTTGGGCAGGCTGCATGTCGAGCTGCTTGCCGTTCGCGGCGTATTGAGCATCGGCAGAGATGAACACGCCCTTCCCGCCTCTCACGGCTATATGCTCATCGCTTCGAAGCTCCGCGCCGCGCCCCCGCTCCTTGCGATCACCATCGACCATATGCCCGAGATTCAACTCGCTGGTCTGATACGGCGTCGTCAGGTGAATATGCTCGATGCCCTCCTTATCCTCCATGCGCAGTTCGTTTTGCGCGGCGGTCCTGATGAGGTTTCGAGTATTGTTGAGGTTGTTGACAAGATCCGGATTCAGGCTGTCATGCAGTGCACCGATAATCACCGGCCTATTCGGATCTTGCGCCGTGAAGATGAGCGCGACTTCCGTGCCGTCAATCAGCGGAAAGTGATGTCCATAGTTGGCGCCTGCATACGGCTTGGCCATCCGGATCGCGCGGCTTCTTCCACCCGGACTCCACTCGTCCAGATCGAACGGCATCTTGACGACGTACAGCCCCTTTTCACTCAAATAGCTGTATTGGTATTTTCCGGGAGAATCTACCCTCGCCGGCAGAATGCCTTCGATCTTCGGTTGCTCGACCGAATCGATGCTCGTGCGCCACCGGCGATCTGCCGGAATCGCGCGAAAAGCAGTCCAATACGACGTGCTGCGTCCGCCGCCACAACGAATCGATGTGACGAAGAGTCCATGCGGCGCATCCTTGGGGTTCACGTCAAGCCCCATCACCTCGCCCACTTCGAGCGAGAACGGATTGCCCCGGCCCCGGTAGCTGATCTGCGTGGCCAGATGCTCTTCGTGACGCCGGCGCGCGATCTCTCGCCCCTCTTCCAGCGTCTCGTAGTGCTCGCCCCAGTGGTTATCGACGCCATCCGTGGTTTTGTCGCCCGGCGCGGCGTTATGCTCGACCAACAG
>JFHF01000106.1 GCA_000648925.1 Caballeronia jiangsuensis
GTTGAAAAGCTTCTTGAACACCCCTTGCACCCGGCAGATGTTCTTGCCGATCGCGATGTGGCCACCGACTTCTCGCTTGAGATACGTGGCGGCGGAGAGATGGTCGGCGTGCGCATGGGTCTCCAGAATCCACTCGACACGCAGCCCGCGCTCGCGCACGAAAGCAATCACCTTGTCGGCACTGGCCGTAGACGTGCGGCCCGATTTCGGGTCGTAGTCCAGCACTGAGTCAATAATCGCGCACGCTGAATCACCTTCGTCGTAAACCACGTAGGTCACGGTCCAGGTCGCTGAGTCGAAGAACGGGTGAATGATGGGCTTCATGTGTAGCTCCTTGGATGCGCCCATTCTATTCACAAACATTATGTTTTGCAATATACTATGTTCAGATAGATCGTGAGCATTTTATGAAACCCTCCAATCCCAATCCGACGCTCGATCTGGCCACGATGCAGGCCGGCGCCGCAAATGCATGCGCCCTGCTGAAGGTTCTCGCCAACCCGGACCGCCTGCTCCTGGTGTGCCAGCTTTCCCAAGGAGAACTGTCCGTCGGCGAAGTGGAACAACTGCTCGGCATCCGGCAGCCCACCCTCTCACAGCAGTTGGGCGTGTTGCGGGAAAGCGGCCTGGTGAATACGCGCCGCGAGGGCAAAAACATCTTCTATTCGGTGGCCAGCCCGCAAGCCCTCGCGGTGATGGCGGTACTTTATGAACAATTCTGCCCGCAGCAGTAAGGGGATCCATCATGCTGATTGACGTCATCCATTTCACACCCGGCATGTCGCTGGCGGGGGGACTCGTGATCGGCATCGCCGCCGCAGTGCTCGTGCTTTGCAACGGCCGAATCGCGGGAATAAGCGGCATCATCGGCGGCCTGCTGAGCTGGCCGCGCAATGACGTTGGCTGGCGGATTGCATTCCTCACCGGTCTGCTAGGCGCGCCCGTCGTAGCAAGCGTCCTCGGCAGGTCTACTCACGTGGACATTGAAGCAGGCTGGGGAGCTATCCTCGCTGCCGGGTTTCTCGTGGGTATTGGCACCCGCTACGCCAGCGGCTGTACCAGCGGTCACGGCGTCTGCGGCCTGTCGCGTGGGTCGGTGCGCTCGCTGGCCGCAACCGCTACCTTCATGTTGGCCGGATTCGTGACTGTTTTCGTGCAACGTCACCTGATCGGAGGCTGATATGACTGCCCTCATGCCACGCCTCGCGGCCCTACTCGCTGGATTGCTTTTCGGTATTGGATTGATGGTTTCCGGCATGGCGAATCCCGCCAAGGTGCTGGGTTTCCTCGATCTCGCGGGCCGCTGGGATCCATCGCTTGCCTTTGTGATGGCCGGCGCCATCGCGGTCGGCTCTCTGGCATTTTTCGTCGCGAAGCGCCGAAACAGTTCCCTCCTTGGCGCGCCTATGCAACTTCCGGCCGGCACGGCCATCACGTCGAGACTAATTTTCGGCAGCGCTGTTTTCGGTATCGGCTGGGGCTTAGCCGGATTTTGCCCAGGCCCGGCATTGGTCGCGCTCGGCGCAGGCTGTCCGAAAGCTGTCGGTTTCGTGGCGGCAATGATCGCTGGCATGGTCATATTCGAACTCGTGGAGCGGGCGAAAGCGACCATGCAACGGGCGTGAATAGGCGCCTCGTCAACATCCCAGCAGTTGAATACCCCATTTGCACAAAGGTCAGTCTGTGGATCAGGGATCGGTGCGGGTTTTTTGTCGGGCCTGCTTGGCGTAGGTGGCGAATTCGTCATCGTGCCAGCGCTCAAGAAGGCAACCAATGCTCCCGTTCAAGCAATCATGGCGACATCGCTCGCGGTCATAACACTGGTGTCGGCTTCCGGCGTCATCTCAACAGCGCTCACCGGGCGGATGAATTGGCTGGTCGGTGTGCCTTTTGCCCCAGGCGCGATGATCGGCATGCAAGGCGGCAGGCTTATCGGGAATCGCTTGAGCGGTCAACGACTGCAACAGGCATTTGCGGTAGCAATGGCGGCCTGACCCAGAGCCCAGGGTTGTGGTGCAAATAGGTAAACGGGATGAAAAGGTTCCTATAGAAAGGATACCTTATCGGGCGGACAGGACAGCATCCCATACGAGCTCGGCCTCAAGGATTACGCCGCCGCGCCCGCTGTCGGATAGGCCGAGATGCGTGAGTTGAGCATCGGACAGGTTTCAGAGCGGACCAACCGTTCGAGCGAGCACTGCAAGGCGCAGGCGAACGGCAGAAGCTGGCCGGGTGCCGTCTCATGCGGAAGCGCATGCAGCAAGCAGGGTCGGCCCGGTTCAGGCCTCCTTTTTTACATACGCGCTGCACCAGCCGTCTGCGGCAACCAGCTTGCCTGCAAAGATTGGACACGGCCCACTTACGTCGCCTAGCTTCCCTCCATACAACTGACAATTGGCGCAGGCTTGTCCCGACTGGTATTTCGGATACTTTGCCGTATCCACCTGTTTCGCGTCCGACCTGTAACCGACGGACTGGGCTGTGGGGTCGGCTTCGGAAATCTCTGGACGCGCCGACCGCGACACTTCCGAAAGCACAACGGACGATGTGAGCGTGGAAGCAACGAGCATGAAACGACGACGGGAGGCGCGCATGTGGAAGCTCCTTTTCGTGCATGTCGATCGGGACAGCAGGACGACACAGCTTTCAGCGTCGGAATCTGCCGACTCGGCGCCTGTCAGGACGAATCCATGATGCCAGAGCGAGTCTGCTCGCTGTTGACGTGCGTCAACTGCAGGTATGCGGCGCTGAGAAAGCTTACCGCCGTGTGAGCCGACTCTGAACAGATTTTGATACCGCTGATCGCTGCATTTGGCGGAGGGGTGTCCCTGTTGGATCAAATCACGCCGCGTTTCCGCTGCGGCTTCCGCTACGATTATTGGCGGTATCGCGATGGAGCCGACCAGCAAGTCGCGCAGAAGGCGTCCCTCGCGTCGGCGAACCGTGTTCTCAACCCGGCCTGTCGGCGAAAGGCTGCACGCAAACCGGACGATCGTCGACGATTGACCTTTGCATAGTCAGTGTCGCTCTTTAGCCGTTCTCGACCTTCGGCGGAATTCATAGTTCCGCGGAGCAGATCCCTCAGATCAAGTCACAACGATCATGCTCAGGACCGGCCCGGGCTAATCAACCGAGTAGTCGGCCGGTTATCCTGCATCGTGTTGGGTTTGGCTCGTGAGCGTACCCGAAATGAGGGTTCGCATGGTGCCGGTTGGATGCTGCGTTCGCAAACGCCACCACTTCATGACGCCCGAACTCCTCGCACTACTGCTTCCGTTCGCGGCTGCCGACGAACGTCTTCACTGTGGAATACCTTGACAGGGGGCGTGCGGCAGGGGCTTTCCATCAACGTAAGCGAGCGCGGAAAGAATCGCAAACTGCATGGCCGCGTTCTTGTTCGCGAACGTGCCGAGATTCAAGCGCGACTCCGTTTCCCTGTCTTCATTCTGAACGAGTGCGCGGGCGACAAACGTGTGGCCCACGTGGACTACGGACGGCTGGACAGCGGCGCCGTGATGGTAAATGACCATCCCCCATGCTTTTTCGTAGGACATTCCAGATTAGATGGACAAATACAAAACGTCCACCTCCCTTTTCTCAGTCCCTAACCACGCGGGTGGCCCCGCTTCCGAACATAGCCCCTAGGTATCGTGCCGCTCAGTTCCGCGTGCTTGGCGGAGATCACGCGCGGCGCGTCGGAGTCGCCGGGCTGCCTGTTTCACTAGCCAGATCATGATGGCCAAGACTGATACGGGCTACAAATGAGAATCCCCAAGTCGACTGATGGTTGAGCCACATCAACAGCTTGCTCGAAGATTGGCGCAAAAAAGACTGAAACGAGCAACGCAAGGCCGATGCATATCTCGTGATTGCGCTTCTGAACGGATGGAGACTCAGTATGATGGCCAAGCTCGAAACAACGGTGTTCATCGTTGACGGCGCACCACTGGTGGTCCGGCATTTGGTGGAGCTTATTGAGTCGTCCGGACACGCTCGCGTCGTGGGGTCGAGCGATAACGCTCGTGAAGCACTTATCGAGATACTTCACCGCTCGCCTGCTGTTGTGCTTCTAGACTTGCAGTGTTGGAAGCGGGATCGACCTGTTGGTCGGGCTGACAAGCGCAGGCTGTCAAGCAATGAAAATTGTTTTAACGAACTGCATCGAGCCGACGGCTCGTGCCGCGGCACTGGCGGTGGGCGCAGACTTCTTCTACGACAAAACCCTTGAGTTTCGAAAAGCCATTGCTCGAATCAACGCACCTGTGTGAACCGGTAATACTGAACTTACTTGTTCCTGATTCGAGCCAATGGCGCGACGAGCGTAAGCTCCACTCCAACGCCCGGTTCGCTCTTAATGGCGAGTGTTCCGCCAAGCTGTTCAGCCCGTTCATGCATGCCCATCAAGCCAAATGCTTCGGCACGAGGGCTGGACGCAGGGAGGCCGTCGCCATCATCGGCAATGGAGAGGCGACAGGAGCGGTCGTCCGTTGACAGATCAACGTTCACCTCGCTTGCGTTCGCATGCCGTGCGACGTTGGTGAGCGCTTCCTGAACGACACGGTAGAGGGAAATAGTGGTGAGTTCGTTGAAGCCATCGATGTCGCCATCAAACTTGAGCCTCGCGTTGATCCCATAGCGTCGCTCAAAGCTCTCCACGAGCCATTCGAGGGCAGCTTCCAGGCCAAGATCATCGAGACCAAGGGGGCGGAGATCAGCGGCGATGCGGCGCAATGAGGCGGCCATCGCATCGATCTGATCCGCGATTTCTTCACCTTGCTGTGCAAGCTTGGTCTGATGGGCGGCGAGCGACATCTTCAGCGCTGAAAGGCGCTGGCCCAGGTCGTCGTGAAGTTCGCGGGCGATCCGCTTCTGTTCGGCTTCGCGCGCTTGCTGGATGAGCGCAGACCGCAACTGTAGGCGCTCGAGTTCTTCGAGCCGTCGCCGTTCAGTCATGTCACGCGTGACTTTGGCAAATCCCACTATCGCACCATCAGGACCGGTGATGGCCGTGATGATGACGTTCGCCCAGAACCGGCTGCCGTCCTTGCGCACGCGCCACCCTTCATCTTCGACGTGTCCGCGCGAATGCGCTATAGCCAACAGATGCTCGGGTTTTCCGCTGGCGATGTCCTCGTCGGCATAAAAGAGCGAAAAATGGCGGCCGACGACTTCGGCCGACGCGTAGCCCTTAATGCGCTCGGCGCCCGGATTCCACGTTTGGACGCATCCGGCGGCGTCGAGCATGAAAATCGCATAGTCTTGCACCGCCTCAATCAGCAATTGATAGCGATGCTCGATGTCAACGGCGCTTTGGTTGAACCAACGGTCTGAAGAAGCGGAGGGCAATTTCGTCGGCTGCATCGAATGCTCCCATCATGTGGCTCAGCACGTAGCTCGCGGCACAAGCTGGGGCAGAAATCACCGGTGAGCATGTGGTTGTAGCCGAACACCTTAACGGGGAGGCCCGGCGCGCCTTAATAAACGGACGTACTCAGAGTCGACGACTGAAAGCGCGCCTTTCCCGTGACACGCGACATCCCGATAGACATTTCTTCCTATAGCATACGCGAACAAATTTTCGACAACCACTCTATTTCTGCTGTCATCGGCAATATATACTGAACAGTAACCTTCGCGACCGTCGAACTGGCCCTTCATTTCGCTCATGAACCGTGGCAATCTCGTGTGCGATACTCGGGGCCGCCTTCGAGGGAGATCGAGCACGGTTACCGACCTGCGCTCAATTCCTGCTGTCGCCGGACTCGCGCGTCTTCCTCAAGACGTGTCTCTTCCAATTCTTGCAGCACGCCATCGAGATCCACGGCTCGCGTGTCGACTTCGATGCGGCCCGTCAATTCAGCATCGACAGTGAGCCACCCTGATTCGAAGAGCGTCCAGATCTCCGCGCCATAGTTCGCGGTGAGTATTTGCGGCGCGAACTGTCCGAAGTACGTGGCCAGATTGTCAACATCTCGCTTGAGCATCGACGCGGCTTCGTTGTTGCCGGCTGCATCGACCGCCTGTGGCAAATCAATAATCACCGGCCCGTCTGCAGCTAGCAGAATGTTGTATTCCGACAGGTCGCCGTGAATAACGCCCGCGCAGAGCATGCGAACCACCTGATTCAGTAGCAGCGCGTGCAGTTCGAGGGCGCGAGCTTCCGTCAGATCGACGTCGTTGAGTCGTGGTGCGACGTCACCCGCCCCGTCGATCACCAACTCCATCAGCAAGACGCCATCGGTACAAATATAGGGTTGCGGCACGCGCACGCCCGCGTTAGCGAGCCGGAACAGCGCCTCCACTTCAGCGTTCTGCCAAGACGCTTCCTGCATCTGACGACCGTAGCGCGTACCTTTTTCCATCGCCCGCGCCTGCCGGCTGTTCTTGACCTTGCGACCGTCCCGATACGACGCGGCTTGCCGAAAACTGCGCTGCTTTGCGTCCTTGTAGACCTTGGCGCATCGCGTCGATTCGCCGCTGCGCACAACATAGACTGTTGCCTCTTTGCCGCTCATCAGCTGGCCGATGACTTCGTCGATAAGTCCTTCTTCGAGAAGCGGTACGAGTCGTTTGGGGATTTTCATACGAGCGTCGGCCACAGCTCGTGGAAGATGCCTTCCACGCGCGCAGATCGCGAATCCCCCGCTGAGGTTGGCGCGATCAACAAACCGCCAAATCGAGACGCCGCTGCCGGCCGCCGAATGCTTGCTGCGAGGGAGATCATTAGAGTCATGCCAGATTATAAGGGTGGCCGAGGACGAGGCGGCTCAAATCTCTCAGCGAAGATGCATCGCGCCTCCGTTCTAGGCAGCTCCAGGCTTGGCACGACAGGCAGCACCCATTTAGTTTTGTTCGCCGCCTGCCATGCAATCCAATGGCCGTTGATGAGGGCGAGGCCGGCATTCGAACGTCCGCGTGACACACCGGACGAATGACGCTTCGTGGCCGGCAAGCGCCCGCTCACCAGCCAACAGCCTCTAGACTGCGGTTTGCTCGGCCATTTCGAGCGCATCATCCTCTTTGATACCAAGGTATCGGACCGTGCCCTCGAGCTTCGTATGGCTTAAGAGTAACTGAACCGCGCGAAGGTTCTTTGTTCGTCGATAGATCAAAGACGCTTTCGTGCGGCGCATCGTGTGCGTGTCGGCTGCATCGTCCAGTCCGATTGACGCGACTCAACGATGCACAATGCGAGCGTACTGGCGCGTCGACAGATGCGCTGGCGCATGCAGGCGAATCGGAAACAGATCGTTCATCACGGGAGAAATCCTCCACGTCGACGGCGGCCAGAGCGCCGGTCGCTAAAACCCTCGGGCACCGCCATTTGGACCGGTCCGGCGAAGGGCCGTTATACACGATCTAACCGACACACATGTCTGCACAACGGTTTGGATGAGGGTCTGCAGATGGCCAATCTCGGAAGTTCGCGAACTCCCTAGGGAGCCGTCAGAGTCGGATCGGGATTGCGTCCGACGAAGCGTCTGCAGAATTTCCACTTGCCCACAGCTCCCATGGATAACCGTGTAGATAACGCGCCGAACCAGGCACTATGTTATTGATGTTGCCGACAAACGGCACAACAATGCGAGCTGCGCCACGGCGCGAGATGCGTGCGTGCGCAAGACTGCGAGTAACTTCAGGAAAACTAAAACATACTCAATATTAAGTATACAACATATGTTTTTGTTTATGCTACTTATGCACAATCAGTAGGTATGCAAAATAAATCCGCTAAAAAGACCGCGGTAACGCCGAACGAGTCCCGGCAATATGTATCTGTATGGCGACGTTTTGAGGGATCCGTCCCTGCTCATTACCGGCTTGCAGGCGAAGATTAGTACCCTGTCGCTCGCCTACTCCCGCACGTTCGCGCTGGCCGGCCACACGGCATCGCTCGCGTTCGCAATGCCCTTCAGCAGCGGCAATCCATCTCGGCGGCCTCGTCATTCGCGTAGATCGCGCCGGCATTGGCCCATTGCGTTACATCAGCGCTTCGCCGCGCACGAATCAGACGACGCGCTTGTTGTTTACTGCGTATTGTAGGCGAGCTTAGTCCGGAGCCTGCGCTTGAGAATTTGGTCCCGACACAGGAGCGGGGGCTCCATCCACTCCCGTGTCGGACGTAGGGACCGGCGCAGTCGTCGCCGGCCGGTTCGGCGCGCTTGCGTCGCTGACAAGGAATCCAGCCGAGGTAAGGAAAATCGCAAGGGAAAGGAAGAAAGCCATAGACGTGCATCGCCGGTTAGTGACCGCATCGTGCGCGGAGCAATTTGCTATCAACGCTCGGTTGCAACGTGGCAAGTACCGGTAATAGCGTGATGCAATTGCAATTTACCTCTTTGCTCTGCTGTCTATTTGACGCATGTCAGGTTATCTTCCATTAAGTTGCGGCCGACAGGTGTCTGGTGTTCGTCTCACTAGCTAGAGTAGCATTCAGCGGGATCTTGAAATACCTTACCCC
>JFHF01000107.1 GCA_000648925.1 Caballeronia jiangsuensis
TCCCCGGAACAGTGGATTGCGTTGCTCCAGAAGTATGGAGTGCCCGCAAGCTCACTGACCGGGAAGGGCGCACCCTGTCCCATCTGCGGCGGAAACGACCGCTTCACCTACGACAACAACCGCGGCCGCGGCGACTGGGTCTGCCGCAAGTGCAACGACGGCGACCGAAAAGCCGGCGACGGCTTTGAGCTCATCTGCAAGTCCGCCGGAATGACCTTCCGCGAACTCATGATCGAACTTGAAGGCGGCAGTCTGGCCGATGCACGGGAAAACCGAGCGCAACCGGCGGCCCCGGCGCCTGGCCGAAAGGTCGATCCCGAGTGGGCGCGCAAGCGCCTCGACTCGATGTGGGATCGCGCGACGTTGGTCGGGTCCGATGGCCTCGTTCCGCGGTACCTGCGCGAGCGGGTGCCGGGTCTCACAGTGGCGCCGTCCGCGGCGCTGCGCATGGCGATGCTCGATTACCGCCACGAGAAGAAAGTTATCGGTCAGTGGCCAGGCATCCTCGCTCGCTTCACGCTGCCGGACGGCCGACTTGGAACGCTGCACCGCACGTTCCTTGAACGCTCGAAACCGGCGAAGGCGTCGATCGTCACTAACGATGGCGAGATCCTTCCGGCCAAGCTGAACGACGTGACGCTTCATAAGCTCAACGGCGGCGCAGTCCGGCTGATGGACCCGGTCGATGGCGAAATCGGCGTCGCGGAAGGTCTCGAGACGGCGTATGCCGCGCACATGCTCTTCGGTGTGCCGGTCTGGTACTGCCTGAATCGCATCCTTCTCGCCGATTTTGTTGTGCCGGACGGCCTAGGAATTCGAGTCGTTCATATCTTCGCGGACTTCGATGCGGTCGATCCCCGCACCGGCAAATCGCCGGGCGTCGATGCTGCATTGAAGCTGGCGAAGCGGCTGCGAGCTGAAGGCTACACGGCTATGGTTCACCGGCCCAAAAAGCGGGAAACCGATTTTGCCGACGAATGGTGGGCGTCTCAGGCAGCGCATCGCCCATCCGTTGCAATGGTGGTGCGCCGCGACGAACGTGAAGCACTGCATGTTTGATTGTTTGATTCCGCGGTCGTCTGGCCGCTAACAGTAACTTTTTGCCCGGTGGGGATTCGTCCCCGCTGGGGCCGCAATCCGCCCGAGCTTTTCCAATGGAGAAGAGGAAATGAGCTTCAGCATGATTGTTGGCCGGTATGAGATCGTGGCAACTTCCGGCGTCGAAAACGGCTCGGTCAGAGTAGGGAAGTCGGAGGCGGAAGCCTATGACGTGATCGACAGGAAGCGCGGCGGTCATGCCCGATTGGAGAAACAGGGCGTCACGCTGGACACTGCATGGTTTTATTGCATTCGTCGACAGGCGAACGCACAAGGGGTGACCCTGCTGCATTGATGTCCATCTATGAAAACAAAACCCGGCCAATGAGCCGGGTTTTTTTTCGTCTGTAGCTTTCAGTCCTCACCATGTACTAGCCTTAACTCTCAAGGCAACTTTGAACACATAAAGCGCGACCTTTATCGCCGGAATCATCACGCCGCTAGCCCAGAAGGAACCGACGAGCGAGAGCCCAAAAATCCAGTTACATAACGGTGCATCCGGCAAGCGGGCAGCGACGCACGCGACGGAGAAAAGAACTCCCGCACTCAGCGCCCGACGTGCGATCAAGGGTAAGGCCAAGAATTTACCGTACATCATCGGCTCCTTTGGCTGGGCGGAACACAGCGCGATGAAACAGATAAGCTGCCTCGCAAGCAGCGAGCGCGGCGGCCACCAGAATCCACATGCGAACGCCGCGCGTCCAGTCAAGCTGTGCCAAGTTTTCGATGAAGCTCATTATTCCTCCGTTGCCTTTGCAAATTGCACTATACATGTCCCTATTCTGCCAACAACTAGGCGAAGTCAAGCCGTCGACGAAAGCCCACGCCGCTGCGCTTCTGTTGGCGCTAAACGCCGATCTGCGAAGCGGCATGTGCCTTCTCCATCTAGCTCAGGCTTACCCTAGATTCAAGTTTTCGGCCAGGAACGCGTAGTCGAAATCAGGCTGATCATCCTGAACTGGCGCGATTTGCTTAGCAGCGACGGGAGTTGCCTCGCTTGGCGCAGGACCCCTTGCAGCTTTCGTCGTTGCGGATGCGTTGGCTGACGTTGGCGTGCTAGTCACTCCTGCACGAGGAACCTGGACACTGCCCCGCAAAGCATCTTCCGCTAAGCGCTTGAGCAGCGCTGCGCGTTGCCTCGGATTGGAGATCGCAACTAGAGCATCAAACAACGTTGGCGTCGCGATCTCGCTGATTGTTACCTTGATCTCCAAAGCGCCTGTCATGCGGGCACCGCTTCCTTGCGCTTCTTGTCGCGCAGCAGCGTTGCCTCACCAGCGGCGAGGAACCCCCTTACATTCGTGAAGCATGGCTCTGCCATATGGTCGATCCTCAAATGGGGAAACCGGGCTTGAATCTCAGACCTATACAGAGCCGCACCGCCACCAGTTAGAACGATGGAGCGAATGTCCACTGTGTTCTTCACGCCTGCTTGAATAGCTTTGACCGCGGCGTCGATAACCGTCTGCGCCGCTGGCAGAAAATCTTGCAGGTCATAGTCGTTCCCGTTGAGCAGGAGAGTCGATCCCGTGCGCAGCGCCTTGTCGATCCGCTCAATCCCCTGCGTGTCGATATGCAGCTTTTCCTTGATGACTGCGGCGATGGCTTCGTAATAGTGAGACGCGCCGCTGTGGTGGCCGCCGCTGCGCTCTTCGTCGATCGTCAGCCCGGTTGCTACCACCCAGTCCGTAGTGAAGTAGCCGACATCAATAATGAGGTGCGGGTCCTCCTTGTCGAACTCGTGGTACCGCGAGAAGTTGACCAATGCGCCGAGGGGCTGTGGAAGCACGATGACGCTGCCGACATCGAACTCCACGTCGCCGTATGAATTATTCCCAGCAAATGCACTGCGCAAATGAGCAACGTGGGTGTGGAAATTCCTCATCGGCAGGCCGAGAACCAGGCGGTCGACCGATGCGATGTTCGAGAAGTGGAACGCACCGGCCAGCAGCGCGGCATAGCTGGCAGTCGTGCAATAGTCGTCGTTAAGTGTCGCCCCCGCGTCGCCGTTTCGCGAGCTCAACAGCACGCCGGGACCGACCTGATAGCGCTTTCCCTCGACGTCCACCGCGACAGTCTTGGGCGTCGTGATCAAACCCGCGCTCTCTTTGGCGATCGTGTGCGCCTTGTACGGCGGGGTCAGCGACGGAAACATAAAGGTCGACACGTCGGAGCCGTTGCGGAAGGCGATCTTAGTGTTGCCATATCCGACGTCAACAGCAAGGACGGGTGCATGTACTTTCATGGTGTTCATTCTCTCTCCAGAGCAATTCGATCGGTTCAACCGATCTGCCAGTTATCTGACAGAAAAGTGGCAGACGGGCGTGCGCGCTGGTTCCTTTTGTCGAAACGTCCGGATAACTGTCAGTTAGCTCTCCACGAACGGTGAGATGGCGAATCAACCGTGTGAAGCGCCTCAATCTGTCAGTTATCAAGACGAAATCGGTAGGAAAAGTCCCCGTTACGCCTGTCCAACTCTACAGATCGGCGCGCAATGTCAAGGAAGCAAAAGCTCGCAACATTTAGGCAGCTTTTAACTCTTCGTATGGTCGCGGCGCCGGTATTCTTCTACTCACCAACCGCGCGCATGCGCATCGACCCTCCTGAAAAGGACCATCGAGGGGACCGCTTTGCCTAGCGAAAACCCGCTCTGTCTCGGCCGCAAAATGAAGCGGCCTTTTTCTTAATCTAATCAAGTTCAAAGCGACCCAAAGTGAGGACGCTGGACACGCGATATCCATTGGGTTTGCGGGCGGTTTTGCCCGAGTGTCCGAGATGAGACGGATTGGGAGCGCGCGGACACTTGTCCGTGGATGCTCTTTTTCCAGCTCAAGGAGGATGGACGCATCCTTACAGCACACGACGCTGGGTACGTTGCATGAGGTCCGACACACCGCGACCGAGTGAACGCGCTTTGGGATGGGGGACCCCAGCTAGGCCGACGCGGCAAGCTGCTCCCTGTACGGAAGACGAACGGGCGGCGCACCCGGAAAAAAGAAGCGCAAAAAGATTACCGAGCACTTGGCTGAGGTCGTGCGTCGCAAAGACGGGGCACACCGGCGCGCAACAGCGCGTCTAGGGCCGGCGCGGTAGCCGTGGCAGCGGCAAAGCCGAATCGCACAGTTAGCTGTATGCGGTTCGACTGCTGGGAGCAGCAGGAGATACACAACGACGAGAGATTCCGCGAAGCGGGCCCGCGTTGGAAGTACTCCGGCAGCAAACCAGCGGCAGTCAACACGCGAAGCGTGACGACTGGCAGCACGCAGCAGTACGGAGGTCGATGCACGTTTCTTCCACGTGCGGGGCCATCGAATGGAATCGCTAAAGGACAGGAAGGCAGGACCCGGCGGGGCTACGCAGCGGCTGTGCGGCAAGACTTGGGGATAGGCTCCCGAGGTATGCGGCGCGGTTGCACAGGAGGCACCGCGCGTAGATGAGCACGGTTGCTGACTCGTCTCATAAAGGAGACCGCGCTTGCTAGAGCCGCTAAGAAATGACGTTTCAGGAGCAGAACTCGTCTCGAATTACATGGCCATCGCGTCGTATGAGCTGGAACGGTACCGCACCAATGCGAGCGCTGATGTGCGCTGAGATGATCGACACGTCAGGCGCTGATGCGCTGACGCGATTGCTGTGTGCGTGGACGCCTACGGCAGAACAGGTATCGAACTTCGCCACCGTAGCACTGAGGCGCTGCAAAGACGAAGGCGATGCGAGTGGAACACACACACAGCACTTTTCAACTGCCCGGAAGCAAAGCCAACGACGTCGGATTTTCACGCTGGTAGATCACGCCTTCGAGGCTGAAGTTGCGTGGTCTCTATGGCGGCTGTCGATTACCTACGGTTTCGACGATACGCGATCCAGGCGAAGAGCACTCCGGCATGCGGCGATAGCTGGATGGATTTCTGGCACGTGCGCGGGTGGCGGAGTCACGAATGGGTTTCCGCGGTCATGCCAGTTGGAAATGGCATTTGAGAGGGGCCGAGCAATGTACTCGGTGTCGGAAAAGAGGCAATTAACGAACGAGGAAGGAGCATCCGAATGACAGTAACCGTCTATGTGAAAGGCATTGTTGCGGGCTATCCCGAGCTTCCCCCCGCGTTCCGGGATGCACTTGAGAAGATCTTCACTCCAAACGTCAATCGTGTTCACAGCCGTACCCGTGTTAGCAATAAGCCGATATCGGTCGGGACACAGGAACCCCGACTGCAAAAGCTTTGCCGTTCGTTTGTTGAGCTTCGCCAGATTGGCTACGCGATACAAACACCGTATGCGCTCAAGGAAAAGCACATCGAGGGGCTGGTGGCCCTGTGGCACAAGGACGGCCAGAGTCCAGGGACCATCGAGAACAAGTTGACGTACTTCCGCGCGTTCTCGAACTGGATCAACAAGCGGAACCTTGTCAAAAAGATGTCGGAGTACATTGATCCAGCCACGCACGACTTTCGGCGCACGTCTGTGGCGACCGAGGACAAGTCATGGGAAGGCAAGGGCATCGATGCCGTTTCCATTATCGAAGAAATCGCGAAGACCGAGCCCGTGGTCGCGGTGCAAATGAAGCTGCAGGCAGCCTTCGGTCTACGGGTCGAAGAGAGTCTTCTGTTGAGGCCTAAAGATGCAGTCCGTAGAGACGGAAAGCTCAGCGTGGTCCACGGCACAAAGGGCGGTCGCGCGCGTGTGGTGCCGATGGAGTTCAAGATGGACGTCCTACTCGAGGCTGCTCAACACGCAAACCGGTCTACGGGCTCGACGATCCCCGACGGCTATACCAAGACTCAGTGGAAGGACCATTTCTATACGGTTCTCAAACGCCATGATGTGACGAAGTCTGGCTTGGGCGTTACGTGCCACGGCCTGAGGCATCAATTCTTGCAGCAAATGTTTGAAAAATACACCGGCGTTCCTGCGCCGATCAAAGGTAGCGACCAGAGGGCCGACCCGGCGCTCCACCGCGAAGCGATGCAAGCCGTGGTTGAGGCGGCGGGTCATAGCAAAGAGCAAAAGGCCGGCGCTTACCTGTCTAGCTTTTCTGTCCAGAGGCGACTGAAGGCACCTAAGGTGACATTAGAACAAGTCCACGAGGCACTCGCAGCAACCGATGGCAATAAGAAAGCAGCGGCGATCGCCTTGGGCATCAACAGAACAGCCCTGTACCGCGTTTTACAATGCGAAAAGCGTACCGAATAAGGGGGGTGTGAATATTCGGCACGTTTTGTAACAGAGGTTTTTGCTTTTAGTATCAACGAGTTGATGTTTTACGTCATTGAAAAGGGACACTATCCGGATAGCGTCCCTCTGCGCTTTTCAGTCCAGGAGCCAGCTCAACTGCGGACTTGTCAACGCGTGATACGTCAGGATTACGCCGAGGGCGAGCAATGTAAAAAGCTGCGGCGCGAGTTTGTTGCGGAGCCGGTAGGCGGCGACGATGTACTGGATGGGTGACATATTCGGTCCTTGTTTGCCGTGTCTAGTTTGTAGGTCCCTTCAGTATGGCCGGCACCGATTGAAGTCAAGTCACCAGCGGTTGCGGTCGGGGAGGTCATCGACCGCCTCGTTGACGCTGTTTTCAAAGTTGCCTTCGTCACCGCCTGTCGCGGGAATCCGGGGAAACTGGACCGAAGCGATTCCGTCAATGTATATGCGCTTCGCTAGCTGCTGCAGCTTTCGGTATCGCGCCGCATCGCGGAGGACTGTGTCGACTGGCCAGAACTCGCTCATTGTAATTTTGCTGTCGGCGATTTTCTTTGCGAGCATCTGGAAAATGGGCCCGCGTTTCTCCCAGTCGTCTTCGTTCCTCGAGAGAAGGTCAATCAGGTAAGCAGCGTCGACTGCGCTAATTTCTTTCCTGACGAGCTGCAGCAGATCTCCCTCGGTGGCTTTCGGCCGCCGCATCCGCGCATTCCAAATCTCGCCGGCCTTATCCAGTGCCGCGTAGCGGTCGTTACCGATCGGGATCCAAGGCGTCTGCATCCCGCATTCTTCGCAGAAAATGCAGCAGACCTTCTCGTAGGGAACGTCGTACGGTGAGCGCGGTTCCATGTCTTGCATGGGCGGCGCCAGGCTGTTGCCGAGGCGAGCGAAGTCGCGCTCAGGAGCCGACGGACGGCCGACTAATCGCTGGGAGAATCCGAAAGACCACTTTCCGCCGCAATGGTCGCAGGGAAAAAGCTCGTCAGTCATGGCACTGTCCTGTCGCCGGCTCACCGGCGGTTCTAGTTTTGTAAGCCGCCGTAAATTATAGCTACCTGCGTGAGGGCGCCCGACCGCGCTGGCTGAAAGTCACCTTTCCAGCCGGCCCACTAGATTTTTCAGTGCCACGAGTTGCTTTTCGAGTTCATCGGCAGACAGTCGATGCAACTCCCGTTCGTCGTCGCTTAGCGGGATGCCGTTCGGCATGCGCTCACTTTCGACGATGTCGCGTAGTGCGTTGATCGCGGTTCTCAACGCCAAATTCGGACCGACCTTCATCGCGAGTACCTCCTTGAGAGGATTACGGCGCGAAGCGTGGGTCGAGGGACGTCATGCCGCTACGCGGTTCGCCGCAATCCCATTGTAGTCTTCGTGACTGACGAGCCGTAGCGGTGCGAGCGATGGGGCGTCAAAGAGCAGGCGATAGGATCGGCCAACTGGCACGGAAACCAGCTTGCCGGCCGAGGACTTGATGAACTTTCCGTCAAGTGAGAATGGATGGACGCCGCTACTGACCTTTGCGAGCAGATCTCTTGCCTCTCGTTGTACGGCCGAGAGGTGTCGCACTATGGACAGATCGATCGGATCGTCGGTAGTCGCGACTCGCTTCGCAATGCGC
>JFHF01000108.1 GCA_000648925.1 Caballeronia jiangsuensis
AAATGCCTTCGAAATCACGCAACGCCTCGCCGACGATTAGGCCGCGGCTGCCAAGTTGAAACTGGCGAATCGAGCGCTCGTGCCCACTCGCGCGACTTTTGACCGCGGTCACCGCAGTGAGCACTTCACCTCGACGCTCGAAGTAGCGGAACAGTACGACCACATCGCTGAGATAGCTAATATCAATGTCGCTCTGAATTTCGCCGATGACCCCATGCTGTCCTAGAACAAGCATGGTGATCACGCCGCGTTGATTGAGATAGGTGAGTAACTCATGCATCTGCAACAGTAGATAGCGTTCTCCAGGCATGGCTTGCAAGAACGCGTTAAGACTATCAATGGCGACAAAGCGTGCGTTGTCCTGCTCGACGCTGCGACGCACATCGCTGGCAAACTCGCCCGGCGAGATTTCGGCAGGGTCGACCTGGCGCAGAGTCAGTAACCCACTTTCCAGGTGGCGCCTGAGATCGATGCCGAGGTTGGTTGACCGCCGTAGCAACGTGGTGCGCGTCTCGTCAAAGAGGTAGTAGACGCAGGCTTCTCCGCGCTCGAGTGCAGCCAGCAGACACGAGGCGACGGTGGTCGTTTTACCGACTCCAGATGGGCCGACGAAAAGTGTGTTAGTGCCTGGAACAAGGCCGCCGCCAATGAGTGCATCGAGTCCTGGTGTCCCAGTGCTCAATGCATTGGCCGCATAGTCACTGTGATGCTCGGCGGCGACGAGGCGGGGATAGACCTTGATGCCTCCCGTTTCGAGCGTCATGTCGTGGTAACCCTCGCGAAACTTGATGCCACGCATCTTGGCAATGCGCAGTCGCCTGCGTTCGCCGCCATAATCGTGTACCAGATTGTCAAGGCTGATCACGCCATGCGCGATGCTATGCAACTGGAGATCGCCGGGTTCCGAGGTGTTGTCATCAAGCAGCATCACCGTGCAGGCACGGGTTGCGAAATAGCGCTTCAGGGCGAGGATCTGACGCCGGTATCGCAGCGAGTTCTGCGACAACATTCGGAGTTCGGACAGGCTGTCAAAGACGAGGCGGACCGGCTTCAAGTCGTCGACCCGCGCGATGACGTCACGGACGGTTTCGCCCAATTCGACTTCTGCGGGATGTAAAATCGTTTGTTCGTAACGAGGATCGAGGCCCTCATCCGTGAGCAGTTCGATGATCGTGATGTGGGCGGTGTTCCAGCCGTGGCTTTCAGCGACGGCCACAAGTTCAGCTTTTGTCTCCGATAAAGTGACGTACAAGCCTGGCTCTCCGACTTCAGCACCCTTGAGTAAGAACTGCATGGCCAACGTGGTTTTGCCTGCACCCGGGGCGCCTTCAAGAAGATACATGCGCTGCGGCGTCAACCCGCCGCCCAGGATATCGTCCAGGCCGTCGACGCCCGATGAGATACGGTCCGGATCTGGCTGATTGTTCATCGCTGACATACGCTCAAGTTTGTGGTCTGTACCGTCGGCCGCTAGGGCATGCAAAAACTGGGCCACGCTCGCGTCCGCGTGCGGAGGCTCTCAGCGACCGGTTGCGGTGCGTTGGTTCTCGCGGCACCCTCGCCACGGGCGCGGGCAGCACAGGCAAGGGAATAAGCGCCGGCACGGCTGGTGGTAATGTCCTTGATACCGCGGGCAAGGAGGATACGATTTCTCGTTCGACGTCATTGCGCCGGGGGTGGGGGCGCCCATGCGACCAGGCCTCCAGCGTCGTCATACGAGCGGAATTTCCGGCCTGCACGCCGACTGCGCCGCATCCCATTTTCGCGATCGGGCGCGGCTAATAAGGCCGCCGGAGCCGGCGCTAGGCGTGCATAGCGCGTAAATAGAATCTCGGGACAAGCTCACACGCTAGCACGGCGCCCGCGACTGCACGCCGTGTTGCCGCGCTCGCGGACAAGCGATGTTCGACGGCAATCGGACAACCGCGAGACGCGGCGTGTTCCACGTGCTCAATCGGTGCAGCTGTGGCCAGCTAGCCGGCCGCACCGTAAGGTCGCCGCCGGTTGCCCTTGCTGTTCGGCTACGATGGCCCTGACATCACTGTATCGGTGGCACGGCACCGACCTTTTCCGCAAGCATCCGCTCATACACCCCAAAGTGCAGGTCGACCTCTTCCTGGGCCACGATCCGGACAAAGATATTGACCTGATCGGGCACAAGGCCCATCACCGTTGCGAGAGCGGCCTCCAGTTGCGGCGCGCAGATCCGATCCTCCGCCACAGTAGAGCCGACGGTTATGTCGTAGGTCTTCTCTTGCCGGAAGACGATGTCGACAACGCGCGCCCGCGCACTCATATTGTTGTCGACCGCAGTCCGCGTCATTTCAGCGAGTTGGTGCATGACTTCGGTCGGGAAGCCTTTGGCCGAGCGCAGGCGGATGCGGTGCTTGCCAAGCGTACGCCAATCAGTATCGAATTCCATGATGTCCTCCCAATCGATCTGTTTGCGCGGGACGATATGGGCAAAGCGACGATTTTCAAGCCTAAGGGTTGACCGGAAGAACGAGCAGAAGCGGTCATGCGATGTCATGAGCGACGACATCGATCACCGGAACGGGACCATGGCGCTGTGAACCCGTCACGGCGGCGTCGGCGCTCGTCGCTCGTCGCCGAGGATCCGTTGCAGCCGGGGAGCACGCCTTCATTGGCGGTGCCTGAAACGCAGTGGACTGAGGGCCGAGTAAGGAATGCGTTTGTGGGGGCGCACTGCGGTGGACCCCAGCTCGCCGTCGTTCATCTTCGGAAACGTGCGACGGAAGTCGCGTTGTCACTCGCGGGGGCGCTACTGCGCCCGTCAGTTCACCGCGGCGACTTGAAATTTCCGGAGAGATTTAGTACGTTATTTTTAGCTCAGGCAGTGTGCCCGCCGCCCGATCGGTCGCACGCTGCGTGTTTCTATTTGTTTGCTGGCAGCATCGCAGGCGAACTGGAGCGCGCAAGCCCGTTCTCTTCCTTGCTGCGTCGAAGGAGAAGACGATGAGCAAGCTTTTTTGCGCTCGGCTTCGTTCAATCTGGTCGAGCATTTCCTCTGCTCGTGCGGCGCGTCGGTCGCAGTCACGGGCGGCTCCACGTCGAGACTCCGCCAGTTTTCCCCTCCCTCGGAACGCACTAGCGCAACGCCGTTGTGCGCGCGAGCAATTGTGCGATGCGCGCCCCACCGCGTTGTTTGTGCATGCGTGAGTTTCAGGTGCCGCGATAACGCCCGCCGCCAACACGCTTTGTATTGAAAAGAGATGGATAGGGGATTGTCCCAATGGGCCTGCAAGAGTATGAGGCTTGGGCTATGAACGCACGACAGGTTTTACTCCCGGCTGCGGCTGCGATAACCATGTTCTGGACAGGCGACGCACCTTCAATAAGCTCGCCGCCGCGGACCTTGCCCCTGCAGGACGATATTTGGATTACAGGGACGGTCCAGCGAGGCAGCGACCGGTACGCCCCGGGCGACTATACAACGATCCTCCTGGATCGCCCGGCGACCTCGCCTTGCAGCGGCAAGGTGGTCACCGATGTTCTGCTCGGCGTAGGCGGCACCCCAGGTCCGACACTACTGCTTCCTTACCTCGACCAGCGGGTGGTCGTCAGGGGGCGCGTCACCTGTCCCAGCTCAGGCATTCAGTTTTCACCGCAGCCGGACGTTGTGTTTCCCGTCTGGTAAGACTCGTCCGGTGCGCTGAAGGGGCAGTCGGTTACTCGGTCTACTCGGTCCGCCTTCCAGCACAAAGCGACGTGAGGTAAGGCAACGCATTACTGGATTGGCGGGAATACGCCGAGCTTTTCTGCCAGCATCTTCACGTAGACACCGAAGTGCAAAATCGCCACCTCTTCCTGTGTGGCCAGTCACGAAAAGTTAATCCGCGCAGGCACCACGCTCTGGGCGATCGCAATCACTGCGTCCGGGCTGCGGCGCCTCTAATTGGTTCGCGGTGAACTTAGTGCCAGCAGCGATCTCATTCACTTATTCCCGCCGAAGACTCCCTCAACAGCCGCGCGCGGGCGCTCATGTTGCTACCGACCGCCAAGCCGGATCTTTGACCGCCGTGCGCATCGTCTCGGGCGGAAAAACTTATGAAGCGCAACAGCATTCGGTGCCACCTTCGGCTTACCATTCGTGTTCGCATGGTCAGTCAGGAACGTCGTGAAAATAGGGATGCGGCCGCCGCTTTCCATGAACATCACCGCTCGCCTCTTGAAATTCCTGTTTCGCAACCTATCTTAGATTTCGCTCAGGCAGTCGCGCCAGCAGTTCGGCGCGCTGCGTGTTTCGATTTGTTTGCCCGCGGCACGGCAGACGAACTGGAGCGCGTAGGCCGGTTCGTCTTCCTGCTCGTTCGAAGGAGGAATTGACCATGAGCGAACTCACCTTTGGGACCGACCTCTTTAGCGAGTTCGACCGTCTGCAACGGCAGATGGCAGGCCTCTTCGGCGGTTTCCCGTCCAGCATCCGTTCCGGGCCCTTTGGCGCCTTCCCGCAGATCAACATCGGCTCGACCGACGACTCGATCGAGATCGTCGCGTTCGCTCCGGGTGTCGACCCGCAGAAACTCGACGTATCCATCGACAAGGGGCTGCTGACCATCAGCGGCGAGCGCGAGCCTTCGCAGCCTGAAGCGACTGGCGACGACATGCGCACCTACGCGCAGGAGCGGTTCATCGGTACTTTCCGGCGCGTCATTGAGCTCCCGCAGCACGCTGACCCTGACAAGGTCTCGGCGCAATACACCAATGGCTGCCTTACCGTGAGCATCGGCAAGCGGGAGACGTCCAAGCCGCGGGCCATCACGGTGCAATAAAATCTTTTTCGGATTGAGGAGAACATCATGAACGACACGACCGAGCTTGCAAAAAAGGATGAAACGGAAGTGGCGAGGCGTGAAGGCGACCCGGCGCAACGTCGCATCACGCTAACGCCGCCGGTCGACATCTTCGAGAACAGCCAGGGCGTGACCCTGTGGGCCGATTTGCCCGGCGTGACAAAGGACCGACTCGACGTAAAGGTACACGATGGCAGCCTATACATCGAGGCCGAGGCGGTGGTACCCACGCCGGCAGGGCTGCGCTTGCAGCATGCGGAGATTCGTCAGCCTCACTTTGCGCGGGCGTTCTCTCTTGGGGCTGACCTGGACGCGTCGAAAATCGATGCGAACCTCAAAGATGGCGTGTTGAAGTTAACGATACCGCGTCGCGACGAGGCCCGTCCGCGCCGGATCGAAGTACGGACGGACTGAGCCGGGGTCGGCGGCAACGGTAGGAAAAGGAAGCGGGTGGTGGCCGTCTGGCCGCCACCTGTCGCCGCTCGGCTCCGATGTGGGTTGTTAGACACGAGTGCGGATATTGGAGACAGACTCAGCCAGCGAACAGCCGGCCCCGTGCGCAAGCAGTTTCCTCCAAGAGTACCTTGTTGCGCTGGGTCGAAATGTTGGTCTCCCACGCCATAGAGGAGAATACGATGAGCACCGATCCGAAGAAATGGAATCCCTTCAAGTTCCTTCGCGGTTCAGCCCGCAAGTCCGATGCGGACGAGCGCACAGAAACGCCTTCGACAAATGAACAGTGGCGGGCCTCGTGGCCTGACATTCCGCGACTGTTTTCAAGCGAAGCGTGGCGTGCAATGGAAGAGTTCTTTCATGACCCATTTGCGGGTCGGGGCGCGCTCGAACGATGGTTTGGCGACTTCAGTTCGTCACGCTTCCAGCCGCGCATCGACGTGGTCGATGAGGGCAAGGTGCTGCGCGTAACAGCCGAGTTGCCTGGCATGGCGCGCGAAGATCTGAATGTGAGCGTCGAGGACGGGGCGATCGTGCTGCGCGGCGAGAAAAAGCAGGACGTGCGCAGCGAAGAGAACGGCTGCTACCGGCTGGAGCGCTCCCATGGAACGTTCGTGCGCATGATCCCGATGCCCGATTACGCTGACCCAGATCACGCGCTGGCGAAATTCGAAAACGGCGTGCTCACGTTGACGGTGCCGAAATTAGAGCCGACGCGGGCCGCGAGCCGCACGATTGATATCGGCTAGAGCATCGAGGGGATCGGGTCGTTAGCTCAGTTGGTAGAGCAGCGGACTTTTAATCCGTTGGTCACAGGTTCGAATCCCGTACGGCCTACCAAAGAAATCAAGCAGATAGCCCAGTCATTGCGACTGGGCTTTTTGTTTTGTGGCTTCCGTGTAGGCACTGTGTAGGCAAAATCGGGCAACGTCAGATGACCCGAATTCTTAGCGTTTTCAGTTGGCCACCGCTTCGCGCGACAAAGACAAACTTTGACAGCACTGTAGAATCGGCGGCGCGGGGTCTTGCCGTATTCTGTGAAGTCCGGCGCGTGGTTGCACCGGGACAGGCTTGGCGGCCTGTAGGACTTCTCTACCCGTGACGCCTGCGCAATGCAGGCGTGCCGCATGACCCCGCGCGCCCTCTGACCAAGTGCGCGGTGCTTGTTCTCGCCTGTGGGCGGGACGTGGCAGGGAACCCGCAAGGGTTGCCGGTAATGGTAGTGTCCCCGGTCCGCCAACCTTGTCACTGTTCCCGCCCGCCCCTTCGTCCGAAGGGTGCGGCTCCGGGCTTCATACAGGAGCGAGAAATGAGCAACCGGAACGTTCTCTCCGCAACGGGCGCGGTGCAAGTCGAACACAGATTGAGTCGCGCCGCCGTCAGCATTAGAGCAGCACAAGACACAATCACACGTCACAAAGCATCCCTCTGCTCTGAACAGGCGGCGCGGTTCGACGCCATCGAACTCACCCTTTCCAGCGCACTTGAGAACGCAAAGCAATCATTGCAGCTTTATCGGATGATGCGGCCCCTGCTGCGTCCTATGAACGCATCCGAACAGCGGCTTATAGAAGAACTCGCTAACAATCGTGCTCTACCCCAAATCCCGAAGTGAAGTTGTCTGCGGGGGCACCTCTCAGGCGGTCAGGGCATCAACGATCGTACTGCCGACTTCTCTGATTTGATCAAATAAGCGCTTGATAGCCTGCATCGTTTCGCACTTCTACAAGGGTTTTTGGGTAACCTAGAGAAGCCACAGGGCTTACCGTCGAAAACTCGTTTTTGAGAGAATAACTATGTTGAGAGAAGGCCACTATAAAGTCGAATTCGGTGCTGCGTTACCGGGAGAAGGCGGTCGCATAACGTTGAGGGATGGTCAGATCACGGGGGGAGATACGCAGTTTTCCTATTCGGGCACCTACACATCCGCGGACAACAGATTAGTTGCAGCAATCACGGTTTCTGCGCGGGTACCCGGTGCATTGTCTGTATTTGGTAGCCGTGGGGACAGCTTCGACCTTGCCCTTTCGGGGTCGTATTCCGAGAATGGGCTAGTCTTGCTTGGGAAATCCCCCTTCGGCGGTCCGGATATTCATATTTCCGGCCGATTCCTCGAAACGATCAATCTGGGTCGAATCTAGTATCGGCTCAAGTAACTCATTAAGTGACCCGCCACCCGAACGCTAGCGGGTCCAATTGATTAGCACGCTATTACGATTATCGGATGCGCCGAGCGCTTCAGCTAAGTCTGCCAAGATGCTGTGGATGTAAGCATC
>JFHF01000109.1 GCA_000648925.1 Caballeronia jiangsuensis
ACTTTCGAGCACGAGCGCATTCTCGACTGCTAAGGGAAGAGGCTCTAATAACATGAAAGTGTCGCAGTCTGCACGTGTGGCAAGAGTTCTGATACTGATATAGCTCCTTGACCCACGGACGTAGACCCGGCACGGCGCGTCCCAGCCGGCAAAGAGTGCTGACACTGCGAGAAGCGTGGCTCGAGGCCACGTCGCTCCTATCGGTTTGCCGAAGTAGAACATGCGCCTTGTCGAGAGCAGCCGCAGCTTCAACCGGTCTGGACTTGCGTCTCTACAGTTGGCGAAGACGATTGAGATGCATCGTCTCGGCTTGTGACATCGCGGGGACGACAATTTTGAGGAATGAGCGCGAACTCAGCTCGTTCTCGCCGCTTTCAAGCCGTGCTGACACAGCTGCAATCACGGCTTGCAGCATTTGAACCTCCTCGATTTACCATGGAGCCCTGCGGATTCTTAGCGGCTGACGCAATGGCCGTACCAAATGCCTGTCCTCATTCAGCGCACCGAATTCAGCCGGAAACCAGACAGTTCTGAGAACCCTGAGCGAGCGCTATCGGTAATCATAAGTGCGGTTGACGGCATTCGAGCCTGACGGCCTCCATGCATAATCATGCTTTCGTGAGCAGGCGGCCAATGGGGGAGCGCGATGGTGACCGAACGCGGGAACTGGACGCGACGTCGCGTCGAGGTTGTGGAGCGGGTTCTCATTGTCGACGACTACCGGGGGGCCGCCGTCGCTACCGCTGAATGTCTATCATTAGAGCGGCTTCAAACGAGAGTAGCGGGAGGTTGCGCCGAAGCCCTTGAAATCATTCGACACTGGCTGCCAGACGTGGTGTTGCTTGACTTGATGATGCCGCAGCGAGACGGCTTTGCGACTGCGCGTGCCATCCGCGGAGATTCGAATTCGTCCACGACGTTCATTTGCGCGTACACATCGAAAGACGGTGAGTTCGTCGCACGCAGTCGCGAAGGAGCGCTCTTCGACGGATATTTCAGAAAGGGCGCGTCGCCTGACCGCCTCCTATCGTTCCTGCGCTGTTTATGCGTCTCTCATGAACTTCAATGAGTGACGGTGACTATAGCGAGACGCCGAGCCAGCAGTCGCTTCCCTCAGTGTTGACCCCTTTTTCTCCTTAACGACGCCTAGAAGACGACCGGAAGGTAGACGGCGCGCCCTACGAGCGTTGGACGCTCAACCGGCGTTGCCTCCGGTCGCCATCAGAACGCTGCTTCAACGGTGCGCATACAGCGGCAGAAATGGGTCCTTCGAACGCGGAGACCCCTCGCTCGATGGTCTGGACGCACCGGCGGTCGCGATGGGCGATGGGCACACGGGAACTTTCGTGCGAGGCGTCGAAAGACTTAGCATCTTTGTGAAGTCGTCGGCCGCGTGCACCCGCGCCGTCAGCTCGAGCAGTCCATTCAGTCCAAGCAGGTTGTCCGTTGTCTTCAGAATCGATGTGTGGTCGTAAAGTGAATGGTCGATGGTACCAGCCGGAACGAACGGAGAAACGACAATAGCGGGAACTCGTGCCCCCATCCTGTCGAATGAGAAGTTGTGGGTTTTCAAGCGGACGTTTTCGGTTGAGCCCGGCGGCACGGCAATCGGAGGTGTCACGTGGTCGAAAAAGCCGCCGTGTTCATCGAATACAACAAGCAACACGCTGCTGGACCATAGAGCCGACGCGCTGATAGCGTCGTAGACTTGCTTCAATAACATTTCTCCTTTGCGGACGTCACCGGCTGGATGCATTGAATTGCCGTTTCGGAAGTCGTTCTTTGCGTCGTATGTTGGCTCGATGAAGATGAACTTCTCAGTGAGCGTGTTGGAGGCAAGCCGGGATACGAGCGTATCCATGCCCGCGAAGCGGCTGAGCAGATTCTGCATTCCGTAGATGCCGCGCGTCTGGGCGACATCACCCTGCACGATGAGCCACTCTGACGCCGGGAGTTTTGAGAAGACCGTTCCGTTCGGGAAAGTAAAAATTGGGGCATTGAAAAACACCGCTTCGAGAACTTGCGCATCAGTGGGAGAATGGTCAAGCCCCGAGGATGTCCCTGCGACGGCGAAGAAGCGGTTGGGCCACGTTGGTCCTGGCATCGAGGCGAACCAGTTGTCGCAAACGCCGAACTGGCTCGCTAGGAAGTTCAGTACAGGAAGTTGGTCGGGCGTGAAGGCGTTGAAGGCATCGGCCACTACGTCGGAATGGTCTTCGTAGGTTCCCGCAAAGCCTGTCGTCGAGGTGTCTGTAGCGTACGGAGGGTAGCCTGCCGCGCTGACAACGAGGGAGTCGTCGCGCACTGTGTCTGCGTTGGCGACCTGCAAGCCGCACAGTTGGACACAGACATCGGTGAATTCATGCCCCGGGTCGAAACCTAGTGCGTAGGGTGCCCCCTTACCGAGCTGGTATGAGGTCCCGCTGCGTCCGAAGTTAACAATAGGCGCCACTGGGAGCCCGTTCGCGGTTGTCGCTTCGCCTGTGGGCGTCGTACCCGTCAAGTGCGACCAGCCGAAGACGTTGTCGTAGGAACGGTTCTCAAGCATGAGAACGAAGACATGCCGTATGGCGGCCATTGTTACCTCCGCATCAATCTATGCCGCCACGTTCTGCATCCAAGTCCGTACCCGGTTCGATGACGAGAACGCGAGTGGACGTGCCATGGGCGTCGGTCAGAGCGGGTGAATGTTGCCAGCCTGCTTTCCCTTGGCCCCTTCCTTGACGTCGAAGCTGACCTTCTGATTCTCCGATAGCGATTTGAACCCCTGGATTCTCACTTCCGAGTAATGTGCGAAAAGGTCAGCCCCGCCGTCGTCCGGTGTAATAAAGCCGTATCCCTTAGCATCATTGAACCACTTCACTGTGCCGGTCGCCATGCTTCCCCCCAAAGTTAAAGCTTGGTATAACTAAGAACATTAGAAAATCGACGCTGGTGCTTGAGTACCTCTACCGCCTAAAAGGCTGACCGCTTTTCTCCAGAGTTGAAGGCTCTCGTCAACGCACGTGCCTACATTTTTTGTCAACCGAAAGGAGAGTGTCAAGTGCGTCACAATCAACCAGATTGGAGAAAGACACCGCCGATAGCGTCTAAGCGCGCAAGCATGGCGTGAAGACCCTTATCGGCGACCGCCCTCCGCCTGGTTGAAGGCCTGGTTCTCCGGTGGACCGGGCCAAAACTTCCAATCCAATGTCTGCTCGACGCTGTAGGGGCATATTTTCGGAAGAAGGCGTTCGTTGAGGCCGGTGCAAATGATGATTCGGTTGCGCGCAAGTGACCAAGCGTTGGCAAACTCTTCGTCCATGAAGAGCCGCAGAAGGGGCGTCTTCCATGGGCAGCGGTATCGCCGAGCGCTCGTCGTGAATAGTAAGGTACCATGCCGTGACTCGCGCGCCGTCTAGGTACTCCCATTGCAGAAGATGTTGCTGAAGCCGGGAAAATCGCGAGCCCAGTTCGCGTTTGAGGCCACGAGCGAGCGAGTCCATCTCGTCAGCAAGATTGCTCCTGTCAACCTCCGCCAGCTTGCCGGTGCGTAGCAGTTCGGCCTGCTCTTGAGCCCAGAGAAAGAAATCATTATCGTATCCATGCATTCGTTTGCTCGCGTTGTTCAGTCGATTTTATTGGCTGTGCTGATTAGCGCAGGCGTTCGGAAAAGACGGATGGCCTGTTCAGGCAGGCGTAACGTTGATGGGATGTGTTTGTTTTTGGCTCACGGCTATGGACATTGACGTCCGCCTGGTCCATGCGCTAATTCTTACCAATATGATAAACATTAGATGATTTAATCGCGGGGCTCGGATGCTTCATTGTAATCCGTCTGAAACGCTCGGGCATCGATGCAAACACCAATAATCCCGGGTTCACGCTCCTCAGCACGGAATGCGAACCACTGGCGATTAACTGGCAGTGGCATGAGATGAAGGCAATGCGCCCAGCACATGCATTCTATTTGCATGCCGGTCTATGACTTTAATCGAATCGGAGGGTTGACGAGTCCTCGGTCTGCGAACAACCGCGACTGTCGCCGGTTGAGGCAATGCGAGCGAACGTCCGTACGGTGCCGCGTAAGGGTCGGTCTCGCATTCACATAAGAGCCTGGCTGCGACGTCGTTCGGTAAAAAGAACGTCAGCGCGCTCGCTCAAAGCGCAAAGAATCTCCGAAGCCTTGGACTTCGTAGATTCTTAGCCCATCATCGAAGAACGATGACGTGACAGGGTGCCAATCAATCGAAGGCGGGCGTTCTGGACTCTTCCTCGGTGAGGCATCAGGCTAAACGTCAATTCAAAAAGAGACTTGTTTGACGACGACACGCTTGTTATAGGCAATGAGTTTAGGGGCAGTGCCCTCCGCCTAGAAACATACGCGGGCCACGCGTTTTGTCGTCGAACTCGCAAGCGATGGTTCGAGTTTATCCACTCCTCTCGTTCAAAGCGGCAGCACTCGGGGTGTGAAATTTCTACGTATCCGTAGCTCGTTTCAAACGCTATGACTCGAGTTGTTCAACTCTCATTTCTGGTTGCGTTCGCAAAGGGGGAATGACGCTCCAGCCTTCGTCGGCTTGCTCAAAGAAAAAGAGCGCACGCCGTTCGGCTCCTCGGGTTGCTTCAACGCACACGTGGCGCTTTCGGTCCACCGGCGAGCGACCATACGCCGACACTCGAGCGGTGATGCTTGAACCTGCGCCGAGCCACTTTTCCACTGCGCATCGTAACGTTTTTTCTTTGTTGCGAGTCATCTTTTTCCTCCGGCTCTGATGTAGCGGCGCGTTTCCGAAGTACCGCTGAGTGCATCCACGTCGATGCAACGTTCATGCCAATTTTCGTGCAGTTACGGGGGCGCCATGGCAGAGTCTGGACGATATCCCGTAGTGCCCCGGATGAGACGCGGCACGCGCCTCCAGGTGAGCGGTGGAAGGAGACGTGTTACCCGGTGGCGGGTGGCCGACGTTGCGACGTTCGTGCCGTTTCTAGGCAACCGGGCATCGTTGATGCAACTATCGCTCTGCGGTACGTTCTCAGGCGCGTGTCTCCAATTCCCGGCCGCGCGACTTGTCTTGCACAATTTCCGAGGACCTATCAATGAAGTCGGTCTACGAGAAATTCTTGATTGACACCTATCCGACCATCTACCAGACACTCGAGCCTGCCGGTCGCGGCGGCGAACGGTTTGAGTGCGGTGATGGGTGGTATGAGATTGTCGAGGAACTTTCTGCGGAGCTTGAGGCGATTGCGACGGCGGGCGGCGCAAATCGCTTGAACGTTGTACAGGTAAAAGAGAAATTATCTGCACTCCGCGTCTACTTCGACCGTCCGGCTCCCGCTGCGGCGATAAAACTTGTTGATGCGGCCATTGAAAGAAGCCGCGTGACGTGCGAGTTGTGCGGTGGTCCAGGAGAGCTTCGCAGATATCGAAGAGGGTGGTTGAGAACCCTCTGTGGAGAGTGCGAAACGCAGGCGCCGACGAAAATTCTGGCGTGAGTCTTCCTTTGACAACCCGACCGCGACATTGCAGTGGGCGCTAAACCTCACGGCAAGACCGACGAGGGCTTTGCGTGTTTCCCCCTTGGCCGACAGTCGTTCTCCGCTGCACGCTACATTGTCGCGAAAGCGCTCGGTCGTTGGCGAATATCGTCCGAGCGAGCGGAAGGACGAAGCGGTGTGTGCTCGGAAGCGGGCCAAAGTTGATGCTCGAACCGCAATCCGAGCAGACTTCAACACGTTCTAATCACGACGCGTCGAGTGGGTCAGATGGCGCCCGCAGATAGGCGAGCAGCATACCGAGTTGCATGTTCGAGATGGAGTCTTGTGCTGACTGCTCCATGAAGTTCCGCCCGAGGAATTCTTCGAGGGTGAAACGACTAGAAACGACGTAAAAGCTCATGCCGACTAACGTTACGCAGAAATTCAGCGCATCGACGTGTCGCTTGAATTCGCCTGTGGCGACCCCTCGTGCGAGGGTCGCGCGGAGCATTTTCGACGACCGGCGAGATTGTCTGCTTGACTTTGCCCGAGCCTTTGACGTAGCGACCCTGATGCAGATTTTCGTTGTTGATAAGGCACAACCAACCGGGATTTTCCCGTACGTACGTCCAGATGGTCTGCGCCAACAACGTGATTGCGGCTGTCGGCGTGAGGTCGGCTAAGTCGAGTCCGGCTTCGCGACTTGCATAGTCGGCATACATTTCCTCGAGCACCGCGACGTACAACCCTTCTTTGCTGCCGTAGTAATAATAGAGCATGCGCTCATTCGTATCGGCCGCCCGAGCGATAGCGTCGACGCGTGCCCCCGCCAGTCCATGGCTTGTGAACTGCTCCGTGGCCGCCGCGAGAATCCGGCGGCGGGTACCCTCGGGGTCCCGTTTGACAAGAGGTGCGGAGGCTTCGCTCATCTGCAGGTGGCCAGTACGTTACGACGTCGGTGCATTTAAATCGATACTACGAACACTGGTTGCGATTATCAAGCAAGACGGAGTGCGTTTGTCTCATTCCGTCCGCTCGTTCCGAAAGAATTACATGTCACTGCCAGCGCGCCGCGAGCAGAAGCCCAACCATCGGCCATCCGTAAGTGCCACGGACGTGGGGAAGTTCCTCCGGCATATCGTCGAACTGAGGGCGCGTGCGCATAGCGGTATATCCATTCGCCTCCGCGACTCGCGGGGGCGAGTCTCGGCGAGCGGCAAAGAACCTTTGTGGCCGTTGTTTCCGCTCAAGCCCGAGTGTCGATGCCATTGAAGTAATTTTTGAAAAACGCCCTCACCCGACCGGCTTCAGGCATTCCTATGCACATAGCGCGGCCTTTCGCGTTCGGTGCCGAACGGCAGCCGTGGCGTCGCGCGTAAGATGAGGTCGGCACTGACGAGTCGGAAAGTGGGCAACGCGACAGCAAGTTAGGCGATTGCCCAGTTATTCGACGCAGCCACGCATTTGTTGCTGCGGGCATCGTTGGGCGCAACGCCTTATTTCGACCGCGCGGCCGGTGGTGACGTGGCTACTGGATTGAGCCGAATCGTCGGAAGCTGCTCAGTGGCCGCAATAAGTTGATAAAAATCCACGGG
>JFHF01000110.1 GCA_000648925.1 Caballeronia jiangsuensis
GATCATCTTAAAGATGAAAAACCTTCCTCTGATACTTCGTGTGAGACTCTTGATACTTTTGCTTGTTGTCTCAGCCCAAAAAGACTGAAACCGCACTCGCATCAAGCGCCCACACTTATCGGCTGTTAGTTTTTAAAGAGCACATCGCAAGAGCGCTACCACCTCAACTTCCGTCTTGCGTCGCTGCATCAGCAGCAGAGAAACGAGATTATGAAGAATCTTTTTCTCCTTGTCAACAGTATTTTTTAGCTTTTGCTTCAAAATCTGCCGACTTCGGAGGCCGTCTGTTTCGCTCGACGGCCCGTCGTCTTGCGACGAGGGGCTGAATATTAGGTCAAGCAGACTCGAATGACAAGGTGATGAAACAACTTTTTTTGGCGGCCGCTTCAATGCATCCCTTTCGTCGTCCCTGAGACGAACTCCATCGGCACTGCCGCCGCCATCGCCGCGTAGCCCGCGTCGCTCGGGTGGATGTGATCGCCGCTGTCATATCGGCGTTGGAGCACGCTCGGGCGCGCGGGATCGCGCAGCGCCTGATCGAAGTCGATCACGCCATCGAACGCCTTGCTCGATCGGATCGATTCGTTGACGGCCGTGCGGATCGCCTCCCGCTCGGGCGGCAACGAAGCCGGCGTCAGCGTCGCGCCGTAGATCTTGATGCCGCGCTGGTGCGCCTGCGCGATCAGCCGCTGGTACCCGCGCACGAGCGCATCGGCGTTGACTTCGGTGTGCGGCGCGTCGCAATCGAGTCCGGCGTGCGCGGGCATCGCCATGAAATTGATGTCGTTGATGCCAATCAGCACGATGATCGCGCGCACACCCGGCTGACGCAGCGCGTCGCGCTCGAAGCGGCTGACCACCGCTTCGCCGTAGCACGGCGAGTTACTCAACAGCCGATTCCCGCTGATGCCCGCATTCACTACGACCGTCTGCCCGCCGCCTTTGCGCGCCACCTGTTTCGCGAGCGCATCGGTCCAGCGCCGATTGGCATTGACCGAAGAGCGCATGCCATCGGTGATCGAATCGCCGATCGCGACGATCGCCTGCGCCGATGGGCTTTCCACCATCACATTGGTCAGCCACGCGAATTGGGTGAAGCGCGTGCGAAATGCGCCCGCCGATGCATCTTCGGTGCGATCGCCAGGCATCGAGATGTAGTTCACCTGGCTCGACACGCGATGCCAGGCGACAAGCTTCTGATCCTTCCCCATGAACATGCTGACGGCCACGGGCTGGAAGGCGTCGGCATCGAAACTGACCGCATCGCTCGTGGCCTGGGCGCCCGGCGCGACGGTCACGCTCTTGCGTCCGCCGAACAGCACCGGACGTGCGCTTCCCGCGCGAATCGCGGCACTGTCGCCCGCGGCGGCCCGCGCGACGGTCATCGATTCGACGACGAGCGGCTCGGTCCCATACAGATTGCTGATGCGCAGGCGCATCCGTTTGCCGTCCAGTTGCGGATAAATCAGCTGACGGACGGTGCGACCCGCGACATCCGGCGCGCGATACAGCGGCGGCAGATTCGCCAGTTGCGGAATCGACTGCAGCGCCGTGCCCCACGCACTGACCCAATGTTCGTTGGCGGGCGCTTCGGTGGCGTCGGCGGCGAATGCGTGCGGCGCGAAATTGACCTGCGCGACAAGCGCGGCCGCGCAGATCGCGGCGAGAACTCGGAGTTTCATTCGGCGATGGCGTGCGGAAAAGGCTCGATTGTGCCTGAAGTGTCACAACGCTCGCGCCGCCCGATTGCCCTGACCGCGAACAAGCCGCAGCGACGCGCCCCAAATAGCCTCACAATGCAGCCAGTTCATTATTCGCCGGCGCGACGACTCCCGCATCAGGCATCTATATAGATTAGATATGCAATCGAAAAACTCAGCACCGCAACAACTCACCTGGGACGAGGACGGCGAAAGCCGCTCCGCCCGCTGGAGATCGGAAAGCGGCAATCCGCCCGCGAAGCGCGTCGTCATCGGACATGACCAGATGACCGCCGATCACGCATACCGGCTCGCCTGCGAAGGCACGGCGATTCTCTGGCGCGGCGATTTCCAGAACGCCCGGCAACTGCTGCAGGCGATGGCGCGCCGCATCGACAACAAGCCCCGCAAGGCAAAAAAGCACGCGACGGAGCCATCGCCGATCGATGCCTTCAATCTGCATCGCCTCGCGCAATCGCAACGCGCGCGCACCCTTGCGATGCTGATGCTTCCGCTCGACGGGCAGTACACGATCCCGCTGCGTCGCGCGCCCGATGTGCGTGAGGCGTGCGAGGAGGCTTACGGACCGCCGACCGATGAACAGTCGGTCGTGTCCCTGCGCGAAGTGCTGGGGCTGGTCGGCGCACACGAGTGGCGCAAGAAAGGCGTCGAAATCGGCGCGGTCGGCGGGAGGATTCATCCCTATTACGGCGTCTTCTCGCCGGTTCGGGGCGAATACGTCGATCTGGTCGCGAATCAGCCGCTTCCGTCGAAAGACCTCGCGTTCGATATCGGCACCGGGACCGGCGTGCTCTCGGCGGTGCTCGCGCGGCGCGGCGTCGGACGAATCGTCGCGACCGACGTCGATGCTCGCGCGCTCGACTGCGCGCGGGAGAACATCGGGCGGCTGGGGCTCGGTCGCCAGGTCGAAATCGTCGAGACCGATATGTTTCCGGACGGCCGCGCGCCGCTCATCGTCTGTAATCCGCCCTGGCTGCCCGCAAGGCCGAGCGCGACGATCGAACATGCGATCTACGATCCGGAAAGCCGCATGCTGCGCGGTTTTCTCGACGGCCTCGCCGCGCATCTGACACCGGGCGGCGAAGGCTGGCTCATCCTGTCGGACTTTGCGGAGCATCTCGGGCTGCGCACGCGCGCCCAGTTACAGGAATGGATCGACAAGGCCGGCCTGAAGGTGGATGGACGCATCGACGTCAAGCCGCATCATCCGCGGGCGAGCGACAAGTCCGATCCGCTGCACGGCGCGCGCTCGGCGGAAGTGACGTCGCTGTGGCGGCTCGTCGCCGCATAAGCTCTACGCGCGCTCGGCGAGCCACGCGAGCGCGCCTTCACCCGCGACAAGTCCGCTCGCGAAACACGCCGTCAGCAAATAGCCGCCGGTCGGCGCTTCCCAGTCGAGCATTTCGCCCGCGCAGAACACGCCGGGAAGCGCGCGGATCATAGAGCGCGCGTCGAGCGCTTCGAATTCGACGCCGCCCGCGCTGCTGATGACTTCCTCGATGGGACGTGGCCGCAACAGGCGCAGCGGCAGCGCCTTGATCCGCGCGGCGAGCGTGTCCAGATCCGCGAATTCGCCCTTGCTCGTGCACTCGCGCAGCAAACCCGCCTTCACGCCCGTCAGATGCAGGCGGCTTTGAAGATGGCTCGAAATCGATCGCGCCCCGCGTGGATGCAGCACCTCGTCACGCACGCGCTCGACTGAAACTTGCGGCGCGAGGTCGAGCAGGATCGTCGTGCCCGCGCCGTCGCTTTCGGCGATCCGATCGCGGATCGGCGCCGACAACGCGTAAATCAGACTGCCCTCGATGCCCTGATCGGTGATCAGACATTCGCCGATGCGCCAGTCGGGCGAGCCGTCCACACGCGGCAAGCCGATCGCCACGGATTTGAGAGGTTCGCCGGCGAAGCGGCCGCTGAAATGCTCGCTCCAGGCAACGTCGAATCCGCAATTCGACGGCACGAAGGGCCGAACCGGCACGCCGCGCGCCGCAAGCACCGGCAGCGCGCGGCCGTCCGAGCCGAGTTGCGGCCAGCTTGCGCCGCCCAGCGCGAGCACGAGCGCGTCGTGCCGGACGAGCTTTTCGCCCGATGGCGTCGCGAAACAGGATATCGATGTGTCTTCGTCGGCCCAGCCGAGCCAGCGATGCCGCATATGAAAGGTCACGCCCGACGCGCGCAGCCGATGCAGCCACGCGCGCAGCATCGGCGCGGCTTTCATGTCGGTGGGAAACACGCGGCCCGAACTGCCGACGAAGGTCTCGACGCCGAGGCCATGCACCCAGTTTCGCAACGCGCCCGCGTCGAAGCGCGCGAGCAGCGGCGCGATGTCCGGGCTTCGCGCGCCGTAGCGGGCAAGAAACGCGTCGGCGGGTTCGGAATGCGTGAGGTTCATGCCGCCCTTGCCGGCCATCAGGAATTTCCGCCCGACGGACGGCATCGCGTCGAACACATCGACACGCGCGCCGCCTGTCGCGAGCGCTTCGGCGGCCATGAGCCCGGCCGGCCCTCCGCCGATCACCGCGACATTCACCGATTCGATGTTTTCAACTGACGACATGTCCAAATGGAAGAAGCGGAACGGAGCGACATTGTCGCATCGCGCGTGGCCGCGACGGCTCCGCACCGATCGCAGCGCGGGCGAAAAGCATTGCAGACCCGTCGTAAGTCATTAAATAACAAAAAAGAATTTGGCCGGCTGCGTTCCGGCCAGTACGATCCGTCGATTCGTTGCATCGACAACTTTTTACCAAACTAGCCCGATCATGTCCGTTTCTCTCGCGCCCGAACGCGCTGTCGTCGGCGCTGCCGCCAACGATTCGCGGCCCGTCATCAAAAGTCCCGCCGATGTCTCCAGTCTCGTCAATAGCGGCGCGGCGATCGGCAGCGATGCGCGCATCGTCGTCGCCATCGCGCTGGGCGGGATTTTTCTCGATGCCTACGATCTCGGCGCACTCGCGTTCGGCATGAAGGACATCGCCCGCGAGTTTTCGCTGACGCCGACTGGTACCGGTTTCGTCGCTGCCGCGATCACGCTCGGCGCGATCATCGGCGCGTTTCTCGGCGGCTATCTCACCGACAAGGTCGGGCGCTATCGCGTCTTCATGGCCGACATGTTCTTCTTCGTCGTCGCGGCGATCGCCTGCGCGCTCGCGCCCAACGCCTGGGTGCTCGGCGGGGCGCGCTTCGTGATGGGTCTGGGCGTCGGCATCGACCTGCCCGTCGCGATGGCGTTTCTCGCGGAGTTTTCGCGCCTGCAGGGCCGCGGCAACAAAGCGGCGCGCGTGGCGATGTGGTGTCCGGTCTGGTACGCGGCGATCAGCGTCTCGTATCTGCTCGTGCTCGGTTTGTACGCGGTCCTGCCCGAGCACAACGCGGGCTGGCTCTGGCGTCTGATCCTCGGCTTCGGTGCGGTGCCGGCGATCGCGATCATCGCGATTCGCAGCCGTTACATGAGCGAATCGCCCGTCTGGGCCGCGAATCAGGGCGATCTCAAGGGCGCGGCCGCGATCCTGAAACGTTCTTACGGCATCGATGCCCGCGTCGACGAAACCGCCGTCGCGCCGCCCAAGGCCCGTCGCGCGACGTGGAGCAACTACGGCGCGCTGCTGCGCGGCGTTTATCTGCGCCGGACGGTGCTGGCGACCGTCATCGCGATTGCGTCGTCGTTCGCGTATAACGCAGTCGCGTTCGGATTGCCGGTGATCATCTCGAGCTTCCTCGCGCAATCGATGCTCACCACGATTCTCGCGTCGCTCGCGCTGAATCTGTGTTTCGCGTTCGCGGGCGGACTGTTCTCCGTGCGCACGGTGCCGAAGTACGGCGCGTGGAAACTGTCGGTCGTCGGCTACGCGTTTCAACTGGCGGCGCTCATCGGGCTCGCGGTCGTCGGGAAACCGTCGACGGGCGCCGAAGTTGTGATCGCAATCGCGTTTCTCGCCGCGTTCCTGCTCGGGCAAGGCGTCGGGCCGGGTTCGCACAGCATGACGTTCGCGTCGTTGAGCTATCCGACTTCGCTGCGTGGCGTCGGCGTCGGTTTCAATCAGACGCTGATGCGCGCCAGTTCGACGGTCTCGCTGTTCCTGTTCCCGGTTTTGTCGGCGGCGCTCGGCACGAAGGTGTTCTGGATCATCGCCGTCGCGCCGCTCGCGGGGCTCGTCGCGCTGCTCGCGGTGCGCTGGGAGCCGTCGGGCTATGACGTCGACGCGGAAGATTTCGCCGCGCAACAGACGCGATAAGCACGCGCTTTCCCTCCTTTTCAGAGAGGCGGCGATTCATCGCCGCCGCTTCTCGTTTCTCTCGCCGTCCGGCAAGCCTCCCTCGTCTGCACTAGATTGAATAGCGCGTGGATTCGCGCGCGCTTCTGCGCGCCCGATTCATGCGGAGTTACCCGAGTACGTCTCAAAAATTTATTTACCGACCGTCCGGTCGGTTTATAATCGCCGGACAGCGACTATCCAGGAGCGAGCCCCGCATGTACACCCAATCCCTCGACCTCCCGAGCCCCACGCAGGCCACTGACGCGGACCCGTCCGCCTCATCCCCCGACCAAACCCGCTTCGACGCGGTGATGCAGGCCGACGGCAAGATCGAGCCGCAGGACTGGATGCCCGAGGCCTATCGCAAGACGCTGGTGCGGCAGATTTCGCAGCATGCGCATTCGGAAATCATCGGCATGCAGCCCGAGGGCAACTGGATCAGCCGCGCGCCGAGCCTCAAGCGCAAGGCGATTCTGCTCGCGAAGGTGCAGGACGAAGGCGGCCACGGGCTGTATCTCTATAGCGCGGCCGAAACGCTGGGCGTCTCGCGCGATCAACTCGTCGCCGCGCTGCACGCCGGGCGCGCGAAGTACTCGAGCATCTTCAACTATCCGACGCCCACCTGGGCCGATGTCGGCGTGATCGGCTGGCTGGTCGATGGCGCGGCGATCATGAATCAGATTCCGCTGTGCCGCTGCACCTACGGGCCGTACGCCCGCGCGATGATCCGCATCTGCAAGGAAGAGTCGTTCCATCAACGCCAGGGCTTCGACGCGCTGCTCGCGATGATGAAGGGCACGCAGGCGCAAAAGGACCTCGTGCAACAGTCGGTGAACCGCTGGTGGTGGCCGGTGCTGATGATGTTCGGCCCGAGCGATAAGGATTCGATTCACAGCGGCCAGTCCTTCGCATGGGGCATCAAGCGCATCTCGAACGACGACCTGCGTCAGAAGTTCGTCGATGCAACCGTCGAGCAGGCGAAGATCTTGGGCGTCACGCTGCCCGACGCCGATCTGAAGTGGAACGCACAACGAAACGCGCACGATT
>JFHF01000111.1 GCA_000648925.1 Caballeronia jiangsuensis
TTTATTGGTATAACTGTCCAGTAAATGGCGAGCAATTTCTTCAAAGGGCTCGGCTCTTCTTGGAAGCGTTGACCGGCCGCACACGATCGAAGATAGGCGAGCAGGAAGAGCCGTAACTCCCCGCAGAAGAGGGCTGCACGCCCTGCATGAAGAAGGAGCCGATAGAGCAGGTAATCGGCTGTCGTGAGCCGCTTCGAGTTCATCATATAGAACGTTGTGTTCGCTTCAGAACAGAGCGGGAGCGGATAGCGCGCGGTGGAAGATGGGGTATGTGGTAGCTTGCTGCGACGGGTCGGATAACTACGCAATCACATACTTCTAATGAATAAAAAAAGTTGGGGATTTTGGTGCCTTTGTGCAGGCGTATTTTCGGTGAGCTTGGCTGCGTGCGGGAAGAGCGTTCCGTCTGCGAATATGGACTGGGCCACTTTCCAGCATCGCTTCGTGAGACCACTTCCCCCTGAGTGGGCGAAGGTCATGGTGACCGAGAGGCACTTCAAGCTCTCGTCTCAACAGATGGTGGGCTCGCAATACGCACCAATCTTCTTTGGGACTATCGAAGATTGTCAGGCGAACCTGCGCAACTACATTGCATACAAAGCCCAGGCCGATTCGTCCGGCACGGGTCAGACCTTCATCCATGCGATAGCAACCGACCAGTTTGCTGACAATCTTCCTGAAATCGGCCCTGAGCTTGTGACATTGCAATGCTGGGATATGGCCGGCAGCAACCCGACACAGGCGCCTGCTCCAGATTTTTCGTCGGCTGAGAAGGTAGTTGGCAAGCAGTCAGACGCAAGTGAGTTGCCGCCAAAGGGACCGGAACGTAAGCCAACGGTCTATCTGAATGCCAATGAGCCGTTCACTGCAAAAGCATTTGACGAAGCGCACAACGAAGCAAATCAGGTTGAGCCGTATCCAGTAATTCTCGGAATGGTTGCGTATGACCTCGATACCGAGAAGGTAGTGAGGGGCGGGAAAACACCATATACGTTTGATGACTTTACGACATGCTGGAGTGGGGCTGGAAATTATGTCGCTTACATGGTGCCTCAGATGAAGAGGATGCCTCATCGTCTGATCCGCGTGTCGGACTATCACAAGCAATTCAAGACGGCTCAATACATCGGCCGCGACCCAGAGTCTCAAAAGGTTCTTCTATACATTCCTGGATGTGCGATGAAGCAGGCTGATGGAAAGTTCTCAGAAGATCCAAAACACGGTCCGCTTCAGCCTGAGTTCGAAATAGCGCGCGGGATGGTCGCTCGTGGGTTTGTGAAGTGATTCGACTGGCTTGTTGATGGCGAAGAATCGTGGCATCAACGATGTTCGTCGCCTACAGTCTCCCCCCATGTTGGCTTGCTCGGAAAGATGCACGGTTTCTCAAAATAGTGATGTTGCGCACATCAAAGCATGTATGCTCTCGTGCGATCCAGAGAACCTGCCTCGCATCTGGCGATGTAACGACCTCTTCTGGTTGCCCTCCTGATGATGTATGACATTGCTTGCCTCACCAAGCTTGAAGACGAATATCGGCGCGCGGTGAGAAGTCATTTCGCTGACTTCTTCAAGAGCCACAATTACGAGAAGCCTCGTCGCAAGGTTGAACTTTACCCTTTGGATTCCTTCGAAAGTGCTCAGAAGGCCTGCTATGGCAACGGCGTATACGTCATCCTCACAGACATGGATGTAGGCGCGAACCCGTGCCGTTTTGAGCTTGAGGGGTTTGAGGGCAATCGATCGTGGTCACTGCGCCACGGTGAAAGCGCGAATCTGGAGTCATCTCTTCAACCGTGACTACCATGTCAACCGGAAGGGAACGGGGGACAACGTCTATACCGTGTGAATGAAGCTTGGTGAAGACAACGGCATCACCATCGAAGAAGAGCCTTACCGCAACGCGACGTGGAAGGTTCTTGTTCACAAAACGTCGCATAGCTCAGCCATCATGGGAGTCCAAGCTGAGCTCGCCTTCGACGATGTCTTTGGTCGGCCAATTGCCTCCAAGGAAGCGTGAACGATAGTTGGGCGGCAAGAGCCTTGGTTCTGCGGCTTTTCTGTCGTAGCGTGTGGGTTTGCTACAGTGTTGGCCCTTTGAAACAAGTGACAACGAAAACCGTGGATCTCTTTTACTACTGGAAAAACTACGTCGCGGACATACGCGCAAACCGCATCGGTTCACTTGGATCGGACATCGTAGAGATTGACCGTATGCTTTCGAGGCGTCCCGCCGATTATGTGTGGGCATTCAAACCGCCGGAAGGAAAGCTTGGCAACCTTCAGCTTCTTGGCCGGCTGCGGGTGGTGGACCATCGTCCAGAAGGATGTGCGCCATCCAAGCTTCACAATGTATTTTACGATGCTGCGTCTTCAAAATCGGTCTGGTTCACGGACTCGGGAACCGATGAGCGGGTGAGCGAAATTACGAGCGTCCTCAACAATCGATATCAAGCTGCCTTCCGCGCTAATTTCCAGGGAGCGAACGGCATTCAGGAGATTGAAATAGACGTTGTGAGAAAGCTCAAAGCGGCCACTGCGAACTATGCCTCGCTGCAATTTCTGGATGGCATCAAGGCATACGCGTAGAAGGCGACGTAGTCAATTATGCGGTAACAACGCCCCCGGGCGCATTAGTTGCCTAGGCAACAATAGGGCAATAGTGTCGGAGGGGCCACAAAACCCGACACACGGCCGCTGCGGCACCGCGCCAAGGGGCGACGGTGGACAACCGACGACCGTCTGATGCGGCAGACAAAAGCGGGGAGGGACTGCGTGAAGTCCCGGGCTCTGCTGTTCGGTTGCAAGCTGGTGACAACCGAGTGACCGCTCTTGGCAATCTTGAATGTGTCTCGTGAGTCGTGAGGCGGCATTCGTCTTGGCATGCACACCAACCTTCCAAGAACGCGCATCGCGCCGTGCGCTACTTCGTAAAAAACGGCCGGTCCGACTTTGACGTTGGCATCATGCAAGTCAAATTGGTGTTCGTGCGACTCGACGGCGACGATTCCTCGCAGGCGGCGTTGATCGTTTGACATGAGGCTCAAGGACGTGGGGGACAACAACAGGCATCGCTATGCTGTTTGTTCGCAACTTCAAGCACGTGGCGCTTGGTTCGGCCTGTTATCTACATGGTTATCCATGGAAGCTGTGGACAAGTCTCCATCTGCGGATAGGCCGTCGGACGCAAACTCGAAGCGACTCTGGCGCGTTCCGTAGAGGAGTTGCGAACTTCCGAGCTCGGCCAGAACTGGCGTGTTGTCGGCGTCGGGTGGAGCGGCAGTTGTGGGGTTGGCAAGGCGCGCAGATCGACGCGATAAGCGCCGAGCAACGCGTCCGACGAACTTCCGGGGTCGGCCACTTTCTGCCACTCGCATGCTTAAGCAACGGTCACTCGAATGGCCGGTGCACTCCAGTTGCAGGCACAGCGCTCTCGGCCTCGGCAGCACGCTGCTCGTTTGCGCAAATCTCGACGATGAAAGACATCGGGCACGATATGGCGACCCTCATCCGCGGCAGCGCAATTATCATGTTGGAGCAGATCGATGTGGCCTTGGCGAAGGTCGTTATGACTGTGCTTTCATGCTTAACGCGGGATCTTTAGGGACGTTATTGCATCGGATATTAGCTTGTTGCCATTCATATTGCTTGCAACTCAATCGAAACATGAAGAAAACCGAATTCCTTACTTCCAGCGGATCCGCTTTCCAATTCTGCGACTGGCTGGCGAAGCGCTTACCCGAGCTCCCCTTGCATCTGAAATTCGCACACAGTAGAGCCGTACCCGGCGGCCTCGACGCGCATGTCCATGGCATAGAGGAAGTGCTGCAGCGTTATTACTGGAAGGCGAAATTCATGGACCAACACGGAAAAATTGTCGTTTCCGATGACTGGAAGAGCACGCGCCGATCGCTGCATGAACTGGGGAACTGGTTGCGCACCAGTGTCGCCGCCGGTGACGAGACGTTCGCGGCCACGGCGGCGTTCGCCATCCTGAAATGGGGAGGCGTCAGTTCAGCCAAGCCGTTTATTGAGCGCAAGCGGAACGAGGGCGCTTTCTGCCCGTACCTTTTGGGACTTGCGCCGCTGTTTTCCCTCAATTGCGACGTTGATACTGATCAACTGACGGCTGAGAACGTCGAACGCTTCGACTCTGGAATGACCAAGATCCACGCGATCTTTGATACAACTGGATCCCCAATTTACGACAGCCGCGTTGGGGCGGCGCTGGCCATGCTTTTTGCCATCTTCCTGCACGAGACGGAGTCGCCGCCACAGCACGTCGGAAATGGCCTGTTATTTCCCTCGGGCGAGGCGCGCGGCAATCAGGTGCGCGACCCAAGAGAGCTGGGCCTCGGTCTCCCAGGGGCACCGCAGTTCTATACAGGGGCTACTCCAAGGCACGTTTGGGCGCGCTGGCAGGTTCAGACTGGTTGGATCATTCAATCGGTGCTGCAGCGCAATCCCCAGCTATTCGCGTCGCTGGAATCGGCTGACGACGGTAATCCATTTGCCGCACGCTGCCATGCGCTTGAAGCCTCGCTATTCATGATTGGCTACGACCTTCGCTGCCTCGCGCGCGCGATCGACCCAGACGCGGATGCCGCAGTTCGTGCAACGACTGCTCTTACAACTGAACCGATTGAGCCGGTGGCGGATGCCGCCGCGCTCGCACCGGGAAGGATGAGAAACAGCGTGCCTACTGTTCATCCCTTCAAAACAGTCGTCGTCCAATACCTCGCGTATCGGGAGAGCCAACAAGGGAACCCCTGTGGCGATGCATTCCTCCAGTGGCTGACGAATCATCCTAACGCGGAGAACGCGGCGATAGCCAAAAACTTCACACCCTATATCTTCCCGCTAGGGCAGCGCGAGTTTGATTTTCACAACCGCAGTCTTGAACAGGTTCGCCTCATCGCCGCAGGCGGGGAAGAGGGACTGCGTGTGGCGAATGGCGGCGACCTTGAGTTTGTCGCCAGCGACGAACGTGAGAAGGTCTGTCTGATGTGCGCGGGGCTCACAGGTTGCGTCTATCGTAGATTCGGAGACAGCGCGTCCCGCAAGCAGCAATTAATCGCTTGTGGGGCTGCGGGATCAAATCCTGCCGCGGACAATCTGATGTCTGTCGGCAGAGCGGTAGGAACACATTTCGGTTTGCTGGATGAGAAGTTCAAGCCTACCGCCATGTTCAACCAATTTTTCGGCGACGATTTTTGCGCAGGCTGCTTCGATTGAAAACTGACGCACAGGCGATAGAGGGAGCGGCCCGTCGGTCGGAGCTGGCGGTAGGCGGAAAATCGAATGCAGGTCTTCCCTAGCCACAGGCAACGATGGACAAAAGTGAAAACGTTGGAATAGAGGCATCTGGATAAATGCGCGGGCGGCTTTCCCATCACTTCCTCTGCCCGCATAAGCGGCGATCCCTGCCGGCGCGTTTTCCGGGAGAAAGATGCTTTCGGCGCGCCCACCCCGACGCTCTTCCACAAGGGGATTGAACCTTCGAGCCGATGGCGATCACCGAGTTCCTTCGAAAAGATCTAGCACTCGCCTAGGAGGTATTCTGGTCCGCTTAGGACTCTGTAGAGAGACCGGGCTGCATGAGGGTCTTTCAATCCCTCGCAAGTGGGCCACGCAGATGCGGTGCGGTATTAGGCAGCGCGGCGGATTCAGACGTTCCCTCTGCAGTAGGGACACATTGTGTCCCTTTTTTACCATATCCTTCTTGAACTCCCGCCGTGCTCGCATGAGCTAGCGTGACCTGTCACCCTAAGGAGGAAACATGACCCGAGACCATGCCATAGCACGCGCCGCTCAGTTGATTCGTTCGGCGGACGCGATCGTCATTGCGGCGGGCGCCGGGATGAGCGTGGATTCGGGCCTGCCTGCGTTTCGTGGCTCCGACGGCCTGTGGACCGCGCTGCTGCCCGAGGGCATGATCGAACGTGAAGTCGGCTCGCTCACTCAGGGCGACTGTTTCGTCGCCCGTCCCGAGGAGGCTTGGAGGTTTTACGGGCACGCACTCGACGCGTGCTGTCATGCAGCGCCACACGATGGTTACCGGCTGATCCGCGCATGGGCGATGGCTAAGCCTCATGGCGCTTTTGCGTATACGAGCAACGTCGATGGTCAGTTTCAGGCTGCGGGTTTTCCGGATGACCGGGTGGTCGAATGCCACGGGACAATCCACGCACTCCAATGCACGGTGCCCTGCACGGAGTCGCTATGGCCGACGGATCCGGTGAACCGCGAAGCCGGGTGTGCGCTTCCCGCCTGCATCCATTGCGGCGCGCTTGCGCGTCCCAATTTCCTCTTGTTCAGCGACTTCAAGTGGGTACCTGCGCGAACGGCCATTCAACAGAATAATCTGCGGCTTTGGAGGCGCGGGATTGAACGTCCCGTGATCATCGAAATCGGAGCGGGCCTGACTGTGCCGAGCATTCGTCTGTTCGCAGAGACTTTTGGTGCACCGCTCATTCGTATCAATCTGGAAGACGAGCGTGTCGATCGCGTCGCGGATGTTGGCATTCGCGGCACGGCGCTGGCCGTGCTGCGCGAAATCGATGCAGCCCTGACCGCCGGCACGCGCCTGGTCGAAACAATACGCTAGGCGGCACGCTTCGGAAGTTTTCCTTTCCAGGCAACGGGCCGAACGGCTTCGCTCAAATTGCCGCAGTCCTTGGACGCGGTCGCACGTTCCAACACGGAATTGATACAAGGAAGGCGGATGGTTGCGATAACCCGAATCATCGTTGGTGAAGAACGGCGCTATGGGCTGTTCCATATCACGTCCACGCCGCTCTCGGTCCTTCAGAAAATGGGCCTGAGGGCGGACTCGCGCGCGGTCTACGCGACGCACCGTCTAATAGAGCGTCTTCGCACGAG
>JFHF01000112.1 GCA_000648925.1 Caballeronia jiangsuensis
CCGATATTCATACAACGCGCTGATGTCCGCGCGGCCATTGAATCGAAGAACCGAGATCGGCCCAGGTTGCGGCTTGAGAGTCAGGCTATATGCCTGAGTTGGTATGACCATCGACATTGCGAAACGGACCCTTTCTAAGGTTGCGCCATCCGGTTTGAAGAGAACACCGGGGCGGACGGCTGCGAACCCCAGGGCGCTGCTCCACGATCGTGCGACGTCCACCGTTCGGCCATTGCGCCGGATGATTACATAGATCGTTGCTACTTGGGAGCATCAAAGCATCGCAGTCCATATCGATTATTCGATTGCTCGAGATCAATCAGTGACTTAGTATCTTTGCTAGATCCAATTTTTCGGAGCTGTCCTAGATGCGCACTTCTGAAACCCGAATAAATCACTCAACGAAACTTAACAAATAGGTTCGCGTGGCTCGATGTCGTCAGGCTGATAGCCGAGTTGCACCGTCTTGCCGCGGTTATGAAACACGGTGTCGCAGGCGGTCATCGTCGAGGTCGGATGCGGCCTGCCCGACGCTGCATCCCGACGCCGATTTGCCGATTCAGAACGATTTCCCGCATCTCATGCGGCACGCGCTTGCAGATACGGATTGGCCTGCGGCGACGGAAACGCTTCGCACACGCCCAGTTCCACCGTGATGACGCGCTCCTGCTGCGCGGGCAGCACGACGGTCCAGCCAAGACGCGGCGCGACTTCGGTCCGCGCGCCGCCCACCGTCGGCTCCGGCGCGAAGCCTGAAGACATCTGCATACGCAGATGCACGTCCGCTTTAGTGCCGATATAGATCTTCAGCAGCGCCATCACATCGCGATGCAGCCATGCGCCGGGCAACAGATCTCTCGCCTGATGCGCGTTCTGTGGCGCGAGCGTCAAGCGCACAGCGCGGCTGCGATAGGGCAGACGCTTGCCGAGCACATAACCGCCGCCGAGTCCGCGCCGTTTGTCGCTCTCGTTCGAGCCTGTCGCGGTCAACGGCTGCGCTTTGCCCGCGCGCTTGGCCACCGGCCAGAATTCATCGACGCGCACATCGACGCCCGGCGCGCCCAGCGCCACCACGCCCGCCAGTCCCTCGGGCGTGCGTGTGCGCTGGATCAACAAACCGAGCAGCGCCAGCGCGCGTGCATCGGGCAAGCCTGAACGGGCTGGCTTGTTCCCCCATCCCAGGCCCGCGAGGCACAACAGATTGCGCGAATGCGCATCGGCGCCGCCATGACGGAAAGTCTCCGGATAACGGTACTTCTTCCACGCGCGGTACAGCAGCGTGACGATACGGTGATTGAACTGATCGAGAAACGCTTCGACGGCTTCGTGCCCTTCCTCGCGCTGGACGATATCGTCGAGGTAGTGCGTGGGCATCACCGCGTCCACGCCGTACAGGCCCATGAAGGTGGTGCGCACGGTCGGCGGCAAGGGAGCGCTGTAGGGGTCGTCGTCGTTGTCATCGAACTCGACGCTGGCGATCTCGCCCGCCGGAAAACCCATGCGCGGCCGCGGCCGGAATCGCACGGGCTCGTGTTCGAGCGTGTCGCGCTGGCCGAAGCCCGGCTGATCCGGCGCGCGCGCTTCGAGCAGCCGGCACAACTGCATGAAGTTCATGCGCGGCGCGCGTGCGAGCAGCGCCGCGACCAGCGGCTCGATGTCAGGAATATCGCGCGGCTTCATAGCGGTGCCCGGTGAGTCTTGCTGCGCGGCCAATCGATGCGCGCCTGCGTCGGCAGACTGACGATCGCGAGCTTCGTGAACAAATTCACCTCGGCGTACAGCTCGAAGAACCGATGCAGCAGTTCGCCAAAGAGCATGACGTCGCCCTCGCCCGAGAACGCTTGCGAATCGAGCGTCACTTCGATCAGCACACCGCGCTCCACCGCGCCGCCCGTGACCTCTTCGAGCAATTCCTCCGACACGTGCAGGATGCCCGTCAGACGCCGGCGATTGAGTTCGTCATTGGTCCAGTCGTAGAGCGCGAGCGCGCCACGAAGCACCTCCGCGTTCATCATCGAGAGGAAGTTCGGCGCGAGATGCGATAGCACGCGCCACTGAAAACGGTCGCCCGTGGGTGGATACAGCGGCAAGGTCGGCGCGATGAGATTTCTCACGCCAGCGACGTTCGGCGTGCTTTCCGCGAGTTCATCGAGACGCGCTTCGCGCAGGCCCTTGCGCGGCAACATGCCGTTCGTACCCGTCACACGCAATGACACGCTTTCTTCGGGCAAGTCTTCCATGGCTTCCCACGCGTTGCCGCCGAGAATGAGCCACGTCTCGTGCAGCCCGTCCATGCCCGGGCGCACGCGCGTATGGAAATACCGTTCGGGCGATTCATGCCGCAACATGCCGCCGCGATGCCGGAAGGTCGCGAACGGCACGTATTCGTATCGCTCGGAGGTGAGGTGATCGAACGCTTCGACGGCATCGACCGAATAGGTTTCGACGTGCTCGCCCTGATGCCCCGCCGGCACCACGCGATACTCGGTTTCGTGATGATCGATCACGACCGGCTCCGCATCCAGTTCGAACAGGTTGATGACCGGCGTGCAGAAGAGTCGGACGTTGTCCTTGCTGAAGCGCTGATCGGACGGATACGTCTGATCGAGCACGATATCCAGTTCGAAGTGCGTCGAGTTCTCGGGCAGCGCGTCCACGTCCAGGCCGCACAGATCGACGAAGAGAAACTTCTCGCGGAACGTGAAGTATTCGAGCAGCAATTGATAGCCGGAGAACGCGGCGTCCGACTTCGGCCACAGGCGTTCGTCGGGCGCAAAGCCCGCCGGTTCGATCGTCACGCCTTTGAGCGGCAGCGCTTCACCGTCGCGCACCTCGGGGATGCGCCATTCGATCGCGTGCACCTGACGCGTGAGCGCCAGATGCATGGCGAATGCCGTCGGCTGATCTGCGCTCAGGTGCAGGCGCAGGCGCGAGAGATCCGTCTCCTTGCGATTGGCCGAGTGATCCAGTTCGAACGCCAGGCGAATTACCGAGCGGCCATCGTGACGCACGGACGGCCCCGCGCGCAGAAGGCGCAACGGATGCAGATCGACAGGCTGCGTCGTGCGATACAGGCACTGGACGGTCTTCCCTGTCGTGCCGTCGCCCGAATCCTTGACGACCGGAATCGGCGCGGAGCGTACCGCGACGCCTGCCGGCACGTGCTCCGTGCGCTGATGTTTCTCGCCGAGCGGACTCAACTCCACGATCGAAAGCGATGGAATCATCCGCAGGTAGTGCGGCCACAAGAGGCTCACGAGACCTTCGGTGAGTTCGGGCAGTTCGTCGTCGAGCTTTTGCTGAAGCCGGCCGGTCAGGAACGCGAAGCCTTCGTAGAGGCGTTCGACGTAGGGATCGCGGTCGCCCACGCGATCGAGATTGAGCATGCGCGCACGGTCCGGATGCGCGCGCGCGAATTCGCGACCCGCTTCGCGCAGATAGCGCATTTCGGCTTCGTAGTAGCGCAGGACGGGGTCGGGTTGAGCCGCGTCGTTGTGGACGTCGAGCGATGTGTCTTTGTTCATTGGATTTGTTACGACAAGGTCAGGGCACGCGCCGGATCGAGCACGGTCAGTTCGCTACGCAATTCGTTGATGCGATTCGTCAGGGCGGTTTTGTCGGCGTCCTTGCGCGTGGCTTGCGTTTTGAGCGCGCGCATGAGCTGCTGCTTCACCTCGAAGATCAGCGCGGGTTCCCAGCGTGTGAGCGGCAGCGCGTTGGCCGCGGCATCGAGTTCCGCGAGGAGCGCGAGCGCCGTATCGACGCGGCCCGCATTTTCCGCGATGCGCGCCATCACGAGCCGCTGCAAATAGCGATGACGCTCGGTCTTCATTCCGGACAGCGCCGCGAGCCACGCAAAAGCGGCCTCGATGCCTTCGCGCGTCGAGAGATCGCGCGCCTGCGCTTCGATCTCGGGCCAGTCGCTCGTGGTGCCTTCGTGATCGGCCGATACGGGCAAGCTCGCCACGCTCTCGCCCGCTTCCAGATCGCGCACTACCGCGTGACGTGCGATCCATTCGAGCGTGGTGTCGTCGGCGAACGGAGTGCCGTCGTTGAATGCGAGACGCTCGATGCCCGGAAGGCGCTCCAGAAAGAGAGCGAAGTCGGCGCGCAACAGATCGCGCCATGCGTTGTAGGGTGCGCCCACGTTATCGAGCGCCACGTGCTGAAAGTATTGAAGATCGAACCACAGATGATTGACGCCTTCCATGAAAGCGCCTTCGACGCGTTCGAGCAATTCGTTCCACTGCTTTTGCAGCACGAGCCGCTTGAACTGCTGACGAATCTCGCTGCGCGGCGGCACGAGCCGCGTGCGTGTGCTGGCGTCCGCGGGCGGCACTTCATGCAGCGTGTCCCAGCGGATGCTGCGCACGAGCCGCGCCGATGGCAGATAGCCGTTCTCCTGATCGCGAAGCCACGCGGCCATCGTGCGAGCCTGATCGAGCAGATCACGCGCGGAGGCGATCGGCCCCGATGCTGGCAGCGTCGCGCCGGCGGGGATGGGAGCGGTCGTGCTCGGCTCCGCGCTCTGGACCGCATCGTCTTTACGTTCGAAGCGCGCGACGAGCGTTTGCAGAGTCGGGCGTGCGGCCTCGTTCCACGTGTTCGTGCGCCCGACGATCACATCGAGCGCGGCGATCGCGCGCTCCAGATCTGCGGATGCGAACGCGCCCCGTGCATCGAGCAGATCGAGGATGCGCGTGGTGGCGAGCATGTCGAGCGCCCCCTTCTTCGTTTCGGCGCGTGCGGGATGAAGCGCTTCGCCGAAGCGATCGATCAGCGCGGCGGCGAGTTCCAGCCCGTCGGCGAAACCGGCGGGGCCGTCCTGGCGCAGGCGGGCGAACGCATAAAAACCCGCGACGCGCAGATCCTTGCCGACATCCCTCGTCAGTTGCTCGCACGAGCGGATGATCAGTACGTCATCGATATCGGACAGCTTGCCAGCTTCATCCTTCAACTCGAAAAAAGCGTCTTCGTAGCCAGGGTCGCGGCCGACGACATCGCCTGCGAATGGCGCGAGCCATCCACTCCACGTTTCGAGCCGCGCACGGTTCATTTGCTCCGCATCGCGCGATGGGAACAGTGTCTTCAACAATCCGGCCAGCATCATTTGTTCTCCGGCAAGGGCACGCCGACCTTCTGCGCGGCGGCGAGCGCGCCCGGCGGCAAGGGCGGAGGTGTCGGCCCCGATGGTTTATCTGCGACGGTCTTCGTCACGAAGATTCGCGTCGGTAGCGTGAAGTGACGCAACTGCAGCACATCCAGCGGCCCGGCGTCCGCCTCCGCGCGCAGTTGCACCGAAAGCGGTGTGCTCAGACCCTGATCGGGCGTCCATGACAGCAGATAGCGCGCGTTGTCCTGCTGCGAGACTCGGGCGCGTTCCAGCAGGCGAATCAGCGCGAAGCGGCCTTGCGCGTACATCGTCGAGCGCAGGCCGCCTTCCTCCGTTTGCCACTGCAACTGGGCGTTGTTGTCGAGTGCCTGACCGGGCCACTCGAACGGCACCCATTGCTCCATCTGATTGAAGTAATGCAGTTGCTGGCCCGAGG
>JFHF01000113.1 GCA_000648925.1 Caballeronia jiangsuensis
AATCATCGTCAGAACGTTGAGTGAGCGACCGGTTTCTAACGGAACCGAAAAACAGTAACAGGTTTGAACTGAAGAGTTTGATCCTGGCTCAGATTGAACGCTGGCGGCATGCCTTACACATGCAAGTCGAACGGCAGCACGGGGGCAACCCTGGTGGCGAGTGGCGAACGGGTGAGTAATACATCGGAACGTGTCCTGTAGTGGGGGATAGCCCGGCGAAAGCCGGATTAATACCGCATACGATCTACGGAAGAAAGCGGGGGATCCTTCGGGACCTCGCGCTATAGGGGCGGCCGATGGCAGATTAGCTAGTTGGTGGGGTAAAGGCCTACCAAGGCGACGATCTGTAGCTGGTCTGAGAGGACGACCAGCCACACTGGGACTGAGACACGGCCCAGACTCCTACGGGAGGCAGCAGTGGGGAATTTTGGACAATGGGGGCAACCCTGATCCAGCAATGCCGCGTGTGTGAAGAAGGCCTTCGGGTTGTAAAGCACTTTTGTCCGGAAAGAAAACGTCTTGGTTAATACCCGAGGCGGATGACGGTACCGGAAGAATAAGCACCGGCTAACTACGTGCCAGCAGCCGCGGTAATACGTAGGGTGCGAGCGTTAATCGGAATTACTGGGCGTAAAGCGTGCGCAGGCGGTCTGTTAAGACCGATGTGAAATCCCCGGGCTTAACCTGGGAACTGCATTGGTGACTGGCAGGCTTTGAGTGTGGCAGAGGGGGGTAGAATTCCACGTGTAGCAGTGAAATGCGTAGAGATGTGGAGGAATACCGATGGCGAAGGCAGCCCCCTGGGCCAACACTGACGCTCATGCACGAAAGCGTGGGGAGCAAACAGGATTAGATACCCTGGTAGTCCACGCCCTAAACGATGTCAACTAGTTGTTGGGGATTCATTTCCTTAGTAACGTAGCTAACGCGTGAAGTTGACCGCCTGGGGAGTACGGTCGCAAGATTAAAACTCAAAGGAATTGACGGGGACCCGCACAAGCGGTGGATGATGTGGATTAATTCGATGCAACGCGAAAAACCTTACCTACCCTTGACATGGTCGGAAGTCTGCTGAGAGGTGGACGTGCTCGAAAGAGAACCGGCGCACAGGTGCTGCATGGCTGTCGTCAGCTCGTGTCGTGAGATGTTGGGTTAAGTCCCGCAACGAGCGCAACCCTTGTCCTTAGTTGCTACGCAAGAGCACTCTAAGGAGACTGCCGGTGACAAACCGGAGGAAGGTGGGGATGACGTCAAGTCCTCATGGCCCTTATGGGTAGGGCTTCACACGTCATACAATGGTCGGAACAGAGGGTTGCCAAGCCGCGAGGTGGAGCCAATCCCAGAAAACCGATCGTAGTCCGGATCGCAGTCTGCAACTCGACTGCGTGAAGCTGGAATCGCTAGTAATCGCGGATCAGCATGCCGCGGTGAATACGTTCCCGGGTCTTGTACACACCGCCCGTCACACCATGGGAGTGGGTTTCACCAGAAGTAGGTAGCCTAACCGCAAGGAGGGCGCTTACCACGGTGGGATTCATGACTGGGGTGAAGTCGTAACAAGGTAGCCGTATCGGAAGGTGCGGCTGGATCACCTCCTTTCTCGAGCTTCGCACACAACATTAAGCGCTCACGCTTATCGGCTGTTGTTTAAGACAGGCTAAGGGTCTGTAGCTCAGTCGGTTAGAGCACCGTCTTGATAAGGCGGGGGTCGTTGGTTCGAATCCAACCAGACCCACCACCCGAAAAGCGTGCTGATGGGGCAACAGCTCATGGTCAGGCCACGTAGGGGGATTAGCTCAGCTGGGAGAGCACCTGCTTTGCAAGCAGGGGGTCGTCGGTTCGATCCCGTCATCCTCCACCAAGTCCTCAATGCACAGCGCTGAATGGGAATTCAACGTTGTGCATTGGCGACTATAGCCAGTTGATGTCGAAGGCATTGAAATGCGCCTGTCGGCTAAACGTTCTTTAACAATCTGGAAGAAGTAGTAAAGAGATGCGCTGAAAGCACTTAGAGATGGGTGTGAGTAGGGGCATCAGGGTAGTGATTGTATCAAGTATGAAAAGGTGATCGAAAGATTGCTTTGGAATACGGCACAACGCGAATACTCAGCCTATGACGAGGGTGTTGCGAGACACACTCGTTATAGGGTCAAGCGAACAAGTGCATGTGGTGGATGCCTTGGCGATCACAGGCGATGAAGGACGCGGTAGCCTGCGAAAAGCGACGGGGAGCTGGCAAACGAGCTTTGATCCGTCGATGTCCGAATGGGGAAACCCGGCCCGTATGGGTCATCCTAGAGTGAATACATAGCTCTAGTGAAGCGAACGCGGTGAACTGAAACATCTAAGTAACCGCAGGAACAGAAATCAACCGAGATTCCCAAAGTAGTGGCGAGCGAAATGGGATCAGCCTGTACTCTTTATCTGAATTGTTAGTCGAACGCTCTGGAAAGTGCGGCCATAGCAGGTGATAGCCCTGTAGACGAAAACAGCTTGGAAGAACTAGGGGTACGAGAAGTAGGGCGGGACACGTGAAATCCTGTCTGAAGATGGGGGGACCATCCTCCAAGGCTAAATACTCGTGATCGACCGATAGTGAACCAGTACCGTGAGGGAAAGGCGAAAAGAACCCCGGGAGGGGAGTGAAATAGATCCTGAAACCGCATGCATACAAACAGTCGGAGCCTCGTAAGGGGTGACGGCGTACCTTTTGTATAATGGGTCAGCGACTTACGTTCAGTAGCGAGCTTAACTGATTAAGGCAGGCGTAGCGAAAGCGAGTCCGAATAGGGCGATCAGTTGCTGGGCGTAGACCCGAAACCAAGTGATCTATCCATGGCCAGGTTGAAGGTGCGGTAACACGTACTGGAGGACCGAACCCACTAACGTTGAAAAGTTAGGGGATGAGCTGTGGATAGGGGTGAAAGGCTAAACAAACTTGGAAATAGCTGGTTCTCTCCGAAAACTATTTAGGTAGTGCCTCGTGTATCACCTTCGGGGGTAGAGCACTGTCATGGTTGTGGGGTCCATTGCGGATTACTACGCCATAGCAAACTCCGAATACCGAAGAGTGCAATCACGGGAGACAGACATCGGGTGCTAACGTCCGGTGTCAAGAGGGAAACAACCCAGACCGCCAGCTAAGGTCCCAAAGATTGGCTAAGTGGGAAACGAAGTGGGAAGGCTAAAACAGTCAGGAGGTTGGCTTAGAAGCAGCCACCCTTTAAAGAAAGCGTAATAGCTCACTGATCGAGTCGTCCTGCGCGGAAGATGTAACGGGGCTCAAGCCAGTCACCGAAGCTGCGGATACACGTTGAAAGATACGTGTGTGGTAGGAGAGCGTTCCGTAAGCCTGCGAAGGTGCGTTGAAAAGCGTGCTGGAGGTATCGGAAGTGCGAATGCTGACATGAGTAGCGATAAAGGGGGTGAAAAGCCCCCTCGCCGTAAGCCCAAGGTTTCCTACGCAACGTTCATCGGCGTAGGGTGAGTCGGCCCCTAAGGCGAGGCAGAAATGCGTAGCTGATGGGAAGCAGGTCAATATTCCTGCACCATTGTTAGATGCGATGGGGGGACGGATCGCGGAAGGTTGTCCGGGTGTTGGACGTCCCGGTCGCTGCATTGGAGAAGGTGCTTAGGCAAATCCGGGCACGTAATTCAAGGGTGTGGCGCGAGCTTCTTCGGAAGCGAAGCAATTGGAAGTGGTTCCAAGAAAAGCCTCTAAGCTTCAGTCTAATAGTGACCGTACCGCAAACCGACACAGGTGGGCGAGATGAGTATTCTAAGGCGCTTGAGAGAACTCGGGAGAAGGAACTCGGCAAATTGGTACCGTAACTTCGGGATAAGGTACGCCTCTGTAGCTTGACTGGCCTGCGCCAGGAGGGTGAAGAGGTTGCAATAAACTGGTGGCTGCGACTGTTTAATAAAAACACAGCACTCTGCAAACACGAAAGTGGACGTATAGGGTGTGACGCCTGCCCGGTGCCGGAAGATTAAATGATGGGGTGCAAGCTCTTGATTGAAGTCCCGGTAAACGGCGGCCGTAACTATAACGGTCCTAAGGTAGCGAAATTCCTTGTCGGGTAAGTTCCGACCTGCACGAATGGCGTAACGATGGCCACACTGTCTCCTCCCGAGACTCAGCGAAGTTGAAGTGTTTGTGATGATGCAATCTCCCCGCGGCTAGACGGAAAGACCCCATGAACCTTTACTGTAGCTTTGCATTGGACTTTGAACCGATCTGTGTAGGATAGGTGGGAGGCTATGAAACCGGAACGCTAGTTTCGGTGGAGCCGTCCTTGAAATACCACCCTGGTTTGTTTGAGGTTCTAACCTTGGTCCATTATCTGGATCGGGGACAGTGCATGGTAGGCAGTTTGACTGGGGCGGTCTCCTCCCAAAGTGTAACGGAGGAGTACGAAGGTACGCTAGGTACGGTCGGAAATCGTGCTGATAGTGCAATGGCATAAGCGTGCTTAACTGCGAGACCGACAAGTCGAGCAGGTGCGAAAGCAGGTCATAGTGATCCGGTGGTTCTGTATGGAAGGGCCATCGCTCAACGGATAAAAGGTACTCTGGGGATAACAGGCTGATACCGCCCAAGAGTTCATATCGACGGCGGTGTTTGGCACCTCGATGTCGGCTCATCTCATCCTGGGGCTGTAGCCGGTCCCAAGGGTATGGCTGTTCGCCATTTAAAGAGGTACGTGAGCTGGGTTTAAAACGTCGTGAGACAGTTTGGTCCCTATCTGCCGTGGGCGTTGGATATTTGAAGGGGGCTGCTCCTAGTACGAGAGGACCGGAGTGGACGAACCTCTGGTGTACCGGTTGTCACGCCAGTGGCATCGCCGGGTAGCTATGTTCGGAAGAGATAACCGCTGAAAGCATCTAAGCGGGAAACTCGCCTTAAGATGAGATATCCCCGGGGCTTCGAGCCCCTTGAAGGGTCGTTCCAGACCAGGACGTTGATAGGTCAGGTGTGTAAGTGCAGTAATGCATTGAGCTAACTGATACTAATTGCCCGTAAGGCTTGATCCTATAACCAGTGTGTTTCGCGATGAGCGTTAGTGCTTCAGCACTTACGCGCATCCCACCCCCGTAGGGGGCGCCACTGGCTGAGCAAAACGTGTGTGCAACAGTCACCACCCGAATTCAATACTACTTCTTCCCAGATTGGTTGCAGGCCCACAGGCCCGCAACAACAAGTCATGCCTGATGACCATAGCGAGTCGGTACCACCCCTTCCCATCCCGAACAGGACCGTGAAACGACTCCACGCCGATGATAGTGCGGATCACCCGTGTGAAAGTAGGTAATCGTCAGGCTCCTCATGC
>JFHF01000114.1 GCA_000648925.1 Caballeronia jiangsuensis
GATGATATTCCTGCTTCGGATGCCGCCGGATTGCGGTGATGTCATCGCCGTCGAGTAGCGCGTGAAGCACATTGGTGGTCATCGTCACGATCTCAGCCTTGTTGTCGGGCCAGATGAAATGGCTTCTCTCCAATCGCTTTATGAGAAGCCAGAAACCACTGCCATCCCAGCCAAGGATTTTTATCCGATCGCGACGCCGGTTTCCGAAGATGTATAGCGAAGTGTCCATCGGATTCAGGCGCATCGACTGCTCGACGAGAATCGACAGGCTATTCATGCCGTAGCGGAAATCAACGGGATCGCGGTGCAGATAGACCTTCAGATCGTCGTCGAACCGGAACACGGCATCCTCCCCAGAATCTGAACCATGGTCGTCAATTCGTCGATGGTCGCGATTGCCCCGCCGAGTTCGAGCTCGACGCCGTTCGACAGACGCACATGCAAGGCAAGTGTCATCGATGGTGGTGTGGACGGATGTGTCGGCGACGCTGAAACGACCGACACGAACGCAGACGGCTTTACCGCGACGGGGACGGGTTGGTGCGACCCTGGCAGAGCGGCGGCCACCTCATTAATCGACTCGTCGGGGTGAGGCGCGTTGTATTCGTCGTTGCCATTATGCTGCGACGCTGGCGAAATGCCTTTCTCGCGCTCCACCAAGTACTTCGCGATCCACTTGCGCAGCAGATTGGCGTTGATGCCGTGCTGCTGAGCTAGACCGGCGACTGATACTCCGGGACGAAGTGATGCCTCAATCAAGGCGCGTTTACTTTTTTCGTCATAGCGGCGACGACCATCGCTGCTACGACGTACTACTGCCAACTCTGAGTCTATGCCAGTCATAGGTGTCCACCTCAAGATAGGTGGACACCTATGGTCCACGCTACTGTCGCTCACTGCCAGACGTCGGAGATGGACCGCTTACATTCAACGAATTGCCACATCCGGAATAGTCGGAATACTGGGTAGTGTCTTCTCCGTGAAGATAGTAGATGCTGTCGTCGAATCCCCGCAAGCTGCAGGTGGGCCCGACCTCTGCACCTTCCGCCGTGTTCGTGAAAACAATATCAAGGATTACTTCGATGCCGTGACCGTGCAGTTCGCGCACCATCGTCTTGAATTCGCGGACTTCGTCCCCTGCTTCGCGCGATGCCGCGTACGCAGGGTGTGGTGCAAACAGCGCGATCGGGTTATAGCCCCAGTAGTTGTAGAGTGGCTGTCCACTCGACGGATTCCGGCCCGTCGCCAGGAAGTCATCGAATGCCTGGACCGGCATCAGTTCGACCGCGGTAACGCCAAGCGCCTGCAAGTAAGAGAGTTGTTCAGCCACGCCGAGGAACGTTCCGCGATGCTCCACGCCCGACGAGGGGTCGATGGTGAAACCACGCACGTGTGTTTCGTAGATCAGTGTTTCAGACCACGTCCGGCCGGGTAGCGTCGTGCCTTGCCAGTCAAAGCTGCGATCCACCAATAACGAGCGGTGACGGTATTTGCCAGTCGTTGCGTCGGCGTGGGTCCGGACCGCGAGCGCCCGTGGATCGAATAACTCTATAGCGCCGTCGAAGCGCTGTCCTTTTTCGGGCGCCCAGGGCCCGTATGCCCGATAGGCATACGCTTGTCCCCACCGCATGCAATCCACCAGCGCATGCCATATGTCACCGGTACGGTGCCCGGGCGCACCCAGATCCACGATCGCAACTGGTGACTCGCTCGACGCGTCATCGAACAGCACCAGTTCGATCCGTTCGGCGTGGCGGCTGAACACCGCGAAATTGACACCGTTGTGGCAGTCCTGAAATCCCAGAGGAAAGGGGCTCCCCGCAGATACACGCAGAGCGCTCATGAAGCGATGCGAACGTTCAAAACTTCGTATCCGTCCGCAAGCGCATTCCAATGACTCAAGCGCCGAGTTTCTTCGAACTCGAGGATCGCCATCCGAACTGCCTCTTCACGGGTACAGTGCGCGATCGAGATGCGCATCAACTCGCTGCGGTGGCTATGCCCTAGGTGATCCAGCACTTCCTTGTAGAAGATCACTTCGAACGGACGTGGCTGTGAAAGAAAGCCGTCGATGTCGCCGGCTGAGATCACACCGACAACATGCGCCTTCCGATCGAGCACCATCAGGCGGCGCACATGCGACTGATGCATCAGTCGTATCGCCTCCTCAATCGGGTCGGTCGTCGAGCAACACAGTGCACCGACACGCATGACCTCGCGAACCGTAATGTCGTTCAGGTCGCGGCCATGCGTCGACGCGCGCATGGCGATGTCGCGGTCTGTCAGCATGCCGACCGGACGCGAGCCATCGCAGACCGGGAGGCAGCCGATGTGCTTGTCCGCTAGTTTGCGAACGGCCGTCGCGAGCGAACCACGTGGAGTGACGCAGACGGCTCGGTGCATCATGTCCTTGACCAGCATGTGACCTCCTCTTCGCGGCCATTGGATGTAGTTCCCCAGCGATGCAAGCATTTATTGCGCAAAACATACGGTCTTATGAACTTGGCTATCGTCGATAAAAATCGGGCGACCGGCGTCCTAGTTTCGGCGGCGGTTACCCAGAAGTCTCAACAACATGAGGAAAATATTAAGAAAATCCAGATACAGGGCGAGCGCGCCCATGGTCGCCTTCTTCCCCGCATGGCATCATCCTCTTCCATGGTGTACATATCCCTGATTCGTTGCGTGTCATATGCGGTGAGGCAAGTAAATACGACAACGCCGATCACTGAAATGAAGAACTGGAGTGCCGTAGAAGTGAGGAAGAGGTTGATTATTCCCGCTATCACGACACCAATCAGACCCATCAATAGAAATGAACCAAAACGCGACAGATCGGTTCGAGTCGCCCAGCCATAAATACTGGTTGCACCATAGGTGGCCGCGCTCACCAGGAAAACGCGCGCGATGCTTTCGCCCGTATATACCAGAAATACCCCCGAAAGCGAGAGTCCAACCAATGCGGCATAGAGCCAGAAGTTGATCTGCGCTGCACCGAGACTCATATTCTGGATGCGGAAACTCAGGAAAAAAACCAATCCCAGCGGGGCGAGTAGTACGAGCCAAAAAAAGGGAGTCCCGGCAATCGATACATACAGGCCGGAAGTTGCGCCAAAAAATGCGAGAAGTCCTGTCAAGGCTAGGCCGCCAGCCATGTAGTTATAAACGCGCAGCATGTACCGCTTGACGTCGTCACCCCCCGCCAACCCTCTCTGGTTTCGTTTTGCTATATCCCAGTCCGAAAGATTGTTCTCCATGTCAATTCTCTCCTGATCTAGATACGAGTGCCCGTCGATGGCCACCGTCTTCGTATGACTAGTTTCTCGCCTCGAAGCCGCTGCCCCCGTTGATGCAAGTCAAGTCGGATGCCACGATTTTTCTACGGCCTTCGAGCGATGAGCGAGCCCCGCGAACTAAAATGGTCAGGCAACGTTGGTGATTAGAAGAGCGATGCACACGCGGTCAAGGCAGAACGACGATGGGCGATTCGTTGGTGTGACACGCACGATGAATGATCCCATCACTTGCCGGCGAGTCGCGTCTGAGGATCTCGGACTCACGGTGCACGCTGATTGTAGGAGGAAACCGTGACGAGCTACCCAGTCACGGGCCTTCCGCAATAGCATTGTGGGTTTCGAAGAGATCCTCCTCTTTCGGAGGTTCCCCTGATCGAGAAAGCGAACGGCTCGGTTTATGTCGTGCCGCGTCAGAACTGTCGTCTTACTTCGCGAAGGTGCGCGTGCACATCGTCGGAAGCTCCGGCCTAGGTGGGAAAACGCTCCACGAACCGTCCAGATGGCGGAAAAATACGATCGCGAGCGGACCGTTGGATGTGCTCCCTTCGAGCCTAACCTAGCGACTCCGATTTTTGATGAGTCGGCCGATAGCGGTGACGTGGGCGGGCATGGAGCGCGTGGGGGCAAACCATTTGTCGACCAGCGACCTGAGGGAAATACAATTGGCGTTCATGGCTCTCTCTTCGATCAGGTTGATCCAAGCGGACGTGCCGCTTGCCGAATCTGTGATTCAAGTATTGGCCAAAAGCGCTCAAAGTTGAATCAGCCGCGGCTGAGATTGCTGTAGTCGGTACGATTGATCGGTAGGCGAATCCCTACATAGGAAGACGCCCATTCTGTTGCGGTTGCAACTGAGCCGCCGTCCGCGGCGACTGGACCTTCGAAGGAGATCGGAAACGCGAACGGGATAGGTGGTTATTCGACCCTTTCCTTCCTTTCGCATCGGGGTCGCTCACACTCCGACGCGTGTCCATGAGTTCGTGAGACGCTTCCAAAAGGTCTTTGGAGGAAGACACGAAGTGGCGCGCCCATTCGATGGCGTCGCGTTGCGCGCTTGCCTTTGTTGGCTGCACAGTGCGGAGGTAAAAATGTGCCTTCAGTATCTCGATAGGCTTCGAGCGATGCGCTCTGGCGAGATAAGAGGGCGTCTGCAGTTCACCCGCCAGCGCATACAGGAAAATCTCGACAAAAACGGGTTCAGGGAATACATGGCGCGCCCTCCGTCCAGGTTCGCTGCCTACCTTACCGGGAGCCGCGGCTCAACATCTGACGCGAATCAATGTTCGAGGAGCTAGCACATGAAGCCCATCATTCGACCGTTCTTCGACTCTGCGACCTGGACCGTGGTCTACGCAGTCTACAAGGAAGGGCTTCCACAGTGCGCGATCATTGACTCGGTGCTAGCTTACGATCCGAAAGCAGGCCGCGTGTCGACGGCCAGTGCCAACAAGGTAATTACCTTCGTGCGCGAGCTTGGGCTACATGTTGAGTGGATTTTTGAGACCCATGCGTATGCCGATCATCTCTCTGCGGCGATGCATCTCTACCGAGAAGGCGGTGGCCGTATCGCGATCGGCGAGAAAATCTGCCGGGCGCAAGGGTGTTCAAGAAGCTCTTCAAT
>JFHF01000115.1 GCA_000648925.1 Caballeronia jiangsuensis
AAGCGTCGCCTGCAAGCGCTCGGCGTCGTCGTAGTCAAGGTCGGCGGCAAGAAGAGGCGCGACTCGCGACGGCCACGCCAGCAACGCATCGCGCACTTTGCGAAAGGCGCTAAAGAGGATTTGCTCTGCTTCATCCAGCTCGATTAACGCACCGCTGCGAAGCTCATATTCCAGCCGCGCCAGTCGTGCGGCATAGACCGTTTTCAGTCGTACCGCGTCGGCATAACTCAGCGACGGCGCGTCATCAAGCGCACCGTCCAGTTCGTCTAACGCTGCCTTCATCGCCTCGGACTCTTCGACCGTCAGCGCGGCGGCGCGCTCAAAGTTTGCCGGTCGCCACGGCGAGCCGACCAGTGCGGCATCAAGTTTGCCGTTAGGAAGGCGGGACAATCGCCCTTCGCGGATCGCGCGCCGGACCGTGCTTTCGTCGCAGCGCTCCCGTCGACCAAACTCACGAATCGAAATTCCCATGATCGGCTCCTATCCGAACGTTGCGGTGCGGACTCGTTTTGAGACTTGAAGCTAGAGGAACATGGCGGGTTCACTTTTCCGCATCGCGTCGGCTCGTTGGAAGGACCCGCGCCGCCATCATTCAATGCCGGGACCGTGAACCCTGTGTACCCAATGAACCCGAATTCCCTATTAGACCTATTACCGTTTTTCCTCCTTATAGGGCTAGGGTTCACAGGGTTCACAAACCTGTAGAGGCTTATCCGCTGTCTTTGAGCGCGTGAACCCTAGCGCTCCGCAGGGTACACGGTACGGTTCACAGGGTTCACGCCCGGCTCCACACCTTTCCTGAGTTCGTGCGCCGCACGGCAAATCCAAGGTCGCGCAACGCGTCGGCAATCAGCTTCAGTTCGAACTGTTCACGCGCCATGCACGCGCGCCCCGTCGCAATCTCGAAAATCTCGCCGGTCCGAATCTCCGACTTGTGCGCGTTCGCCCGCACATAGCGCGCCGCCCGGTCAAGCCACGGATTTTCCTCGACACGGTTTTCTGCCTGCTCATTCGCGGCGGCAATGTCGTCGTCCGACTCCAGCCACCAATGCTCGTTACCCGCGTATAAGGTGACGGCTTCGGCCCATAACTGGTCACGGTGCCGCGTCAACGCGCTTAGGTCGCACTGAGTCACCGCGACCGGCCAGAATCGACGGTTCCCTGTTCGGTCGCGCAAGTACTCGCCGCTTGCGTCCGGATTTGTCGATCCGCAGAACACGCACTGGCGCGGTTCCGTTTCCGGCTCGCGCGCATAGGCGGCGCGGTAACGATCCGCCGTCGCGCTCAGACAGCGCTTGACCGCCGATACCTCGGCACGGTTCAACCCGTCCAGCTCCGACAGTTCGCAAATCCAGACGCCCTTTAATGCCTCGCCTGTTTGCCTCGGATCGCTGAAGTTCAGCGGCGCGTCCGAGAAAAACTCTGTCCCGGCGAGCACACGAAATGCCGAACTCTTGCCGATGCCCTGACGCCCTTCCAAAATCAGTACGGCGTCAGCTTTGCAACCAGGCGACATTACCCGCGCCACTGCCGCCAACAGAAAGCAACGCGACACCGCGCGAACGTAAGGTGTGTCATCGGCCCCGCAATGGTCGACTAGCCAGCGCTCGGCGCGCGCCACGCCATCCCATCTGAGCGGCAGCAGATAATCACGCACCGGATGAAAGCTGCGCCGCCACGCGTAGGCGTGAACCGCGACCGATATCGCATCGATGCCCGCGAGCAATCCGTGCCGTGTTTCCGCGTATAGCTGAAGCTCGGCGTTGTCGACGTTTCCCCAAAACGGTTCGCCGCGCGTTCGCCACGGAACCGCCCCGGTAAGGGATGCGCTCCGGCGCAACATGTCGAAGCCGATCGACTCGCGTAACGCCGGGTCCGATGACAGGAGCGCGTCAAGATCGGCGGGCGTTGCTCTCGCGAGCTTGCGACGCAACCCGTTTGCCTGCACTGGGATGCTCGACGTTTCGCTCACGCGCTCGCCGCCGACACCGCTCGTTGCTCGGTTCGCGCTACCGTTCACCGCAACGCTGATCGGCTCAAGTGCGCGAATTTCGACACCGCGCGCCTCGAATCGTCGACGGGCTTGCTCAACACTCCGCGCGGACGGTTGTTTGTGCTTTCCGCCCGTCGCATTCTGAGCCAGCGCGCCGCTCTGCGGCACGCTCGGTTGGTCGCCCTGAGTGGCATCCGCGCCCGCTACCCGGCGGGCGCTTGTATGGTCGTTCTTCACGCTCGTATCTCCGCGCGCTAGAACAACGAAGAACCGTCGACGGCAGCCGATGATGCGTCCCGCTCCTTTTTCGGCGGTTGCTTCGCCCCGCTGCCATCAATGAAATCGAGATATGCGACGGGCACAAGATCGCTCTTAGGCGTCGGCGTGTCCTTACGCTTATCGAACGCCAGTTCAACGAAACCGTCTGCGCCGTAGCCATCAAGCACGCGAACGACCCGGCCCGTTGCCCCTGCATACTGGCCGTCTTTGACGCAGACCCGTTGCTCTTGGAAAGGATGGAGGATCATGACGCGCCTCCTTGCAACAGGCGGCGCACGTCAGCGGCGGACCATACAAGGCGTCGACCAATGCGGACCGGGCGAATCGGCCCGGTTTCGTATGCTGCCCAGCGCCGTAGCGTCTGCTGCGCAAGCCGTAGCGCCGACGCGGCTTCGGCAGTCGTTAGACCCGGCTCGATACCGCGCGCTATCAACACGGCATCGTTCGTCGACATTGATTGATTGGTTAGCATCGTCTTACTCCCGTCCGCACGTCGCGGACTGTTGATTGACAATGCTTATTCAACGCCGTGGGGTATCCTCCCCCGCAAGTGTCCCCCGTCCCCCAAGTTGGGGGAGGAGACTCTTTGCAGACTCGTCTTATTTCGACGTTGGCGACTCGCGTAGTTCTCCATCGGAGCGCAGGCGTTCCCACGCCTTGTCGAAGGCGCTCCGGGAGAGGGAGAGTCGTTTTCGGACGTTGGCCTTTGGTCCTGCCTTGCCTTGCACATGCGCCGGAAGCGCAAGCGGATCTAACCCAAGGGCTTTGATCTCGCGAAGGATTGCCTGCTCATGTTGAGTGGATATCGGGACTGCGCGTACCTGCTTTCGTACTGACTCCGCGAACGTCACTGCCCAGCCTTCCGTCTGCAACCATGCGGCAACGTCTGAGGACAGAAAATGCGTTCCCATGCCCGAGTGCGCGCCGATCGTTCCGGCTTCAACAGAAAGTCCGCTTTCGTATCTCACGCGTAACCGGTCAACCCTGACAGCGTTGGTCACGCGTAGCTGCCACACAGCGCGCGAGTCTGGATGCCCCTTTGAAAGCGCATCTAGCATTTCGGTAAGGCTCATCAAACGCGGCGCGGGCGGCAGGTACACGGTTAATTCGACCGCTGCGCGCGCGGTATCATCAGGATCAGCCATTGCAACCTCCGTCAAGGCGGCTTTGGTCAGGCGTCACGCATCGCTAGAACGATGCGCGCCGCCGCTTCCGGTTGTTAGTACACGGCGTACAGCGCCGACTTCGCGTCATCGGCTTTGAAGTCGATTTCCGCCTGTTCAAGCATCCACGCTTCAACCTTGTTATGCCACATGCGCAGCAGATCGAGCGGGCGGCGGCGATAGTGCTTTTCGGCAATCGCGCTCGGTTTGTGCCCTTGGATTTGCGCGACCACGCCGACAGGCACTTCGCACCACTCGGACAGCGTACCGAATGACCTGCGCAAACCATGCAGCGAAATATGCGGCAGACCGGCGGCGCGTAACATCTTGTCGTGCGCAATGCGTGGTTCAGCAAGCCTGCCGTCCTCAGAGCGTGGACTACTGAACACCCATTCGTTGCGACGTGGCAGCGCCGCCAGCAGCGACGCCACGTAAGGCGTTAAGGGAATCACGCGCCCCTCGCTTTCCACCTTGTCGCTCAACGACATGCCGCCCCATTGAAAGTCAACATCCGTCCAACGCAAGGCGGCCAGTTCTTCACGGCGCGGCCCGGTTAATAAGAGCGTTTGCAGATAGACAGAGATAACCGGGTTGCCGATTTCCCGCACGCCCGCAAACCATGCGCGCAGTTGTTCGCGCTGCAAGCAATCGCCGTCTTTCGCTTTGGGGCGCGATACAGCATCCTTCACTGCGCGCGCCCGGTACACATCGCCGGGAACCAACCCACGATAACGCGCCGCCGCCCGTTCGTGGCCCTCCTCGTTGTCGCTCTCGTCGCACCAGCGAATGAACGCACGCAACAGGCGAAACGCCAACGCAACCATCGTCGGGCGCTCGGCCCGATGCACGTCGAGCCACTGCGCTATGCACTGGCTCGTCAAGTCGGCCAGTCGCAACGGCATCAGTTCGGCAAGCGGCCCCGGTCGCGTCAACTCCTTGGCGCGTGCCCTCTTCTCGCCGCCCATCGCCGCAAGGCGCTTATGGTCGTCCATGTGACGCGCGCCCCATGCCTTGTCGACCCCGCGCCGCTGACGGTCGGCTTGGTAGTCCAGATATGCCGCCCACGCTTCGCCGACCGTTACTTCCTTCCGCTTCTCTGCGTCGCGCTTCGCTTCGGCAACGGCCCGATTCTGCGCGTCCTGCTCGCGCGGATCAGTGCCCTTGTCGAGAAGAACGCGAAACGCTTCTGCCTGTTTGCGCGCCTCTTCGAGCTTCCATGTGCTCGGATCGCCAATCGTCAGCCGCACTGTGCGCCCGTGCAGGCGACTTTCCAGAATATAGGAGCGCCCGCCCGCCGCCGTCACGCGCAGACCAAAGCCGCGCGTCTTGGCGTCGAAGA
>JFHF01000116.1 GCA_000648925.1 Caballeronia jiangsuensis
CATTATTACGCTTATTCCCCTATATATAGCGAAATATTTGCATTCAGACGCAATTAAATTGTGGTTTCCGCGACGCTTAGGGTACGGCCATCGACGCGAAGTAGAAAGTAAGCGTGTTGTCGTGATTCGTATCACGGTTGCTGCTCGTCAGAAGGAGGCCCATCAAGAGTTGAGATGCGGCTTGCCGCGGATCCCTGTCGGACGGTTGCGCGCTATGCTGTTACGGGGACTAAGCATTAAAGGGCCCGATATGCCGTCGAGCAGAGCCGACCTGTTGGCGACCGGGGTGCGGAGGGAACCGCGCTGTCGAGTTTGCGGCGCCGGCCAGACCGCAGCGCCTGCGTCTGAGTTTACGCCGTGACGCGGTACCCGCGCTATCATGGTAGGCATACGCAACGGGGTGACGCATGAGAAATATTTGGACCGAACCCGCCCTTAGCGGGCATGACACAAAGGAAGAGGCGGAAGCCTACGACGCGTGGTTTCGCGAAGAAGTGCGCTTGTCACTCGAAGAACAAGGTGCGGACATTCCTCACGATGAAGCGGTCGCGTGGATGCGCGCACGTATTGCCGAGCGGCGCAACGTGACGAATGATCGTTGACTGGCGCCCGCGTGCGGTACGCCGACTCGACAAAATACACTCGCACCTCAGCGAAGAAAGCTTCCTCGCGGCCGACGCAGTATTCGACACGATTGTCGCGGCGGCCGCAACATTACCCAACCACCCGTACGCCTACCGCGAAGGCCGCGTGCCGAACACGCGCGAGATGGTCGTGCTGCCAAATTACATCATTGTCTATCGCGTCAAGCGCGACCGCATATTGATCGTGAATGTGCTCCACGCGCGCCAACGCTATCCGTGATCGAGGATGGGTCCGGCGACCGGGCGGCCTGCGAGGGATCGATCGACGTTGCCAGTCTCTATGCGCCTCGCCAATTTCAATTAGTTGTCCAAATGAAAATGCGATAATTCCTTTTATGTCAAATTTATCTGCGCGTCTGATGCGGTCAGCCGATCTGGGCTCGCCCGTCTACTCGTCATCCGGCGCGAGCGCCGCCTCATAGTCTTCGCTGGAGACGACGCCTACGATTGAGACGACCTCGGTCTCCACAAATAGGCGATGATCGCGCGTTTGCGGAAATGAGTGATCCGACGATGAGTCATTGTCGCGCGAAGATCTTGGCAAGGAGCTTTGCGTGCTGGCAGATCAGGTTCTACATCCGCAGGCGCCCAACCGGCGTAGCCAGATCCGCCAGTGCTTGCTCCGAAAACGCCCCCACGCCCGCAATCTGCTGATGCGCGTAGTCCAATTGCCATTCGAGGCCGAAGGCACCCATCCAGTGCTAGATGCGATCGCCCTGCTGCGAGGCCTCTACCGGCGTCACGCTTATCTCCTGCCCGACGGCGTGAGCATCCGACTTGGTCGTGCCTGGCGCGAGGCGATTGACGGATATGACCGTCTTAAGGCAATGGTGGCGTTCGAGTGGGCGACGCTCTTTGCGTTACGCGTCGCGTTGCGAAATGGCACGATCTTTGTCCGGCATAGCTTCTCATTCCGCAGTCAGACCGACATGCTGATCACGACCGAAGACTGGAAGCTGAAGCGCAATCATCTATATGGCCACCTTGGACTGCCTCAAGACGCGAACGAGTTTCTTGCCCCGGTCTTGGCGCACCTCGATCAACGTCTCAAATTGCTGGACGAAGCCGTTACGCACGGTGAGGTCCGCGCCGATACGGCGATACATCTCGATCCGCTGACGGCGCAGCCAGCAGATCTCGAGGCAGATCGACTCCGACGGGCGATCTACGAAGCTCATCCACCGGGTCAACTGCCCGAAATAATCCTCGAGGTCGACAGCGCGACACGCTTCAGCTGGACCCTACTGGGACGGGAACCACGATCACGCACTGAGTTGCTGATGACCTACTCGGCCGTACTGGCGCACGGAACTTCCCTATCGGCAGCGGAGATTTCGAGAATGGTCCCGGAGGTGTCGCCTGCCGCCATTCGCCAGATGATGAAGCGACTTGAGGACGAAAGAATGCTCCGGCGCGCTGCCGATGCTGTGCTCGAGTTCATGCACGAGCATCCTATCGCCGCTCACTGGGGCCGTGCCGACCTTGCGTCTTCCGACATGATGTCGCTCGAGACGACGAGAGCAGTCTGGCAGGCCCGAGCCGACCCGCGGCGGCGCACAGCATCCATTGGCATCTACACGCACGTGCTCGATCGTTGGGGCGTCTTTTATGACCAACCTATCGTGTTGAATGAGCGTCAAGCGGGTGCCGCGATCGAAGGTGTCGTTCGACAGAGTGCCACCAAGGACATCGCTCTAATCGCAGTCGATACGCACGGGTACACGGATTTTGCGATGGGGGTCGCACGGGCGTTGGGGTTCGATCTATGCCCTCGCCTTTCACATCTCCGTGACCGTCGCATTCACGTTCCGCGCAACTATGAGGTGCCGGCACAACTCTCCGCGATCACGGACCGCGATGTCAAACTCGATCGTATCGTAGACGTCTGGGATGAGTTCGTCAGGATCGTCGCATCGATCCGTTCCGGAAAATGCACAGCAGTCGACGCCCTCACCCGCTTCGGTTCAGCAGCCAGAGGTCAAGCCGTGTACGACGGTGGTGTTCAAATCGGGCGACTTTTCAGAAGCATCTTTTTGATCGACTACTTCACCAACACAGCCTTCAGATCAGAGCTGCAACATGTGTTAAACCGGGGAGAAGCCGTGCACAACGTCCAGCGCGCGATTCATAGCGGCAGAATTCCCATCGAGTTGGCGCGACGCCAGGAATCGCTCGAAGCAGTATCGTCGGCGTTGACGCTGCTGTCGAACATCCTGATGGCGTGGAACACCACACACATGCAAAGCGCCCTCGAGAACATGGAGGCTGCTAGAGGGCAGCCGCTGGAGACTGAACAGTTAAGACGGATCGCCCCGACTCATCTTGATGGCATCAACTTGCGCGGGACCTTTAACTTTCCGGTCGCACGTTATGCAAAGCGGATACTTCCTAGTCTGAGAAGTGACCTTACGCACCTCCCGACAAGTCGACAAGCTTGAAGCGAAATTGGTCCAACAAGCTTTCAGACGATCGATCCAGCTCGAGCATTGGAGGTTCCCGTTTCGCAGCTTCCTCGTGTCTATGCGAACCCGCACGACCTTTTCGAGTCGCCCCGGATCGTTCGCAAGCGAACTGCGACTGCCGTGCCCAGAGGGTAGACAGCACGTCCTTGATTTTGAAGGAATTTTAATAAGGGCCGGGCGGCAAACCCTTGTCGCATCGAGACAAGGCTAACCGGAATTTTGCACGAAAATCAAAACCACCCCATTCAGCGCGTACCGATTTCGTGCTCGACGCGCTGGAGCAGGCGCTGCATGAACGGCGACCAGGCGAAGGTAACCGTTTGGTACATCATTCGGATCGCGGGTCGCAATCCGTTTCCATTCGGTACACGGACCGCTTGGCCGAAGCAGGAATCGAACCGTCCGTGGGCAGCGTGGGCGATTCGTACGATAACGCGCTTGCCGAAACGATTAACGGCCTTTACAAGGCGGAAGTCATTCATCGTCGTGGGCCATGGCGCAACGTGCAGGCTGTCGAACTCGCGACGCTCGAATGGGTTGACTGGTTTAACCACCGACGTCTGCTTGAATCTATCGGCAACATTCCACCCGCTGAAGCAGAAGCCCGTTACTATGAGCAACTCGCTGGGGCGCCCATGGCAGCATAACTCCAGCAAAACCGTCTCCGAGATTCCCGGTGCGCTTCAATCCCCGATCGCTACTGCGGTGAATTCCATGCATGCTTCAGCCGTGGTTCATTCGTATGCGGTCCTTCAGGGACGCCCTAGCAATGGACGAGTGATTCTCTGATGCTACCTGTCCACGTGGACAGCTGGGATGAGAGTACATGACAGAAGATCGAGATTTGCGTAGCCGTCTGGTAGTCGGCGCGAAGCGGGATGGTCGCCGGGAATACGATCCGCAAGCCCGCGAGGAACTGGTCCAGTTGTGCATGACGTCCGGCGTTTCGATAGCGCGTACGGCGATGGAATACGGCTTGAACCCGAATCTGTTGCGCGAGTGGATCACGCGCTATCAGAAGACACATGCGGCGCGGAATTCGGCGGAGAAGGAACTGAGGCCAGCAGACAGGGCATCGCTTGATGTCACGCCGCCGGCCTTGCGGACTCACGCGCCCGACGTGCCATCACCATTTGTACCGGTCGTTCAGGGGGCTGTGACGGTTGAAGGAGCGGTGTCCGCGCGCACACCATCGATCACGGTTGCCTTGCACATACGTTTGCCCAACGGTGTTGAGTTCGACATCGCAGAGGCGACCATCGACGAGCTGACCACCGTGGTCCAGATGCTCGGGAGGATGCCGTGTTCCGGTTCGACGATAATCTGAAGGTCTACCTGCACCGCGATCCTGTCGACTTCCGCTACGGCATGAACAGTCTGTCGATTCTCGTCGAGCAGTCGATGCGCCTAAATCCGATGGACACGTCGCTTTACATCTTCGGAAACCGACGTCGTGACCGGATAAAGATTCTTGGCTGGGACGGCAGTGGTTTCTGGCTTTTGATAAAACGATTGGAGAGCAGCCACTTCATCTGGCCAGACAACAAGGCTGAGATCGTGACGATGACGACCAACGTGTTGCACGCGTTGCTCGATGGCGATGACATCACCGCGATACGACGGCATCCGAAGCAGGAATATCGCC
>JFHF01000117.1 GCA_000648925.1 Caballeronia jiangsuensis
CGACGACGGACACCACGTTGCCGGTCTTGTCCGCGACGGCCGCGACGGGCTGCGGGGTCGTGCCGCTGCCCGATCCGCCGCTGCCGCCGCTGCCGCCGCCGGTCCCCCCGCTGCCGCCACCGGTGCTGCCGGTGCTGGTCCCCGAACCGCCGCCCGACCCCGTCCCCGACCCCGTCCCCGTCCCCGTCCCCGAACCGCTGCCGCCAGCCGAGCCCGCGCCGCCGCCATCGCCGGTGGAGATCGCGCCGGACGCCGCGCCCGAACCCGCCGACTTGCTCATCGTTCCTGATCCGCCGCATGCGCTGAGTGCGAGCACGCTGGCGACCGCCGCCGCGACGATGGTCTTCGCCAGGATTTCGCGTCCGATATTCCTCGTATTCATTTGGCCCTCGATGTCTTGTATTGAACGAACCGCGGGCGATTAACTGCATTAGGTGTGCCATCGCACGGACAGAAAAGGCGGTCGATGAAGCGGTGGGCGATTTGATCCCACGCGTCAAGGACTTACGTAAAGGCGCGGGTTTAAGCGGCGCTAGTGAAATCGGTCCGAGGCGCTTTATGTAACGTTACGAACGACTGGCGGTGTTACGCCGCGACGGGTTACGCAATCGCGCCGTACTGCCGATAAGCAGGAAATAAATGCTCTCTGTCATCGCGCGAAGCAGTTGCTTCTACTGATATTCCAGATACGGTTGCCAAAATGCAGCATTCGTAAAGCGCGCGTCCAAATAAACGGTCAGACAATAATTGATTTTGAGATAGGCTTGCGTTATAAATCGGCTAACCGAAACCTCTTTCCCTGGCAAACGTTCGCGAGGTGTTATCGAGAGAGACGAAGGCGACAAAAAATCAGAGTTGTAATGCACATTCGACGTGTGGTCCGGGCGGAGGCGTTGCACGCGCCTGCCCGGCGCACGGCGGAAAAACATATGCGGCCAGAGAGAAGCAGCACCAGACCGAGGACATAAAAATGACAGCAAACATCCTGCAATTCATTCGCGACCGCCGCGGGATTACCGCCATCGAATATGGATTGATCGCCGGTGTTCTCGCACTCGGCATCATGACCGCGGTCGGCGATGTCGCCACTCAACTGAAAAGCACGTTCGAGGCGATCAAGACGGAGCTGTCGAAAACCACGTCTTGAAGCGATGAACGGCATTCGCCGTTATTCGATTCGCGCCTGATCGGCTAATCGCGGAAATTCGCGCCGGTTAATTCCGGCGCGGGCATTCCTATTATCGGGCGTTTCTCAATTCCGCATTAAACCGGATGAAGGTTTTCGCATTGCCATGCTTTCAATCGAATCCGCGATATTTATCGCCTGGGCGCTCGCGATCGTCATAATCGACTGGCGGCGCAGGCTGATTCCGAATGCGCTCATTATCGTGCGCGCTCGCGTTTGCCGCCGCGCGTATTTCTCCTTTCGATACATCCATCGGCGCCGCGCTGATCGGCTTTGGCGCGGGATTCGTCGCGCTGATGCCGTTTCACGTGCTCGGCATGATGGGCGCCGCCGACGTCAAGGCGTTCGCCGTGCTCGGCGCGTGGTGCGGACCGCGCGCGCTCGTCGGGATCTGGGTGGCGGCGAGCCTCGCGGCGTTCGTGCATGCGCTCGTGCTGCTCGCGCGCCGCCGCGCCGTGTTCGCATTGCGCGATCTCCCCGACACCGCGACGCTCGAAGAACGCAGACGCAACAGCACGCCGTACGGTGCGTTGCTGGCAGCGGCGGCGATCGGGCATCTCGCGCTTTTCGCGACCGGAGCGCACGCATGACGCGCCGGCCCGGCCGTCACGCTCAACGCGGCAACATGGCGATCGAATTCGCGATCGTGTTTCCGCTGTTCTTCGTCGTCTTCTACGAGATCGTCACTTACAGCCTCATCTTCGTCGCGCAGCAATCGCTGACGCTCGCGGCCGAAGAGGGCGCCCGCGCCGCGCTGCGCTTTCAGGCGAACGCACAGAGCGTCGACGACGCCCTCGCGCGCCGTGGCGCCGCCGCCTGCGAGACCGCGAAGGGCCTGACGAACTGGCTCGCGGGCTTCGCGCAATGCAGCGCCGCGCCCGCGCCGTGCGCGTACGACGCGACGCTGCGCTGCATCGAAATCACGCTCGACTACGGATATGCACAACGGCCGCTCGTGCCGACGCTGCCGCTCTTCGATCTGGCGCTGCCCGATGCGCTCGTCGCGCGCGCGATGGTTCAACTCGATCCGGACAACGTGCTATGAGCGCGCGCGTCCGCATCTACTTTCGATGACGTCATGGCCCATCTCACCCGCACCTTCGCCATCGTCCTGTTCGGGCTCGCGCTCGTCCTGGGCATCTTCGCAGTGATGCTCGCACGCGAACCCGCGCCCGCGCCGGAGCATGACCGCGCGCCCGCGCATGCATCGGCGATGGCGACGCCGCAGCGTCTCGTGCCGGTCGTCGTCGCCTCGCGTGATCTGCCCGCGGGCAAGGCCATCGACGCCGACGCCCTCACGCTGCGCATGCAGGCGGAATCGTCACCGGGCGCGTTCGGCGACACCGCCGCGCTCGTCGGACGCGTGCCGCTCTCGGCGGTGCAAAAGGGCGCGCCGCTGACCGCCGATGTGCTGTCGAGCGGCCTCGCCGATGTCGTCGTGGCGGGCGAGCGCGCGGTGGCCGTGCGCATCGACGAGACGAATGCGGTCGGCAACTACGTGCGTCCGGGCGATTACGTCGATGTGTTCTTCACGCTGAAGCGCGAGGGCGGCGCGGCGAACGCCGATGCCGAGATCGCGGCGACGCAGGCGCGGCTGCTGTTGTCGAAGGTGCGTGTGCTGAGCATGGGCGACGCGTCGCTCGGATCGGGCGAGACCAAAGGAAAAAGCGCGGCTCAGGCGAGCCCGCGCACGGCGGTGCTCGCGATCCGCACCGCCGATATCGACGCGCTCACGCTCGCGGAAAGCGCGGGCCGGCTCGTGCTCGCGCTGCGCAATGCCACCGACGACGAAGCGCCGGCGTCGCCCGCGTTCGCGCCGCTGCATGCATCGGCGCGGCCCGACAGCGCCGCCGATCGCGCAGCCGCCGGCCTCTCGCTCGGCACGCTCGCGGGCGCGCGAGTCGCGGCGCGCGCCGTCGACAAGCCGCGCAGCGCACGTCCGCCCGCGAGCGACGAGATCGAAGTGATTCGCGGCGGGCGCGCGGAACGCGTCGCGTATTGAACGAACCGCAGGCCACACATAACGATGACAAGAAAACGGCAACGCAGCACCGGATCGAATCGATGGAAGAGAGCGGCGCTCGCCGCATGTCTGGCGGCTGCGCTCGCCGTCGATGTGTACGCGGCATCGCGCGATGCTTCGCAAGCCGAAGCGCCTTCAGCCGCCGACGCGAACGTCATCGCGCTATCGACGGGCGTGCAGAAATCGCTCGCACGCGGCCGGACGATCACGCGCGTCGCGGTCGGCGATCCGTCGGTCGCGGATGTGAACGTGCTGAAGGGCGGCGGAGTGCTGCTCGTCGGCAAATCGGCCGGAACGACGAACCTGATGCTGTGGGAACGCGGCCGCGATGCGCCGTTGTCGTACACGGTCGAGGTCGCGGCGGCCGCCAGCGCCGCGCTCGCCGACGCCGACGCGCCGCAAGTGCGCGTGCTGGGAAAAACCGCCGTGCTCACCGGCACGACGCCGACGATGGACAAGCATCAGCGCGCGGTGGCGGCGGCGCGCGCGTCGGTGGGCAAGGACGGCGCGCTCGTCGATGCATCGGCGGTGGCGACGAAAAGCGTCGTCCAGGTCGATGTGAAAGTGGTCGAGTTCAGCAAGACCGTGCTCAAGGAAGCGGGCTTCAATCTGTTCTCGCAGAACCACGCGGGCTTCGCGTTCGGTACCTTCGCGCCGAGCGCGCTCACGAGCGTCACGGGCGGCGCGACCAGTCCGCTCGCCGTGACCGCGACATCGCCGATCGGCTCCGCGTTCAATCTGCTGCTCAACTCGACTTCGCGCGGGCTGTTCGCGAACCTGAGCCTGCTCGAAAGCAACAATCTGGCGCGCGTGCTCGCGCAGCCGACGCTCGTCGCGCTGTCGGGGCAAAGCGCGAGCTTTCTCGCAGGCGGCGAGATTCCGGTGCCGGTGCCGCAATCGCTCGGCACGACGACCATCGTCTACAAGCCCTATGGCATCGGACTTGCGCTGACGCCGACGGTGCTCGGGCCGGCGCGCATCGCGCTCAAGGTCGCGCCCGAGGCGAGCCAGCTCGACTTCGCGCACGCGATCACCATCGATGGCGTGTCGGTGCCCGCGCTCACCACGCGCCGCGCGGAAACCGCCGTCGAACTCGGCGACGGGGAGAGCTTCGTGATCGGCGGACTGGTCGATCGCGAGACGGCTTCCAACGTCAACAAGGTGCCGCTGCTCGGCGATCTGCCGATCATCGGCGCGTTCTTCAAGACCTTGCAGTACTCGCAGCAGGATCGGGAGCTAGTGATCATCGTGACGCCGCATCTCGTCGCGCCGATCGCGAAGAATGCGGCCTTGCCGTCGACGCCGGGCCAGCAATCCGAACAGCGCGACGGTCCGGTGTGGCGTTCGTTCATCGGCGGGGCGCTGTCGTCCGATGCCGCGCCGGGGTTTTCGCGATGAGCGCCGCCGCCGCGCCGCCGACGCGCTTTCTCTGCGCAAGCCCCGACGCCGCGCGCCGCGACTGGCTGCAACGCGCGCTGGCGGACGCGGGCGCGGTCGAAGCCGCTCCGTGCGATGCCGCG
>JFHF01000118.1 GCA_000648925.1 Caballeronia jiangsuensis
TGACATGCCGGGCTCCAACGTCTCTCTGATCACCTGCTGCTTGAATTCTCGCGCGTACGTGCGACGGGGATAAGCTCCGCCCCCTGCGTTCGACATGGCTGACTGGCTCCGTTATCTAAACGCGCTCATCATGCTTTGAAAAAGTCAGCATGGGGAAACGGTCGGCCCGAGCCGCTTACTGTTATTTGGCAGTTCAACCCGCTGTTCGTACTTGAATGGAATCGTTTCGATCTCGCCTTTCACTCGCTCGACTCCGCTGAGGTCTACAGTTCGCACTTCGCTCCGGCCGAACTTTGCCTCGACCTCAGCTAAGCCCCCAATATGAGGGAATGGCATGATCTCAAAGAGTTTCCCATCGCAGAGAGCCTTATCCTGTTCGTGCATCGGCAACGCGATCTGCAGATGGAGGTGGGAAAATTGAAGCACGAATATCAAATACGGAACTCTGCTCGCAGAATCTGTTCTGCGAAGCACGGCGTATGTAATTGACCCATTTAAGGTTTGTACTGGAACAAACTGTAGCCACACGGACAGGGGCTTGAACTTATAACTTTCAAACGTATGGCTTTTTTCGAGAATCCACTTTTTAAGATGCTCACATTCAGACGCGTAGTCCGCGGGCATCACGGCCAGCGCCATCTTGACAATGCATTTATAGGCCGCCATAGGAACGTACGCCTGACGCTCTACCCTCAAATGGATGCGATTTTCACCAGACTCGATGAGGCCACTTTCGCCGATCGACGAAACATACAGCTTCAGATGAGTCACATCGTCCGCTTGAACACGCATCTTTCCGTCACCTGACTTGGATGTCGGAATACCTTTGCGCCCTGCTACGCGAAAGACTGAGCGCCAAGGCTGCGTCCACTTCGCAAAGTCGTCGTCAAGCATGTCTCCAAAATGGCGATTACACGCATCGCACTCCGCCAGGTCGACAAGCATCTTGTTCCCGATCTGTTCTGGAAATGCGTGAGACTTCCAACGGAACGTAGCATCCGGCGGCGAATTGCCACAATAGCGGCATCTCCCTGTGCCATCGTGCGGCACATATCGGCTCGAGTTTTCTCCTCCAAACGTATCGGACGCGACGACTTTATAAAACTGTCTGTACCAAGATAGCTTTTGCTGCAACACCGATGTACGAGCAAAACCTAATTCTCGCGACTGCTCTTCCTCCTTCCAACTTATCCGGTTCGAGTCCGGCGCCAAGCGCATATAAGCTTTAAGATCGCGTTCTCCAAGGGGCACGAAAATCAACGCGCCAGCTGTATCTAGTACTTGAGACGCCTCAAGCTCGAGCACACTCGTACCGAGCGCGACGATGGTCTCATGCTCGTATGTGACAAGTTTCGTCGTGTCGATCAAGTTGAACTGGACACCATCCGCGGCGCAGTGCCCTTCTCCAAGCAAATGGTCAACCAAGTCGACTGACATCGCGCTTTCGAGAACATCGCGCGCCGGCAGGTCATTGCCCATCCACAGCACAATGATAGGTTTTTCTTTCTTTCGAACCAACCACACCGCCGTCTGAAGCGCGCACGCTAAGGCAATCCCGTTAGATTTATACGGCGGTGTGTGGGCCCTAATGATTTTGCAGCCCGCGTGTTGCTTCAAATTAGCATCATTAGAAAACGTCACCGAATTGACTCCTCGTCAGAGCGGTCGAGCCAGTCATGTTCCATAATAACGGCTTGCAAGTCGCCTGTGTCCAAACGACGGCATCTGCAAATAAGCAGGCGTCTGTATTTTTGTGACAGTCCCATGTTAAAACTCACCCGATGTTGACTGACAAGAGAGCAAAGTTGCGCGATGAACTTCTGTCGTCGGCGAACATCTTGCGATATGTCGTGCATCCATCAATGGATATTTCAAGGCGATGGTGCATTTCAGACGTCAATCATGGCTTCGAAAATCCGCTGGCCGAGAAGCAAAGACCCGTAATGGGCTTCAACGGCTTCTTCGAGAGAAACCGACGTTTCACCGTAGCGTACGTCTGCAGGTGTTTGCAAACACCTGATAGCGAGTTCTTCAAGCGGCCGCATACCGCCAGTTTCTGCAAGCCCCGCTAGCGTCCGAATGTTGTGGTTGCGCGGAAAGTCGATCAGCTTCATCTTTAAAAAAGATTTGAGTATTTTTTCCGCTGCCTGTGCGGACGACCATTTCGACTGTCCATAGTGCGGGGGGACCGAAAAAACGTGTTTGACCGCTGCGTGAATGTCCGAAAGGGCCTCAGGCACATACGCATTTTGCGACATCGATTCGATCGCTTGCATGCAGTTCAGTGTTCTTCGAAAGGTCTTCCCTATCATGTCACACTCGCTCGCCGTGAGCTTTGCGGCCAAGCCTGCAGGCAAGTCACTAATCAAAGAAAGAATATTCATAGTCGGAGGCGGCCCGCCAGCCCTCATCGACTGATTGTTCTCGTATTGAGTCAGATCTCGCTCGACGACGCACCGGATCTCACCGAAGATCCGAGGCAAGCGAAGTTCCCAAGGATCTCCCTTCAAAACAAGCATCGTTGAGCCTAGTCCCATAAGAATATTTTGCCGAGCTCCGTATCGCTCGTCGTACCAACTTTTGATGTGTGCAGCGGCGTCAACTCCAACATACACGCCATCTCGGCCAGGACGTGCCGGCAAATCCAGTGGGATCGATAGTCCGAAGGTCTTCGCATACTCAAAGACTGCGGTGAACGAGCGCGCATGTATCGCGACCTGGGCCTCTCGCAACCGAGCATCAATTCGTTCCATCTCGCGAACGAATTCTTCTTGCGTTGCAGGCAATACAGACATGGGCTATGTGAAGTCCGGTGAGAATGCGGAAAACAGCGAATCAGGACTGTCTCCGCGATAAGGTGGGGAGAACGCGACGTTTTACGCCTTTCGGCGCCTCACCAGTGGTCCCGACATCTGATGATCGTCAAGGTGCTTGACCGGAATTTTCAACGCGCACAAGCATTCACAATTGCGACCTTGTTTTCCGGGAAGCGGATCAGCGCCCTGTAACGCCTGACTAACCTATCATCGCCGTGCTTGAGCGATCAATAGTTCCCAAAGAAACTCCGCAGCACCCTCTTGCGAAAGATGCTTGTCCCGGGTACTACCGTACGACATACCCATGGCTTGAAAATATAGCGAATGCTCGCCTGCATGCGGCGTCAACATCTCATTGAAAGAGTTCTCCGAAGCTGACGCATCGGGCGAAAACGCAATCCCACCGGTCCGGCCCATCGAACCCAGACGAACAGAACCTTCAGCGATTTTCTTACCGCCGCGATAAAGGATTGTAATCATCCGCCTGGAGTCAATTTGTTCGAACGTCCCCGTGACGCCAGGATTACGCTCACCGACAGCTTCAACGGAGCCTTGAAAAAATCGGCAAATGTAGCTGAAGGTAGTACGGATGAAATCGTCGAAATCCTTCTCCGTGAACTCCTCTGGTAGCCGCAGATTGCTTGATCGCGGAAGGTCAGATGCTAGCTTTGTCGGGGTCGTGACTGACGTTGAAAAAGTATTCGTACCGGTGCCTCCAAGCGCTTCCACTGCTTCCCGAATCTGACGAGCGACGTCGGCCAACGCTTCGTCGCGATCAGGCCAAGACAATATGGGCTTACCGTCCCGAGGAGCAGCAAGCAACTTGCCAAAAGGTGTACGCATCCAATCGCAGTGCCGCACGATAATCGGAATGACCCGAGCCGTGCCAGCACGGTGCCGTTCCATCGCCCGCTCCATTTCCTTCGAGTAACAATAGGAAGAGTTGATGAAGTCAGAACTGACTAGAAGCAAAATAATGTTTGCAGACTCAAGTTTCTCGAAGATTGCGTTGTCGACTTCGTCGCCTGCAGTGATTCGGCGGTCATGCCACGATTCGAT
>JFHF01000119.1 GCA_000648925.1 Caballeronia jiangsuensis
GCGATCATGCCTTCGACGCGCGCGGGCGTCGCGGCGCTCTGCCCTTCGGCCGCCATGAGCCTGCCCTGCGCGATCAGGATGTCGCGCACCGTCAGCCGCTCGCCGCGCGCGCGGCACACTTCGGTCTCGCGCAGGTCGTGCAGCAGGGTTTCGGCTTCCGCGAAAGGCGTGTAGGCGTCGGCGAGCGGCGCAAGCGCGTTGACGCGCAGCGCGGGATCGTTGTCGTCGTCGGCATCGAGCCGCGGATAGAGGTTGTCCCAATAGCGCTCGAAGAGGCCCGTCAGAAGCCGCAGCCCCGCATGAAAACCCGCTAGGCCGTGCACGCGCGCAGCAGCCCGCGCATAGACCACGGCGATGCGCAGATCCTTCGACTTCGCGAGCAGCGCCTGCGACTCTTCGAGCACGTCGGGCCACGCGGTCGGTTCGGCGAGCGCCTCGAACTGGCGCTCGGGATTGCCGCGCGCGAGCGCCTCGAACGCGAGGAACGCCGGATCGTATTCGAGATCGACGCCGGCGGGCGGCATCGTTTCGGCGGGCGCGAGCAGCGGTTCTACGTCGATCATCACGGCTCCGTTCTCAGAATTCGCCGCAGCCGTGCTGGCCGTTCACGACCAGACAGTTGTTCAGGTTCGGCCGCGAGCGCACGCGTTTCCATTCGGAGGCGAGCGAATCGGCCGGTCCTTCGGACTGCTGCAAGGCGAGGATCGGCTCGCTCGTGCCGACGCACACGTTGACGCCGCCGAGATTGCTCTCGTAGACGAAGCTCTGCTCCTGCGCGGTGAAGAGCGGTTGCAGGCCGGTGCGGTTGAACACCGCGCCTTCGAGCGGCGGGGGCGGGGGCGGGGGCGGCGGTGGAGGCGGCGGCGAGGGCGGGGGCGGCGCCATCACCGTCAGCGTGCCGGGAACGACGTTCACGTCGTAACCCACGGCCGACGAGAACGTGCCGTTGATCGCGTATGTTCCGGGCGCTGAACTCCGGTTCGCCGGCGAGCTCATCGAGCCGGCGAGCACGTTGCCCTGCTGATCGCCGTTCAGAAAGCGCTGCCCCGGCGAGTAGCTGAACGGCTGGTTGTCCTGGCCGACGTAACGATCCTGATTGCCGATATCGACGGTGATGACCGGCCGCTGCGCGTACACGAAATGATCGCCGTTGCCCGACACGACATCCATCGACGGCCGGCCGTTCCAGCCGCACACGCCGCCGTAGACGCAGCCATAGAAGTTCGGCAGCGTGCCGCGCGGATCGATGCCGCCGCGGTTCTCCCCTTGCCACGTCATGGCCCACACGCGCCACGCGTTGCCCGCGCCCAGCGTGCTCCCGTACGGATTGTCGAAGAATGCGTTCTCCATCACGAGGTCGATGCTCCCGCCCGCCTTCAGATTCAGCGGCGCGTTCGGCGCGCCGAGCTTGACCTGGCCGTTGTCGGAAATCGCGACGAGATTGCCCGTGAGCGTGCCCGGCTGGCCGCCGATCGGCACGACGCGGCCGTTCGTATCGACGCCGCTCGCGCTGCCGGTGCCGATCGTGAAGCTGCCCGCGTTCCTGAAGTTCACGGTGCCCGCGCCCGCGATGACGAGCGTACCGACGTCGTTCGGATCGAGCAGATTGAAGACGCCGCCGCCCGCGAGCACCAGCGTGCCGGCCTGAACGCCGCCGGGATCGCCGACCGTGCCGGTCGTGTCGAGCGCGAGCGTGGCGTTGGCCGGCAGCGCGATGCCGGAAGGCAGATCGATGCCCTGACTGCCCGCGCCCGAGTTTTCGAGCGTGAGGTTCGTCGCGACCGCCGGACGCGTCGCGCAGCCCGCGCCGCCCGCGCACGGACCCGCGACCGTGATGCGCCCGGTCTGCGTCGGCGAGCCGAGCACGAGGGTTTGCAGGCTGGTCGAGAAGGTCTGATACGTGGCGTTGTCGATGGCGAGGCCCGGCGTCGCGCTCGTGCCGAAGAGCGTGATCGGCACGCCGTTCAGCGCGGTCACGTTGAAGCTCGACGGATCGACCGATGCAGCCGAGATCGCGAGCGTGCCGCCCTTCGGATCGATCGAGCCCGCGCCGACGCGGCCCAGGAGACTCGTGGCCGTGCCGTTGTTCGACGCCCGCAGCGAGATGACGCCGCCCTCACCCGTCGTGATCGAGAACGGCCCGGCCGTCAGCGGCGGGAAGCCCGGCAACGGCACGGCGCCGTATGCGATGCCCGCGTCGGCGGTGGGCGTCGAACCGGCGATCGAAACCGTGCCGGACGGCGCGCTCGCGTTGATCGAGCCGTTCAGCAGCAGCACCCCGTACGTGGGCGAAGACGCGCTCACGCCTGTGATGTCGTACACGCCCGCGCTGCTGCCGCGTATGTCGATGAGACCGCCCGCGCTCGTGATCGACGCGCCGTTCGTCACCGTCACGCCGGCATAGCCGGGGCCGCTGCCGGTGCCGTCAATGCGGATCGCGCCGGTGCCCGTGGTGATGCGCGCGGGACTGCCCGGCCCGGACTTGAACTGCGCGGCATCGCCCAGCACCACGCCGCCGCCCGGATTCACCGCGGGATTCAGGCTCTGCCCGACGAGGGTGACGTCGCCGCTGCCGGTCGAGATCGTCGCGTCGTTGACTTCGATGCCCGCGCGCGTGCCCAGGAACGATCCGTCGACGCCGGCTGACGCGGGCATGGTGCCGTGGATCGTCACGGCGCCGCCCGTGGATGACGGCGTGCCGTTCGCCGCACCCGTGCGCGTATCGATGTCGGCCAGGCGCAGCACGACGCCCGCGCCGGTGGTGCTGGTCGGGCCGTCGGACGTGGTCACGGTGGCGCCGTGCCCCGTCAGCGTCACGTTGCCGCCGTTGGTCTGGATGGCGACGCGCGAAGCCGTGCCGTCGCCGCTCGCGAAACCGCCGACGAACACTTCGTTCAGCGCGTCGGCGACCAGGTTGAGCGCGCCGAGCGTCGAGGTGATGTTCGAGCCGATGGTGACGGAATCGGCGCTGTGCAGATCGAGCGTGATGTCGTGGCCCGACGCGTTCTGGAGCGGCGTTCCGATCTCGATATCGCCGCTCGTCGATGTGAGCGTCAGGTTGCCCGCGAGCGTCGAGCGGGCGGTGCCGTCGATCGTCCTGAAGGCGTTGGTGGCCGCATCGAACACGGTCCCGCTGCCACTGTCGAGCGTCAGGCTCGTGCCGCTCACCGACGTATTGCCGGTGCCGACGAGCGTGACCGGCCCGAAGACGTTGTTCGCGTTGGTCAGGGTGAACGTGCCCGGCCCGGTGAGCAGGAGCCCGACCGCCTCGATCGGCGCGGCCTGCGTCACGGGGCCGGCGGAATCGAGCGTGAGCTTCCCGCCCAGCGAAATGCCCGAGAGCAAGGAAATGCCCTGGCTGTCCGCGCCGCCGTTGGCGACCGACAGATTGCCGAAGGTCGGCAGGCCCGCGCACGGCGCGGCGACGCACGTGCCGCCGATCTCGATATGCCCGGTGTGCGACGCCGAGCCGATATAGATGTTGTCGACGCTCGTCGTCAAACGGGTGCCCAACGTGTCGTCGATGGTGAAGCCACGCCCGGCCGCGCCCGCCAC
>JFHF01000120.1 GCA_000648925.1 Caballeronia jiangsuensis
CAGCTAACCTCCACGGTCAAGCAGAATTCTGAGAACGCCAAGCAGGCGAGCGGGCTGGCGGACAACGCCAACGTCGTCGCCAACGAGGGCAGCGCCATCGTCGGTCAAGTCGTCGACACGATGGCGGGCATTGAGGAGAGTTCCGCGAAGATCGCTGAGATCATCGGGATGATCGAAGGCATCGCCTTCCAGACGAACATCTTGGCGCTGAACGCGGCAGTTGAAGCGGCGCGCGCAGGCGAGCAAGGCCGTGGATTTGCGGTAGTGGCAAGCGAGGTTCGAAGTCTCGCACAGCGCTCATCAGCCGCCGCGAAGGAGATCAAAGATCTAATCGAAAGGTCCGGCAACCGAGTGCAAGCCGGTACGGAACTTGTCGCGCGGGCAGGGGAAACCATGCAGCGGGTCGGCACTGCCATCCAACGCGTCACCGACATCATGGGCGAGATCGCCTCGGCTTCGAACGAGCAAAGCCGTGGCATTGAGCAAGTGAACCAAGCCATCTCACAGATGGACGAGGTGACGCAGCAGAACGCAGCGCTCGTTGAGGAGGCCGCGGCCGCGGCAGGTTCGATGGAGGACCAAGCGAAGCAACTCACCACCGCCGTAGGAGTGTTCCGCACCGCTCAGACGCTTGCCGTTCAGCCACTCAGTAACAGTGCTGCTCAGACGCCGCGCGCCGCACACGCGAAGAAGACCGGCACGACGACGCGAGTGCTGAAGCCGTCGAGTGCACCGACGCCGACAGCTGTTGTGGCAGCGGCTGACGGCGACTGGTCGACGTTCTAAGCGTACCGAGAGGCACGGTGGAAAAAGGAAGAGTTCACAGATGGTAAATGCCAATACGCGTTTGTTGGTGGTCGATGACATGGCCACCATGCGCAATCTAATCCGAAAAATGCTGAGGGCGATCGGCTAGCCCGGCGATCACCCTTTCGTCGAGCTCGGTGTTGCGCCCCTCGAGCGCGATGGATATCGATACCGACAAGGTGGCAGCGATTAAAGACGCCCTCCGTGACGGTAGCTACAGCATCGATTGGGGCAGCATCGCCGACGGAATGCTCGGCATGGCGCGCGAGCTACTTGGAAAAAATCCGCAGGGCTTACTAGGCTGGTTCCGATCTGTCGTGTCGACCGATTTGCGACAGCAGCACGGAAAAGGGCAGCAGGGGCCACCTACCGCCATACCACGTCAAGCGACACGACATTCCTGCATCACTGAACGACGGCCCGTAAAACGTCATTGTTCCCGTAGGCGCCGCCGCTCATTCCGCAAACCGTCGATCGACCTGTCCGAACCAGTGCACCAATGCGTCAAGCGACGAACCTAGTCGGTCGAGAGTCCTGACAAAAGCACCTTTTCGGCGTCAGCGAGGAGGATGCGGGCGTACTCTGAGATGAAAACATCGTCTCGGTGATCTGCGCGCCCGAGCACCACAGGGTGAAGGCGTCGTGCCTCTGCAGCGAATGCAGCGCGCGCGTCCGGGGAGGTGAAGTCGACGTCGGCGACGATCCTTTCAGCTACGTCGTGGATCTCACCGACGCGCCTGCCGTCGCTGGAAATGATGACCGCACTTGCGTTAATGCCGCGACGTGTTTCTTTGAAGACGATGCTAGAAGCGTCGATGCTGAAAGCCATGTTGTTGAATCCTGAGGTTTCGGACAAGCAGGAATGCTTGACCAGTTCCCTCAGGCTACTGGCGGCTGACGAAAGTCAAGGCGGCAGACTCGTGTAAATCGCGGCCGAGCAAGTCAGAGCTCCTCGCCTCCTCGATCTTCGCCTAGCCCGGCAAGCGCAGCGCCCGGCGGCAAAGACATAGTGTCGCTGCTCGGCCACAATCCGCCGTTCACATGCACCGTTGGTCAGGCGTTCAGGCTTCGGCACTGCTCTGGGACCGGCCATCGGATCATCACAGCTGAACGCTCGTTGATCGGCAGACCGCAAGTGAAGTCGCGAGTTGCAACGATCAATATACTGTCGGCATTTCACTACTGTATCTGTTCCATGCCTGATTTACTGACCTATACGGGCGAACCGCTCAATGAATTTGCAACGAGCGTCATCGACGCGTTGGAGGCGGAGGGTTTCTTCGTCAAGACAACGGAGCAGGGTCCAAAACCCAACGAGCGCAAAACCCTACACGTAACCTGGCGAAGCGTCGTCATAGGCTCGATGAACGCGGACCTTTGGGGGCGAAAAGGGTATGCCTGCTGGTACCGATTCTCAATGGCAGGATCGCGACGGTTCAGGAACAAGATTCCGAAAGATTTCGACATGGAGACATTCGCCAAGCAACATGGCTGTGAACAAGATGCGCTATACCTCCACACTGACAGCAGTGGATCCTACCTTTGGGTCAAAGATAAAGCGACGACGCTGCTGCTGATGCGGGACTGGGCAAGGCGCATCGACGAAGATTTTTTTCCGTCGACGGGAAGCGGCGATGCGGAGCAGATTCAGAATGATGTAATTGCCATCCTCGCGGACACATCGAAATCCGAAACTGAACGCCTCGCCGAGGTGGCTGTGCGACTGGGGCAAGGACAATTCCGTTCCGATCTGGACGCGGAGTTCGGCAGCGCATGCGCTGCCACTGGGCTGAGCGTCCGCGCGGCGCTGCGGGCTTCGCATATCTTGCCGTGGAGAAACTCATCGGCCACGCAAAGGCGCGACCCCAAAAATGGGCTTCTGCTTTCGGCAAACCTCGACGCGCTATTCGACCGTTACATGATCACTTTTCGGCCGAACGGCAAACTGGAATGCTCGGTCGTTTTAAACGGACTCGACCGGGAGCGGCTGGGCCCGATGCCCGATCTCGCGATCATGCTCTGCGACGAACGCGCTGCGTACCTTCAGATCCACAATGCCGAGTTTGAGAGGCTGGAGAAGAGGCGCGCCGAATACATTAGGGCATCCGTTCGCTGACAGTCGGTCGGCAGCGGCGCGCCTTGGGCACTTGCCAATGCTCGCCGCTTGAGATCGCAACGTTTCCCTCGACGGGAGGAGACGGCAGTTGCGGCTCGAAGGCAGTCGTTGCGGCGGCGGCAGTCCCGAACGGCTGTTGAGGGTCGGGTGCTTTCCGCAACCTGCATGTTGCGCCGGATCTGACGGTTCTCAGATGACGCCGCGGCCGATAGAAAAGATCAGTGAGAAGTGATTTTGCCGGCAGCGATCGCCTTAGCAAGCTCATCGGCAAGAGCCGCTTGCACCGACGCATGCTTTTCTCGTACGGCCTCGGCTTCCCTCGTGAGTTCTGGGAGATCATGGACCAGAGATGCGACCTCTGCATCCCGTGCCGCGGCCAACTCTGCCAGATTATCTGGCCGCAATGCGTGTTCGAGGACGCCCGCGTCAATGCGGAAATGCTTGCTGATGGCCTCGCACGCATGTACGAGCGCAAAAGACACTTGCTTTTCCTCGTCTAAGCCTTTGCTCCTAGGGCAGAAATAGCCCGCGTACAGAACGTCGCCGATTATCTCCGTTGCAA
>JFHF01000121.1 GCA_000648925.1 Caballeronia jiangsuensis
TCTGAAAGACAGGCCCGTTGCCCTCGTGCGCGCGCCTGATGGTATCGCCGGCAATCTGTTCTTCCAGAAGCACGCTGAACGCACCGCGATGCCTGGGCTTAAAGCGCACGACCGAGAATTGTGGCCAAAGCATCCACCGTTGCTGACGGTCGACACCGTCGACGCGCTGCTGTCCGCCGCGCAGATGAATACCATCGAATTTCATACATGGAACTCGGTAGTCCGACGCCTTGATGCGCCCGACCGGGTCATCTTCGACCTCGACCCGGGCGAAGGCGTTAAATGGAGTCGCGTCCAGGAAGCCGCTCAACTTGTCCGCTTGCTGCTGTCGGAGTTGGGCTTGCAAGCGTGGTTGAAAACAAGCGGCGGTAAGGGGCTACATGTGGTCGTGCCGCTTGCTCCGCGGTTGGACTATGCGACAGTCAAGGCATTCTCAAAGACATTCGTTGCGCATCTCGCGAAGACGATTCCCGAACGCTTCTCTGCGATTTCTGGACCGTCGAATCGGCTTGGAAAAATCTATGTCGACTACCTGCGCAATGGGAAGGCTCAGACAACTGCTGCCGCATTCTCAGCGCGCGCCCGACCTGGGATGGGAGTGTCGATGCCGGTCGCTTGGGAGCAGCTTGCTGAACTCAAAAGCGGTTCGCAGTGGACGGTGCAGACGGCCCGCGAGTACTTGAGCTTCCAGACAAACGACCCATGGGCAGATTACTGGTCGACGAAACAATCCCTGAGTTCAGCGATGAAGCGACTGCCGTAACTTCACCTTTTGTCGTCGCTTCTGGAAGCCCTCAATCTTCGACTCGTACTCCGACTTTCAACGTCACTTGCCAGTGCAATACTTTACCGCCCTCCGTGTGTCCTCGGGTTTCCGTCACCTGGAACCACTCGATATTCTTTACAGTAGCGGAAGCCTTCTCAAACGCGGCTTCGACTGCATTGTCGGACGACCTTGAGGAAGAGCCAGTGATTTGGAGAAGTTTATAGACGTGGTCAGACTTAAGGACTCCCAAGACAAAACGTGCCTTTTGCTAGTACCGCGAGGGGATGGGACATTTTCGGGCGCTCGGCGGTAGCTTCGATAATCGTCGAAGGTAGGCGACGCCGAGCGGTTGCCGCATCGACCTATGTCCGCGCCTCGGTGCCCTTCAGTTCGTCATGTTTATGAGCGTGCGTGGCGGCGTATTTCAACTCAAAGTGCGCCCCTTTTCCGCTCCGGGTCGGAGGAAAGTGTTCACCCTCGACACATGTAACTTCGAAGGTGTTTTTGCCGTCGTCATGCACAACAGAATATATGCCCGAGACCTTCACTCGCTCGCCTGGTTTGTATGCAGTATCGCCCGCCATTTGCTCTCTCCATGAGTTGGGGTTACGGGGTGTAAGCAACTGCCGTACCGCCGTAGGCGGACCACGGAGCAGACGATACCGAGATGCCCGGAAAAGAGACTGGCGCGAGCGTACCGATGCGGCCAAACTCCTTGTACTGGGAAATAGGAGCCACGGAGACCATTCGGTGCGGCATCGTTAGCGGGCGACGTTGCGACGCAACTTGCGGACTCTCAGTCGCAACTAGACTCGCACGCGCGGCCCGAAAGTTGCGCGGTTGCGCACGCGCACCACAGTTCTGCGAGCGCGACCAACATCAGGACGTCGGCGATTGAGCATTTCGCGGCTCCGATTGCCCCAGCGGAACCGAGTGGTGTCAGGTCCGCAGCTTAGCTCCAATGCGACGAGTTCGCCGCCGGCGCGCTTGCGATTTTCATCGCCAGCGAGCGATGATTCGATGATACTCTCAGACACGAATCCGCGTGCCCAATCCACCGTTGCCCGCTCGACCGTCCCTCTGGCCGGTCCGACGACGTGCGCCGGATACCGCACTTTGCAAACTGCTGCATGCGCCCGGTAGTCAGCTCTTCTCGAGAAGATTGCATCGGCCGTCCATCCGTCGCCGAGGATGGGGACTCAGAATAGATTTCGACGAAGTAAGCGCCATTGAATACATTACGAATCTCAGTCAGACAAGGAATGGATGCGCATCAAACGCTCCCGTTCTTGGATTCGTATGATTCTGCGCAGCAGCGCGCTGACAGTGGCGCGGCTACGCTTCGTGGTGAGCCCGGAAAGACGTCGGCGCTGCCAACAACCGCTACATTTACTCACGAGGGCGATAGGCCAAAACACCTTGCGCCGTAGACTCTTTGTCAGCACGCTCGTAGCGCTAGCAGTCTTATCGATTTTCTCGACCGAAGACCGCTTCCGTTTCCACCGTCTCGCCCGCAGCGGCCACCTTACTCGTCGCCCGCTCGGGTGGCTCTGTCGCGTCCATGGCCAATACAAGAGCATGCGAGAGTCACCCCCATCTTGCGGATAGCGCACGTTCGTACTATCCAAAGGTCCCCCAAATGGGCGTAGCGCGTCCCGTCGAATTGAGCCTAATTTAATCCTGGGAATGCTCTATCGTTCTAATCGTGCACCGACTCTTTTCGGACACTGCTGCAATCAATCGGCTGCGTTCCTTAGGCGGACTTTCGCCCCGAACGCCCCCGCGCATCGCCCCTCGCATCGCGCGGCGCACCGACTTCTTCGAAGAGCCGTTGACTGTCCCCCGGTCTTCCTAAGACGGCCCCGCGCGCAAGGGGCTTTCGACCTGTTTCGGCAGGCAAGACGCCTCAAACGCGATATGCACCTCTGACTGCCATACGCAGTCTCTGGCTCAACTTAGTTGCGACTGAACAACAAGGAGTTCGCCATGTCCAAAAATCTCCTCTTTGCTGCGGCTTTCATGGCTGCCTTCTCCATGGGCGCCGCGCAAGCGCAAGATTCGACGAGCAGTCCACCATCTGCTGTATCTCAGAGCGGCGGCACCTCCATGCCTTCCACGGACGCCTCCGGCTACGGTGGCGCGAAGGGCCAATCCGCATCCGGTGCGATGACGAACGCGTCTAACGCCAGGCAAAGGAACTGCCCTGGCCCAGCAACGTTCTGTGACCTTTACAGAGGTCAATAGTCGAACGAGCTTGCGCGTTGACTGAAAACCCTCCCTGAACAGCGGGGAGGGTTCTCTCGCCGTCCTTTGACGATTGCTTCCTTGCTACGCTCATCGCGGCGAGCCGGTTCCCGTTGACCGGAGCGCTTTGTCGAACACTCTCTCGCTTGCTGACGCTCGGACATCGCGGCCACAAGACGTTCCAACAACAATGTCGGCCGAACGCCACCTTGCGGTTCGTTGAAGCGCGCCTCAACGCGATGGACGGCTTACCTACGCGTGCGACTGCCGCAGCCTCGTCATCGTGTCCTTCGTGTTGACTCATTGTTCCGGCCGAATGAATCCGCATCGTCCGTCGACACACGTTGTTGATGATGCGACAAAAGTCCGGGTTTGTCCCGCAAGACTAAGACGAGACTGCTACCTACGGTTGCTTGACGGCAGCGGTCGGCGACGGCACCGAAGCTGGCATCCCGCTTGCC
>JFHF01000122.1 GCA_000648925.1 Caballeronia jiangsuensis
GGGGGTCTCCTCGTTTTCAGTGCAATAAGTGACGGTACGCAAAGCTAGCACTGGCGCGGGGGTGGTCTGGGTAGACCGTTGATTTCATTGACTTTCCTGTTCGCTTTGTAAACGGGTATGGTGGCCTCCCACTTTTGAGGTTCACGATGCAGGGTTGGCACACAACGTTTTTGGGGATGCGTGGGCTCCCCCGCGATATCAGCGACTTCGAGATGAAGGCATTTTTCACCTTCGATGGTGCCGAGCGCGACGCAATCAATGCACGCCGAGGTGATTCCCACAAGCTTGGTCTGGCGCTCCATATTGGTTTCCTGCGCATGAGTGGGCGTTTGCTCGGTGCCTTTCGGGTAATTCCAGTAGCCTTGTGGCGCCACCTTGGCAACGAGCTTGGCATTGCAGCACCAGAAGTCGCCTCGCTGAGAGCCATGTATGAACGCGGGCGCACGCTATTCGATCACCAACAAGTAGCCTGCACGGTCCTTGGATTCCAGTGGATGAGCGAGCACCAGCGCCGCTCACTGGTACGTGAACTGCGCGACGAAGTGGCGCGCTGCGCCGACCGCGATCAGCTACTCGTGCGGGCGCGTCAATGGCTGTACAAGAACAAGCTGGTGATCGTGCACGAGCGGGCAATTCGGACACTGATTGCGGCGGCACTTGCCCAGCTTGAAGTTGAAACAGGCACCGCCATCGCCGCCAGCGTTGATCCAGCAACACTTGATCGCTGGCGAGCCTCAGTTTCAGAGCTGCGCCCAGATGGACAAACCCAGCAGAGTTGGCTATGGGCTGCACCGGCGAAACACTCAACCCGCCAAATCAGCGAGGTACTGGAGCGCATCGACCTGCTTTACACGCTGGACGTTATAAGCACCTGGCAGACATCCCCGATCTCATCTTGCGCCGCTACGCGCGCCGACTTGTCTCCAGGCCGCCCTCAGCCGGAGCCAAGATCAAAGAGCCAGCGCGCACCGTGGAGGTCGCATGCTTTCTTCGGTATTGCCTGTTCACCACCACAGACCAGTTGATCCTTATGGTGCAGCGCCGGATCGCCGATCTGTGGCGTCAGGCTGCCGCCGATGTCCCCGCTACCGTCAATTGGGCCGCAATGTACAAAACGCTGCTCGGCGAACTTGTTGCCTTGAGCGCGCAAGGTGCGGTGCCAGATGCTGAGTTGCGTGCCCGTCTTGAAGCCTTGATCACCGAAACCCAGAAACGCAAACCACCGAGCAGGGCCTCCCTGGTCCGCGAGGGATTGATTGATGGAATTCGCCCCGTGCGGTCGTTGCTCGTCGCCATTGCAAAGCTGCCCTGGCAGGCCACCGGCGAGCATCCTGCCATCGAGTACCTTGCCAAGCTGCAAGCTTTATATCTCAAAGGATCCAGAAAGCTGCCAGTTGAAGTGGTGGCACCAAGTCTGGGAATGATCTGGCAGGTTTCGATCTCCAGCCCAGACCGGGAACGGGCGTTTCAGGCGTTGGAGGTGGCCACCCTGTTTGCCCTGCGCCGCGCGGTGCGCAATGGCTCGGTCTGGGTTGAGCACAGCCTGAGCTTTCGGGGTCGTGCGCGCTTGTTCTTCACGGACGAGCGTTGGCAGGCAGAGTCCAAGAAACACTATGCCCGTCTATCGTTACCCAGCAAGGCTGCCACTTTCTTGAAGCCTTTGCTGGCCAGAGTAACTGCCGGTGTCGATGCGGTGGCCGCTGCAGCCCGCAGTGGCGTACTGCGCGTGGATGATGAACTCCATTTGTCGCCATTGCCCGCAGAGGACGAAGACCCAGAAGTGACCAAGCTGCGCGCGGCTTTGGATCACCGCATCGGTGAGGTTCAATTGCCGGAAGTGATTCTGGCCGTTGACGCCCAGGTGCGCTTTAGCTGGATCATGCTCGGACGTGAGCCGCGCTCTACCGACGAGCTGCTGATGGTCTATGCCGGCATCATGGCCCACGGCACCAGTCTGACTGCGGTCGAATGCGCGCGCATGATTCCGCAATTGTCTGCCACCAGCATTCGCCAGGCCATGCGCTGGGCGCGGGACGAACGGCGTCTGAGCCAGGCCTGCCAGGCTGTGCTGGAATTCATGCAGCGACACCCGATTGCCGCCACCTGGGGGCGGTCCGATTTGGCATCTTCTGACATGATGACCATGGAGACCACCAAACGGGTGTGGCAAGCCCGGCTTGATCCTCGGCGCAACACACCTTCCATTGGAATCTACTCCCATGTAAAAGACCGGTGGGGCATCTTCCATGCGCAGCCCTTTGTGCTCAATGAGCGCCAGGCGGGCGTGGCCATTGAAGGTGTCATCCGCCAAGAAAAGCTGGAGACCAGCCAGCTTGCTGTGGATACCCATGGCTACACCGACTTTGCCATGTCACATGCCCGTTTGCTTGGTTTTGATCTTTGCCCGCGGTTGAAGGAACTCAAACAGCGCCACCTCTTTGTGCCACGCGGCACCAAAGTGCCCGCAGAAATCGCTGCGGTGTGCGAAGCCAATGTCGACGTCGCTTTGATCGAAAAGCATTGGGATAGTCTGGTGCACCTGGCAGCCTCGGTCATGAGCGGACATGCCAGTGCGGTGGCAGCTCTTGCGCGGTTCGGTTCTGCCGCCCAGGGCGATCCAATCTATGAGGCTGGCGTGCAATTGGGGCGGTTGCTGCGTACGGCGTTTTTGGCTGACTACTTTGTCAAGGACGCTTTCAGGAACGAGTTGCGCCGGGTGCTCAATCGGGGCGAGGCTGTTAACGCCCTCAAGCGCGCCATTTATACCGGCCGGATCAGCCCGGCGCAGGCCAAACGTGTCGATGAAATGCAGGCTGTGGCCGATGCGTTGAGCCTGATGGCCAACATCGTGATGGCGTGGAATACCTCACAGATGCAGGCGGTCCTGGATCGCTGGTCGAACCGCCGCCAGGTCATTCCACCGGAACTGATCGGGAAGATTGCGCCCACCAGGCTGGAGAGCATCAACTTGCGGGGTGTGTTTCGCTTCCCGGTTGACCGCTATGCTGACCAAATCCTGCCTTCGCGGCCAAATGCATCGATAACTGGCACCAATGGATGAAACCGACCACGGTTTGACGCCACGAATCGCAGATTTGAAAGTGAACAGGAAAGTCAATGAAATCAACGATCTACCAACACCACCTCCGCGCCAGTGCTAGCTTTTCGTACCGTCACTTATTGCACTGAAAACGAGGAGACCCC
>JFHF01000123.1 GCA_000648925.1 Caballeronia jiangsuensis
CGACATGCCGGGCTCCAACGTCTCTCTGATCACCTGCTGCTTGAATTCTCGCGCGTACGTGCGACGGGGATAAGCTCCGCCCCCTGCGTTCGACATGGCTGACTGGCTCCGTTATCTAAACGCGCTCATCATGCTTTGAAAAAGTCAGCATGGGGAAACGGTCGGCCCGAGCCGCTTACCGTTGAGCAGCAATTTAGTGCGAATCATCTTGGGCATTTTCAGCTTTCTCAGCTTCTCATGCCGGCTTTGCGGAAAGCAGAGGGCGCAAGAGTAATCAGTGTCTCGTCACGAGCCCATCAACTCTGTGGCGTAGATCTTGAGGATCTGCACTACAGCCGACGTAGTTACGACAAGTGGACAGCGTATGCGCAGTCGAAGACTGCAAACGTTTTGTTTGCTCTTCACCTTGATCAGATTGCAAAACAAGAGGGGGTAAGGGCTTTCTCTTTGCACCCAGGTTCAATATTTACGCCATTGGCGCGGCATATGACCATCGATGACTACCGTCTGATGGGGGCGGTCAAAGAAGACGGGACTTTAAAAACTGCCGAGGACCCAGGCTTCAAGACGGTTCAGCAGGGCGCCGCTACGACCTTGTGGTGCGCAGTCAGCTCACAGCTTGACGGATTAGGAGGCCTTTACTGCGAAGATTGTGACGTCGCGCCGTTGGCAGCTGAAGATGGAATTGGACCGGGTGTGAAAAGCTGGGCGATTGATCCCGACATTGCAGCACGTCTTTGGACCGCAAGCGAGCGTCTGACTGGGATGGTCTCTTGATAGACTCGGGCGGAAAAAATCATCGAGACATTCCATCTTCGTAGCTACGAAAGCGGCCCTAGCATGGCTGCTCGGGCCGTTGTGGAGTACTACTGTGCATCGCTCGGAAGTTCGACACTAGACCGTAGCTGTATGAAGTTTGCTTGTGAGACCAACAAGCGACTCGCCGACCGCGCGCAAGAGTTTCTCCACGTCTTTGTCCTTTAGTGTTCCTTGTTCATTGAACGCAGATGCAGCGAGACCCAACGAGAACGATTGTGGTATCAAGATAAGTCCCAGTCTCTCAAGAACAATTTTGATACCAATTTGCGCTTTAGCGCCACCAAGTGGGCCTGGCGAAGCGCTGACGACTGCAACTGGTTTGTTAGCGAAGAGGGTAAGCCCGGGCGTGCCGGCTCGCGTCGCTCTGCTGCACCAATCAAGCGTGTTCTTGAGAATTGGGGTGTAACCACCGTTATACTCAGGTGAAGCGATGAGGATGGCGTCGCTCTCCGCGAGCATATCCTGAATGCGCAAAGCGTTCTCAGGTACGCCGCTTGTGCCCTCGGACTCGGCATCGTAGATCGGCATTGGGTAATCTGCAAGACGAACATCGAGAACTCGAGCTCCGAGTGCAGAAGCTCCGCTCGCAGCTACATCAAGCACTTTCTGATTAAACGAATCGCGCCGAGTGCTGCCGGCAATCGCAAGAATTGTCGTGCTCATTTTGGCTGTCTACCCTTAGCGTTGAGGTGGGAACTCAACGGACTTGGGATTCCGTTGAGGGTTGCAATCATCACCAGGTTAGGCGAAAGAAGGACCAAACGTTGCGTCGGGGAAGGACGACGACGGTGACAGTGGGAGGTGCCCTTCGATTATGGTTGTCGTACTAACTCAGACAAAGGGAATCACGTGCAATATCCTGTTGCACGTGATTCAATCTACCGATTGACTTACGTCGCAGCAGCAGTATCAAAAAGTGTCTGCGATTAATGCTGCAGGCGGATGAGAGAGCGGGTGGAAGTGCGAAAAGAGAACATGAACTCGATTCACTTCGCAGGTGAACATGTTTCACTGCGATGCTTTTTTGGTCCATGTCATGATGTAGAAATCCTTCCAGTGATTTCATCCATGAAGATTAATCGAGACACGCATCCAACTGCCAGCGTCATTGACGCCATCATTCGCTCCCGTCGCGCTGTGAGAAGGTTCAAATCTGATCAAGTGCCACGGAAGGTCATCGAAGAGATTTTAGATGTGGCGAGATACGCTCCGAGCAACTCCAATATCCAACCTTGGCATGTGTATGTGCTAAGCGGAGAAAAAAAAGCGGCGTTGAGCGAAGAGTTGGGTCGGGCTCACGCTGCCAATCTTCACCCGCCGTTGCGTCATATGCCAGATCCGCTTCCTGAACTCATGCGACTTCGGCAAGAGGCATTTGGAAGCGTTTATTATGGTGCACTGGGTGTTTCGAAGAGCGACGTGAAACAGCGTGCAGCGGTTACAGCAAAGAATTTTGATTTCTTCGGTGCACCCGTAGGATTGATTTTTGCAATTAACCCGTCGCTGACCGAGTTCAGTTGGCTCGACTATGGGCTGTTCTTGCAGTCGCTTATGCTCGCAGCGCGAGCGGTCGGATTGGCGACATGTCCGCAGGTATCCTTCGCGCGATACGAAGACATCGTCTCGAGACAACTCGGATTCCCTCAAAGCTATCGATTGGTGTGCGGTATGAGTCTAGGGTTCGCTGAGCAGGACTCGCACATTAACAGCCTTGCGATGGCTCGGGAGCCGGTCGAGGGATTTACGACCTTCTTCGGGTTCGATGCCGAGTGATTCGTAAAAAGGAGGGCGCCGGTGACCGGCGCCCTGCGGTTATTGTGCGTCCGGCGCTTTCACGTTGTATGCAATCCGTCCTGCAGGCAGGAAGAACAGCGCGATTACGGCTCCGCCTTTTGCCTCCGGATAGTGGTGGCTTCCCGGTGCAGGTGCCGTCCATCCCCCATAACACCATCCGTTCGGTCCGGCAAGCGCTGCGCCGTCATTGAGCGAGAAGACCATATTGAACTCGCCGTAGGGATGAGAGTGGTAGTCTCCGCGGAAGGATTGTTCAGGGTTGCTTTGAGTATTTTCGGTGCTATCCATGTACACCGTGGTGATGCTAAAGCCAAACGTTTCTTCAGACGGGTCCACTAGTCGGGCGCGGCGGTAGCGCCGACCTGCAATCTCGACGTTGGCGGCCCAACCCTCCTCAAGCACCCCCAGCTTAATCAGCCGCGCGGTCTCACGATAGAAGTCGCTGTCAACGCTATATTTCTCGTTTAACCAGCGCTCGACGTCGGTACCGGTAGTCAGATCCTTGACTTCTTCCAGAAACGGAATAATGTGCGCTACCAGTTGGTCTTTGTGCGAGACCGCTACTGTTGCTTCCATGATGTAAATCT
>JFHF01000124.1 GCA_000648925.1 Caballeronia jiangsuensis
TGCGTATTCCGCGCAAATCGAGCAGCCGTACCGCGGCAAAGCGAGCATGCATTCCACGCGAAGCCGAGCAGGGATTCCACAGCAAAGCGAGCGCTGCGGACGTGGCGACGCGGGGTGAGTTCTTTTACTCCTTCTCGTCTTCGGTGGTCAAACCATTTCGGCGCTTGCGCATCGATTCGCCCGATAGCGTGAGTCGATGCGCGTTGTGAACCAGCCGGTCGAGAATCGCGTCAGCAAGCGTTGGATCGCCGATGGCGGCATGCCAACTGTCGACCGGAATCTGGCTGGTTACGATCGTCGAACGCTGGCCGTGCCGGTCGTCGAGCACCTCAAGCAGATCACGCCGCGCCGAATCCGACAACGGCGCCATGGCGAGGTCGTCCATGACGAGGACGTCGGTCTTCGCCCATTGGGCGAGCAGCTTTGCGTAACCGCCGCTACCGTGTGCGATGGCCATTTCCTCGTTGAACTTCGGCATGCGCAGATAGTAGGCTGAGAAGCCCTGACGGCATGCCTGGTTGACCAGCGCGCATGCAAGCCAGCTTTTGCCAAGGCCGGTCGGCGCGACCAGAATCACGTTCTGGTGCGCCCGTACCCATTCGCCAGTGAGCAGTCGGGCGAGTAAAGCGCGGTCGAGACCGCGGGGTTCGCGGTAGTTGATATCCTCCGGTACCGCGTCAGGGAAGCGCAGCTTCGCGCGGCGCAGCCGCGCCGTAAGAAGTCGTGACTGGCGTTCGCTTGCTTCGCGCTCGACGAGCAGCCCGAGGCGCTCCTCGAAGCCGAGCTGATCGATACTGTTCTGGGATTGCTGGTCGGCCAGCGCCGCGGCCATGCCAAACAAGCGCAACTCGTACAGCCGCTCAACGGTCGGGTGATGCAGCATGTCGATGTTCTCCTTTCAATGGTAGTAGGACGGCCCGCGCACGTTGGCGTGCACGAGGGGCAGTTCGGTCTGGGCGACGGGCGCATCGGCGTTGCTCTCCAAACCATTTTTCAACGTTGAAGAGATGAACCGGTAGCTCGGCGCTTTCAGATCAATGGCGCGCTGGCAGGCGGCTTCCAGCCGCGCACGGCCGTAGTCCTTGCCCATGCGCAGCACGCCCAGGCAGGCGCGGTAAGCCTGCTGAGGATGTTGGCGGCCGCCAAGTAGGTGTTCGATGACTGCAGCGGTGTGCGGACCAATGTCGGTGGCCCAAGTGATCAGCCGTTGCGGATTCCACTCCGTGGTGGCGGCCCGATGATTCGGCGGCATGTGCGCAGCGATGGTGGTGTGATGGCCGCGGCGCTCGCTCTTCGCATGCGCGGCTATACGCTGACCGCGCAGGAAGATCTCGACAGTTGTCTTCGTATGGCGCACGTCGACCTGCTCGCGTGCGTGGCAGTACGAGACCGAGTAATAGTGTTCGTCGAGCTCGACGTGGTAATCGATGCCGACGCGGGCAACCTTCCACTGTGCATACTGATAAGGCCTTTCTGGCAGCGGCCGAAGTGCCGGGCGATCGAGTTCCTCGAAGGCGCTGCGGCGGCAGCCCGGCAGCTTCTTGAACGGCCTGTTGTTCAGTTCGACGAGCAGCGCGGCGATTGCCCGATTGGCTTCGTCGAGGCTGAACAGCCGCTGGTTGCGCAGCCGGGCCAGAATCCAGCGCTGTGCCAGGAGTACCGACTGCTCGACCTTCGCCTTGTCGCGGGGCCGACGTTTGCGTGCCGGGATGATCGCCATCGAGTAATGGGCAGCCATCTCGCCGTAGGTCCGGTTCAGAACCGGATCGTAGAAGTCGGCCTTGTGTACGCCGGACTTCAGGTTGTCGGGCACCAGGATCTCGACACAACCGCCGATGAAGTTCAACGCGCGCACATGCGAGCCGATCCAGTCCTCAAGCTGCTGGGTCCAGGTGACCTCGGCATAGGTGTAGTTCGATGCGCCGAGCGTCGCGACGAACAGCTCTGCCTCGCGAATCTCGCCGGTGTGCGGATCAACGATACCGAGCCTGTTGCCCGAGTAGTCGATGAACAGCTTCTCGCCGGGCGTGTGCGTCTGGCGCAGCGTAACCGGTAAAGCCGCTGCCCAGCGCTCGTAGTGCTTGCAGAACCAACTGTAGCCGTAGCCTTCCGGCTCCTGGGCCTTGTACTCGTTCCAGAGCAGGTCCAGCGTTACGCCTCGCCTGCCAAGCTCGCGATGCACAAGCGCCCAGTTGGGTAACGGGCGCGTCCGACTCAACGACGGTTGTGGCGGAAACAGCAGCGCTTCGAGCGCCGCGTCGTCCATCGACATGGCCCTCTCGAAGTCGAGTTGCGCACGCCGGGCACGGTCTAGGTAGTCCCAGACCGTCGCGCTCGAAGCGCGAATCGTCGTCGCGATCTCGTGCTGGCTACGTTCGCATACGAAACGCAGGCGCAGCACTTCCCTGATTTGACGCATAGATAACCTTTTATTCGACATTCGGCCGCCCGACAAAATCGTCGAGAGTGCCATGGTTATCCGCGTCGCCGCCCCTCCACCTTACTGCTCGGTTACGCGTGGACTTCGCGCTCGGGCAGCCGTGGAATTCCTGCTCGGTTTGCCGTGGAATCGGCGCTCGCTTTGCTGTGGAATCCGTGCTCGGTTTGCCGTGGAATCAGCGTTCGGCTCGGCGTGGAATACGCAT
>JFHF01000125.1 GCA_000648925.1 Caballeronia jiangsuensis
ATGGGAAATAGCACTATGCCCTCGACATCGATATAGGCGCGGCCAGCTCGGCCGATAACGTTCTTGAATTCTGAAACCTTGATCTTCTCGCCGTGGCGGTAGAGTGAATGCATAACGACCGCCGTCGCTGAAAGGTTAAGGCCCTGAGCCAATGTCGGTGATGAGATCGTGACTCTGAGCACGCCATCTCGCAGCAGTCGTTCGACCTCCTTGCGATATGAAGTCGGCAGGGCCCCATGGTGAAGCGCCACGCCGAGGCGCAAGCACTTTAGCGTGTCGCTGTTCGGGCCGAGCCATTCTTCGCCAAGTGCGATAGCGGTTTGGATCGTTGCTGGATCGACCGCGAGCAGCGATGGGAGCGCGCCGCGCTCATGCAAGTCGACGATAACCTCAGCGAAGGGTTCAACACTCCGGCGCTCTGGACAGTAGATCAAAACCGTCTGGCCATCGCGGACAAGCCGCCACGCCGTAGCAAGGCTCAGCTCCCGTTGGTTATCCGGAAAGAGCCGGGCGCGCTGCTTCTTCGGAAGCACGAACAATGGTGGCGCCGCGCCAGTAAGAAAGCGGGGCACGAATGGCCTTTCATCACCGACGCGAAGATTGAGACGCGCTGTCGGCGAATTCCAGATGACCTCGCCGAAACGGAGGCGAGTCGGGCGCCAGTTGTGCTTGATTGGACCGCCAGGTTGATCGCGTCGCAACCATGCCGAGAAGTCTTCGAGTTGATCTCCGTCGGGAAGGATCGCAGAGAGGCAGACGATGCGGCGTTGATCCGCATCCCGTCGACGAAGGAGGCGCTGAATTTGAACCTCATATCGAACTTCTCGCTCTCCCGGTCCGATCATGTGGCCTTCGTCGAACACAAGCAGGCCAACGTCATCAAGAATTGACGGATCATTTCTCAGCGCAAAGTCGAGCTTTTCAGGAGTCGCGACGACGATGTCTCGCTTCCGGATCGCGTCCTCGTAGAGAACGACAATTATCTTGGCCGGTCCTTTGACAGTTACCTTGGCCGGTGGTGAGGAGTCGAAGGCGGCGTAGCCGCCGGAGACGACGAACTACCGGCGGCGCCGGAGTAACGGGGTTTTACGATGGCTGATCGCGTCGAACAAGAAGCGAACAGCCATGCCTGGAACCTACGTGACGGACCAGCAGGTCCGACTCTATATGAGTAAGCGCAAACATCACACTCAGGAAGTCGCCGCGGCGATGGCGGGCATGAGCGTTCGCACGGCCCGGCGCATCGAGCATGAGGGCCGTCTGCCGTCGCAGAAGCCATCACGCGCGTGGCGTACACGTCACGATCCGTTCGCGGAAGTTTGGGAGAGCGAGGTCGTGCCATTGCTGCGCCACGCGCCCCGGCTCAAGGCCATCACGTTGCTGTGCAAGCTGCAGGAGGCGCATCCGGGCCTCTTCCCTGACAGCATGCGGCGTACGCTCGAGCGGCGCGTCAGCCAATGGCGCGCACTCGAGGGCCCTGGCAAGGAGATCTTCTTCCCGCAGCAGCACTTGCCCGGCGTGCAGGGGCTCTCGGACTTTACCGACATGCGGGATCTGCGCGTGACGGTCGCCGGTGCGCCCCTCGATCACCGGCTCTATCACTTCGTGCTCGCGTTCTCGCACTGGGAATATGCCTATGTCGTCGAAGGTGGCGAGAGCTTCGAGGCCCTCTCCACCGGATTACAGAACGCGCTGTGGCAAGCCGGCGGCTGCCCGCATGAGCATCGCACCGACAGCCTATCGGCAGCGTTCAAGAATTTGCAGACTGAAGAGGACTTCACGGCTCGCTATGACGCACTGCTGGTGCATTACGGCATGGCCGGCACGCGCAATAACGTCGGCGTGGCCCATGAGAACGGTAGTGTGGAATCCTCGCACCGCCATCTGAAGGAGGCGATCGACCAAGCGCTGATGCTGCGTGGCCATCGCGACTTCGACGATCGGGCTGCCTATGACGCGTTTGTTCGCGACGTCGTCATGCGCCGTAACCGCCGTAACGCAGCGGCGTTTAACGCTGAGCGCGAACATTTGCAGGATTTGCCCGCACATCGCACGACCGACTTCATCGAAGAGGAAGCACGCGTGACACGCTGTGGCACCTTCACCGTGCGGGGCATTCTCTACAGCGCGCCGTCGCGCCTGATTGGTCACCGTCTGAAGGTGCGCGTCTATGCCGATCACCTCGACTGCTATCTGTCCGGCGCGCTCGTGCACAGCACAGCACGGGGCTCGCATGCGGCCAATAGCCGCCGTCGCAAGCTCGACTACCGGCACTTCATTGAGGCGCTCAAGCGCAAGCCCCAGGCGTTCAAGGGGCTAGCGTTTCGCGACGACTTGTTTCCGCGTGTCAACGTCCGACTTAGTTTCCCCAAAACTGTCGGAGTAAAATTCCCCACCCTGTATCTGCGTGGTGATCAGCCGTTTTCGGGATCGGGTGAGCTCCTCCGGGGGCGTCCTGGGCGCCGGCGCGGCGTTTCGGCAGATGCCGGGTGTAGAGATGATGGACGGTTGCGTAGATGGTCGGGGAGTAAATCGGCA
>JFHF01000126.1 GCA_000648925.1 Caballeronia jiangsuensis
CCCAGTCGGTGAGGTCTTCTTCGAACGCTCGCGTGTCGCTGCTGGCTGAAGCAAACATGCGCAGCGCGTCCGCCGTCGGTACCTCTCGAGAATAGATCTCGACGCGTCCACCGCCGGCCACCGCGTCGACCCACACTAAGGCGCTACGGGCGTTTGACATGTTTGCGCCTCCTCGACGGAATCAAAAAAGTTCCTTCTGGGCGAGCGCCAGACCTATCGCTTCATTTTGTTCTGGCGTCAGGTTTCTCGCTTCGACGCGCTCTCGTTGATGATAGATCATCGTTCCATACACGTCCGCCAGTACTCTTGCTCTGGGGCAGACAGCGAAGTCATCTGTCGCCGCCTGCCGCGATCGCCAGTAGTTGATGGCGTTCTCAATATCAGTAACCCTGTACTCGTTCATCCCTGCTAGCTGCCGTTGCTCTATCAACTCCGGATGATATTCCTCTTCGTCGGGTCTTGTCGCCCGGGCCTCGACGACGCATCTCATTTTCTCGTCTCAGCGTTAGGGCAACGGCTTTGGCAGAGGGCTGGGCGACACCGTGCTAGTGCGTTACTTCGGCTTTTAACTCGTTGGCCAGTTCCGCAGCCAACGCAGCCTGCACGTTTTCGTGTTTTTCGCGCGAACGTTCAGGGAAACACATGTCCGAACTTGATGGCGCAACGATTTATGTCGAACTAGAACGCGCCGAAAGTGGCCGCCTTGAACTTTACTCTCACGCGAATCGTCGATTGTCGGAACTGCTCGTGGTTGATCGCCCTGCGAGGTGTCGGTGCCGAAGTGCCCGTTCAGGCTGCCTGGCGGCTCTTCAGTAGCTGTCTGATTCCGTCGCGAGTAAGACGGGGGTTTGCTGCCTTCGCCGACACGATCTCCGTCAGTTCGTCGTCCGAGTAGGCAGCGAGAACCGCGAGTTCGCTCGCACTGAAAAGCGCCTCCATCTCGGCGCGGTGCCTGGAATCGACGAAGCGCTCATACGCCCGCAGGTATTGGGCTGTAGTCGCCTCAGAGAACCCGTAGCACGTCTTGGCGAAGGCATAAAACAGCCTCGCTCCCTTTTTCTCGGCCGCGGCCAGGCTCGAGCCTTCAGCCTTAGCGTTCTCAACGCACTGGTCGACCACTTTCTTCTTGGCCGCCAATAAGGCTTCGCCAGCGATAAAAACATTTATTTTTGGCTTCAACATGGCCTTGGTTCCCCCGTCATTGCTTTGTGCGGTACGTATTTGTAGTGGGATCGATTGATGGCTGATGCCGACCCCACCGGTGGATAACGGCATCGCTGCACAGTTTTTTAGCCCTGTGTGCACCTTTCGCCGTGAAAGCATATCCAATGGTGTTCGAAGTCAAGCCTGCCAGGGCGAAAGAGGGTCGCTCCGCAGTTGCATGCGTTGCTGCTTGCGAAGACGCTACTTAAATGCATGCTTCAGCAATATTAGTCGCCTGCCGTTATGGAGACATGGACACCCGTGACACAAACATCCTTGGCGCTTTTCAACTCCGAATGATCGACGCCGATATCTCCCATATACGGCTCGCTATCGAAGCGGTCTTACAGGAGCCCAATTCAGCGCTCCCGCTTCTTTATTGGCGCAGGCGGCTTGAGCAACTTTCGCGTTGCCGTCATCTTATGCATCACCAGTTCTCCGCGGTAACCGACTTGCTCAACAGACTCGCGAAGATCGACGACGACTCAACCGACCTCGCGCGTCCGCCCGAACCCCTCAACGAGCAATCTCGCCATTCGAGCCTTCGTTAGGATAACGTTGTTCAGAGGCGGAACGGGGGCACGCGTAGAGCGTCGAGAGGCACAAGGTAAGAGGGCGAAAGAGCTCCGGCGGCAGAATGTTAGGGGCACCGGCGGCCAGGCAGCGCAACGGCCTCTTTCAACGGTCTTGTCGAGTCTCCCCTTGCTCCATCGAAAGCAGACGGCCCGCGGTGACGTCATCAAGACCCTCCTGAATCAGGCGTCGATCTCTGCCTCGCGCGCAAGAAACTGACCAGCGCCTTCTTGATAATCCACTGGCGGGGCCGTTCAAGAAGCTCCGACAACGCGTCTAATTCCTGAGCAAGGAAGATCGCGCTGTTTTTACCGGGAGCAAAACGCCCGCTCAAGGCGGGCGGTGAATGCTGCGGACTAAGGTGTCGAGCCAGATTGGCAACCTGCGCGCGATCGCAATTACGGCTTCGCCGTATCGTCCGTGGCGTCCTTCAAGTCCTCCTTGGCGTCACCGACGTCCTTACGCGCTTCGCCCTCGACCTACTGCGCGTCGCCCTTTGCTTCCTGCACGGGGTCGTTCGTCACTTTGCCAACGCCCTCATTGATCTTGCCTTTGACCTTCTCGCCGACGCCCTTAACCTGATCTTCATTCATAGTCGCTCTCCGGTTTGCCTGCGGCATGCAGGTGTCCTGCGGTCAGCGCAAGTTAGATGCCGCGTCGTGGGCGCCGGCGTGCCAGCCGAGCGCGCGCCTACTATATAGAACGATTTAAAGCGTGGGCTACGAAACCCCTACCCCAATTCAATGGTGATAATTCG
>JFHF01000127.1 GCA_000648925.1 Caballeronia jiangsuensis
GTTCGATGCCCGCGCGATGCATCAGATTCGCGAACGCCGCACGCCCACGCGCGATGACGGACGCGATGCCGGACGCGATGCCGGACGCGATGCCCTTCGGCGCCGCCGTGGCCGGCGCGCTCGCGACGGGCCGTGGAGCGTGTTGCGGCCGAGGCGCCTGCACTTGCCGATCGACGAAGCGCTCGGTCAGCGCGCGCTCGCGCGTATGCGTGCCGCGCCGCCACAGCATGAGCGCGGCGGCCGCGCACAGCAGCGCGGGCATCGCGATGATGGCGGCCGCTCTATACATTGAAGCCCCCGCCGAATCGCCCCGAATGCCCGAAACCTTCCGACAGCGCGACGCCGAGCGCCTGCCGGAACTTCGCGAGCTTCGGCGAGCTCGGATGGATGCCGAGCCAGGCCCAGCGGTCTGCTTCGTTGCCGCTGGCATCGACGGAAGGCTCGTAGCGATACAACTCCTGCATCGCGATGATGTTGTCGGAGAGGCCGGTGACTTCGGTCACGGAGAGGATGCGCCGCCGCCCGTTCGAGAGCCGTCCGATCTGCACGATGAAATCGATCGCGTTGGCGATCTGTCGTCTGAGACTCGCTTCGGTGCCCTGAAAACCCGCGAAGCCCGCGAGCATTTCCAGCCGATAGAGACATTCGCGCGGCGAACTTGCGTGGACAGTGCCCATCGAGCCGTCGTGGCCGGTGTTCATCGCCTGAAGCATTTCGAGCACTTCGCCGCCGCGCACTTCGCCGACGATGATCCGGTCCGGCCGCATCCGCAACGTATTGCGCAACAGATCGCGGATCGACACGACGCCCGCGCCATCGAAACCGCCGGGCCTGCTTTCGAGCCGCACCACATGCGGATGATTCAGCGAGAGTTCCGCCGTATCCTCGATCGTCACGACGCGCTCGTGTTTCGGAATGAAGAACGCGAGCGCATTCAGCAGCGATGTCTTGCCCGAGCTCGTTCCGCCCGACACGAGCACGTTGCAGCGCGCGTCCACCGCCGCCTGCAACAGCGATGCAATGTCCTGATCGAACGTGCCGTTGGCGAGCAGATCGTCGGGGCGCAGCGGATCGCGCCTGAACTTGCGGATCGACACGACAGGACCATCGATCGACAGCGGTTCGATCACGACATTCACGCGGCCGCCATCGGGCAGGCGCGCATCGACCATCGGATTGGATTCGTCGAGCCGCCGTCCGATCGGCGCGAGAATGCGCCGCACGATGCGCAGCAGATGCGCGTTGTCCGCGAAACGCACCGGAATCTTTTCCAGCATGCCGTGGCGCGACACATACACGTCGCTATAGCCGTTGATGAGGATGTCTTCGACGGCGGCATCGGCGAGCAGGTCTTCCAGCGGACCGAAGCCCGCGAGTTCCTTCGTCAAAGCCGCCGCAACCAGCCGCACTTCGCTCTCGTTCAGCGGCACGCGCCGCAGACGCACGAAGCTGTCCATCTCCAGATCGACGAATTGCTGGATCGCCTGACGCGACCATCGGCCGAACTCCGCGCCCAGTTCCTCGATGCGCGTAAGCAGATGCTCGTGCGCCGCCGTCGCCACATCCTGAAACTGCTGCGAATGCGCGAACGCGACGGCGTCTTCGGCCAGATCGTTCGCGAACGCGATGTCCTTGCTGAAGTCCTGAGCCATCGTCTATGACCGTCTGAGAAAGTTGGGAAGGAGATGCGCGACATCGAGCGCCGCGCGTGCGCTCAGCCGCCCGCCGCGCGCCTTCGGCTCGTGCGCGGCTTCATCGGGAAGCTCGCCATGCAAACGCGCGAGACGCGCGACCAGCGGTGCGAGCGCGCGCACGTAGGGATCGCGTTCGGCGCAATCGGCGAGGAGGCACCCCTGATTCACCGCGCGGCCCAGCGCCTGCGCGCGCTCCGGCAACACGCCGACGAGCGGCAGATCGAGCCGCTGCGCCAGTTGGTCCGCGCCGAAATTCAGCGCGGCGTCGAACTTGTTCACGACGAGGCCGATCTTCGCGGGCGGCGTGTCTTCATCGGCGGGACGCAACGCGTCGAGCAGCGCCATCGCCGATACCGCCGACGCGACGTTCGCATCGCAGACGAGCCATGCTTCGTCCGCGGCCTGCAAGGTCTCTCCGACGAATTCCGTATTCGAGAAGCCGCACAGATCGACGATCTGATGATCGAAATACGCGCGCAGCCGATTCAACATGCTCACCGCCGACGCGAACGAGATCGCGCGCATTTCCGCGAGATCGGCGGGCAGCGTCGTGAGCGCGAGGCCGCTCGCGTGGCGCGCGAACGCGGTGTTCACGAAGGTGTCGTCGAAGCGGCGCAGGTTGCGCACGGCATCGACGAAATGCAGCTCGCAGCGCATGTCGAGCAAAAGCGCGCTGTCGGCGGCGGGCAGGCCGAGATCGAGCAGCGCCATCGCGCGGCCCGCCCGCGTGCCGCGCCTTTGCAGACTCACCGCGAGATTCGCGGCGAGCGTGCTCACGCCCACGCCGACGCGCGCGCCGAGCAGCACCGTCAGC
>JFHF01000128.1 GCA_000648925.1 Caballeronia jiangsuensis
GTTGATTTGCGCCGGAAACTGACCCACTTTTTGCATCTAAAACTGACCCACCCCTGATGTGCAGAAACATCATTCTGGTGCGTCGATTTCCTCCTCTCTTTGTCGTTTGGGTGAGCTTTTCCGGGTTGCAGCCCGCGAAGCGGGCTGCCCCGCCGTGCTGTTTTTGAAGCGCCAGGAGTCGTTGCCTGTTTCGACTATATGGCAGTGGTGCGTGAGGCGGTCGAGCAGCGCAGTTGTCATCTTCGCGTCGCCGAATACGTTCGACCATTCCGTGAAGCTTAGGTTAGTCGTGACTAGAATGCTCGTGCGCTCATAGAGCTTCGAGAACAGATGAAACAGCAGTGCGCCCCCCGTTTGGGTGAATGGCAGATAGCCGAGTTCGTCCAGCACAATGGCGTCGACATACATCAGCCGATTCGCGAGTTGTCCGGGTTTGCCTGCGGCCTTCTCAGCTTCGAGCTGGTTCACGAGCTCGACGGTGGTAAAGAACCGAACCCGCTTGCCGTGGTGCTGTATCGCTTCGATTCCGATTGACGTCGCAAGGTGCGTCTTCCCCGTGCCGGGCCCGCCGATGAACACGATGTTCTGCGCCGACTCGCAGAATCGTACGGTGTGGAGTTCACGAACGAGGCCCTCATCGACGCTCGCTTGCTCGAAGTCGAAGCCCGCGAGGTCGCGGTGAGCAGGAAAGCGTGCGGCGGCCATCTGATAGTTGATTGACCGCACCTGACGCTCAGCTGTCTCCGCCTTCAGCAGCATCTGCATGAACTTCTCCGGCTCAAATTCGTTGTGACGCGCCTGCGCGACCAGTTCGGGCCACGCTTGCGCCATACCGTGGAGCTTCAACGACTTCAGTAATGCGGCGGTTTCATTCGACATGGCCATCCTCCTCGTTGCGAACGCGAAGCCGCTCATATCGGTGAACATCCGCAACGGGTTCAACGTTGAGCGTGATTGCTGTTCTCACTACGTCACCTGGGCGAGCGGTCGGGCTCTTTAGCCGCGCGAGGATGTTCAGGACATGGTCACCGCTCGGACGCCCAGATTCGAGCGCTAGCTCAACCGCAACCAACACGGCCTCCAGCCCATGGACCGGCGTCGCCGCGAGAACCTGAACCATCACCCGGTCGCCACCGGTCTGCTTCAACAGGTGTCTCTGCAGTCGAAGCATCGGTTCTGGCATCGTCAGGAACGGCGCACCGTTTCTTAACGCGCCGGGCTTACGCTCCACCAAGGCAATGTAGTGGCGCCAGTCGTAGAAGGTCTGGTAGCGGTCGAAGCTGCGGGGGTGGCGGGCAATCTCGACGCCGTCGGCGACCAGGCTGATATAGGTCGGATAGCAGCGCAGGCTCACGATTTGATGCGCATATTCAGTCGGCACGCTGTAACTGTTTCGGTCGAGGTGCACCAGACTCGTGGGCGACACGCGCACGGGCTTCTCGATGTAGCCGTCGAATGGCTTCGGCATCTGCATCAGCCGTGGACGTTCGTCTGCCAACGCATCTTCGACACTTAGTTCGGGCCACTGTGGATGTTTCAACTGCTTCCACGCCTGTTGGCATCGCTCGGCCAACCATATGTTCAGAACTTCCAGCGACTCCCACCGAATCGCGATTGCATCGTGCCAAATCTGTCGGCGCCGGTCCTGAACGTTCTTCTCGACGATGCCTTTCTCCCAGCCGGCGGCTCGGTTGCAGAATTCCGGCTCGAACAGGTAATGGCCGCACATAGCGTGAAACCGCGCATTGATAGCGCGCTCCTTGCCAGGTCCGACTTTGTCGACGGCAGTCTTCATGTTGTCGTATATGCCGCGCCGAGGGACGCCACCGAGAGCAACAAATGCTCGTGCATGGGCATCGAACAACATCTCGTGACTTTGGGTCGGATAGGCAACGAGCCAGAACGCGCGACTCGCGGCGAGCTTCAGGTGGGCGACCTCCACTCGTCGCCTGAGCCCGCCGATGAAGACGTACTCGCAGCTCCAGTCGAACTGGAACGCTTCGCCGTATTCGAAGGCGAGCGGCACAAAGGCGCCACGCTGTGCTCCGCCATCGCGTTCTTTCTTCCAGTTGCGAACGAATGCTGATACGCGGTCGTAACTGCCGTCGTACCCGGAGGCGCGCAAATCCTCATACATCTGAGTCGCCGAACGTCTCTCTCGTCTGGGACGTTTTGTGTCGGCGAGCAGCCACAACCGCAGTTGCTCCGACCAAGGGTCAACAACGCTGTTATTGACGCGTTTCGGATACTTCGGCTCGCCGGTCGACGGCTCGCGCAGCCAGCGTCGAATGGTGTTTCTTGAGAGCCCCGTCTGTCTCGCAATATCCCGCAGCGGGACGCCGTCGCGGAAATGCATCCGCCGAATCTTGGCTAACATGCTCACGGTTATCACTCCGTTCTCCTGCTTGGCGTCCAAGCAGGAAGTTGAACATGTGGGTCAATTTTCGATGCAAATTTCTAGCGGAAGTGGGTCAGTTTTGCGCGCGCATCAACA
>JFHF01000129.1 GCA_000648925.1 Caballeronia jiangsuensis
GTGTCGATAGTTGCGCGCCGGCACGACATCAACGCCAATGTGGTGTTCGGATGGCGCAAACAATATCGTGAAGGCAAGCTGATCGTCCCTGCACTCGACGTTGCGCCGAGCATGCCATGCACGGAACTGCTGAGCGTCGACGTGATCGACTCGGCATTGGTGCTTCGGGCGCCGGAGCCGACAGTGACGTCAGAAGCGATGAGCAGCGTACCCATGCCGACGCCCGTGTGCGAGATCGAGGTGGAGATCGGCAAGCGGCGCGTGAAGATTCGCGGCCTGTCTGCCGAGCGCACCGAAGCATTCCTGCAGGAATGTCTGAAGTGATCGCGCTGCCGGCAGGTACGCGTATCTGGCTAGCGGCCGGTGTGACCGACATGCGCTGCGGGTTCCAGGGGCTGGCCGCGAAGGTGCAGACAGCACTCGAAGAGAATCCGCTGGGCGGCCATTTATTCATCTTCCGCGGGCGTCGCGGCGATCTCGTAAAGCTGCTTTGGGCGACTGACGACGGACTCTGGTTGCTCGCAAAACGATTGGAGCGAGGCCGTTTTATCTGGCCCCAGGCCGATGGAGGAAAGCTCCATCTGACGAGCGCCCAGCTGTCGATGCTGCTCGAGGGCATCGACTGGCGGCAGCCGCGACGCACCGCCGCGCTGTCGATGTTGTAAACCGCGAAGAAGACTCGTAAACTGCGACGCATGTCCCAACATGCGCCGCTTCCTGCCACCGTCGCTGAGCTCCGGGCTCTGGTGCTCGAGCAGCAAGCATCGCTCGCGAACATGGTGCGGGAGATCGCCGCCCGCGACGACGAGATCGAACGATTGAAGGCGCAGATCGACAAGCTCAGGCGGATGTACTTCGGGAGCAAATCCGAGAAACTGGCCCGGCAGATCGATAAGCTCGAAGCGCAGTTGGAAGACCTGACGGCCGGCCAAGGGGCGGCAGAGGCGCGAGGACAACGAGACAAGGCATCGAAGGGACCATCCAATCGAGGGCCCACGCGAGAACCATTGCCGCCGCACTTGCCGCGCGACGAGATCGAACTCACGCCTGATTCGGCTTGCCCCATATGCGCGACTGCAATGCAGTGGCTCGGCGAGGATGTCTCCGAACAACTCGCCCGCGTGGCGGCCGCGTTCAAAGTGACCCGCACGATCCGCCACAAGCTATGTTGCCCTGATTGCGGCCACATCGAACAACCCGCGATGCCTAGCCTGCCGATCGAGCACAGCATTGCGCATCCGAGCTTGCTGGCCGATATTGCGGTGTCGAAATTCGCTGATCATCAGCCGCTGTATCGCCAGTCGGAGATTGCGGCACGCGACGGAGTGACGCTGGATCGCGGCAGCATGGGCCGCTGGCTCGGGCAGATCGCCGAGCTCTGTGTGCCGCTCGTTGAAGCGATCCAGCGCTATGCACTGGTTCCCGGAAAGGTACACGTTGACGACACGCCGGTCGCGGTGCTCGCGCCAGGCAACGGTAAGACGGTGACCGGCCGCTTCTGGGTCTACGTGCGCGACGATCGTCGCTCGGGTTCGGCTGAGGCTGCTGCGGTATGGTTCGACTTCTCCTCGGATCGCAAAGGCGTCCACCCTCAAACCCGGCTCGCCGCATTCCACGGCATCGTGCAGGCCGATGCTTACTCGGGGTTCGATCAACTGTACTCGAGCGGCGAGATCCACGAAGCGGCATGCTGGGATCACGCGAGGAGGTACATCTATGATGTTCACGCGCGCACGCCGAATGTGGATACCCAGCAGCTGCTCGAGATGATCGGCGAGCTCTACAGCATAGAAGCCGACATTCGCGGCAAGGAACCAGACGAGCGTCTGCGCGTGAGGCGGGAGAAGAGCAAGCCATTGCTCGTGAAGTTTGAAACGACGATCAGGGCAAAACTCACGACGCTGTCGACGAAGTCCGCGCTCGCCAAGGCGATCAACTACTCGCTGAACCACTGGGCAGCCCTCACGTTCTACTGCGAGGACGGTCTGGCCGAGATAAGCAACGTGCTTGCCGAAAATGCCTTGCGCTGTGTCGCGCTCGGACGCAAAAATTATCTGTTCGTTGGCTCCGACAGCGGGGGCGAGCGGGCCGCCGCGATGTATAGCTTGATCGGAACGTGCAAGCTCAACGAAATTAACCCGCGTGCCTACCTGGAATACGTCCTGACCCACATCGCTGATCACAAGATCTCTCGCATCGACGAACTGCTACCCTGGAACGTGGCCGACAAGCTGAAACCAGCCAACCCGCTCACACTATCAACCGGCTAGATCTAAATAGATTTGGATAGATCGTGTCCATGATCGCCAATCGTGGGCACGATCTCTCGTGATCGACACGAATTCCATCACGCCATCACCAACACCATCTTGCCTCACTCGCGCGCGCATGAGGACACGGCCCAGCCGAGCCGCTTAC
>JFHF01000130.1 GCA_000648925.1 Caballeronia jiangsuensis
CGAATGGGTCCAGACGCCGCCGTCCTTCAACGCACGAATCGAGTTGCCGGATCGCGTCGAGCATGCGGAAGCCGTGCTCTTCGTGGCGCGGCGGCTCATCGTGCAGTTGACCGGTTGGCTCGCCAGCAAGCAACTGGCGCTCACGCGCTTCTCGATCGAGCTCGAACATGAGCGCGGGCGCGCGGCGTTGCCGCCAACGACGATTGAGGTGGCGCTCGCTGAACCCACTTGGCACGAGGAACATCTGACGCGCTTGCTCAAGGAACGGTTGGGGCGCGTCGAGCTTGCGGCCGCGGTCATCGCCGTGCGCCTCGAAGTGAATGACGTCGAAGCGGCCGAGCCGCCGTCGGACACGCTATTTCCTGAGCCAGGCGGGAGCGCGGCCGACCATAATCGGTTGATGGAACTGCTCGTCGCGCGGCTTGGCCATGAGAACGTCTTGCGCGCGGCGCCCGTGGCCGACCATCGACCCGAGATCGTATCGAACTGGGTGCCGGTGTCGAGCGACGTCAAAGGCTGTCCGCTGCCCGGCGATCAGCCGCGCCCTTCATGGCTGCTTGAGACGCCCATCCAACTGATGACGCGCCAGCACCGGCCGTTCTACGGCAGTCCGCTCCGCACCGTCTCGCCCGGTGAGCGCGTCGAAGCGGGATGGTGGGCCGGTGAGCTCGTCACGCGCGACTACTTTGTCGCGGAAGCCGACGACCACACCTGCTACTGGATCTACCGTGAGCGCGTCGGCAGCCGCGCCGAAGAAGATCCTCGATGGTTTCTGCACGGCCTGTTCGGGTGAAGCGATGGACGTGTACACCTCTATGCTGCCCGGCTACGCCGAGTTGCAGTGCTTCTCCAACTTCACGTTCCTGCGCGGCGCCTCGCACTCGGAAGAACTGATTCTGCGCGCCGAGCAGCTTGGCTATCTCGCGATCGCCATCACCGACGAATGCTCGCTCGCGGGCATTGTGCGCGCGCACGTTGCCGCGAAGGAAGCCAATATCCGGCTCATCGTCGGCGCGCACTTTCAATTGACGAACGCCGACGGCACGCCCGCCCTCGCCTTCACGGCGCTGGCCACGAACCGCAACGGCTATGGGAACCTGTCGGAACTCATCACGCTCGCGCGCACGCGCACGTCGAAGGGCACCTACCTGCTGACGCCGAACGATCTGGCGCGGCCCGAAGCGCCGCACGAACATCTGAAGGGTCTGCCCGACTGCCTCATCATCCTCTCGCCCGAATATCCCGCAAAGGAAGAGCGACTCGATGCGCAGATGGAATGGCTCGCCCGCACGTTCGAGGGCCGTTGCTGGGCGGCGCTGACGCTCCACGCCCGCGCGATGGACGACATTCATCGCGGCATTGGGTATTCGTAGCGCAGTTCATCCAACGAAAAGGTGCAGCGATTCGCAATCGTCAGCGTCTCGGCCAGCGCCCGCTCGGGATAGAGGTTCGCGAGCCGCAACCGGGCGCGAAGATGTTGCTCGGCGTTCTGCGCCAGTTCGAACCCGCACTCGGCAATCGACCGGTTTAGACGCACGGCAGTCAACGTATCCTGCAGCGGCTTGCGAGAACGTACGTGCATGGTGACAGCGCCGGTGGCCACGACCGGTACGCCGTGCTGGTCGGCGACGTACTCGACACCCCGACGAGCTGATCCCGGAAGGCACGACACCGACCGCCTACCTGCGACAGGAAACGTACATCGGCGCGCATCGCCGCTTTCCAAAAGGCATCCCGCACAAGGTGCAGACGCAGATCGAACACGAACTCGCGCTCATCGCCGAGCTTCGATATGAGCCATACTTCCTGACCGTGTACGACCTTGTGCGCTTCGCGCGCAATGAAGGGATCCTGTGTCAGGGGCGCGGGTCAGCGGCGAACTCCGCGGTCTGCTACTGCCTGGGCGTAACGGAGGTCGATCCCGCGCGCAGTTCCATGCTGTTCGAACGCTTCATTTCGAAGGAGCGCGGCGAGCCGCCTGACATCGATGTGGACTTCGAGCACCAGCGGCGCGAAGAAGTAATCCAGTACATCTATCGCAAGTACACGCGTACCCGCGCGGCGCTGGCGGCCGCCGTGACGACATATCGGCCCAAGAGTGCGCTGCGGGACTCGGGCAAGGCGCTGGGCGTCGATCCGATCATCGTCGACAAGGTGGCCAAGTCGCACCACTGGTTCGACTCCAGTGCGGACCTGCTCAACCGCTTTGTCGAATCGGGCCTCGACACCTCGACGCCGATCATTCAGCAGTGGGCGAGCCTCGCCTCGCAGTTGCTCAACTTTCCCC
>JFHF01000131.1 GCA_000648925.1 Caballeronia jiangsuensis
TGAATGGGTCCAGACGCCGCCGTCGTTCAACGCACGGATCGAGTTGCCCGATCGCGTCGAGCATGCGGAAGCCGTGCTCTTCGTAGCGCGCCGGCTCATCGTGCAGTTGACGGGTTGGCTCGCCAGCAAGCAACTGGCGCTCACGCGATTTTCAATCGAACTCGAACATGAGCGCGGGCGCGCGGCGTTACCGCCAACGACGATTGAGGGGGCGCTCGCTGAACCCACTTGGCACGAGGAACATCTGACGCGCTTGCTCAAGGAACGGTTGGGGCGCGTCGAGCTTGCGGCCGCGGTCATCGCCGTGCGCCTCGAAGTGAATGACGTCGAAGCGGCCGAGCCGCCGTCGGACACGCTATTTCCTGAGCCAGGCGGGAGCGCGGCCGACCATAATCGGTTGATGGAACTGCTCGTCGCGCGGCTTGGCCATGAGAACGTCTTGCGCGCGGCGCCCGTGGCCGACCATCGACCCGAGATCGTATCGAACTGGGTGCCGGCGTCGAGCGACGTCAAAGGCTGTCCGCTGCCCGGCGATCAGCCGCGCCCTTCATGGCTGCTTGAGACGCCCATCCAACTGATGACGCGCCAGCACCGGCCGTTCTACGGCAGTCCGCTGCGCACCGTCTCGCCCGGTGAGCGCGTCGAAGCGGGATGGTGGGCCGGTGAGCTCGTCACGCGCGACTACTTTGTCGCGGAAGCCGACGACCACACCTGCTACTGGATCTACCGTGAGCGCGTCGGCAGCCGCGCCGAAGAAGATCCCCGATGGTTCTTACACGGCCTGTTCGGGTGAAGCGATGGACGTGTACACCTCAATGCTGCCCGGCTACGCCGAGTTGCAGTGCTTCTCCAACTTCACGTTCCTGCGTGGCGCCTCGCACTCGGAAGAACTGATTCTGCGCGCGGAGCAACTTGGCTATCTCGCGATCGCTGTCACCGACGAATGCTCGCTCGCCGGCATCGTCCGCGCGCATGTGGCCGCCAAGGAAGCAAATATCCGGCTCATCGTCGGCGCGCACTTTCAGTTGGTGAACGCCGACGGCACACGTGCGCTCGCCTTCACGGCGCTTGCCATGAACCGCAACGGCTATGGGAATCTGTCGGAACTGATCACGCTCGCGCGCACGCGCACATCCAAGGGTACCTACCTGCTGACGCCGAACGATCTGGCGCGGCCAGAAGCGCCCTATGACCACCTGAAGGGTCTGCCGGACTGCCTCATCATCCTCTCGCCCGAGTATCCGGCGAAGGAGGAGCGACTCGATGCGCAGATGGAATGGCTCGCCCGCACGTTCGATGGCCGCTGCTGGGTGGCGCTGACGCTCCACGCCCGCGCGATGGATGATATCCACCGCGGCATTGTCGAGTACGTCGCCGACCAACAAGGCGTGCCAGTCGTGGCCACCGGCGCTGTCACCATGCACGTGCGTTCTCGCAAGCCGCTGCAGGATACGTTGACTGCCGTGCGCCTGAACCGATCGATTGCCGAGTGCGGGTTCGAGTTGCCGCAGAACGCCGAGCAGCACCTTCGCGCGCGATTGCGGCTCGCGAACCTCTATCCCGAGCGGGCGTTGGCAGAGACGCTGACGATTGCCAATCGCTGCACCTTTTCGTTGGATGAACTGCGCTACGAATACCCCGACGAACTGATCCCGGAAGGCACGACACCGACCGCTTACCTGCGGCAGGAAACGTACATTGGCGCGCATCGCCGCTTTCCCCGAGGCATCCCGCACAAGGTGCAGACGCAGATTGAGCACGAACTGGCGCTCATTGCAGAGCTTCGATATGAGCCGTACTTCCTGACCGTGTACGACCTTGTGCGCTTCGCCCGCAACGAGGGAATCCTCTGCCAGGGACGCGGATCAGCGGCGAACTCCGCGGTCTGCTACTGCCTGGGCGTAACGGAGGTTGATCCCGCGCGCAGCTCCATGCTGTTCGAACGCTTCATCTCGAAGGAGCGCGGCGAGCCGCCTGACATCGATGTGGACTTCGAGCACCAGCGGCGCGAAGAAGTCATCCAGTACATCTATCGCAAGTACACGCGCACCCGCGCGGCGCTCGCCGCGGCTGTCACGACGTACCGGCCGAAGAGCGCACTGCGGGACTCAGGAAAAGCGCTGGGCGTCGATCCGATCATCGTCGACAAGGTGGCGAAGTCGCATCACTGGTTCGACTCGAGCGCGGATTTGCTCAATCGCTTCGTTGAGTCAGGCCTCGATACCTCGACGCCGATGATCCAGCAGTGGGCGAGCCTCGCGTCGCAGTTGCTCAACTTTCCGC
>JFHF01000132.1 GCA_000648925.1 Caballeronia jiangsuensis
TGCGCGACTGGCTCGCGCAACGCATCACCGCGGTGGTGATGGCCGTCTATACCGTCATTCTGCTGTTCTGGTTCTTCGGCGCGCACAACTTCTCCTATGAAGGCTGGGCGGGCATCTTCGCGACCCAGTGGATGAAGCTCGCGACTTTCGTGGCCTTGCTTTGCCTCTTCTACCACGCGTGGGTCGGCATTCGCGACATCTGGATGGACTACGTCAAGCCGATGAGCTTGCGCCTGCTCTTGCAGGTGTTGACCATCCTGTGGCTGATCGGATGCGCCGGCTACGCCGCACAGATTCTCTGGAGAGTTTAAAGAACATGGCTGCAATCAAGACTTCCCTGCCGCGTCGTCGCTTTGACGTGGTCATCGTCGGCGCGGGCGGCTCGGGCATGCGCGCATCGCTGCAACTCGCGCGCGCGGGCTTGTCGGTGGCGGTGCTGTCCAAGGTGTTCCCGACGCGCTCGCATACAGTCGCCGCGCAAGGCGGCATCGGCGCCTCGCTCGGCAACATGAGCGAAGACAACTGGCACTATCACTTCTACGACACCATCAAGGGCTCCGACTGGCTCGGCGACCAGGATGCGATCGAGTTCATGTGCCGCGAAGCGCCCAATGCGGTGTACGAGCTCGAACACATGGGCATGCCGTTCGACCGCAATCCGGACGGCACGATCTATCAGCGCCCGTTCGGCGGCCACACCGCGAACTATGGCGAGAAGCCGGTGCAACGCGCGTGCGCTGCCGCCGACCGCACCGGCCACGCGCTCTTGCACACGCTGTATCAACAGAACGTCGCGGCTAAAACGCATTTCTTCGTCGAATGGATGGCGCTGGATCTGATCCGCGACGCCGACGGCGACGTGCTTGGCGTGACCGCGCTCGAAATGGAAACGGGCGACGTCTACATCCTCGAAGGCAAGACGACGCTGTTCGCCACGGGCGGCGCGGGGCGCATCTTCGCGGCATCGACGAATGCGTTCATCAATACGGGCGATGGCCTCGGCATGGCCGCGCGCTCGGGCATCGCGCTGCAGGACATGGAGTTCTGGCAGTTCCACCCGACCGGTGTGGCGGGCGCGGGCGTGCTGATCACCGAAGGCGTGCGCGGCGAAGGCGGCATTCTGCGCAACTCCAACGGCGATCGTTTCATGGAACGCTACGCGCCGACGCTGAAGGATCTGGCGCCGCGCGACTTCGTCTCGCGCTCGATGGACCAGGAGATCAAGGAAGGGCGCGGCGTCGGTCCGAACAAGGATCACGTGCTGCTCGATCTGTCGCACATCGGCGCGGAGACGATCATGAAGCGTCTGCCGTCGATTCGCGAGATCGCGCTGAAGTTCGCCAATGTCGACTGCATCAAGGAGCCGATTCCGGTGGTGCCGACCATCCACTATCAGATGGGCGGTATTCCGACGAACATGCACGGTCAGGTCGTTGGAACAGCCAAGGGCTATGACGATCCGGTCAACGGCTTCTATGCGGTGGGCGAATGCTCGTGCGTTTCGGTGCACGGCGCGAACCGTCTGGGCACGAACTCGCTGCTCGATCTGGTCGTGTTCGGGCGTGCCGCGGGCAATCACATCATCAAGCACGCGAAGGAACTGAAGGAGCACAAGCCGCTGCCGGCCGATGCCGCCGACTTCGCGATGGAACGCCTCGCGGTGCTGGAGAAATCCACTTCGGGCGAATACACGCAGAACATCGCCAACGATATCCGCGCGTCGATGCAGGCGCATGCGGGCGTGTTCCGCACGTCGAAGCTGCTCGAAGAAGGCGTGGGCAAGATCGCGGAACTGGCCGAGCGCGTGAAGCACGTGCATCTGAAGGACAAGTCGAAGGTGTTCAACACGGCGAAGGTCGAGGCGCTGGAACTGGCGAACCTGATCGAAGTGGCGCGCGCGACGATGGTATCGGCCGAAGCACGCAAGGAAAGCCGTGGCGCGCACGCGCACAGCGACTACGAGCAACGCGACGACGAGAACTGGATGCGTCACTCGCTGTGGTTCAGCGAGGGCGATCGGCTGGATTACAAGCCGGTGCAGATGAAGCCGCTGACGGTCGAATCGGTGCCGCCGAAGGCGCGTACCTTCTAAGGAAAGCGCAAGGAAATCGAAATGGCAAAACGTATTTTTGAAGTCTATCGCTACGA
>JFHF01000133.1 GCA_000648925.1 Caballeronia jiangsuensis
ACGGCGAGATCGACTGGGAAGAATTCTGGCGCGTGGTCAATGGCGACGGCCCGTGCAACAAGGAGCGCCTCGCCACTCGCGTGAAGGCGCACGACGAAGGCGCCTGGGTGCGCGAAGCGGCGCTCGCCTACGCGGAGAAGCAAAAGGTCCGCGCCCACAAACAAGCTGCATGAGCATGGAGACGATGAAGATGAACAAGGAATGGCCGATCTGGGAAGTGTTCGTGCGCAGCAAGCAGGGACTGGATCACAAGCATTGCGGCAGCCTGCACGCGCCGGATGCGGGCGCGGCGCTGCGCATGGCGCGCGACGTGTACACGCGCCGTCAGGAAGGCGTGAGCATCTGGGTGGTGCCCTCGGCGGCGATCACCGCATCGGACCCGGCGGACAAGGGCGAATTGTTCGAGCCCGCGGCCGACAAGATCTATCGGCATCCGACATTCTTCGTGCTGCCCGACGAAATCAATCACATGTAAGGGCGACAGAGCTATGAGTCAGGACCATCTCGCCTACGTGCTGCGTCTGGCGGACAACGCGCTGATCCTCGGGCAGCGCAACGCCGAATGGTGCAGCCACGGCCCGGCGCTGGAAGAAGACATCGCGCTGGCGAACATCAGTCTGGATCTGATCGGTCAGGCGCGCCTGCTGTACACGCACGCGGCGTCGCTCGAAGCCGCGCTTAACGGCAGCAAGAAGACCGAAGACGACTACGCGTACTTTCGCAGCGAACGCGAATTCGCCAACTACACGATCGCGGAGTTGCCGCACTTCGGCCCGCTCGCGGGCACGACGCGCGCCGAGCGCGATTACGCGGTGACGATCGTGCGCAACTTCCTGTACTGCGCGTTGATGATGGAAGTGTGGAGCGCGCTGCAGACATCGAGCGATGCGCAACTCGCGGCGATCGCGGCGAAGTCGATCAAGGAGACGAGCTATCACCTGCATCATGCGCGCGACTGGCTGGTGCGTTTCGGCGATGGCACAGAGGAATCGCATCGTCGTGCGCAGGCTGCGCTCGATTATCTGATGCCGTACACGCGCGAGTTCTTCGCCACCGATGCGATCGAACAGGCCGTCGCCGATCAAGGCATCGCGCCGCTCGCGAGCGAGTTCGAAGCGGCATGGCGTGAGCAGGTCGCATCGGCACTGGAAGAAGCCACGCTCGAAGCGCCCGCCGAAGTGAAGCACATCACCACGGGCAAGCACGGCGAGCACTCGGAGCACATGGGCTATTTGCTCGCGGAGATGCAGAGCTTGGCGCGTCAACATCCGGGCGCGAGCTGGTAATGAATACCGCCAACGCAACCATCGAACGCGCGTGGGATGTGCTCGAAGCGGTGCCCGATCCGGAGATTCCGGTGGTCTCGATCCGCGAGCTGGGCATTCTGCGCGAGGTGCGTCACGGCGACGATGGCGTGCTCGAAGTGGTGATCACGCCGACGTACTCGGGCTGTCCTGCGATGTCGCAGATTGCGGAAGACATCGCGCAGGCGATCGATCAGGCTGAGCTTGGCGCGCATCGCATCGAGACGGTGCTGGCGCCCGCGTGGACGACTGACTGGATCACCGATGAAGCGCGCGAAAAGCTGCGCCGCTACGGCATCGCACCGCCGACGGGCGCATGCAGCAGCACGGAAAAGCCGATCCGCTTCGTGCCTTATCAGAAAGCGACGATCGCCTGTCCGCGCTGCGGCTCGACGCACACCGAGAAGCTGGCGCAATTCGGCTCGACGGCGTGCAAGGCGCTGTATCGCTGCATCGACTGCCGCGAGCCGTTCGACTACTTCAAGCCGTACTGAACCGAATCAACCGAATCAACCGAATCAACGATAGCGAGCCGAAAAACATGGCGACTCCGCAATTCCATCCGCTGCGCATCCGTGAGGTCCGCCCCGAAACCGCCGACGCGTTCACTGTTTCGTTCGAGGTGCCACCCGCGCTGCGCGATGCGTTTCGCTTCACGCAGGGTCAGTTCGTGACGCTCAAGACGCATATCGATGGCGAGGAGACGCGCCGTTCGTATTCGATCTGCGTGGGCGTGACCGACTACGATCGCGACGGCGAATTGCGCATCGGCATCAAGCGCGTGCGTGGCGGGCGCTTCTCGAACTTCGC
>JFHF01000134.1 GCA_000648925.1 Caballeronia jiangsuensis
GAGCTAACCTCCACGGTCAAGCAGAATTCTGAGAACGCCAAGCAGGCGAGCGGGCTGGCGGACAACGCCAACGTCGTCGCCAACGAGGGCAGCGCCATCGTGGGTCAAGTCGTCGACACGATGGCGGGCATTGAGGAGAGTTCCGCGAAGATCGCTGAGATCATCGGGATGATCGAAGGCATCGCCTTCCAGACGAACATCTTGGCGCTGAACGCGGCAGTTGAAGCGGCGCGCGCAGGCGAGCAAGGCCGTGGATTTGCGGTAGTGGCAAGCGAGGTTCGAAGTCTCGCACAGCGCTCATCAGCCGCTGCGAAGGAGATCAAAGATCTAATCGAAAGGTCCGGCAACCGAGTGCAAGCCGGTACGGAACTTGTCGCGCGGGCAGGGGAAACCATGCAGCGGGTCGGCACTGCCATCCAACGCGTCACCGACATCATGGGCGAGATCGCCTCGGCTTCGAACGAGCAAAGCCGTGGCATTGAGCAAGTGAACCAAGCCATCTCACAGATGGACGAGGTGACGCAGCAGAACGCAGCGCTCGTTGAGGAGGCAGCGGCCGCGGCAGGTTCGATGGAGGACCAAGCGAAGCAACTCACCACCGCCGTAGGAGTGTTCCGCACCGCTCAGACGCTTGCCGTTCAGCCACTCAGTAACAGTGCTGCTCAGACGCCGCGCGCCGCACACGCGAAGAAGACCGGCACGACGACGCGAGTGCTCAAGCCGTCGAGTGCACCGAAGCCGACAGCTGTTGTGGCAGCGGCTGACGGCGACTGGTCGACGTTCTAAGCGTACCGAGAGGCACGGTGGAAAAAGGAAGAGTTCACAGATGGTAAATGCCAATACGCGTTTGTTGGTGGTCGATGACATGGCCACCATGCGTAATCTGATCCGAAAAATGCTGAGGGCTATCGGTTATACGACCATCGACGAGGCAGAGGACGGACTTTCAGCGCTAGAGAAGTTGCGCGCGCAACAATTCGATCTCGTCATAACTGACTGGAACATGCCGAACATGGACGGGCTGACCCTCCTGCAGGCGATTCGCAAGTCGGATCTGGCGGAATTACCGGTATTGATGGTGACCGCCGAAAAGAGGCGTGAAAACGTGCTCGCGGCGATCAGCGCCGGTGCCAGCGGCTATATCGTAAAGCCGTTCTCTGAGGCTGCCCTCGCAGACAAGCTGGCTCAAATTGCGCCGCTCTCGGCAAGCGCCGCCCCGACCGATCACGGCGCATCCGTATTCGGCGCAATCTTCGATAGGACGATGTAACGTCGGTCCGACGCGTGTCAATCACGGAAACGCATGGGCGAGAGGGATAACTCGGGCTCGTGGTGCGAGGACGACCCGTCCGTCACATGCTGGATAGCAGGATTTTCTCCGCTTCCGCAAGAAGCGCTCGCGCGTACTCGGATGCGAATATATCGTCGTTGTGGTCGGTGCGACCGAGAACTACTGGATTTACACGCCGCGCCTCACCAACAAACGCCGAGCGGGCGGCGGCCGATACAAACGTGACATCCGCAACGATCCGCTCTGCAATGTCGTCGACTTCGCCGATGTTGACGCCTTCATCAGACACGATCGTCGCGGTCGCGTTGATGCCACGGCGGGTTTCGAGGAACGCTATGGACGAGGGGTCGATACGAAAAGCCATCCAAATTCTCCATCGGTAGCGGCCGAGCAGGATGCTTGGCTCACTACCTAGGGTACCGACGCGACAGCATTGTCAAGGCAGCGCCTGACGCGTCTTGGATGATCAGTGGGAGGTGATTTTTCCGGAAGCGATCGCCTTCGCAAGCTCATCGGCAAGAGCCGCTTGCAGCGACGCATGCTTTTCTCGCACGGTCTCGGCGTCCTTAGTAAGTTCTGGAAGATCATGGACCAGAGATGCGATCTCTGCATCCCGTGCCGCGGCCAACTCTGCCAGATTCTCTGGCCGCAATGCGTGCTCGAGGATCCCCGCGTCGATGCCAAAATGCTTGCTGATCGCTTCGCACGCATGTACGAGCGCGAACGACACTTGCTTTTCTTCGTCTAAGCCTTTGCTCTTAGGGCAGAAATAGCCGGCGTACAGAACGTCGCCAACGATCTCCGTCGCGA
>JFHF01000135.1 GCA_000648925.1 Caballeronia jiangsuensis
TGTTAGCGCCGATGTAAAACTGACCCTGTCGCCGACATAAAACTGACCCACCTGGGAGACGATGGCGGCTTTTGCCGCCGATGCTGACTCAGGAGCAAGCAGTGGAAATCAAGGTATTGGCCAGGCGCGGGACGGCGGTTCGGGAGATAGCGAGGCAGACGGGCTTATCGCGCAACACGGTGCGTCGCTATCTAAGAGATGAACAAGCGAGACGGTACAAGCCGCGTGTCCCACGCGCGACGAAGCTCGACCCGTTCAAAGACTATCTGCTGGAGCGCGTGGCAGCAGCGCGGCCGCACTGGATTCCGGCGACAGTTCTGCTGCGTGAACTGCAGGAGGCCGGCTATGCAGGCGGTATCAGCCAGCTCAAGGCGTTTCTGGCGCCCCACAAACATCCCGAAGCCGAGCCGGTCGTGCGCTTCGAGACGCCACCGGGCAAGCAGATGCAGGCCGACTTCACCGTCATCCGCCGAGGACGCGAGCCGTTGCTCGCGCTGGTCGCGACGTTGGGCTATAGCCGCGCGAGCTTTGTGCGATTTACCGCGCGCGAGGACGCGGTGACGCTGTGCGAGTGCCTGCGCGAAGCACTGGTCTACTTCGGCGGCACGCCGGAACATGTGCTGTTCGACAACGCCAAATCGGTGGTCATCGAGCGCGATGTGTTCGGGGTTGGCGAGCATCGCTGGAACCCGCAATTGCTGGCGCTGGCCGAGACCTACGGCTTCACGCCGAAGGTGTGTCGGCCATATCGCGCCAAGACCAAGGGCAAGGTCGAGCGCTTCAATCGCTATCTCAAGGAGAGTTTCGTGGTGCCCCTTGCCGCGACGCTCAAGTCATCGGGACTGAAACTGGACGTCGAGACCGCCAATGCGCACCTCGGCCGATGGCTCTCAGAGGTTGCCAATGTGCGCCGTCACGCAACAACGGGCGAGCGTCCAGCCGTGTTGCTCGATGCTGAACGAGCGGCACTTCTGCCATTGCCGGCTCAAGTGCCTGTGCTGGCGGCGCCCGACAATCGCCGGGTGTTGCCCCGTGAGAGCCTGCAGCATCCGCTGGCGGTCTATGACACGTTGCTGGAGCTCGCCGCATGAATCTGCAACATGAGCGCATCGCCGCGCTGTGCGCGCAATTGAAGCTCGACTGCGTCGCCACCGATTGGGCGCCGCTGGCACAACGCACGGCCGCAGCCGATTCGAGTATGGCCGACTTCCTGGAGCAACTTCTGCAAGCCGAACTCGGTGCTCGCGAAGAGCGCAAGCGCCAGGTGCTCACGAAGTTGGCGGCGTTGCCCGGTGTCAAGACGTTGGAGCAATACGACTTTGGCTTCGCCAGCGGCGCACCGCGTGCGCAGATTCAAGAGCTTGCGAGTCTGGCGTTCATCGAACGGGCCGAGAATATCGTGCTGCTCGGACCATCCGGTGTCGGCAAGACACATATCGCGACTTCGCTTGCTTACCGCGCAGCGCAAGCGGGCATCAAGACACGGTTCATCACGGCCGCCGACCTGATGATGCAATTGGCCGCCGCCCGGCAACAGAACCGGCTGCGCGAGTTCTTCAATCGCGCGGTTATCGGGCCCAGGCTACTGGTCGTCGATGAAATCGGCTATCTGCCATTCGGGCGCGAGGAGGCGAATCTGTTCTTCAACGTCGTGGCCAAACGCTACGAGCGGGGTTCAATCGTCCTGACCAGCAACCTGCCATTCACGCAATGGGCGACGGCGTTCGCCGACGACCAGACGCTCACGGCAGCGATGCTCGACAGGTTGCTACATCACGCGCATATCGTGCAAATCAGTGGAGAGAGCTATCGACTGAAGGACAAGAGAAAGGCGGGACAAGCGAGCGCGCGGGCAACCACGAAAGTAGCCGCGTGATAATGGACCCAGGTGGGTCAGATTTACTTCGGCGAAACCTTCGAATGTGGGTCAGGTTTCAGTCGGCGTTGACA
>JFHF01000136.1 GCA_000648925.1 Caballeronia jiangsuensis
GCGGGCTGGCGAAAGCGAAGCCGCTGATGGAGTTGGCGTTGATGCCGTTGTTCTGGAAGATGCTCGCGCCGCCGACGATGGCGCCCATTTCAGCACGGCCGAGTTCTTTGCTGACTGCGAGGTTTTCGATCTTCAACATGATGGTTCTCCTGGACTGGGTGGGTTGGTTGAGCATTAATCGTTGCGCTCGCAGCTACATATGCGAGGGCTGTGCCAGGCGGGGCCGAAGGGTTGGCGGCATCACGCTAATTAGTTGATTTTGAATAGAAAAATAATTTCAAATCCAATTTATGAGGCGATTTAGAGTCGATCGTTCCGAACTAGCTGTCGGTCGTGGAAAAACAGTTAAGCGTGGTCAGTTGGTGTGAAGCGAACAGGCGCTATAAAGCCGAATCGCGGTGCGTCGAGCTACCGGATAAGAGATGTTTTTTGGAATCGACAACGAGGGATAATAATTCGGAACCCGAATTATTAACGACGTGATGCGGACACTCGCGTAGAGCGTCGCAAGGGAGAAGAAACGAGAAAAAGGGAGAGGGAAATCGATCCTTCTCCCTTGTGTGAAGCGGTCTGTCTTACACCTTGACGCCTTCGAGCAAGCTGCCGACCGACGACAGCGACTTCGTGACGTTGGTCAGATCGACGTTCGTGTGCGTCGAAGCATCCACTTGCGTCACCGGAGCGACGTTGGTTTGCGGGCTGGCGAAGGCGAAGCCGCTCACCGAGTTGTAGTTGACGCCGTTGTTCTGGAAGATGCTCGCGCCGCCAACGATAGCGCCCATTTCAGCGCGGCCGAGTTCTTTGCTAACTGCGAGGTTGTCGATCTTCAGCATGATGTGTCTCCTTGGACTGTGTGGTTGGATGAGCACCAATCGTTGCGCTCGCATCTTTATATGCGAGGGCCGTGCCAGGGATATCTGGAAGATCTGTTTGGTTAATCCAACTCGTTGAAGATGAAGGCAAATAAATGCTCGATAAGCAATGCGCGAGCGATTGGCGAAGTATCGGCATGATCGAATCGTCGGATGGTGGAAGACACATCGCCGGAGCGTGTCGGCGTGGGACTGACAACTCGATCGACCACCGCAGAATCGACTCGGTCATGTTCCGGCGCATGTAGACGCAGAAACGCAGCACCGTGTGCGCGCGCACGAGCTTCCAGGCGATTGCCCTTAGGACGAGAATTTGGAACGAGGACGGCCGCGTGAATCCGCGCGTTGCGCGCGAGGGCCTGTGAATCGATAACGAAGCGGAAATGCGAAGAGAGGGAGAAGGAAACGTCGTGGTTCCTTCTCCCTTCGAGGGGCGATGCTTACACCTTCACGCCGCCGAGCAGGCTGCCGATCGACGAGAGCGACTTGGTGATGTTCTTCACATCGACGTCGGTGTGTTGCGAGGCATCGACTTGCGTCACGGGAGCGACGTTGGTTTGCGGGCTGGCGAAGGCGAAGCCGCTCACCGAATTGTAGTTGACGCCGTTGTTCTGGAAGATGCTCGCGCCGCCAACGATAGCGCCCATTTCAGCGCGGCCGAGTTCTTTGCTCACTGCGAGGTTGTCGATCTTCAGCATGATGTCTCTCCTGATAACTTGAATGAATGATTGAGTGAGGTTTTAGACCTTCACGCCGCCGAGCAGGCTGCCGACCGCGTCGAGCGACTTCGTGACGTTGGTCAGATCGACGTTCGTGTGCGTCGATGCATCCACTTGCGTCACGGGAGCGACGTTGGTCTGCGGGCTGGCGAAGGCGAAGCCGCTGATGGAGTTGGCGTTGATGCCGTTGTTCTGGAAGATGCTCGCGCCGCCGACGATAGCGCCCATTTCGGCACGGCCAAGTTCTTTGCTCACTGCGAGGTTGTCGATCTTCAACATGATGGTTCTCCGGATGAGTGTGTGGTTTGGGATGAGATG
>JFHF01000137.1 GCA_000648925.1 Caballeronia jiangsuensis
GTACCGGTGACCCGCAAGACCTCCTGCGTGAGAAAAAGAACGGCAATTGCGTATTCTTGGTCACGACGCGGTAAGTTGGGACAAGGTAGATGGGCTGCGGTGAATTAGAAGGAACAAATGGAAGATCAGAAAGAGCAAGTTCGCATTCGTCGCCGTGCATACGAATTGTGGGAGCGACAAGATTGTCCGGAAGGCCGTGCAGAAGACTTTGGGGAACTCGCAAAACCGTCCCTTGCCGAAGAAACACCTGAGATTTCGACCGGCGAGAGCGCGGCTGGGTCGGATAGCGGAACGCGACTTTCAAGCCGGGCGTTGAAGGCAGCTGCACTGGACGCGATCCGAATCGGCGTGCATGTCATCGCTTATGGTTACCACGCTGGCACCCTCCCAAGCGTTTGGAACGACAGCTACGATCATTCAGGTCAGTGTCCAAGGCGAATACAAACCAAATACATCATAACGTGATATATTTGGAGTAAGGAGTGTGCTCGGTTCCGATTCGACGTAGGCAGTGTGGTGCGAACATCGGTGCGCTTGTCAATTTGAAGGCGCCGAGTCCTAAACCCGGCGGAACTCTTGTGCCGGCGTTGAAGCGCTGAGTCTCTGAGGCGGAAAATCAGGTTTCGAAGAGCGTGTCGTCCTCGGCCATCGACACCACGGCTGACGGCACGCCGATGCAGATTTATCGCCGTCCCTCAACGTCGGTAAATCACTCTCCGAAGTTTTTTCGAAGCGCGTTTCAAACGGGGGGAGGGACCATGGCCACCTATCGGCGCATCTTATTGTGCTACAACGGCACACGAGAAGGACGCTGTGCGTTGCGTCTTGGCGCTGAACTTGCGCGACAGCTTGGCGCTGAAACGCATCTTCTTGCCGTGGTAGACGATGCGGCGTGGGCACGAGGTCTTGACGCTATTCCGGCAGTTGCCCTCGATTTCGAGGAGATGTCGGCGAAAGAAGTATTGCGTGAAGGAGTGAACAAACTGTCGCAACTCGGCGTGGCGGCGTCCAGCCACTTCGCAATTGGAAACCCCATGGATCAAATCCCCCGCTTCGCGGAGGAACTGAATATCGACCTCATTGTGGTAGGGCACCATCGGAGCGGCCTTCTTTCACGATGGTGGACCGGTCAAGACGATGGTCGGTTACTCGACCGGGTTTCGTGCAGCGTACTCGTTGCCATGGATTTACAAGATCAACAGGGCCTGTGATTTGGAGGGGATAAAAGTGTCTCTCTGCGAGGGAAGCCGTTTTATCCAATGAAGTTAGGAGCCGAAGTTCGTCCGGCCGAGAATAAAGAGCCTCGCCGCGGAGAAGACTGATTTTCTCGGCCTCCTTTTCCTCAAGCGCGGCCAAACCGCCAAAATGACATGACGTCGAAGATGTGCTCGGGCGGATCTTGGCGCGGCTGGGCGCTTCGAAATCGATCGCCAGTGAGGTTGTTATAGACGCTGCCGGCCCGGCGGGACGAATCTTGGGCTTTACCGCTCGCTCGTGATGCGACAAGCAGAAGAGTTAGCGGATTTCGAAAGGCCAACGAGTGCTGCCGGTTCGTACGGCAGAAGCAAAAGACATCATGCACGCTCTTCAGGACGTTCTACTGACCGCCGTAGCCGTTGCGATTTACCTGCTGCCCGCGATCCTCGCGGACCGCAGGAAGCGACGCTCCGTGCTGATGCTCGCGCTCTTCAATATCCTGTTCGGCTGGACCATCGTGGGCTGGTTTGCGGCGCTTCGCTGGGCGTTTCATCCCGATAGCGCTAGGAAGCTAAAGCGAATCACGAAGAGCAACCGGCGAGCGTCGGCACAGCGTACGATCAGTGCGCTTACGTTCCGTGCGCGCAGACGCGAATCGCGTAACGCGTAAAGGGGCATTTGTGT
>JFHF01000138.1 GCA_000648925.1 Caballeronia jiangsuensis
CCCTAGTACAACATCCCCTAAATACCTTGATTAAATAATTGTCTTCGCTAACATGTCGGGATGAGCCAAGGTCGTCATGCAACGCCAATAAAGTTGGCGAAGAAGGAACTGGGCCGGCCCCCGCAAACACCGGACATGCGGCAACGCTTAAATTTTGAGGTAGTCTTCTGCCTATGTTTAAGCCTAGTCACAACGTGGAACCACTAGAAGTTCTGACCCAGCCGGAGCAGCGCCGCCGGCGTTCTGTTGAAGAGAAGCTCGCGATAGTTCGCGAGACGTTCGAGCCCGGCGCGACCGTTTCTGGCGTCGCTCGCCGGCATCAAGTAAATGCCAACCAGGTCTTCGGCTGGCGCAAGCTCTATCAGGACGGGAGTCTGTCGGCGGTCACTGCCGGCGAGCAGGTTGTGCCGGCATCAGACCTCGCCGAAGCAATGAAGCAAATTCGTGAGCTGCAGCGATTGCTGGGAAAGAAGACGATGGAGGTAGAAATCCTCCGTGAAGCAGTGGAGTATGGTCGAGCAAAAAAATTGACTGCGCGCTCACCATTGCTGCCGGGGGACGACCGTTGAAAACGGTCTGTGAAGTCCTGGGTGTGTCGCGCTCGAATCTCGCAGTCAAATCGAAGCGGTCGGCTGATTGGGTCGACCGGCGCAAGATGCCGGTCCTCGACGACATGGCGCTTGTCGCCGAACTTCACGAGCTGTTAGGCGACGTGCCGACATATGGATACCGACGGGCTTGGGCGCTGCTGAGGCGAAGCCGGGATGCGCTGGCTCAACCGCGCGTCAATGCAAAGCGGGTGTATCGCGTGATGCGTCGCCACGGCCTGCTGCTTGAACGTCGCCCTCGTCAAGTCTCGTCTACGCGTCGGCATGATGGCAAGGTCGCGGTGGACAGAAGCAACGTGCGCTGGTGCTCGGATGGCTTCGAGTTCCGCTGCGATGACGGTGCTCCATTGCGTGTCGTCTTCGCACTCGACTGTTGCGACCGCGAAGCCATGAGTTGGGCCGCAAGCACAGGCGGTTACACTGGCGACATGGTGCGTGACGTCATGCTTCAAGCCGTCGAGAACCGCTTCGCCGGCGCGTTGAAGACCGAAACCGAAGTCGAGTGGTTAAGCGACAATGGTTCCTGCTACATTGCCGACGACACATTAAAGTTCTCTCGGAAAATCGGACTGAAGCCGGTCACGACACCCGTCAGAAGCCCGCAAAGCAACGGGATGGCCGAGAGCTTCGTTAAAACGATGAAGCGTGATTACGTTTCGTGGATGCCGAAACCCGACGCCAGGACGGCGTTGCAAAACCTGGCCATCGCGTTCGACCACTATAACGAGTCACACCCGCACAGCGCCCTGAAATACCGCTCGCCTCGTGAGTTTCGTCGGCAAGCAGTTTCTCCAACCTAAGCGTGACCGGGTGTCCGGTTATGCGGGGGCAAGTCCAGGAACGAGAAGAACTTCTGTCGCTTATCGAGCGGAAGACCGCACCTCAGCGAGATGTGATGCGGGCACGGATCGCGCTGTGGGCGCACGAAGGACACCCGAATACGGTGATTGCTCGAGAACTGCGCGTATCGGTGCAGACAGTCTGCGTGTGGCGCAAGCGCATCGCACAGCACGGTGCGCAGGGCCTGCGCGAGGGTGAGCGTAGCGGACGGCCGCCACGCATCACGCAAGAAACGCGACTGCAGTTGATTGCGTT
>JFHF01000139.1 GCA_000648925.1 Caballeronia jiangsuensis
CTCCTTCCCGCGACTGCTCCCTGCGAACGACGAGGAAGATCGGTAATGTCTACCCGGCAGGGAGTTACCCGACTGATGCAAGAAAACGACAGAGTTACCTTCGCCAGTTCGCTTGAAGCCAATGTGCCGCTCTAAAGGCCGGGGCCATTCGCTATCTGCATCGTGTAGACTACTGTACAAACATACAGTACGGGGTTCGACATGGGAGCGTTAGCCCTCGAGGACATTCATCCAAGTTTGTGGCGGGGTTCGCAGCTAGCCTCTGCTCGCGTGAACGTCGTGCCGTGTGGATCTGAGACGCTTGCCGCAGAACTGCCGGGGGGCGGCTGGCCCAAGGGCGCGCTGACCGACCTGCTGGTGCAGCAGCCGGGCGTTGGCGAAATGCGATTGCTGCTGCCGGCGCTGAGGGCTGTCGCCCAACGGCGCATTGCTTTCCTGCAGCCGCCGCACCGCTTTCAGCCGGAAGCAGCGGCGTACTGGGGTCTGCCTGAGACGTCGATCAACGTCGTGCGCGCTCAGAAGACCGCCGATGCGCTTTGGGCGGGCGAGCAGATCCTTCGTGCGGGGACGTTCGGCGCACTGATCTTCTGGCAAACGCATGTGCGACCGGAAGCGCTACGCCGCCTGCACCTTGCCGCGCAGACGAGCGAGTCGTTGTTCTTCATGGTCCGGCCGCTTGCTGCTGCGAGCGACACGTCGCCTGCCCCGCTTCGCATTGCTGTGCGCCCTGCGCGCGACAGCGTTTCATTGGAGTTCGTGAAGCGCCGCGGTCCCGCTCGTGACGAACCGCTTGTCGTTGGACTGACCCATTCGCCTATCCTGTTGAATCGCCATGCAAGTGTGGATCGGCGTGTATCTGCCGCACCTCAGCCGAGAAGTCTTCCAGCCGAGCTGGTCGTCCACGAGTGATACGACTTCCGGCCTGGTGGTGCTCGATCACGAGCGTGTCGTCGCGCTCGATCAGGCAGCGCACGACGCTGGCGTTCGCGTAGGCATGCGCAAAGGCGGCGTTCTCACACTCGCGCCCGATGCGCGCATTCACGACAAAGACGAGTTGAAGGAGCAGCAGGCCGTCGCGGACGTGGCCACTGCTCTCATGCAGTTCAGTCCGCAAGTGTCGATCGCTGAGGAGCAGACGGTGCTGGTCGACGTCTCCGCGAGCTTGCGCCTCTTCGGCGGGGTGCGCGCGCTCAGACGCGCGATCCGCGCCTCGCTCTCCGCCTTCGGCTTCACGGTCCGGATGAGCGTCGCGCCCACCGGCCAGAGCGCATGGCTCATGGCCCGCTATCGCGGCGGCCGCCGTCTTTCCATTCGATCGCTGATGCGTCAATTGCCGCGCTTGCCCGCCTTGCTGGTGTTGGAAGCTCGACGCTATGCCGACTGGTTCGACGGTCTCGGATGCACGAGCGTGGCGGACCTGCGGCGCTTGCCGCGCGCCGGTCTCAAGAAGCGCTGCGGTACCGCGCTGCTGGATACGCTCGATCGCGCCGTCGGCGAAGCGCCCGAACTCTA
>JFHF01000140.1 GCA_000648925.1 Caballeronia jiangsuensis
GTAAGCGCCCAGGGAAGGCATCTAGACGGCCTGTAGTCGCGACGCCCATCAGATTGCCAAACTGACTCGATGTGATAGCGTGTCGGTGTACCCGAATTTTTCTTTCGGATCGTTCGATTCCTGTGAGTTATCCATGCCTCTTTCCGTTGCCCAAGCTAACCACGTTGCGAAGGTTTTCCCGGAGTGCCGCGCCGAGATGACCGATTTCCTCGAGGCAGGCGCGCAAGTGGTGATCTACAAGCAGGATGAATGCGGCAGCGATGTCCTGCCCTACGCAATCGCCGTTGCGGGTACCGCTTTTTGGATTGATTGCTGCGAGACACCGGGGGAGGCGACAGCGCTGGCTTCCTCCCTTGGCCTTAGAGTCGTTGCCGCACTCCGGTAGCTCCTTGTCTGCGCGCCTGGTTTCGCTACTAATGCTTAACCAATGGTGGGCGCCCAACGATGCGGAAGTAATTGCGAGATGTCGTTGGCGCGATGAGTAGGCAATCGCGTAAGTACGTCTTTTAGGTAGACGTAGGGATCATGCGCGTTGAGCTGCGCCGAGCGGATCAGGCTCATGATTGCAGCACCACGCTGCCCCGCTCGCAGTGACCCTGCGAACAACCAGTTGGACCTGCCGATGGCCCACGGACGGATCTGATTTTCGACCCAATTGTTGTCTATGGGTACGCGCCCGTCTTCGAGATAACGCGTCAGCGCTTGCCAACGCTTCAGGCTGTAGTCCAACGCCTTGGCAATGGCGGAGCCATCGGAAACGAGCTTGCGTTGAGTAACGAGCCATTCGTAAAGCGCATCGCTTACTGGCTTGGCACGGCTCTGCCGAAGCCGGTGGCGGGTATCGACATCCAGATTTGCGGCATCGCGCTCGATGTCATAGAGCTCAGTGAAGAATGGTAATGCCTTTTCAGCGAGCTGGCTGCTGTGATTGGCATGCAGTTCGAAGAACTTGCGTCTCGCGTGCGCTGTGCAGCCGATCTCGGTGACGCCCTGAAGGAACAAGGCCTTGTAACCACCGTAGTCATCACACACCAGCTTGCCATGCCAGCCTTCTAGGAATGTGCGGGCATGCTCGCCGGCTCGGCTGCCGGCGAAGTCGTACACCACCGCGCGAAGGTTACTGAACTGCGTAGGCGTATACGCCCACAGATAAGCCCGATGTGTCTTCCCCTTGCCGGGGCTGAGCATCTGTACCGGCGTTTCGTCGGCGTGCAACACGCCTTGCTCCAAGATCTCTAGTCGAAGGGCGTCGACCAGTGGCTGCAACTGCGCGCCACATGCGCCCACCCACGCTCCCAGCGTGGACCTTGGTATCGCCAAGCCCGCCCGAGCAAAGATCTGCTCCTGACGGTACAGCGGCAAGTGATCTGCGAATTTGTTGACGAGTACCGATGCTAGAAGTCCGGTGGTTGGGATGCCTTTGTCGATGACGTGCGCGGGCACGGGTGCCTGG
>JFHF01000141.1 GCA_000648925.1 Caballeronia jiangsuensis
GGAGTTATTGTCAAATCTGGTGTTTGCGAGGCGTGGCGTGATCAGGCGGCGAGCGGTTGCTGAGCCGGTGTGCTGTCGGTCACCGGTAGTCCGTCTTTGAAAGGGATGCCTTCCAGCAGCGAGGCGATTTTCTCTGGTGCACGGATGCGCCGCCATGATTGTTGCGCCGACTCGATGAGCTTGAATGCAAGACCAAGGAAGGTCGGACGCGAGACGCAATTGCGCGTGCGGGTTGTTCGATGTCGAACGGTGGCAAAGGTGGACTCAATGGGATTGGTCGTTCGCAAATGCTGCCAGTGTTCGGCAGGAAAGTCATAGAAGGCAAGCAGTTCATCGCGGTCTTTCGTGAGTTTTTCCGTTGCCTTTGGATACCTGGCCGAATAAGTGTCAGTAAAGCGATTGAAGGCCACGAGCGCTTCTTCGCGCGTGGCGGCTTGCCAGATCTCCTGCAGGCCAGCTTTGGCCCGACCATGCTGGGATTTAGGCAAGGCGTTGAGAATGTTTCCAGTCTTATGGAACCAGCAGCGCTGGTGCCGGGTCTTCGGAAACACTTCGGCCAATGCTGCCCACAGACCCATCGCCCCGTCGCCGCTCGCGAGCAGCGGACCACTTTGCAGGCCTCGCGCTTTCAGATCCAGCAGGAGCTCGCACCAGGCGTCTTTCGACTCGCGGAACCCGTCGCCGATCGCCACGCGTTCTTTCGTTCCGTCCGGCTTCACGCCGATGATGACCAACAGGCACTGACCATCCGAATCGTCGCTACGCAGCCCTGTGTGGATGCCGTCGGCCCACCAGTAGACCCAGCGAGCGCCTGACAGATCCCGTTGATTCCACAAGGCGTGCTCATCGGCCCACTGCGCCTTCAGACGGCTGACCACGTTCGGCGAAAGGCCCCTGGCTTCTTCACCCAGCAGCACGCTCAGCGCCTCGCTCATGTCGCCGGTCGAGACGCCCCGTAGATACAGCCAGGGCAACGCCGCCGACACGCGGGGTGATTTCCGAATATAGGGCGGCACGATGTTCGAATTGAACTTCACGCCCGAGCCTGAGCGATCGCGAACCTTCGGCACCTTCACGGTGACCGGACCGATTGCTGTCACGACCTCGCGCTCAGGCAGGTAGCCATTGCGAATCACGGCGCGCCTCCCGTCGAGCGTCTTCACGTTATCGTAGCGTTCGAGCAATGTCGCCAACTCCGCCTCAATCGCTTGCTGGATAATCTGCCGTGCGCCTCGCTGAATCAAATCGTCAAGGCCGCTGGGCGGTGCTTCCGATTTACCCGCGCTCGTTTCTTCTGTAACCTTCTTCATTGGTGGTGGATTCCGGTTTGGCTGGTTGTTACTCTAGACAAGCAACATTCTCAGCTAAACCGCCACCGCCTTCAAATCCCTGCCTCATCCCGAACACCACTTTCGACCTTAACTC
>JFHF01000142.1 GCA_000648925.1 Caballeronia jiangsuensis
ATGCGATCGTCTTCTATGCAAGCCACCTGAAGCGCGACGCAGCGCCCGCGATCGCGCCGGACGCATCGCTCGTCGCCTCCGCGCGTCAGACGATCATCGGCGTGCGAGGTCTTCAGAATTCGACGGACGCGATCTACCAGCAGATCATCGACGAGACGAAACCGAAGTACCCGCCGATCACGCTGGCAACGCTCCTGGGCGATCACCCGAGCCGCGGCCTCTTCAACACGACGGCCACCGTCCCCGGCGTATTCACCCGCGCCGCGTGGGACGAGCGCATTCCGAAAGCGATCGACGAAGCGAGCGAACAGCGCACCGTCACAGGCGACTGGGTGTTGTCCGATGCGAAGATCGACAACGCCGCGCCCTCGACGCTCAAAGCGGAGTTGCGCCAGCGCTACTTCGACGACTACGCCCGTGCCTGGGCGCAGTTCCTGAACAGCATCCGCTGGCAGAACGCTTCGTCGCTGTCGGGAACGGTGGATCAGTTGACGCTGCTGGGCGATCCGCAGCGCTCGCCGCTGGTGGCGCTCATGAACGCGATCGTCTATCAGGCGAGCGCGGGTGCTTCGACGCACTCGCTGTCGGACAATCTGATCTCGAAGGCCCAGTCATGGGTTGGCAAGGACGAGAAGGACCCGTCGAAGCAAGCGCAACCGCAACTCGCACCCCTCGCCACCGCATTCGCTCCGATCCTGCGATTGACGGGCGCCGATCTCACAACGTCGCCAGCCGCAAACGGCAAGACACCTGCGCAAACGATTGCGTTGGGTGAGTTGAGCCTGCCGCGCTATCTGGAGCGCGTGACGGCGATGCGCCTGAAGAGCCAACAGATGATGCAGAGCGCCGACCCCGATGCCATGTCGCGCACCGCCGCGCAAGCGGTGCTGCAGGGCAAGACATCCGATATTGCCGACAGCCGCGACTACGCAAGCCGTCTCGCCGCGAGTCTTGGAGAACAATGGTCCGGCTTTGGCCACCTGTTCGAAGCGCCGCTGGATCAGACGTGGCAAGTCGTGGTGCAACCCGCGTCATCGAGCTTGAACGACATCTGGCGAACGTCCATTCTCGCCGACTGGAATCGTGCGTTCGGCGGGCGCTATCCATTCGCCGACTCCGACAATGACGCCTCGCTACCGGATATGGCGCGCTTTCTGCGCCTCGATAACGGCGTGATCGCGAAATTCGTCGCGACGCAGCTTGCGGGTGTGATCGAACTGCAAGGCGATCACTGGGTGCCCACGCAGGGTGCGAATCAGGGAACGCTCACGCTCGATCCGGCGTTCCTCACGGCGCTCAACAAGCTCACGCGCGTGTCGACTGTGCTCTTTCCGACGGGCGACGCGCGTGTGCGCTTCGAGCTGCGCGGCGTGCCGACGCCCGGCATCACGGACTTGAAGCTCATCG
>JFHF01000143.1 GCA_000648925.1 Caballeronia jiangsuensis
ACCGCGCGGTTATCTAAGTTCGAACCGGCGACGATTTCCTGCGTTTTCTTTTCTACGAGCGGCAACCACATCTCTACAGTGGTGCCTTTTCCCGGTTCGCTCTCAATGCGCGCAACACCGCCTGCCTGCCGTGCGATTCCGTACACTTGACTTAACCCCAGTCCGGTACCCTTGCCAACCGGCTTCGTCGTAAAGAACGGGTCAAATACGCGAGATAGCACACCTGGCTCGATGCCCGCCCCGGAATCGCTCACACTGACGACAACATAGCGTCCGACAGCAAGGGTTTCATCCGGCGCAGGGCGCTCGCCTGCGTGGATGGAAATGCGTCCGCCGCCCGGCATGGCATCACGCGCGTTAATGGCGAGGTTGAGCACGGCGAGCTCTAGCTGGTTCGCGTCCGCCCGCGTCCAAAGATCTTCCGCGTCCGCATGGGTCGAGAATGCGATGGCCGGTCCCAGCGAGATCGAGATGATGTCACGCATGCCGCGAAGCAGCGAAGTAACGTTCACAGCCTTCAGGTCGAGATTGCTCGTGCGTGAGAACGTGAGCAATTGGGCGGTGAGCTTGCCTCCACGTTCAGTGGCGCGTTTGATCGTTGCAGCCATCTTGCGCACCCGCTCATCATCGCTTAGACGAGCAAGCAGCTCGGCGTTGGCCATGATGACATTAAGAAGATTGTTGAAATCGTGCGAAATGCCGCCGGTCAGCTGGCCCAGCGCTTCCATCTTTTGCGATTGCACAAGCACGGCCTGCACTTTGGCGCGCTCATGGATCTCTTTCATAAGCCGATCATTCGCCGATGCAAGCTCAAGCGTGCGTTCGCTGATACGACTTTCGAGCGATTCATTTAGGTGCTCGAGCGCCTCTTGCGCTTTCACGCGTTCGATCAGATGCTGCTCGGATTCCGCCAGATGCTTGCGCGACTCATACTGCCGAGCGCGGGCGCGTAGGGACGATGTCACCGCACGACGCAAGGTCTCGGAGTTCAAGGGCCGCTCAAGAACCAGTACGTTTCCAAGCCGTTCGAGCAGGTCGAGGCTCGCCACGGGACGGCGGCCGGCGAAACGCCCTGAGAGCAGGATGATGGGAAGATCGGACCAGGCAGCTTGATGCTCGAGCCATTCTCCGAGCGAGCGAGCGCTATCGTCCTGAATGGATTCTTCAGTAACGATCGCAACGCCCGCGCCCCTTTCGAGTTCCTTCAAGAGACATTCCGAGTCAAGACAAGAGAAGCAGCTTCGACCGTCGCTCGCGAGAACGTCGGCGATGACATCGGCGTCGCGGCCGAAGGGCGCCATGATGAGAACGCGAAATTCCATTGCGCTAGTGGGAGGAGGGGTTCTTCTTGCCGTTCGAAGGGGGCAGCATAGCCGTCTCGCCCTGGTACCTGGGGAGACCGCCCA
>JFHF01000144.1 GCA_000648925.1 Caballeronia jiangsuensis
ATTAGCGTCTCACAGTGGCGACATACCCATTTACCGCGAATGTGTCGCTCCACCGTGAACACGCCCGGCGCGTAATCTAACTTCTCGCTGATGTCTTCGCCGATACGAACACGTTCGCATCCGCATTGGCACACCGTGTCGTCGGGTTCATGACGGATGTCGACACGCGGCAACTGCGGCGGCAAGGGTGCGCGCTTTGGCTGCTCGTGTCGGCGCTTCCGTGCAGGCTCGAGCTCTTCGAGCTCTATCTCGATGGCAGCCAGGTCGCCATCAATCGCCTCGTCAAGCAGGCTCATTTGCTCGTTGTTGAGCTGCTCGCTGCGACGGCCAAACTGCTGGCGCCTGAGCACGGAGATCTCGTGAGTCAGTTGGTCGATGCGGGTTTGCCGGTAATGCAGCTCCCGCTCCAACGCATCGACTTCTCTGCGTTTCTCCGTCACCTCCAGATCCTTGGCGTGGACCTCGGCGAGCAGTTGCGCTGCGAGGGCACGCAACTGCTCTGGACTGAGGTCGTCGAGGTCGGCCGGCGGGTTCATGCAGACCAGTCTGCCAGAACCCCGCACACGCGAGAAGCACAACTGTATACGTCGTCGCCGACACATCAGATTATGCGTATCACGCCACTTTGGCCGATGCGCTGCCACGGCAGCCCGAGCACCAAGGCCGCCAGTTGCTCATGCGTGAGTACCTGCTGCTTGGGTTCGCTGCCAGCGTGAGGCCAGGCGAATTGCCCCTCGTTCAGTCGGCGCGCAGCCAACCAGATGCCGATGCCGTCGTGGACGAGAACCTTCAGTCGGTTGGCGCGGCGGTTGGTGAACAGATAGGCGTGGTGCGGATGCGCGGCGCCGAACACCTTCACCACGCGCCCCAACGCCGTGTCGAAGCCAGCCCGCATGTCCAGCGGATCGACTGCTAGCCAGATCTCGTCGACACGAATCACCGCAGCCACTCGCGCAGCCATGTCGCGCATTGCGCGGCTTCGGAGACCGGCCAGCTCACGGTTATCGACTGATTACCCCGGCGAACTTCGACACGGATCTCCGGCGAGGCTACCTCCTTTGCGCCCATGGCTACAGGAACGAATGCTGGTAGTAGTGTCGATTGAGCTTCTACCGGGCGTTCAGACAACCGCTTCGGAAGTCTGCCTTCTGCCTGATCAAGCCAGCGGCGCAATAGATTCGCGTTGAGCCGATGTTCCAGCGCGACGGCCGACACCGACACGCCGGTGCCCTGGCAAGCGGCGACAACGCGCGCCTTGAATTCTTCGGTGTAGCGGCGACGACGGCGACGCGTCGGCAACGCCTCTTCTTCGATAGTGTTCACGTGTCCGCTTATTCGCTTTGGTGGACACGATACTCCCAAGCGCTTCAACTACGATCAAGGTGAGTTGCCCGGCCGCTTAC
>JFHF01000145.1 GCA_000648925.1 Caballeronia jiangsuensis
CTGGCGGCGTCGCTGGCGCGGCAGGAGGCGCGCGGCTATATCGATTTCGCGCGGCTCGCGGGCGTCGCGGATGACGACGCGACGCGCGCCGAGTGGGTATCGACGTGCGCGCCGAGCGTGGCGGTCGCGCTGCTGGCGTCGATGGCGGCGAAGGGCGCGGCAGGCAACGAAGCCCGTCCCCGCGACGATGCATCGCCGCGCGCGGCATGATAGCGTGCGAAATATAGCGTAGCGAAGACGGCGTATCGAAACCGGGTGCGTGGCCCGGCGGCATCATCGAACGAGGACAGGAACATGTGGGTGGTGAAGATCGGGGGTAGCCTCAGCCACGACCCGGCGCTGCGCGAGTGGCTGACGCGGCTCTGGGAAGTGGGCGGAGGGCGCGTCGTGATCGTGCCGGGCGGCGGCGATTTTGCGGACGCGGTGCGGCAGTATCAGCACGAATGGCAGTTCGACGATCTCGCCGCCCACAACATGTGCCTGCTCGCGATGGCGCAGTACGCGATTCTGATGCAGGGCGTGGTGCCGGAGCTCGTGCTGGCGTCGAACGAGGATCGCATCCGGCGGGCATTGCGCGATGGGCGCGTCGCGGTGTGGGTACCGACGGATCTGATGCGCGCGACGCCCGATTCGATGACCAACTGGGATACCACTTCGGATAGTCTTGCCGCGTGGCTTTCGACGTTGCTCAATGCCGAGCGGCTGATGATCGTGAAGTCCTGTGATGTCGATGCGGATGCGCCGCTGGAGTCGCTTGCCGCGAAGGGCATCGTGGATCGGCGGTTTCCTGCTTATGTGCGGGATGCGAATTATATTGTCGAGATTTTTAGTAAGGCTGATGCGGCGGTTATGAGGGATCGGTTGTTGAATGTGGCGGTTTGAGGTTTCTTCGCCGGATCCCGTTATCACGTCGGTCTATTAGCACTGCCCCTCCCCGGGGCGGGGGTCACTTTCTTTGCTGCTGCAAAGAAAGTAACCAAAGAAAGCAGCTTCTCATCGCCCGCGGTCACACGCATGTTGGCCATGCTTGCCAGCCGCCAATGGCCCTCGCCTAAGTGTCGCCCTCACAGGCCCAACCGGACTTGGCTCGCGCACGGTCTGCCGCACCAAATGTTTTCGGGCGCTGGTTCAGCACGAAAGAGCATCGGCACAGCGCTACGCGCTGCCGTTGGGTATGCGAGGGAAACCGTCGAGGAAGAAGCGCACGCAAACGCGATTGACCCATCGGCCGCGAAGCGGGCCGGAGCTATTTGGTGCTGAACCAGTGAGGCAAAAAACATTTGGTGGCGCAGACCGTGCGCGGTCCAAGCCCTTGTCTGCTTGCGGGGGCACTCGCTAG
>JFHF01000146.1 GCA_000648925.1 Caballeronia jiangsuensis
CGCGGGCATCAGCTCACTGTCGAGCTCGACCTCGACGGCGGTGAACTCGCTGTCCACGGGCCTGGCCAACGCGGTGATGTACGACGATGCCACGCACTCGAAGGTCACGCTGGGCGGTTCGAACCATTCGCCGGTGACGCTCACGAATGTGGCTAACGGCACGAGTCAGAACGACGCGGTGAACTTCGGCCAGTTGAGCTCGCTGTCGAGCTCGACCTCGACGAGCTTCAACTCGATGTCGACGGCCATCTCGAGCTCGAGCGGTAACTTCGAGTCGCTGTCCTCCAGCTTCACCTCGATGTCCACGGGCATCAACTCGCTGTCCACGGGCATGAGCTCGCTGTCGGCCTCGACTTCGACGGTCATGAGCTCGCTGTCGAGCGGTGTGAGCTCGCTCTCCGCAGGCGTGAGCTCGCTGTCCACGGGCATGAGCTCGCTGTCGGCTTCGACCTCCACGGGTATCAGCTCGCTGTCGAGCGGTGTGAGTTCGCTCTCCGCAGGCGTGAGCTCGCTGTCCACGGGCATGAGCTCGCTGTCGGCTTCGACTTCGACGGGCATCAGCTCGCTCTCGACGGGCATGAGCTCGCTGTCGGCCTCGACCTCGACGAGCATCAGCTCGCTGTCCACGGGTATCAGCTCGCTGTCGGCCTCGACCTCCACGGTCATGAGTTCGCTGTCGGCTTCGACGTCGACGGGTATCAGCTCGCTGTCGAGCGGCGTGAGCTCGCTCTCCGTTGGCGTGAGCTCGCTGTCCGCGGGTATCAGCTCGCTGTCGAGCTCGACCTCGACGGCGGTGAACTCGCTGTCCACGGGCCTGGCCAACGCGGTGATGTACGACGATGCCACGCACTCGAAGGTCACGCTGGGCGGTTCGAACCATTCGCCGGTGACGCTCACGAATGTGGCTAACGGCACGAGCCAGAACGACGCGGTGAACTTCGGCCAGTTGAGCTCGCTGTCGAACTCGACCTCGACGAGCTTCAACTCGATGTCGACGGCCATCTCGAGCTCGAGCGGTAACTTCGAGTCGCTGTCCTCCAGCTTCACCTCGATGTCCACGGGCATCAACTCGCTGTCCACGGGCATGAGCTCGCTGTCGGCCTCGACTTCGACGGTCATGAGCTCGCTGTCGAGCGGCGTGAGCTCGCTCTCCGCAGGCGTGAGCTCGCTCTCCGCTGGTGTGAGCTCGCTGTCCACGAGCATGAGCTCGCTGTCGGCTTCGACCTCCACGGGCATGAGTTCGCTGTCGAGCGGCGTGAGCTCGCTCTCCGCAGGCGTGAGCTCGCTGTCCACGGGCATGAGCTCGCTGTCGGCTTCGACC
>JFHF01000147.1 GCA_000648925.1 Caballeronia jiangsuensis
GGAAGAGAGGTGGCCTCGGTAGTTCAGACAGCTTTCTGCGATTTTTAAGTGGAGCGTCCGAGGCAATCATGCTGCCGATTTGATCGCTGGCAGCGTCGCGAAGTATGCCTCATCCGGCGTCTGATCCGCCAGGCTCGAATGGGGCCGTTTCCGGTTGTATAGCTCGATGTAGTCGCCGATGGAGCGCCGGGCGTGGCTGACCGACTCGTAGGCCCTTAGGTAGACTTCTTCGTACTTGATGCTGCGCCATACGCGCTCGACGAACACGTTGTCGCGCCAAGCGCCTTTACCGTCCATCGACAGTTGAATACCTCGGCCCAGTACCGCCTCGGTGAATGCGCCTGCGGTGAACTGGCTGCCCTGATCGGTGTTCACGATGTCAGGGTGCCCATAGCGGGCAAACGCTTCTTCCAGCGCCTCGACGGCATGCATCGCCTCCAGCGTAATGGCCACGCGGTGCGCAAGAACCTTGCGACTCGCCCAATCGACTACCGCCGTCAAATAGACGAAGCCACGCGCCATGGGAATGTATGTCGTGTCGAGCGCGAACACCTGATTGGCGCGCTCGATCTTCATGCCGCGCAGCAGATACGGCCAAACCTTGTGCTGTGAGTTGCGTCGACTTGTGTTCGGCTTGCAGTAAAGCGCTTCCACACCCATACGCTTCATGAGCGTGCGCACACGGCGGCGGCCAACCTCAAAGCCATCTCGCCGCAGCAGGCGCGCCAGCATCCGCGCTCCGGCGAACGGAAACTCCAGATGCAGTTCGTCTATGCGGCGCATCAACCGATGGCCGGATTCGCTCACCGGCTGCCGCTGGTAATACGCGCTCGACCTTGCAATGCCCACCAACCGGACTTGCTGCGAAACCGGCAACGCATGGCCACGGTCAATCATCGCTTTGCGCTCAGCAATCCCGCCTTGTTGAGCGCGCCGCTTAAAAAATCGTTTTCCAGAGAAAGCTGGCCGATCTTGGCGTGCAAAGTCTTCACATCAACCGGTGGCTCGTTCGATACCACGCCCGCCGTCCCAAACACGTCGGCTGCACGCTCCTGCAACTGTCGCTTCCACTCCGTGATCTGATTCGGATGCACATCGAACTGCTGCGCGAGTTCGGCCAGCGTGCGCTCGCCTTTAACTGCAGCCAGCGCCACTTTCGCTTTGAACGCCGCTGAGTGCGTGCGTCGGGTTCTCTTCGTCATGTCCTCGGTTCCTTTGCCTGCATTATCGCTGGCTCAGGCCTCGGCTGGTCCACTTATCCCGCTGTCCGAATTCGCGCAGCCACTTC
>JFHF01000148.1 GCA_000648925.1 Caballeronia jiangsuensis
CAGAGGTGGCGCCGGGAATTCGGACAGCTCGGTAAGTGGAAAAAGCTGCGGTCCGAGTCGGCCATAATGGCTGGCAAATAGGAACCCAGAAATGACGAAACGAAATCGACGCGCGCATTCCCCGGCGTTCAAGGCGAAGGTGGCGCTGGCGGCCCTGAAGGGCGACAAGACGCTGGCGGAGTTGGCGCAACAGTTCGAAGTGCATCCGAACCAGATTACGGACTGGAAGAAGCAATTGCAGGAACGCGTTGCTGAAGTGTTCGAGACAGGTAAGACATCGGCCGAGCCCCCGGTCGACGTGAAGGTGTTGCACGCGAAGATCGGGCAGTTGACACTGGAGAATGATTTTTTAGAGGGCGCGCTCGGCAAGGCGGGATTGCTGAGCGTAAAGCGATGATTGATCGCGCGCACGCGCTGCCGGTGAGCCGGCAGGTCCAGCTGGTGGGCATTGCTCGTTCGAGCGCCTACTACCAACCGCGCCCGGTAAGCGAGACTGATCTGAAGCTGATGCGCCGGCTCGATGAGCTGCATCTGGAGTTCCCGTTCGCCGGTGCGCGGATGCTGGTGCGCCTGCTGAAACGGGAAGGCGTCCAGGTCGGACGCAAACATGTCGGCACACTGATGAAACGCATAGGCATCGAGGCGCTGTACTGCAAGCCGAACACGAGCCGCCGTCATGCGAAACACAAGATCTGGCCTTATCTGTTGCGGGGCATGACGATCAATCGGGCAAACCAGGTCTGGGCACTGGATACGAGTTACATCCCGATGGCGCGGGGCTTCGTATATCTGACCGCCGTGGTGGACTGGGCCAGCCGAAAGGTACTGGCCCACCGTGTGGCGATCACGATGGAGGCGATGAATGCTGTCGAGGCATTGGAGGAAGCATTCGCGAAATACGGTCAACCGGAGATCGTCAACACCGATCAGGGCAGCCAGTTCACAGCGACAGACTTCACCGACGCGGTGCTCCGCCGGGGCATTCGCTTGTCCATGGACGGCAAAGGTGCCTGGCGCGACAACGTGTTCGTCGAGCGTGTCTGGCGCAGCGTGAAATATGAAGAGGTGTATCTGAGGGCCTATGAATCGGTCAGTCATGCCCGCCGTTCTATTGGCGATTACCTGAATCTTTACAACCAGAAACGACCTCATTCGAGTCTGTCCGATCAGACGCCGGATGAGGCATACTTCGCGACACTGCCAGCGATCAAATCGGCAGCTTGATGACCCCGGCGCTTCCACTTATAACCTCGATCTGACTGTCCGAACCAACGGGGCCACCTCT
>JFHF01000149.1 GCA_000648925.1 Caballeronia jiangsuensis
CGTTCACGTCATCCGTTGTTCAGCTATCGCAAAACCTGAAGGGTGAATTGTGGTACTGCAACAACCGCAGGGTCAGGCGTTCAAGGCGTCTGGCCCTGCTTCATATTGCGCATGGTGAGCCGCTATCGCCCAAGCGATACGCGCCAGTTTGTTGGCCAGGGCACAGGCCACCACATTCGAGTGTCGTCGGCGCAGCAGCGCTCGCACCCAGTCGGCCAAAGCCCCCTTCTGATGATCCAGCCTCTGCATGTAAACCCTGGAGCATTGCACCAGCAGTTGCCGCAGGTGCTTGTCACCCCGCTTGCTGATCCCCAACAAATTGGCTTTGCCGCCCGTGCTGTACTGTCGCGGCACCAAGCCCACTGAAGCCGCAAAATCGCGACTGCATCGGTATTGCTTGCCATCGCCCATTTCTACAGCCAGAAGGCTGGCGGTGATCGGACCGACACACGGCATGCTAAGCAAACGGCTCCCCAGATCATCGTCGGCCAGCTGGCAAGCCAGTTGTTTGTCCAGTTCCTTGATCTGTTCATCCAGGTAAACGAAGTGATCGTGCAGGCGTTGCAACAGCACTGTCAGCCGCACAGGCAGCTCATGCTCGGCCAAAACAGCTGCCAAACGCTTCATGATGGCTGAGCCTTTGGGCAGGCTGATGCCAAATTCCAGCAGGAAACCGTGCATCTGATTGGCTGTCTTGGTGCGGTCATGCACCAACGACTCGCGCATGCGATGCAGGACAGACAGGGTTTGCTGAGACTCGGTTTTAGGCGTAACGAAGCGCATGGACGGACGGGAAGCCGCCTCGCAAATGGCCTCTGCGTCGATAAAGTCATTTTTGTTGCCCTTGACGAAAGGGCGGACAAACTGCGGTGAAATCAACTTGGTCGTATGCCCCATCGCCGCAAGCTGACGGGCGATGAAGTGAGAGCCGGCACAGGCTTCCGTTACCACGACGCAGCTCGGCAAGTTGCCGAAGAACCGCATCATCTGCGCTCGCGAGAGCTTTTTGCGAAACACCTCGCGGCCCGATTTGTCTTGGCCCAGAAGGTGGAAATTATGTTTGCCGAGATCGATCCCGATCAGCGCTGACTCGCTCATGATGATGGCCTCCAAAAACAAAACACCCTGCGAAAGCGTAGCCCTCGCAGGGTGTGGGGGTGACCATCTCATTAGCCCGCAGTGTGGGCGGGCGAAAAACCAACGAAGAGCGTTAGGCGAGGTGACGCTCAGCTACCGCGATAGGTGGAGTAGCTGTAAGGCGAAATCAACAAGGGCACATGG
>JFHF01000150.1 GCA_000648925.1 Caballeronia jiangsuensis
AACCCGCTGCGGCGGGTCTTTTTTGTTTTGGCTAAGCGCTTAGCCAAAAAGGAGGAGTAGTTGAATCGCAGAGACGAATACTTTGAAAGACGCGAACGCGCTTTTCAAGGACAGCATCAGCCTTATTTTCTGGAGGTAAAGAGCGCGCCAAGTTCGGCCACAGCGGATGTCTTCAGCATCGAGGGCGAGGAAGCCATCGGGCAGGAGAGCCGCTACACGATTCAGTTCACGCATGCATCGCATGACCTCTCTCAGCGTGAATATCTGGGCAAGCGGGGTTCGCTTCTCGTGCAGCCGCCGCATGATCCGCTTCGGCAACTCAAGCTCGATCCGGCACGTCACAAATTTGGCGTAATCACAGGCTTCTCCAAACTCTCGACCTCGAAGAATCAGAGCGTCTACGAAGTTGTGCTGGAGTCGCGCCTCGCGTTGCTCCGCAACACGCCGAAAGTGCGATTCTTCTTCGACAAGAGCGAACCGGAGGTCATGCAGCAACTCTTGAAGGAGCACGGATTCAACAAGATCTGGGCGCGCGTCGAGATGACGCTGTATCGGACGTATCGAAAGCGTCGCATCATCACTCAGTGGCACGAATCCGATCTGGATTTTCTCAAGCGCCTGTGTGAACGCACCGGCATCTGGTTCGCCTGCGAAGAAGGCGACGATTGCGAAGTCGTTCGCTTCGGCGATGACCTCACGCATTATCGGCGCGACGCCGAGCACGAGAACCGTCCGTTTGAACTGCCGTTCCGGCCTGAGGCCGGTATGGAAACGCAGACCTCGGAGTCGGTGAAGTCGTTGGAGATGCACGCGATCAGCATTCCGACGGCCTATCACGTGCGCAGCTACAACTATCGGCAGGCTCCCTATCCGATCGAGGCGACCGAACAAATCTTCGCCAAGGATGACGACACCAGCACCTACGGCGAAGCGTCGAAGGCCAGTCTGGCCATCGAGACGAAGGAGGATGCACAGCGCGAGGCACTTTTGCGCCGCGAGGCAGCGCTGGCCGGACAAATCGAGTATCGGGGCACCAGCGATGCGTTGGATGTGACGGCCGGCACCGTCATCGCGTTCACCAATCACACGCTCGCCGATGCGAAGTATGGTTTGCTGATCGTGAGCATGAAATGCAGCGCCTCACGCAAGCAAGGGTACAAGGTCGAGTTCACCGCGATTCCTTCCGATCGGCTGTATCGGATGCCTCTACGCGAATCGGAATGGCCGCGCATCGAAGGCACGATTACCGGAACGATCGCGTCGACG
>JFHF01000151.1 GCA_000648925.1 Caballeronia jiangsuensis
GGACCATCTGCACAATTCGTTTCCGAAGCATGCGACAGGCGTGACGTAGACTCGGACGGAAACATTTTGTATTGAGGCCCATTCTCCTCACTGCGCACGAGCTGTCGATCCAGGCTGATCAAGATGTCGATACGATCAAGAAGTCGTGACTCGCGGCGTGTGGAAGAAAGGTCAAGTTCATTGTGCGCGACCTCTTTACGATTTGTGCAGCGCTTTTCGCATCATCCAGAGATTGCCCAACGCAAATAACGTAGTGATTTGAGCGGTGTTCTTGGCCAGCCCCCGGTATCTCGTCTTCACATAGCCGAATTGTCGTTTGAGGATCCGGAAAGGATGCTCGACCTTCGCCCGAATGCCGGCCTTCAGTCGTTCGATCTTGTCGTATATCGCATCGACAGGGTCGTTCAGGTTCAGCTTCCTTCGCTTGCTGGGCCGCATCGCGACGTGCCATCGAGTCGAGCCCGCTTGCTCACGCTTTTCGATGCCTTGGTAACCGGCGTCGGCATAAACATTTGTCTCCTCTCCGTGCAACAATGCATGTGCCATGTTGATGTCGTGCACGTTAGCTGCCGTGCCTATGACCGTATGAACCAAGCCTGACTCTGCGTCCACGCCCACGTGCGCTTTCATGCCGAAATACCAGTTGCGGCCTTTCTGAGTCGACTGCATCTCGGGATCGCGTGTGCCCGAGCCGTTCTTGGTCGAACTGGGCGCCGCAATCAAGGTGGCGTCGACAGCCGATCCCGCCTTGAGCATCAGTCCCTTGCCGCTCAATATCTCATTGACCACCGCCAGGATTTGCGCCGCGATCCCATGGGCTTCGAGCAGGTGCCTAAACCGCAGGATGGTCGTTTCATCCGGAAGACGGGTCATTGCACCGTCGAGACCCGCGAATTCGCGATAAAGCGGCACATCATAGAGGGCCTCTTCCATCGCTGGATCCGACAGACTGAACCATTGCTGAATGAAGTGAATATGCAACATCGTCGCAACCGGAAATGGCGGACGGCCAGTCTTCCCCTTTGGATAATGCGGCTCGATCAACTCAATTAGCCGCGTCCACGGCACCACTCGTTTCATCTCGTCTAAAAACTCCCGCTTGCGCGTGCGCTTGGTTGACAGGTTCAAGCCGAGATGAAGCTGTGTCATTGATGCCTCCAGGTCGTCACCAATATAGTAGCATTCCTAACGGACATTGAACGCCGGAGTTACGCAGAGTTTCCTT
>JFHF01000152.1 GCA_000648925.1 Caballeronia jiangsuensis
CTGCGGTGGTTCAGCACCTCGGCCTTGAGCGAGCGATGAAAGCGCTCGTCCTTGCCGTTGGTCTGCGGGTGATAGGGACGGCTATGGCTCATACGAATACCCAGCCGAATGCATCGGATGGCCAACTCGGTCAATTCGCCAGGCTTGCTTGGCGTGCCCCACGGCGCGCCGTTATCGGCGTTGATCTGTTGCGGCAGCCCGTAACAGGCGAAAGCGTTTCGCAGGTGCGTGTACACCGTCTCGGTGTCCTGGCTGCAGCACGCCTGCAGCACGAGGTTAAAGCGCGAATGATCGTCGATCACGGTGAGCGGGTGGCAGCGCCTTTGATCGAGCATGCCGAAGTGGCCCTTGAAATCGATTTGCCATAGCTCGTTAGGCTCGGCGCGCTCGAAGCGGGTCCAGGCGGTGGCCGCCTCCGACGCCTTCTCGCCGATGCATCCATGGCGCTGCAAAATGGCATTGACCGTGCTGTGCGAAGGCACGCCTTGCAGGCCTTGATCCTTCAGGCGCCGGCTGATCCTGTGCGCGCTCCAGGCCGGATGCTGGCTTCGCACCTCGAGCACCCGCGTTTCGAGTTCGTCGCAGGTTCGATTCGGGCTGCTGTGCGGGCGTCTGGAGAGATCGCCCAGCGCCTCGCGGCCCCCGGCCCGATAGCGGTCGACCCACTTGTATCCGGTCTGCCGGCTGATGCCAAAGCGTCGGCACAGCTCGCTGAAAGCAATCTCTTGTTGCATGGCCAGGGTCACGAATTCAAGGCGAAGTTGCATGGTGTCCTGCGGGTTCCAAGGCATGGTCGGGTCCAGGCATCGAGATGCCCGAAAGTGTCAACCATGTCCCCGCGGATCTGTCAGCTATGTCCCCGGTCTATACACTGCTGCAAAGAAAGTAACCAAAGAAACAGCTATCCCCAGCCTAAGCACTTCACACCGGCCGCGGCACAGACGATTGGCCTAATGGCCCGGCAGTAGCGAGTGCCCCCGCAAGCAGACAAAGACTTGGACCGCGCACGGCCCGACTCACCGCACCACAGAACAAACTGGTTCAGCACCAAATAGCTCCGGCCCGCTACGCGGCCGATGGGTCAATCGGGTCTGCACAGACTTCTTCTTCGACGGTTTCCCTCGCATACCCGACGGCAGCGCGTAGCGCTGTGCCGAAGCTCTTTTGTGCTGAACCAGCGCCCTAAAACGTCTAGC
>JFHF01000153.1 GCA_000648925.1 Caballeronia jiangsuensis
GGCTATCAGACCGCGACGCCGCCGAGCAGGCTGCCGATCGACGAGAGCGACTTGGTGATGTTCTTCACGTCGACGTCGGTGTGTTGCGACGCATCGACTTGCGTCACGGGAGCGACGTTGGTCTGCGGGCTGGCGAAGGCGAAGCCGCTGATGGAGTTGGCGTTGATGCCGTTGTTCTGGAAGATGCTTGCGCCGCCGACGATGGCGCCCATTTCAGCGCGGCCGAGTTCTTTGCTGACTGCGAGGTTTTCGATCTTCAACATGATGGTTCTCCTGGACTGGGTGGGTTGGTTGAGCATTAATCGTTGCGCTCGCAGCTACATATGCGAGGGCTGTGCCAGGCGAGGCTCGGAGATCGGTTGAGTCGCGCTAACTAATTGATTTTGAATGTAAAAATAATTTGTCGATGCAGTTGGTTGGGCGATTTTGAGCCGACGTCTCCGGACTAGCTGTCGGCCGTGGAAAAACAGATGAGCGTGATCTGTCTGTGTTAGGCGAACAGGCGCTATAGAGAGGACGGAAGAACGCCGAACCGCGGCGCGTAGAGCGACCTAATGCGAGCGTGAGCTTGCTTTCTTACGGATCGACGGCGCGGGATGATAATTCGGAAGCCGAATTATTTTCAATTCGATGCGGACACTCGTGTAGAGCGTCGCAGGGGAGAAGAAACGAGAAAAAGGGAGAAGGAAACAGTTCCTTCTCCCTTGAATGAAGCGATCTGTCTTACACCTTCACGCCTTCGAGCAGGCTGCCGACCGACGACAGCGACTTCGTGACGTTGGTCAGATCGACGTTCGTGTGCGTCGATGCATCGACTTGCGTCACGGGAGCGACGTTGGTTTGCGGGCTGGCGAAGGCGAAGCCGCTGATCGAATTGGCGTTGATGCCGTTGTTCTGGAAGATGCTTGCACCGCCGACGATAGCGCCCATTTCAGCGCGGCCGAGTTCTTTGCTCACTGCGAGGTTGTCGATCTTCAACATGATGGTTCTCCGGATGAGTGTATGGTTTGGGATTAGATGAGTGATCAGACCGCGACGCCGCCGAGCAGGCTGCCGATCGACGAGAGCGACTTGGTGATGTTCTTCACGTCGACGTCGGTGTGTTGCGAGGCATCGACTTGCGTCACGGGAGCGACGTTGGTTT
>JFHF01000154.1 GCA_000648925.1 Caballeronia jiangsuensis
CGCGTTTGCGCGTTCGGTCGGGCACGCTATAGTAGTTTCCGCCTACTGAGACGAGTCCTTCGTGACTCACACGCCGCTCGAGTCGGATCACGCCATTGAACAAACCGGCGGGAAGCGCTTGCAACGTCGGGCGCTCCTCAAGAAAATGCTCCGCGACAACTCGGTGCGTCGTGCCATGCACACGAACATTGGCTACTGAGTCAAGCCACTCACGCAACTGGCGATTCATGTCGGCAAGATTCTGAAATCGTCGAGCGAGGAAGAAGTCCTGACGGATGTATCGAAATGGGCGTTCGACCTTCCCCTTAGTCTTTGCGCGATATGCCTTGCATGCGCGCGGAGCAAAGCCATAGTGCTGCGCGAATGCGACGAGCTTTGCGTTGTAGACGATGTGCTTCTCGACTTCGCCCAGCACAGCCGCCTTCATGCGGTCGTAAAGCACCTCTCGAGGAACACCGCCGATGTGCTCAAACGCCTCCATGTGACAGCGCAAAACCGTTTGAAGGTCTTGGTGCTCAACGAAGCGGCCCCACAAATAACGGCTGTGTCCAAGCACGAGCGAGAACAACCAGATCGAGCGCCGCTGTCCAGGGACGTCATCAAATTCGACATTGAAGTGAGCAAAGTCCACTTGAGCTTGAGCTCCAGCCGGCGTCTCGAAGCGCACCTCGAAGCCACGCTGCTTGGGCGGACGAACTTCTCGGACCAAATCACCCAATGCTGTGCGACCGCCGACGTAGCCCATCGCCTGAACCTCCCGAAGAAGTCGTTCAATGCTCAGCTCGGGATACTCACGCACACGCTCGGTCACGTAATGGACAAACGAATCGACGACACAAGGACGCGGCGCACGCGGACCATAACGAGGCGCCTGCACACCATTCTTAATGTATTTGCGAACGGTCTTGCGATCCATATTTAGTCGAACGGCGATAGCCGAGATGCTCAGCCCCTGCCGATGCAATTCCAGAATCGTCATAACCTCTCCCAGCTCGACCACCGGTAGCTCCCCGACGAATGCGAAGGCCTATATGGTCGGTGATCGACGGGGCGCCACCGCTTACGCGGCGGCGCCAAACAAAAACTGGGGAAATTTACTTCGACGAAAATGAGGAGTATCTATCCGACGCTGAC
>JFHF01000155.1 GCA_000648925.1 Caballeronia jiangsuensis
GGCGGCCTCAAATGTGAAGTGCAACACCTGTTTCGTATAAGGTGTTGCGATGCACGAAACAACTCAGTATCAACAGCTTCAACCCGAAGAGCGCCTGACCATTGCAAGCCTGCATTTGCAGGGTTCGAGTATCCGGGCCATGGCCCGGATACTCGGCCGCTCGCCAGCCACCGTCAGCCGTGAACTGAGGCGAAATGGTTCTCCCGCTGGCTACGCATCCGTACCTGCAGAAGCGCTCAGCGCCGCGCGTCGCAGTGCGGGTCGTCGTCCCACAAAGCTCTCCCCGCAGAGTGTGTGCTGGCGCATCGTTCTTACCCTGCTTGAGTGGAAATGGTCACCTCAGCAGATATCGGGCACACTCAAGCGCATGTATCCGACCGACCCGACCCAGCACGTGTCCCACGAAACTATCTATACGGCCATCTACGCCCAGCCGCGCGGCGAACTGCGCCGTCAGCTCATCGCCTGCCTGCGCCACGGCCACAGCACGCGCATGCCGCGCACACGGGGTACAGACCGACGCGGGCAGATTCCCGACATGGTCAGCATTCATGTGCGGCCGCCTGAAATCGAGGACCGACTGCTTCCCGGACATTGGGAGGGCGACTTCATCAAGGGCGCCAACAATGCGTCTTCAGTCGGAGTGCTGGTGGAACGGACCAGCCGCCTAGTGCTGCTGGCAAAGATGGAAGATGCCACGGCTGCTTCCGCGCTGGCAGGCTTCTCTACCAAACTCAATTCGATTGCCGAGCCATTACGGCAGAGCTTCACCTACGACCAAGGCAAGGAAATGTCGCGACATGCAGAGCTCAGCGCCGCCACAGGTGTGAAGGTGTACTTCTGCGACCCGCACAGCCCATGGCAACGCGGAACTTGTGAAAACACCAACGGACTGCTGCGCCAGTATCTGCCCAAAGGCACCGACCTTTCGGTCTACAGTCAGGACGAACTTGACGCCATTGCCGACAGTCTGAACAGCAGGCCTCGCGCCACTCACGCCTTTCATTCGCCACTCGAGGTCTTCGCCGCCACACTCGCTTCCGCAGCTCAACCTCATGGCTCTAAACATTAAATCCGCTGTTGCGCTTCAATCTTGAAACCG
>JFHF01000156.1 GCA_000648925.1 Caballeronia jiangsuensis
CCCTCGAAGTTCACAGTCTGGCTCACGAAATCCGGATTTACGAGCAGGGCGAACTGCTGGCAGTGCACCCCGTGCTGGAAGGCCGACGACGAACGTCACTGCTGCCTGGCCACAGGCGCTCCGGTAAGCGCAAGCCGCAAACCGGACGCGCGCTGCCGCCTTCAAATGCAGGCGTCGCACGCCGGCCCCTATCGTTCTATGATCAGGTCGCAAAGCGCCTAGCTGACGTTGGGAGGCATGCATGAACAGCGTTCCAAGCTCGACTGTCGAGCGGATACAGCGTTACCTCGTTGGCTTGCGCATGCCACGCGCTCTCGAAGCTCTAGATGCCACTCTGAAGCGCTTTGAGCAGGGCGACAGCTCAATGCTGGAAGTGCTCGAGACGCTGCTGGGCGAGGAATTCACTACGCGCGAGACACGGCGTATTCGGATGGCACTACAGACAGCAAGATTGGGCACAATCAAGACGCTCGCCGGATATGACTTCAGTTTCCAGCCGAGCCTCGATCGTGATCGGATCATGACGCTGGCGCAACTGGATTTCATCGAGCGGCGACAGGCGGTTCATTTCCTCGGGCCGCCTGGAACCGGTAAATCACACCTTTCCATCGCGTTGGGTGTCGAAGCGGTCCGCGCCGGCAAGAGCGTGTACTTCGGCTCGCTCGCCGAAATCGTCAGCTCGATGGCGAAGGCCGAGCGCGAAGGCAATCTGCCGCAACGCGTGCGCTTCCTCGCGCGCAACAGCCTGCTTATTGTCGACGAGATCGGATATCTCCCCATCGGCTCAAACGGCGGCAACCTGTTCTTCCAACTGATCAACGCCTGCTATGAGCGGTGCGCGATTATCTTGACTTCCAATCGCAGCTTCGGTGAGTGGGGCGAGGTATTCGGCGACAGTGTCGTTGCAGCAGCCCTGCTCGACAGGTTGCTGCATCACGCGATCGTGGTGCAGATTGAGGGCTCTTCTTACCGTCTGCGCGAGCA
>JFHF01000157.1 GCA_000648925.1 Caballeronia jiangsuensis
GCGTGAGCTGAACAGTGAGGCCGTGCGCTGGTCTAACCCGCCATGCCGATCAATGTCACGATCACCGCCGAGGAATTGAAGGCGTTGCTCGCCGAGCGCGATGCTGCTCGTGCATTGCGAGAAGAACAGGAGGCCTTACGCGGCGCCTTGCGGCTTATGACGGCAGAGCGCGATCTTGCTGAGGAGCGACTCCGAGCCTACCGTCGCGAACTGTTCGGCGCCAAGAGCGAGGCACGAGATTCTGATCAACTTGGCTTGTTCAACGAAGCCGAGGTGCTCGGCGCGAACAGCGCGCCTGCCCAAGAAGACACGCCAGAGACGACGGTTGGCGCGCACAAGCGCAAGAAGCGCGGTCACCGCAAGCCGCTTGATCCCAATCTGCCGCGCGAGGTCGTGCGGCACGAATTGCCCGAAGCCGAACGCTTTTGCACGAACGATGGGCAAGCGCTCGTTGAGATCGGCGCGGAGATCAGCGAGCAGCTCGATGTGATCCCCGAGCAGCTTCGAGTGATCCAACACCAGCGCGTTAAATATGCGTGCCCGTGCTGCGATCTCGGCATCAAGGTCACTCCAGCGCCGCCGCGCATCATCGCGCGCGGACTGTTGAGCGAAGCAGCGCTCGCATGGATCGCCACCGGCAAATATCAGTTCGGCATGCCGCTCTATCGCCAGGCCGGTTTGCTGTGTCGCTTCGGCGGAGACATCTCATCGAACACGATCGCCGCCAGCATGGTTCGCGTTGGCCTCGCGACCCAGCCCGTGATCAACCTCATGCGCGATGCGTTGCTCGATGCCGAACTGATCTACTGCGACGAGACGACGTTCCAGGTACTGAAAG
>JFHF01000158.1 GCA_000648925.1 Caballeronia jiangsuensis
CCTTCGCGAATTGCGAAGCGCAGACCTTCTTCCATGGCGATCGGAGCGATCAGCTTCACCGTGATCGACACGTTGTCGCCCGGCATCACCATTTCCTTGTCCTTCGGCAGCTCGATCGAGCCCGTCACGTCCGTCGTACGGAAGTAGAACTGCGGACGGTAGTTGTTGAAGAACGGCGTGTGACGGCCGCCTTCGTCCTTGCTCAGCACGTACACTTCAGCCGTGAAGTGCGTGTGCGGCGTGATCGAACCCGGCTTCGACAGTACTTGGCCGCGCTCCACGTCTTCACGCTTCGTGCCGCGCAGCAGGATACCGACGTTGTCGCCCGCTTGACCTTGGTCGAGCAGCTTGCGGAACATTTCCACGCCCGTGCAGGTCGTCTTCACCGTCGGCTTGATACCGACGATTTCGATTTCCTCGCCGACCTTCACTACGCCGCGCTCGATACGACCCGTCACCACCGTGCCACGACCCGAGATCGAGAACACGTCTTCCACCGGCATCAGGAACGAACCGTCCACTGCGCGCTCCGGCGTCGGGATGTACGTGTCCAGTGCGTCAGCCAGGTTCATGATCGCCACTTCGCCCAGCTCGCCCGTGTCGCCTTCCAGCGCCAGCTTGGCCGAACCCTTGATGATCGGGGTATCGTCGCCCGGGAAGTCGTACTTCGACAGAAGCTCACGCACCTCCATTTCGACGAGCTCGAGCAGTTCGGCGTCGTCCACCATGTCGCACTTGTTCAGGAACACGATGATGTACGGCACGCCAACCTGACGGGCCAGCAGGATGTGCTCGCGCGTTTGCGGCATCGGGCCGTCAGCGGCCGA
>JFHF01000159.1 GCA_000648925.1 Caballeronia jiangsuensis
TAAAAACAAAACCCCACCCCACAAAGGTGGGGTTTTTGCGTTTGTGTCGTCACCTATAGGTGAGAGTATCGAACGTTTCGGGGCGTAAGAAACGCTTGACAATGGCGTGTTGTTACCCCATAATCGATAGTTCTCTGCGGAGGGGTGCCCGAGTGGCTAAAGGGGGCAGACTGTAAATCTGTTGGCTTACGCCTACGTTGGTTCGAATCCAACCTCCTCCACCAGAATTCAAGCGGTAAGGGAGTCCAGCCCTCGCGGGTGTAGCTCAATGGTAGAGCAGAAGCCTTCCAAGCTTATGACGAGGGTTCGATTCCCTTCACCCGCTCCAGTACCTGTTTTGTAGTGCCCATGTGGCTCAGTGGTAGAGCACTCCCTTGGTAAGGGAGAGGTCGGCAGTTCGATCCTGCCCATGGGCACCAGTTGTATCAGTCTAGTAAGTTGCGCGCGGCGCAAGGTGCGAAAATCCTGTTAGGAGTCGAAAATGGCCAAAGGTAAATTCGAGCGGACCAAGCCGCACGTGAACGTGGGCACGATCGGTCACGTTGACCACGGCAAGACCACGCTGACGGCAGCGATCACGACGGTTCTCACGCAGAAGTTCGGCGGCGAAGCCAAGGCGTACGACCAGATCGACGCAGCGCCGGAAGAAAAGGCGCGTGGTATCACGATCAACACCGCGCACGTCGAGTACGAAACGGCTAACCGCCACTACGCACACGTCGACTGCCCGGGCCACGCTGACTATGTGAAGAACATGATCACGGGCGCAGCGCAGATGGACGGCGCAATCCTGGTGTGC
>JFHF01000160.1 GCA_000648925.1 Caballeronia jiangsuensis
GCGACCAGATTCTACGAGTACTTGAAACAGCGGTTCGCGCGAAATGTACTCAGTTAAACGCGCCGCTTGGCTCAACCAAGGCATTCGTAAACGCGATAATCTGGCTCCTGAAGCAAGGTACGATTTCACCTCAGGCAGAAAGCCAATGGCAAGCTGCGAGAATGCTTCGCAATGACGTGTCTCACCCGAGCTTTCAGCATATCTACAGTGTCGGAATGATGCGGGAGCAGTTAGAGTTAGGGGCAATGCTGATAAATGACCTCTTTCCAGAGTCTTTCTAGTGGATCGTCAATCGCCAGCCATGCACCCCTCCCCTCCTGCGGATGCCCGAGTCTGTGACTGTGAAGCGGCACCCGATCGAGCCCGCCGCAATCTAAGGTCGGTACGATAGGCCAACCAACGGAACGGCACGCACCCTCACACCCTCACGACGCTGAGATAGCGAAGTGTCTGCGATTTCAAAAGAATTTCACAGAATCGCTTCCCGCCGCATCGGCAAACAATTGCACGTCGATGACGCCCAACACCCGTTACGAACGCGTGCGAATTTCACTATATCTCGGCACGACCAACCAACGTGCAGAGAGATGCAACATGGATCAACGCGATGCAGCGCAAACCGGGAAGGGTGTTCTTTCGGTAAACGATTTTTGCCAGTGGGCTGGCATAGGCCGTACGGCAGCTTATGCCGAGATGAAGGCTGGTCGGTTGTCAGCCAGAAAATTCGGGCGGCGCACAATCATTCCGCAGGTCGAAGCCGAACGTTGGCTGGCGTCG
>JFHF01000161.1 GCA_000648925.1 Caballeronia jiangsuensis
CACCGGCCGCGGCACAGGCGATTGGCTGAATGGCCCGGCTGTAGCGAGTGCCCTCGAAGGTCTCGCGGGGCTTGGACCGCGCACGATCTGACACCTCGCGCCGCTCGCGTCACTGGTTCAGCACCAAATAGCTCCGGCCCGCTACGCGGCCGATGGGTCAATCGGGTCTGCACAGACTTCTTCTCGACGGTTTCCCTCGCAGACCCAACGGCAGCGCGTAGCGCTGTGCCGAAGCTCTTTCGTGCTGAACCAGCGCGCTGAATCGTCTCGGGCGGCAGACCGTGCGCGAGCCAAGCCCGATTGGGCCTTTGGGGGCGACACTTAGGCGAGTGCCATTGGCGGCTGGCAAGCATGACCAACGTGCGTGTGACCGCGGGCGCTGAGAAGCTGCTTTCTTTGGTTACTTTCTTTGCAGCAGTGTATAGACCGGGGACATAGCTGACAGATCCGCGGGGACATGGTTGACACTTTCAGGCATCTCGATGCCTGGACCCGACCATGCCTTGGAACCCGCAGGACACCATGCAACTTCGCCTTGAATTCGTGACCCTGGCCATGCAACAAGAGATTGCTTTCAGCGAGCTGTGCCAACGCTTTGGCATCAGCCGGCAGACCGGATACAAGTGGGTCGACCGCTATCAGGCCGGGGGCCGCGAGGCGCTGGGCGATCTCTCCAGACGCCCGCACAGCAGCCCGAATCGAACCTGCGACGAACTCGAAACGCGGGTGCTCGAGGTGCGAAGCCAGCATCCGGCCTGGAGCGCA
>JFHF01000162.1 GCA_000648925.1 Caballeronia jiangsuensis
CGACACATCCGCCTGACGATGGTTGTAGTCGTTCAACTGAATCGCCTCGGGCACGCGCTGTGTGATGGTCCTCAAAGACCGAACGGACTCCGCGCCTGCGCTCTCCAGGCCGGAATGTGACCGCAGCGGCAAGACCCGTTGCTTGCGAGCGTAAGCATCCAGATCGTCACCGAAAATGATGACGGTGCGATCGTGCTTCTGCTCGAAACGGAACCAGATACCCGCTTCGGCGCAGAGCCGCTGAATAAAGGCAAACGTGGTCTCGTGAAACTGAGTAACGTACTCGAACCGCTTGTATTTGCCGCGCAGACTCTCGAAATCGAAATCGACGCCCAGGCGATAGCCGTAATGGCGCAACGTATCCGTGATGATTTCGACAACGGATTGCTTTTGAAACAGCCTGCTTTTCCGCGCTCTTGCGAGGTCAGCTATTTTCGGAACAAGCGTGACGCAATAGCGCGTCTCATCGGCCGATGAACCAAGGTTCTCGAAGCGCTGAATAATCCCGTGCGTCGAATACTTCAACGGCATCTTGCTGAAGTCTTTCCATCGCGACCCGAACATTTGTTCGAGATAACCTTGAGCCGGATCGACAGGCTCAATGGAAAACGTCGCCGGCCTGCCTACGACCTGGTCCATCGGAATGTCGGCAAGCGCACTCGTGAACTCGAT
>JFHF01000163.1 GCA_000648925.1 Caballeronia jiangsuensis
AGCAGTTACTACGCCTGGAAGGCGCGGCAGTGCAAGGCGTGCCCGGCGCGTATGGAGTTGGTGCGCGAGGTGCAGGCGATTCATGCGCAGATGCGGCAAAGCTACGGCAGTCGACGCATGTCGCAGGAACTGAATCGTCGTGGCCATGCGGTGGGGCGCGAGCGTGCGCGTCGACTCATGCGCGAAGGCGGCGTGCAGGCGCGAGTACGTCGCACGCATCGTTATGTGAAGCGCGAGCAAGCATCGGCGATTGCCGAGAACCGGCTCGATCGGGCCTTCGCCGTGACGGTTCCGAACCGGTTCTGGGCAGGCGATGTGACGTATATCTGGACGCAGCAGGGCTGGATGTATCTGGCGGTGGTGCTCGATCTGTATTCCCGGCGTGTGGTCGGCTGGGCGACCTCGGGTTCCTGTGACACGTTCCTGGTGATTCGCGCGTTACAAGTCGCACTTGATACGCGGCATACCGAAGCGGGGTTGATGTTTCACTCGGACCAGGGAAGCAATTATGCGAGTCTGACGTTTCAGCAGTTCCTTAGGCAGCACCAGATCGTGCAGAGCATGAGCCGCAGAGGAAACTGTTGGGACAACGCGGTGGTAGAGCGCTTCTTCCGTACGCTCAAAGGAGAATGCATCGGCGAGCACGCATACCGT
>JFHF01000164.1 GCA_000648925.1 Caballeronia jiangsuensis
TTCCATGCTCGCGGCCGTTTCTTGAAGAGAAGCGGCTTGCTCCTCTGTGCGCGATGACAGGTCCGTGTTGCCAGCAGCAATCTGCTTGCTAGCGCTGGCAATCGCCTCACTGCTCAGCCGAACGGTGCTGACAGTGGCGGCCAATTTATCTTTCATGGCGGCGACGCCGGCAAGCAATTGGCCCATCTCGTTGTGCGTCTTAATCGACACCTCGTGGGTCAGGTCTCCGTCCGATATGTGCTCGAAGTGCTTCAGCGCTTCGGCAAGTGGCGTCATGATGGCCCGGCGCAAGAAGAACCAGCCGAGCGCTGCGGTAGCTACGCCAACGAGCAAGGCCAACACCCCAAGGGTGCGCAGCCCTTTCACGCGGGCGTCGCTCTCGGCCGTCTGACGCTTCGCATCGGCAATCTGGAAATCCTGCAGCTTTTCGAAGGCTTCAATACAACGGGTGTACGACGTCGGCATATCCTGGAAAGCAATGCGGCCGACCGCCTCGTTGTCGCCCGCTTCTATCGCAGCGCCGAATCTGTTGAGTGCCTGTCGCATAACGGCGCGAGACTCGGCAACGCTCTTGCGAGTTGGTCTTCATCGGCTCCGCGCGGCAGGGAGTCATACTTGCTGTACCAC
>JFHF01000165.1 GCA_000648925.1 Caballeronia jiangsuensis
CCCGGGTCGCGCAGGGCTGCCCCATGGCGGACCGTTGTCCGCATTGATGCGCAGCGGCAACCCGTAACGGCGAAACACCTCGCGCAAGTGCTCACGCACGACTCGCGTAGGCGTGCTGCCACACGCATCGAGCGCCAGATCGAAGCGCGAGTGATCGTCCAGTACTGTGAACGGCAAGCAGCGTCGTCCACTGTCGAGTTCGATATAGCCCTTGAAATCCATCTGCCACAGATCGTTGGGATGCTCGTGTTCGAAGCGCTGCCAGCGCAAGGCCTCCGTGCTGCTCTCAGCGGTGATCAAGCCTTGCCGATGCAGGATACGCGTCACGGTGCTCGGCGAAGGGGTCTGAGCGCAACCCAGATCGCTCAGGCGCCGGGCAAGCTTGGCCGCCCCCCAGGCGGGATGCGCTTGACGCAGTTCGACCACGCGCGCCTCCACTTCGGCAGCGGCACGCGAGGGGCTATGCAGGGGCCGTCGGCACTGATCGGCCAAAGCGGTGTCGCCTTGCTCGAAGCGTCTGATCCACTTGTATCCGGTCTTT
>JFHF01000166.1 GCA_000648925.1 Caballeronia jiangsuensis
CTGCGGTGGTTCAGCACCTCGGCCTTGAGCGAGCGATGAAAGCGCTCGTCCTTGCCGTTGGTCTGCGGGTGATAGGGACGGCTATGGCTCATACGAATACCCAGCCGAATGCATCGGATGGCCAACTCGGTCAATTCGCCAGGCTTGCTTGGCGTGCCCCACGGCGCGCCGTTATCGGCGTTGATCTGTTGCGGCAGCCCGTAACAGGCGAAAGCGTTTCGCAGGTGCGTGTACACGGTCTCGGTGTCCTGGCTGCAGCACGCCTGCAGCACGAGGTTAAAGCGCGAATGATCGTCGATCACGGTGAGCGGGTGGCAGCGCCTTTGATCGAGCATGCCGAAGTGGCCCTTGAAATCGATTTGCCATAGCTCGTTAGGCTCGGCGCGCTCGAAACGGGTCCAGGCGGTGGCCGCCTCCGACGCTTTCTCGCCGATGCATCCATGGCGCTGCAAAATGGCATTGACCGTGCTGTGCGAAGGCACGCCTTGCAGGCCTTGATCCTTCAGGCGCCGGCTGATCTTGTG
>JFHF01000167.1 GCA_000648925.1 Caballeronia jiangsuensis
TGGCCTCGAAACGTTATCTTGCCGTTCCAGCCCACGCGCAACACTTCGTCACCGGGACCGTACTCGATCGGCGCCAGCGTGCTGGGCATCGCGCGCGGGCTGCTGCGATAGCGCGTTATCGGCGTGGCCATGCCGATGCCCTGATGCGGGCGCTGGTGGTTGTAAATCTCGCGCCAGAGATCAAATTCGCTCTGTACCTGAGCCCGGGTGGTGAAGCTGCGCTCGTTGAGCACTTCGGCTTTCAGCGAGCGGTGAAAGCGTTCGTCCTTGCCGTTGGTCTGCGGGTGATAGGGACGGCTGTAGGTGACACGAATGCCCAGACGAATCAGCCAGATGGCCAGCTCCGAGAGCTGACCGGGCTTGCCCGGTGAGCCCCAGGGCGCGCCGTTGTCAGTGTTGATCTGGGCGGGCAGGCCGTAGCAGGCGAAGGCGCGCTCCAACTGGGCGCGCACGGTGTTGCCATCGGTGGCGCCGCACGCGTGCAGCACCACGTTGTAGCGCGAATGATCGTCCAGCAC